>NZ_JBFWOY010000005.1:0-249296 GCF_050250275.1 Pseudonocardia sp.
AACAAAACCCTGACAAACAAACTGGCACCCACACCCGGACGGGATCCGAAATGCGAGCACAAAACAAACTGGCACAAACCGCCAATTCAAAAACAAGCTCGACACACTGTTGAGTTCTCAAAAGACACCCGCACACCACCAACCAGCCTCAACCAAGAGACCGGAATCCGGGGCACTCACAACCGGAGACCCGAAAGCCTACCGAACCCTGCGAGGAAGGTGGCCAGCGGGCCTGGTGACCGTTCCCCGTGGGGCCCGTTCTGTCCGGCGTCTCGCTGACAGGAAGAAAGTTACAGCAGCCCTTCCGGCAGGTGCAAATCGCCCCCCTGCATGGTGTCTGACCTGCGACGACAGGCCTGTTTCGGGCCCGTTTCGGCCGACTTCATGACCCAGGTCACGTCCACGATCGACGTGCCGGCCCGCCATTACCGGGGCCATGATCGAGTCGCCGCAGGTCAGCGGGCCGGAACTCGTCGAAAATTCGTTCAGCCGCGACCGATGTAGGGCATCGTGCGCGCCGCGATCGTCAGGAACTGGACGTTCGCCTCCAAGGGAAGGCCTGCCATGTAGAGCACCGCGTCCGCCACGTGCGCGACGTCGAAGGTCGCCTCGGCGGCGGTGGAGCCGTCGGCCTGGCGAGCGCCCGCAGAGAAGCCCGCGGTCATGTCGGTGGCGGCGTTGCCGATGTCGATCTGGCCGCACGCGATGCCGAATGGCCTCCCGTCCAGCGACAACGACTTGGTCAGGCCGGTGACCCCGTGCTTCGTCGACGTGTACGCCGCGCTCCATGGGCGCGGCACCTGAGCGGAGATGGAGCCGTTGTTGATGATCCGGCCGCCCTGGGGCGACTGGGCGCGCATCGTCGCGAAGGCTGCGCGCGCGCAGAGGAAGGCCCCCGTGAGGTTGGTGCGCACCGTGTCGAGCCACAGGTCGACCGGAATCTCGTCCGGGGTGGCGGCCGGACCGAACGTGCCGGCGTTGTTGAACAGCACGTCCACCCGGCCCCACCGCTCGCGCACCGCGGCGAAGAGCCCGTCGACGGAGTCCGGGTCGCCGACGTCCGCCGGCACGACGAGGGCCTCGGCGGCACCGGCGGCTCCGTCGATGGCCTCGTCGAGGCGTTCACGACGGCGGCCCGTCACCGCGACGCGGTACCCCGCACCGAGGAACGCGCGGGCCACGACCTTCCCGATACCCGATCCGGCACCCGTCACCACCACGATGGGCCCCGTGGGCCCCTGGTCCTCCGTCATCGAGCTCCCGTCCTCCACTCCACGCACGCTCCGGTCGTGTTGATCCGGGATCACCCTGTCCTCCGGCGGGCGCGCGCGCCAGCCCACCCGGAGACCGGATTCCACCCGTCGGGACCGACCTGAACTGTTTGAATGGGCGCATGACCGTTCCGCCTCCACCGGGCTCATGGGATCCGCGCAACCAGCCCGTCCCCGTCACGGCCGAGGACCGGAACTGGGCGATGGCCGCGCACGTCGGCAGCATCGTGACCGCCTGGTTCGCGCTGGGCCTCGTCGCGCCGCTGGTCGTGCTGCTCGTCCGTGGCAACGTCTCGCCGTACGTGCGCAGGCATGCCGTCGAGTCGCTGAACTTCCAGCTCAACGCATTCGTCCTGACGGTCGTCTTCGCGCTGCTCATGTTCGTGCTCATCGGGTTCGTGCTGCTGCCGCTCTACGGCGTCTTCTACCTGGTCTTCGTCGTGCTCGGGACGATCAGGGCCGGCAACGGCGAGGAGTTCCGCTACCCGCTGACGGTGCGGGTCGTCAATTGAGCGTCCCGGCCCGGCCGATCGCGTGGATCGACTGCGCCGCAGGGGCTGCGGGCGACATGCTGCTGGCCGCGCTCGTCGATGCGGGGGCGGATCTCGACGTCGTCGCCGACCACGTCGCCCGCCTTGGGGTGGAGCCGATCACGTTGCGACGCAACGAGGTCGAGCGGCACGGCATCGGGGCGCTGAAGGTCGACGTCGACACCGCGCCCGACCCGGAGCACCGGACGTGGAAGGCCGTACGTGTCGTCCTCGACGCGGCCGGACTGCCCGAGCCGGTCGCGACGCTCGCCCACGACGCCTTCGCCCGGCTGGCCGCGGCCGAGGCGCGGGTGCACCGCACCACCCCCGACGACGTGCACTTCCACGAGGTCGGGGCGTTGGACGCCATCGCGGACGTCGTCGGGGTGGCTACGGCGCTGCACCTGCTGGGGCTGCACTCCGTGCACGCGAGTCCAGTCGCACTGGGCAGCGGGACGAGTCGCGGCAGTCACGGTCTGGTGCCGATCCCCGCACCCGCGACGCTCGAGGTGCTGCGGGTGGCGGGGGCTCCGTGCTACGCGGGTCCGGCACCGCGGGAGATGTGCACGCCGACCGGCGCGGCGCTGCTCGCGGCGGCGGTGACGTCGTGGGGGCCGATGCCGCACATGGTGCCGCGGGCCATCGGTGTCGGGGCGGGGACACGCGACCTCGCAGAGGTCGCCAACGTCGTCCGGGTCGTCGTCGGCGACGCCGTGTGACCGCACCCGGTCAGGTGTTCGCGCCCGCCGCGGTGATCGGCCAGCGGGTCACCCGGCCGCCCACGACCACGACGTACTCGCGCGCGAGGTTGGCCGCCGCGCAGACGTGGTTCGGCGCGATCGCGACCCGTTCGCCCAGCTCGGGCACGGCCGTGCCGAGGGGGACCTCGACGACCGCGTGATGCTCCGAAAGCAGGACGACCCGGGCGTCCGGCATCGACGGGACGCGCCCCGCGCCCGTCGCCCATCCCGGGCGGTCCGCACCCAGCACCTTGCCACCCGCGTCGAGGACGAACCGGCCGTCACCGCGGGACACGACGGTCCCGACGGCGGTCAGGGCCAGGTCCTCCCAGCCGCAGGTGCCGAGCTCGACCTGCTGGGCGTCGTTGAACACAGAGACACCGGGCCGGACCTCGGTGAGGACCGTCGCATCGGAGTGCGCGAGCGTCGGCGTGGACCCGCCACTCACCTCGAGATCGTCGAACCCGCTGCCGCGCAGCAACTCTGCGGCCTTCGCAAGCGCGACCGCCTCGTCGGCGGCAGCCTGGGCGGCGGCGCCGGGTGCATAGCCGTGCCCGGGGAAGGTGAACACCCCCGCCACACGAACCCCCGCCCGGTCGGCGGCACGGGCGACCTCCACCACCTCGCCGGGCGCGACGCCGGTGCGTCGCATCCCGCAGTCGACCTCGACCATCACCGACGCCGACGTCCCCGCGAGCGCGATGCCGAGGTGTTGGGCCCCCTCGGCCGAGTCGACGCCGACGCGTAGGTCGACACCCTGCGCGAGAGCCCGCAGCCGCGCACCGCGCACACCCGCCGCCCATACCGGGTAGGCGACGAACAGGTCCGTGGCGCCGGCGCGGCTGAAGATCTCGCCCTCGGCGACGGTCGCGACGGTGAGGCCCACCGCGCCGGACTCGATCTGGCGACGGGCGATCTCCGGGCTCTTGTGCGTCTTGGCGTGCGGGCGCAGCCGCAACCCACGTTCCCGGGCCCACCGGGCGGTGTTGTCGAGGTTGCGGGACAGCACGTCGAGGTCGACGGCGAGGTACGGCGTCGCCGGGGCGTCGGTCATGGCGCCCATCGTGCGCGACCGCGGACGGGTACCGATCATCGGATGCTGCCACTATCATCGGCGGATGTCGATGGATGCGGCTGTGGCCCTCTTCCGGTCCCTGGGCGACGCCACACGGCTGGCCATCCTCAAGCGCCTCGCCGAGGGCGAAGCACGCGTCGTCGACCTCAGCCGGCTGCTCGAACTGCCGCAGTCGACCGTCTCGTCGCACCTGGCCTGCCTGCGTGGCTGCCGCATCGTCGACTACCGCACCCAGGGCAGGCAGTCGTTCTACTCGCTGACCCGACCCGAGCTCGTCGATCTGCTGCGCTCCGCCGAACACCTGCTCGCCGAGACCGGCGACACCGTCGCCCTCCGCCCCGCCCACACCACACCTGCCGCCGCGACATGACCCTCCTGCCCGACGCGCGCCGCAGCATCCTCACCCGCCGCATCCGGCTGCTCGTCGCTGCAACCATCACCTACAACGTCGTCGAAGCCGTCGTCGCGATCGCGGCGGGCACCGCCGCCGGCTCCATCGCGCTCATCGGGTTCGGCCTCGACTCCGTCATCGAGGTCAGCTCCGCCGCCGCGGTCGCCTGGCAGTTCTCCGGCCCCGACCCGCAACGACGCGAACGCGTCACCCTGCGCATCATCGCCGGCTCGTTCGCGGCACTCGCCGTGTACGTGACGGTCGAGTCCATACGCGGGCTGGCGGGCGCCACCGAGGCGGAACACTCCACGGTCGGCATCACGCTCGTCGCGCTGAGCGTCGCGATCATGCCGTTGCTGTCCTGGGCGCAACGTCGGGCGGGCCGCGAGCTCGGCTCGTCGAGCGCCGTCGCCGACTCCCGCCAGACCCTGCTCTGCACGTACCTGTCGGCAGCCGTCCTCCTCGGCCTGCTGCTCGACTCCACGCTCGACTGGTGGTGGGCCGACCCCGTCGCCGGTCTCGTCCTCGCCGCCCTCGCCCTCCGCGAGGCGCGCAACGCCTGGCGCGGCGACCTCTGCTGCGCACCCGCCGGGACCCACCACACCGGATGCGCCGACGGCGACGACTGCTGCGGGCCCTCGACATGACCGAGCCGCCCGCCGGTCGTCGTCCGGCGGGCGGCTCGTCGTGACGCCGCCACCGCGAATGCCCCCATGACCCGCGGTGACGGCGAGCTCGTGGTTGCTGCCGTGCATGAACAGAATGCCGCGCCCGAGCCATGGGTTCGAGCGTGCAGGCCCTACGAGAACGCGGGCCCGACCCCCCTTCTCGACGGGGGGCGCCCCCCTTGTCACCGCTCCGGATCGAGGGCCCGCGACACGCACGAACGACGGCTCGTCACCCGCCCGACAGCCTCGACACCGCGGCGGCCTGGACCAGCTGCTCCACCCACACCCACCCCAGCGCGCCGGGATCGAGCAGCTCCCGTCAGGGCGACGGCGATCTCCTACCTGCTCTCACCATGTCGGCGAGCGAGCCCGGCGGGAGCGCGCGCACCGCGAACGAGCACACCCAGCGATGATCGCGACGACCCGGCCCGGGTGCGCGAGCCGACGATGCCGGACACGGCAACAGAATCGTCGAGCAACACCGAGAGCCGACGATTCGCGGGCGACACCGTGTGCGTCCAGAACTCACCTGCCCGCTCACGCCGCCCCACCACCGACCCCCGTGACGGACTCACCCCGACCCACCGATGACTTCCGGTGCCCACCAGCGTCTACACGGAGGACCACACGGAAGGGGCACATCATGGGCAAGGTCGTCGCGTCGATCACCACCTCCCTCGACGGGTACGTCACCGGACCCGACGCAGGCCCCGACGCCGGGCTCGGCACCGGCGGGGAACGACTGCACTACTGGGTCTTCGGCGGACCCTGGACCTACGCCGAGGAACCCACCGGCGAACCCGACCCGGTCGACAGGGCGTTCCTCGACGACGTCATGGCGGGCCTCGGCGCCGTCGTCTGCGGCCGCAACACCTACGACTCCGCCGGAGCCTGGGGCGGCCGCAACCCCTGGGACCGGCCACTGTTCGTCGTCACCCGCCGGCCCGGGGACCAGCCCGCCGCCGACACCGGCTTCACCTTCGTCGACGGCTTCCGCACGGCATTCGACCGCGCGCGGGACACCGCAGGCGAGCGCGACGTCTGCGTGATGGGCGGCGCCGAGACGATCCGGCAGGCGCTGTCGGCCGGGTACGTCGACGAGTTCGTCGTCACGGTCGCACCGCTCATCCTGGGCGCCGGCACACGGCTCTTCCAGGGCTTCGAGCAGGACGTCGAGCTCGAGCGCACCGACGTCGTCCTCTCCCCCTGGGCGACGCACCTGCGCTACCGGCTGCTGCGCTGACCCTGCACACGACACGGCCCCCGCCTCACGAGGAAGCGGGGGCCGTGGCGGATGGCGCGAAGGTCAGCGCAAGCCGGCGAGGCCCAGGCTGGTGTTCAGGACGTTCCTGACGAGGCCGTCGACGTCGAACTGGACCCGGCCGGGGTTGTTACCGCTGGGTCGGTTGTCGCCGTTCCGGTCACGGTCGCCCCGGTCGTTCCCGCGGTCACCCCGGTCGTTGCCGCGGTCACCCCGGTCGTTGCCACGGTCACCCCGGTCGTTGCCACGGTCACCCCGGTCGTTGCCACGGTCACCCCGGTCGTTGCCACGGTCACCCCGGTCGTTGCCACGGTCACCCCGGTCGTGCCCACCCCAGTTGCCGCCGCCGCGGACCGGAGCGTTGTCGTCATCGCAGTCGCCGCCGCGGTTCCAGCCGTCGTACTGCCGGTTGCCACGGTCACGATCGTGGCCGCCACGCGGGTCGCCACCGCGGTCCCAACGCGCCTCCTGGACGCGACGGTCGTCCCCGTGACGGTGGTCGCCGCGGTCCCGGTCCCCGTGACGGTGGTCGCCGCGGTCACGGTCACCATGGCGGTGGTCGCCGCGGTCACGGTCCCGGTCACGGTCACCATGGCGGTGGTCGCCACGGTCACGGTCCCGGTCACGGTCACCATGGCGGTGGTCGCCGCGGTCACGGTCCCGGTCACGGTCACCATGGCGGTGGTCGCCACGGTCCCGGTCACCATGACGGTGGTCGCCACGGTCCCGGTCACCATGACGGTGGTCGCCACGGTCCCGGTCACCATGACGGTAGTCGCCGCGGTCACGGTCCCGGTCACGATCACCGTGACGGTGGTCGTCGGCGCTGTGGTTGCCGCCGCAGCCGCACTGCTGCCCGTGGCCGTTGTTCACGCCGCCCGGGTGCCCACCGCGAGGGTCGCCGTGCTGATGGCCGCCACGCGGGCCGTCGTTGTTGCCCCCACGCGGGCCCTCGTTGTTCCCACCACGCGGGCCGTCGTTGTTCCCGCCACGCGGGCCGTCGTTGTTCCCGCCACGCGGGCCGTCGTTGTTCCCGCCACGCGGGCCGTCGTTGTTCCCGCCACGCGGGCCCTCGTTGTTCCCGCCACGCGGGCCCTCGTTGTTCCCGCCACGCGGGCCCTCGTTGTTCCCGCCACGCGGGCCCTCGTTGTTCCCGCCACGCGGGCCCTCGTTCCCACCACGCGGGCCCTCGTTCCCACCACGCGGGCCCTCGTTGTTCCCGCCACGCGGGCCGTCGTTCCCGCCGGTCGGGTTGATGAACCGGTTGTGCGAGTCGGGGCCGGCGGACGTGATGAGGTCCTTGGCCTTGACCGGGCTCGAGTCGCCGTGCTTCTCGTCGGCGTGCGCGGCGGTGTTCGCCAGCAGCAGTAGGCCGCCCGACATGGCGGCGACGTACGCGCCACGGAGGAGGTTCTTGTTCACGTCCAGTCCTTCCAGCACGAGACGGCCGGTCGGGGTGCCGGACGCCAGGAATCTGCAGAAGCTGGAGATAATCAGCGGGGAGCCGTATCTCCTTGATCTCCCCAGCGTTGAACAGAGACGGGCTGTTACCGCCGTCTGTGAAGTTGCGCCGTGCAGCGCAGCAGGTTCATCCGAAGTCGACGCAACCTCAGTCGTCCTCGCGCGTCCCAGAGGCGCGGAGCGGCTCACCGACGGTCCCGGACCGTCCCTCCACCGTGCGTCCCGGCCGCGGCGGCCGCAAGGCGCGACGTGCGTTCCACAGGGGTTGCACATCCCGTAGGTGGGCGAACCGGACAGGTGGTGACGGAACGCCGTACCGTGGCGGCGTCCCCCGAGCCCCGAGGAGTGCCGTGTCCCGCGTCGCCGCGCGTGTGCCGCTGCGGTGGCCCGTGCTCCTGACGCTGTTGGTGGCATTGCTGGTACCGGCGGGTCCGGTGTCGGCGCGGGCGCACCAGGTGGCGGATGGCGCGACGCGGGCGGTCGGGACCGCGACACCGGTGCGGACGGACCCGGGGACGCGACGGTCCGCCGCGTCGGACGCCGCGGTGCTGCAGGCGTCGGCGCTCGTCGCCGGGTCCTCGGTGTCGGCTGTTGCGGCGCCGGCGGTCCGGACCCCGCGCCCGGTGGGGTCCTGGACGTGCGCGCCCGAGGATGCGACGGCGGGGCCTGCTGCGACGTGGTCGCCACGGTGCGGGCGTGGGCCTCCGGGGCCGGCGGCCTGAGCCGTCCGTCTCCGTCGTCCCGCGCACCGTGTGCGGGCTCTCCCCGAAGGTCCCCGTGAAACGTCCCTTGCTCGCGCGCGCTCTCGCGGCGCTCGTCGTCGTCGGCGGTTCCGCCGCTGTCGCCGCGACCGGTTCTCCCACGCTCGGCCTGGATCTGCGGGGTGGCACGCAGATCGTCCTGGAGACCCGGGACGCTCCGGGTATCACCGCCGACTCGACCGCCACCGACCGTGTCCTGGAGGTGCTGCGCGGCCGGGTCGACGGCCTGGGCGTCGCGGAGCCGTCGCTGAACCGGTCGGGCGAGCGGCGCATCGTCGTGGAGCTGCCGGGTCTGCAGGACCCGGCGGAGGCGGCGGAGGTGCTGGGCCGCACCGCCCAGCTGACGATCCGCCCTGTGCTGAACACGCCGACTGCGGACAGCGAGCAGATCGTCGACGACTCGGGTGCGCCGTTGCTCGTGGGGCCGCCCGCGCTGGTCGGCGAGGACGTGGAGTCGGCGCAGTCGGCAGCGGGTTCGCAGGGGGTGATCGGCTCGGTCGTCGACGTCTCGTTCTCCGGTGAGGGCGGGGACAGGTGGCGGCAGCTGACGGCACAGACGGCGTGCGCTCCGGCCGGGGACCCGGCGCGGCGGATCGCGATCGTCCTGGACTCGCAGGTGATCTCGTCTCCGCAGTTGGATCCGTCGATCGGCTGTGGCGTCGGGATGCTGGGTGGGAGCACCCAGATCAGCGGCTCGTTCAGTGTGGAGCAGGCCCAGGAGCTGGCGATCCTGATCCAGGGCGGCGCGTTGCCGGTGCCGGTGGAGATCATCGAGCAGCGGACGGTGGGGCCGACGCTGGGTGCGTCGGCGATCGAGGCGAGCGTGCTGGCCGCGTTGATCGGGACGGCGCTGACGGGTCTGTTCCTGCTGGTGGCGTACCGGCTCGCCGGGCTGGTGGCCGTCATCGCGCTGGCGGGGTACGCGTTGGTGGCGTACGCGGGGCTGATCGCGCTGGGGGCGACGTTGACGTTGCCGGGCCTGGCGGGGTTCGTGCTGGCGATCGGTATGGCGGTCGACGCGAACGTGCTGGTGGCGGAGCGGGCGCGGGAGGAGTTCGCGAAGCGGCCGCGGCTGGAGCGGGCGTCGGAACGCGGGTACCAGGGCGCGTTCACGGCGGTGATCGACTCGGCGGTGACGACGCTGCTCGCCGGCGCGTTGCTGTTCTGGCTGGCGTCGGGGCCGGTGCGCGGATTCGGGGTGACGCTGACCCTCGGTGTCGTGGTGTCGTTGTTCTCGGCGCTGGTGCTGTCGCGGCTGATGACGATCTGGTTGCTGCGCCGCAAGGTGATCCGCGCCCACCCGGCGTGGACCGGGCTGTCGACGATCGGCCCGGTGCGGCGCCGGTTGGACAAGGTCGACCCGGGTCTGCTGCGGCCGGCGGGGCGCTACCTCGCCGTGTCGGCGGTGGTCGTGGTGGTGGCGTTGGCGGGGGTCGCGGTGCGGGGGCTCGACCTGGGTGTGGAGTTCACGGGTGGGCGGTCGGTCGAGTTCACGACGACGAACCCGGTCGACGCCGACGCCGCCCGCGCTGCGGTGGCCGAGGCGGGTCTGGGCGGGCTGCCCGTCCAGACGACCGGTGACGGCGGGATCTCCGTTCGTGGCAACGACATCGTCGCTGCCGACGTGTCCGCGCTGCGGGCCGCTCTCGCCGCCGCGGGCGGCGGTGCGGAGCTGGAGCAGGACGAGCTGATCGGGCCGAGTCTGGGCGCGGAGCTGGCGCGGGGCGCGTTGATCGCGCTGGCGGTGGCGTTGGCGGCGCAGCTGATCTATCTGGCGGTGCGGTTCCGCTGGACGTACGGCGCGGGGGCGGTGGCGGCGTTGGCGGCGAACGTGGCGATCGTCGTCGGCTGGTTCTCGTGGTCGGGTCGCACGATCGACGGCGTGTTCGTCGCGGCGCTGCTGACGGTCATCGGCTACACGGTCAACGACTCGGTGGTGGTGTTCGACCGGGTGCGGGCGGAGCGGGCGACGCGGCGGAAGGAGCCGTTCCACCGGGTGGCGGGCTCCGCGGTGTTGTCGACGTTGCCGCGCACGGTGAACACGGGCCTGTCGACGCTGGTGATCCTGACGGCGTTGCTGGTGCTGGGCGGGGAGACGCTGGCCGACTTCGCGTTGGCGCTGATCCTGGGCATCGTCGCGGGCACCGTCTCGACGATCACGGTGGCGGTACCGGTGACGATCGCGCTGCAGCGCCGGTTCGGGGACGCCGAGCAGGGGACCCGCAGGAAGCGGCCGTCGGGCCGGCCGAGGGCGGACGCTCGCAAACGTGCCGACGGGGCCGTGGTCTGAGCGGGGCACCGGTGGCCGGCGTGAGCGTCGCGTCGGCTACCGTTGTTCCGCCCGGCCCGGCGCCGGTCGTGCGGACGTAGCGCAGCTGGTAGCGCATCACCTTGCCAAGGTGAGGGTCGCGGGTTCGAATCCCGTCGTCCGCTCTCTCTTCTCCGGTTCCGGAAATGCGGGTGCGCCGTTGACGGCGATCCTGGGTCTGTTCCACCGCTACCGCGGACGGTCCCCCGAAAACCGGTCGACCGGCGGCGCGGACCCCGGATAACGTCCGTTTCGTGCCCGAGTACCAGCTCTACCTCTGACGACGTCCGCCTCCCGGCGCCGCGGCTCGCACGCGTGCGCCGATCTCGTCGTCCCTGCTGGTCCCACCGCGGGCTGCAGCCCGCGCCCGGAGGCATCCCGTGCTGCGCCATCGCCCACCCCTGCGCACCGCCCACGTCCGCGCCGTCGACGTCCACCTCGCCCGCGGCGGCCGGCCCGTCCTGCGTGGCCTCGATCTCGTCGCATCGCCCGGCGACCGCATCGCCGTCGTCGGCGAGAACGGCCGCGGCAAGTCGACGCTCCTCGCGGTGCTCGCCGGCACCCTCGCCCCCGACCGCGGCGAGGTGCACCGCGCCGGGGGTCTCGGCGTCGCCGACCAGACGATCCCCGCCGGTGGCGGGCGGACCGTCGGTGACCTGGTCGATCTCGAGCTCGCCGGTGCGCGCGCCGCGCTGCGCGCCCTGGACACGGCCGCGGCCGCCCTGGCCGGCGGAGACCCGGGCGACTCCTACGCCGATGCCCTCGCCACCGCCGAGGCACTCGACGCCTGGGACGCCGACCGCCGGGTCGACGTCGCGCTCGCCGCCCTCGGTGCCGTCGACGACCGCGCCCGGCCGCTCCCCACCCTGTCGGTCGGGCAACGCCACCGCGTCCGGCTGGCCTGTCTGCTCGGCGCACGGCACGACGTCCTGCTGCTCGACGAACCGACCAACCACCTCGACGCCGCCGGGCTCGACCACCTCACCGCCGCGCTGCGCGCGCACCCCGGGGTCGTGGTCGTCGTCAGCCACGACCGGGTGCTGCTCGCCGACGTCGCGACGACCGTGCTCGACCTCGATCCGTCCATCGACGGCCGACCGCGCACCTACGGCGGCGGCTGGGCGGGTCATCTCGCGGGTCGCGACGCCGAGCGCGCCCGCTGGGAAGCCCGGTACGCCGAGCAGGTCGAGCACCGCCGGCGGCTCGCCGACGACCTCTCCGCCGCGCAGAACCGCCTGCGCGACAACTGGCGTCCCCCGAAGGGCACCGGCAGGCACGTGCGGGCGACGCGGGCCCCCGCACTGGTCCGCGCCGTGCACCGCCGGCAGGACGATCTCGACGCCCGCCTCGTCGACGTGCCGCCCCCGCCCCGGCGGTTCACGATGCCCCACCTCCCGGCCCGCCCCGGGGCGACGCTCCTGCGGGCCGAGGGCGTCGGCGTCGCGGGCCGGCTGCGGCGCACCGACGTCGCGCTGTCCTCGGGTGACCGGCTCGTCGTCACCGGACCCAACGGCGCCGGCAAGTCGACGCTGCTCGCGGTCCTGGCCGGGGCTCTCGAGCCCGACCGGGGGACGGTCACGGTGGCGCCCGACGTCGGGGTGGGACGGCTCGGTCAGGAGTCCGGGGCCGTCACAGGCACGGCTGCCCCGCCCGACCTGGGTCTGCTCGGCCCCGACGACGTGGGGCGACGGCTCGGTGAGCTGTCCGTCGGGGCGCGGCGGCGCGTCGACCTGGCCCAGGTCCTCGCCCCGCGGCCCCACGTCCTGCTCCTCGACGAGCCGACCAACCATCTCTCGCCGGCCCTCGTCGACGAGCTCACCGCGGCGTTGCGCGCCACCGACGCCGCGGTCGTCATCGCGACCCACGACCGCGGACTGCTCGCCGACCTGGCCGACTGGCCGCGGCTCAACCTCTCGGAACAATGACGCCCGGCCCATCTCGCTGCCGTCGGCGGAGCCGGACGGAGGGCGTCGGTGGGGCCGGTGGTGCGCTCAGCGGGCGGCGGCGATCGCGTGGGCGGCACCCCAGCCGTCGGCGCGCGCGGTGACGCGCCCACCGGCGAGCCGGATTCCGGCCTCCGTCATGTCCGACACCGACGGCACGCCCGCGGCGGCGGCGAGTGCGCCGTCGTCGTCGAGCACGATCCGCAGCCCGGCTGGCAGCAGCGTCGGGAAGATCGGGTGCAGCGCGGTGGCCAGTTCGGTGACGACGAGCCGGGCGAGCATGCCCGCCTCGTGCGGGTCGGCGGTGACGAGTGCGGCGGTGATCGGGGTGCCGGGGGGCGCGGCCCGGACGGCGTGCTCGAACGCCTCGAGCCGGTGCAGTCCGAGTACCAGGACGAGTCCGTCGCCGGGGACGGTGACCGCGTTGCCGCGCAACGCGTCGACGGCTGTGGGCGGCTGCCACGGCTCGTCGACGGGGCGGGGTGTCGGCGCGTAGGCGGCGAAGGCGGGCTCGGCCCAGGTGTCGCCGAGGTCGGCGTCGGCGAGGAGTTCGCAGGCGCGCACGACGGTGAAGGGCTCGCCGAAGCCGGGTGCGGCGACGGCGAGGCGCGCGGCTCCCTGCAGCAGCGTCAACGCGGTCTCGGCGACGCGGACCATCCGCCGGTCCTCGCGGCGCCGCAGGGTCTGTTCCAGGGCCAGCCCGACGACGATGGCGGTCAGCGCCTGGAGCTGCGCGAACGGGGTGCGTAGCTGTTCCTCGGCGGCGATCTCCTGTTCGAGGCCGGCGGCGAGCCGGACGGGCCCGCGGTGGTCGTCGGCGGCCAGCGGCAGGCGGGCGAGCCGGCCGCGGGCGAGGGCGGCGAGCGCCTGGGCGGCGGTGTCCGGGGCGGCGCCCGTGGTCTCGGGCGCGGGGGCCGCATCGGCGTCGGCTGCGAGGACGGCGAGGTAGAGCGCTCGTTTGCTGGGGAAGTTGGAGTAGACGGCGCCGCGGGTGAGCTCGGCTGCGGCGGCGATCACGTCGATCTTCGCGTCGCGGAAGCCCTTGTCGCCGAACTCGTCGCGAGCGGCGGCGAGCACCTTGGCCCGGTTGCGCCGCTGCATCTCGGCGCGCGACGGCGGCGTCAATCGTCCTCCACTGGCTTGCTTCCCGATGTCTGCCGACGATACCGTCACCACCCGGATGACATGAACATCTGATGTCGACATTCAGAAAGCGGGAGTCCATGAACGCGGCCGAGATCGACCTGTCGGACCCGGAGTCCTCACGCGACCCCGTGGCCACCTACGGCGCCGCCCGTGCGCGGTCGGCCGTCGCGCGCCTGGTCGCGCCGGGCATGCCGCCCATGTGGGCGGTCACCCGCCACGCCGAGGCGCGCGCCCTGTTCACCGACCCCCGGTTCGCCCTGACCGACGCCACGTTCGCCCTCCTCCCCACGCTCGTCGACGCCGCGTACCTGCCCTACCTGCGGACCATGCAGCAGATGGAGGGACCGGCGCACGCCCGGCTGCGGCGCGCGGTGTCGCCCGCGTTCACCCCGGCCCGGGCGGCCGCGTTCCGGCCGCAGGCCGAGGCGATCGTCGACGCCGCGCTCGACCGCATCGAGCCAGGTCGCATCGACCTGGTCGAGATCGCGCGCCCGCTGCCGATCGAGATCATCTGCGCGTTGCTCGGCGTCCCCGAGGACGACCGCAGGCCGTGGCACGAGTTCGGCGCAGCGGTCGCGACCGGGGCCGGACAGGCGTTCGTCGAGGCGGTCCCACGGATCATCGACGCGGCGCGGGCAGCCGTCGAGGCGGCCCGTACCCGCGACGGCGACGACGTTCTCGTGACCCTCGTCCGCACGCCCGACGGCCCCACCGCGGCGGAGACGGTCACCCTCGTCTGGCAGTTGCTGCTCGCCGGCCAGGTACCGGCGCTGCTCGTCCCGAACGCCGTGCACGCGCTGCTGACCGAGCCCACCCGCCACCCCGACCCCGCGGCGGCGGTCGACGAGCTCGTCCGCTGGTGCGGCCCGCAGCTGCTGTCGCTGCCCCGGATCGCGCAGGAGGACGTCGACATCGACGGCGTCGGGATCGCGAAGGGCGACATGGTGTCCGTGTCGATCGTCGGCGCCAACCGCGATCCGCGGGTGTTCGACGACCCGGATGCGCTCACGCTGGACCGGCCGAACGCGGGCGCGCACCTCGGGTTCGCCCACGGCCCACACTTCTGCCTCGGCGCGAGCCTCGCCCGGATGCAGACCGAGCTGACGCTGCGCGCGATCCTGCGCCGCAACCCCCGCCTGCCGGTCCCCGACGAGGCGACCCGCCGCCCCGACCCGGGGACGTGGCGGCTCACCACGATGCCGGTCGAGCTCAGCTGACGTGGCGCTGGAGGGAGCGGATCATGCGCAGCAGCGCCGCGGGGTCGGCGCACGCGACGCGGACCTCGACGTGACCCGTGCTGTCGGCGCTGAACCTCGCCACGTCGACGACGACCAGCAGCTTCGCCCCGTCGAGCCCGATGTCGAGGGTGGCGAACCGCCGGTCGGTCCAGGCCACGTCGACGACGCGGCCGTGCCGTCCGAGCACGACGAACCGGCGCTGCGTGAGGACGACGGTCCAGCGTCGTGACTCCTTCGCCCACGACGAGCGACGCCCGGGCGCGCTGTAGTGCCGGTAGGTGATCGTCCCGCGGGCCGTCTCCTGATGGAGGAGCCCCTCGCGCGCGAACTCCGAGAGGTCCGGCCCCGATCTGCGCCACCACGCCACGGCCCGGACGGTACCGGCGTCGCGTCCCCGGGGCGCCACGACCGCGGCGTGGGTCGCGATGATCGCGGCAGCGACTGTCGCCACCCACCGGGATCGCGGTACCAAGGGGGCATGACCGCTCTCCCGGCGTCGCGGCGCGCCGTCCGTGTCGATCGTTTCGGGCCGCCCGAGGTACTGGGGCTCGTCACCGAGGCGCTGCCCGTGCCGCGACCGGGCGACGTCGTGGTCGCCGTCGCCGCGGTGGGCGTGAACTTCGCCGACACGATGTTCCGGCGCGGTGAGTACCGACGTGACCAGGTGCTCCCCACAGTCCCCGGGGTCGAGGCCGTCGGGACCGTCGTGTGGGCGGGACCCGGCTCGGGGCACGTCGTCGGGACGCCGGTGGCGGCGTTCCTGCCCGACGGCGGCGGCTACACCGACCACGCGGTCGTCGACGGCAGGCGCGCCTACCCGGTGCCCGGCGACGTCGACCCGGTGACGGTCGCCGGCGCGTTCCTGCAGGGCATCACGGCCTGGTACGCCGTCGACCGCTACGGCCGCACCCGCTCCGGCGAGACGGTGCTGGTCACCGGGGCGACGGGCGGCGTCGGCGGGTTGGCGGTGCAGCTGGCGACCGACGTCGGTGCGCGGGTGATCGGGACGGCGTCGACGGCGGACAAGCGCGCCGAGGCGGTGGGGCTGGGGTGCGCGGAGGCCCTCGACCCGGCGGACCCCGACCTGCGGGGCGCGCTGCGGGATCTGGCCGGCAGGGGCGTCGACGTGGCGGTCGACGTCGTCGGCGGGCCGGTGTTCGCCGCGGCGCTCGACGCCCTGGGGCACAACGGGCGGTTCGTCGTCGTCGGGTCGTCGACGCAGCAGCCGGCGACGTTCGACGCGCGCCGGCTGATCCCGCGCGGGCAGACGGTGAGCGGGTTCGTGCTGCGCCGTGTCTTCGAGGCCGACACCGCCGAACCGGCACGGGCGATCGCGCACGTGCTCGGCCGGGTGGCGGCGGGCGCGGTCGCGCTGCGGACCACGACGTTCCCCATGGCCGACGCCGCCCACGTCCACACGCTGCTGGAGCAGCGCCGGACCGTCGGGAAGATCGTGCTGGTCCCCTGACCGTCGGTCGCCACCCTGGCGCGCAACCGATCTCGGGGGATCGCCAGTGCGCCCGACAGGTCCGGGCGACGGCCGGTCCGCGTACCTGCGCGGATACAGTGGTGTCCAGTCCGAGGAATCGGGAGGGCCGGCGTTGGCGGCATCCGAGCCGGTGACGCTGGCCCAGATCGCCAAGCGTGCCGGCGTCCACATCTCGACCGTGTCGCGGGCGCTGGCCCTCAACTCGACAGGCGTCGGGGTCGGCACGGCCGCCCGGATCCGGGCCATCGCCGAGGAGATGGGCTACCACCCCGACCCGGCCGCGGCCGCGCTGCGCACCCGGCGCAGCGGGGCGCTGGGCGTCATCGTCCCCCGCATCAGCGACTACGTGCTGGCGCGCATCTACGAGAGCGCCGACGACGCGGCGCACGCCCGCGGTTACACGACGCTCGTCGCCAACTCCAACGACGACCCCGAGCTGCGCATGGAGCGGCTGGAGAAGATGCTGGCGCGCCGCGTCGAGGGCTTCCTCATCGGCGACGCCCGTCTCGACGGTGACGACCTCGTGCAGGCGCTCGAGCGCCGCGGCATCCCCTACGTGCTGGTCAACCGCCGGTTGCGGGGTCACCCGTCGGTGTCCACCGACGACGTCCGGGGCGGCAGACTCGCCGGTGAACACGTCCTCGAGCTGGGGCACCGCGCCGTGGGCGTCATCGCCGGTCCCGAGTACGCGAGCACCTGCGTGGAGCGCACGCACGGGTTCGTCGAGCGCTTCCGCTCCGCGGGGATCAGCGTGCCCGACAGCTGCGTCCAGCCGTCGGCACCCGACGCCGAGGGCGGGCACGCGGCCGCCGACGCGCTGCTGACCCGCCATCCCGAGATCACCGCACTCTTCGCGATCAACGACTTCGCCGCCATCGGGGCGGTCGGTGCCGCCCGGGAGCACCGGCGGATCGTGGGCCGCGACATCGCGATCATCGGCTACAACGACATCCCGTTGATGAGCTGGCTGCCGGTGCCGATGAGCTCGATCGCCTCCCCGATGGACGACATGGGCCGCCGGAGCTCGGAGGCGTTGCACGACATACTCACCGGCACCGACCGCGAACCGGAGCTGCTGGAGCCGACGCTGCGGGCCCGCGACTCGACGCTGGCCGTCACGCTCTGAGCGTTCGCGCACCCGTCCGGCGGACGCCGCGCAGCCTCGGAAACGAATACCGTCTACCGGACAATTCCCCCGGGAGGCACGGTGGACTCGTCGATCATCTCGGTCGTGCTGCCGGTCGTGCTGGCCGTCGTCATGCTCGGGCTCGGGCTCAGCCTCACGCCCGCCGACTTCGCCCGCGTCCTCACCTCGCCCCGCGCCGTGCTGGTGACGCTCGCCTGCCAGATGATCGTGCTGCCGCTGATCGTGTTCGGGCTCGTCGTCGCGTTCGGGATCGGGCCCGACCTGGCCATCGGCATGATGGTCCTCGTGGTGTCGCCGGGCGGGGCGACGGCCAACGTCTTCAGCCATCTCGCCCGCGCCGACGTCGCCCTCAACATCACCGTCACCGCCGTGAACTCGGTCCTGGCGATGATCACGCTGCCGTTCGTGGTGGTGTTCTCGGTGCAGTTCTTCGCCGGGGCGGAGGCGAGCATCGGGCTGCAGCTCGACAAGCTCGTCCAGGTCGCGGCCATCGTCCTGGTGCCGGTGGCGCTCGGGATGCTCGTGCGGTGGCGGTGGCCGGCGTTCGCCGAGCGCATGGAACGGCCCGTCCGGATCGCCGCGGTCGTGGCGGTGTTCCTGGCGATCATCGCGGCGATCCTGCAGCAGCTCGACCAGTTCCTCGACGGTCTCGTCGCGATCGGGCTGCTGTGCCTGCTGGTCAGCGTGCTCAGCCTGACCATCGGCTACACCGTGCCGCGGCTGGCCCGCGTCGACCCCCGGCAGGCCGTGGCCGCGGCCATGGAGATCGGCATCCACAACGCCGTCCTCGCCATCACCGTGCTGGTCACGGTGCTGGACAACCCGGCGGCCGCGCTCGCGCCCGCGATGTACGGGGTGCTGATGTACGTCCCGGCGGCGATCTTCGTCCGGCTCGTCACGCGGAGGTCGGAGACGACCGCGCCGAGTTCGGCGTGAGCCGGCCGACCATGGTCGGACCAGGCCGACGTCGAACCGGCCGAGGCGTCCGGGTGACCGGTCAGACCCCGGGCGCGGACACCCGCGTCCCGATCTCCGCGGTGTGATCAGGCCTTCCCGGTCCGCGACGGGCGGGGAACTGCCGTACACGAAGTACGGTGCCGCCGACCCCATGACGACATCCCGGCAGGGTCGCGTGCCACGTCCTACCCGGCTTGCCGCACCGCGCACACAACCGTGCACGATCTCCCGACCGGACCGGTGTCACGCAGCGCAGCGTGCCCCCTCGGCGGGCAGCTCACCGCGGGTCAGCGTCGCCCCGCCCACCGCAGCCAGGCACTGCGACCGGTAGAAACCGGTGTGGCCCATCGTGTCCAGCACGATCAGCCGCGACCCCGGCACCAGCCTCGCGAGCTCCTCGCCGTTCTCCAACGGAGTCTCCGCGTCGGAGACGTTGCCCATGATCAGCACTTTGCCGGCCACGGGCTTCGTTCGGCAGCGGCAACGGGCCCTCCTTGGCCGGTGGGCACGCCGTCGTGTTGGCCAGCGTGAATGCCGCGGCGAACGCCCCGAACCGTGGCGAGATCGTCGCCGCGGCGCCGACGGAGGCCTGCACCTCGGGGAGCGTCATACGCGTCGGCCAGTCGACGCAGGAGACGAACTGGAAGATCTCCGGCCCGTTCGAGAACGTCCCGTCGGGTCTCTGCCCTGCGATCGCGAGCCCGACGGCATGGAGCATCGACGGGTCGTTCGTCGCGCGGAACTCACCGATCGCCTGTTCGGCGAGCTCCTGGGTACCCGCGTAGTCGACCAGGCCGGCGAGGACGACCTGGAAGAACAGGCCGGCCGTCAGCCGCTTGCCGTCGGTCCCCGGGACGACGGGCTGCTCGGCGCGCACCCTCGCCAGGATCGCGTCGTACCCGGCACCGGGATCCGGTCCGAACGCACAGTCCGGCTTCGCCGCGCACCGCGCGAACCACCGGTCCAGAGAATCCTGCCCGGCCTTCACCATGCCCTCCGCGGTGTGGTCGACCGCCCCCTCCTGCGACATGGACCCGTCGAGCACCATGTTGCCGGTCGTCGCCGGGAACATCGCCGCATACGTCGCGCCGATGCGAGTGCCGTAGGACAGGCCGAGGAAGTTCAGCGTCGGCGCGCCCGCCGCGATCCGCATCGCCTCCAGGTCACGGACGCCCTGGACCGTCCCGATCACGTCGAGATACGAACCGTACCGGGCCACGCACGCGTCGCGGCGCTGCTGCGCGGCCTCCGACATCGCACGCAGTCCCTCGACGGTGCCGGGATCGGCCTCGAAGTACGCGAGGTTGCCCTCGGAGCACGTGATCGGTGTGCTGAGCCCGAGACCCCGCGGGTCCCACGTGAGGATGTCCATCGTCCCGCCGGTGGCGTCGGCGATCGCCGTGCCGCGGGTGCGGATCGAGGTGTTACCGGGGTCGCCCGGGCCGCCCCAGTTGACGAACATCGTGCCGGAACTCGCCCCCCTCGCGGGCAGCTTGGTCATCGCGATCGAGATCTTCTCGCCGTTCGGGGCGTCCCAATCCTTCGGCACCTCGATCCTCGTGCACAGGAAGCCGTCACCGCAGTCGGTCCAGGCCAATGTGGACACCATGGGCGGCGTCGGCACCGCCGGGACGGGAGGAGCGGGCGGTGCGCCGGCGGGACCACCGGAACAGGCAGCCGCGGTCAGCGCGACGGCGAGCGCCGCCGCGACGCCCACCGGTCGGAAACGAGGCATCGGTCAGTCCCTCCCCGGTGCGGCCATCGGCGCCGGACCGATGGCCTCACGATCGCGGACGGACCGGCCGCGGCCAATGCCCCTGCGGCACCTCTGATCAGGGGGCCTGGGTCCCCTCGGACGAGATCCGTTCTGCCCCGTCCGGCCATAGACTGCGGCGCAGTGGATGGAGCGCCGAGAGGTTCGTTCCTACGCCGACCCGCCGGGTCGGCCGTCCGGCCTGCTCTCGCCCTGCTGGCCGCCACGTCGGTGGCCCTCGCCGTCACCGAACTCGTCGTCACCGTCGCCGGCCCGACCGAGCCCGCCTGGTTCGCCGTGTTGTTCCCGGTGGCCGGGGTCGCCTATGTCGGGTCCGGCCTGCTGGCCTGGTACCGGCGCCCCGCCGGTCGGATGGGCGCACTCCTCGTCGCCGCCGGACTGGCGCTCCACCTCGCGGGCCTCGAACTGACCGGGGTGCCGGGCCTCAGCGCCATCGGCCACGCCGTCGCGCTGGTCCCCGTCGTCGCCGTGGTGCACCTGCTCCTGGCCTTCCCGACCGGCCGGCTGCGGACACACCTCGCCCGCGGACTCGTCGCCACCGGCTACGTCGTCACCGTCGGCACCGACGTCCTGCAGCAGTTGGTCACTCCGGGCTCGGCCCTCGGTGTCACCGACGCACCGTTCGCCGCCACCATCGCCGGCCGGGTGCTGCAGATCGGCGCGATCGTCGCGATCGTCGCCGCGAGCGCCGTCCTGGTGCACCGCTACCGGATCGCGACCACACCACAGCGCCGCACCCTCGCCCCGCTGTACAGCTTCGGTGTGCTGGCGATCCTGTACATCGTCTTCGCCGCCAACGTCCTTCCGCCCGTGTTCGGGGTCTCCTACACGACCGTCGCCGTCACGCAGGTCATCACGATCGCGCTCATCCCCGCCGCGTTCACCATCGGCGTGCTGCGCGGCGGATTCGCCCGCACCGCCGCCCTCGAGGACCTGGGGCTCTGGCTCGCCCGCGGCGACCGCGACCCCGAGGCCGTCCGCCGCGCCGTCGCCGAGACCGTCGGCGATCCCGACGCGCGGGTGCTGTTCCGTGTGGAAGACGGATACGTCGACGCCGCGGGGCGCCCGGCCGACCCCGGCCCGACCCACGCGCGGGTGACGCTCGACGGGACCGAGATCGCGGCGATCGGCTACGACCCCGTCCACGTCCCCGACGCCGGGCACGTCGACGCCGTCGGCGGGATCATCGCCATCGCGCTGGACCGGCAGCGCCTCGTCGCCGAGCTGCGTGCCTCCCGTGCCCGCGTCACCGAGGCCGCCGACGCCGAACGCCGACGCATCGCCCGCGACCTGCACGACGGCATCCAGGCCCGGCTCGTCCTGCTGCGGCTGCAGGCCTCGGGGGGCGTCGACGCCCAACCCGGCGAGGTCGTCGAGGGCCTCGACCGGGTGATCGACGACCTGCGCAGGCTCGTGCACGGCGTCATGCCGGCGGCACTCGTGGAGAACGGGCTGGCCGCGGCCGTCGAGGACCTCGCGGACCGGTTGCCCGTCCACACCGACGTCGACATCCGCACCGGGGACACCGATCTGCCGCCCGTCGTGCAGAGCGCCGTCTACTTCCTCGTCGCCGAGGCGTTGACCAACGCCGTCAAGCACTCGGGTGCCTCCCGGATCGGTGTGCGGGTGCATCGCGACGCCGCCGCCATGCACATCGAGGTGTGTGACGACGGCCGCGGCGGCGCCCGCGTCGACGGGCACGGCGGGCTGCGCGGGGCCCGCGACCGTGTCGAGGCCCTCGGCGGCGGGTTCGAGGTGGCGGACCTCCCCGGCGGCGGCACCCGGTTGCTGAGCAGGTTGCCGTGCGCGTCGTGATCGGTGAGGACGAGCCCCTGCTGCGTGAAGGGCTCGTCCTGCTGCTGTCCCGCAACGGTTTCGACGTCGTCTCCGCCGTCGGGGACGCGGAGACGCTGCGGGCGTCCGCCGCTGTGGAGCGGCCCGACGTCGTCGTCACCGACATCCGGATGCCGCCCGGCAACACCGACGACGGGCTGCGCGCCGCCCTGGACGTCCGCCGCGCCGACCCGCCGACCCCTGTCCTGGTGCTGTCGCAGCACGTCTCACGGCGTTACGTCACGACCCTGCTGGGCGACCGCACCGGCGGCGTCGGCTACCTGCTCAAACACCGGGTCACCGACGTCGGCACCTTCTGCGACGACCTGACCCGCGTCGCGAAGGGCGGTGTCGTGCTCGATCCCGAGGTCGTGTCGGTGATGGTCGGCCGTTCCGCGCGCGACGACGGCCGCGTCGACCGGCTCACGCCGCGCCAGGTGCAGGTGCTGGGGCTCGTGGCGGAGGGACGCAGCAACCTGGCCATCGCCAAGCGGCTCGGGATCACCGAGAAGGCCGTGGCCCGCCACGCCGCACAGATCTATGACACCCTCGACCTGCCGCCGAACCTCGACGACCACCGCCGGGTGCTGGCCGTGGTCAGGTTCCTGGACCGCTGAGAGCGCCGGCCACCCACGGTCGTTGCGGGCCTGCACGACGGCGCCGGCCGCGCCGGGGCGGGGTCACGACCGTCCCCCACCGAGACCCGCGGCGGGGTCGGCGCGCCACCGGGCGTGGGCGTCGCGCAGGCAGACACCGCACGGGCGGTACCCGGCGGCGACAGCCGTGGCCTCGTCGGCGAAGAACACCCGATGCTCGACGTAGTGGCCGCGGGCCAGCGCCCGACGCGCCGAAGGGCAGTCGAGGAGGCCGTAGATGCGTCGCCGCCGGTAGCCGCCGAGCGCTCCGGGTACGGCGCTCGTGAACGGCAGCCCGTCGGCTCCGAGCAGCGTGTACGGGGCGGGCACGTCAGGCGGCGTCGTGGAAGACGAGCCCGAGCGTGTGCCGGCTGCCCGACCGCACGGTGCTGACGCCGTGCTTCATCGGTCCGTTCGACCACCCCCGGCTGGAGGCGACGGGCCGGTCGCGCGTCGTGAAGACCAGCCCGTGGCCCTGCGGCAGGGTCGCCGCCGACCCGCGGGACTGGGCCCGTGGCCGCTGCTCCACCATCAGGAACTCACCGCCGGTGAAGTCGACGCCCGGCTCGTCGAGCATGACGACGACCTGCAACGGGAACAGCATCTCGCCGAAGACGTCGCGGTGCAGGGCGTTCCAGTCGCCGGGGCCGTAGCGCAGCAGAATCTGCGCCGACCTGGCCTGGCCCGCCGCGTGGCAACGGGCGATCCACTCGTCGAGCTCGTCGGGCCAGGGGGCGGGCCTGCCGAGGCGTTCGGCCCAGTCCCGCGCGATCGGCAGCAGCCGCGGGTAGAACGCCGCGCGCAGCTCGGCGACGACGCCGGGCAGATCGTGGGTGAAGTACCGGTACTCGCCCGACCCGAACCGGTGCCGCGCCATGTCCACGGTCGTGCGGAACCGGTCCGGGTCGTCGTAGAGCGCGGTGAGCGCGCGGCAGGCCGCGGGCGTCAGCAGCGGCCCGGTGAGCGCGTGGCCGTGCTCGTCGAGCCCGGCGGCCAGCGTCGGCCAGTCCTGCCCCGCGACCGTCTCGGACGGGGTCACAGCAGCGTCGGCTGCAGCGTGCCCTCGAGCGAGAGCAGCGCCACCTTGCGCTCCACGCCGCCCGCATAGCCGCGCATCGAGCCGTCGGCACCGATCACGCGGTGGCACGGACGCACGACGAGCACCGGGTTCGCGCCGATCGCCGCGCCGACGGCCTGGACGCGCTCCCGCGGCAGGTCGAGGGCGCGGGTGATCGCGCCGTAGGTCGTCGACGTGCCGTACGGGATGGCGTCGAGCTCGCGCCAGACGCGCTGCTGGAACCCGGTCCCACCCGGCGTGAGCGGGATGTCGAAGCGGGTCGACGTCCCCGCAAAATAGGCGTCGAGCTGTGCCACGGCGTCGGCGAACGCCTCCGGGGTGCGGCGGGCCCCGGTCGCGGCGACGGGGGCACCCGGCATCGACAGCGAGGTGAGCGTCAGCCCGGCCGCGCCGAGCTCGCCGACCAGCAGCAGCGCACCCAGCGGGCTGTCGGTCGTCGTGAAAACGGTGCTCGTCGTCATGTCCCCTCCTTCTCGGTGATCTCGTACGTCCTCCACCGTGCTCCCCCACCGGGGCGTTCGCTGGCGGGATTCGGACACGACGCGGGAGCCTGCCGGACACGGCGGATCGCCGCGGGACGTAGTGGCCCCGGAGCGTCCGGGGAGCGCGGGGAAAGACCTCCGCCTGCCGCAGGAAACATTCACGTGCAGCCATTTCCTTGCTGCAATTCCGTGGCACGTACGCCGTCGACGCAATTCATTTCCGCGGTTACAGTGCGCCGCGACCACGAAGGAACTCCCGTCAGGACGACATGCGCACGCTGCTGCACCACCGGGTCTATGTGAAGCTGTTCGCCGCACAGCTCGTGGCGCTCGTCGGCACCGGTCTCGCGACGGTGGCGCTCGGCCTGCTCGCCTACGACATCGCCGGCGGGTCCGCCGGTGTCGTCCTGGGAACGGCGTTGGCGGTCAAGATGATCGCCTACGTGACGGTCTCACCGATCGTCGGCGGACTGAACGACCGGGTGCCGCGTCGCGTGGTCATGGTGACCGCCGACGTGGTGCGCGGACTCGTCGTCCTCGCACTGCCGTTCGTCACCCAGGTCTGGCAGGTGTACGCACTCATCGCGGTACTCCAGTCGGCATCCGCCGCATTCACGCCGACATTCCAGTCCGTTCTCCCCGACGTTCTCCCCGACGAGTCCGACTACACCCGCGCCCTGTCGGCGTCACAGTTCGCATCGGCGGCCGAGACGATTCTGAGTCCGCTGCTCGCGGCGGTGGCACTCACCGTCCTCACGTTCCACGACCTGTTCGTCGGCACCGCGGCCGGGTTCGCCGTGTCGGCGGCGCTCGTGGTGACGACCGTGGTCCCGGCCGCCCGCCGCAGCTCCCGCGACAGGTTCCGCGATCGACTGTCGTCGGGGATGCGGGCGTTCGGCACCGTCCCCGCGCTGCGCGCCGTGCTCGCGTTCGACCTCGTCATCGCCGCCACCGGCGCGATCACGCTCGTCAGCACCGTCAACGTGGTCCGCGACCTGCTGGCCGGGTCGGAGGCCGACGTCGCGCTGCTGCTCGCCGTGTCGGGCGCCGGCACCGCCACCGCCGCCGTCCTCGCACCGCTGCTGCTGCGCGTCGTCCACGAGCGCACCGTCATGCTCGCCGGTTCGGTGATCGCGCTCGTCTCCGTGGGTGGCGCGGTCGCGCTCTCCGCGGGGGCGTCGTGGGGCTCCGCCTGCGTGGTGTGGGCGGGTATCGGGCTGGGCAACGGGCTGACGCTGATGCCGATCGGGCGCGTGCTGCGCCGCGCCGGCCGTCTCGACGACCGGCCCGCCGTGTTCGCCGCGCAGTTCTCGCTCTCGCACGCCTGCTGGCTGCTCACCTACCCGCTCACCGGGCGGCTCGGCACCGCCGCCGGGTTCGCCGTCACCTGGGCGGTGCTGCTCGGGCTCGGGGTGTCCGCCGCCGTCACCGCGCTGGTCGTCTGGCCCCGGCGGCTCACCCGGCCCGTCCTGCACACCCACGTCGACACCGCGGCCGGGCCCGGCTGGGCGCACAGCCACGAGGTCATGGACGACGAGCACCACCACCCGGTTCCCGCCTGACGTCCGCGACCTCGGCGCGGATCGCGGCGGTGTGCTCGCCCAGCGCCGGGACACGACCGTCGCGGCGCGGCCAGCCCGCCCCCAGCGCGGGCGGGACGAGCGCCGGCAGCGGGCCCACCGGCGAACCCACCTCCCGCCAGCGCCCCCGCTGCACGAGCTGCGGGTGCCCGGCGAGGTCGTGGACGTCGTTGAGCCGGGCGTTGCCGATGCCGGCCTCGTCGGCGCGCCGCTGGACCTCGTCGATGTCGTGACGCACGCACCACTCCCGCAGGACCGCGTCGAGCTCGTCGCGCAGGGCGACCCGGTCCTCGTTGCGGGCGAAGCGGGGGTCGGCCGCCAGGTCGGGGCGACCCAGCAGGTCCTCGGTCAGCCGTCGCCACTCCCGGTCGTTGGTGGTGCCGAGCACGACCGTGGCGCCGTCGCGCGTCGGGTAGGCGCCGTAGGGCGCGACCGTCGGCGACCCCAGGCCCACCGGCACCATCTCGCCACCGTGCATGACGGTGTTGAGCGCGAAGCCCATCATCTCGGCGAGGACGTCGAGCATCGCGACACGCACGACGGTCCCCCGCCCGGTCCGCTGCCGGTCGTAGAGGGCGGCCAGCACCGCGGAGTACGCGTAGAGCGCGGTGCCGATGTCGGCGACCGGCACCCCCGGCTTCGCCGGCTGCCCCGGCAGCCCGGTGATCGCGCACGCCCCGCCTTCGGACTGGATCAGCAGGTCGTAGGCCCGCTTGTGGTCGAGCGGGCCGCCCGTGCCGTACCCGGAGATGTCGACGACGACCAGCCGCGGGAAGCGCTCCACCAGGTCGTCGGGGGCGAACCCGAGCCGGCCCAGCGCACCCGGCGCGAGGTTGCTGACCAGGACGTCGGCCCGCCCCAGCAGCGCCTCGAACACCGCGCGGTCGGGACCGTCGCGCACGTCGAGCTCGGCGGACTCCTTGCCGTGGTTGAGCCACACGAAGTGCGCCGCCAAGCCGCGGACGACGCCGTCGTAGTGCCTGCTCGCGTCGCCGGTACCGGGGCTCTCGACCTTGATCACCCGGGCGCCCAGGTCGGCGAGGTGCCGGGTGCACAACGGGGCCGCGATGGCCTGCTCCAACGCCACCACGGTGATGCCGTCCAACGGCGCGCCCATGCACCCTCCTCACGCGCCGCAGCGACCCTGCTGCGGCCCCACACCCGATCCTCGACCGTGTGGGCGCGTTGCGCCGGTCCGGGGGCCGGCCGGCAGCGCCGCCCGGTCCGGGGGCCGGCCGGCAGCGCCGCGCCGACGGCGCCGCCCGGTCCGACCCCGGGGAGGTGCCCGCTGGTCAGCCGCGGGCGACCGGCGGCGGGACCGGGTAGCTCAGCCGGCCGCGCGTCGCGACGACCACGATCACCGCCACCAGCCCGAACCCGACCAGCTCCGGCAGCAACCCGTAGTCGTCCAGCAGCGGTGCCGGGAACAGCGGTGCGACGACCTTGTTCGCGAACGTGTTGAACGAGGCGTGCATGAGCATCGTGATCAGGAGGCTGCCGCCGACGTTGTTGAACACCCAGCCCATCACGATCGTCAGCAGCGTGATCATCACGACGAACGTGACCATGTTCGCGAGGGTCGGGGAGTTCCACACACCCGTCCAGAACAGCGGGAAGTGCCACAGCGCCCAGAGCACCCCCAGGACCGTGTTACCGGCGAGCGGCCCGAACCGCTCCTGCAGCCGCGACAGCGCGAACCCGCGCCACCCCGGCTCCTCCCCCAGCGGCCCGCCGAGGAAGAACGTCGTCACCAACGCGAGCGGGTAACCGAGGACCAGCGCGGACGTCACCGGCTGCGCCGAGGCCGCCACCCCGGGCAGGGCGACCGCCCCGACGACCTCGCTCGCCGGGATCACCAGCAGCACGAACAGGTACCACCGCAGCTTCACGCGCCACTGCACGTACCGACGCAGCAGCCGCCGGGGACCCTCCGGCCCCTCCACCGCCCGGACCATGACGAACGCCGCGACGGTCGGTCCCGTGAACGTCGCCGCCGCGATCAGCAGCGCCGCCGCGACCGGGGGCAGCGTGTACGGCAGCAGACCCGTCCCGGTCCGGGACAGGATCACCGGGAGCTCGACCACCCACGCGCCCGCCGCGGCGATCGCGAAGAAAGCCACCAGCGGGTGCCGGGCCAGCACGCCCTTGCGCGCCTCGCCGGGCCACGTGCCGACGTCCGCAGTCGTCATGTCGAACTCTCCGCCGCACAGTCATCGCAGGTCGTCGACGTCGAGGGGCGCCGGGGGAGCAGAGTAGACATCGAAGGTCCGGCGACGACCGCAGCTCACTCGATCGTGTGACGCGGCGCAGCAGCCGGTTCCGACCGGGCAGCGCGGCCCCGCTGACCACAATGGCCCCTGGCGCCCGCGTCCTGTCGCTGAAAGTCTGACCTCCCGGTCGAGCGAGGGGGAGCGAATGGTCGAGGCGGCGATCGCGGAACACGGGCTGATCGGGGACCTGCACACGGCCGCCCTGGTGAGCACCGACGGCTCCGTCGACTGGTTCTGCTGCCCACGGTTCGACTCGCCCAGCGTGTTCGGCGCGCTGCTCGACGACGAGAAGGGCGGCCACTTCCGCATCCGCCCCGCCCTCCGCACCTACGACGTCAAGCAGATGTACCACCCCGACACGGCCGTGCTCATCACCCGGTTCATCACCGAGGCCGGCGTCGGCGAGGTCGTGGACTTCATGCCACCGGCCGGGCCCGAGGTCACCGGCCGGCACCGGATCGTCCGGATGATGCGCTGCGTGCGCGGCCGGATGTCGTTCGACGTCGACATCGCGCCGCGGTTCGGCTACGGCCGGGCCCGCCACGCTCTGCACATCGGGGAGCACGGCGCGGTGTTCGCCACCGACGACCTCACCCTCACCCTGCACTCGGTCCGCGAGCCCGGCGACCCGCAGCTCGCCCACGTGGCGGTCGACGACGGGGACCTGGGCGTGCGGATCGACCTCGCCGCCGGCGACCTGCGCGGGTTCGTGCTCGAAGCCGGCGCGGACGGGCCACCCCGCGACCTGCGCGTCGGCGACCTGCAGCAGCTCTTCGACGAGACCGTCGGCTTCTGGCGGATGTGGCTCGGGCGTTCGACGTACCGGGGCCGCTGGCGGGAGATGCTGGGCCGTTCCGCGATCACCCTCAAGCTCATGACCTACCGGCCGACGGGTGCGCTCGTCGCCGCGCCGACCGCGGCGCTGCCCGAGCAGATCGGCGGCGAACGCAACTGGGACTACCGGTACACGTGGGTACGCGACGCGTCGTTCAGCGTGTACGCCCTGCTCAAGATGGGGTTCACCGGCGAGGCGGCACAGTTCGCCGGATGGCTGCGCGACCGCGTCGCCGAGGCGGGCGGCGTGGGGTCGCCACTCAAGATCATGTACCGCGTCGACGGCACGTCCGACCTGGTCGAGGAGGAGCTGCCGCACTGGTCGGGGCATCGCGGGTCCCGGCCCGTCCGGATCGGCAACGGCGCCGCCGACCAGCTCCAGCTCGACATCTACGGCGAGGCGCTCGACAGCATCTCCTTCACCGACCGGCACGGCATCTCCTTCGGCCACCGCGGCTGGACGCAGATCGGTGAGGTCCTCGACTGGCTGGCCCGCAACTGGGACCAGCCCGAGGAAGGAATCTGGGAGACCCGCGGCGGGCGCAAGGACTTCACCTACGGCCGGCTGATGAGCTGGGTGGCGTTCGACCGCGGCATCCGGATGGCCACCGAGCGGGGCCGACCGGGCGACATCGCCGGCTGGACGTCGGCCCGCGACGCGATCTACGACCAGATCATGACGCGCGGCTTCTCCACGACCCGCCAGGCGTTCGTCCAGCACTACGACGACGACGTGCTCGACTCGTCGCTGCTGCGCATGGCGACGGTCGGCTTCGTCGTGCCCACCGACCCGATGTGGCACTCCACCCTCGCCGCGATGGAGGACGAGCTCGTCACCGACAGCCTCGTCTACCGCTACGACCCGGCGGCCTCACCCGACGGCCTGCGCGGCTCCGAGGGCACGTTCTCGCTGTGCACCTTCATGTACGTCGACGCGCTGGCCCGCGCCGGGCGCCTGGAGGACTCGCGGCTGGCCTTCGAGAAGATGCTGACCTACGCCAACCACGTCGGGCTGTTCTCCGAGGAGATCGCCCTGACCGGCGAGCAGATCGGCAACTTCCCGCAGGCCTTCACCCACCTCGCGCTGATCGACGCCGCGATCACCCTCGACAAGGCGCTCGGCGACTGACCGGCCGCGGCGGCGGACGACACGTTGCGGGCGACCCCGGGTGCGACCAGGCTGGCCGCACACCGCTCACCGCGCTGGGAGACGTCCCGATGATGATCCACGGCAACTTCCGTGAGTACCTGGACCACCTGCTCCGCGACGGCTACAGCGTGCGCCACGACGCGCACGGCTCCGACCCCGACCTCATCGACCCGGGTGGCGACCCCGTCGAGACCTGGCTCGAGGACTACCCCTACGACGAGCGCCTCGACCGCGACGCCTACGAGGCCGAGAAGTACCAGCTGCAGGTCGAGCTCCTGAAGTTCCAGTACTGGACCCAGGACGTCGGCGCCAAGCACGTCATCCTCTTCGAGGGGCGCGACGCCGCCGGCAAGGGCGGCACGATCAAGCGCTTCCTGGAACACCTCAACCCGCGCGCCGCCCGGGTCGTCGCACTGAACAAGCCCACGGAGACCGAGCGCGGGCAGTGGTACTTCCACCGCTACGTCACCCAGCTCCCCACCGCCGGGGAGATCGTGCTGTTCGACCGCTCCTGGTACAACCGCGCCGGCGTCGAACGCGTCATGGGCTTCTGCACCGACCGCGAGTACGAGATCTTCCTGCGCCAGGCCCCGCTGTTCGAGGAGATGCTGATCGAGAGCGGCTTCACCCTCACCAAGCTGTGGTTCTCCGTGACCCGCTCCGAGCAGCGCACCCGCTTCGCCATCCGCCAGATCGACCCCGTCCGGCGCTGGAAGCTCTCCGCGATGGACATCGAGTCGCTCGACCGCTGGGACGACTACACCGCGGCCAAGGAGGCGATGATCGAGCACACCGACATCGACCTCGCGCCGTGGACGTCGATCAAGAGCAACGACAAGAAGCGCGGCCGGATCGCCGCGATGCGCTTCTTCCTCAACCAGTTCGACTACGCCGGAAAGGACCCGTCGCTGGTCTACCCGGCCGACCCGCAGCTCGTGCAACGCGGCCGGGACTCGATCAAGGACTGACTGCTCGACGTCACCCACCGCATGGACACCCTCGCCACCGGCCGGCGTCGGGAGGCACCTGCGCCGGGAGGGAGCGGTCATGACCGACGTTGCGGCTGCGCGGGCCCGGCGGCAGCGCCGGCTCGTCGCGCTCGTCCAGGTCCTCGGGCTGGCGGTGTGGTTCTCGCTGTCCGCGGTGGTGCCGAGCCTGCGCACGGAATGGGGCATCTCGGCGGCCGCCGCGGTGTGGCTGACGGCGTCGGCGCAGCTCGGGTTCGTCGCAGGCGCACTGGGGTCGACGGCCCTCAACCTGTCCGACCGCATCCGCCCGCACGTCCTGCTGGCGGCGTCGGCGTTCCTCGCGGCGCTGACGACGACCTGCCTGCCGCTGTTCGTCGACGGCCTGGCCGGGGCGGTCCCGCTGCGCTTCCTGACGGGGGTGTTCCTCGCCGGGGTGTATCCCGTCGGTTTGAAGGTCATGGCGTCGTGGTCGGACAGCTCGGGGCGCGGCCGTGCGCTCGGGCTGCTGATCGCGGCACTGACCGTCGGCTCCCTGCTGCCCCACCTCATCGCCGGGTTCGGGCCGCTGCCGTGGCAGGCCGTCCTCTGGATCGCCGCGGGGGTCGGGACGCTCGGGGCGGTCGTGTCGCTGGCGTTCGTCCGGCCCGGTCCGCACCTGGCCGCGTCCGCCCCGACCCGCAACGCCGCCTACGGGCTGACGATGTTCAGGCAGCGCGGCCCCCGCCTGGCGACGCTCGGCTACCTCGGTCACATGTGGGAGCTCTACGCACTGTGGACGTGGTTCCCGGCGTTCCTGCTGGCCGTGCCGGACGGGTTCGGGTCCGGTACCGCGGTCGTCGTGTTCCTCACGATGGGGATCGCGGGCGCGGTGGGCTGCCTCGTGGGCGGGTGGGGCGCCGACCGCCACGGGCGTTCCCCCACCGCCGTCACCGCCCTCGTCGTCAGCGGCGCCTGCTGCCTGCTGTCACCGCTCGCGTTCGGCGCGGGCCCGGTCGCGCTCGCCGCGTTCGGCGCAGTGTGGGGTGCGGCGGTCGTCGCCGACTCGGGCGTGTTCTCGACGTCGCTGTCCGAGGTCGCGGACCCGCGTTTCGTCGGCACCGCCCTCGCCGCGCAGACCGCGTCCGGGTTCCTGCTCACCGTCGTGAGCATCCAGCTCGTCCCGGTGCTCGCGGAGGGTGTCGGATGGCAGTTCGCGTTCCTGCTCCTCGCTCCCGGCCCGGTCGTCGGCGCCGTCGCCATGCGGCGGTTCGGGCGCCCGGTCCGGCCGGACCCGGGGCTCCCGGAACGGGCGTGAGCGGCGGCCGGTGGGAACGCCGGGCGGGGACGGCGGCGCCGCACCCGCACGCTTCGATGCGTCCCTCTTATCAATGGGCCACCGATGAGTATTGGACGTGATGGGCCGGGGTTCCTACCGTCGAGACATGACGTCCAGCTACCTCTACGCGAGCGCCCGCACGGCGTTCGGGCGCTTCGGCGGCGGACTCGCCGGCGTCCGACCCGACGACCTCGCCGCCGCCGCGCTCACCGGCGTGCTGTCGAAGACCCCCGCCCTCGACCCGCAGCTCGTCGGCGACGTCTTCTGGGGATGCGCCAACCAGGCCGGTGAGGACAACCGCGACGTCGGCCGCATGGCCGTCCTGCTGGCCGGACTACCCGTGTCGGTCCCCGCCACCACCGTGAACCGGCTCTGCGGCTCCTCACTCGACGCCGCGATCCAGGCCTCGCGCGCCATCGAGGTCGGCGACGCCGACATCGTCGTCGCCGGCGGCGTCGAGTCGATGACCAGGGCACCGTGGGTGCTCCCCAAGCCCTCACGCGCCTTCCCCGCCGGCGACGTCACCGCCGTGTCGACCACACTCGGCTGGCGGCTGGTCAACGACCGCATGCCCGCGGAATGGACGGTCTCGCTCGGCGAGTGCAACGAGCAGCTCGTGGACCGCTTCGCCCTCTCACGCCGCCGCCAGGACGAGTTCGCCGCCCGCTCCCACCAGCTCGCCGCCCAGGCCTGGGCCGACGGCTTCTACGACGACCTGGTCGTCGCCGTCCCCGGCACCACCCTGGCGCGCGACGAGAGCATCCGCGACGGCTCCACCCCCGACACCCTCGCCGGGCTCAAGCCCGCCTTCCGCCCCGACGGGACGATCACCGCCGGCAACGCCAGCCCCCTCAACGACGGCGCCGCCGCGCTCCTGCTCGGCACCGCCGACGCCGGCGCCCGCATCGGCGCCGACCCCGTCGCCCGCATCGCCGGCCGCGGCGTGCACGCCCTCGACCCCCGCGAGTTCGGCTTCGCACCCGTCGAGGCCGCCGAACGCGCCCTCGCCAGGGCCGGCATCGGCTGGGCCGACGTCGGCGCCGTCGAGCTCAACGAAGCCTTCGCCGCACAGTCGCTGGCCTGCGTCGACGCCTGGAAGATCGACCCCGGCATCGTCAACTCCAAGGGCGGCGCGATCGCCGTCGGCCACCCGCTCGGCGCGTCCGGCGCCCGCATCCTCGGAACCCTCGCCGCGCGGCTGCACGAGTCGGGCGACCGGTGGGGCGTGGCCGCCATCTGCATCGGCGTCGGCCAGGCACTCGCCGTCGTCCTCGAGAACGTCGCCGGGGCACGGTCGTGACCGCCCGCATCCACGACGGATACGACGAGGCCGTCGCCGGCACCGCCGACGGCTCGACCGTCCTCGTCGGCGGGTTCGGCATGGCCGGCATGCCCGTCGAGCTCGTCGACGCCCTCATCCGGCAGGGCGCCGGTGACCTCACCATCGTCTCCAACAACGCCGGCAACGGCGACACCGGGCTGGCCGCGCTGCTCGCGACCGGCCGGGTCCGCAAGATCATCTGCTCCTTCCCGCGCCAGGCCGACTCCTGGGTGTTCGACGACCTCTACCGCACCGGCCGGATCGAGCTGGAACTCGTCCCCCAGGGCAACCTCGCCGAGCGCATGCGCGCAGCGGGCGCGGGCATCGGCGCCTTCTACAGCCCCACCTCGGTCGGCACCCCGCTGGCCGAGGGCAAGGAGGTCCGGGAGATCGACGGCCGCACCTACCTGCTCGAGTACCCGATCCGCGGCGACCTCGCGCTGATCAAGGCCCACGTCGCCGACCGGATGGGCAACCTCGTCTACCGCAAGACGGCCCGCAACTTCGGCCCCGTCATGGCCACCGCCGCGCGCACCGTGGCCGTCCAGGTCGACCGCGTCGTCGACGCCGGCGCCCTCGACCCCGAGTCCGTGGTCACCCCCGGGGTCTACGTCGACCGCATCGTCCCCGCCACCCAGGAGGCCGCCGCATGACCGCCCGCACGAAGGACGACATCGCGGCCGCCATCGCCCGCGACATCACCGACCACCACCCCGACGGCGCCTACGTCAACCTCGGCATCGGGCAGCCGACCCTCGTCGCCGACCACCTCCCCCGCGGCTCCGGGGTGGTCCTGCACACCGAGAACGGCATGCTCGCGATGGGCCCCGCCGCCCACGGCGACGACATCGACCCCGACCTGACCAACGCCGGCAAGATCCCCGTCACCGAACTCCCCGGGGCCGCCTACTTCCATCAGGCAGACTCCTTCGCGATGATGCGCGGCGGCCACCTCGACATCTGCGTCCTCGGCGCGTTCCAGGTCTCCGCGGGCGGCGACCTCGCCAACTGGCACACCGGCGCCCCGGACGCCATCCCCGCCGTCGGTGGTGCCATGGACCTCGCCATCGGCGCCGAACGCGTCTGGGTGATGATGACGTTGTTCGACAAGCAGGGCGCGCCCAAACTGGTACCGACGTGCACCTATCCGCTGACGGGCGTCGGCTGCATCGACCGCGTCTACACCGACCTCGCCACCTTCGCGGTCGGCCCGGGCGGGGTCCGCGTCCTGGACGTCCACGGCATCACACCTGCCGAGCTCGTCCGCAGACTGGGACCGGTCCAGCTCGACATCGACGCGGCCGTCGGCTGACGCGCCGACATCCCCGGCGGCCCGCCGCGCGAGCACCGACCTCGACGCGACGGGCCCCTCCTGCCGTCAGAACACCTGCACCTCGCGCACGTCCAGGTCGCGGAAGACCGGATCGTCGTCGCACAGCGCGCGCAACTGCTCGGCGATCCGGCCGGTCGCCGGATGCTTCGAGTTGGCGGCCGCCATCTCGGCATCCGGGAAGCCCACGACCTGGACGTAGCGTCTCGGCTCGGACCGGTCCGACCCGACGAGGCCCCAGACAGCGGTCCGGTCGGACCCGATCTCGTCCAACCACTGCTGTTCGAGGCTGCGGAGCTCGTCGATCCGGTCGGTGCTGAACTCGATGAGCTGGACGAACGCCCCCGGCTCCACGTCGAGGGCGGCGGCCTCGCTCAGCGCCGTGCGCAGGCCCTCACGCAGCTCGGCGCCGTCGACGTGTCCGTGCACGTCCACCGCGTGGGCGGCCGCCGCCCGCAGCACCTCGTCGGGCTCACCGCTGATGGTCAGCGAGCAGTTCGACTCGCTCGGAACCGACCGGCAATCGAGAGTCACCCTGGCCACGTACCCCACCTCCGCACTCAGGCCGACCCGGCGCGGGTGCGCCGGGACACCGACCCAAGACCCCCGCCCCGGTGATGTCGATAGCCGGATCCGGTTTCCCCGAACGGCCGAGGCCCCACGCCACAACCTCCCCGCCCTGCTACAAGTGCCCGCCCTGCCCCGCACCGAACGACCACGACGAGCGAGCCGGCGCTCCGCAGGACACGTCGGGCCCTTCTCCCGTTCCGGCACGTTCCCGACCGGCGTACCTTGCGGGCGATGTCGACCGAGCGGGACCGGCTGTGGGTGGACGACATGCCCGCGGCCTACGCCGAAGGACTCGAAACGGCCGTCTTCGCCCCCTTCGCGACACTCGTCGCGGAGCGGGCCGCGGCGCTCGCCCCGCGACGGGTGCTGGAGGTGGCGGCCGGCACCGGGGTCGTCACCCGGGCGCTGGCCGACGCGCTGCCGGGCGTCGACCTGCTCGCGACGGACCTCAACGCCGCCATGGTCGCCCACGGTGCCGAGCGGGAGTCGCGGGCAAGGTGGGAGCAGGCGGACGTCATGGCGCTGCCCGTCGACGACGACGCCGTCGACCTCGTCGTCTGCGGGTTCGGGGTGATGTTCTTCCCCGACAAGCCGGCCGCCGCGGCCGAGATCCGGCGGGTACTGGCGCCCGGGGGCCGGTTCCTGGCCACGATCTGGGACACCGTCGAGACCCACGCGTTCGGCGCGGCGCTCACCCGGGCCGTCGAGAAGACGTTTCCCGACGACCCGCCGACCTTCATCCGCGCCGTCCCGCACGGCTACGCCGACCCGGACCGCATCCGCGCGGACCTCTCGGGGTTCGCCGAGGTGAGCGTCGAGCGCGTGGTCCGGGTCGGGACGGCGCCGTCCGCGGCCGACGTCGCCCGGGGCTTCTGCCTCGGCAGCCCGCTGCGGGCGCAACTGGCCGAGCGCGGAGAGCCGCAGGCGGCGGTGGATCCCGTCGCCGCGGCGATGACGACGATGCTCGGCGACGGCCCGGTCAGCGGCGAGATGGCCGCCTTCCTCGTCGAGGCCCGCACGTAGGACGCATCAGGCAGGTGTGGCGGCCGACCTCGATGGTCAGGTGCCGCTTGGTGTTCCACGAGATCATCCGGTTTGCCCCGTCGACGAACGAGTGGCGCCGAGTGGCGACCACCGACGTGGTAGCCGAAAACGCGCGGGCACTCGAGTTCCAGCGCGACGTTAATAGGAGATCTCGCCCATGACGAAGGGGTCGAACCGCACAGCGCTAAGAATTCTGCGAAATGCACCCTGCAGGAGACCGATCGGCAGCGAATGAGGATGGAGCGCGGCACCGACTGCGGACTCGCTGGCGGGAACGTCGCGGTAAGCGCCGGCGAGGTACTGGGCCGTCACCGCAGGTCTCGGACTCACCGAATAAAGGAGATTCCGAATTCTTTGAGTCGATCGCGTAAGATTCCGTGATGGGGAATCTGACCACTGGAGGCATCTGCGACTCCGTTCGACAGCGGGCCGGGCCTACCGACCTGGGAAACCCCCGAGATCTGTCAACTGCCGTTTACAGGGTGCTGACCCGGCCACAAAAGAGTATGCGCGCCGGGTGAGCGCCGTCTATCCCGAGTGCGTCGGCACGTCAATCCGGATTGCGACGCTCGACGTGTTGATCCCAGGCATCTCGAAGACCACCACGTTCGACTCGCCGCCCGGAAGCGAGAGCCACCGGCCAACGTTACTGGAAGGGCGACGCGAGGCCACCCCGGACGTGGCTCACCGACGCCGGTGAGGGCGTGAGCCGGCCGCGGATCCGGATTCAGGACCTTCAGAGGCTCTTCGCGTCCCAGCCGACCGAGGTCCGCTCCTTAAACAATCGATAAGGTACGCATTCCGGCCCACTGGTGAACGTTTCGCTGCGTGCCGTCGGATGCGGCGCGCGCCACCTCTATGAGCGCTCGACCCTGACGGTGCCGTCACCGGGTCATGCCCCTGCGGGCACACGTCCGAGAAAGCTGAGACGCATCTGCCCGTCGACCGGCGGCCGGGCGAAGGAGGGAGACGCGAGGATGCGCGCTGCGCGGGCGGGCCCGATGGTGGCGGTCGTGGCTCGCCGGGTCCTGTTCAGGCTGGTCAAGTCTTCGACGGCAACCTCGTAGACACCCGGCGCGGGTGACATCACGCCGGCGTGGAAGCAGGCGGTGATGACGCCCTGTCGGTGTGCCGTCACGACTGAATCGAGGCAGTGTTCCCGACCGAGAAGGCGCGCGGCGGCATGTACGTGGCCCGCGGCGATGAGTCCCCGGATTCGGGTTGACGAGACGGGGCCCTCGTCGACGTCGAGCAGGTCCACGATCACCACGTCCGTACCGTGAGCTCGGCCGATTTCTCGCAGCAGCCCGGCGTCTCCTGCGGCTTTGTGACCGAACCGGAAGTTCGCTCCCACGACGATCGACCGCGCCTGCAGATCCCGCAGGAGGGTCGTCGTGACGAAGTCCGCCGGCGGGGTCTGAAGCAGCTGGGCCGAGACCGGCAGTGCGATGACGAAGTCCGCGCCACAGTCGACCAGCATCTCGACCTTGTCCTGCAGCGTGCACAACGATGGCGGTTCCTCCAACGGCCTGAGGAGCGAGGCCGGGTGACGGCTGAACGTCACGACGCCCGCGGCGACACTGAGTTCGTCGGCCCTCCTCCGAGCTCGGGATACGAGCTCGCGGTGCCCACGGTGCACCCCGTCGAACTGCCCGATGGCCACGATCCCGCCCCGCAGAGCGGGTGGCAACTCATCGACTCCGCTGTGGAGTCTGGCGCCGGTCGGCCTACTCAGATCACCAGCACTGATCGCACCTGCGCTCTTCGACCAGCCATCGGTGCGCGCCAGAGGGCGGAGAAGGCTCATGACAGCTGTCCGCCGGAAGCGTAATCGTGAGAGGTGCGGGCGATCCCCGCGACGATTGCGAGCTCCTCGGCGTCGCGGGGTCCGTAGATCAGCACCATCCCCGGAGTAAGCCGGGTACCTGCGAGCGGGTGCGCGACTGCCCATCCCTTCTCGACCGCGTCGGCAGCCAAGCGACCGGGTAGCGCGAGGTGCATCGAGCCGTCGTACGACGGGTGCAGGTGCGCGAACTCGCCGGCCGACACGACGAGGAAGGCGTCGGCCGGCCCGTTGCCGTCGGCGAGCATGAAGCCGCTTGCGCCCGGCACGGACAGGACCGACTGTCTGGTGGTAACCCCCGGCAATGAGCTGAGCTCGGCGAACAGCTGCTGCTGAATCTCGGGCGGCGCGTTGTCGGAGGTCTGCTGCTGTGGAATCGAGGTCGATACCTGGGGCCGAGGACCCCGCCGTGGCGGCAGCGCTCCTCCCCGGATACCGGACCACCGGCACGAGTCGTCCGCCGCTGCGCCGTCACCGGCCGACCGCATCGCGAGGTGCGACACCCTGTCCTGGATCCACGCTGACAGATGCGTGACTGCCTCCGTCGCGAGTGAGTGACCGACTGCGTCCTTCCGCGCGACGGTCGGTGCGCCCGACTCGGTGGTGAGATAGCGCCAGGTCCGGTCCTGCAGGTCGCGCGGGATCACCGTGTCATCGGCGCCGTGCGCGAGGAAGACGGGTAGGCCGCTGAGTCGAGCCGGCGTTGTGGGCACACCCGCATCGAACGGGATGGTCCCGCACAAGATCGCCGCGCCTGCGAACCGGATGGGATCGTCGAGGACCAGACCACCCGCGAAGGCGGCGCCGCCGCTGAAGCCGATGAGCAACACGGGTCGCTCCGCCGGCGCGACTGGCTCGAGCCAGTCGCGAAACCAATTCATCGTGGCCCGCAACGAGTCCGCGTGCGGTCGTCCGATGCCACGATTCGCGAACCAGGCAAAGCCATGGCCCTCGGCGATGGGCGCACGTACCGCCACGTAGGCAGGGCCGATCGGAAGTGCATCGGCAAGGCCGATCACATCCCGCTCAGCCGCGCCTCGTCCGTGGAGGAGCACCACCAGAGGATTGGCAGTGTCGGTGTTCCCCCGCGTCAGAACGACCGGTGTGGGAAAGGCCGGGGCGGCGGTCATGACGCGCCGCCGACGAGTCCGCTGCCGACGGCCCCGGTGGACACCCCGGACCAACGGGCGACCTCGGCGCCCAGGTTGAGGTGGTCGACCGGAGCGAGCCGTTCGTACTCGCCCCACTCTTCACGCGGCAACATCCACATCACCTCGAACTCGTTGCCGTCCGGGTCCGTGCCGTAGATGCTCTTCGTCGCGCCGTGGCTCGACTCGCCGGTGTATGCGCCGATCTGGGCGAGAGCGAGGCGTGCGGTCTCGAGGTCGTCGACGGTGTCGACCTGCCATGCGATGTGGTACATGCCAACGGTGCCGGAACTCCGTCGGGGAGCATCGGCGCCGAGACCGAACAGGCCGAGGTCATGGTGGTTTCGTGAGAGCCGAAGACGCAGGAACGCAGCGTTCGCGCGCGGCTCTCGCGCAATCACGTCCATGGCGAACGCGGTGGTCCAGAACGTCACGGAACGCTCGAGATCAGAGACCATGAGCACCACGTGGTTGGCACGTAGCGCCAGGATCGGTTCCGACATTGTGTCCTCCTAGGTCGGGAGCTCGAGGAGCTGTGTTCGCGGGAACTGCGCATATTTGGCTGAGGGTTGGCTTCCGTGCCGCCCCTGCGCAACGATCGATCAATCACTCGTCGGGCCTCACCAACGGCATTCTGTGCAGAAGCCACCGTCACGGGTCGACACTCCCAACTCGAACAGCCAGGCCGAGAACTTTCGGATTCGGATCACCCGGCGCGCCGGTCGCTGGCCCCACGGCGCAGTCACTGTTCAGAATGACATCGCAACGACGATGCTCACGATGTGCTCTGTCGGCGAGAGGGGTGCACGGCCAGCGGTGGGACTTCAATCGTCATGAAGTGGAACAGCGGCAGCGTCCACAGGATTCGTGGAGTTCGTCGCTGGGCTGGACGTCGAATACACTGATATTCTGATATCTTCCACAAATTCGCCAGAGATGCAGCCAGGTACCGGCTTCCTGAAGTGCGAGTGCACGCTCCCTTTCAGCAATGACGAGCCGGCGCGCTCAGCGGGATCGATCTCGTGCGGGATCGCGACATGCATCCTGACGTGGAACAGCGCCGCTAGCTCCTGGTGAAGGCGCGGACCTTGTCAGCGTTCAGCTCGACACCGAGTCCGGGCCCGACGGGGAGGTGCAGCGAACCGTCCACATAGCGCAGCGGTTCGACGAGCATCTCCTCCGCCATGAGCAAGGGCCCGAACAGCTCACTGCCCCAGGTCACCCCTGGGTGTGCGCAGGCCAGATGCAGCGAGGCCACGGTGCCTATCGGACTCTCGATCGAGGTGCCGCCGTGACACGGGATGCCGGCGGCGGCAGCGACGTCTGCAATCGCGCGTGCGGCGCGGAATCCGCCTGACTTGGTGGTCTTGAGCGAGTAGACGTCCGCAGCGCGCGTTCGGGCGAGCCGCAGCGCGTCGCCGGGAGTACGCAGGCTTTCGTCGGCCATCACGGGAATCGGCAGTGCCGCGTTGATCTCGGTCAGCGCCGCGACCTCGCCGGCGGGGACCGGCTGCTCGATCAGCTCGACACCGGCGTCCACGAGTTTCGGCAGGTACGTGAGCGACGTGAGCAGGTCCCAGCGGGAGTTCAGATCGACGCGGACACCGGCGACGCCGGCGAGTTTCTCGGCGATCTCGCACACACGCGCTACATCGTCCGCGGGTGCCTGGGCGCCCATCTTCAACTTGAAACTGCGGTGCTGTCCGGTGTCGATTTTCCCAAGTGCCTCCTCGACGACAACCGGGGCCGGCTCGGTGCCCAAGGCCCAGGTGACCGGGATCGCGTGACGACTGATCCCGCCCAGCAACGCGTGTACGGGGACGTTGAGGCAGCGCGCCCACGCGTCGTGCAAGGCCACCTCCACGGCAGCCTTCGCGTACAGGTTCGCCGCAAGAACGTCGTTGATGTCGCGTTGGATACTCCCGATGTCGTCGACCTGGCGCCCGAGGAGGACTGGCGCGACATACTGCTCCACAACGAGCTGCATCGTCTCCACCGATTCCCCGCCCCACCACGGGCCGCCGGGAACTACGCCTTCGCCGACCCCGGTGACGCCTCCCGCGATGTGGATGAAGACATACAGCACGGGTTGTGCGGTCATCGAGGTCCTGGCGAAGCGGTGTGGGCGGCGTAGCGGAATGTCGAGCAGGACGGTCTCAACTCGATCGATCCGCAGGTCGCTCATGCTGTTCCTTCCGAGGATCGGAGTGGTGGAACCTGCTTCCGGCTCTGCCGAGAGGACGCCGTGGCAGTGTTTGGTCTGGCCTGCTGACGGATAAGGATCAGTCCCGCTCGAGAACGAAGTCGTAGTCGGAGCGGTGGGTGCCGTCCGGCAGCGTCTCGGGGTTGAGGATCAGCTCGGCTTTGGTTGCGTGCGCCACGTCATCGTCGACGTAGCGACCGCCGCTGAAGTACAGCTGCGTGGTGATGGTGCGATGCCCGGGGGCGCGCACCAGGAGATGAAGGTGTGCCGGCCGCCACGGATGCCAGCCCGCGGCCGCAATGAGCTCTCCCGTCGGTCCGTCGGTCGGCACCTGGTAGGGCACCGGCAGGATCGTGGTGATCTCGAACCTACCGTCGCCCTCGGTGACGACGACGCCGCGCAGGTTGCCTTCGGGCAGATGCGGGGCGAATCCCGAGTAGAAGCCGTCGGCGCTGTTCTGCCAGACGTCGAGCTCGGCACCCCCGACCGGATTCCCGTCGATGTCACGGACCTGGCCACTGAGCACCCAGGTCGAACCGGGCTCATCAGGGCGAGCGGGGAGGGCGGCGACTGCCGGCAGTCGTGTCTGGCCGGGAAGGTAGTACGGCCCGAGGATGGTGCCGGGGGTGCCCTGCTGCGATCGCGCGGCGACCTCCTCGACGGCGTGCTCGACGAACACGTCAAGGAACAGGGGCCACTCACGGCCCTCGCCCAGGTCCATCAGCCATCGCTTCGCGGCCTGGAACTCCGGATACGTAACCTGGTGGGCTCGAATCACGCCGTGCACGGCATCGAGGACGGCGCGAACCACGGTATCGACCCGCTCGGTGGACGTCTGCGCCTCGCCGAACCCCGTGGCATTGCCCGCACGGAACGACGCAGTGGCGGACGAACCCGCTTCGGCCGCGGTGGGGGACTGTTTCATGGTGGTCATCGGACTCCTTATGGCTTCGGGGTGGCTTTCCTCGCTGACGTAGCTGGCCGTGAGTTCCTCGCCTTTCGGCGGGTCGGATCAAGGGGCGGGCGCCGCCGAGATGGCTAGGAGGAGAAGAACGCGCCGACGCCGTTGGGCGGCGGCACGTAGTCGGGGATCGGGATCGCGCTCCGGACCCGGCCGTTGAAGTCGCCGAAACCCGCCCCGTGATAGACGAGTGGCCGGCGGTCGTAGACCCGAGCTGCATCCACGTGCCCGATGAAGATCGAGTGGCTCCCGCCGGACATCCGCTCGCGGACAGTGCATTCGAAGTGCGCGAGCGCACCGCGGAGCAGCGGTACGCCGTGCCGGGTGAACTCGACATCGACACCGTCGAACTTGTCGTCAGCAGGCTTCGCGAACTTTCTCGCGAGCCGTTCCTGGTAGTCAGCCAGGACGTTGACGGCGAACACGCAGCTCGCGGTGATGGCCTGCTCCGTCGGCACTCTTCGGTTCACGCAGATGAGTAGGGTCGGTGGCTCGACACTCAGCGACGTCATCGCGCTCAACGTCATCCCGAAGCTCCGCCCGCCTGCCCGCGCGGTCACCACGGTCACGCCACTCGCGAACTGGCTGATCGCCTGCCGGAAATCTGATCCGTCCATCTGGTCTCCTTCCGAGGCGGCCGCGAGCTGGTCCTCAGAGACTCCACCGCCGACGTGAAGAACGCCGAAATGCGCTAGCGGCGCAGACCCCTGAAGAGCTTCGTTGTCGCCGTGTCGGGCCCGGTACCGAGGTCCTGCAGTGCCAGCTCGCAGGACCGGTAGGCGGCCAGGACACCGTCGGCGTCGCCATTGGCGTCCGCAAGGCGCATCGCCAGGCGCCACATGGACTCTCGATAGGGGTCGAGGCGCAGGACCAGACCCAGATGAGCTGCGGCGGCGTGACGGTCGCCCTCGGCGAAGGCGAGTTCTGCGACGGAACAACGAACATCCACGAGGACCGAGTCGAGGTCGCGCCGTCGTTCCTCCGCCCACCTGCTCTTCACCCCCGCGGCGAACGGGCCGCGGGCCGCGATGTCGAGTGCGCTGAGCAGGACCCGATACTGCGCCGTGCCTCGCAGACTTGACGCTTCCGCCACCGTCCTCTTGAAACGCTCGGACCCCGTCACCAGGCGAAGGTCTGAGTTGATCCGGATCTTTCGGCCTACACCTTCCACACCGTCCTCGTCCGGCAGGACCTCCCGCAACCAGCGCACGGCCTGTCGAAGGTACGACGAGGTGGACTCCGACCGTCGGCCCTCGAACAGTGCGTCGAGGAGTTGATCGCGCGTGGCGCTGTGGTCGGGTTGGCCGGCGAGGAAGACGAGCAGCTCGACACTCTTCTTGATCTGCGGCCGGACGAGGCGGCCGTCCACGCGGATCTCGATCTCGCCGAAGTCCGCGATCTCGATCGAGGCCCCCACGTGGTGGTCCAGTTCGACGTCGCGCGCGATGAGGGCGCGCCCCAGCCAGTGCCAGTCGGACTCGCACGAACTTTCCGCGTCGAGCCGCCGGGACAGTGTCGAGGGGAAGAGTTCGATCGCTTGCAGCAGACTCTGACGTGATCCTTGACGGTCGGCGGCCTCGAGCGCGACGTTCATGGCACGGTCGGCAACGTTCTCGTCGCCGAGCCGCCACGACGCCTCTGCCAGGTATACGGCCGCGGCCGGGAGCATCAGGACCCGCTCGGCCGTTCGCATGCTCCGCACTGCGCGTTCCAGATGCCGTGCGGCCTGGGCCGCGTCGGCCTGCATGAGGTAGCTCAGCCCGAGCCAGGTCTCCGCCTGCTCGACGATGAACCCGTACGAGCCCCCGACAGGGTGTGTCCGGAGTTGGCCGAGCACTGCCTGCGCTGCGGCCGGGTCCTGGTTGAGGAGAAGTTCTAGTTCGGCCTGGATCAGGTAGCTGAACGCCTCGAGTAGCGACGAGCCGCTCGCCCGGATGCGTTCTCGGCCGTTCAGCAGCGCCCGCCAGGCATCCGCGTGGCGGCCCTGCGCCCGCAACAGCTGAACGCTGAACAACGCGTCGGACCACACCCCGACCGTCCCAGCGTCGAGTGCCTGCTCGTAGAGCGTGGCCGCCTGCTCGATCTGCCCCATCGCGAGCCGCGCGCCGAGTTGCCAGGATCGCGCGGCGATAGCGGCCCAGCGCGATACGGGCTCATCCAGCATCAGCGCGAGTCGCCCGCGGTAGTAATGCGTGCGCATGATAAGGGCATCGAGCGGCCCGCCGCTCAGCGGGACACAGCCACCGGCGAGGTCGGGGGCGCCCCCGCCGTCGTCGAGAAGGGTCATGCAGTACCGCATGGCATCGATCTCGAGCCCGGGTCGTGCGACGTCGAGGACCGCACGGATCTCGTTGATCCGGCCGGCATGGAAGTAGCACCAGGCCATCGCGCTCGCGTACTTGCTGGACGACCGCGCGAGAGCGTCGCGCAGCCCATGGTCGCGGAGCCGGTCGGCGACCGCCAGGCCACCCCCGTAATCCTCGGTCGCGAGGGCCATCATGAGCTCGGCGCCGGCGAGTGCCACGTTCCTCTCGGTCGGCAACGAGCCGAATCGACTCAGCCAGCCGCGCACTATCGCGAAGTCGCCCCTGTCGACGACGGACTCGATCGCCTTCTCCGCCTGGGCAAGCGCCTCGGGCAGCAGATCCGCCTTCAGCAGCTCCTCCGTCGCCTCCTCGTACCGGTGAGCCACGCCGAGCATGATCGCGTGCCGTCGATAAATCTCGGTGACTTCCGATGTATCGCGACGCGCGAGCAGGGTGAGCAGATACTCACGGAAGCGGGGGTGACAGCGCAAAGTGTCCTCGCTGCCAGGTACCCACATGGCCGGGATGTGGGCCGACCGCAACGCGTGGAGGTGCCGGGCCGCCGACGACACACCGAGAGCGGCGGCTGCGGGGCCGGTCACCTCGTCCAGCACCGATGTGCGGATAAGGAAGTCGCGCTGCTCCGGGCAGAGCTGATCGAGGATGTGCACGGCGAGGTAGCCGTGCAGCGGATCGGCCTCACCGTTCAGCCCGGTCGAGTGATCTCGAGAACGCCAGGCTTCGAACAGCACGCCCGCGACCCACCCACCCGTCGCGTGCACGACGGCCGGGATGTCCACGTCGCTGCGGCCGAGCCAGGCGAGTGCCGACTCGGCTTCTTCGGCGGTAAAGGCGAGATCCCGCTCGTCCAACCCGACGATCATGGCGGAGGGCATCGAGCGGAAGTCGAGTTCCTGCCTACTCACCACGACGAGTCTGGCTCGACCTCGTAGGTAGCGTCCGAGCCTGCTGACGAGTTCCAGGGCCTCCGGCGAGGAGGCGGTCCGTTCCGCGTTGTCGAGCACGAGTGTGACCGGCAGGCTCGCGATCGTGTCGGCGAGGATGCCGGCGACCTCTGGGTGTGGAACCCCGGCACGTAGCGCGGACGTCGCCTCGGGCGTGTCGTGCCCCGCCTGCGCGAGAGCCGCCTGCAGGTAGGTCAGCAGGCGGCCGGGAGCGGCATCGGTCTCATCGACCGACAGCCAGGCGACCGAGTTGGGCGAGTCGTCGAGTGCCTGGAGTACGGCTGTGGTCTTGCCCGCGCCAGCGGTGGCGTAGACGCAGACGACCGAGTTCTTGTCGATCAGTTCCCGCAGGAGCGCGGCGATCCGAGGGCGCGGGACGACGGACTCCTGCAGGCTCGGTGGCGTCACCTTGCCACGGATCAGGGAGAGACGGTTCCGATCTGGCTCCGTCATCGGAACCGGTCGCGACGCCATGGTCACCTCCGCGCATCCGCTGCGCATGCACGCAGCTCCTGATCACTGGGGACAAGTTCGTCGCGGGTTGCCCTGCTCGCAGGCCCGGCGCCGGGGTGTCCGGCGCCGGGACCGGCTCCTCCGAGGCGCAGTGGCACTTCAGATTACGAGGTCGCCACCGCCGCCGGGAACGACAACGACTGCCCGGGCAGGAACTTCACGCCGGCCTGGAAATCGAGGCCATACCTGCCCTGGAGCTCGACGAGCAACAGGGTGAGCCGCTCCAGGGTCGCCGAGTTGGCGAGCGCCCCCGCGTCGATGGGCCGCAGGCCCGAGGCACCGATCAGCTTGGCGACGTCGGCCTTCGCTCTCTCGTGGTCCGATGCAAGGAACACGTCGACATCGCTCCCGCTGAAGGCCCTGGTCTTCAGCGTCGGCGCGAAGTTGGTGTTGAACGCCTTCACGACGGCAGAACCGTCCAGTCGTCGCTGCAGTTCCAAACCCGCGCTGTTGCCGTACTCGGTGATCAGCCCGTCGAAGTTCGGGGTGAAGGGGTTCGAGATGTCGATGACGGTCTTTCCCCGCAGCACGTCGCTCAGGTCGACGGCGAGCCGGGTCGATACCGCGAACCAGGTCGCCAGCACCAGGACGTCCGTCCCCCGCGCCGCGGCCTCCGCCGTGGGCACGGCACTGACCTTGCCCGGTCCTCGCGACGCCAGTTCCTGAGCCGCGGCGTCGGACTTCTTAGGGTCGGAGCCAGCGATGTAGACGTCATGCCCGCCATCGGCGAACAGGCCTGCGATCGCCTTTCCCATGTTTCCGGTGCCAACAATCCCGATTGTCACGTCTCTATCCTTCTTTCGTCGTTTCGACCCGGCTCGCCGCCGGGCTATGATTCCCATCTACCGTGATGCGGGCGCGTCAGGGTGTCCCGACGCGCTTCCATTCAGGCCAGTCCGGACTCGTCCACCCATTGAGGTCATACTCGCTCATGCATTCGTCGACCATCGAGCGGAAGTAGTTGTTCGTGCCGATGTGCTCACCGGTGTGGTAGGTCTCCACACGGTTCCCCTCGTAGCTGCCCGAGAAGTTCCGCTCGTGGACCTCTGATCGGCCACCGAACTCGGTGGCGAATTCGTCCCACACCAGCCGGATGAGTTTCACGCGCTCTTCCGCGGGGATTTCGGCGCCATTCCAGTACTTGTCCAGCCAGTGTCGGGTGGCAGGGTTCTTGAAGTCTTCCGCGGAGGACGGAATTTGAATGAAGCCGCCGGCCATAAGGTTGTGGAACACCGTCCGGATCTTCGTGAAGGTGTCGCCATACATGTTCCGCCACTGCAGCGCGTAGTTCACGTTCGGATGCACGTACGGTCCACCTCCGGGTGCCGGGTTGGGCTCCGCGGCCATCGCCGTGGCGAGGGCCCAGAGGTTGTGCCGGAGGCCGAGAACCTCACCGATCTGCGCTTGCACTCCGCGGAACGATGAGATCTTGTTCATGTCGGCGACCTTGAGCAGGAGGCCGCACAGGAAGTCGAGTTTCACCGCCGTCCGGGTACATGCGTGGAAGATGAATCGCTGGGCGAACCCGCGAGGAAAGAGCCCGTTGACGACGTCGGGGTTTCGATAGGCTGTCACGTTCTCCCAAGGAATCAACACGTCGTCGAGAATCACCGAGTAGTCCGACTCGTCGAAACGGCTAGACAGAGGGTAGTCGAAAGGCGTTCCGTTTCGCTTCGCCATGTACTCGTACGAGTAGCGGCCGATCAGCTTGACTCCGGGCGCGTCGAACGGGACGAAGAACCCCAGCGCGAAGTCTTTGTCGTCGACACCCAGTCCGCTTGCAGGCAGGTATTGGCTGACGTAGGTGACGTTGCTGAACGCCGCGCCTGTGGAGATCATCCGTGCCCCACGCACGACGATGCCGTCATCGCGCTCCTTGACGACGTGCATGTACGTGTCGCGCTGCTCCGCGACAGACCGGGTCCGGTCCGCAGACGGGTTGAGCAGACTCAGGTTGACGAACATGACGTCGTCAGTGATCTTCTCGTACCATCGGCGGACGTTGCCTGCGAAATCACCGTAGAAGTCCGCATCCGCGGCCAGACCGGCCACCAGAGCGGCCTTATAGTCCGGCCCCCGCGACAGGCTTCCGTAGCTCATCCGCGCCCACTCGGCGATCGCATCGCGCGACTCGAAGAGGTCCTGCGAGGACGTGGCCATCTTGTAGAACTTGTGGGAGCGCGTCCCACGTTCGGTGACGTAGGTCAGGACCTCCTGACGGGACGAGTCATGGAGCGCGTCGTACATCCGCGCCACCGAGTGCGCCGTCGTGGTGAACGCAGGATGTGTCGTGACGTCGTCGACCGGCTTGCCATCGAAGTAGAAGATGCGTCCGTCGCGAAGACTCTCCAGATACTGGGCACCTGTTGGGGGAGGCGTCACTCCGTCGGCTGCGGGTGCCCGCTCCGGGCCCGCGGCCACAGCAGGTTCTTTCGTGGTGGTCACAGTCAGATCCCTCCTTCTGCCGCCTCCACCTGATGTGATCCAGGCTTCACAGCGGGCGATGGGCAGAGGGTTCCGGTCGCCCGTAAAGCAGTGCGAAAAGTCGGCACTGATCAGGGCCCGATCGGTCGCGTCCCGTCGCCGGGTGTCCTCGGCGGGTCCGCACTGATCTGGTCGGAGGCTCGGCGGGCCGCACAGCGCCCCGCCCAGGCCGCGCGGACCTCGGACACGGCACGACCAGATGAATTGTGTCGATCTCGGACCTGGTCACGGCGATTGTGCGCATCGTCAGCGTGCACGTCTGGAGGCCCCCTCATCGTCACCGTCGCTCGCCGCGGTGCTCGCGGTCTGGATCATCTGGAGGCTTCCCGGCTCGCGCCGCCGTCGACGGGCCTCCCAGCCGCCCGGCCGGTCCGCTCGCCCGAGTGCGTTCACCTCCCCCGCTCCCTCCTCTAAGCCGCCTTCCTCGTCGCGTCGGCCGGGTAAGGGTGCCGCAGGCATCGCCGAGCGACGGCGCCGCCGCCCGTGACGCGGCTGGCGCGGCGTGGACGGTTGAGGCGGAGGGATCGTCCCCGCCCATTTCCAACGCAATGCGGGCGCCCGCCCGAGATGTCCTGTAACGGCAGTCACGTCCGGCCCGAACCTCTCACTGTGAGGCGGCACGTCCGAGAAGGACGTCCAGGGGAGCGCTAGGGAGCGGGCAGGAAGATGTGGGTTCGGCTGCACAAGGACAGCCACGTCGGCAGCAGCGTCGGGAGTTCGTTTGGATGGCACCTCTGGCGCCAACAGAACGCGAACTTCCCACATGCTGACATGGGCCTCGGGTTCACTTACCTGATCTGCGACCAGCCGGGCTCGAAGCCGTCGACCAGGACGACTGCGACTAAGGCCACGGTCCGCGACTTCATGACCTTCCGACCCGCGACCTCCCTTACCGACGCCTACAACATCGCGCGCCGCGAGTTCCCCGCGGACTTCGCCATGACCCTGAACGAGTGGCTCACCGACCCGTACAACCGGCCGATCGACCCCAAATGGTCTGGCGTCTTCGGGATGTGGACCCTCGACGCCGTGAGCATCGCGCCGGTCCAAGGCAGCTGGAGCTTCGCGAACTGCTTCTGCGGCTGGAAGCAGATCAACGACGCGATTGCCGCGGCCTGAGCGCATCGGCGGCCGAGTCATCGGTTGCGAAGCGGCCGGCGGCTCTGCTTCTGCGATCGGTTCGTGGACAGCCATCCCCACCGTACAGCGCGCTTCAGAGCGCCGCTGAGTACGAAGTGGGTCTGCCGAATCGACGAGGCGCTCAACGGCGAGCACGCATAGAGCCGACAGCGCTCATCGCACTCGTGGGCTCGATTTGTGCGGTGCTCGACATGTGGCTTCCGGTCGCAGTGATCGCGGCATCTCCCGCGGGTCGCCGCAAGGCCTTCTCGGCCTGGACCCAGGACTTGGGGCCCGGCGGGACGATCTCCCGGAGCCGGTTGGGGCGCTTCGTGACGAGCTCGATTCCCGCGTAGACGGTGACGCGCAATGCGCTGCTCGGCAACTGCTCGATGCTCCCCGGCTGCCGCTTCCGCTGACTTGTACCGCCCGCAATGGGTCCACGATAACGCACATATGTCCCACGTTTGATCCCACGAGACCGATCAGAGTGGGCCTAGCTTGTGTGTAACAGCTGGTCAGACGGAGTGGGCCCCCGGGGGATCGAACCCCGAACCCGCGGATTAAAAGATGGCGGCGTCGCAGGCCGTCTCATGTTATCCGCTGGTCAGACTGAACTCACTCCTGCTTCCGTTGCCTTGCCTGCACTCAGAGCCAGAGAACTCGCAGTCATTCCCGCAGTCATCGAGTCCAATGTGGACGTTATGACCGTCCGGCACATGCCGTGCCCACGGCCGCGAGCTGGACGCACTCGCTCGCCGGACTGGAGGGACCCCGGCCGTGGCCAACCGCTGACCCGAGGCAGCCAGCAGAGCGTCACGACGACGCGGCCGACGACCCCGTCTCGTCGTAGAAGGGCTCGAACCACCGCCGTGGGTGCAGGTTGGGCGCCCGAAAGGATCGGGCGAACTCGTCGTTATCCTCGATGCCGTCCCACTGCGGCTCGAGGAGAAACTCATGGTCGAGGTCAGGAAGCAGGACATCGACCATGTCGGCGATCTGGAGATCACCGGCGTCAAGCCGGAGGTACCACGAAAACTCCTGCGGGTTCTCGCTCGCGACGCTGTCCGGCACCTCGGCCTCGTCGATCATCGCAGCCCATGCCACCTGCTGCGCCATGTTCCGCGGCATGACCACCTCACCCTGACCGAGGCGACCCGAGAGCCACTCGATCACTTCGATCACTCGAGAGACCAACGCGGGCCCCTCGCGATGGGCGACCGGAGGAAGCCAATCGACCGGCTCGTCGGGGTCAAGCCCGTGCTCGTCGATCAGCAGGTCGGCCGCGATCCAGAGCGCTGCGGCGATCCTCGGCGGCATGTCCGCATCGTCGGCGTACAGCGCGGCGAAGTCAGGACGTGAGAAGTCACGGGCTGAGCTGCCGGAGTCGTCACGACGTCGGGCGACCGAGTACGGCACGCCCTGCTCGTGCTGGATCTGCCGGCTGCGCTGCTTCCGTCGGGAGTTGCGTGTCACTGAGGACTCCGTCCACACCGCGTCCCACGCCCGCAGTCATGGGTTGACCCGCGAAAGCGCACGATCCCGGTGGACCTTGTCCTTCGTCGTCGCTCCTGCGTGGGCGGTGTGCGACTCTGGAAGCTGGCCGGTGCGTTCAGCCGGAGACCAGAGTAGCGCGTCGGCTGTCGGCGAGTTGTCGCTCGCGTCCCGCTCTGCGTGTTTTAACAGCGCCAGCCGGGTGCGTGAGGAGCTGTCGTGCCGCGGCGGCAGCGCCCCGTCCGAACCCCGCACGGCGACCGTCGACAGCAGTCGCGGGCGCGCAATGACGAGCTCCGCGACTGTCGGCGGTGGCCATTCCTCGACGCCCGAGATGGTCGCGTCCGAGCACAGTCAGCGGCCATCGCGTCCCCAGCCTTGTCCCGCTGCCACCGGCCGACGGCACCGACACCCGCTAGGACAACTCAGCCCCGGGAGCCGGAGTCGGCTTCAAACGACGATCTACCGGTTATAAGGCAGCTCGACAACGTTGACCAGGCCCACTACCAGCACCGACAGCCCCGGGCCTGTACTCGACAGGCGCCATCGTTCACTCCGGTCACTCGTCGTTCGCACCACGTTTGATCCCACGACGCCGCTGCCCGCGCTGACAGCATCGGCAAGTGACTTGCGCCAAGAGCCCAACGTCACATGACCTGACTATCCAAGTCCCGCGTGTTGCTCTCCGGCGCATCGCCCGAGTCCGCTGACACAACCCGACGCAGAGAACTCCTATGACATGCCGGGCCCGCTCGCCCCGCGTGCCGAGCGTGCTCGCCTTACGCGTGCCGGATTCACATACAGGTACTCAGTAATGGACCGAATCAGTCGAAGAAGCTCGGCAGCTTCGTCCTGGCTCACAGCGTCCATCGTCGAGGGGTGAGCTCCGGCATTCCCGACTACACGCACTTCGGAGGCCCACTCGAAAATCGTCTTATCGAGATCACCTTCGTCCGCCATCCGTTTAAGTTGTGCACAAAGGCTATTTGCACCCTTTGCGGACGCCGATCCCTTGTCTTGGACGATCTCAGCGAGAGCGCCTCGGTACATAACCACGGCCGCACGCGGCGCCTGAACCGCTAGGCATCGGGTGCCCTCGGCAATGGCATCCGCCACAGCGGCAGCGACGTCGGGGTCGCTGGCGTTCATACCAGGCGAAGGCCACCAGTGGATGCCCCGCCACTCGATCAGGCCACCGCCCGGCCGATCTCGGCTGAGTTGTCCGCCGGTGTACTTGTCCTCGACAACGATCACGTTGTTGTGGCAGCCACCGCAGGTGAGGATGCTGACCTGCTGGAAGTGGTCGGGGGTTCGGCCGTTCGGCCCGTCGAAGAACACCTTGTCGTCATACGTAACTGGGACAATCCCAAGAACCGTGAACTTGCTCGATCGACTGCACCTTAGACAGGGTCCGTAGGGCGAAGTGGAGTCTGGAGGCACGTCCTCCGGCTTCCGAGGAAGCCTTCAGTCCTCCAGTCGGAGTCCCGCGCGAGCGCTTGTCATGTCCTCATTGTGCCTCCCGGGTCCGTCGGTCAGGCAGGCGCGACGATGCGCCGGAGCGCCGGTGCACACCCAAGCAGCGACACCGGGGGCGCCCTGACCGACGAGGGGCCGGCCCGCACCATTCGGTCCGGCGCCCCAGCCCGGTCCCTGACTGGTCCACGAGGGTCGCCTCGGCCGTCAGGTCGTCGCCCACGGACGCGCATCCTCATCTTGGCTTACGTTGCAACAGACTACCGGCTCACGCAGGTGTGATCCGATTCTTTATCAATTGGTCGATTCGCACAAGAGCCTTGTATATTGCGGAGACGACAACCGCAAAGGCTCTAATCGCCGATAGACCACTGATACCCAGCGCAAGTTCCGTAGCAGCGCTTGTCGAGTTCTCAAGATGTGCGACGCCGCCCCGTGACCGAAAAGACTGCAAATTTTTGAAGATCGCCACCACATCTTCTTCGTCACCGAGACTGTCGGTTAGACGCGTCAATGTCCGCAGAGACTGCTCGCCCTTCTCGACCCCCGTCACCAGAGTCTTGAGGAAGCGCCCGTCGAGCGAATCGACCATCACCTTCGTGAGGGTCAGGATCGGCCCATTCAGCGCGGCACGATCTTCGTTCAGGGGGCCGATCAGCGATGCAAACTCAGCCCGAAGAGGTCCCGCCAAAGGCTTCCAAAGAGGTCCTCCATAGGCGGCCTCAGAAGTAGCAACGACATCACGCAAAGCAGACTGTAGCTTCTGGACGGGATCGGAGGATTCAGCCCATTGATTGAGGAAATCTCGCCGGTATCGACCCTCGTCCATGATCCCCTCAGGCGGCACGTTGTACGCACGCCAATGACCCCACTCATTCGACGGAATTTTCGCGCCGATATCTCCGAGGTAGACCTCAACTAATCCAGCACTGTTGACAGAGATTTCAACGCCCCACAGCCCAAGGCATGACAGTCGATGAGCAGAAAGGCTGTATCGTGAGGGCTCGGCCGAGTAGGGTAGAAGCACCTCCCGTTTGAAGTACACGGGGGTCAAATAGTGGAGTCGCGAGGCATCCTTATCAAAGTATGTCCCAAGCTGATCGGGGTCGCTCGTATGCGTAAGCTCTGCCCCGGTCGTCGCGTCAACGCCATACACGAAGTTCAAATGCTGCACGGGTAGGTCGTACTCGGCCCAGCGCGGAAGTTTTATTGTCCTCTGACCCCTAACAACATACTGCCCCATAAGCCCAGAGAAGGCGGGGCGATCCCCCATATAGCCCTCATGCGTGGCGAAGAAACTGAAGTTGCACCAATCATTCACGAATGCGTCGTCGATCCGCTCGAAATTGTCGAGAGACCGTTTGTAAACCACGTCTACTTGCAAGATCAGATCGAGCCGGCGCTGCGCGAGATAGGTGCGGAGCTCCAGAGCGCGGACCTCAATTCTCCAACCTCGTTCGCCGATCTCCGAGAATCGAATCAGTTCTTGATCTCGGCCCGCCGCATTCACATATGACCAGCCTGAGTCGACCTGAAACGCATCCCAGTACCATAGGAATGAGAGATCGACGTCGAACGAGCGAGACCGTGCGCCTTGCGGGTACCTGCATTGAACAAAGAACTGCGGCCGAGAATTCTCATTGACCGCAATCAAGCCATCAGCGAATTGATCGTCTCCGCTTATCATTACGTCGCCCAGGTCACGGCCAACCCAAGCCGAATCCGCCAGGGCCTCGTGAATCTTGCCCGGCTCGACTAAGACAGCATTGACGCCGCCATGGAAGTCGTTCGAGAAGCTGTGCGACGACACCGTGAGCCAGCCTTCAGGAGTCTTTGTTACCTCCTGCAGTTCGGCGGCCGGCCAGAGTTCACGCGGCAAATCCCCCGCTGGACGCGGCCAGAGGTCATAGAGACTTGCCTTCAAGCTCTGGCTGTGATAACCGGGAACATAGGGGATGCTCACGTTCAGAAGAGTACCCACCTCAATTTAAACCGGTTAGAGCGCCCACGCCACGATGGCGCCAAGCGTGCCCTACTCTGGGAGCTGTGACCGAGGGTCGAGAGCTCCGCGAGCGCCTGGCTGATTTCGTGCGCTACCGGCACGAGCACCTTAAAGGCGACGAAAAGGGTGAGGCTCAAATCTTCAATGAGCACCTCTTCCGAGCATTTGGCCATGCCGGCGTGCGCGAAGCAGGAGCGACACTCGAGGAACGCCTGAAGAAGAACAATGCCAAGGGCACTGCATTTGCAGACTTGATGTGGAAGCCCCGCTGCCTCGTCGAGATGAAGAAGGCAGGCGTCGACCTTACGAAGGCATACCGACAGGCGTTTGACTACTGGGTCCAAGCAGTGCCGGACCGGCCGCAGTATGTCGTGCTCTGCAACTTCGACGAGTTCTGGATTTACGACTTCGATAGGCAACTCGACGAGCCTATGGACCGGCTCAAGATCGACGACCTGCCACAACGATGGGAGGCATTGAGCTTCCTACTGCCCGAGGCTCCACCTCCAGTCTTCGGCAATGATCTCGTGGCTGTCACACGTGACGCCGCGGCTAAGGTCGCGAAGGTCTTCCGCGGGCTACACGAGCGCGGGGTCAACCGCGACGACGCGCAGCGCTTCGTGTTGCAGAGTGTCATGGCAATGTTCGCCGAAGACATTGGCTTGCTGCCGAGCCACTTCTTCACTCAGGTCCTGGCCGACTCCAAGACTGGTAGCGAGGCGTACGATCTCGTATTCGGCCTGTTCCGCGAGATGAATAGCCCGAGTATCACATCAGGTGGACGATACAAGGGTACGCCGTACTTCAACGGCGGACTATTTGAAAAGGTCGCACCATTTGACCTGACAGAACTGGAGCTCAACTCACTGCGCGAAGCCGCAGTGACTGATTGGTCAGCGGTCCGGCCGGAGATCTTTGGCACTCTGTTCGAACAGTCTATGGACGCTGGCGAGCGGCATGCCCAAGGCGCGCACTACACCAGCCAGGCAGACATCGCTCGTGTCGTTATTCCGACAATTGTGGCGCCGTGGCGTGAGCGCCTACGAGCCGCCGGCAACATCGAGGAGATCGAAAGACTTCTCGGCGAGATGTATAGCTTTCGCGTGCTAGACCCAGCATGCGGCTCCGGCAACTTCCTTTACGTCGCGTACCGCGAAATGCGACGCCTTGAATCCGAGGCTCAGCAAATGATCGACGATCGCCGTAGGTCGGGCGAAAGGAAGGCTCAGCGTCGCCTGGCATACATAGCGCCGGACCATTTCTACGGAATCGACGTGAACCCCTTCGCCGTCGAAGTCGCCAAGGTCACCATGATGCTGGCGAAGAAACTGTCAGCTGACGAACTTGACGATGACCAGGACGTCCTGCCGCTCGATAATCTCGACGGCACGATCGTCGCCGCTGACGCGCTGTTCTCTCCGTGGCCGAAGGCCGACGCGATCATCGGAAACCCACCCTTCCTTGGCCGGAGGAAGATGGTCGAGGAACTCGGCGTCGTCTATAACGACCGCCTGCGGACCAAGTACCCGAACATCGGCGGGGTCGCCGACTTCGTTACCTACTGGTTTCCGCTGGCCCACGATCACCTCAAAGACGGCGGTCGAGCTGGTTTTGTCGGGACGAAGAGTATTCGCGAAACATCGTCACGCATCGCATCGCTCGATTACGTGGTGGACAATGGCGGCACCATCACCGAAGCCGTGTCGAGCCAGCCGTGGTCCGGCGACGCGGTGGTACACGTGTCCATCGTGAACTGGATCAAGGGTTCTGCCAATAAAGAGAACAAGAAAGTGCTTTGGCTTAATGGCACCGACCTTCGGCTGGAGCTAGACGAGATTCCGCCGAGCCTGAAGCCCGGGATCGACGTTCGAAAGGCAGTCGCACTGTCTGTCAACCAGACGCCGAAAGTCTGCTTTCAGGGACAGACTCCCGGACTAACCAGAGGCTTTACAGTCTCGCCGGACGAGTACCAATCCATCATTAAGAAGTCGCCAGAGTCAGCGAAGTTTCTCCACCCCTACTTGACCGGTGACGCGCTGCTCCGAGGAAGTGCCGTCGACCGCTACATCATCGACCTTCCGCACAACGACGCGTTGGCCGCCGAAACCGCCGCTCCCTTCCTCGTGAAGAGACTTAAGGAGGGTGTTCTCCCCAAGCGCCTCGCGGGGGCCGAGAAGGAAGCCCAGCGCAATGCAGAGTTGAGGGCAGCCAACCCCAAAGCGAAGCTCGCTCGACATCACTCGAACTTCCTCGACAGCTGGTGGCAACTCGCGTATCGACGAGAGGATATGCTCGACCGACTTGCCGAGTTGCCACGCTACATTGTTACCTCGCGGGTCAGCAGCTTCGAACGTCCTTCAGTCTTCGCCTTCGTCGGGCCAGAAGTTCACGCAAGTGATGCCCTGATTGCCCTAGCGCTAGCAGACAACTATTCATTCGGCGTCGTACACTCTCAACTTCACCGGAAATGGTTCGAGGCTCGCTGCTCTGGGATGAAGGCTGACCCGCGCTACACCTCCACGACGGTCTTCGACTCCTACCCGTGGCCGCAGTCTCCGAAGCCAGGGCAGGTTGCCAGGATCGAGAAGACCGTCCAAAGCATCCTCGACTTGCGGAACGAGTACCTGGCCGCCGGCGTCGGCCTTGCCAAGCAGTACGACGTCCTCCGACAACCGGGCAGGAGCACTCTGCGGACGCTTCACCAGGCGTTGGACGCGGAAGTGACGGACGCATATGGGTTCAACGCCGAGGAAGACCTGCTGACGCAGCTCTACGCGTTGAACCTCGACCTTGCCGAAGATCCGGTCAACGCGCGGGGCCCGGGTCCCGTCGTGCCTCAAGAGGTCGGCGAGGTCACGAGCTAGCCAGCCCTCTCCACGGTGCCCGCAGCCAGACCGGCCGTGAGCTGGGCGGCGCATCACGCGCGACACCGCTACTTCCTCAGCGAACACCTCGTGCAGCAGCGGGTCGAGAACCTCACCACACGATCGAACGCTTGTTCGATCACGGGTTCCGGGTGACGATCGGGTGGTGCGAGAACACGAGCGCAAGCACCACGAACAACGGGCCGCGGTCGTCGACCGGATCAACGCCGGCGCCTGGGAGCTGCGCCGTCTCGGGGCCGCCGACAAGCACGACGGCGCCCCGCGCTGGGGCTACGCCGCATTCGCAATGGCCGCGGTCTTTGACACCGTCGCACTCGACGTCGACGAGATGCCCCGCGTCCTGCTCAGCGACGCCCTGAGAGCCTGCCAATACCTGCTCGAACCGCTTCCGGGCGACCGCGCCGACGGACGCGCCCCCAGATCGTTGGACCAGCCGTGAGCGACGACCAGCCCGGCATTCCGACTGTCCGCGACCGCGCCGTCGCCGCCGGCATTCCCGAACCCCGGCTCGGCGCCTACATCGAGCGCGGCCAGCTCCTGCTCGACGGTGACGTGGTGTGCGAACTCGACCAACCCGCCCCGGCCGGGACTCGTCTACTCATCGCCGGAAGCTGAGCCCGGCGGGCCTCACGGCAGACGAGACAACCGCAGAACCGCCGAGCAGCGACTTGGTGCCGCAGCAGCGGCGCCCAGGGGCGTTTACGCCCCACCGTCTGACGAGTCGTCGTCTTGGTCCTCGTCGAGGTCGGGGATCACGAACTCCGTGTCGCAGTTCCCGCACGCGATCGCCCCCTCGGCCAGCACGGACCGGCTCACCCGCACCTTGCGTCCGCACCCGCACACTGCCGGGGGCGTCGTCTTGCTCGTCGTCTTGGCGCCTGAGCCGACCTCGACCGAGCGATGCGTGCGCAGCGCCCGCCGCAGCTCCTCGATCACCTGCGCGTACTCCGCCTTCGTGGCGTCCGGGATCGACGTCGGGGACCAGCCCAGCCGCGGGTCCTTCATGACCTCGATCCCCAGCTCCTCGGCCAACGCCTTGAACTTCGCGTTGTGCCAGCGACCCTGACGCGAGGTGTCCTTGACCTCCCGCACGTGGGCGAGCGCGTGCGCGGCCTCATGCAGCAACGTCGCCAGGACGTCCGCCGGGCCGCGGGCCAGGCCCTCTCCACCCACGAACACCTCCGGCAGCGGCCCGATCCCCTCCCGGGCAGCGGCGACGTGTTGCCAGCGCATCGCCGCGAAGTGGCCGAGTTTCAACCCTGCTCCGCCACCCGAGCCCGGCCCAACCAGGATCACCGCCGCCGGGACCTGCGGGTGCCGGGCCTGGATCGCCGCCCACGCCCCCTCCAGCGCCGCGACCATCGGCGACCCGAACGCCCCGACTGGCGCCGCCCCGCTCGACGTTGACACGACGGTGTCAACGCCGTTGGTCGTGTCGGTGCTAGTGGCGGTGTGGTCGAGTGCACTCATGCTGGCCTCCGCGACGGCTCGTGGGCCTGTCGGCCCGTCCCCTTGGGGTGGCGGGGCGCTGTGTTCCCCGCCGCCGTAAGGCGTCCCAGCGCGGCCGTGGAGGCTCGCGGTCAAGGGCGGGACGAAGTCCCGTCGCGCAGCGACGTGGAGCGCAGCGCAGCGCCCTTGACCGGGAGGTCGGCCGTGCTAAGCCAAGGGCCGGCAGGCCTCGCCCGAAGGGCGTCCGCCATCAGTTGCTCGGCCTGCGCGGCCTTGAGCGCATGCGTAGTCGGCTGTTTCAGGTGCCGCTTTGGAATCGCGTATCTGCGTGCGCGCTCTTAGATCATCTCTCACCTCAGACGCCTCTCCGTAGGCACCTAGCTGATCCATTCAGCTTCTCAAGCGCGCATCCATTGCCGTCACCTTCGCCGCATACGCCTGATGCGATCTGTCTAATCTTGGCCACAGAGTAATGACCGTCGCGGCAGCCACATCGCCCGACCAAGGCGAATCACACCCTAAGCAGGGCTGAATCTGATGCGGATGGGAGAATGCCTCAATGGTCTACGTCCCTGTGCGAGCGGCTGGCTGCGTGCCCACCTGCTCCTGCCTGTGGCGACCCTCAAACGCCCCAACCGCCCAGACCTGCAGCAACGACCGACTTCGGATGGTCAAGCCGTGACCGACAACCTCCAGCAGTTGGGCCCGACCGGCTTTCAAGACCTGGCTGGCGCGCTCGCAATCGCCGCGTTCGGGCCCGGCGTGCAGGCTATGGGCCGAGGACGCGACGGTGGTCGCGACCTGTACCACCGCGGCCCGCTGTCGTGGCAGTCGGTCCCAGGCTTCAACGGCGAGGTCTGGGACGGCTACACAGTCATACAGGTCAAACACAAATCCGCAATTTCTGCACGGCCGGATGATAATGCAAGTTGGCTTTGGGGCGAAATCCGCAAAGAGCTAAGCGACTGGAGTAAGGCCGCAGACCGATCGGAAGTTCCGGACTTCCTCGTCGTAGTCACCAACGTCCCCCTTACTCCGACACCGGACACAGGGGGCCACGACCGGGTCATTAACAACATCCGGAACTACATAGCCAAGCTCGACGATGATAGCCGTGATATCGACAAATCGAGCCGTAACGCGCGTTTAGCACAGCGAGACCGACTTCGTCGAATCCAGAAGTTTCGAATCTGGGACGAGTTCCAGCTAACGACCTTATTGAAGGTTCACGACCAAGTCCGCAAAGCGTTCCCGGGAATGCTTACCGCTGCAGATGTATTTGCCGCACTGTCCGACATGACAGGCTCGATCGCTATTGGCGATCTCGAAACCGCCCTAAGGGTGCACGCACGCACGACCTTGACCGGCGATGGCTTCGTCTATTTCGACGAGGCGGGCGGCAGTGACGGTTCCGGCTACCCCATCCATGAGGTAGCGATTGACCTTCCGTCAGTTAATAGCCAAGGCGACGTGAGCACTGTCGTGCAATACGCCTTGGAGCGAGCCGAGCATATGCTCAAGCCAACGTTTTCGCTCGCCCCCAAGCCGCGCCACCTCATCATTACCGGCGCCCCTGGTAACGGGAAAACTACAGTGTCCCGCTTTCTGGTCCAAGCGTTCCGCGCAGCGATGCTCGAAGGCGCAACAGAGCTGAGCGATGAACAGCGCATCACAATCTTCGGCTACCAGCAGGCCCTGTCACGGATGGGTTGTGAGCTACCCAGGAACCGGCGTTGGCCGATTCGAATCGACCTTGCAGAGTACGCAGAGGATGGCGGTCTCAGCCAGGAATCTACCCTGCTGAGGTGGATTTCCCAGAAGGTGTCGCAGCGCTTGAATGACGGTACCGTGCACCCGTGGGCCCTCCACCAATGGATGGCCCAGTGGCCGTGGCTGCTGGTATTCGACGGACTCGACGAGGTGACTGAGCCAGACACGCGGAAGCGTCTCATTCGTCGGGTCGTCGAGCTGGTAAATGAGGCTGAGGCCGAAAACTGCGATCTCCTTGCGATCTTGACCACTCGGCCGATTGGCTACACAGAGAACATTTCCCCCACTCAGTTCGAACGCATCGACCTACACGACCTAACCGTTGCCGACGCGCTACAGTACGGCGAAAAAGCTACAAGGGTACGCCTTCGCAGTGACCAGGATCGCATCGAACGTGTTATGACGCGGCTACGCGAGGTCGCGCAGGACGAATCGCTCCGGAACCTACTACGAACTCCACTGCAAGTGCTCATCATGACGATTATTCTCGACGGCACCGGAACCTTGTCGCCGGATCGCTACAGCCTCTTTTGGGGATATTACGACACTGTATTCCGTCGAGAACGGGACAAGAAGGCCAGCCTCCGCCGTCTGCTTCAGGACTATGGCCAACAGATCCTACGCCTACACGAACACGTCGGTTTTGAGCTGCAGGTTCGGAGTGAGTCTGGCGACCGCTCCTATGCCACCCTATCTGCGTCAGAGCTTCAGGACGTCATCTGGCGAGTTCTGGATCGGGACGGCTTCCAACCCTCAGGGCGCGACTCAGGACTCCGTGATCAAATCTTCACTGCTGTCACGCAGCGGCTCGTGCTTCTGACCCCACGCCGGACCACCGAGGGCTACGGCTTCGACGTGCGCTCCCTCCAGGAGCTCATGGCCGCGAGAGAGCTGGCTTCCGGCCCACTCGTGCAAGTGAAGGAGCGACTGCACATCGCGGGCGCAAGCCCGCATTGGCGCAACAGTTGGATCTTCGCAGCGGGTCAGCTATTCGCCGATCCTCAAGATCATCACCACGAGGCAGTCGTCGAGGTTCTGGAATCGTTCGATATCAACGCGAGTCAGCGCCTCGGTATGACACTGCCCACCGGCCCACGACTTGCACTCGAACTCATCGACGACGGCATGGCCCGGTCTCTGCCGAGGTGGCGGAACCGGATCATCTCTCACGGACTCCGACTACTGTGGGAGCCAATTTCTGACGACTTCTCCTTCTATGCGCGGATTCTAATGCGGTATGCCGCTGTCGGCGATGAGCAGCGTGAGACTATTACGGAAGCTCTGCGAGCGGCCCTCGGTGGGTCTGACAACTCACGTCAGACGGCTCACCACTTCCAGGGACTTGTTCCTGATCTTGTTAGCGAGCTGGGGTTGCCTGCTCGCATGAGGGGCCTAGGCTTAGCTCGGACCAGGTCCGTGGATAATTCGCGTCTCTCTTCGAGCGACGGTTGGGAGGACTTCGACCTCGAGATCGCGACCTCCCGGGCAACGGATGCTCAACGGGCAGGCCTAAGGGACGTCGCAGCAGCTATCCGGCGGCTTGCGAGAGTTGACCAACCTGCCGCCCACGACGTCGGGCTCGTGACCGAAGTGCTTCTCAATGGCAGCGGCCCCACACTCGACGATGCCCTGTTGCATATCATGGCACACGAGCCGCGGCTGCTGAAATCGCTGCGTGAGGATGCTCTGCCCATTGTCCTGCGCCAGCCAATCGGCGATCTTCTCCGGCTTGTGGCGGACTCCCAGGAGAGTTGACACGACCGCGTCAACGATTTGTCGACCAGATCTCGGACCGAGCGGAGATCGTCGGTATTTGGCGGCACACTCGGGGTCATGTCGAGGTTGAGCAGTGTGCCGGAGTGGGTGTGCCCGCCACTGCGGGCCGTCGCGAACATCGAGTTGTTCCTGCTGGCGGAGTACCGGCGGACCCAAGCGCCGCAGGCGTTGGGGTCGTGGGTGAGCCTGTCGTGGCTGGGTGCGGCAGCCGGGGAGCGGACGCCGGGGCCGTTGGGCGAGGGACTGCCGTCGAAGGCGGCGGCCTGGTCGTCGATGCTGGTCGCGGACGCACTCGCCGAAGGCGAGCCCTATCCGCCGCCGGGGTGGTGGGCGGTGCACGAAATCGCACCGGAGGATCGGCTCACCCCCGGAGCCTGGGAGTTGCGGGCCGGGGACAGCTACGTCCGCCACTACATGCACGGAGTCGTAGTGACGTTGGGCTGGCTGCTCGGCGAGTTGACTGATCCGCGGCTGATGGCCCCGTTCTTCGACGGGGCTGCTAGGCGAATTCCGGTCGCGGAGCTGGAGCTGTGCCGGGCGCGATTGTTGGTGTTGTCCGCGAGTCCCCACCCGGTTGCGACGGGCTGAGACGGGCACCGAATGCGCTACGGCCGGACCTGAGTGCAGGTCCGGCCGTCGTCGCGTTGGGATGTGGTTATGTCGGTGCGGGGTCGAGAGCGTCGGCATAGTCGTCGCCGGCCTCGTCGGCGACGTCGATCAGGTGGTCGTCTGCCTGGTCGTCGGTGTGCCAGTGGATGAGTTCGGCAGCGCGGTCGGCGGCCTCGGCCTGCTCAGCTGCTTCGCGGGCTTCGATCTCGCGCAGTGAGCGGGCGGCGCGATCGATCGACGCGGCGACGGCGTCGGCGCTGGGAACCCGCACCACGTCCTCACTCGGCGCGGCATCACCGACCGCGACGTCGCGCACGTCGTCGACCGCAGTCTCGACGAGCACTGCGTCGTCGCCGATCCGGCGCTCGGGCAGGTCCGCGGCATCGGCAGGCAGATCGATGAGGTCGATGTCGGTGATGTCGCGGTGGGCGTACTCAGCCTGGTCGGCTTCGCGGGCGGCGGCCAGCCATTCCTCGGCGGTGACCTCGGGCTCCGGGGCGGTGTCGGCGTGGCGGTCGGCGAGCACGAGCCGGGCCTGGTCGGCGGCGGCCCGGTTGCCGGCGGTGTGGGCGAGCCAGCGCGCGCGAGCGTCGTCGAGTTCCTGCAACGTCCCGGCGCGGGTGTCGAGGGTGTCGGCCAGCACCCCGGCGTCGGTGGCCTCCAGGAACAGCCGGGCCCGCTCGGCCGGGTCGGCCGCAGCGTCGGCCTCAGCGCGGCGCAGGCTGGCGTTGCGGCGGTGGCCCTCGGCCGCTTGTCGGGTCGCGGCGAGTTCGTTGCCGACGAACCGGGGCGCCCAGGCCTCGTCGCGGGCCGCTCCGCGGATCCGCATCCGCAACTGCCCGTCGGAGAGTTCCGCGGTCTCCCGGTCGATCTCGGGACGGCCCAGGGCCCGCCACGCTCCGCGGAAGGCCGCGTAGTGCTCGATCTGGCCGGGCTTCGGGGCCCGCCCGAGCACGTCCCCGACCCGCCCGGCCCGCGCGTCCTCGCGCTCGCGGGCGGCGCCGTCGTGGGTGAGTTCGCGGTGTGCGCCGACGGCGGCGGCTGCCTCCTGCCAGCGCTGTCGCCCGCCGGCGTCGTCAGGTTGGGTGCCGAGCGCTGCCAGTGCCCACGCGGGTGGATCGGCTGCTGCGGCGGCGCCGAGCGCGGCGGCGCGCTCGTCGACGACGGCGCCGAGTTGGTCGAGGTAGCGCTGATACTGCGGATCGTCGACCGTCGGCACCCGCGCCGCCCACGTCGCGGCGACCGGGTCCAGCGGCAGGCCGGCGTCGGCGATGCGGGTGTGGATGACGTTGGTCAGGTTCCGCGCCCCGTCCAACGGCCGACCCGCGACCGCCGCGGCCAGGACGGCACGCGGGTCGTGGCCGGCCAGTTCAGCCCGGCGCAGAATGCGTGTCAGGGACGCGGCGCCGTCCTCGGCGGCGATCCGCCGCCGGTCCGCCTGCGAGAGGACGCCGTCGGCGGTGAGCTGGTCGAGCCATCCGGCGGTGCGGTCGGTCGCGGCGAGCTGGGAGGCGTCGGCGAGCAGCTCCACCGCCGCGCGCAGACTCCCGGCCTCGGCGGCGGAGTCAGCCGCGGCGGCGAGCGCGGAACGGGTCGCGGTCCGGTCGTCGGAGTCGAGCAGCCCGGCCAGCATCGCGACCGGGTGGCGGCGCAGGGTCTGGTCAGGGCGCCCGTTGGCCGGGTCCTCGACCGCGGAGACGGTGGCGACGTGCGCGGTGTTGCCGGCCCGGCCGCGGGACATGCCGACGTAGAGCGCGGCCGGGCCGGTGCGTGAGGTGACGACGGTGTGGCTGGTGTCGACTGTCGCGCCTTGGGCGGCGTGCACGGTCGAGGCGTAGCCCAGCGCCAGGTGCTCGCCGACGTAGGCGGCGGCCAGCACGATCGTCTCGCCGAGCTGCTCCCCGTCCGGGCCGTTGTCGAGGATGGGCGCGACCTCGAGCCCGCCATCGGAGCGGGTGGCGGTGACCCGGTAGGTCTCGCGGTTGATCGGCCCGCGCCGGTTGCCCTCCATCCCGGCGAGGTGCCAGCCGTTGCGGCGGGCCTGGACCAGGTCCCCCACCCCGGCGTTGGTGCCCTGCAACTCCAGCGGCACGCCGTCCTCGGCGACCCGCCCGAGCCGGACCAGCTCGGCCCGTAGCTGCGCGGACAGGGCGGCGGCCTGGTCGTTAGTGTCGACCAGCAGCAGGGAACGGCGCCCGTCGAGGGTGTCGGCCAGCCACGCCGCGGCGGCGGACTGCTCCGCAGCGTCGGTGGTTCCGGCGTCGACGAGGCGGCCCTGCTCGAAGTAGTCGCGCAGCACGGACTCGTCCCCGGCGCGCAGCCGCAGCGACGCCGACCGCTCCCAGTCCGCGGTGAACCGGCGGGCTTCTGCGAGCTCGTAGCGGGCTCCCGAGTTGGCGAGCAGGTCCATGCCCCCGCCGGCGCCGACCGCGGCGAGCTGGCGGTGGTCCCCCACCAGCAGCAGCTTCGCCCCGGCCGCGTCCACGTGGCGATGGATCGCGGCCAGGGAAGCGGTGTCGGTCATCGCGGACTCGTCGACCACGACCAGGTCGCCCGTGCGCAGCGCCCACCCGGCGTCGTCGGCGCTCGCGCGCGCCTCGGCGGCCGGTGCGGCGAGCCGGTCCTGGGTGGCGAGCCAGCGGGCGACGTTGCGCGCGGTGAGTCCCTCGCCGGTGAGGACGTCGGTCGCGACCTGGGACGTCGCGAGCCCGAACACCCGCCCCGCCGGTGTGCCGTCCAGCTGCGGCGCGGTGGTCCAACCGCGGGCGATCGCGCCGACGACGAAGGACTTCCCGGTCCCGGCCGGGCCGACCAGGGACTCGATCCGGGCCCCAGAGGTGAGGACCCCGCGGACGGCGGCGGCCTGGTCGGCGCCGAGTTCGATCCCCGACTCGGCCAGCTCGTCGAGGAACCGGCGGGCCTGCTCGCGGGGAAGCGCCGTCGCGCCGCCCTGGGCGGTGGCGGCGACGAGGAACCGCTCGGTGCGGACCTGCTCCGGGGTCGCGTAGAGCCGCCCGCCCGGCTGCTCGTAGGCCGAGTCGCCGTTGGCGAGGCGCAGCGCGTCGGGGATCGCGTCGGCGGCGGGTCGAGCGGCGTCGAGCGGGGTCGCCGCCGTGAGGCCTTGGGCGGTGAGCTGGTCGAGCAGCCGACCGACGTCGGTGCCGTCGGGCAGCCCGAGGTAGTCCGGCAGCGCGGCGTTGATCGCTCGGGTCAGGTCGGAACGGGTCCAGCCTGCAGACCGGGCTTGGACGTCTGCGAGCGCGGTCTCGATCACCGCCGACGGCGACCACACCTGCGCTGCGAGAGCGCCGTCGTCGCGGGCGGCCAGGGCGTCGCGGGCCACCCCAGCCAGGCCACCGGCGACCTCGGCGCGGAGCTGGGTGTCGACCCGGGCCAGGAGCTGCTCGCGCGTGAGGCCCTCGTGCGACTTCGCCCGCCGGGTCGCGAACGTGGCCTGCCGAGACAGGCGGTCGCGCTCCAGGTTGTTCGGAGCCCGCCCGAACTGGGTCTCGAACGCGGCGATCAGCTGCTCGGCCTTCGCCGTCACCGCCCGCCGCCGCGACGAGATCAGTGCCATCGCCGCCGGGTCGACCCCGACGGCCTCACGCGCCTTCCCATCCGGGCGCGTGGCGAACCGCAGCCCGAGCGCGTGGGCGATCCGCTCCTCCGTCGTCCGCTCGGCCACCGCGCCCGCGGCGGCGCGCCACCGGTAGAGGCTGCGCCCGTCGAGGGTCCGCCACTGCCCGTCGGGGCCCTGGACGCGGTTGAGGATCGGGTTGTGGATGTGCAGCTGCGGGTCGTGGTCGCGGGAGTCGTGCTGGAAGAACGAGGCAACCACCCACTCGTGCGCGTCGACATACCGGCCCGCGGCGCCGCCGTGGTGCCCGACCCGGGAGTACCCGGCCCGCTCCGACAGGTAGCCGAGGGCGGCGTTGTTGCCCGCCCAGATCGCCTCCTCGACCGCTGCCCGGTACTCCCCCCACGCCGCGGCCGCGCCCTCGTCCCCGCGCGCGGCGGCCTTGACCTGTTCGGCCTCGAACGCGGTGTGCAGCAGCGTGACCGACTTCGCCACGCTGAACGTCACGTCGTAGAACGCGACGTTGCGCCGGGCGGCCTTGCCCGCTTCTGTACGGAGTTCAACCCGGCGTTCAGCCGAGGCGTTCGGTTCGCGTTCAACCGCGGCGGCGTACAACTCGTCCTCGGATTTGTACGAGCGGCCGGTGTGTCCGAGGGTCGGTAGCTCGCCCCACTGGGCGGGATCGTGGAACCCCTTGGCGCGGGGGTCGAGGAACCGTTCGTAGACCGCGCGCATGTCCTGGGCTTCGACGAGCCCGTGAAGGCCCAGCCGCTCGGCCCCGGTCCCCCACCAGCGGCCCGGGGGCTCGCCCTCGGTGACTGCGCCGGTGTAGTAGTTCTCCCGGCCGGTCGCGACCTGCTTGAGCAGGTAGTCCGGGCTGTAGCCCGACGACACACTCAGCACCACGACCACCAACCCGAAGCCGCGATGAGCCCGAATCCAAGATCAACAGCGGGGCGGGTCGTCCGCTGACGGCCGAAGGCCGGCGCGGCCCCTCGGATCGTGATGCATAGGTGTGATCGCTTGGTCTTGGTCGTTGCTGTGTTGGTTCTGAACTGTTCGTCGGTATTGGTGTGAAGTTGCCGAGTGGTGTCCTTGTCAGTGCTCGGGTGAGTGCTCGTCGGGTGCTGAAGGGTGGTCGTGGTCATCGCTGGGTCGCCTCGTGATCGGTCGTCGTCGGGGCGGTCGTAGCCGCCGGGACGGGTGCGGGGTGCTCGCGCAGGGCCTTGAGGACGGTGGCGGCGGTACCGCGGGACACCTGGGCCTCGGCTTCGAGTTCGGAGACGGTCGGGAGTGCTCCGGTGCGAGTGCGCAGCCGGTCGGCGGCGGCCTGGGCGCGCTCGCGCGCGGGGGCTTCCCCGGCCCGCGAAGCGGGCCGTTCAGCCGGGCCGTTCACCGGACGCACGGGCGCCGCGGGGGCCGCGGGAGCGGTCGTCGGTTGAAAGCTGGCCGGGACGATCGGCAGCGGCGCGGTCAACGCGTCGGCCTGAACTCCCGCACCATTGAACGCCGCCGGTTGAACAGCAGCCGTTGAACGGGACGGCGTCACCGACGTCTCGGCGACCCATTGCACCTGCGCGGGCTCGGCCGCCGGGGCCGGGCCGTCGTCGACCTCGTGAGTGGGGTGGGCGGTGAGCAGGTGTAGTAGGTGCGCGGCCAGCGCGGCGGCGATGGCGGGCCAGGCGCCGATGCCGAACCGCAGCGCCGCCGGGACCGTCAGCCCGGCGACCGCGCCTGCGGTCGGGGTGGGGTCGCTGGCGAGGAACACCGCCTGCGCCAGACCCGATAGCCCGGCGGACAGGACGACGACCGACCACGCGTAGCGGCGGGCAGACCCGGTCAGGCGAGCGGTGGCGGTGTAGGCAACCACGGCCAGTCCGTCGGTGATCAGCGGGTAGATCCAGGCGATCCCGGCCGGGACCCGCGCGGCGGCGGCGACCTCGTAGAGCCCGTGCGCCGTCGCCGCGGCGGCGCCCAGCGCGACCACGAGACCGGGCAGCCACAGCACCAGCCGTGGCGTCCCTGCCGCGGGGCGGTCCGTTGGGCGGCTCATCGGGTGCTCGCCCGGGTCGGGCCATCGGCGGCGCGCTGGACGAGCCGGGATGCGACGGCGGTCCAGTCGGTAGCGGCGGCGATGGCGTGCGACGCCTGGCGGGCGGCGGCGCACCGGACCGCGCGGGCAGTGGCGATCTCAGCGGCGAGCCGGGCAGCGATCACCAGCGGGTCCCGCTCGACCAGACAGCCGAGCACGAACACCGCCACCGACGCCCGCTGTACGACCGGAGCCGCCGCCGTCCACTCCTCGGTGCCCAGCAGCGGGACCTCGACGTCACAGGCGGCGGTGATCCACGGCCACAGGGCGGCCTCGACGGCGTCGACGTCGCGCTCGACCGGCAAGCGGGGGTTGGGACTCTGACGGGTGGTCACGGTCGCGCTCCTTCATGAGCGATCGCGCCGGCGGCTCCGGTGCTGGCGGGTTCGGGCGCGGGGTGGTCGCGGTCGGTGGCCCACCGCCCGGCGATCACGGCCAGCTCGTCGGCGGCGGGCACCGTGGGGGCACCGGTGGGGAGCGGGGGTCTGCCGGGGCGGGTCTGGTGGTTCTCCCGCGAGCACGACCCCGCGGCACCCCGGATGCGGCGCACGACGCCGGGCCGTTGGCGGTCGTGCCAGTCCCCCGCCAACCCCACCGACGCGGCCGGGCCCTGGTAGGCGGCCGACCAGGCATGCATGAGCCAGAGCAGCTCCTCGACGACGTCGGGATGCCAGCACCAGCACTCCGGCAACGCCGCGGCGCCGTCGGGGTAGCGCAGGAACACCACCCCCAGCCAGCCCGCCAACCCGTCCAGCAGCTCGGCGGCCTTCTGCGGGTCGGTCGGGGCGAGGAGCCAGGACGGGGCCGGTCCGGCCTGGCGACGTGAGGTCGAGGCGGCCAGAGCGTCGGCGAGCCCGGCGACCAGCGAGGCCAGCTCGTCGACCCGCTCGGGCAGCCCGGTGAGCGGGTTGAGGTCGCGGCGCAGCCCGTCGACGAGCCGGGCAAGCCCAGCCACCGGACCGGCCCAGCCGTCGTCGTCTGATGCCGCCGCGGTGGGCGGCGGGGGCGTTGACACGGTGCGGTCAACGCCGCCCGGCGCGCCCGGCGGGCGGTGCCCGTTCTGGTTGCTCATCGCGTTCTCCTGCAACAGGTATCGAGGGAGCCCGAGGGCGGTCAGCTCGCGCGGCCGGCGGGCCGAACGGACTGGCCCGCGGTGGGCGGCGCTGCCGTCGGGTCGATCGGAACGGCGCTGAACCGGTCGTGCGCGGCGAACGCCCGGCCTTCGGCAAGATCGGCGACGTCCTCGCAGCGCTCCCGCCGCCAACGCCTCCACCGCCGTGCGACCGCAGCGGTGACGGCGAGCCCTGTCGCGACGGCGAGCGTCCACGGCGCGTAGTGGTCCGCGAACCCGACCAGCAGGAGCAACGCGAGTCCGGGCAGCAGGACCCGGGCTGTGCCGGGGCTGCCGTGCTGGGCGGGGAACTGCAGCGGCGGCGGATGTCGGCGGGTCATGCCACACCCCCACGATCAGCCCCGCCGCTGGACTCGGCCTCGCCGCGCGTGTTGTCGGCGGCCAGCGCGTCGACGACGACCAGCCGCGGCCGGCCTGCCGTCGCCGATCCGACAGCCTCGACGGGCTCGGCGTTCGGTCCGGCGGCCAGCGCCGCGACCGCAACCCGCGCAGGCCGACGACGGCCGAGCCGCTGAGCGACCCGCGTCGGAAGGGAACGGCACCAGGCCGCGGTGTGCTCGGCCCGCTGGGCCCAGCCGGGATGGTCCGTCGCGAACCGCTCCCAGCGGACGTCGGGGCGCTGCCACAACATCTGCGCCCTCCCGACCACCGGCGCGATCCCGCGGCGGATCACCAACACCCGACCCGCGGGCAGGTTCGCGATCTGCGCCGGAGACAACACCGCCGTCTTGCGTGAGGTCCGGGCCGTGGTGTGGCCGGTCGGGTCGACCGTGTCGGCCGGCTCGTCCCGGTCCCCGGTCAGGGTGGACCAGAACTGCAGATCGTCACGGTCGCGGGTGCCGCCGAACACCATCACCGCACCCGCGTTGTTCAGAATCGTCGCGGCGTCGTGCGTGCCGTAGCGGGCCAGGAGCTGGGCGCGGGACTGGAACGCGGCGAGGATGTTCACCCCGCGCCCGCCCATGTCTGCCGTCCACGACTCCAGCGGGACCGGGCAGATCAGCGCCGCCTCATCGAGGGCCAGGCGCAACGGCGGGTCGAGCCGCCCACCTGGGCGGGTGGCGGCGATGCGACGGGCCTGCCGGGCGACGTGCCCGGTCAGCGCAGCCACCAGCGGGGCGACCTGAGACTCGTCCCCGCCGACCAGGTAGACGGTGCCGTTGGCGGCCAGCAGCTCCGCCACGTCGAGCCGATGGCGACCGTCCTGGTCGTTGATCCCGGCTGCGGCGCACGCGGCCGGGGAGGTGAGCCAGCCGAGCGCGGGCATGATCGTCGAGGTGATCGACGAGCGGGTGCGGTCGTTCGTCGTGAGGAACTGGCCGAGGTCCAACTCGAACGCAGGCTCCGGACTTCGGCGCAACAGCACGGTGACGTCCTTGGCGGCCGCGGTCGGGTCGGCCAACCACCCGAGAACGTCACGCATCGTCCGGCCACCGAGGGCGGCAGCGTGCAGCAGCGCGGCGAGCACGCGGCGCCCCTGCGCGTCCCAGAACTCCCGATCACCGCTGCCGCCTGCGCGGATCGTCGCGGTGAGCATGTCCGTAGCCCTCTCCGACGCCGTCACCGGATCGACGCAGCCGTCGACCGGGTTGAACGTCACCGTCGAGGCAAGGTGGCCGAGGCCGACCGCGTTGAACACCAGCACTGGCCCCCGTGCCGCGCGTCGGGTGGCGGTGAGGTCGTGCAGGTCGGTGCGGGTCGAGGCGACCAGGACGGCGCCGGGGGCGTCAAGGATCTGCCCGGCCAGCCAGCCGGACTTGCCGGTGCGGGGGCCGCCGAAGATCAGGGTCACGTCCTCGATCGAGGACCACACCCGCACCAGCCCGGTCCGGCACAACCTGACCGCGACCTCAACGACTGGCAGCCGCAGCCGTGCCCGCCAGTCGAGCGCGGCCAGCGACGGCCGCACCGACCCGGCGCGGCGGCGCATCGCGAGCCCGCCCGCGTGCCGGACGATGTCCAGGGTCGAGGCGACGCCGGCCTTGCGGCGCGACCGAGCACCCCACCGGGCCACTGTCGACGACGAGCGGGTCCACCGGTGCCAGCCCACGAGCGCGGCGAGGGCGCCGCCGATCAGCAGGAGCGGGAGCCCGAGGACGGCGAGCAGCGCCCACAGCGGCAGCAGCGACACCACTGCGAACACCGCGCCGAGACGCTTGGCGCCGCGCTTGAACGCGACCATCGCGGCGACGATCGGGGCGGCCACGAGCAGGATCGACCACAGGTTCATCGGTCCACCCCCACCGCAGCCGTGACCGCCTCAACAACCATTCGGGCCTGAGCGCTGTCGATTCGGGAGAACCGGTAGCGGTCCTCCCCCAGGGCGATCGCGAGGTCGAGCACCACGATCTCGGTCGAGGACGCCTTCGCGAACCGTCCGGCGTCGAAGCACGCGCGGGCCTCGGTCCAGTCGATCCAGCACGTCCCGTCGTCGTCGTGCTCGACGCACGTGGTGCGGAACTCGCTGCGCGCCAACCACACCTCCGACGCGATCAGCAGCCCGACCGCCGCATTCACGTGGTCGTCATGGCTGCGGGCCCAACGGCGCAATCCGACCGCCGCCGCGGTCGCCGATCCCGGCCCGCTCATCGGGTCACCGCCACAGGACCGTCGCCGGTGACCTCGGCCGCGTGCTCGGTGCTGTAGTTGACGCCGATGTGGCTGATCCGCGACCAGAATGCGTTGACCACCCGATCCGCCTCCCGGGCGCGGACGGCCAGCTCGTGCATGTCCGCGGCCGCGGCGTACAGGCGCTCGTACGGGTCGACGACCCGGGAGTCGTCGTAGACCGGCCGGTCGTCGCCGTAGTGCTCGACCTGCCGGGCCAGGACCTCGGCCAGCGCGGCGACCGCGGCCAGGGTGTCGACCAGCTCGGCGGCGATCGCGTAGAAGTCGGTGTGTTCCGGGTCGGCGGTGCCCTGGGCGTGGACGACCGCCCGCCACGCCTGCGCGCCGGCCTCGGCCTGACGCACCGCCGGGCGGTCGTCGACGTCCTGGCCGTCGTTGTCGTAGTGGCTGCTCATCGTGGTCATCTACCCTCGGTTTCCTTCCGGTGACTTGTTGCCTGCCAGGGCCTCACGTGCTGCGAAGATCCGGAGGGGAGTACCGGTTGCCGCCGGGCTCCCCTCCCCCACACCCACCCGTGCCGCGCGAGCGGCCGTGGGGTTGTCGAGCCCGCCGCGGCGGCGCAGCCTCGCCCGCTCGTCCGGGGTCAGGCCGCCCGCGATCCCGTCCGGCAGCGCCGCCAGGGCGTAGTCCAGGCACCGGCGCCAGACCGGGCAGCCCGCGCACACCCGTTTCGCCGCGACAACCTGCGCCTCGTACAGCGGGCCGTCTTCGGCCGTCGGGAAGAACAGCTCCGGGTCGACCCGCGCGCAGAGCGCGTCCGCACGCCAGTCTCGGTCGATGTCGTAGGCGGCGGTCATCCCACAGCCCCCGATCCCGCGGACGCCTCGCGCTCGTGGTTCAGCGCCGGGGCCGTCGAGTGATCGACCGTCGACAGAAACGACGAGACCGCCTCGGGCAGCCCCTGCCCCGCGGGCGTGGCCACGAACAGCACCAGCGCGACGAGGGAGAACACCACGGCCCCGGCCGCGACGCGCGCCTTCGCGCAGATCAGCGCACCCACAACCGCGAATAGGATCAGCACCCCGACGCTCACCTGAGGCCCCCGGAGACGTTGGCACCCTTCGCCGTCGTTGACACCGCGTTGTCACCGGCGGCGCCGTCCAGCAACTGCTCGACGGCCTTCGCCGCGATCACGTAGCGACCGTGTCGGCCGCCGAGGCCCATGCGGACCGCGGGGAACGCCTCGGCCTGGATCAGGCGGTAGAGGTACTCCTGCGAGATGCTCAGGAGCGCCGCTGCCTCGGGAACGGTGTATGTCGGCACCCCGTTCGCACGCTTGCGGATCGCACGATCCAGCGCCGACGATCGCTCCGCGGATCGGGTCGGCTGCCCGACCTGCATCTGGTTGCTCTGACTGCTCACGCTGCATATCCCTTCTCGATCTGCAAACTGTGTCTCACAGTGCACTATGCCTCATAGTGCGTCAAGTGTTCCTCGCCGAAGCGCCGCACGGCATGCTGTCCGTGGACGGGTCGCTAACGTCCCGTCGCCTCGGAAGGAGTTGTGCGCGTTGGCCGACTGGACTCGTGGAGAACCGGCCTACCTACAGGTCGCCGAGGACCTGCGACAGAAGATCCGGGGCGGACAGCTTCAGCCCGGCGAACAGCTCCCGTCGTACTCAGCCCTGATGCGCGACTACGACGTCTCGATCACCGTCGCGCGATCCGCCGTCGGCGAGCTGCGAGCGGAAGGCCTCGTGTCGACGCACCAAGGCAAGGGAGCCTTCGTACTCGAGGGAGCTTCTGAGGCCGCCGTCCCCCGTGACGCAGTGATCGCATCCCTCCGGCGCGACCTCGACGCCCTCACGGCCCGGGTCGCGCGCCTTGAGAGCGAGCGAGCCGATCCGTCGTAACTCGTTCTGTCGACTTTCTCCGTTCATGCCACAACTGTCGTCCAGAGCAGGGAAGATCAACAGACGACAGCGGGGACAGCCACGGACACCGTCCGGTGTCACGGGACACGGGGGACATCAGGCATGGACACAGGGACATCGAGCGCCCGAGTGCCCAACCGCGTCCTCCTGGAGCTCCGTGCCTCGCGAACCTGGGGTCGGCCCCGACTAGCCCGCGAACTGCACCTCTACTGCGGCGCCCGCGGATGGAGCTCGCCCGGTGAAGCGAACATCGAGAAACAGATCTACCGGCTGGAGACAGGCCGGGTCCGACGGCCGGATGACTTCTACGCCACCCTCATCGCCGAGTTCTTCGAGCGGCCGACCGCCGAACTGTTCGGGCCTTCCGACTCCGCGACATCGAGCGGAAGCACCTACCGACTCCGCAGCCACAAGTTCGTTCCGCTCTACGTAGGCGCCGAAGCGGTCGCCGGCCTTTCGCGCGCACCCGCCCGGGCCGAGGCCCAGGATGACTGGCTGGGCGCAGAGCAGGTCTCAGACCTCGCCGTACCGAACACCCGGGCGCTGTGCTGGCCATTCGGCGTCGTCATGTTCCACCTCGTCGAGGAGATCGAGCCCGATTCCGTTGCATCCGTGGCGGTGTGGCGCCGCCACTCCTACGAGGAAAACATGCACCGCGCGAACCAGGCGGTCGCGGACTCGGGTATCGACGTCCTCGGCGACCCCTACGTCCTGAGCGCCTACTGGGTGGACAGCACGCCACTCGACGGACTGCAGCACGAAACTGGGCTCCGCCTGCTCTGCGTCCCGCGCGTGCTCGTCAGCCGCCACGAACAGGGCACCGCGGAGGAGAAGCTCGCGCGGGCCTCCGTCGTCGAGCAGGCCTTCCTCCGCGACGGATTCGACCACCCCGACATCTGCGACTTCGGCGTCCGCGCTATCGCGACCGCCTACGCCTCGTGGTCCGGCGTCGTCTACGCACCACTCGCGCCCGAACAGTGCCTCGCGGAGGGCGAACTCATCGCCTGCGAGCTGTCCGTCCAGGCCGCGTGGGCCTACGCCGACTACATCCGCCGCGTCGTGGAGGCCGGCGCCGATCCTGACGTGCCGCCGGAGTTCGGCTGGCGCTATCTCCGCGGCATCCGCTCCAGGCTCACGACCGAGCGCCCGCAGGAGACCTCCCAGCACCGCGCCATGCGGGAGGCGATCGTCAACACCAGTGGCCTGATCCGCAGACTGGACCAGGCCATCGACAGCCTTCGAGACTGCGACAGGCGGTAGCAGGTGCCAGAGATCAACCCCGTCCTCGTCGTCGTCGACGTGCAGAACGGCTTCATCACCGAGCACTCGCAGCACGTGGTGCCGGTCATTGCCCGCCTCGTCCAGCAGTGGCTCGACGCCGGCCGCGACGTGGTGTTCACGCGGTACCTCAACTACGACGACAGCCCCTTTGAGCGCGTGATGGGATGGTCAAAACTCAAGGAGTCACCCGAGATCGACGTAGTCGACGACTTGGAGGACCTCACTCACAAGGTGACCGCTGTCATCGACAAGAGAATCTACTCGCTGTTCAACGACGAGGGCATTGCGCTTGCCGTGTCGCGTCGATGGACGGACATGTTCGTATGCGGGATCGACACGGAGGTGTGCGTACTTAAGACAGCGGTTGACGCCTTCGAGCACGGAATCCGAGCCTGGCTGATAACTGACGCGTCGGCGAGCCACTCCGGAGACCCAGCCCACCGCGCAGGTGTGCTCGTGGCGGAAAAGATGATCGGGCGACGCCAGACGATCACCACTGCCGATGTCGAGCGGAGTATCGCCACACCATAGGTGTCCATGTCCCCTTGCAGCTCATCCCTGCCGTCCTCGCGCAGGACGAAACAGGAGGAGCACACCGCCGTTCTTGGACTGAGCGCCGTCATACGCCATGTCCACGAGCGCCCAGCCCGCAGATTCGATAGCTTCGATCACCTCAGCAACACCTGAGACCGGTCCGCTGAGCCCCAAGGAAGTCGCAGGCACATTCTGCCGATACAGGAGAACTCGACGCCCTTCGGACATTGCTTGCGTAGCGTGCTGAAGTGCTGTATTCGCCTTTGCTTCCTTAATGAGTCCCACGTGCCGCCCGTTCTCTATCGCGAGTTGATCACCTCAGGATAGAGAACGAGAGCTAGGGTCCGACCGGGGGTGGGCCAGTTAGGGATTCTCACCGACGTTCATCCTCGAAATGTCGGGACTGAGGATCACCTTGGTCGACGGCACAACATGCACGACCCAGTCCACTCCTTCGCGCGCCGTGGCAAGAACCTGCTCGTGTCCGGGACACACCCAAACCTCGATGCGACGACCACGGCCCGTCGAACCCACGATCGACGCGCCCTCCACGATGCAGCCGTCAACATTGCAATTCGGGCTCCGCCGACGCGGACCGCGAGTCGTCCGGCGAGTTTCAGCGAACGCCTCGGCCTGTCGGCGGTGCCACCACCCCGTCACAAAAGGGGCCGGAAAGACGTGCGCAAGTCCCGCCGAGACCGCGCGGGCCCGCGCAGACTCAAGCTCGTACAACCGCTGAGGTGAAAGTCCGCACATCCCTGCGAACTCTTTCGTATCGACGAGGTCGGGGGACGGGGGCTCCTCTGGCATCGAGGTCGTCAAGACGAAATCTTCGGGCGCGGCCGGATATGCGACGAGCCCATTGGACTCCGCAGCCGCATGCAAGGCATCAATGAAGGCCGGGGGCACCGGTATCGGGGGTGCCGGATCAACACCACCAACCACAACACTGACCAGCCGGTAACTGTCGGTCCGACCCATGAGGATCAGATCGTGGCCGACCGCCGCGGCCGTCTGGCGCGCAATGCGCTCGGCGATGTCATAACTGGCTGGCGGGCTCACTCGCACCGCTAGCCGGAGGAACCAGACGTACTCGGTCGCAGCCATGGTCGAAGGTTACCAAGATTTACACGGAAACAGCTACCCAGAGTGTCACGGAAACCGCGGCCAGCGCAGCACGGCGCCGCTGCCGACACGGCTCACCTCCGTCGCATACGGCTCCCAAGCACATCCGCAGCCTGCTGATCCGCCTCGGCCACCCACGCTGCGTAGACGCGCAGAGTGGTCGCTCCACCGCCCCCGTGCCCAAGTCGCCCCGCGACCGTCCGCAGGTCGACGCCAGCGGTCAGCAGCTCCGTGGCCGAGTAGTGCCGCAGCGCGTGGAGGTGACTGTCAATCCCAAGCGTCGTGCACATGCGGCCGTAGCGATGCGTCACGGCACTCGGATCAGCCGGGCCGTCGTGAAGAGGCCTGTGCGAGAACAGATACGTCGACGCCGTTAGCTCCTGGTCGACGAGGGCGAGCTGCGCCTCGACCCGCTGTCGGTGCTCGCCGAGCACCTCGACCGTCGCAGCGTCGAGGGAGATGCGCCGCATCTGGTGGGTCTTGGTGTCCTTCTCCAGGCCGCGCCCGCCCGTACGCACGTAGCTCCGACGGATGGTGAGCTTGCCTTCGGCGAGGTCCACGTCCGACCAGCGCAGCGCGACCAGCTCGGCGCGACGCATCCCAGTGACCATGACCAGCCAGACGAGCGTTCCCCACGAATCGTCTTCGGCCCAAGCCGCCTCGACGATGCGGGCCGCCTCTGTCGAGGTCGGCGGCTCCGGCTGGGGCGCGCGCTGCCGCGGCTTCTTCGCCACCTCGGCGGGGTTGCTGCGAATCCACTCCCACCGCACCGCGGCCGCCAGCGCCGCGCTGAGGATCCAGTGGACCTGCCGGATCGACGACGCCGACATCGGCGTGCAGTGGTGCGGCGGGCACTCGACGACGACGCATCCAGCGGCCTCGCAGTCGTGCGGGGGCTTCCCCGGCCGACCCGGCTTGCGCTTGTGCCGGACCTCCCGGCACTCGTGCGGAACGGTCGTGCGGTGGTCGACGACCGGCTCGCCGTCTTTGCAGCGGTGGCGGCACCGCCGCAGGTCGGCGTACAGCTCCTCCAGCACCTGCGCCGTGACCTTGCCGATGGCCACATTGCCGAGGGCGGGCTCGATCGTCCGACGGATGTAGCCGCGGTAGCCATCGAGCGTCGACTCCTCGGCCTCGTGCGTCCGGAGCCACGACTCCAGCGTCTTCCCGAGCGTCGCCCGGGTACGCACGTTTCGCTGGTCGTCGACCTGGGCGACGAAGCGCCGGCGGATGCGCTCGGCCTCGCGCTCGTCGGTCGTCGAGTCGGTCAGGTAGAGGCGCTTCCCGGTGACCGGATCCTGCCCGGCGTAGACGACCACCTGGTAGGAGCCGCCGCGCTGCCTGATCGTCCCGCGCTGGCGCTTCGGAGCCGACGGAGCCATGACCGCATCCTAGCCGCAGTCATTCCCGCAGTCAGAGGCTTGATCAAAGTCGCGGCGATCTTACATTTTCGCAGTTCAGAGGTAGTGGGCCCCCGGGGGATCGAACCCCGAACCCGCGGATTAAAAGTCCGCTGCTCTGCCGGTTGAGCTAGAGGCCCCGTGGGCGCCGCAACGCCCACGTCAGACTACGACCTGCCGTCCACCCGCATCTCGGCCCCACCGGTGTCCGCGGGTGACCTTCGTCGCGCCGACACCCCCACCTGCCGTCGGTCACGGTGCGTCATCGGCGATCCTGCTCCGATGCGCGCATTGCGGACTTCCGCGACGTTCCTAATCGCTGCCCTCCTGCTCGTCGGCTGCTCGAACTCAGAACAGCCGTCGGACGCGCCCGCCGCCCCGGCGAACGCCCAGACCCGCGCGGTGGATGTCACCAAGGAGTTCTCCGCCTCCGACACCTCCGCGATCACGTACAAGCCCGATCTCGTGCCGGTGGGTTCCTCGGTGGCGGTGTCGTCGCGCTCGGGGGGTGGGTCGTCGACGGTCACGCTGACGGTCACGGGTCTGCTGCCCGACCACCATTACGGCGCGCACGCCCACACGAAGCCCTGCGGCGCAGCGGCCGCCGACTCCGGGCCGCACTTCCAGAACGAGAAGGACCCGGTGACGCCGAGCGTGGACCCGGCGTTCGCCAACCCGCAGAACGAGATCTGGCTCGACCTGTCGACGGGTGGGTCGGGCGCTGCCTCGGCGACGTCGACGGTGGCGTGGGACTTCACCGACGCGGCGGCGCCGAAGTCGGTGGTGGTGCACGCGAACCACACGTCGATGGAGCCGGGGAAGGCGGGCACGGCGGGTGACCGGCTGGCCTGCGTGAACGTCGGCTTCTAGACGGAGGACAATCGGCCGGGTGAGTGTGCAGGACCTCGTCGCCCGCCCGGCGACCGCGACGGCAGCACCGGCCCCGACGCCGGTGCTGCCGCCGCTGCGTATCGGGAAGTTCTCCGTCGACACCCCGGTGGTGCTGGCACCGATGGCCGGGATCACCAACCCCGGTTTCCGGCGGCTGTGCCGCGAGCAGGGCGCGGGCTACTACGTGTGCGAGATGATCACGTCGCGCGGCCTGGTGGAGCGCAACCCGTTGACGTTCCGCATGATCGCTTTCGACGCCGACGAGCACCCGCGGTCGATGCAGCTCTATGGCGTCGACCCGGCGACGATCGGGGCGGCGGTGCGGGTCATCGCCGAGCGCGACCTGGCCGATCACCTGGACCTGAACTTCGGCTGTCCCGTCCCCAAGGTGACGCGCAAGGGCGGCGGGGCGGCGTTGCCGTACAAGGTGCGGCTGTTCGAGCGGATCGTGCGCGCGGCGGTGGACAACGCCGCGCCGGCGGGCATCCCGGTGACGGTGAAGATGCGCATCGGTATCGACGACGAGCACCACACGTTCCTCGAGGCGGCCCGGATCGCGCGGGACTGCGGGGTGTCGGCGGTCGCGCTGCACGCGCGCACGGCGGCGCAGCGCTACTCGGGCACGGCGGACTGGTCGATGATCTCCCGGTTGCGCGACGCGATGCCCGCTGAGCTGCCCGTGCTGGGCAACGGCGACATCTTCTCCGCCGACGACGCGCTCGCGATGGTGTCGCAGACGGGGTGCGACGGTGTCGTGATCGGGCGTGGCTGCCTGGGCAGGCCGTGGCTGTTCGCCGACCTGGAGGCGGCGTTCGCGGGCCGACCGTTGCCGGCGCCGCCGAACCTGGGCACGGTCGCGGCGACCATCCGCCGGCACGCGGTGCTGCTGTGCGAGCACATGGGCGACCACAAGGGCATCCGCGACGTCCGCAAGCACATCGCCTGGTACCTGAAGGGCTTCCCGGTGGGCGGGGACGTCCGGAAGCGGCTGGGCATGGTGGCGAGCATCGACGAGCTCGACGAGCTGCTGGCGATGCTCGACCACGACGAGCCGTTCCCGGCGGACGCGGAGGGGCCGCGCGGGCGGCAGGGGTCGCCGGGGCGTGTCGTGCTCCCGGAGCACTGGCTCGACGACCCGTGCGACCCGTCGGTCCCGTTCGGCGCGGAACTGGATCATTCCGGCGGGTGATCGCCTCTACGGCCGGTGCCGGTGTCCTCGCCCGGTCGTGTGGAGTCGGGCGCGAACGGGTTGTGCAGGCCCGGAAACCTCAAGGGTCACACCTGTCACGACGAGACAATCGGCATGGTGACGGGGGTGATGACGTGAGCGACGCGACCGTGACGGCGGGGCCGACGCCGATCGGTGACGTCGAGTCGACCCCTGCCGCGGCTGCGGCCCGCGCCGCGCGGCACACCGCGGAGGCCGAGAAGCTGGCCGCGCAGGGCCTGTGGGAGCAGGCGTACACGCATCTGCGGGCGGCGGTCCGCCTGCACCACCTGGCGGGCAGCGCGACGGCGGCGCCCGACGAGCTGGACCGGTTGCGCCGCGAGCACGCCGAGGCCCGGGAGCAGAGCCGCCGCGACAGCCTGACGGCGAGCTACAACCGTCGCTATCTCGACGAGCGGCTCGACGCGCTGCTCACCGAACTCGCCGACCTGGGCGACGACACGGTCCGCACCGCAGGTATCTGCGTGGCGCTGGCCGACATCGACCATTTCAAACTGGTCAACGACACCCACGGCCATCTGCTGGGCGACCGGGTGCTGCAGCGCATGGTCTCCGAGCTCGACGCGGCGCTGCCCGACGGCGCGTTCTGCGCCCGCTACGGCGGTGAGGAGTTCGCGCTCGTCATGCCGGGCCGGGTGCTGGCCGACGCGGTGCGCTGGTGCGAGGCGGCCCGGGAGCGGGTCGCGCAGCATCCGTGGCACGAGCTGCACGGCGACCTCCGGGTCACGGTGAGCATCGGCGTCGCGTATTCCGACAGCCGGCCCACCGACGTCGAGCGGCTCATCGGTGCCGCCGACGCGCACCTGTACACGGCGAAGCAGGCGGGCCGCAACGCCGTCGCGTACCGGTCGGAGCGCACCGGGTTGGTGCGGCTGGCGGGTCCGGCGTCGCGGCGGCGGTCCATCCCGCAGCCGGTCCGCACCACTGGCTGATCCCGCCCCCGGGCGGTCGTGGGGAGTCGGCTCCGTAAACTCGGGCGGACGCGGGGGCGGATCGTTCGGTCGAACACGGCCGGGTCCGCCCTTTCGCGTCTGGCCGAGGAGGTGACCGTGCCGAACGGGTCGGACCGTCCGCGAGATCCCTCGGCCCGCCGCCGCCCGCGTACTCCTCTAGAGCCGGGTTCCCCCGAAGCGCGTGACGGGGGCGCCGCTGATCGGCGTAGGCGAGACCCCCGTGCGGAGGAGCCGGCCCCGCGCACGTCGGTGCTGCCGGTGGTCGGCCGCGGTGTGCGGCGCGGTGATCCCGTCACGGAGCAGTTCACGCGGCTGCACCCGCGGGTCGACGACTCGGCCGCCGCTCCGAGCCCGCCCCCGGCTCGCGACGAGGCCCGTGACGGTCCGCCGACGACGTCGATCCGGCCGACGACGCCGCCGACCGCCGCCATCCCGACGACCGCCATCCCGACGGTCCCGCCTCCCCCGGGCGGGCCGCCGGCCGGCCCGGGCCGCACCGCGCCTCCCTCGGCCGACCCGCCGGAGCGCCCAGGGTCGGCGGCGGGCCCCGGTTCACCGCACGGACCTGTGTCTCCGCAGGTTCCCGGCCCGTCAGGGGTTCCCGGCCCGTCAGGGGTTCCCGGCCCGTCAGGAGGTCCCGGCCCGTCAGGAGGTCCCGGCCCGGCAGGCGGTCCCGGCCCGTCAGGCGGTCCCGGCCCGTCAGGAGGTCCCGGCCCGGCAAGGGGCCCTGGTTCGTCAGGCGGTCCCGGTTCGTCGCGGGGCGGTGGTGCGCCGACGGCAGCCACCTCGGCGGCCCCCCGTTCGCCGGCGACGGACGACGTCCCGAGCGGGCGCCCGGGCCCGGAACAGCGGGCCGGGTCGCGGCCTGCCCCGGGCTCACTGCCACCGGGTCTGGTCGAGGCACTCGACATCGGCCGGGTCCCGGCCGACACCGGGGGTGCTCCGGACGAGGGGGATGCCGACGACCCCGTCGATCTCGCCACCCCCGACGACGGTCATGCGCGTCGCAGGAAGATCGACGAGAGCCTGACCCGGCTCTCGGCCGCCCACCGCGGCCCCGTCCCACCCCGCGAGCACGACGCCGAGCACGACCCCGAGGGGGACGACGACGAGGACGACGACGGACCGCCCGCCCAGGACGAGGTCCCCGAGCCGCTCGCCGCCGGCGGCCCCTGGTCCCCGGACATCGACGCTCGGGCGCGGCGGCTGCGCTGGGCGGCGGTGGCAGCGGCGGTGGCCGTATTCGTCGCCATGACGGTGGGGTGGTCGTCGAAGCTGGGCCTGGACGGTCGGCTCCACCAGGTGGCGGCGCTCGACCCGGAGTCGGGCGCGGTGCTCGACGCCGACGCCCAGGCCGGCGCCCACAACGTGCTGCTGCTGGGGGTCGACACGACGACGGGGACGGATCCGGGGTCCGACACGATCGTGCTCGCGCACACCCCGGCCGACGGCGGCGCGCCGACGCGGCTGTCGTTCCCGCGCAACCTGGAGATCAACCGGCCGCCGTGCCAGGGCTGGGACCCGGCGGCGAGGGCCTACCTCGACCGGACGGTCCCGGCCGAGACGCGGACGACGATCGACACCGCGTACCGGTCCGGGGGGCCGGCGTGTGTGGTGCGCGTCGTGCAGCAGCTGACGGGGCTGTCGGTGTCGGGCTTCGCGGCGGTCCAGCTCGACGGGCTCGCCGACATGGCGGGCGCCCTCGGCGGGCTGCCGGTGTGCCTGGACCGCCCGGTCGTCGACGGGGTGCTCGGCACGGTCGCTCCCACGGCGGGGGCGGTCACGCTGGACGCGGGCGCCGCCGCGGGGGTCGTCCGGGCACGGCACGTGCAGGGCGACGGGGTAGGTGACGAGGGTCTGGTCGACCGGCAGCAGCGGGTGCTGGCAGCGGCGCTGGACGGTGCGTTGTCGACGTCCACACTGCTGAACCCGTTCGGCAGCAACGCGTTCGGGCAGGTGCTGGGCACGTCGGTGGTGACCGACGGCATGGACGTCGACCAGCTGCTCGCGGCGGCGCTGACGTTGCGCGGCATCGGCCCCGAGACTCCGTTCGTCACGGTGCCGACGGCCGCGGAGACCAACACCCGGGGCAACGCGGTGCTGCGCGACCGGGAGGCGTCGGCGCTGTTCAAGGCGTTGCGGACGGGCGCGCCCGTCCCGGAGCCGGCGCCGGCGAGCACCGCGGCCGTGCCGGCGCCGTCGACGATCACGGTGGACGTGCTGAACGCGTCGCAGCGCACCGGGCTGGCCCAGGACGTGGCCGCGCGGCTGCGGGCGGTGACGTTCGGGATCGGGTCGGTGGCCAACGCCGCGCGACCGGCGACGGACACGGTGATCCGGTTCTCGCCGGACCGGTCGGCGGAGGCCCAGGGGGTGGCGTCGGCGGTGCCGTCGGCACGGTCGGTTCCCGACGCGACGGCGAGCGGTGTGCTGCAGCTCGTCCTGGGCGACTCGTTCGACGGGACGATCCGGGCGATCCCTCCGACCCCGGCGGGCGGGCCGGCGCCGGGTCCGGTGTCGGGCGCGTGCTCCTGAGGGGCGACCGGGCCGCCTGAGCAGGGCGGGGACCGCGATCGTTCACCGTGGGTTCACCGTCAGGATCGGACCCGGAGGACGCTTCACCGTAGGCTTTCCGGTATGCGTGACCACTACCAGGAACAACTCGACGAGCTGGCCAACCGGCTGGCGGACATGTGCGACAGGGTGGCGGCCGCGCTGGACAAGGCGACACGCGCCCTCCTGACCGCCGACCTCCAGCTGGCCGAGGAGGTCATCTCCGAGGACACCGGCATCGACGGCATCCGGGACAAGGCCGAGGAGCAGGCGTTCGCGTTGCTCGCGCTGCAGGCGCCGGTGGCGACCGACCTGCGGATCGTCGTGTCGGCCATCCACGGCGCCGGCGACATCGAGCGGATGGGCGATCTGGCGCTGCACGTGGCGCAGGCGGCCCGCCGCCGCCACCCGCAGCCCGTGCTGCCCGACGAGATCGCCCCGTACTTCTCCGAGATGGGCCGCGTCGGTGTGGAGCTGGCCAGGAAGGCGGCCGCCGTCATCCGCAGCCGCGACCTCGCCGCGGCGGCCGAGCTCGAGACCGACGACGACGCGATGGACGACCTCCACCGGCACATGTTCACCGTGCTGATGGACCGCGACTGGGACCACGGCGTGGCCGCGGCCGTCGACGTGACGCTGCTGGCCCGGTTCTACGAGCGCTACGCCGACCACGCGGTCGCGGTGGCACGCCGGATCGTGTACGTGGTCACCGGCCAGATGCCGGGCCCGCTCACCGTCTGACCGGCCCCACCCCGGGCCGGTCCCGCCGTTTGGCGCGGGACCGGTTCGGGGACACATCGGTCATGTCGAGCAACGTGTATCGCGTGACCGAGATCGTCGGGACCTCCACCACGAGCGTGGAAGAGGCGATCAGCAGCGGGGTGGCACGCGCGTCGGAGACGGTGCGCAACCTGGACTGGTTCGAGGTCACCGAGATCCGCGGGCACCTCGCCGAGGGTGGCGTCGACTACTACCAGGTGGGGCTGAAGGTGGGGTTCCGGCTGGACGACTGACCTGTCGACCCCGCTCGTTCACCCGTCGTTCATCCCGAACACAGCGGGCGGCGATGTCTGTTTCCTAGGTTGTTGCGGTGCGTGATGCGCTGCAGATGCAGCTGACCCAGCTGACGGGCCGGCTCGCCGTGATGACCCGCGACGTCGCCCAGGCGATGCGCGATGCGACCACCGCCTGCCTCGACGGCAGGATGCGGCTGGCCGAACGGGTGATCGCGGGGGACGCGGCGATCGACGCGTGCCGCGACGAGGTCGCGGAGCAAGCCGTCTCGCTGCTCGCGCTGCAGCAACCGGTGGCGACGGATCTGCGCCGGGCCCTCGCGGTCATCCACGTGGCCGACGACATCGAGCGGATGGGCGACCTCGCCGAGCACGTCGCGAAGTCGGCACGGCGCAGGCACCCGGCGTCCCCGGTCCCGAGCGAGGTCCACCCGCTGCTGGAGCGCATGGCCGACACGGCGATCGCCATGGCGCTCAAGGCATCCGATGTGCTTCGGACGGGTAACGTGCTGCTCGCCGCCGAGCTCGACGGCGACGACGACGAGATGGACCAGCTGCACCGTGAGGTGTTCGCCGTCCTCATGGACCGCAGCTGGCCGCACGAGGTGACGGCGGCGGTGGATCTGACGCTGCTGGCCCGGTTCTACGAGCGGTACGCCGACCACGCCGTGGCGGTGGCGAGGCGCACCATCCATGCCGTGGTCGGCGGCGGGCCCGACCCCCTCCCGATCTGACCCGCCGCCTCTCGCGGTCTCCTGCGCGCACGGCTGTGCCGGGGCCCGGCCGGAACCGGGCCGTGGCTCAGCCGAAGCGGCCGGAGATGTAGTCCTCGGTGGCCTGCTGGGTGGGGTTGGAGAACATCTTCGGCGTCTCGTCGATCTCCACCAGCCGGCCGGGCTCACCGGTCGCGCGCAGGTTGAAGAAGGCCGTCTGGTCGCTGACGCGGGCGGCCTGCTGCATGTTGTGCGTGACGATGACGATCGTGTAGTCGGTCTTGAGCTCGGAGATCAGGTCCTCGATGGCGAGGGTCGAGATGGGGTCGAGCGCGGAGCACGGCTCGTCCATGAGCAGGACCTCGGGCTGCACCGCGATCGCGCGGGCGATGCAGAGCCGTTGCTGCTGGCCACCGGAGAGCCCGCCGCCCGGCTTGGTGAGCCGGTCCTTGACCTCGTTCCACAGGTTCGCGCCGCGCAGGGCGCGCTCGGCGACCTCGTCGAGGTCCTTCTTGCTCTTGCGGCCCTGCAGCTTCAGCCCGGCCACGACGTTGTCGCGGATCGACATCGTCGGGAACGGGTTGGGCCGCTGGAACACCATGCCGATGGTGCGGCGCACGCTCACCGGGTCGACCGACGAGCCGTAGATGTTCTCGCCGTCGAGCAGGATCTCCCCGTCGACGCGGGCGCCGGGGATGACCTCGTGCATGCGGTTCAGGGTGCGCAGCACCGTTGACTTCCCGCAGCCGGACGGGCCGATGAAGGCCGTGACGCTGCGGGGGGCGACGGAGAGGCTGACGCCGTCGACGGCATGGAACTTGCCGTAGTAGATGTCGACGTCCTTCAGGTCCAGACGCTTGGCCACCGGAGGCCCTCTCTCACTTGGTCTTGGGGGCGGTGACCTTGGACAGGAAGGCCGCCAGGAGCTGGAAGATCGTGATGATCAGGATCAGGGTGATGGCCGCACCCCAGAGCCGGTCGGCGCCGGCGTCGGTGGGGTTGCTCCGCTCGACCGTCATCATGAGCGGCAGCGATGCCATGTTGCCGCCGAAGATGTCGAAGTTGATGTAGGGCGCGTACGCGACCAGGATCAGCACGGGCGCGGTCTCGCCCATGACGCGGGCGAGCGCGAGCACGATGCCGGTGAGCATGCCCGAGAGTGCCGTGGGGATGACGACCTTCATGATCGTCTTCCATTTGGGCACGCCGAGTGCGTACGACGCCTCGCGCAGGTCGTCGGGGACGATGCGCAGCATCTCCTCGGTCGACCGCACGACGACGGGCAGCATGAGCAGGACGAGCGCGAGCGAGACCGCGAAGGCGCTGCGGGGCAGCCCGAAGATCGAGATCCAGACCGCGTAGACGAACAGCGCGGCGACGATCGACGGGACACCGGTCAGGATGTCGACCATGAACGTCGTGGCCCGGGCGAGCCGGGTGCCTGCGCCGTACTCGACCAGGTAGATCGCGACCATGCTGCCGATGGGCGTCGCGATGATCGCGCAGACGAGGCCTTGGAGCAGGGTGCCGACGATCGCGTGGTACGCGCCGCCGCCCTCCTGGCGGGCGAGCAGGCCGTTGAGCGACTGCGACCACCACGTGGAGCTCGCGATCGCGGCGGCGCCCTGGCTGACGACGGTCCAGATGACCCACACCAGCGGCACGAGCGCAATCAGGAACGCGAGGGTCATCAGGACGGTCGCAACGCTGTTGCGCGCCTTGCGGCCGGCGCTGATGCCGGTGAAGGTCGGCGCGGTCGCGGACGTGTCGAGGTCGACGGTGGTGCTCATGCCTTGGCTCCCGAGCGCGCGATGACCCAGCGGGCGGCCGCGTTGACGAGGAACGTCAGCACGAACAGGACGAGACCGGCCGCGATGAACGCGCCCGCCGAGAGGTTGTTGTTGAGCTCGGCGAACGACAGGGCGATCTTCGACGCGAACGTGGCACCGCCGTCGAAGAGGCTGCCCGTGAAGATCGCGGGCGTGGCCGCCAGGATGATCATCAGGGCGATGGTCTCGCCGAGGGCCCGGCCGAGGCCGAGCATCGAGGCGCTGACGTAGCCGGCACGACCGAAGGGCCACACCGTCATCCGCACGACCTCCCACTTGGTGGCACCGAGCGCGAGCGCCGCCTCGATGTGCGCGCGGGGGGTGCGCTGGAACACCTCACGGCTGATGGCGGTGATGATCGGCAGGATCATCACCGCGAGCACGATGCCGGCGGTGAAGATCGTCGCACCGGCGATCTGCACGTTGCCCGGGGAGAACAGGAAGAACCAGCCCAGGGTGTTCTGCAGCCACAGCGCGAACGGCTGGATCGCCGGCGCCAGGACGAACAGGCCCCACAGACCGAAGATGATCGACGGCACGGCCGCCAGCAGGTCGACCAGGTAGCCGAACGGCCGGGCGACCTTGGCCGGCGCGTACTGGGTGAGGAACAGGGCGATGCCCAGCCCGATGGGCATCGCCAGGACCAGCGCGAACAGCGACACCTCGACGGTGACGAGCAGCAGGTCGAGGATCCCGAAGTGCAGGTTGTTCGGGTCGCCGGCCTCGAACTGCCGGCTGGTGAGGAAGTTGGCGTTGTTCTGCAGGAGCGGAGGGACCGCCTGGATCAGCAGGAACAGGCCGATCGCCCCGATGAGCGCGACGACGAAGGCACCCGATCCCGTCGCGAGGAACCGGAAGATCCGGTCGCCACGCTGGACGAATGTCGCGCCGGCCGTGCCCTGGTCGGGGGCGGGCGGTTCGCTGGGAGGAATGCCGGCCTCCGGAACTGCTGCGGAGACGGAACCGCCCCACCGGTCACCGGGCTCGCCGGTGCCGGTGGGGCCGTCCGTCACGGTCGGGTCGCTCATCGCGCGCCCTCGCCGGAGCTCGGGCGGCGCTTCGCGCACGCGCTGTACTGATCGATCGCTCGCTCGCGCTCGCTCATGGCGTCGCCTCCGTGATTCTGCCAGTGGGCGAAGGTCAGGCGATGGCCTGGATCGCGGTCAGCAGCTTCTGCTGGAACTCGGCCGGCAGCGGCGCGTAGCCGGCGGCGGCGAGGTTGGCCTGGCCGTCGGTGGCGGCGACCGTCAGGAACGACTTGACGGCGGTCGCCGTGGCGGCGTCGTAGCCCTTCGAGCAGACGATCTCGTAGGTCGCCAGGAAGAGCGGGTACGAACCGGCCGGGGGCTGCGCGTAGGTCTTGGTCAGGTCGAGGGTCAGGTCGTTGCCCTGGCCGGTGACGGTGACGCCCGCGATGGCCTTGCCGACGTTGGCGTCGGTCAGCTCGACCGGACCCGAACCGCTGTCGATCTTGGCCATGCCCAGCTTGTTGTCCTGCGCGAACGACAGCTCGACGTAGCCGATGGAACCCTCGGTCGCGGCGATGGCCTGCGCGACACCCGCGGAGCCCTGCGCACCGGAGCCGACGCCACCGGTGAACTTCTTGCCGGCGTCCTGGGTCCAGGCGCCCTTCGAGGAGGCCTTCAGGTACTTCTGGAAGTTGTCGGTGGTGCCCGAGTCGTCGGAACGGAAGACGACGTTGACGGGCGTGGCCGGCAGGGTGACGCCGCTGTTCAGCGCGGCGATGGCCGGGTCGTTCCAGCTCTTGATCTGACCGTTGAAGATCTTCGCGGCGACCTCGCCGTCGAGGGTGAGCGAGTCGGCGCCGGCGACGTTGTAGGCGATCGCGACGGGACCGAACACCAGCGGGAGGTTCCACGCCGGGTTGCTCTGGCAGCGGGTCGCGGCGGGGCCGGTCTCGGTGGAGCTGAGCGCCGAGTCCGAACCGCCGAAGTCGACGAGACCGGCGGTGAACTGCTTGACGCCCGCGCCCGAGCCGGTCGGGTTGTAGGCAATCTTGCTGTTCGCGCACTTGGCCTGGTAGGCCTGCGCGAACACGTCCATCGCGTTCTTCTGGGCCGAGGAGCCCTCCGCGGTCAGGCCGGCCTTGCCGTTGCAGTCGACGGCCGGCGAGTTCGCCGACGACGTCCCGCCGGCACCCGAGCCGCCGGCGTTGGGGTCGCTGCCACATGCGGCAAGCAGGATCGCGCCCGCCGCCGCCAGTGCGACCACGAGCCCGTGGCGCTGGAGCTTCACTGGAATTTCCTCCGCTTGGATCACGCTTGCACGGCTCGGGGCGGCCGTTCGCGGAGGACGGTAGGCAGGCCGGGTGGCCAGCCGACCCTGATCAGATGAACGAGGAATGAACACATCACAGGGCGTGCCCGGAATCACTACCCGATCGTGATCATGGGGACCGGGTTGACCTGCGCCGACACAGCCCGGATCCGGGTTGCGCCACGGTGAACGACGATCAGTTGCGGTACATCGAGTGGACGCGCCACGGGGTGAAGCCGAGCCGCCGGTACACCGCCACCGCGGGGTCGTTGTCGGACTCCACGTAGAGCATGACGGCGTCGAGACCCTGCGACCGCAGGTGTTCCAGCCCCGCGATCGTCAGGGCGCCACCGAGGCGCCTGCCCTGCGCCGCCGGGTCGACCCCCAGGACGTACACCTCACCGATCGCGGGCCCCTCCGGGCCGGCCGGATGGACCTTCGTCCAGTGGTAGCCCAGCAGCCGGTCGCCCTCGACGGCCAGCAGGAACCCGGCGGGGTCGAACCACGGCTCCGCCTCCCGCCGAGCGACCTGCTCGTGTGTCCAACCGCCCTGCTCGGGGTGCCAGTCGAACGCCGCGTTGTTGACGCGCAGGAACTCCGCCTCGTCGCGACCGGGCTCGTAGGCACGCAGCTCCACGCCCTCGGGGAAGGCCGCGGCGGGCAGCGGCTCGGTCAGCTCGCGACGCATCTGCCACAGCTCCCGGACCTTCGCCATGTCATGCGTGGCCGCGAGGCGGGCCGCGCCCGGGTGCTCGCCGTGCGCCCACACCTCGACCGGACCGCCGGCCCGGGCGACGACCTCGTCGACCAGCACCGTGCCGATCCCCTGCCGCCGCGACCGCGGGTCGACGACGAGCTCCGCCGTCGCCGCCCCGTCGCCCGACGTGTCGAGCTGCGCGTACCCGGCGACGGACCCGGCCCCACCGCCGGCCCGTGCCAGGACGTGCAGGATCCCGGGGCCGCCGTGGCGCAGGTTGATCAGGATCTGCTCCGACACGGGGGCGATCCCGTCGGCCTGCGCGGCCGCGTCGACGAGCGCCCGGACCGCCGCGGCGTCCTCGTCGCCGATGCGGTCCGACGTGGACGGTGAGGCGGTTCCGGTCATGTGACGAACCCTACGCGGGCTGCCAGCGGCTCAGCTGTGGCGCGACACCGACTCCGGGGCCAGGTGCCCCTCCTCGTCGTCGTCGGCCTGTTCCTCGAGCCCGCCGACGGCCACCCCCATCGCGCCGCGCGCGGGCCGGACGAACTTGTAGCCGACGTTGCGCACGGTGCCGATCATCTGCTCGTGCTCGGTGCCGAGCTTGGCGCGCAGCCGCCGCACGTGCACGTCGACGGTGCGGGTGCCGCCGAAGAAGTCGTAACCCCACACCTCCTGCAGCAGCTGGGCCCGGGTGAACACCCGGCCCGCGTGCTGCGCGAGATACTTGAGCAGCTCGAACTCCTTGTAGGTCAGCTCGAGCAGGCGGCCCCGCAGCCGCGCCGAGTACGTCGCCTCGTCGATCACCAGCTCGCCCAGGACCAGCGCCCCGCCGGTGGTCGCGGCGTCGCCGCCGGGACGGGCCCGCAGCAACCGCAGCCGCGCGTCGACCTCCGCCGGGCCCGCACCCGGCAGCAGGATCTCGTCGACGGCCCACTCCGAGGACACGGCGACCAGCCCGCCCTCGGTGAGGATGGCGACGACGGGGACGTCGGTCCCCGTGCTGCCCAGCAGGCGGCACAGGCTGCGCGCGGCGACGAGGTCGGTGCGGGCGTCGACGAGCACCGCGTCGTGGGGGCCGGCGTCGAGCAGGGCCGCCACCTCGGGGGCGGCCGTGCGCACCCCGTGCGGCAGCAACGTCAACGCGGGCAGGACCGACCCCGGATCGGGGTCCGTAGTGAGCAGCAGGAGTTCCACCGCCGGCTCCTCTCCGCCGGGGGCGCGACCAGGCCACCGGCATGTCGCACATGTCGCCCGACCCGTGGCGGCGGGGGCCGGTCCGCCCGGTGCCCGCCTCCGCGCGACCCGGCCGGGCCCACACGCAACGCTCGAACCATATCGGTCCGGCTGCGCGGTGTCCGGAGATCGCGGCGCACCTCACGGGCCGCCCACCTCCGTCGGAGGGGGCCAACCGGGGCCGTGCCGGGCACGCCCACTACCGTCGACAGGTTGGTTCGTCCGGGTCGGAGGTCGGAGTGAAGCGCCTGCTCATCGCGCTGGTCGTGCTGGTCGGCCTCGCCCTCGCCGCCGACTACGGCACGGCCGCATTCGCCGAGTCCGCGGTGTCGCGGCAGATGCGCACGCAGCTCGCCCTCACCGACGACCCGGACGTCCGCATCAACGGGTTCCCGTTCCTCACCCAGGCGATCTCGGGCGAGTACCGCAGCATCGACGTCACCGCGACCCACCTGTCGGTCGGCCCGCTGCGCGAGGTCGAGGTCCGCGCGCAGCTGCGCGACGTCGACGCCCCCCTGTCGATGCTGCTCGGGTCGGGCCCGAAGACGTTCACAGTCGCCGAGGCCGACGGGACCGTCCGCATCGACGCCGACGACCTGCAGCGGCTGATGCCCGGTGTCACCAAGATGCGCATCGACAACATCGACCGCAACACCCTCACCGACCTCGTCGACGAGGGTGCGTCCTCGTCCCTGCTGGGCGTGGACCTCGACTCGTCGGCACGGGTCGTCGGCACCATCGACCTCCCGGTGCTGGGCGAGAAGGAGGTCTCGGTCATCGCGTCGTTCCTGCTCGACGGGCGCGACATCCTGATCGTGCCGCACGACTTCCGCGTCGACGACGGCCACGGCGACCGCGTCCCCCTGCCCGCCGCCCTCGTCCGCTCGCTCAACGAGCGCTTCACGATGCGCATCAGCCCCGGCACGCTGCCCTTCGAGGTGACGCCCCGGCTGCTGCGCCCGCGCGACGGCACGATCGAGATCAGCGGCACCGTCGAGAACATGACGATCGGTGGAGCGTCCCCGCTGGCGCAGTGACGGAATGCCGTCGGCAGGCGACGCGTTCATGGGCACGTGAACACCACCGGGTTGTGGGTGGTCGTCGGCGTGCTCGTCGTCGCGACCGTGGCCGGGCTCGTCATGCGGGCCCGCTCAGGACGTGTCCGGACATCCGCGACCCGGACGGCCGCCGCCGGGTGGGCGCTCGCCGGCCACGACCCCGTCGCCGACGACCGCGTCCTGCTGCTGCAGGTGTCCTCACCCGTGTGCGCCCCGTGCCGGCAGACCGCCACGCTGCTCGACGAGCTGAGCACCACCACACCGGGCCTCGTGCACGTCGAGGTCGACGTCTCCGACCGGCCCGAGGTGGCGGCCGAGCTGGGCATCATGCGCACCCCGACGACCGTCGCGTTCGACCGGTCCGGCACCGAACTGCTGCGGGTGTCGGGCGTGCCGCGCCGGCCCGACCTGGTCGACGCCATCACCCCCTCGCTGGGAACGTGACGCACGCCATGCATCCCGACCCTCGGACCTGGCATTCCCGCTTTGCGGGATCCTCGGTTAGGCTCGCCACCGTGAACTGGCCGCTGACGAGACGACGCGCAGTCGATCTGTGCCGCGTCGGCAGCTGCCTGTGTCGCGACTCCTGACGCCGGCCCGCCGACGTGGCCCCGTGTGACACACGGGGCACGCGTAGCGCCGGACACGAACTCGATCCGTTCGTCTCCAGGAGATCCCATGTCCACACCGGATGGTGCCGCCGCGCCTGCGGCGGGTTCCGGTCCCGCCCCGGGCGAACCCTCCCTCGACCCGCGGGGCGTCCGCTTCGCGGCAACCCTCACCACCGTCGTGCTCGTGCTGGTGCTGCTCGCAGGCAGCGGCTGGCTGGCCGCAGCGCAGGCCCTCGTGTTCGCCCTCGGGGCGTTCGCCGGCATGCGCTTCGCGCCCTACTCGGTGCTGTACCGGGCACTGCTCGCACGTCGCCTCGGCCCGCCCACCGAACGCGAGGACGCCGCACCCGTGCGGTTCTCCCAGCTCGTGGGCTTCCTGTTCGCCACCGTCGCCGCGATCGGCTACCTCACGGGAGCGACGACCCTCGGGATCGTCGCCACCGCGTTCGCGCTCGCCGCGGCGTTCCTCAACGCAGCCTTCGGCTTCTGCCTCGGCTGCGAGATGTACACCCTGATCTCCCGCACCCGGGCCCGGATTCGGGCCCGCAACCCGCACACCGCAGAAGGAGCGACCGTATGAGCCGCGAAGACGTCCTGGTCACCACGGACTGGGCCGAGAAGAACCTCGGCGCTGAGGGCGTCGTCTTCGTCGAGGTCGACGAGGACACCACGGCCTACGACGGGGGACACATCCCCGGCGCCGTCAAGTTCAGCTGGACCACCGAGCTCACCGACCCCGTGCGTCGCGACGTCCTGAGCAAGGAGGACTTCGCGGCCGTGCTGTCGGCCAAGGGCATCTCCAACGACGACACCGTCGTCCTCTACGGCGGCAACAACAACTGGTTCGCGGCCTACGCCTACTGGGAGTTCAAGCTCTACGGCCACCAGAACGTCAAGCTCATCGACGGTGGCCGCAAGAAGTGGGAGCTCGACGGCCGGACCCTCACCACCGAGGTCGCCGACCGCCCCGCCGCCACCTACACCGCCAAGGACGCCGACCTGTCGATCCGCGCGTTCCGTGACGAGGTCGTCGCCTCCATCGGCGTGAAGAACCTGGTCGACGTGCGCTCGCCCGACGAGTACTCCGGCAAGATCTTCGCCCCCGCGCACCTCCCGCAGGAGGTGTCGCAGCGCCGCGGCCACGTCAAGGGCGCCATCAACGTGCCGTGGAGCAAGGCGGCCAACGAGGACGGCACCTTCAAGTCCGACGAGGAGCTCACCGCCCTCTACGGCGACGCCGGTCTCGACGGCGGCAAGGCCGTCATCGCCTACTGCCGCATCGGCGAGCGCAGCTCGCACACCTGGTTCGTGCTGCGCGAGCTGCTGGGCCACTCCGACGTCAAGAACTACGACGGCAGCTGGGTCGAGTACGGCTCGCTCGTCGGCGTGCCGATCGAGCTCGGGGCGGGCAACTGATGTGCGCCGCACCTGACCAGGCCATCGCACTGCCCGCGGGCACCGACCTGGAGAAGCAGACCGTCCTCGCCGGCCGCGTCGTCGCCGGCGGTTCGCCCGTCGGTGGCGCGTTCGTCCGGCTGCTCGACGGCACCGGCGAGTTCACCGCCGAGGTCGTCTCCTCGGCATCGGGCGACTTCCGGTTCTTCGCCGCGCCCGGCACCTGGACCGTCCGCGCGCTGTCCCGCTCGGGCAACGGCGAGGCGGTCCTGACCGCCGACGGGCCCGGCCTGCACCAGACGCAGGTCGCGGTCGCCTGACCCGTTCCGGCCGCTTCCGAACGCCGCCCCGGACCTCACGTCCGGGGCGGCGTTCGACGTCACCGGCCCGGCACGCGACTATGCTCCGCGGCCGTGCACTGGATGTTCACCGGACTGTTGATCGCGGTCAGCGTGGGGATCGCCGGCTACACCGGCTTCCTGCTGCGCAGGCTGTTCACCACCACCCCCCACCACGACGAGGCACAGTGAGCTCCCCCTCCGACCCGGCCGACCGCTCGACCGCTGCCGGCTCCTCGACCGCTGCCGACCCCTCGGCCGGCGCCGAGCCCGAGCTGGGCACGACGATCCAGGGCCCCGCCCACGCCGCGCCCGACTCACCGCAGCGCAACCGGCCCCGCTGGGAGGACCTACCGGTCCCCGACGACACCGCCAACCTCCGCGAGGGTCCCGACCTCAACGAGGCCTGCCTCGGTCTGCTCCCCCTGATCGGGGTGTGGCGCGGCACCGGCGAGGTCGTCTACCCGACGATCGAGGGCCCGTACCACTACGCCCAGCAGCTCGTCTTCGCCCACGACGGCCGCCCCTTCGTCAGCTACGAGGCCCGCGCGTGGCTCCTCGACGACGACGGCAAGGTCATCCGGCAGGCCGCCCGGGAGACCGGTTTCTGGCGACCCCAGGCCGACGGCACCCTCGAGGTGCTGATCGTGCACGCCACCGGGATCCTCGAGATCTACTACGGCAAGGCACGCACGCTGACGTCCTGGGAGATCGAGACCGACGCGGTCGCCCGCACCGCGACCGCCAAGGACGTCACCGGGTCGCACCGGCTCTACGGCCTCGTCGAGGGCGGCGACCTCGCCTACGTCGACGAGCGCGCCATGATGGGCCAGCCCCTGCAGCCGCACCTGTCGGCCCGGCTGCACCGCATCGCCGGCTGACGTCGATCGCGGCCGCCGGCCGCTCACGGCGTCGTCGGCGTCAGCGCTGCGCGGACCGCAACGTCGCCACCTCGCCCGCCGGGATGCCGGCCAGGCGGGCGATCTGTGCGTCGTCCAGGCCCGCCGACGCCAGCCTCTCGACGAGACCCGCCAGCGCGTCCTGCTCGTGCCGGACCGCCTCGACGAGCCGGTCGAGCTGGCCGCGGACCCGGTCCAGCTCGACCGTGGCGCCGACGGCGCGGTCCGGGTCCGCGAGCAGGACCGCCAGCAGCCGGTCGCGCGCGGCGCTGTCCGGCGCCTCGGCGGCGGCCTGGGGGCCGGCCCGGTCGGCCGACGCCCGGTTCGCCAGCGCGTTCGCGACGGCGTCGGCCAGCGAGCGCCCGGCGCCCGCCGGCTCGGCAGCCGGGACATGACCGGCGGGGTCGGGTTCCGGTGCCGGCACCGCGCGCAGGACGCTCGTCGGGCTCTCCGGCTGTGCCGCAACGGCCGGCGGCTCGTCCTGCGGCTCCCGGTGCCCGGCGCCGGGGGCACCGGCGCCGGGCCCGTCCCCGGCGGACACCGTCGCGTCCCCGGTGGTCGACCGGCCGGCCTCGGGGCCGGGAGCGGTGTCGTCGGCGAGCGTCAGGTCGACACGCAGCCACGGCGCCGCGACGTCGGTGTCGTCGGTGGGCTCCGCCGTGGCGGCCGCCGCGGCGCCTCGGGCGGGCACCCGGACCCGCACCGACGTCGACGCCCGCCGGGCCGCCGCCCGCTGCAGCAGCATGTCGGAGCTGACCGGCAGTGGCGTCGTGTCGGGGTCGCGCACGTCGCCGGCGACGAGGAGGGGCCGGCCGCCCCGTAGCGCGGCGAGATCGCCGACCGTCGTGACCGAGGGCGCCACGGCGTCCTTCTTCTCGACCGTCTTCTCCGGCGGCTGCTCGAGGGTCGTCCCGGGCTCCCCCGGCGCCGCGGCCGCGGCCGGTGCCCCTGCCGCGTCCGGCACCTCGGTCGCGTCCGGCACCTCGGTCGCGTCCGGCAACCCTGCCGCGTCCGGCACGTCGGTCGCGTCCCGCGCCGCCGCGGTGTCCGAGCCGGCGGTCGCAGGCTCGCCGAGCGCGCGCAGCGGCTCACCCGGAACGACCGGCTCCCCCGACGCCGACTCCTGAACGGGCGCGGCCGGCGCCGCAGGGGCCTGTCCCGCGAGCGGTCGGCGCCGCCGACGACGCAGCGCCACCAGGACGCACACGACCGCGGCGACGAGCACGACGCCCGCGACCACCAGCCAACCGATGGGCACACCCAGTGGCGCGAACGCTTCGGCCGAGAACGGCGACACCATGGGCGCGGACGGTACGCGAGGTCACATCACCCAGCGCAACCGTTGTCACCCGGAGCGTGACCCCGAGGTCGAGCGCTCCGACCGGCTGCGCTCCGAGTCCTTCCCGTCGCCGGAGGGCGCACCGCCGCCCTCGGCGCCGCGATCGCCCGTGGAGCCGGCCCCGGCCGTCGACGGCCGCTGTGACGTGCGGTTGTCCGCGCCCTTCGTCCCGTTCGCGGGCGGCGCGGCGGGCTTACCGGCGCCGTTCGACGCCGGTCTCCCGGAGGCCTCGGACCCGCTGCCGTCCGGGCCGGCCGGCGACGCGGCGCCTGCGGCCGCCTTCTGCGATTCGCCCGATCCGGTGGTGCCCGCGCCCTTGTCCTGGGCCTTGTCGGCGGCCGTCGTGCCGGGGTGCGCGGTGCCCGCAGGCGTGCGGGTGGTCGGAGCGTCCGGGCGGGAGGCACTACCCGACGCGGGCCGGAAGAGGTCGGCCGGCTGGGCGGCGTCGCCGTTGGGGCGCATCGACACGGTCGCGCCGTCGTCCCCTCCCGGCCGACGCTGGCCGCCGCGGGCCGCGGGCATGTCGGCGGGGGTCGGATGCGTCCCCTTCTTCGGGGCGCCCGGCTGTGGGCTCGCCGGGAGACCGGGCTGCGGCGGGTCGGTCCGGGACGGGTTCCGGGGCGGCGCCTTCTGCGACGTCTTCTCGGGCGGCGTCGGCGGGCCCGGGGCCTTCCGCACCGGGGCCTTCCGGGCCGTTGTCTGCGGCGCCGCAGCCTGCTGGGCCGCCGCCTGCTGGGCAGCAGTCTGCTGAGCCGCAGTCTGCTGAGCCGCAGTCTGCTGGGCCGCAGTCTGCTGGGCCGCAGTCTGCTGGGCCGCAGTCTGGTCGGGCGGCGTCTTGGGGCCCGGGTTCTGCTGCGGCGGGCTCTGCCGGCCCGGCGTCTGCCCGGATCGGGTCGGCGGGCCCTTCGGGGCCGGAGCCTGCCGGGACGGGGTCTGCTGCGTTGCCGCCGGTCCCCCGCCGGGCGTGCCGGCGGGCTGCTGTCCCGCCGCGGCGTTCGGGGTCTGTGTGGTGGGCGAGGAGGTGTAGCCCCACGAACCGGCGGTCGCCGGTCCGGTCGAGACCGGACGCGACCCGGCGGGCGGACCGGGGGCCTTACGCGCACCCTGCGCAGGTCCCGTGGCGGTCGACGCGGATGTGTTCGCCCCGGGAGACGTCGGCGCCGGGGACGCCGCAACGCCCGGTTTGCGCGCCGCTGCCGCGGCTCCGCCGGCGGGCTGCCCACCCGCCGGCGCGGCAGGGGTCTTCCGGGCGGGTGCGGACGGGGAACCGGCACTCTTCTTCTGCCCACCCACCGGCGACGACCCCGGGGCCGGGCCCGCGGAGCGTCCCGGCGTCGTGGGCGCAGAACGGTGCGGCGCACCGGATGGCGTCGGCGCGCCACCGGACGCGGCCGGTGCCGGGGCGGCCGGACGCGCCGGGAAGGTCTCCGGCGCCGGACCGCCGGCAGGCGCCGGGCCCGCGGCGGCGCCCGGTGGACGCGCGGGGACGGGCGGCGCGGCGACGATCGTCGGCATGGATGCGGCCGGCTGCGACGAGGACCCCGCGGACGACCCCGCGGACGACCGCTCCGCGGACGGTTCCGCAGAGCGCCCCGAGGGCGGCTGGGCGGGCCGGCCCGCGAGCGGGTGGGCCGCCGTGGCGGCGGAAGCCGGGTCGGCCACGGACCGGGCCCCGTCGAGCTCGCTGCGCATCCGCTCGACCTCGCGGGCGAGGGCGTCGCGGCGGCGCGAGAGCTCCTCGACCTCACGACGGGCCCGGTCCCGGATCTCCTCCGCCTCCTGCTCGGCGTGGGTGAGGATGGACTGCATCCGGTCGGACATGCCGTCGATCGGGTCGACGGGGCGCGGCCGCGGCGCAGGCCGAGGCCCGGGCCGCTGCGGCGGCGAACTCACGGGACGGGTGGCCTGGGCGGCGTCGAGATCCGCGCGCATGCGGGCGAGGACCCGGTGCAGCCGCTGGATGTGGTCGTCGACCTGGCGGCGCGAGTAGCCGCGGAAGACGACGTCGAAGTGCGTGGCACCGGGGGACCGGTCGCCGGCGTCGGACGACATCGCGTTACCTCCTGACCCGGGCGTCCAGACCACCGAGCCTACCGTCAGCGAAGCAGTGCGTTCACCCTGACGGAGCAGAGATCAGCCGGTCGGTGTGCTCCCGGCCGCCGTCGTGACCTCGTGCGGTTGCCGGGTTCGGGCACGGGCGGGGCGGGGTCGGGTTCGCCTACGATCTGGTCGTGGACACCTCGCTGCGGCAGACGCTGCACCGGCGCGGCCTGCGCATGACACCTCAGCGTCAGCTCGTCGTCGATGCGGTCCGCGAGCTGGGCCACGCGACGCCGGAGCAGATCTGCACGCGTGTCCAGCAGACCGCGCCCGCCGTGAACATCACGACGATCTATCGCACGCTGGAGCTGCTGGAGCGGATCGGGCTGGTGCGGCACACGCATCTGGGGCACGGCGCCCCGACGTACTCGGAGGAGGACCACCAGCACGTCCACCTGGTGTGCCACCACTGCGGGCGGGTCGCGGAGGCGCCGACCGACCTGATGGACGCGTTGGCGCACCGGCTGCAGGAGGAGTCCGGGTTCACCCTGGACGCGACGCACGTGGCCCTGTCCGGCCGGTGCGCCGACTGCGCCGAGGACGGGGAGCCCGCCGACGACACGGGGGACGCCGCGGCGGGCCCCGACCATCACACCGATCGTCATACCGAAGGGAGCGCGCGGTGACCGAACCGCAGACGGACGTCGACACCGCCGGGCCGGAGGCGCCGGCCGATCCCGACGAGGCGGTACCGGCCCACCGGGGCGACCCGTTCGCCGAGCAGCGGGCGATGGCCCGGGGCGCGGCCGTCGTCGACCGCGGGCACCGGGAGGTGATCGCGGTTCCGGGTGAGGACCGGCTGAGCTGGCTGCACCTGCTGCTCACCCAGCACGTCAGCGCGCTGCCGGCGGACACGGCCACCGAGGCCCTGGTCCTGGACCTCAACGGCCGGGTGCTGCACCACATGAACGTCGCGCACGTCGGCGATGTGGTGTGGCTCGACACGGAGCCGGGTGACTCGGCCGGCCTGCTCGACTACCTGACGAAGATGGTCTTCTGGTCGAAGGTGGAGCCGCGGGACGCGACGGCGGAGCTCGCGGTGCTGAGCGTGGTCGGGCCCGACACGGCCGCCGTGCTGGCCGCGGCCGGGGTCCCGGTGCCGGACGCGCCGTCGGGTGCGACGGCGTTGCCGGGTGGCGGGTTCGTGCGGCGGATGCCGTGGCCGGGCAAGGACGCGGCGGACGTCGTCGTGCCGCGCGCGGAGCGGGAGGCCTGGTTCGCCCGGCTGACGGCGGCGGGTGCGCGTGCCGCGGGGACGATGGCGTTCGAGGCGTTGCGGGTGGAGTCGTTGCGCCCGCGGCTGCGCGTCGACACCGACGAGCGGACGATTCCGCACGAGGTGGGCTGGATCGGCGCGGCCGTGCATCTGACCAAGGGCTGCTACCGGGGTCAGGAGACGGTGGCGCGGGTGGCCAACATGGGCAGGCCGCCGCGCAGGCTGGTGCTGCTGCACCTCGACGCGGGTGACGAGGAGCTGCCGCTGGCCGGCGACCCGGTGTTCAAGGACGGGCGGGCGGTCGGGCGGGTGGGCACGGTGACGTTGCACCACGAGCTGGGCGCGGTGGCGCTGACGCTGCTGAAGCGGTCGGTCCCGGTCGACGCGGAGCTGGTCGCGGGTGTCGACGAGCGGGCGGCGCCGGCGCGGATCGACCCGGACTCGATGCCGCCGGAGGAGGCCGCACCACCGCCGGGGCGGGCGGCCCAGTCGGGCCTACGGGGCTGACGCTCAGCCGCTGCCGCGGTGGGCGGCGACGGCTCCCCAGAAGTCACGCAGCTTCTCGTAGCAGGACTGCGCGACGTCGCCGTCGCCGTCCTGGAGCGCCTGCAGCGCGTCCTGGACGAGCTCGGCGGAGCTGTCGCCCCGGAGGGTGTCGTCGTCGAGGAACGTGACGAGGCCGCCGTAGTCGAGCTCGACGACCGAGTCGTGGTCGAAGCGGGCCAGCCAGCTCGCGGTCTCGGCGAGGACCTCGGCGGGGCCGTCGTCGCCGATGCCGGAGCGCACGGTCTTCTCGGCGCGTTCGGCCCGGGCGAGGGCGGTGCCGATGGGGACCTGCCAGTGGACGCGCCGGGTGCCGTGGAGGCTCAGCCGGCGGGCGTCGGGGTCGACGAGTGCGAACCAGGGCAGCGGGACGGTCCAGGCGGAGGTGACGACGTGGGCGGCGCCGTCGCCGATCTCGGCGAGCGCGGCCTCCGCGTCGCGGCGGGCGGTCGACTCGGGGCCGCCCAGGACGGCCGCACGCAGCACGGGCGGTTGCTCGGCGAGGAAGGCCAGCAGGGCCGCGGCGGCGCGGGGGCGGGTGTCGAGCGGGCAGACGAGCGTGTCGCCGGACCGCGCCGTCGTGACGAGGACGTCGACGGTGTCGGCGGGCAGTTTCCCGGTGCCGAGGCCCACGCGCAGGCAGCGGTCGCGGTCGCGGTCGCCGGCGTCGCCGGCGGCGACGGGGCCGCGGCGGAGGGCTTCGCGGACCGGCGCGCCGGTGGGGCCGTCGAATGCGCGGAGGGGTTCGTAGACCCGCAGGTAGGACAGGAACGGCTCCGGCATGGACGGGATGATTCCAGGCCCGGGGCTGTTCCGGGTCACACCATCGATGCCACGTCGCACGGTGGCGGGTCAGCAATGTACGGTGGACCCCAGGATATTGATGACATGAATGGGGCCGCCGAGACATCCGGCCGCCCCTTCCCTGTTGTAAGGGGGACCAGCCATGGGGCGCGGACGAGCCAAGGCCAAGCAGACGAAGGTGGCCCGCGAGCTCAAGTACAGCTCCCCCACGATGGATCTCGATGCGCTGCAACGCGAGATCGGTAGTGGGACGGCTCCTTCTGACGACGAGGAGTACGACGAGTACGACTCGTACTACTCCTCCTACGCCTCCAAGGACGGCGAGGAGGACGAGGACGCACCCCGCCGTTAGGCGGCTGCGGCTCCTTCTCGTCCTGTCGTCGTGAACCGGGCGCCTCGGCGCCCGGTTCAGCGTGTCCACGGACACCCCGGCGTCGGCGGTTGTGGTCGTACATCCCGCTGCTTGTTATAGTTGGTTCATAACAAGTAGAGAGGTGGACCGACGATGGGACGGATCGGCAGAGCGCTCCTCACCGGGCTCCCGCACCTGGTGGCGGTGACCCCCGCGGTCGTGACCGCACTGGTCGCGGCCGACCGGATGCCGGCCGAGCCCGCCACCCGGTTCTCCTTCGACGGCACCGCGACCTCGACCATGCCGCACGCCGCACTCGTGGCGGCGATGGTCGTGCTCGGCGTGCTGCTGGCGCTCGTCTTCGGAGCGATGGGTGCCCGGCCGACCGCGACGCGGGTGTCGGCCGCGGACACGGCGCGGTTCTTCGGCGCGGTCTCGTGGGCGACGGCAGGCCTGTTGGGCTCGGTGCTCTACCTGGCGACGGCGGCCAACGTCGACGTCACGTCCGCGGCCGAGGCCCACCTGCCCCCCGGTCGGCTGCTCATCGCCGTCGGGGCCGCGGTCGTGGCGGGTGCCGTCGGGTATTTGGTGACGCCGTCGCCGCCCCCGGCTCCCGAGGCGCCCCCGAGCGCGCCGGTCCAGGTCGGCCTCACGGAGCGGGTGAGCTGGTCACGCCGCGTCGAGTCGCGGATGTCGCTGGCGTTGGGGGCGGTGGTCCTCGTCGGCGGCCTGGTCCTCGGCTGGCTCGCCGGGTGGCTGCCGGGCGCTCTGCTGATCGTGGCCGGACTGGCCGTGCTGACGCTCGGCTCGTCGGCGCTGGTGACGGTCGACCGGCGGGGGCTCGTCGTCGCCCTCGGCGCGTTCGGCTGGCCGCACTTGCGCGTCCCCGTCGCGGACGTCGAGTCGGTGACGACCGGCGACGTCTCCCCCGCAGAGTTCGGCGGCTGGGGCTACCGGATCGTCCCCGGCGGCTCGGGCGTGGTGCTGCGCAGCGGGCCCGCGCTGATCGTGACGCGGCGGTCGGGGCGGCGGTTCACCGTCACCGTCGACGACCCGCGAACGGCCGCGGGCCTGCTCGCCGGCCTGGCCCAGGAGGTGTCCTGACGTGCTCTTCCGGCTCGACCCGGCCCGGCCGGTCCCCCTCGCCGACCAGGTCGCGGCCAACGTGCGCCGCGGCATCGCGGACGGGACGGTCGCGCCGGGCGAGCGGCTGCCGCCGGCGCGGGAGCTGGCGGCGTCGCTCGATGTGAGCATCCACACCGTGCTAGCGGGCTACCAGCAGCTGCGCGACGAGGACCTGATCGAGCTGCGGCGCGGCCGGGGCGCGACCGTCCGGGACGGGGTCCGGTCCGACCGCGCGGTGCTGCTGGGCCTGGTGCACGATCTCGTGGCGGCTGCGCGTCGCATCGACCTCGACGAGGACGAACTGGTCGCGCTCGTCCGGTCGACGGCATCGGGCCCGTGATCCACACGCCCGTCGGGGTGACGTGTCGGGACCGGCGGTAACGAGGCTCTCGGTCGGCGCGATCGACCCGGAGAGGCTCGTCGCGACGGGCCCGGGCGACACGTCGTGCCGCGTGACATGGATCATCGCGGTAGTGTCACCCTGACGAGAATTTCGGACGTCAGGAACGGATCACGATGCGTGGCAACCTGTTCGCCGTCGGTGTGGACCTGGTGGTCCTCACCGTCCGCGACGACGAGCTGTGCGTGCTGCTGGTACGCCGCACCGAGAAGCCCTTCGAGGACACGTGGGGCCTGCCCGGGGGGTTCGTGGCGCCCGACGAGGACCTGCCCGACACCGCGGCCCGCGAGCTGGCCGCCCAGACCGGCGCCGGTACCGCCGGACGCGTGTCCGGCCACCTCGAACAGATCGCGGGCTACGCCGCGCCCGACCGCGACCCCCGCGGCCGGGTGCTCTCCGTCGCCTTCCTGGCCCTGCTGCCCGACATGCCCGACCCCGACCAGCCCGACGTCGTCAGCGGCTGGCACCCGGTGGCCGACGTCACCGACCTCGCGTTCGACCACTCCCAGATCCTCGCCGACGGCGTCGAACGCGCCCGCGAGACGCTGGAGTACACGACGCTCGCCGCAGCCTTCTGCCCGCCCGAGTTCACGGTCACCGACCTGCGGCGGGTCTACGAGGCCGTGTGGCGCACCGAGATCGACCCGCGCAACTTCTCCCGCAAGGTCACCTCGACCCCTGGTTTCCTGGTGCCGACGCAGCGGCACGTCACGGGTGGCCCCGGCCGGCCCGCGCAGCTGTTCCGCCGCGGCCCGGCCACCCGGCTGCACCCGGCGATGCTGCGGGAGCCCGCCGTCCGCGTCGGCTGAGCACCACGCCCTCGGGCAGAACCGGCGCGCAACCCGACGGTCGCCCCGGCCGCCCGAGCACGACCATGACGTTGCACCCGGCTCGGAGCGCGCAACCCCACGGTCGCCCCGGGCGCGGACCGCGACCGTGAGGTTGCGACCGGAGGTGGCGTCAGAAGCGCGGGTGCTCGCCCTGCAGCTGCACCCGGGCGCCGACACCCGTCGGCTCCTCGCCCGTGCCGCGGCGGACCTCGCCCAGCACCCACGACGGGACGTGCCGCGCGGTCAGCACCGCGAGGGCGCGGTCGACGTCGTCGGCCGGGAGCACGGCGACCATGCCGACCCCCATGTTGAACGTCTTCTCCATCTCGGCACGCTCGACGCGGCCCCGGGAGGCGATCAGCTTGAACACCGGCGCCGGCGTCCAGCTGCCCCGGTCGGCCACCGCGACGAGGCCCGGCGGCAGCACCCGCTCCAGGTTGCGGGCCAGCCCGCCCCCGGTGATGTGCGAGAACGTCCGCACCCCGGTCTCGGCGGCCAGCGCCAGGCAGTCGCGGGCGTAGATGCGGGTCGGGATCAGCATCTCCTCGCCGAGCGTCGTCCCGAACTCCTCGACGTGCCCGTCGAGGGGCATCCGCGCGATGTCGAGCAGGACGTGGCGGGCCAGGGAGTAGCCGTTGGAGTGCAGACCCGACGAGCCCATCGCGAGCAGGACGTCGCCCGGGCGGACGCGTTCGGGACGCAGCATCGCCTCGGCGTCGACGATGCCGACACCGGTCGCGGAGATGTCGTAGCCACCGGCCTCCATGAGCCCGGGGTGCTCGGCGGTCTCGCCGCCCAGCAGGGCGCAGCCCGCCTGCTTGCAGCCCTCCGCGATGCCCTTGACGATCGACGCCACCTGCTCGGGGACCAGCTTGCCGACGGCGATGTAGTCCTGCAGGAACAGCGGCTCCGCACCGCAGACGACGAGGTCGTCGACGACCATGGCGACCAGGTCGAGGCCGATGGTGTCGTGCTTGTCCATGGCCTGGGCGATCGCGACCTTGGTGCCGACGCCGTCGGTGGACGCCGCGAGCACCGGCTCCGAGTAGCGGCTCAGCTTCGGCGCGAACAGCCCGGCGAAACCACCGATGCCGCCGAGGACCTCGGGCCGCGTCGCCATCTCGGCGTGCGGGCGGAACGCCTCGACGGCCTGCTCCCCCGCCTCGATGTCGACTCCCGCCGACGCGTAGCTGGCCCGCGGGGCGTCCTCGCGGTCCTGCACGTTGTCCTCGGGCACGGTCGGCGTGGGCGGCATGGGGTGATCGCTCCTGACGGCCGCCCCTGGGGGCGTCCTGTCTGTCACGGCCGCAGGTGCGGCCTGTCGTCTGGCGGCCGCGGGGCACGGCCGTAGGTCTTCGGCGCGGTTCCGGCCGGTGGCCCGCGCCGGGGCCCGCCCGGGGTGGACCCGCGGCGGGCGGCCTGGATCATCATGGCCGGTCACCGACCACGAGGTCGAGTCCGGGCCCGCGGGCGACCCGGGGTCGGGACCCCGGGTCGCGGGATCCGCTCAGGGACGGCGCAGGGCGTCCGCCGCACCGTAGCCGACCGACATGGACGCGGCATCGCCCGAGGCCTCCGCGGCGACACCGGCGAAGCTCGCCCCGCCGTCGGCGGTGCCACGGTCGTCGCCCAGCTCCAGCAGGTGCTTGCCCAGGCGGGCCTCGTCCGGCAGCGAGATCGGGTACTCGCCGTCGAAACAGGCGCAACAGAGCCGGCTGCGGGGCTGCTCGGTGGCCGCGACCATGTTGTCGATCGACACGTAGCCGAGCGTGTCGGCGCCGATCGAGCGGCGGACACCGTCGACGTCGAGGCCGCTCGCGAGCAGCTCGGCGCGCGTGGCGAAGTCGATGCCGTAGAAGCAGGGCCAGCGCACCGGCGGGGACGCGATCCGCACGTGCACCTCGAGTGCACCGGCCTCCCGCAGCATCCGGACCAGCGCGCGTTGGGTGTTCCCGCGGACGATCGAGTCGTCGACCACCACCAGGCGCTTGCCCCGGATGACGTCGCGCAGCGGGTTGAGCTTGAGCCGGATACCGAGCTGGCGGATCGTCTGCGACGGCTGGATGAACGTGCGGCCGACGTAGGAGTTCTTGACCAGGCCCTGGCCGTAGTCGATGCCCGAGCCCTGCGCGTAGCCGATCGCGGCGGGCGTGCCCGACTCCGGGACGGGGATCACCAGGTCGGCCTCGACGGGGTACTCCTGAGCGAGCCTGCGGCCGATCTCGACGCGCGTCGCGTGCACGGAGCGGCCGGAGATCGTCGTGTCGGGGCGGGCGATGTAGACGTACTCGAACACGCAGCCCTTGGGCTCGGGGTTGGCGAACCGCGAGCTGCGCATGCCGTTCTCGTCGATGGCGATGAGCTCGCCCGGCTCGACCTCGCGGACCATGGAGGCGCCGACGATGTCGAGCGCCGCGGTCTCGCTGGCGACGACCCACCCACGTTCCAGACGACCCAGGACGAGCGGGCGGACGCCCTGCGGGTCGCGGGCGGCGTAGAGGGTGCGCTCGTCGGCGAAGACCAGCGAGAACGCACCGCGGGCCCGCGGCAGGACACGCATCGCGGCCTCCTCGAGGCCGGTGTCGGCGGCGTCGGCGGCCATCAGCTCGCACAGCAGGTCGGAGTCGGTGCTCGCGCGGAACGCGCCACCTGCGATGCCGCGGGCGTTGATCTCGTCGCGCAGCTCGGCGGTGTTCACGAGGTTGCCGTTGTGGCCGAGGGCGACACCGCTGCCGGTGGCCGTGGTCCGGAACGTCGGCTGCGCGTTCTCCCAGGTACTGGACCCGGTCGTCGAGTAGCGGGTGTGGCCGACGGCGAGGTGCCCGCGCAGCGACGACAACGTCTGCTCGTCGAACACCTGGCTCACCAGGCCGAGGTCCTTGAACACCACCATCCGGTGGCCGTCGGAGACGGCGATCCCCGCGGACTCCTGGCCACGGTGCTGGATGGCGAACAGCCCGTAGTAGGCGAGCTTGGACACCTCCTCACCGGGCGCCCACACGCCGAACACACCGCACTCGTCGTGCGGGACGTCGTCGTCGGTGTCGGGGTGGGGGGCTGGGTGCTCGTTCCTGCCGGAACTCAACGCACACACTCTCCTCAGCTGACGGCGGGCAACACCGTGGTCCGATCGTACGCGGCCCGTGGGCCAGAACCCATCCCACGGGACCGGCGTCACCGATCGCCGCCGTGGGGAATAAAGGGCCGTCAGCGCAGGGAGCGACGCACCAGGTCGGGCACCCACGCCGCGGGGCCGGCGTCGCCGAACCAGCGCCCCTGGCCGAGGTCGCAGCCCAGGCGTTCGAGCCGCTCGGCCTGCGTGCGCGTCTCCACCCACTCGGCGGTGACCTCGAGGTCGAGCGCGTGGGCCAGCTCCACCAGCGCGCGGACGATGCTCTCGTCCATCGGGTCGGGGGCGGTGTGGCGGAGCCCGTCGATGAACGAGCCGTCGATCTTGAGGGCGTGCACGGGCAGCCGCCGCAGCCAGGCCAGGCTCGACCAGCCGGTGCCGAAGTCGTCGAGGGCCAGCCGCACCTGCGCGCCGCGCAGCGCGGCCAGCACGTCGAGGGCGAGCGCCTCGTCACCGAGGACGGCCTGCTCGGTGATCTCCAGCTGCAGCTTGTGCGGCGGCAGCCCCGACTCGGTCAGCGCGTCGGTGACGGCCTCGAACCAGCCGGGCGCGACCAGTTGCACCGGCGAGACGTTGACGCTGACGTACGGCGAGGCCTCGCCCAGCTGCTCGTGCCAGCAGGCGGCCTGGCGGCACGCCTCGCGCAGCACCCAGCGGCCGAGGGAGACGATCGCGCCGCTGCGTTCGGCGAGCTCGATGAACCGGCCCGGCCCGATGACCCCCTCGACGGGGTGCTGCCAGCGCACCAGCGCCTCGGTGCCGAGGACGTGCTCGTCACGCAGCCGGACGAGGGGTTGGAAGGCGAGCCGGAACTCGCCGCGGTCGACGGCCTCCGGCAGGGCTGCGAGCAGTGTGAACCGGGCGGCCTCACCCGCGTCGCGCTCGGGGTCGAACAGCACGCGGCGCCCACCGCCCTGCGCCTTGGCCCACGACATCGCGACGTCGGCGGAGCGCATGAGCTCCTCGGGGACGGTCGTGGCCGTCGGCGCCTCGCTGACCCCGATGCTGGCGGTCACCGTCAACGACCGGCCGGCGAGCTGGAACGGCGGGGCCAGCGCGTCGAGTAGCCGGTCGGCGAGGGCGGTCATGTCGTCGGCGCCGGTGGTGTCGACGGCGAGGACGGCGAACTCGTCGCCCCCGGTGCGGGTGACGAGGTGGTCGCCCGCCGCCATCTGCAGCCGCCCGGCCACCGCGAAGAGCAGTTCGTCGCCGACCGCGTGGCCGAGGGTGTCGTTGACGGAGCGGAACCCGTCGATGTCGACGGCGCACAGCCCGGCCCGGCGGGCGGCTCCCGGCGCGAAGGCCTGTCTCAGCTGCGCCTCGGCGACGCCGCGGTTGGGCAGCCGGGTCAGCCGGTCGAGGGTGGTGGCGCGTTCGAGCCGCGAGTGCAGCCGGTGCCGCTCGGAGATGTCCTGCACGACGGCGACGACCCGGTCGGGCTCGCCGCGGTCGTTGCGCACCAGGGTGGCGTTGACGCGCGCCCATACGACGATGCGGTCGGGCCGGACCAGCCGGACGTCGATCTCGACGCTGTCGGGCCCGTCGGCCGACACGACCTGGTGGTAGCTCTCGACGAACGTGGCCAGGTCGTCGGGGTGGACGAAGTCGGCGGCCGCGTGCGGGAACTCGGGCGGGTCGTCGGCGCCGAAGAGCCGGTAGAGGGCGGGGTTGGCGTCGATGACGTCGCCGGCGAGGCTGCCGACGGCGATGCCGACCCGGCCGCGCAGGTAGAGCGCGCGGTAGTGCAGGTCGCCGTCGGTGAGGACGCGCTGCAGGTCCTCGGGTGGCCACCGGGTCGCGGTGAGCAGGTCCTGCCGTTCGCTCTCGGCGCGTTCACGCATCGCACCGAGGTAGCCGGCGACCAGCTGGTCGAGCGCGGTGGCCAGGCGGCGGGCACCCTCGGGCCCCGGGGTGCCGAGCATCGCCTGTGCGTCGCTGCGCAGCAGGCCCAGCGTCGGTGGGAGGAGTTCCTCGGGCTGCGGGCCGCCCGGGCCGAGGGGGCGGCCGGCGGGTCCGCAGTGGTAGAAGGAGGCCCCGATGCGGCGGGCGGCGGGCGGCCAGAAGGGGTCGGCGCGCAGGACCGTCGACAGCCGGCGGAGCAGGGTGCGGAGCTGGCCGATCGCGGGGCTGCCGGGGCCGGGCAGCAGGTCGGCCCAGCGGTCGGCGAGGCGGCTGGCGGGATCGGACGTGCTGGGACCGGTACCCACGGGTTCGACCGGCTCGACGGCGCGCAGGGCACGGCCGGGTCCAGGGGCGGGCCGGTCGGACGGCCCGGGCAGTCGTGCCACGACCATGCCCGTCACCTCCGTCGCCCGTTGCGTGACGACCGCAAGATCGCGCACTCCGCGGCGCAATCTTCGACCGCCGACGGTTGTTTGACCACCGACAGGTGTTGCGGATCATCCGTGCGGGTGACGCAGCCGTCACCCGTTGTCAGCGCAGCGGCAGCAACGTTGCCACCTCGGGTGCGCGCGATCCGGACGCCGTGAGCACGCCGGCGTGAACCGCATCACACCAGGTGAGGATACCGCGGGAGAGCGCGAGCCACGTCCTGGGATCGGTCTCGACGACGTTCGGCGGGTTCCCGCGCGTGTGCCTGGGCCCCTCGACGCACTGCACGGCGCCGAACGGCGGAACGCGCACCTCGACCGTGTGCCCGGGCGCCCGCTCGACCAGCAGCGCGAGGCTCGCCTTCACCGCGGCCTTGAGCGTCACCCGGTCGGGCTGCTCCCCACCCGCGAGCCACGCGTCGACCGCGTCAGACACCGAAGAGCCTCGGCAGCGTGCCCTCCCACGCCTCCCGCATCTCGTCGGCCGACAACGGGGCGAGGGTCTCGATCCGCAGCCCGTCACCACCCGTGGTGCCGATCCGCTCGGCCGGCACCCCGGCCGCCTCGGCGCGGGCCAGGAACGCGTCGGCGTCGGCCACCGTGACCAGCACCCGGCCCGCCGACTCGCTGAACAGCGCGACGAACGGGTCGACCCCGGCGGGCAGCACGACCTCGGCACCGTGGCCACCGACGAGGACCGCCTCGAGCAGCGCCTGCGCCAGGCCGCCGTCGGACAGGTCGTGGGAGCCGCGCAGCACCCCGTCGGCCGACGCCGCCGCGAGCAGCTCCGCCAGCCGCTGCTCCGCGGCCAGGTCGACCGCCGGCGGCAGCCCGCCGAGGTGCCCGTGGACGACGTGCGCCCACTCGCCGCCACTCAGTTCGTCGCGCGTCGTCCCCAGCAGCACGACGGCATCGCCCTCGCCGGTGAACCCGCTGCGCACCCGCCGCGCGACGTCGTCCAGCACACCGAGCACACCGATCACCGGGGTCGGCAGGATGGCGCGGTCGCCCGTCTGGTTGTAGAAGCTGACGTTGCCGCCCGTGACCGGGATGCCCAGCTGGGCGCACCCGTCGGCCAGACCCCGCACGGCCTGCGAGAACTGCCACATGACGTGCGGGTCCTCGGGCGAGCCGAAGTTCAGGCAGTTGGTGACCGCGGCCGGCACGGCACCCGAGACGGCGACGTTGCGGTACGCCTCGGCCAGCGCCAGCTGCGCACCCGCGTACGGGTCGAGCGCGGCGAACCGGGCGTTGCAGTCGGTCGAGACCGCGACGCCGCGGCCGGTCTCCTCGTCGATGCGCACGACGCCGGTGTCGGCAGGCTGGGCCGAGGCCGTGTTGCCGCGCACGTAGCGGTCGTACTGCTCGGTGACCCACGCGCGGCTGCACAGGTTCGGGCTGGCGGCCATCCGCAGGATCTCGGCGCGCAGCTCCGACGGCGACGCCGGCCGCGGCAGCCGGTCGGCCACGTCGGCCTGCAGCGCGTCCTGGCCCTCGCCCCGCGCGACCGGCCGCTCGTAGACCGGGCCGTCGTGGGCGACGGTGCGCGGCGGCACGTCGACGACGGTCTCACCGCGGTAGGCGATCCGCAGCCGGTCGCCCTCGGTGACCTCGCCGATCACGGTCGCGATCGTGTCCCACTTGGCGCAGACGGCCATGAACGCGTCGACGTCCTCGGGCCGCACGACCGCGCACATGCGCTCCTGCGACTCGCTGGACAGGATCTCCGCGGCCGTCATGTTGTCGGCGCGCAGCGGGACCGCGTCGAGGTCGACGAACATGCCGCCGTCGCCCGCGCTGGCCAGCTCGCTCGTGGCGCACGACAGGCCCGCGCCACCCAGGTCCTGGATGCCGACGACGAGCCCCGCGTGGAACAGCTCCAGGCAGCACTCGATGAGGACCTTCTCGGTGAACGGGTCGCCCACCTGCACGCTCGGCAGCTTCTTGCGGCCGCCGCCGTCGCCGGAGAACGTCTCGCTCGCCAGCACCGACACGCCGCCGATGCCGTCCAGACCCGTGCGGGCGCCGAACAGGATGATCTTGTTGCCGGTGCCCGACGCGAACGCCAGGTGCAGGTCCTCGACCCGCATCGACCCCACACACATGGCGTTGACCAGCGGGTTGCCGGCGTAGCTGGCGTCGAACACCACCTCGCCGCCGACGTTGGGCAGGCCCAGGGAGTTGCCGTAGCCCCCGACGCCCGCCACGACACCGGGCAGCACCCGCGCGGTGTCGGGTGCGTCGGCCGGCCCGAAGCGCAGCGGGTCGGCCACCGCGATCGGCCGGGCCCCCATCGCCATGATGTCGCGCACGATGCCGCCGACCCCGGTCGCCGCGCCCTGGTAGGGCTCGACGTAGGACGGGTGGTTGTGCGACTCGACCTTGAACGTCACCGCCCAGCCGTCGCCCACCTCGACGACGCCCGCGTTCTCGCCGATGCCGGCGAGCATCTTCGCGCGCATCTCGTCGGTGGTGGTCTCACCGAAGTAGCGAAGGTGCACCTTCGACGACTTGTAGGAGCAGTGCTCGCTCCACATCACCGAGTACATCGCCAGCTCGGCGTCGGTGGGCCGACGGCCGAGGATGTCGCGGATCCGCGCGTACTCGTCGTCCTTCAGACCCAGCTCCACGTAGGGCTGCGGCTGGTCGGGGGTGGATGCGGCGCGCTCGACGGAGTCGACGGAGTCCAGCTGGGGAACAGTCCCGGTCACGACATCAGGGTAGTCAACGGAGCCGCGCGACCTGCGGCGACCGAGACCGGCCTCACCGTGACACGTGCTGCCCGGCCCCGAGACCGCTCCACGCGAACCCGGCCAGCCCGACGACCGCGGGGTCGAGGAGGTTGCGCGTGTCGACGACGACGGGCCGCGCCGCCAGCCCGGCGAGCCGCGCCCAGTCGAGGGTCCGGTACTCGGGCCACTCGGTGAGCACGACGACGGCGTCGGCGCCCCGGGCGGCCTCGTACGGGTCGGCGCACAGGGTGACGACGGCCGGGTCGATCCCGGGCGCGCCGGGCGCGACCGCCGGGTCGTGCCCGGCCAGCTCGGCCCCGGCCTGACGCAGCAGCGCGGCGACCCGCAACGCGGGCGAGTCGCGCACGTCGTCGGTCCCGGCCTTGAAGGCGAGGCCGAACAGCGCGAGCCGGCGGCGGGCCAGCGAGCCCGAGCGGGTTCCGGTGACGGCCGTGCGGACCTTGTCGACGATGCGCTGGAACTGCCGGGTGTTCGTGTCGATCGACGCCCGCAGCAGCCGGAACTCGAAGTCGACCGAGTCGGCGACCTGCAGCAGCGCGTGGGTGTCCTTGGGCAGGCACGACCCGCCCCAGCCGGGCCCCGGGTCGAGGAACGCCTGCCCGATCCGCCGGTCGTAGCCGATTCCCTCGGTGACGGCGTGGATGTCGGCGTCGAGCCGCTCGCACAGCTCGGCGAGGGCGTTGACGTAGGACAGCTTCATCGCGAGGAAGCAGTTCGCCGCGTACTTGATCATCTCGGCGCTGGCGGCGTCGGTGAGGACGGCGGGCGCGCCGAGCCGGGTGAACAGGGCCGCGACCAGTGCGGCGGCGTCCCGGTCGTCGGAGCCGACGACGACCCGGTCGGGGCCGAGGAAGTCCGCGACGGCCGACCCCTCCCGCAGGAACTCCGGGTTGCTCACCACCGCGACGTCGGAACGGCCGAGCATCTCCGCGGTCCGCGCCGCCGTGCCCACCGGCACCGTCGACTTGTTGACGACGACCGCCCCCACCGGGAGGTCGTCGCGGATCTCCTCGATCACCGCCTCGACCGCGCCCAGGTCGGCGACCCCGCCGACACCCATCGGCGTCGGGACGCAGAGGAACACGACCTCGGCGGGCCCGTCGTCGACCTCCAGCTCCTTGAGCGCGATGCCCGCCCCGACGACGAACGACAACCTGTGGGCGGCCAGTCCCTCGCCGACCAGCTCGGCGAGCCCCTCCTCGCGGATCCCGACCTCCGCGTGGCGCAGCCGCTCGATCTTCATCGCGTCGACGTCGGCGCACACGACGCGATGGCCGAGCGAGGCGAGGCAGGCCGCGGTGGTGAGCCCGACGTAGCCGGCGCCGACCACGACGATGCGCCGTCCGAACATCGCGACCTCCTGCGAGGGGGGACTATTTGGTCCAATCGGACCACTAGTACCGTCCGAACGTAGTACACAAGTTGCGTCAACCCCCCGAGGTGCGCATGCGCGTTGTGGTGACCGGCGGTGCCGGATTCGTCGGATCTCATCTCTGCGAGGCGCTGGTCGCGCGGGGAGACACCGTCGTGTGCGTCGACGACCTGTCGACCGGGCGCGCCGCCAACGTCGCCGCGCTGGCGGGCGGGCGTCGGTTCCGGCTCGTGGAGCACGACGTCAGCACACCGTTCGATGTGGACGGCGAGGTCGACGCCGTCGCGCACCTCGCGAGCCCCGCCTCGCCCGTCGACTACCACGCCCGGCCGCTGCAGACCCTGGCCGTCGGCAGCCGCGGCACCGAACACTGCCTGCAGCTGGCGATGCACAAGAACGCCCGGTTCGTCCTGGCCTCCACCAGCGAGGTCTACGGCGACCCGCTGCAGCACCCGCAGACCGAGGGCTACTGGGGCAACGTCAACCCCATCGGCCCGCGCAGCGTCTACGACGAGGCCAAGCGGTTCGCCGAGGCGCTGTCCGCGGCCTACCGCCGCACCCACGGCGTCGACGTCGGGATCATCCGGATCTTCAACACCTACGGGCCGCGGATGCGCCCGACGGACGGCCGCGTCGTGTCGTCGTTCGTGACGCAGGCACTGCGGGGCGAGCCGTTGACGGTGTACGGCGACGGCAGCCAGACCCGCAGCTTCTGCTTCGTCGACGACCTGGTCCGCGGCATCCTCGCCATGCTCGACGGCAGCGAACCGGGGCCGGTCAACCTCGGCAACCAGGCCGAACGCACCGTCGCCGAGCTGGCCGGGCTGGTCCTGGCCCTCACCGGCTCGACCGCTCCGGTCGTGCGCCTCCCGCTGCCCGTCGACGACCCGACCCGCCGGCGGCCGGACATCACCGCGGCCCGCACCCGGCTGAGGTGGGAGCCCGTGATCGACATCGACGAGGGTCTGCGGCGAACCATCGCGTGGTTCGCCGGACGTGAGGACGTCCTGCCCGTCGAGGCGCTCGGCGCCGCCGGCGCCTGACCGCCGACGTGGATCCACTCGCAGCGGACGTGCGCGCCCCGGCGCGCGCGGCCGCACCCGACGACCCGGCCGCGGCCCTGGCCTACCTGTCCGGTGGCGACGTCGTCGACGCCCCGCCGTCCGGGCCGACGTTCGCACCCGGACCGCCGGCCCGCCGCGTCCTGAGCCGCCGGCTGCTCGTGCCCGTGCTCACGCGACGCGACCGGCTGCTCGTGGCCGTCCTGAGCGCGGGCTGGGTGGTGAGCCTCGTCGCGTTCTGGGTGTGGTGGCTGCAACCGGGGCACCGGACGAGCTGGACGGGGCTGGTGGTCAACAGCGCCGTCCTCGCCTACCTGACGTTGCTGCCCGCCTACTTCCTGCTGACCGCGAACCGGCTGCGCCGCGTCGACCACACGTTGCCCGTGCCCGCGCTGCGCGTGGCGTTCGTGGTGACGAAGGCGCCGTCCGAACCCTGGGCGGTGGCGCGGCGCACACTCGCGGCGATGTGCGCGCAGCGCTTCCCCCACGGCTACGACGTGTGGCTCTGCGACGAGGACCCGGCACCGGAGACCCTGCGCTGGTGCCACGCCCGCGGAGTCGGGGTGTCGAGCAGGCGCGGGGTCACCGCGTACCACCGGGCCACGTGGCCGCGGCGCACCCGCTGCAAGGAGGGCAACCTCGCCTTCTTCTACGACCGCCGCGGCTACCGCGACTACGACGTCGTCGCCCAGCTCGACTGCGACCACGTTCCGGGCCCGGACTACCTCGCCCACATGGTGCGGCCGTTCCGCGACCCGGCGGTCGGCTACGTCGCCGCGCCCAGCGTCTGCGACCAGGAGGGCACCGGCTCGTGGTCGGCGCGTGGTCGGCTGCACCGGGAGGCCCCCTTCCACGGCGCCATCCAGGCCGGCCACTCCGCGGGCCTGGCCCCGGTGTGCATCGGCTCGCACTACGCGGTGCGCACCGTCGCGGTGGCCGGCATCGGCGGCATCGGTCCCGAGCTCGCCGAGGACTTCTCGACGACCTTCCTGCTCAACTCCGCCGGCTGGCAGGGCGTGTTCGCCCTCGACGCCGCCGCGCACGGCGACGGCCCCCTGACCGTCGGCGCGATGCTGACGCAGGAGTTCCAGTGGTCACGCAGCCTGACGACGCTGCTGATCGACCTCGTCCCACGCCACCTGGGCCGGCTCCCGTGGCCGCTGCGGGTGCGCTTCTTCTACGCGCTCGTCTTCTACTCGCTGCTCGTCGTGACGACCGCGGCCGGGCTGCTGCTGCCGCCGATCGCCGCCGTCACCGGCATGCGGTGGGTGCAGGTCGACTACGTCGAGTTCCTGCTGCGCTGGTGGCTGCTGTCGGCGTGGCTGGTCGCGGTCCTGGTCGTGCTGCGCCGCAACGGGCTGCTCCGCCCGCGGCGGGCACCCGTCGTCAGCTGGGAGAACTGGCTCTACGCGCTGGCCCGCTGGCCCTACGTCGCCTGGGGTGTCGTCGCGGCGGTCGTCCAGCGGGTGCGGCCGAAACCCATCACCTTCCGGGTCACGCCCAAGGCGCGCGACGGCCTGGAGCCGCTGCCCCTGCGGGTCGTCGCCCCCTACGCGGTGTTCTCCGCCGCCCTCTCGGTCTGCGCCTTCGTCGGGGAGACCCGCACCGGCGCCGTCGGCTACGTCGGGCTGTGCCTGCTCGGCGCGATCGCCTACGCGACGGTCACGACGGCCATCGCGGTCCTGCACGGTGTCGAGGCGGCCCGCGCGGGCGGGGTGAGCCGCTGGTCCGGCGTGCGCGCCACCGCGGCGGCACCCGCGCTCGTCGGTGTCGTCTGCTGGGCGCTGCTCACCGTCCCGGCCGTGCTGTTCCCCTTCTACGTCTCGATCATCCTCGCGACCTGACCTGCATCGGAGGTGCACCGTGGCCACGGTGCTGGTGACCGGCGGAGCCGGGTTCATCGGCTCCCACACCTGTGTGGAGCTGCTGGGACACGGCCACGACGTCGTGGTCGTCGACGACCACTCCGCCGGCTCGCCCGCCGCGCTCGACGCCGTCCAGGCCGTCGCCGGGCGGAAGCTCACGGCCCACCGCGTCGACGTCCGCGACCGCGCCGGGCTCGACGCCGTCCTCACCGCCCACCGGATCGACGCCGTGGTCCACTTCGCCGCGCGCAAGGCCGTCAGCGAGTCCGTGACCATCCCGCTGGCGTACTACGACACGAACGTCGGCGGAACGGTCACGCTGCTGCAGGCGATGCTCGACCACGGGGTGCGCCGGCTCGTCTTCTCCTCCTCGTGCTCCATCTACGGCGACACCGGCACCGGTCTGCTCGACGAGAGCCTCCCCGCCCGGCCGACCAACCCGTACGCGCGCTCGAAGTGGATGTGCGAGCAGGTGATCGCCGACGCCGCCGCCCGGCACCCGGACCTGGCCGCGGTGGCGTTGCGCTACTTCAACCCGGCCGGCGCGCACCCGAGCGGGCTGCTCGGTGAGGACCCCCGCGGCGCCGTCACCAACGTGTTCCCGCTGCTCGTGCAGGTCGCCGCCGGCCGCCGGGAGTGGCTGCAGATCTTCGGCGGCGACTACCCCACGCCCGACGGCACCGCCGTCCGCGACTACGTGCACGTCGTCGAGATCGCCGACGGGCACCGCGTCGCCCTCGACCGGCTGGAGCCGGGCATGCGGGTGCTCAACCTCGGCACCGGCGTCGGCACCTCGGTCCGGCAGCTGGTCGCGGCGTTCGCCGCGGCGTCCGGGCGGCCGGTCCCCTGCGACGTCGTCGACCGCCGCCCCGGCGACGTCGCCGAACTCGTCGCGGACACCGCGGTCGTCGAGCGGGACTGGGGCTGGCGGGCGCGCCTCGACGTGGCTGCGATGTGCCGCGACGCGTGGCGGTTCCAGCAGCGGCACCCGGACGGCTACCCGGGCTGACGCGGCTCAGCGCCGCTGCATCGCACCGATGTCCGAGCCGGTCAGCGGCACCGGGGCGCCCGTGCGGTCGACGAGCGAGGTCTGCGGTGCGAGCAGCGCCGCGACGTCCAGGCCCGCACCCAGCAGCGGTGAGCCGGGCCCCGGCACGAAGCCCGCGTCGACCGCCGGGTCGTCGACAGCGGTGGCCGTGAGCCCGAGGAGCGGACCGGACAGCAGGGGGTCGCCCACGACGCCCGTCGGCTCCCCGCCCTCGGTCTCCTGTCCCGTGCCTGCCCGCCAGGCCCCGGCGGTGCCGAACACCGCCCCGCCCCAGCGCACCGACCACGGCACACCGTCGGCGACGTAGGCGTTGCCTGCGAGCACCGCGGTGGCCCGGCCGATGTCCTGTTCGGCGACGACGAGCGGGCCGGCGCCACGGCTGACGAACACGTTGTCGCGCACCGCGATCCCCGAGATGCCGGGGCCCAGCCGCAGCGCCGACGACGGGTCGCTGGTCTGCGGCGCCATCACCACGGTGTTGTGGTGGATGCGCACGTCGTCGGTGCGGCCGAGGACGGTGATGGCGCCGTAGATGCTCCACCGGCGGGCGTCACCGCTGCTGATGTTGAACCGCACGACGCTGCCGCGGTGCACGGCGTTGTCCTGGCCGGTGTAGACCAGGTAGCCGGGGCCGTGGTTGTCGTAGGACAGGTTGTACTGCATGACCGAGTTCGACGTGTTCTGGTCGAGCCCGAAGCCACCGCCGTCGGCCTTGCTGGCCGTGCGGTTGCGGTAGGACAGGCTGTGCTCGATGACGACCAGGTCGGAGTCGTAGGCCCAGATGCCGACCGGGCCCTCTCCGGAGCCCCCCGCGCCGCCGTTGTCGTGTGCGACCGAACCCGACACGGTGGCCCCGCGGACACTGCCGACGACGATGCCGCTGCCCGTGTTGTGGCGTGTGTTGGCCGGGTCGCCGTGGTTGCCGAACGCCGTGACCCGCGTGACGGTAAGCCCCTCGTGCGCGTACGCGGGGGCGGCCGGGTCGAGCTCCGGCCCGTAGACGGCGAGACCGGAGTCGCGGTTGTCGTGGGTGACGACGTCGTCGACGACCGTGCCGCGGAACCCGGCGCCCGTGTGGGCAGCGCCGATCTCGACGCCGTTGACGAAGCCGCTCGCGTCGACCCGTTCCACGGTGACGCCGTCGAGCATCCGCCCGGTGGGCAGCCCGCTGTAGAGCCGCACACCCGCCGATCCGGCCACGGCGCTCCCCGGACCCGCGACGACGAGGTCACCGATCCGGACCCCGCCCGTGTCGACGACGAGCACCGCGGAGTCCCCGTCGCTCTCGATGCGGGCACGGCCCTCGCCGTAGCTGCCGACGACCACCGGCCGGGCGGGGTCGCCCGCGTCCTCGGGGTCGATGCGCAGCCGCCCCACGAACGTGGCACCGCCCTCCAGCAGCAGCCGGTCGCCGGGCACGAGCCTGGCCGACGACGCCCGGTCGAGCGTGCGCCAGGCCGAACCCTCGGAGGTGCCGCGGGCGGCGTCGTCACCGGTCGGGCTCACGTAGAAGGTGCGGTCGCCCGGCGTCCCACCGAGGGCCGAGCACGACGACACCACCAGCGCCGCGACAAGTGTCGCCGCCGCCGCCCATCGGGCACGAGGACCCGCCACCGTGCCCTCCTCGCGCTGGTGCCGGCTGGAATTCTAGGGCCGCAGCGACATCGGGCCGGGTGACCGATCATGCCCGAGCGGGTGATCCTCAGATGGGGTGCTCTCCGCCGGGCAGCTGGACGACGCTCACGAAGAAGTGGTCGATCTGCTTGATCGCGTCGATGAAGCGGTCGAAGTCCACCGGCTTGGTCACGTAGGCGTTGGCGTGCAGCTGGTAGCTGCGCAACACGTCCTCCTCGGCCTGCGACGTCGTCAGCACGATCACCGGGATCGCCGACAGCTTCGGGTCGGCCTTGACCTCGGCCAGGACCTCCCGGCCGTCGCGGCGGGGCAGGTTGAGGTCGAGCAGCACCAGGTCCGGACGGGGTGCGTCGGCGTACTGGCCCTCGTTGCGCAGGTAGGCCAGCGCCTCCGCACCATCGGTGACCACGTCGAGCCGGTTGTGCAGGTACTCCTCGAACGCCTCGCGCGTCATCAGCACGTCGCCCGGGTCGTCCTCGACCAGCAGGACGTTGATCACTCTGGCGTCGTCGGTCATCGCGTTCCCTCCCGGCCGGCGGCCAGGGCCGCCGGTTCGGTGTCGTCGGTGCGCGCCCCCGCGTCGTCGCCGCGCGCGCCGCGGGGCGGGACGAGGGTGAACCGGATCGTCGTGCCCGGTTCGGGGCGCGGATCGGTGTCTACCCAGATTCGGCCACCGTGGAACTCGACGATCTTCTTCGCGAGCGCCAGGCCGATGCCGGTGCCGGTGTAGACGTCGCGGCCGTGCAGCCGCTGGAAGATCATGAACACCTTGTCGGCGTACTCGGGCTCGATCCCGATGCCGTTGTCCGACACCGAGACCTCCACGCCTTCGGCGGGCTCGCCGACGGGCGTGGCGGCGATCCGCACCACCGGCGGCACATCGGGCCTGCGGAACTTCATCGCGTTGCCGATGAGGTTGGCGAACAGCTGCAGCAGCAGCTGCCGGTCGCCCGTCACCGACGGCAGCTCGCCGACGACGATCTCGCCGCCCGCCTCCTCGCGTGAGGCCTCCTGCTGGTCGGCGGCCGCGGAGACCACATCGCCCAACGCCAGCTCGGTGAAACCCGCCGTCGTGCGGCCGACGCGGGAGAAGGCCAGCAGGTCGTTGATCAACCGCTGCATGCGCTGGGCGCCGTCGACGGCGAACTCGATGTACTGGTCGCCGCGCTCGTCGAGCTTGTCGCCGTAGCGGCGTTGCAGCAGCTGGCAGAAGCTGGCCACCTTGCGCAGCGGCTCCTGCAGGTCGTGGCTCGCGACGTAGGCGAACTGTTCGAGGTCGCGGTTGGAACGCGCGAGGTCGCGGGTCTGCTCGTCGAGCCGCTCCGCCGTCTCACGGGCCCGGTCGAGCTCACGGACGATGTGCGCGCGCATGGCCTCCACGTCGTCGCCGAGCATGACGATCTCACGCGGCCCGCCCGCCTGCACCTTGTCGGTCACCCGGCCCGACACCACACCGCGGACCTGCCCGGCGAGCCGCGAGATCGGGTGCAGCACCGCGCGCCGCAGGACGACCCCCGTCGCCACCAGGAACAGCAGCGCGACGACGGCGACCACGACACCGACCGCGCTGACGAACGTGGCGGCCGTACCGAGCCGGTCCCGGGCCGCGACGCGCTGGACCTCCAGGTCGCCCTGCAGCTCACCGACCGCGCTACGCACCGGGTCGAACAGGCTGCGCCCGTCGTCGGGGGCCACCGCGTCGGCCGGGCGGCCCTCCCGGACCGCCGCGATCGCGGCGTCGGCGTAGCCGGTGTGCCAGCCCGCGACCAGACCCTCGATGCGGTCGAGCCGCTCACCCAGTCCCGGCACCTGAACCGCCAGGGAGCGCAACGCCGCCGTCGCGTCACGCTCGGCCTGCAGGCCGGCGAGGTACGGGCGCAGCGCCTCCTCGCGCCCGCTCAGCTGGAACCCGCGCACACCGGTCTCCTGGTCGACCAGCGCCGTCTCCAGCGACTGCCCGGCGCGCACGGCCGGGCCGATCTCGTCGAGCAGGTCGGCGCGCGCGGAGTTCAGCCCGTACAACGAGATCGTGCCGACCGTCGCGGCGATCACCGCGAGCAGCAGGGCCGCCGCCGCGACCACGCCGAAGATGCGCCCCAACGGCCAGTGCCTGCCCTCGTCGGCGCGGGCGCGGCCGTCGACGGGCAGGCCGCCGCCCTTCCCCAGGCGGAGCCGCCGCCGGGACCGGGCCCGGGCGGTGTCGGCAGCAGGCCCCGTCACGCCATACCCTCGCCCGAGAGCAGGAGGATCGCCACGTCGTCGGCGAGCGGGCCGCCGTTGATCTCCTCGGCCAGCTCCACGAGCCTGCCGGGCAGCATGTCCAGCGGCGTCGCGGCATTCTCGGTGAGGAGGGTGAGCAGGCCCTCCTCCCACAGCGGCAGGTCGCCGCCGCGTCCGCGGCCCTCGATGAGACCGTCGGTGTACAGCAGCAGCGACCAGCCCGGGTCGAGCACCATCTCCCCCGGTGTCCACGCCGCATCGGCGTCGATACCCAACGGCAGCCCCACCGGCGGTGGCTCGGTGCACGGGGGCGGGCCCAGCAGCACCGGCGGCGGGTGCCCCGCGACCCGGACGAGCCCGTGACCGGCACCGCCCGCGCCCTCCGGGGTGATCGCGATGGTGCAGACCGTCGTGAAAAGGCGCGGGTCGTGCCGCTCGCTGACCAGCACCTCCTGCAGCTTGGGCAGCAGCTGCGGCTCCGCGACGCCCGCCAGCACCAGGGCCCGCCACGACACCCGCAGCAACGCGCCCAACGCCGCCTCGTCGGGTCCGTGGCCACAGACGTCGCCGACGATCGCGTGCACCGTGCCCGACGGGTCGAGGACCGCGTCGAAGAAGTCGCCGCCGATGACCGACCGCGTGCGGCCGGAGCGGTAGAACGTCCGCGCGGCCACACCCGACCCCGCCAGCAGCGGCGTGGGCATGAGGCCGCGTTCCAGACGCACCGACTCCGCCGCCGCCAGCTGCTCCTCGCGCAGCCTGACCAGGCCGGCCTCCGCGCGGCGGCGCTCGATCGCGTACCGGATCGCCCTGATCAGGACGGGACCGTCGGCCTTGCCCTTCACCAGGTAGTCCTGTGCCCCGATCCCCACGGCCGCGATGCCCAGGTGCTCGTCGTCGAGGCCGGTGAGCACGCACACCGCGGCGCCCGGGTCCGCGTTGAGGAGCCGACGGAGACCGTCGAGCCCGCCCGTGGTCCCTGGCGTGTTCAGGTCGAGCAGTATGCAGTCGGCGGACGCGAACAGCCGGTGCTCCAGCACGTCGGTCAGCGACCCCGACACGCTCAGCTCGACCTCGGGATCGACGTCGGACAGCAGCTCCTCCACGAGGAACGCGTCGCCCGGGTCGTCCTCCACGAGCAGGACCCGACGGCCCGGCTCACCGGGAAGGGCGCGCGTCACGTGATCGTGCTCCTCCCCCGGCCGGTGCCGCGTCCGCGGCGGTCGCGCCAGCCTAGGCGGACACGGTCGGCGACGACCATGGACCCCGCGACCCGGGGTCGCGGATCAGGCCGCGGCAACCGCCTCGACGACCGAGGTGAACAGGCCCAGACCGTCGGTCGTGGGGCCCGTCAACGTGTCGATCGCGTGCTCGGGATGCGGCATGAGACCGACCACCCGGCCGTCGGCCGACGCGACACCGGCGATGTCGGCCGTCGCACCGTTGGGTGCCCCGCCGACGTAGCGGAACACCACCCGGCCCTCGCCCTCCAGCTCGGCCAGCGTCGCGGCGTCGGCGACGTAGCGGCCCTCGCCCGACTTCAGCGGGACCACGATCTCCTGCCCCGCGGTGAAACCGGAGGTCCACACCGTCGCCGCCGACTCGATGCGCAGCGTCTGGTCACGGCACACGAAGTGCAGCCCGGCGTTGCGCACCAGGGCTCCCGGCAGCAGCCCGGCCTCGCAAAGGATCTGGAAGCCGTTGCAGATGCCCAGCACCGGCAGCCCGCCACGCGCGGCCTCGACGACCTCCCGCATGATCGGGGCCTGGCTGGCGATCGCACCGGCCCGCAGGTAGTCGCCGTAGGAGAAGCCACCCGGCACCACCACGGCGTCGACACCGCGCAGGTCGTGGTCGCCGTGCCACAGCTCGACGGCCTCCGCACCCGCACGCCGCGCCGCCCGGGCCGCGTCGACGTCGTCGAGCGTGCCGGGGAACGTGATCACACCGATCCGCATGCTCATACCCGGGTCACCGTCCAGTCCTCGATCACCGGGTTGGCCAGCAGGTCGCCCGCGATGCGGTGCAGGGTCTCGTCGTCGAGCGAGTCGTCGACCTCCAGCTCGAAGTGCTTGCCCTGGCGGACATCGGCCACCCCGGTGATCCCGATCCGCGTCAGGGCACGCGTCACGGCCTGCCCCTGCGGGTCCAGGATCTCGGGCTTCGGCATCACGTCAACGACCACTCGCGCCACGCCGCCAGCCTACGGGGGCGATTCGCGCCGATCACGCCCACCTGCGGTGATGAACGGACGAGCGGTTGTGATGCTGCCGACGCCGAGGCCCCGGATCAGGGCCGTTCGCTGGCGCAGGACCCGTCCCCGGGAGCAGAGTGGCCGCCGTGCAGATCACCCACTTCGGCCACGCGTGTGTGCTCGTCGACACCGGAGCCGCTCGGTTGCTCTTCGACCCGGGGACCTTCTCGTCCGGCTTCGAGAAGCTCGGCGGGCTCGACGCCATCCTCGTGACCCACCAGCACTTCGACCACCTCGACGAGGACCGGCTCGCACCGCTGCTGGCGGCCAACCCCGAGGCCCGCCTGATCGTCGACGTCGGCACCTCGACGACGCTGCACGACTACACGCACGAGGTCGTCGCCCCCGGGGAGTCGTTCTCCGTCGCGGGCGCCTCGATCGACGTCATCGGCGGGGACCACGCGGTCATCCACCCCGACATCCCGATCGTGCCGAACAACGGCTACCTGATCGACGGCACGACCCTGCACCCCGGCGACTCGTTCACCCCGCCGCCCGGGGAGCTCGACGTCCTGCTGCTCCCGACGGGCGCGCCCTGGCTCAAGCTCTCCGACGCCGTCGACTACCTGCGCGCCGTCAACCCCCGCACCGCGGTGCCGATCCACGAGGCCGTGCTGTCCCGGCCGACGATGCACTACGGCATGTTCGAGGCCCTCGGCCCGGCCGGCACGACCGTCCAGGTCCTGGAGCGGGAAGCCGCGACGAAGGTCTGACGCCGCACCCGCACGCAACCTCACGGTCGTCCCGGCCGCCGATCACGACCGTGAGGTTGCGCCCGGTCCGTTGCCCGCAACGCCATGGCGCGCGCCCGGCGGATCACGACGGCGAGGTCGGGCCCCGGGTGCCGGCCGCTCAGGCCGCGCCGGCGTGGACACCCTCGGCGTAGGTGTGCGGGCGCGCGCCCGCGGCGAGGACCGCGTCGACGGCCGAGAGCGCCGCCGCGACGCGCAGCGGGCGACGCAGGTCCTTGGCGCGCAGGCCGAGCCGGACGAGCCCACCGCGGCGGACGACCCGGCCGGCCTCGGCGACCAGCATCCGGCAGCGCCAGCTCTCCGCGGCGTGCCGGTCCTCCGGCCTGCGCTCACCCGAGGCGCGGAACCCCAGCACCCGGGACGCGACCGAGGTCCCCAGCCGCAGCGCATGCACGGTGCCCTCGTCGGCACACAGGGCGAAGCCCTCCTCGCGCAACGCCTCCACGGTGCCGGGCGAGGCGAGCCAGCGGGGCGGGGCGAACAGCTCGGTGTCGAGCCCGGCCACGCGGGCGGCGCGGCGGGCGGCGACGACGCGCAGCCCGGCCTCGTGCCTGGGCAGCACCGCGAACTCGGCGCGCCGCCCCAGCCGCACGGGCGAGGCCTGCCAGGCGCCGATCGGGTCGGGTGTGTGGTCGAAGCCGTGGAGCAGGACCGCGTCGCCCCCGTCCCGCCGCGCCCGCAGCCAGCCGACGACGGCCGGGTCGGCCGCCTCCCGCCGCAGCCGGGGCCGGAACAGGTGCGACAACGGCACCCCGCGCAGGTCTAGCGCGTCGGCCAGCTCGCCGGCGCGCCCGAGCGAGGAAGGGTCGGCGGTCAGTCCGGACAGCGACACCGTGAGGCGTGCGGGGCGACGGGTCATGCACCCATGGGGCCACGCCGAGGGTGAACCGTGCACCCCGGCCCCGGCCAACTTCTCACGAACCCCAGGTGGTGCCCGTGAGCCGTTCGTAGACCTCGACGTAGCGGGCGCGGGTGGCGGCGACGACGTCGGCGGGCACCTCGGGGCCGGGCGGGGTGCGGTCCCAGTCCAGGGTGGCCGACCAGTCGCGCACGTACTGCTTGTCGAACGAGAACTGCGGGCGGCCGGGCTCCCACTGGTCGGCGGGCCAGTACCGCGAGGAGTCGCTGGTGAGCACCTCGTCACCGAGGACGATCTCGCCGGCCGGGTCGAGGCCGAACTCCAGCTTGGTGTCGGCGACGATGATCCCGGCCCGTGCGGCGAGCTCGGTGCCACGCCCGTAGACGGCCAGGGTCAGGTCGCGCAGGCGCTCGGCGGTCGCGGCGCCGACCGACGCGACGACCTCGTCGAACGTCATGAACTCGTCGTGCTCGCCGACGGGCGCCTTCGTCGTCGGCGTGAAGATCGGCTCGGGCAGCTTCGAGCCCTCGACCAGCCCGGGCGGCAACGTGATGCCGGAGACGGTGCCCTGCTTCTCGTACTCCTTGAGTCCCAGCCCGGTGAGGTAGCCACGGGCGATGCACTCCACCGGCAGCATGTCGAGCCTGCGGCAGCGGATCGCACGCCCGGCGAACTCCGCCGGCACGTCGGTGGCCGAGACCACGTGGTTCGCGACGATGTCGGCGGTGCGGTCGAACCACCACAGCGACAGCGCGGTGAGCAGGGCACCCTTGTCCGGCACGGTCGTCGGCAGCACGACGTCGTAGATCGAGAGCCGGTCGGACGTGACGAGCAGGAGGTCGCCGTCGAGGTCGTAGACGTCGCGGACCTTGCCCGAGTGCAGCAGCTTCACAGGATCGCTCCGGGGGTGTAGGCCGCCGCGTCGGGGTGGGCGGCGGTGATCTCCTCGACGCGGGCGACGACGGCCGCGACCTGCGCTGCGGCGGCGCCGGTGAACGACAGCGGGTCGGCGAGCAGCCCGTCGAGCGTGCCCGCGGGCAGGGCGAGGCGCTCGTCGCCCTGCAGGCGGGCGATCAGGTCGTTCTCGGTCTGCCCCTTCTCCCGCATGGCGAGCGCCACCCCGACGGCGTGCTCCTTGATGACCTCGTGCGCGGTCTCTCGGCCCACCCCGGCACGGACGGCGGCCATGAGCACCTTCGTCGTCGCCAGGAAGGGGAGGTAGCGGTCGAGCTCGCGGGCGATGACGGCCGGGTAGGCGCCGAACTCGTCGAGGACGGTCAGGGTGGTCTCGAAGAGGCCGTCGAGGGCGAAGAACGCGTCGGGCAGTGCGACCCGGCGCACGACGGAGCAGAACACGTCGCCCTCGTTCCACTGCGCGCCCGACAGCTCGGCGGCCATGGCGGCGTTGCCGCGCAGCACGACCATCAGGCCGTTGATGCGCTCGGCGGAGCGGGTGTTCATCTTGTGCGGCATGGCGCTCGAGCCGACCTGGCCGGGCTTGAAGCCCTCCGTGGCGAGCTCGGCGCCCGCCATCAGCCGGATCGTCGTCGCCAGGCTCGACGGCCCGGCCGCGAGCTGTACGAGCGCGGAGGCGACCTCGTGGTCGAGCGAGCGCGGGTAGACCTGGCCGACGCTGGTGAGCGTCCGGGCGAAGCCGAGGTGCGCGGCGACCCGGCCCTCCAGGTCGGCCAGCCGGGACGCGTCACCGTCGAGCAGGTCGAGCATGTCCTGCGCGGTCCCGACAGGGCCCTTGATGCCGCGCAACGGGTAGCGGCGCTGCAGGTCGGTGAGGCGGTCGTAGGCGGCGAGGAGCTCGTCGGCGGCCGAGGCGAAGCGCTTGCCCATCGTGGTGGCCTGGGCGGCGACGTTGTGGCTGCGCCCGGCCATGACCAGCTCGGAGTACTCGGCGGCGCGGCGGGCCAGCCGGGCCAGGATCGCGACGGTCCGGTCGGCGACCAGCTCCAGCGAGAGCCGGATCTGCAGCTGCTCGACGTTCTCGGTGAGGTCGCGGCTGGTGAGGCCCTTGTGGACGTGCTCGTGACCGGCGAGGGCGTTGAACTCCTCGATGCGGGCCTTCACGTCGTGGCGGGTGACGCGCTCGCGCGCGGCGATCGAGGGAAGGTCGACCCGCTCGACGACGGACTCGTAGTCGGTGATCGCCTGCTCCGGCACGTCGACCCCGAGGTCGCGCTGGGCGCGGAGCACCGCGATCCAGAGCCGGCGCTCCAGCACGATCTTGTACTCGGGCGACCAGAGCCGGACCAGCTCGGGGCTCGCGTAGCGGGAGGCCAGCACGTTGGGGATCACGTGCAGGAATCCTATGCGCTGCCCCCGCCCTACAGGCGGGGGGCCAGCGCGGATGCCACCGTCGCGAGCCGGTCCTCGAACGGGATGGAGCCGGAGTCGCTGTCGGACACCGAGGTCACCGCGACGTAGCCGCCCGACGCCGTCGGCGATCCGGCCCGGGCCCAGCCGACCGGCTGCCCGTCCTCGACCGGTTCGCCCGCCGGTGTGAAGACGACGGTGAGGAGCCCGTGCGCGGCGCCGTCGTCGACCTCGAGGTGGACCTCACGGCCACCGCCCTGCTTGCACACCATCGGCACCGCGGCCTCCCGGGCGTCCACCACCTGGGGCAGCACCTCGTTCAGCAGCGCGCGCAGCCCGGGGTCCTGCATCGGCACGCAGCCCCCGTCCGTGGGGGCGGTCGGTGCGGCCGCGTTCGGCGGCACCGCTGCGTCGCCGCGTTCGAGGTAGGGGGCACCGCCCGCCGCCGACGACGCCGCGGTCTCCGCACCGCCGCCCGGCACCGTCAGTGCCACCACCGTCCCGCCCAGCACCAGCACCACGGCGGCCGCAGCACCGGCGACGGCGGAGCGGCGGCGGGCGGTGGCCCTGCGCGAGGCGCGGACGACGTCGTCGACGCCGAAGCCCGCGGGCGGGGCCGGCGGTCCGGCGGATCGCATCATCGCGGTCAGGTCGTCGTCGCTGGGTTCACCCATGTCGGCCCCTCCTCAACCGGCCGGACGCAGGTCGTCGATGCCGTCGCCGAGGGCGGCACGCAACGCCGCCAGCCCGTGCGACGTCTGGCTCTTCACGGTTCCCGCCGAGCAGCCGAGCGCCGCTGCCGTGGCGGCGACGTCGAGATCGTCGAAGTAGCGCAGCACCAGCACGGCGCGCTGGCGCGACGGCACCGACCGCAGGGCGGTGACCAGCGCCTCCCTGGTGGCGATGCCGTCTCCCGCGTCGCGGGCCGGGACCGCGTCGGGTACCTCCGGGGTGACGCGTTCGCGCCGCCACGGGCGTCGCGACTCGTCGACGACCGAGCGCATCAGCGTCCGGCGCACCCACGCGTCGAGGACCCGGACGTCGTCGCGGCCCCGGATGCGGCGCCAGTGCCGGTGCAGCGCGACGAACGCGGCCTGGGCGTGGTCGTCGGCCCGGTGCCAGTCCCCGCACATCAGGAACGCGGTGCGCCGGACCGTGTCGCGGCGCGCGCCGAAGTACTCCGCGAACTCCTGCTCGGCGGACGCGTCCACGCCACTCCTTCCGCTGTTGCACCCGTTCCGTCACGCCCTGACGGAATCGGGACGTTCGATGTGGCCTACACGGTTGCAGCACCTCCACGTCTTCACCCGAACAGACCAACTCCGTGACCATCTCGTGACGCAGACGCGACCCGACCGTCGTCGGGATGCTTGAATCCGACGGGTGCGTCCCACCTCACGTGCCCGCCGCGCGAAGGCCGAGTCCGGTCCCGTCGACCTCCGATCCGACACCGTGACCCAGCCCACCAAGCAGATGCGTGCCGCGATGGCCGCCGCTGAGGTGGGCGACGACGTCCTCGACCGCGACCCGACGATGCGCGCGCTGGAGGAGCGGGTCGCCGGCCTGCTCGGCGCCGCCGACGCGATCTGGACACCGTCGGGGTCGATGGGCAACCTCATCGCGCTGATGGCGCACCTGACCCGTGGCGACGCGTTCCTCGCGCCCGCGGGCTCCCACGTTCTCGAAGCCGAACTGGGCACGGCCGCATGGCTGGCCGGGGGGATGCCGCGGCCGCTGGAACACGACGGCGGCCCCGGCAAGATCACCCCCGATGCCGTCCGCCGGGCCGCCGGCGGGCCCGGGGCCTACTACACGATGCGCACCAGCCTGCTGTGCCTGGAGAACACCCACAACGCCGCGGGCGGAACGGTGACCGCGCCGGAGGAGCACGCCGCCGTCGCCGCGGCCGCCCGCGCCGCCGGGCTGGCCGTGCACCTCGACGGTGCGCGGCTGTGGCACGCGGCGGTCGCGCTGGGGGTGCCACCGGGCGCGCTGACCGTCGGTGCCGACACCGTCCAGGTCTGCCTCAGCAAGGGCCTGGGCGCCCCGGTCGGGTCGCTGGTCGCCGGGTCGGCGGAGTTCACCGCGGAGGCGCGGCGGCTGCGCAAGATGCTCGGCGGCGGCGTCCGGCAGGGCGGGGTGCTCGCCGCGGCCGGCCTCGTCGCCCTCGACCGCGTCGAGCGGCTCGCCGAGGACCACGAACGCGCCCGCGTCCTCGCCGACGGCCTGCGCGACCGCGGCTGGCAGGTGACCGAACCCGAGACGAACATCGTGCTGGTCGGCGTCGCGGACCTCGCCGGGACACTCGCCCGCTTCGAGGAGTCCGGGGTCCGGGTCGCGCCGATGGGCGGCAAGGTCCGGCTGATGACGCACGCCGACCTCACCGACGACGACATCGACACCGCGCTCGACCGGATCGGGCCCGTCGAACGCGGACGGGAGGTCGTGGCGCCGCACCCGGCACCGACCGCCCCGCCGACGGGCCAGCGGTCGCTCAGGCGGGCGGCGGGCTCGGCCGGCCGCGCTCCAGCGAGGCGAGCCGGGCGTTGACCGCGCGCAGCTCGACCAGCACCTCGTCGAGCCGCCGCGCCGTGTCCTCCAGCTCGTCCTCGGTGCGTTGCGCCGCCTCCGCGGCGGTGGCGCGGATGTTGGTGAGGAACCAGCTCGCGATCGACGCCGTCACCACACCGAGCAGGGCGATCCCCGCCACCATCAGCGTCGCCGCGACCACCCGGCCCTCGAACGTCACCGGGTACCGGTCGCCGTAGCCGACCGTCGAGATCGTGGTGATCGTCCACCAGACCGCCTCACCGAACGTCGTGATCGACGCGCCGGGCGCGTCCCGCTCGGCGTCGAGCACGGCCAGCGCGGCGACGAACCCCACCAGCGTCACCGTGCCCGCGACGTAGACGGCGACCCGGCCGCGGAAGTCGTCACGCAGCTGCCGGTTGAGCACCCCGATGATCGTGACGACGCGCAGCGCCCGCAGCGGCCGCAGCACCGGCAGGACGAGGATCAGCAGGTCGAGCACGTGGGTCCCGACGAACCGCAACCGCCTGTGCGCCAGCGCGATCCGCACCAGGTAGTCGACGCCCATCAGCAGCCAGATCGCCGTCAGCACGGCGTCGAGCGCCTCGTGCATCCCCGGCGTCAGCGAGCGCTGCAGCACCTGCCACGTGTAGACGGCGAGGAACACCGCGGCCAGCCCGGTCAGCGGCCAGTCGACCCGGCGGTCCCAGGCGGCGATGCGCGGCTCGTCCATGGGGCCCGGACGATAGCGCCGGCTGGTGGCCGGCTCCACGGGTGCCGTCACCCCCGCGGTGGCGGGTACTGCGGCGATGGCGGTCCGGCGCCGCCGTCGTGGTCCCGTTCCCGTGGGGCCGGGGCCGTTGCCTCCCGGCCACGCACGAGGTCGGCCTCACAGCCACGCGCGAAGCCGGCGCAGCGCCTCGGTGATGTCGTCGGTGCCGCCGGCGAAGGAGAACCGGATGAACCGGTTGCCGTCGACGGGGTCGAAGTCCACCCCCGGGGCGACGGCCACCCCGGTCTCGGCGAGGAGCTCGTAGGTCAGCGCCATCGAGTCCCCGGACAGGTGCGACACGTCCGCGTAGACGTAGAAGGCGCCGTCGGCCGGGGCGAGCCGGTCGATGCCCAGCTCGCGCAGCCCGTCGAGCAGCAGGCCGCGGTTGTGGGCGTAGCGCTCGACGTGACCGTCGACCTCCACGTACGACTCCGGGGTGAACGCCGCCAGCGCCGCGTGCTGCGGCAAGGCCGGCGGGCACACGGTGAAGTTGCCCGTCAGCCGGTCGACGGCCCGGCGCAGCCGCGGAGGCACCACCAGCCAGCCCAGCCGCCAGCCCGTCATCGAGAAGTACTTCGAGAACGAGTTGACGACGATCGCCTCCCGCGACGTCGACCAGGCGCACGAGGTCGCGGGCGACCCGGCGTAGCCGATGCCGTGGTAGATCTCGTCGCTGACGAACTGGACGCCGTTGCCCTCGCACCACGCGGCGAGCGCGGCCAGCTCCGCCGGGTCGAGCACCGTCCCGGTGGGGTTGGCGGGGCTTGCGACGATCAGCCCCGCGACGGGACCGTCGAGCGCCTCGAGCATCTCGACGGTCGGCTGGAACCGTGTCTCCGGCCCGCACGGCAGCTCGACGACCTCGCAGCCCAGGGCGGTGAGGATGTTGCGGTAGCAGGGGTAGCCGGGCCGGGCGAGCGCGACGCGGTCGCCCGCGTCGAACGCGGCGAGGAACGCCAGGAGGAACCCGCCCGACGAGCCGGTGGTGACGACGACGTCGTCGGCGTCGATCGTGAGGTCGTAGACCTTCGCGTAGTGCCCGGCGACCGCCTCGCGCAGCGGCTCGATCCCCAGGGCGACGGTGTAGCCGAGCACCTCGGTCTCCAGCGCCTTCGCGGCCGCGGCGCGGACCGCTTCCGGGGCGGGTGTCGACGGCTGCCCGGCGGAGAGGTTGACGAGGTCGCCGTGGCTGCGGGCCCGCTCGGCCGCGGCCTGCCACACGTCCATGACGTGGAAGGGCGGGATCTGCGAGCGCAGCGCTTCGGGGCGCGGACCGGTCACGTCCCGAGACTAGGAGACGCCCGGCCCCGACCGCGTCCCCCGGGTCCGCGCGCAACCTCACGGTCCTGATCCGCCGCCGCGACGACAGTGGGGTTGCGCGCGAAGAACGGTGCGCAACCTCGTTGCTGTGATCCGGCCGCCGCGGCGGGCGGGCCGGGGTCAGGCCCGGGCCGGGATCGCGATCTCGCCGCGGGCGGCGCGAGCGGCGATGTCGGTGCGGTGGTGCGAGCCGGGGAGGTTGACCCCCGCGAGCCGCGCGTAGGCGTCGGCGCGGGCGGCGTGGAGGTCGTCGCCGGTGCCCACGACCGAGAGGACCCGGCCGCCCGCGGAGACGACGGCACCGTCGTCGCGACGGCGGGTCCCGGCGTGCAGGACGCCCTCGGCGTCGGCACCGGTGATCACGTCGCCGAGGCGCGGGACGCCGGGGTAGCCCTCGGCGGCGACGACGACGGTGACGGCGGAGCCGTCGGCCCACTCCAGGGCGGGGGCGTCGGCGAGGGCGCCGGTGGCGACGGCACGCAGCAGCCCGGCGAGCGGGGTGCGCAGCAGGGCCAGGACGACCTGGGTCTCGGGGTCGCCGAAGCGGCAGTTGAACTCGATGACCGACGGACCGTCGGAGGTCATGGCCAGGCCGGCGTAGAGCAGCCCGGAGAACGGGACGTCGCGGCGGGCCATCTCGTCGGCGACGGGCTGCACGACGCGGGCGACGATGTCGGCGACCCCGGCCTCGTCGAGCCAGGGCAGCGGGGCGTAGGCGCCCATGCCTCCGGTGTTGGGGCCGGAGTCCTCGTCGCCGACGCGCTTGAAGTCCTGCGCGGGCGCGAGCGGGACGACGGTGGTGCCGTCGACCAGGCAGAACAGCGACGCCTCGGGGCCGTCGAGGAACGACTCCAGCAGCACGGGGTGGCCGCCGTCGAGCAGCGCCGCGGCGTGCGCGCGGGCGATCTCGCGGTCCTCGGTGACGACGACGCCCTTGCCGGCGGCCAGCCCGTCGTCCTTGACCACGTAGGGCGGGGTGAAGCGGTCGAGCGCCGCGTCGAGCAGCGCGGGGCTGTCGACGATCTCGCAGCCCGCGGTGGCCACCCCGGCCGCGGTCATGACGTCCTTGGCGAAGCTCTTGGAGCCCTCGATGCGGGCCGCGGCGGCCCCGGGGCCGAAGCAGTCGATGCCGGCGGCGCGCACGGCGTCGGCGACGCCCGCGACGAGCGGCACCTCGGGGCCGACGACCACGAGGTCGGCCGACCAGTCGCGGGCCAGCGCGACGACGGCCGCGGCGTCGACGACGTCGACACCGCGCTGTTCGGCGACGGCCGCGGTTCCGGCGTTGCCGGGCGCGCACGCCAGAGCCGTGACCGCGGGGTCGGACGCCATGCTCAGGACGAGGGCGTGCTCTCGGGCTCCAGAGCCGATCACCAGGACTCGCACGGTCGGCAAGGGTAGAGGCCCGTCGCGGGTGGGCGGGCACCGCATGCCCGGATTCGGACGCGGGTCACAGCGCGGCCCACCGCACGTTCACCGTCACGACGGCGCCCGGACGGCTCCCGTCGCCCCGTCGTACGCTCCGTGACCCCAGACTGACCCGATCATCGACCTGTCAGGAGGGGAGCCGGTGGTCGACCTCGGTTCCGGTGCCACGAAACCCCTGGTCATCGCCCATCGGGGGGCGTCGGGGTACCGGCCTGAGCACACCTTGGCCGCGTACGAGCTGGGGGTCCGCCTGGGTGCCGACGCGCTCGAGCCGGACCTGGTGAGCACGGCCGACGGGGTGCTCGTCGCCCGGCACGAGCCGGAGATCGGGCGGACGACCGACATCGGGTCGCGCCCGGAGTTCGCCGACCGCCGGACGACGAAGACCGTCGACGGCGTCACGCACGAGGGCTGGTTCGTCGACGACCTGACGGCGGCGGAGCTGCGGACGTTGCGCGCGGTGGAGCGCATCCCGGACGTGCGGCGGCGCAACACGTTGCACGACGGCCGCCACGCCATCGCGACCTTCGAGGACATCCTGGAGCTGCGGGCGCGGCTGTCGGCGGAGACGGGCCGGGCGATCGGGTTGTTCCCGGAGATCAAGCACTCCGGCTGGTTCGCGGCGCGTGGGCTGCCGATCGAGCCGGCGCTGGTCGACGCGCTGGACCGGCACGGCCTGAACCGACCGGGGTCGCCGGTGTGGGTGCAGTCGTTCGAGACGGCGAACCTGGTTGCGTTGCGGGGGGCGCTGCGGACGGGCCTGGTCCAGCTGCTCGACGACCACGGGTCGCCCGCGGACCTGGTGGCGGCGGGTGACCCGCGCACGTTCGCCGACCTCGCGACGCCGGCCGGGTTCGCGGGGATCGCCCGCTACGCCGACGCGGTGGGTGCGGCGAAGCGGCTGGTGGATCCGCTGTTGGTGGCAGAGGCCCACGACCACGGGTTGTCGGTCCTGGTGTTCACGCTGCGCAACGAGAACCGGTTCCTGCCGGCCGACCTGCGCCGCCCCGGCCACGACGGGGTGTGGCACGACGACGACTACGGTGACGCGTTCGCCGAGTGCGAGCGCTACCTGCGCCTGGGCGTGGAGGGTGTGTTCAGCGACCACCCGGACACGGCGGTCGCGGTGCGGGACGCGCTGGTCGCGCCCCTGCTCAGCTGATCGACGACACGAAGTCCCGCAACAGGGTCCGGACCTGGCCCGGGCGTTCCTGGTGCGGGAAGTGCCCTGCCCGGTGGAGGACGTGCTGCTGCAGGCCCGCCCCGGCCCACTGTGCGGACGCGGCGGCCGTGGCGGGCAGGACGCAAGGGTCGTCGGCACCGTGGATGGTGAGCACGGGCGCGGTCACGGGCGTCGAGACGGCGGCCGCGAACCGGCGCCCCTCGGCGCGCAGCTGCGAGCGCATCGCCCACCGGTAGTACTCCATCGAGGTGTGCGCGACGGCCCCGATCCGGATGGCGGACCTGTTGCGGGTGACCGCGTCGGCGAAGTCGTCGGTGGTGGTCCAGTCGTGCCCCGACCAGCGCCGCATGATCGTCTCGACGCGGGCGCCGTCGTCGGCGCGCAGCGAGCGTTCGGGCAGCCGCGGGAGCTGGAAGCCGAGCGCGTAGGAGGCGGTGGCCCGGCCCTGGCCGCGGGGGTCGCGCCAGAACGCGCGCCGGAACGCCAGGGGGTGCGCCGCACCGACGACGCCCAGCCCGGCGACGAGGCGCGGGTGCAGCGCGGCGAGCGTCCAGGCGACGAAGCCGCCCCAGTCGTGCCCGACGACGGTGGCGCGTTCCTCGCCGAGCGCGCGGATCAGCCCGGCGACGTCACCGGCGAGGGTCCACAGGTCGTAGCCGCGGGGCGGCTTGTCGGAGTCGCCGTAGCCGCGCAGGTCGACGGCGACGGCCCGGTACCCGGCGGCGGCGAGGTCGGGGAGCTGGTGGCGCCACGACCACCAGAACTCGGGGAACCCGTGCAGCAGCACCACCAGCGGGCCGCTGCCGGCCTCGACGACGTGCAGCCGGATCCCGTTGGCGGACACGTCACGATGCGTCCAGGGACCCTCGATCCGGACGACAGACGGGTCCGGCCCCCGCCGCCGTGCGCCCACCTGTCAGGTCAGCTCGGGGGTGTCCCCGGAACGGCCGCGGCTGCCGAGCACCTGGGCGGTGTCCTTCAGCGAGCTGATGGTGCGCTCGGGCTTGCGGATCTTGCGCACGCGCAGGAAGCCGAGCAGCCCGAACAGGCCGGCGACGAGGATCATCGCGCCGAAGACGATGCCGAACGCGGCGGCCCGGTTCAGCCAGATCGCCAGCAGCTCCGCCAGGGCGAAGAACAGGAAGAACAGGCTGAACAGCACGATCGTCAGTGCGACGACGAAGAAGATGCTGCCCTGAACGCCCTTCTTGACCTCGGACGTGACCTCGGCCTTGGCCAGCTCCACCTCGGAGCGGACGAGGGAGGACAGCTGTGTCGTGACGTCCTTGACGAGCGCGCCGACCGACTGGTCCTCCGGCCTCACGGGGTCGGCGGACAGCGGGATCGAAGGCAGCACAGGCGGAACGTCCCTGCCGCCGGTGTTGGTCGGGCTGGCCACCGCGGTCCCCTTCTTCTGTCCTGCTGGGAGTGGTCACGGTCCGTGGAACGGGGCCCGTGACACGTCGTGATCGGGAGCCATCGTGCCACGCCCCCATATGCAATGCCCGTTCAGGCGCAACCGTCATCCGGTCGTGACGTGGGTGGGGTCGTCGCTCCGCTGTGGACGCGCCGCCTGCGCACCAGCATTGCCGCGGCGATCAACGCGGCGGCGGCGCTCGCGACCAGGACCGCCGCCTTCGCGGCCTCTGCCGTCGCCGGGAGGTCGGCCAGCGACAGTTCGGCGATGAGCAGGCTGACGGTAAACCCGACGCCGCCGAGCATCGACACGGCGAGCATGTCGCGCCGGCCCAGCCCGCGTGGCCTGCTCGCGGGAACCAGCCGCACGACCAGCGCCGACACCCCGAAGATGCCGACGACCTTGCCGACGAGCAGGCCCACGACCACGGCGAGCGGGACGGGCTCGGTGACGACGGTCCGCAGCGCCTGCGCGCCGAGCGGCACCCCGGCGGCGAACAGCGCGAACACCGGCACGCACAGCCCGGCCGACCACGGCTGCAGCCGGTGTTCGAGGCGCACGGCGGGCGCGTCCGCCTCGCCGGGGTCGGGCCGGACGCGGGTGAGGAGGCCGAGGACGACGCCCGCGATCGTCGCGTGGATGCCGGCCTCGTGAACGGCCGCCCACATGACGACGGCGAGCGGCACGTACAGCCACGCTGCCCGGACCCGTCTGCGCTGCAGGAACCAGTACGCGACGGCGCAGCCGACGGCGACGAGGAGCGGGACGAGATGGATGCCCGCGGAGAACACCACGGCGATGACGACGATCGCGCCGAGGTCGTCGGCGACGGCGAGGCCGAGCAGGAAGATCCGGGCGGTGACGGGCAGCGTCGAGCCGGCGAGGGCGAGGACGCCGAGCGCGAACGCGATGTCGGTGGCGACGGGGATGGCCCAGGCCTGGTCCATGCCGGGGGCGCCGCGGCCGACGAGCAGCGCGAGCCCGGCGGGCACGACCATCCCGCCCAGCGCGGCGGCGATGGGCAGCAGCGCCCGCCGCGCCGACGACAGCTCCCCCACCACGAGCTCGCGCTTGAGCTCCAGCCCGACGACGAAGAAGAACACGGCGAGCAGGCCGTCGGTGGCCCACTGGCCGACGGTGAGGTCGAGCCCGAGCGCCGCCGGACCGAACCGGAAATCACGGAGGGCGAGGTACGCGTCCTGCCACGGCGAGTTCGCCCAGATCAGCGCGACCGCGGTGGCGGCGAGCAGCACCATGCCGCCGACCGTCTCGGTACGTAGGTAGCGCGCGAACTCCGACACGGGCACGGGGACACGAGGGACTCTCACGGGCGGCTCCGGGGGCAGGCATGCGGATGCGACTCGCCGACCAGACTTCCCGGCACACCGGCGTCGACCCTACCGTGCTCAGTCCGGGAAGGTCGTCCAGCGCGACGCCGCCCACAGCCCGCCCAGCAGCGCCAGCACTGCGGCGACGACGAGGACGACGGTGAGCTCGACCTCGCGGCGTTGCACGTCGACGGTGCGTGGGAGCTCCGACAGGACGCTCTGCAGCCGGTCGGCGTCGGCGGCGGCGAAGTAGCGCCCGCCCGTGGTGTCGGCGACCTCCTGCAGCGTCCCCTCGTCGGCGGTGAGATAGCCCCTGCCGCCGACTCCCCCGCCGTAGGCGCCGTAGCCGCCGACGCGCCCGTCGCCGGTGCGGCCGAGTTGCGCGGCCGTACACACCATCGACGTGGGTGTGGCGGTGCCGAAGCCGATCGGGTAGACCCGCACGCCGCGCTCGGCGGCGACCTTCGCGGCGTCGCGCGGGGTGACGCCGGTGGTGTTGGCGCCGTCGGTGAGCAGCACGACGATCTCGGGTGCGTAGGTGCCGGGCGCACGGGGCGGCGGCGGTGGCGTCCCGGGGGCGGGGTCGGCGGGGCCGACGGCGGGGTCGATCTCGGAGATGGCGTCGACCGACTTGAGGATGGCCGAGCCGATCGTCGTCCCGCGGCCGGTGGTGAGCTGCTCGAGTGCAGCGATGACGGCGTCGCGGTCGGTCGTCGGGGGCACCGCGAGCTGGGCGAACCCGGAGAACACGACGAGCCCGAGCCGGGTCTGGGAGTCCTGTTCCTCCGCGAACCGGCGGACGGCCTGCTGGGCGGCGGCAAGCCGGTTGGGGTCGACGTCGGTGGCGCACATGGAGCCGGACACGTCGAGCGCGAGGATGACCGCGGCCTGCGAGACGGGCACGTCGACCTCCGCCGTCGGCCGGGCCGCGGCCAGGCCGAGGAACGCGAGCGAGGCCAGGACCAGCGCGACCGCGGCGTGCCGTTTCCAGCCGGGGCGTTCCGGCGCGGCTGCGCGGACGACGGCGAGGCTGGAGAACCGCACCGCGTGCCGACGTCGGCGCCGCAGCTGCCACACGTACGCGCCGGCGAGCAGCGGGACGACGAGGAGCGTCACGAGCAGCCACGGCCATTGCAGGTTCATCTCAGACCACCCGCCCGGTCCAGGCCAGCGAGAGCGCGGCGCCGATCCCGAGCAGCACCATCCCGGCGACGGCGGCGAGCGCGGTCAGCTCGACCCGCCGGTTCTCGACCGTCCATTCCAGCTCGACGGCGTCGTAGACCGCGGCGAGGGCGGCGGGGTCGGCGGCGGCGTAGTAGTGGCCGTCGGTGCGGTCGGCGATCCGGCGCAGCAGCGGCTCGTCGAGCCTGGTCGCGACCTGGAAGCCGTCGATCTGCAGGACCGTCCCCCCGGGGCTGCCGAGGCCGATCGGGTAGACCTTCACCCCGGCCGTGGAGGCGATGTCGGCGACCTGCAGCGGGTCGGGCTCGGCGGTGTTCTCGCCGTCGGTGAGCAGCACGACGGCCGCGGAGCCGTGGTAGCCGAGGTCGGGTCCGGTCGGTTCGGGACCGCCGCCGCGCCCGGCGTCGGGCACCACGACCTGCCTGCCGACGATCGCCCCCAGCGCCGTCTGCAGACCGCCACCGAGAGCGGTGCCGCCCTGCGGGGCGAGCCGGTCGATGGCCGCGGCGGCGCTCGCGCGGTCGGGTGTCGGTTCCTGGATGACGACGCCGGTGGCACCGAACGCGACGACCGCGATCCGGACCGACCCGGGCTGGCGCTCGACGAACTGCTTCGCGGCGGCCTTGGCCGCGTCGAGCCGCGTCGGCGTGACGTCCCCCGCGGCCATGCTCCCCGAGACGTCGAACGCCAGCACGACGGTGCCCTCGCGGCGCGGCTGCGGGATCGAGGCCTCCGGCCGGGCCGGCCCGGCGACGAGCAGCAGCAACGCCAGCAGGAACAGCCCGGCCGGGAGCCGGCGCCGCCACGCCGACGGCCGCGCGGTGGCCACGAGCCCCTGCTCGGCGAGCGCCGCCCGCCGCGCCGCGCGGGCCCGCAGCTGTCGCACGTACCAGACGACGACCAGCGGGACGACGACGAACGCGAGCAGCGCCCACGGCCGGCCGAACGTCAGCCCTGCGTTCATCGCTCCCGGGTTCATCGCACCCGGGTTCATCGCCGGCGCCTGCGCAGCGCGGCGATCCGGAACAGGGCCCGGACCAGGTCCTCGTCGGTGGCGACCGTGAACAGGTCGAGCCCGGCGGTGCCGAGATCGGCGGCGAGCGCGGCCTGGCGGGCGTCGGCGGCGTCGCGGAGCCGGGCACGGAACGCGGCGTCGCCGGAGTCGACGAGGATGACCTCCTCGGTCTCGGCGTCCTCGACGTAGACCAGTCCGGCATCGGGCAGGTCGAACTCGCGGGGGTCGACGACCTGGACGGCGATGACGTCGTGCCGGCGGGCGAGCAGGCCGAGGGGGCGCTGCCAGCCGTCGTCGGCGAGGAAGTCCGACACCACGACGACCAGGCTGCGCCGGCGCAGGATTCCGGTGGCGGCGCGGAGCGCCCCGGCGAGATCGGTGCCGCCGCCACCTTCGCCGCGGTCGCGCAGGAGCCGCGACAGGATGCGCAGCACCTGGTTCCGCCCGCTGCCGGGCGGGATCGTCTCCCGCAGCGCACTGTCGAACAACAGCGCCCCCACCCGGTTCCCGCCGCGGGAGAGCAGCTGCGCCAGCACCGCGGCGACCTCGACGAGCACGACGTGCTTGCGCCGCTGCACCGGCCCGAAGTCCATCGACGCCGACCCGTCGAGCACCAGCCACGCCGTGACCTCGCGGTCCTCCAGGTACTCGCGGACGTGGGTGACGTCGGTGCGGGCGGTGACGTTCCAGTCGATGTGGCGCAGGTCGTCGCCGAGCTGGTACTCGCGCAGGTCGGCGACGTCGACGCCGCTGCCCCGGAACATCGTCCGGTGGTCACCCTGCAGCCGCCCGTCGAGGCGGCGCAGCACCCGCCACTCCAGGCGGCGCAGCACCCGCTCGGGTGTCAGCGGGCTCGTCATGGCGCCCTGCGGCGCGCGGGCTCGCCGACCTCCGGAGCCGACACCGTCGTGAGTACCCGGTCGAGCAGGTCGTCGGCGGCCACGTCGTCGGCGAGAGCTTCGTAGGACAGCACGACGCGGTGGCGCAGCACGTCGCGGGAGAGCTCGCGGACGTCGCCGGGCAGCGCGTAGTCGCGCCCGCGCAGGAACGCCAACGCCTTGGCACCCAGCACCATGTTGATCGACGCACGGGGGCTCGCGCCGAACGACACGTACCGCGCCAGCTCCCCCAGCCCGGCGCCGGTCAGGTCACGGGTCGCCGTCGCGAGCGCCACCGCGTACTCGATGATCCGCGGGTCGACGTACACGTCGTCGGCCTCGGACTGGAAGCGCCGCAACGTGTCCAGGTCCAGCACGGGGGTGGGCCGGGCCGGCGGGCTCGTCATCCGCTCCACGACGACGAACTCCTCCGTCGCGCTCGGGTAGCCGACGAGGACCTTGAGCATGAAGCGGTCGAGCTGCGCCTCCGGCAGCGGGTAGGTGCCCTCCGACTCGATGGGGTTCTGCGTGGCCATCACCAGGAACGGGTCGGGCGCCGGGTAGCTCTCGCGGCCGATCGTGACCTGTCGCTCCTGCATGACCTCCAACAGCGCGCTCTGCACCTTCGCAGGGGCGCGGTTGATCTCGTCGGCCAGCAGCAGGTTGGTGAACACGGGGCCGAACGACACGTCGAACCGGCTCTCGCGCTGGTTGTAGATCCGGGTGCCGACGACATCGGCCGGCACCAGGTCCGACGTGAACTGGATGCGCTGGAACTGTCCACCGACCGCGCCCGCGAGAGCCTTCACCGCCATCGTCTTCGCCAGCCCCGGGACACCCTCGACGAGGAGGTGGCCGCGGGCGAGCAGCGCGACGAGCATCCGTTCGAGCAGGGCGTCCTGCCCGACGATGGTCTTCTTGACCTCGTACAGGGTCTGCTCGAGCGGCCCGTGCGTCTCGTCGGCCATGCGTCTCCCCCGGTTCGGACTGCTACTTCATCGGTCCGCCGGCGCCGCCGGCTGCGGTGGCGATCGGGACCGCGAACCCGATCCCGACGAAGAAGTCCTCGTCGGCCGGGTTGGCCAGGCCCGTGACGATCCCGACGACCTGCCCGGCACGGTTGAGCAGCGGCCCGCCGCTGTTGCCGGGGTTGACCGCGGCGTCGAACTGGATGAGGTCGGGCAGCGTGGCCCCGCCCGGTGCGGTGATCGAGCGGCCGAGCGCCGACACCACGCCCGCGGACAGGCTGTCGCGCAGCCCCAGCGGGTTCCCGACGGCGAACACCGTGTCCCCGACCGCCGGCCCGCCCCCGAGGACGGCAGGCACGACGAGCTGCGGCAACTCGTCGACGGCGAGCACGGCGACGTCACTGGCGGGCTGCGCGTCCGCGATCCGCGCGGCGCTCGTGGTGCCGTCGGCGAACCGGACCTGGACGGCGCTCGCCCCGTCGACGACGTGCAGCGCCGTCAGTACCGCGCCGCGCGCCGACACGACGACCCCGCTGCCCAGTGCGGTCTCCGTGGATCCACCACCGGGGCGCTGCGAGGTGACCGTGACCAGCGACGGGCCGATCGCCTGGAACGCGACGGAGGCGTCGGCGGGGGCGTTGCGGGCGTCCTGGCGGGCCTTCTCGATCCCGTCCTGCACGGACCGGTCGACCTCGGCGCGGGTGGGCGGCGGCGGCGCCGACGGCATGAGGAACCAGACGAGCAACGCGGCCACCACGACCGCGGCGGCGGCGCCGATCCACCACCGGCGCCGGGGTGATGATCGTCCCGCCGCAGGCGCGGCGGTGTCGTCGATCGGGGTCGACTCGACCGGCGGCACTTCACACAGAGTACGCGGCGAATCCCCAGGTGAATGGGCTGATCGGGGGACAACAGAACCCGTGGGTGGCGATGGTCGCCAGAGCGACCATCGCCACACACGTACCCTCACTCGTTCTCGTACACCTGCATCTGGTCGTAGCGCAGGTTCCAGCCGAAGGAGTCCACCCCGGGCTCCCACTTGATCCGCGGCGACAGACCGAAGATCGTCTTGTAGTCGAAGAGGTAGATGTAAGCCGCCTCGTCACAGGCCCGCTGCAGGAGCCGGTCGTAGACGGGCTGGGCGGCCTGCTGGTCGGCGGCCGAGGTGGCCTCGGTGATCAGCTTGTCGACCTCCGGGTCGTTGAACGCGCTGGGCGGGCCCGACGACGAGTAGTAGTTCTGCAGTGCGCGGTCGACGTGCGACCGGCTGTCGACCATGCCCGCGAACGTCATGGGCGGGGCGTTCGTCTGCGACTTGATGAGCTGGGCGGAGTACACCGAGAACGGCGACAGGTACTGCAGGTTGATCTTCAGGCCGATTGCGTTGAGGCTCTGCGCGACGAGCTCGGCCACGGCGCGGTCCTCCGTGAACGCACCGGACGAGCTGATCATCTCGATCGTGCGGCCGTTCGCGCCGGCCTCGTTGACGAGCTGCTTCGCCTTCTCGGGGTCGTAGGTGTACGGCATCTTGACGTTGGAGCTGGTCCCGCCAGTGCCCATCGGCAGCGGTGTGCACTGCGACGTCGACGCGTACTGGTCGCCGAAGACCTGGGTGACGATGGCGTCGCGGTCGACGGCGTAGTTCATCGCCTGCCGCAGCTTCACGTCCTCGGTGCCGCCGGTGAGGGTGTTGAGCCGCACGAACGCCGACCACGCCGGCTTCGAGGTCGCGACGACGTTCTGCAGGCCCTTGGCCTCCAGCGGCGTGATCTCCGGTACGACGTCGACCTCGCCCGCGCTGATCGCCTGCACGCGCGTGCCGGCGTCGGGGATGAACCGCACTTCCACCGCGGTGACCTGCGGCTTGTCCCCGCGGTACTTCTCGTTGTAGGTCAGCTTCGTTCCCGTGCCAGGTGTGTAGCTGACGACCTTGTACGGACCGGTGCCGATGATCTGGTCGGGCTTGGTCGGGTCGGTCGTCGTCGGCCGGTACATGGCCGTGGTCATCAGGCGGTTGGCCAGCAGCGGCGACGCCGTCTTGGTCTTCACCCGGACGGTCGTGTCGTCGACCTTCTCCGCGCCCGCGATCGTGGACACGTCGGCGAGCTGCGTCGCGAGCTGGGGACTGACGACCCGGTTGATCGAGAAGACCGCCGAGTCGGCGTTGAACGGTGTCCCGTCGCTGAACGTGACGCCTGTCTTGAGCTTGATCTCGTAGGTCGCGTCGTCGATGCGGGTGGGCTGGCCGTCGGCGAGCAGCGGCACGATCTGGCCGCCCTTGTCGGCGATGTAGAGCGTCTCGTAGACCTGCCCCAGGCTCAGCCTCCCCCCGTTGTCGACGTTCTTGTGGAAGTCGACCTGCGCGGGCTCCGAGCCCGCCACGGCGATCGACTGGTCGGGACCGGCGAGCGACCCCTGCGGGTTGCTCGCCGTCCCCGCGTCGGAGCCCCCGCCCCCGCCGCACCCCGCAGCCACCAGCGCGGCCGCCAGGACCGCGGTCAGTACGACTTTGCGTCTCACCAGTAACACCTCTCCGTTGGGGCGTTGATCGAGGACGTGCCGGTCATGACGCCGGCAGGTCGTATCCCGAGTGCATGGCCTCGCCGCCACCGTCGACGGTGACGGCCTGGCCGGTGACGAACCCCGCGTCGTCGGACAACAGGAACAGCGCGACCGCCGCTTGCTCGGTGGGGTCGCTGGCCCGGCCCAGCGGGATGCGCGCGATGCGGCGCGCGTGCCGGTCCGGGTGCATGCGGGCGAACTCCGCCGTCATCTCGGTCATCGTCGGTCCGGGGCACAGGGCGTTGACCCGGATCGAGTGGCGGGCCCAGTCGGTCGAGAGCGACCTCGTGATGCCGACGACCGCGTGCTTGGTGACGACGTAGGAGAACGCGTTGGGCACGGCCTGGAAGCCGGCCGTCGAGGCGACGTTGAGGATCGCGCCGCCCCGCTGCCCGATCAGGGTGGGCGCCGCGGCGCGCACCAGGTGGACGATGCCGTCGACGTTGACGCCCATGTCGCGGCGGTACGCCTCGGTGGTGAGGGTGTCGGCCGAGGCCGAGGTGAACACCCCCGCGACGTTGGCGATCAGGTGCAGGCCGCCCGCCTCCAGCGCGGCGGCGACGAGCAGCTCCGACGTCGCCGAGTCGGAGATGTCGCCGGGGGCGGCGATGATCGACGGGTCCTTGGCGACGGTCTCGGCCAGCGCGTCGGCTGTCACGTCGTTGGCGACGACGGTGGCGCCCTCCCGTGCGAGGCCGAGCGCGACGGCCGCGCCGATCCCGCGCGCCGCGCCGGTGACGATCGCGACGCGGCCGGTGAAACGGTCAGACGACGGCACGGTCGGCCACCCTCCATGCGGGCGCGGGTGAGCCCGCGACGAACCGGTTGCGCATCGCGCCGATGCCCTCGACCTGGGTGACGATCTCGTCGCCCGGGCGCCCGGCGAGGTTCAGCAGGCGCATCGCGGCCTCACATCAGGCTCGCGGCGACGCGCTCGGGATCGAGCTCGAGGCCGTGACCGGGGCGGTCGGCGGGGACGGTGAGCACGCCGTCGCGCGGTTCGGGGCGCTCCTTGTAGGGCAGGTCGTCGTAGATCGAGAGGTGTTCCAGGACTGTCGCGTTCGGTACCGCGCACATCAGGTGCAGGTGCACGACGTCGAACGCGTGCGGGGCGACGGGCAGGTTGAAGGCCTCGGCCAGCTTGGCGATCTTGAGCCACGGTGTCACCCCGCCGACCCGGCCCACGTCGGCCTGCACGATGTCGACGGCACCGGCGGCCATCAGCGACCGGAACGCGAACAGGTGGTACTCGAACTCACCGGTGGCCAGCGGGATCGTCGTTCCCGCGGCGACGACGGCCAGGCCCTCGCGGTCGGCCGCGTGAACCGGCTCCTCGAGCCAGCCCACTCGCAGGTCCTCCAGGCGGCGCGCGACGTCGACGGCCTGCTTGGCCCGGTAGGACCCGTTCGCGTCCACGTAGATCTCGACGTCGTCCCCGACCGCCCTGCGCACGGCGGCGACCCGGCGGAGGTCCTCGCGGTCGTCGCGGCCGGCGTCGAGACCGATCTTCATCTTGATCCGCGGGATGCCGCGCTCGACGAACCCGGTGGCCTCCTCGACGAGCTCGTCGACGGAGTAGTTCAGGAAGCCGCCGCTGCCGTAGACGGGAACGGACTCCCGGCAGGGGCCGAGCAGCTTGTAGAGCGGAAGGCCCAGCGCCCGGGCCTTGAGGTCCCACAGCGCGATGTCGATGCCCGCCAGCGCGTTGAACACCAGCCCCTGGTGCCCGAGTGTGTGCACGGCGTCGTACATGTCCTGCCAGATCCCTTCGGTGTCGAAGGGGTCGCGGCCGAGCACGACGGGCAGCAGCCGCTGCTCGACGATCTCGCGGGTCTCGGGGTGGTTGTAGGTGAAGCCCAGCCCGCTCGGGCCTTCGTCGGTCTCGACGCGGACGTACATCTCGCCGACGTGGGAGAGCCCACCGGTCGCCCAGCGCGCGGGTTTGCGCATCGGGACGTGCACCAGCGTCGAGGTGACGGTCTGGATCTTCACGACTGTCCTTCCGGGATGTCGGCGAGCGCGTGGGAGCCGGGCATGGTCGCGACCTCGTCGGCCCGCCAGCAGGCGGTGAGGTGGCCGTCGCCGCGGTCGGTGAGCGGGGGTGGGTCGACCCGGCACCTCTCGACGACCAGCGGGCAGCGCGAGTGGAACGGACACCCGTCCGGCGGGTCGAGGACGCTCGGCACGTCGCCGATGAGCACGACGCGTTCGCGGGCGCGTTCGGCCACCGGATCGGCGACGGGCGCGGCCGACAGCAGCGCGACCGAGTAGGGGGGCCGCGGCGCGGTGAAGATCGACTCGGTCGGCCCGGTCTCCACGATCCGACCTGCGTACATGATCATCACGCGGTGCGCGACGTTGCGCACCACCGCGAGGTCGTGGGAGATGAACAGGTACGCCAGGCCGTGCGTGCGCTGCAGCTCGACGAGCAGGTTGATGATCTGTGCCTTGATCGAGACGTCGAGCGCGCTGACCACCTCGTCGGCCACCAGCAGTCTGGGGCGCAACGCGAGGGCCCGCGCGATCGCGATGCGCTGACGCTCTCCGCCGGAGAAGGCGTTGGGGTAGCGCCGGGCGGCGTCGCGGGCGAGCCCGCACATCTCCAGCAGGTCGCCGACCTCGGCGTCGAGCGCCGGACCGGGCTTCGCCCGGCCGTGGACGATCAGCGGCTCGGCGACCAGGTCGCACACCCGCATCCGCGGGTTGAGCGAGGCGTACGGGTCCTGGAACACCAGCTGCATGTCCGACCGCAACCTGCGCAGCTCGCGTCCCTTGGCGGCGGTGATGTCGCGGCCGTCGAAGGAGATCGTGCCCTCGGCGGGGGTGTAGCGGCGGATCAGCGCGAACCCGGTCGTCGACTTGCCCGAGCCGGACTCCCCGACGAGTGCGACGGTCTCGCCGCGCCCGATCGTGAACGACACCCCGCGCACGGCGTGCACGACGCCCTGCGACACCGGGAACCGGACGTGGAGATCGTCGACCGCGACGAGCTCTTGTGGAGAGGTCGCGTCCTTGGTGATCGGCTGCTGCACGGACCGGGTCACTGCTCCTCCCGCGGGTGCCGGCACGCGAAGCGGCCGAGGGCGTCGGTCGTCATCTCCGGGACGTCGGTGCGGCAGTGCTCGGTCGCGTGCGCGCAGCGCGGCGCGAACGCGCAGCCGGGCAGGACGTCGCGACGGCCCGGCGGGTAGCCGGGGATCGTCGGCAGCCGGCCGCGGTGGTCCTCGATTCGCGGGACGGCCCGCAGCAGCGCCTCGGTGTAGCGGTGGCGCGGCCGGGAGAACAGGTCGAACGTGCCCGCCTCCTCCACGATCCGGCCGCCGTACATGACGATGACGCGGTCGCTGATCCGGGCGACGACACCCAGGTCGTGGGTGATCAGCAGCATCGCGATACCCAGCCGCTCCTGCAGGTCGGCCACCAGGTCGAGGATCTGGGCCTGGATGGTGGCGTCGAGCGCCGTCGTGGGCTCGTCGGCGATGAGCAGCGCGGGCTCCGGCGCGAGCGCGGCCGCGATCAGCACGCGCTGGCGCAGCCCGCCGGAGAGCTCGTGCGGCAGCTGGCGCAGCCGTTCGCGCGGCGACGGGATGCCGACCATCGTGAACAGCTCTGCCGCCCGCTCCAGCGCGTCCGTCATCGGCATGCCCTTGTGCTTGACCAGTACCTCGGCGACCTGGCGGCCGATCGGCACGAGCGGGTTGAGGCTCGTCATCGGGTCCTGGAAGATCGTGCCGATCTCGTTGCCGCGCAACGCTCGTAGCCGCTGCGCGGTCAGTGGCTCGCCGCGCCAGGTGATCCGGGCGTGCTCGACGCGACCCGGGGCGCCGATGAGGTCCATGAGCGCTAGGCCGGTCGTCGACTTGCCCGACCCCGACTCCCCGACGATCGCGACGGTCTCACCGGGCGCGATCGAGAAGGACGCGTGCCGGACGGCGTCCACCTCGCCGGTCATGGTGTGGAAGCGGACGTCGAGGTCCTCGACCTGCAGCAACGGCGCGTTCTTCGTCAGACCGACGGCCTTGCCACCGACCCGCACCGGACCGGTGTCGAGCCCCGCGGACGGCAGCTTCCGGAACAGCCGGCGCGCGAAGCGGCGCTCCCGCTGCTGCGGGTCGGTCTGCACCCGCAGCCAGTTGGCGACGAGGTTGACCGCCAGCACCGTCAGCGCCAGCGCGACCCCCGGGAAGACGATGGGCCACCACGCCTGCCGGACCGCACCCTGGTTCTCCGCGATCATCAGCCCCCACGACGAGTTGGGCGGCTGCAGACCCATCCCCAGGTACGACAGCGACGCCTCGGCCAGCACGACCCGCGCCAGCTCGAGGATCGCCTGCGCCAGCAGCGGCGCGTAGAGGTTGGGCAGCAGGTGGCGAACCAGGATCCGCGGCAGCGAACACCCCACCAGCTCGGCCGACTGCACCGCCGGCGTCTGCCGCAGCTGCAGCACCAGGCTGCGCACCAGCCGGGCGTGGATCATCCAGCCGTACAGCGACAGCACGCCGATGATCACACCGACGCTGGGCCCGACGAAGGCGACGACGAGCAGGACCAGCAGCAGGCCGGGGAAGGCGAGCTGGGCGTCGGCGACGCGCATGATCACCGTGTCGACCCAGCCCCCGCGATAGCCCGCGAGCAGCCCCAGCGCGACCCCGACGACCCCGGAGATGATCACGACGGACACGCCGATGAACAGCGTCATCTGCGCGCCGGCGATGACCCGCGACAGCACGTCTCGACCCAGGCCGTCGGCGCCGAGGACGTGCTCCCACGTGCCGCCGGCGAACACCGGCGGGGCGTAGCGGGCGAACAGGTCGGTGGCGTTGGGGTCGTCGGGCTCGATCAGCGGCCCGAAGACCGCGAGGACCGCGAGGACGCCCAGGATCACCGCGCCCGCGAACGCCATGCGGTCCTGGCGCAGCGAGCGCCACCAGCCGGTGGCCGGTGCGCGGGATGCCGTCGTCGCGGCGGCGGGGATCTCGGTGGCGGTCATCGGAGCTCGATCCTCGGGTCGATGGCCCGGTACACCAGGTCCGTCAGCAGGTTCCACAGCACGACGACCACCGCGATCACGAAGACGATGCCCTGCACGAGGGTGAGGTCCTGGCGCTGGATCGCCTGGATGGCGAGCGCCCCGACGCCCGGCCAGGCGAACACCGTCTCGACGATCACCGAGTACCCGGCGAGGGCGTAGACGGTCTCGAAACTGACGATCGTCGTCACCGGGACCATGACGTTGCGCAGCGCGTGCCGGAACACGACGTAGCCGCCGCCGAGCCCCTTCGCCCGCGCGACGAGGATGTGCTGGCTGGCGAGCTCGTCGATCATCGTGGTGCGGGTGATCTGGGCGATGCGCCCCATGCTCGGCAGGCCGAGCGTGATCGCGGGCAGGATGATGTGCTCGATCCCGCCCTGGCCCGACGTCGGGAGCCAGCCGAGCGTCACCGCGAACAGCAGGATCAGCATCGCGCCCAGCCAGAACTGCGGCAGCGAGAGCCCCAGCAGCGACAACGCTGCGGTGCCCTGGTCGGCGTTGCTGCCCGGCCGCAGCGCGGCGGCGATGCCCAGCGGGATGCCGGCGAGGACGGCGAACAGGATCGCGACGACGACGAGCAGCACCGTGTTGGGCAGGAACGCCGCGATCAGGCCCGAGACCGGAACGTTCTGCCAGTAGGAGATGCCGAAGTCGAGCGCGGCGAGGTCGCGGACGTAGGCGAGGAACTGCGTGAGCAGCGGCTGGTCGAGCCCCAGGCTCGCGCGCACCGCCTCGTACTGCTCCTGCGTCGCCTCCGGGCCGGCGAGAGTCCGCGCCGGGTCCGACGCCACCCGTGTCACGACGAACACGGTCACCGCCACGAGCACGATGACGAGCGCACCGGAACCGAGGCGGCGCAACATGTAGCGGCGGAACGGACGGCCGCGTTCCCGTGCCGGGTGCGCCGCCGGGGCGGGCGCGGCCGGCTCGGCGCCGACTTTGTCGATCACGCTCATCGTCTCGCCCCTCCCTCTCAGGCGACGGTGGTCAGCTCGGCGCGGCGCTCGGCCACACGCGCACGGACGACCGGCATGACCTCGGCGGCGAACAGCTCCAGGGCGCGGTGCGACGCCTCCTCCGGGAGCTCGGTCGAAAGGCCGTCGACCATGATCGTCTCGTAGTGGACGAACGAGTCGAGCCGCGCGAGGTAGGCCTCGCGGATCTCCTCGGTCGTGGCGAAGCGGGTGACGCGGGCGAGGTCCGCGTCCGTCTTCTGCTCGCCGAAGCGGGGCTTGTTGACCTTGCCGAGGTCGCCGTCGGCGACTGCCCACTGCGCGTAGAGGTGGATCGGCGCTGCGAGCCGGTCCCGGTACAGGGCCCAGTCGCGTTCAGGATCGTCGCTGGCCACGAGGTTGACCGTCAGCGGCGCGGCGAACCGGACCGGGTGCCCGGGGCGCAGCTCCGCGTTGACCTCCTGCCACATCGGCAGGTCGGCCTCGACGCCGATCAGGCCGTCGACACCCAGGCGCGCCGCGCGCTCCATGGCCGGGCGGGTGTGCGCGCCGACCCAGACCGGCAGCCGTGGCCGCTGGTAGGAGGCGGGCCGGATCGTGACGCCGTCGAGGTCGAAGAAGCGGCCGTGATGGTCGACGGGCTCGCCCGACAGGCATTCCATGACGACCTGCATGACCTCGGCAGCGCGGGCCGCCCGCTCCTTGCGGTTCAGCCCGTAGGCGCGGAACTCCGCACCCCGGTAGCCGAGGCCGAACGTGAGCGAGAAGCGCCCTCCCGACAGGTTGTCGACGAACGCGGCCTCCTCCGCGAGCCGAACAGGGTGGTAGAAGGGTGCGAGCAGCACGCCCTGCCCGATCCCGATCCGATTTGTCCGGGCCGCGACCGCCGCCCCCGCGACGACCGGGCAGGGCACGTAGCCGTCGTCGACGAGATGGTGCTCGGCGATACGGACCTCGTCGAAGCCCAGCTCCTCGGCGTGCACGATCTCGTCGAGCTTGCGGCCCAGGTAGTGGTGGTGGTCCTCGCCGCCGCGGTCGAGGTTGCGGAAGGCGTAGGTGAGGCCGAACCGGGTCATCGGCGCTGCCCGGGGAGGGGAAGGCCGGGCACCGACACCCGCCCGACGGCCAGGTGCCGCGTCCGGAGGTTGGCCACGTACAGGTCGCGACGGTCCGCCCCGCCGAACGCCACGTTGGTCGGCGAGCGCAGCACCTGGCCGTGGTCGATCTCGGTGGTGTCCTTGGCGGGACCGTCGTCGAGGCACACGACCTCGACCCGCCCGTCCGGGGTGCCGACGACGACGCGGTCGGCCCGCGGAAGCGTCACGTAGACGTTGCCGGCCTCGTCGACGGCCACACCGTCGGTCAGCGGATCGCCCGGGACGGCCGCCTGGAGGGCCTCCCGGGAGATCGCGACCTGTCTGTTCGACAGGGTCCCGTCGGCGGCCACGTCGAAGGCGACGACGTCGCGGTCCTCGGACTGCGCCACGTACAACGTGGACCAGTCGGCGCTGAACGCGAGCCCGTTGGCGAACGCGAGGCCGTCGGCGGCGACGGTCGAGGTGCCGTCGGCGTCGACGCACAGCACCCGTCCGTCGCGTTCGGTCCACCGGCCGGAGTCAGTGATCCAGACGTTGCCGTGCTGGTCATAGGCGGTGCAGTTGGGCAGCGGGATGTCGCCGGGGCCGATCTGGGTGACGGTGGCGTCGGCCTCGACGCGCACGACACGGTGCTCGTCCATCGCGCAGACCAGCACGCCGCCGCCGATCGCCGGGGTGATGCCCAGCAGCCGGCCCGAGAGCTTCACCAGCGGTACGACGAAGAGGTCACCGGTGATCCGGTACACCTCACCGGCAGCGCCCCCGGCCCAGACGGCGCCGTCGGCGTCGACTGCGACCCCCTCCGGGAAGTTCAGCTGCGACGGGCAGAGGATCGACAGTGACCCTTCGAGCAACATCGGATCTCCGGTGTCTCAGGCGGGGACGTGGACCTGGGCGGCGGGGGCTTCGGCGTCGCGGAACTCGTCGAACACCTCGGCGAACAGCTCGACGGAGCGGCGGATCTTCTCTTCGGGCATCCCGGGCAGGCCGAACTGGCCGAAGATGTAGTTCACGCCCGAGTCGCGCAGCGCCCGCAGCCGCTCCCGGACCGTGTCCAGTGACCCGATCAGCGGCGGCGTGCCGGCCCGGTTGGGGTCGAGCGCGTTCTTCTCGTGCTCCTTGACCCGGTTGGCCCACCGCTCGTACCCGGGCGGCAGCTCGCCCGACGGGCTGATGGGCGATCCGAACTTCTGCAGCAGCTTGAGGTCCCAGAACTCGTCGACGGCCGCGATGTCGGCGGCGGCCTCCTCGTCGGTGTCGGCGACGTAGACGCCCTTGGCACACGGGATGTCGATGCCGGTCGGGTCGTTGCCGAACTCGACCATCTTGGTGCGCCAGTAGTCGATGACCTGCGGTGCGAGGCCCAGCACGTCGGTGGGGCCGCCGACCATGACGGGCACGCCTCGGCTCGCGGCGAACTCGATGCTCTCCGGGGTGATCGACACCGCCTGGTACAGCGGCATCGGCTTCTGGACGGGCTTCGGATAGACCTCGATCGCATCCTCGGCCCGGAACGTGTGGTAGGGGCTCTCGTGCACCAGGATCTCGTCGCGCCAGCACTTGAGGACGACGTCGAGGTTGTCGCGGAAGCGGGCGCGCGCCTCGTCGATCGGGACGTTCAGGCCGTTGAACTCGCGACGCTGGTAGCCGACGCCGACGCCCAGGTCGAGCCGGCCGTTGCTGAGGATGTCGACCATCGCCGCCTGCTCGGCCAGCCGCACCGGGTTGTGGAACGGCAGCACGACCACACCGGTACCGATGCGGACCCGCTCGGTGACCGAGGCGATCGCCGCGGCCTGCACCAGGCAGTCGGCGAGGATTCCGTGCCGGGAGAAGTGGTGCTCGCCCAGCCAGACCGAGTCGTAGCCGAGCCGGTCGGCGAGGACGGCCTGCTCCCTGATGTTGGTGAAGACCTCTTCCTGGCTCTGCGACTCGTGCCACATGCCGATGTTGAAGAGTCCGAACTTCACGCCGTTTCCCCCTCGGGACGAGCTCTCGCGAGGCCCGTCCGCCGGGCCCGTCATGGATGCACCGGGCGACTGTTCAGGAGTGTCGGTCGTGCGCTCACTCGGTGTGCGACGAGGTTGCGGGACCAGAGACACGCATGTCAATAGGCCAGTCCTACCAAACCATGACCCTGGTCACCGTCCGCATGTTCAGCTAGCCTGAACACTCTTCGAGGCTCGACGACGAGGTGGCGAGTTGCTCCAGAACAAGGTCGCGGTGGTCACCGGCGCTGCCGCCGGCATCGGCGAAGAGGTCGCCGCGCTCTACGCACAGGCGGGTGCCCGGGTCGTCCTCGTCGACCGCGACGCAGACGGTCTCGACAAGGTCGCCGCCCGGATCGACGACGCCGGTGGCGACGCGGTACCGGTCCGCCTCGACCTCGTCGACACCACGGCGACCATCGAGACGATCGCCGACGTCGAGAACCGCATGGGCCGCATCGACGTACTCGCCAACGTCGCAGGCATCACCGGCCGCACCGACTTCGACGCCATCACCCTGGACTCGCTCGACGCGATGTACGCGGTCAACCTGCGGTCCACGTTCGTCCTGATCCAACAGGTCGCGCGCGGAATGCGCGAACGGCGCTTCGGCAAGATCGTCAACACCGCATCCATCTCCGCCGTCCGCGGGCAGGGCTCCAACGCCCACTACAGCGCGATGAAGGCCGGCGTGCTCGGGCTGACGAAATCGGCGGCGAAGGCACTGGGTCCCTTCCAGATCACCGTCAACGCGGTCTGCCCCGTCGCTGTCACCGCACTCACCCGCGACTACCCCGACCTGCAAGCCGGCCGCGCCCTTCCCGCGCGCTCGCTCGACCGCGCGGGCGAACCCGTCGACGTCGCCCCCACCTACCTGTTCCTCGCCTCCCCCGCGTCGGACTACGTCACCGGGGTGACCGTGCACTGCGACGGCGGGTTCCACCTCGGTCGCCCGGCCTGACGTCGATGCCCCGACCGGACGAGCAGAACGCGACGTCCCGAACGACCCGCTACGGTTCGACGGTGCGCGCGTCAGCCCACTCGAGCGCCACCGGCGACTCCCCCCAAGGGCCGGATGCGGGAACGACCGCCGACGCCGGCGCGCTCGTCCGCCGCGCCCGCGTCGAGGCCGGAGTCTCGCTGCGCGAGCTCGCCCGGCGCATCGACGTCAGCCCCGGCACCGTCAGCGCCGTCGAGAACGGCAAGACCCAACTGACCTACACCCGGCTCCAGCAGATCGCCGCCGCCCTCGGCCGCACGGCCCCGGAACTGCTGCTCGACGTCAACGTGCCCGCCTGGCCCGTCGCCGCCGAAGGCACGGCCGAACCCACCGACCTGCACGAGTTGCGCCGCATCTACTCCGAGCTCGGCACCCGCTCGGACGGCGCCGCCGACTGGCGGCGCTACGAGCCCATCCCCATCGGCCCCGTCCTGCTCGCCGGGCTGGCCGTGTTCGTCGAGACCGGCTACCACGGCGCCACCGTCCGCACTATCGCCGACGCCGCAGGCATGAGCGTCTCCGGCATCTACCACTACTGCACCAGCAAGCACGACATCCTCGTCCGGCTCCTCGACGAGGCCATGACCGACCTCGCCTGGCGCACCCGGGCCGCCGTCGCCGAAGGCACCACCGCGGCCGAACGCACCGCGCTGCTCGTCGAGAGCCTCGCCCAGTACCACGCGCAGCGCTGGGCGTTCGGGCTGATCCTGGCGGTCGAGATGCGCTCCCTCGAGCCCGCCGACCGGGCCCGGATCCGCGGCCTGCGCGACGACGAGCGCCACAGGCTCGAGGCCTGCATCGAGGCCGGGATCGCCGACGGCACGTTCACGACCACGTCGGCCACACTCACCGCCAGGGCGATCATGACGATGTGCACGGCGCTGCCCGAGTGGTACCGGCCCGGCGGACCGCTCAGCCCGGCCGAGCTGGGCCGTCGCTACGCAGCCATGGCGCTCGACATGGCCGGTGCCGTCACTCGTCCGGCCGGCCCCGCAGCTTCTTGATCGCGCCGCGGCGCGTCTTCGCGTCGAGCCGGCGCCGCCGCGCCCCAGCCGACGGCTTCGTCGGCCGCCGCGTCGGCGGGTCGGCCTTCGTCGCCTCCTGCAGTGCCGCGACCAGCCGCTCGCGGGCCGCGTCGCGGTTGCGCAGCTGGCTGCGGTGCTCGGCCGCGACGATCGTCAGGACACCGTCGACGAGCCGGTTCCCGAGCCGGGCCAGCGCACGGCTCCTGAGCTGCTCCGGGATGCTCGGCGACCCCGCGACGTCGAAGGACAGCTCCACGCGGGAGTCGGTCGTGTTGACCCCCTGCCCGCCCGGCCCCGAGGCGCGCGAGAAGCGCCACCGGAGCTCGCGCTCCGGCAGCACCATGTTCTTGCGCACCACGAGATCGTCGTCGGACACGAGCTGTGCCTACACCGCGGCGGGCCGCGGGGACCAGCCCAGGACCGGCCCCAACCGGGTGGCCATGTCGGTGAGGATCTGGACGTAGTCCTCCGGCGCGAAGCTGAAGGGCAGCGCGAACACGACCTCGGTGACCGCCCGGTAGGCCTCGTCGGCGCGCAGCTGTTCGGCGATCCGCTCCGACGGGCCGACGATGTCGCGGGCGAAGAGCATCCCGGCCGGGCCCTGCGGCGTCCGCGTGCGCGGCGTGCGCTCGGCCGCGTAGGCCTCGTACTTCGCGCGCTGCTCCGGTGTCGCCGTGTCGGTCGGGATCACGACGAGCCCCTGCGACACCCGCCCCTCGGGGTGCGCCGCCCGGAACTCGTCGATCTGGGCCCGCTGGATCGCGGCGAACCCGGCGGCCTCGTTGCCCTCCGCCCGGACGACGCTGCTGGTGAGCAGGTTCATCCGCAGCTCACCGGCCCGCCGCGCGGAGCCGAGGCTCGCCGCGCCGTACCACATCCGCGACCTCAGCCCGGGCGAGTGCGGCTCCACCCGTCGTGAGTAGACCTCGAAACCCTCCGTGCCCTCGAAGGTGCTCGCCTGCTCCCCGGCGACCAGCCGCAACAGCCTCGTGAGGCGTTCGTCGCCGAAGTCCTCCGCCGGGGCGGGAGCCGGGTACAGCGCGTCCCGGACGGCGTCGAGGTTGCGCGGTGGTCCCACGCTCACACCCGGGTTGAGCCGACCGCCCGAGAGCAGGTCGACCGTCGCCAGGTCCTCGGCGAGCCGCAACGGGTTCTCCCAGCCCAGCGGCGTCACCGCGGTGCCGAACTCGATCCGGCTCGTCCGCTGCGACGCCGCCGCGAGGACAGCGACGGGCGAGGAGATCCCGTACTGCAGATGCCGATGCCGTAGCCACGCGCTGTCGAACCCGAGCTGCTCGCCCAGCTCGATGGTCCGCAGCGTGGTCTCGTGGCCCGGCCCCGGATCGGAGGCGTCGAAGAGGCCGATGGTGAGGAAGCCGAGCCTCTCCAACGGCCGTGGCGACCCCGTCAGTCCTCGCCCTTCCCGTCCTTCAGGCCCGACGAGATCAGGTCCATCACCGTCGAGTCCGCCAGCGTGGTCACGTCGCCCACCTCGCGGTTCTCCGCGACGTCACGCAGCAGCCGGCGCATGATCTTGCCCGACCGCGTCTTGGGCAGCTCGTCGACGACCATGATCTGGCGCGGCTTCGCGATCGGCCCGATCTCCTTCGAGACGTGGTCGCGCAGCGCCTTGATCGCCTCCTCGCCCTTCGCCTCGTCCTGAGCGACGTTGCCGCGCAGGATCACGAACGCCACGATGCCCTGGCCGGTCGTCTCGTCCGATGCGCCCACGACCGCGGCCTCCGCCACCGTCGGGTGGCTCACCAGGGCCGACTCGACCTCCGTCGTCGAGATCCGGTGCCCCGAGACGTTCATGACGTCGTCGACCCGGCCGAGCAGCCAGATCGCGCCGTCGTCGTCGTACTTCGCGCCGTCACCGGCGAAGTAGTAGCCCTGCCGGGCGAAACGCGACCAGTAGGTGTCGCGGTAGCGCTCCTCGTCACCCCAGATGCCGCGCAGCATCGACGGCCACGGCTTGTCGAGCACCAGGTACCCGCCGCCGCCCGGGCCGACCGGCTCCGCCTCCTCGGTGACGACCTCGGCACTGATGCCCGGCAGCGGGCGCATCGCCGACCCCGGCTTCGCCGCCGTGACGCCCGGCAACGGCGAGATCATGATCGCGCCCGTCTCCGTCTGCCACCAGGTGTCGACGATCGGGCAGTTGTTGCGGCCCACGTTCTCCCGGTACCAGATCCACGCCTCGGGGTTGATCGGCTCGCCGACACTGCCCAGGACCTTGAGCGAGGAGAGGTCGAACTTCTCCGGGATCTCCTTGCCCCACTTCATGAACGTGCGGATCAGCGTGGGCGCCGTGTAGTAGATCGTGACGCCGTAGCGCTGCACGATCTCCCAGTGCCTGCCCTCGTGCGGCGTGTTCGGGGTGCCCTCGTACATCACCGACGTCGCCCGGTTGGCCAGCGGCCCGTACACGATGTAGCTGTGCCCGGTCACCCAGCCGATGTCGGCGGTGCACCAGTAGACGCTCTCGCCCGGCTTGTGGTCGAACACCACGTTGTGGGTATACGCCACCTGGGTGAGGTAGCCGCCGGACGTGTGCAGGATGCCCTTCGGCTTACCCGTCGTCCCCGACGTGTACAGGATGTAGAGCGGGTGCTCGGAGTCGAACGACTCGTACTCGTGCGTGTCGGCCTGCCGGTCGACGATCTCGTGCCACCACACGTCACGGCCGTCGGTCCACGGCACGTCGGTCTCGGTCCGCTTCACGACGAGCACGTGCTCGATCGACGGCGTGTCCGCCACCGCCTGGTCGGTGTTCTCCTTCATCGGCGCCGGCTTGCCGCGGCGGTACTGCCCGTCGGAGGTGATGAGCAGCTTGCACTCCGCGTCCTCGATCCGCGAGCGCAGCGCGCTCGGCGAGAACCCGCCGAACACGACGCTGTGCAGCGCGCCCAGCCGCGCACACGCCAGCATCGCGAACGCCGCCTCGGGGATCATCGGCAGTTGGATGGCGACCCGGTCGCCCTTGCCGACGCCCAGCTCCGTCAGCGCGTTCGCCGTCCTGCACACCTCGCGCTGCAGGTCGGCGTAGGTGATCGTGCGGGTGTCGCCGGGCTCGCCCTCCCAGTGGAAGGCCACCTGGTCGCCGTGCCCGGCCTCGACGTGCCGGTCGACGCAGTTGTAGGCGACGTTCAGCTTCCCGCCGACGAACCACTTCGCGAACGGGGCGTTCCACTCCAGGACCGTGTCCCACTTCTTCGACCACGACAGCCGCTCGGCCTGCTCGGCCCAGAACGCCTCACGGTCGGCGTCGGCCCGGTCGTACCAGTCCGCCGATGCGTTGGCCTGGGCCGCGAACTCCTCACTAGGCGGGAAGGTGCGGCTCTCGGTGGACAAGTTGCTCAGCGTGGCGCCGGACTCGGCCATTTCCTCACGTCCTCCTCGTGGGCTGCGGACCACCGACCGGCACCGGGCGCTCGCCAGGGCACATCCCACCGGTCACGGGTATCCGTCTCGGGGCGAACGGTAGTGCGCCGACGCGCCGAATGCACCGTCAGTACGGAGAGGTGGCCACCGGGCGACCGGGGAGGGACGAGTGCAGTGACAGCATGTGGTCGTGGCCCCGCCCTCTCCCCAGGATCCGCTGGCACCGCTCGTCGCCCTGCCCGGCGTCACCGACGCCGTCGCCCGGGTCCGGGACGCGCTGGTCGCCGTCCACAACCTCCCCGCCAACAGGCGGGGGTTCGCCGCCAACGCGGCCGAGTCCGCCCTGCGCGGCGCACGTGCGTCCGCGGCGATCGACGGTGCCCCCCTGACCACCACCGACCTGGTCAGCGAGCCGTTGCTCGCGGGCGCGGCGCGCGTGGCCGACGAGCACGCCCGGCTCGTCCCGGTGTGGAAGGCCGCGCCGTTGCAGGCGCTGGCCCGGATGCACGTCCTCGCCGCCGCCGACCTCGTCCCCGCCGACCGGCACGCCGACGAGCTCGGCCGGCCGCGGCCGGGCACCTCCGACCGGTTGGCCCTGCTCGCCGACCTCGTCACCGGCGGGACGCGCGTCCCCGCGCCGGTCCTGGTCGCCGTCGTCCACGGGGAACTGCTGGCCCTCGCGCCCTTCGGGACCGCCGACGGCGTCGTCGCCCGCGCCGCCGCGCGGCTCGCCGCCACCGCCTCCGGTCTCGACGTGAAGTCACTCGCCGTCCCGGAGGTCGGCCACCTGCGCGCGCTCGCCGAGTACCGCGCCACCGCGGCGTCGTTCGCCGGGGGTGGGGCCGACGGGGTTCGCGCATGGGTGCTGCACTGCTGCTCGCAGTGGGAGGCGGGGGCACGCGAGGCGACGTCGATCGCCGGGGCCCGCTCGTCCTAGGCACCGGCCGCAGACATGAGAAAGGCGGCACCCTCACGGGTACCGCCCCTCTCGCACGACCATCCGGGGTCCAGGCGTGCACTACGTGTCGTGCTCCGGCCTCGGCGTCCGGCGTCCCGGTACGCAGGCCCACGACGACATGCCTCCCGCGGCGTGCTGTGCGTGGAGTGCCCGGCGTCCGTGCCCGGAGCCCGTGCGGGGGAGACGGGTACTTCTCTGCTGTACCGCCCCTGGCCGTCCGGAGTCCGTGCCGTCATTTGTAGTGCGTGACCGCAGACACAGCAAGGGTCGGATCGGGTGCACCGGCAGGTGGACTCCGGGTGACGAAACGGCATCCGGGGGAACCCGGATGGTGGCTGCCCCGAGCCCGTCACGAGTCGTAGAAATAGACGTTTGTGCTGCTCAACGCCGGTGGCCGGCTATCGCTCCCGGAGCCGCCGTCGGGACCGGTGCACGGTCCAGCCCGCGCCGGCCAGCGCGACGGCCCCGGCGCCGACCACCGCGAGGGTCGCCGGACGCGCCACCTTCAGCCGCGAGCCCAGCGCCACCGGGTCGGCGAAGGTCAGGATCGGCCAGCCGCGCTCCTCGGCCTCCCGGCGCAGGCCCTTGTCCGGGTTCACCGCCGTCGGATGCCCGACCGCGGCCAGCAACGGCAGGTCGGTGATGGAGTCGGAGTAGGCCCGGCAATCGGCCATGTCGTACCCCCGCTCGGCCGCGATCTCGCGCGCCGCCTCCGCCTTGTGCTCCCCGTAGCAGTAGTAGTCGATCTCGCCCGTGTAACGGCCGTTGCGCACCGCCATCCGGGTGGCGAAGCAGCGGTCGGCCTCGACGAGCGCCGCGATCGGCTCCACGACCTCCACCCCTGACGCCGACAGCACCACGACCTCCTCGCCCGCCGCCTGGTGGCGCGCGATCAGCTCGACGGCTTCCGCGTAGATCAACGGCTCCACGATCTCGTGCAGCGTCTCGGCCACGATGGACCGGACCTGCTCGACCTCCCAACCCGCGCACAACGCCGTGATCCGCTTGCGCAGCATGTCCATCGTGTCGGCGTCGGCACCCGCGAGCAGCAGCATCAACTGGGCGTAGACGCTGCGCAGGACGGCCCTGCGCCCGATCAGCCCATGGCTGCGGAACGGCCGACTGAACGCCAGCGCGCTCGACCCCGCGATGATCGTCTTGTCGAGGTCGAAGAACGCCGCCGACGTCGGGGTCTGCTGGGGCGGTCCGGGCACGTCGCGGGAGCTTGCCAGATCCCGGCGACGACACCACGGCGCCGCGCGCGGCGCCGTGGTGCGACACCCGGAAGCACATCCGGCAGAGGGGCGCGCATCCGGCCCGTATCGGGCGCCGATTGAGACGGCCCGTTCGCGGGCCCGCGGTTCAGCTCGACCCCCCGGGGCTGAACCAACGACGGCCCCCGCCACTCCCCCCTGGCGGGGGTCGTCCCATGTCCGGGGCCGGCGATCGCGTTGCGGGCCAGCAGATCCCGCACGTGCGTCCCGCCGTCGGCCGGTGGCGCCCCAGCCACCTTGACATGCCCCACCGACACCGCCGGCTGTCCACAGCCACCGGCGGGTCCATCCGTCCACATGTCCACAGAGCTGTCCACAGTTGCCCGTGGGTCGCTCCACGCACCGGTCCTCGCCACCACGCTCGACGACGAACAGCGCACCGCCGCACGGCGGGCCGGCGAGAGGGACGAGGACCGATGGACGACGGACGCGCACTGCTGATGGTCGACGACCCCGACCTGCTCGACGCGGTACTTCGCCTCGCCGCCGCCGCAGGCTGCGAGGCCCACCGTGCGCTCGACCCGACCGATGCCCGCCGGCACTGGGCCGACGCGGCGATCGTCGTCATGGACGCGAGCGCCGCCGAACGGTGCACCCGCGCCTCGCTCCCCCGCCGCGACGGTGTCGTGCTGGTCACAGCGGCCGACCCGCCACCACAGGTGTGGCGGCTCGGGCTCGTCGTCGGCGCCGGCAGCATCGTCGAGCTGCCCGAGGGCGAGCTGTGGCTCGTCACCGCGTTCACCGAGGCGACCGAGAACACCGGCCCCCCGGGCGCCGTCCTGGCCGTCGTCGGCGGCTGCGGCGGAGCCGGCGCCTCGGCGCTCGCCGCTGCCACCGCCCTGCGGGCCGCCCGCGACGGAACGCGCACCCTCCTGCTCGACTGCGACCCCCTCGGCGGCGGGCTCGACCTGATGCTCGGCGCCGAGGACGTGCTCGGCGTGCGCTGGCCGGAACTGTCCGTCGTGGACGGACGAATCCCGGCGGGCTCGCTGCACGAGGCGCTCCCGGCCATGGGCGACAGGGGGCTCTCCCTGCTGTCGTGCGACCGGACCGGACCGGGACCCACCGCGGGCGCCCTGCGCGTCGTCGTCGACGCCGGGCGGCGCGCCGGTGACACCGTCGTCTGCGACCTGCCCCGCCAACCGGGCGAGGCCGCCGCCGTCGTCCTCTCGGCCGCCGACCTGACCGTCCTCGTCGTCCCCGCCGACGTACGGGCCTGTGCCGCGGCCGCCCGGGTCGCCGCCGACCTCACCGCCCGGTCCCCCGCGGTGGGGCTCGTCGTCCGCGGGCCCTCCCCGGGCGGGCTCACACCGGTCGAGATCGCCCGGGCGCTCGACGTGCCGCTCCTCGCCTCGATGCGCCCACAGCACGACCTCGACCGCAGACTCGAACGCGGACTCCCACCCGCCGACCGTGGCCCCCTCGCCGACACGGCCGCCACCCTGCTCACCGAGCTGCACGACCGGACCCGGCTCAGCCGCGCCGGACGGTCGTCGTGAGCACCCTGGTCGACCGGGTCCGGTCCCGCCTCGCCGAGACCGGCGGCGAACCCACCGCTGCGGCCGTCGCCGCCGCCATCCGCGCCGAGGCCGGTGGCGTCGTCTCCGACCTCGACACCCTCGCCGCGCTGCGCACACTCCGTCAGGAGTTCACCGGCGCCGGCCCGCTCGACGCGCTGCTGCGCGACCCCCGCACCACCGACGTGCTCGTCAGCGGCGGCGCGGTCTGGGCCGACCGGGGTCGCGGGCTCGAACGCACCGCCGTCTCCTTCGCCGACGAGGCATCCGTCCGCCGCCTCGCCCAGCGTCTCGCGCTCGCCGCCGGACGCCGGCTCGACGACGCCAGCCCCTGCGTCGACGGCTGGCTGGCCGACTCCGGGGTCCGGCTGCACGCCGTCCTCGCACCCGTCGCCGCCGACGGCACCTGCCTCTCGCTGCGTGTCCTGCGGCCCGCGGCGCACGACCTCGACACCCTGACCTCCCTCGGCACCGTCGACGCCGCCGGGGCGGCTCTGCTCCGTGCGGTCGTGGCCGCCCGGCTCGCCGTCCTCGTCTCCGGCGGCACCGGCAGCGGGAAGACCACGCTGCTCACCGCGCTGCTGTCCGCCGCCGACCCGGCCGAGCGGATCGTCACCGTGGAGGATGCCGAAGAGCTCCGGCCCCGGCACCCGCACGTCGTCCGGCTCGTCGCGCGGCCCGCCAACGTCGAGGGCGCCGGTGGGGTCGCGCTGCGCGAGCTCGTCCGCCAGGCGCTGCGGATGCGGCCCGACCGGCTGGTCGTCGGTGAGGTGCGCGGGGCCGAGGTGTGCGATCTGCTCGCCGCACTGAACACCGGCCACGACGGCGGCGCCGGGACCGTCCACGCCAACTCGCCCACCGAGGTTCCGGCCCGCATCGAGGCCCTCGCCGCACTCGGCGGGATGGCCGCGGCAACGGCCCACAGCCAGCTCGCGGCCGCGGTGCAGGTCGTGCTGCACATGAGTCGGCGCCACGGACAGCGCGTCCTCGACGGTGTCGGCGTCCTGGCCCGCCGCGACGGGACCGTGGTCGTGGAGCCCGCCTGGACCCGCGGCGGTGGCTGGGACGCCGGCCGCGACGGCCTCGGCGCCCTGTTCGCCGCTCGTGGTCAGGCCTTGCCGTGGTGAGCGTCGCGCTCGCTGCGCTGGCCGCGGCGGTCCTGAGCGCTCCCCAGCGGCCCGCGGCGGCCCGGCTGCGACACGTGACCGGTGCCCCGGCCGGGTCGCAGCGGCTGCCGCGACCGACCGTCGGCCTCGGAGTCGTGACGGGCGCGACCGTCGTGGCCGGGCTCGTCGCCGGCGCCGGCGGGGCCCTGGCCGGGCTGCTCGCCGGCACGATCTGGGTGCGCCGCCGGGCCGCCCGGCGGGCCGCCCTCGCCGCGGCCGTCGCCGGGACCGAGCTCGCCGACGCACTGACCCGCATCTGCGACGAGCTGCGCGCCGGGGCCCACCCGGCGGCCGCGCTGTCCGGGATCGACGCCGACGGTCCGACCGCCCGCGCCGCGCTGCGCCCTGCCGAGGCCGCGCTGCGCCTCGGTGAGACGGTCCCCGCCGCCCTCGCCCGGTCCACCGCGCACCCCGCGCTCACCGGCGACGTCGGCCGCGTCGCCGCGGCCTGGGCGCTGTCCGACCGGCACGGCATCCCGCTGGCCACCCTGCTGTCCTCCGTCGCCGCCGACGTCCGCTGGCGCGTCGAGTTCGGCAACCGGGTCCGCGCCGAGCTCGCCGGGCCGCGCGCCACCGCCACCGTGCTCACACTGCTGCCGGTACTCGGCGTCGGGTTCGGGCAGCTCATGGGTGCCGACCCCCTCGGGGTCCTGGGTGACGGCATGCTCGGTGCCGTCCTGCTCGTCGGCGGGACACTGCTCACCGCCGCCGGTGTGACCTGGTCCGAGCGGATCCTCGCCGCGGCGGTCCCGCGATGACCGCGCTGCTCGCCGCGGTCGCGCTGCTCGCCGCCGCCGCACTCGTCGCCACCGACGTCCATGTCAGCCGCAGCCGGGTCGCGCTGCTGCGCCGACCTGCACCCGTCCTGCTCACCGCACCCGCCCCCACCCCGGTGCGGCGCGTCTGGACGGTCACCGGCGGGGTCGCGGCCGCCGCGCTGGGCACGGCGATCGGCGGGGCGACCGCCGGAACGGTCCTCGGCGCGGCCGTCGTCGCGACGTTGCTGGTCCTCGCCCGGCGTGCCCGCACCGCCGACACCGGGGAACCGCCCGCCGAGCTCGCCGGGGGCTGGGAGCTGCTCGCCGTCTGCCTCGACGCGGGACTGCCGCTACCCACCGCCGTCGGCGCCACCGCCGGACGCCTCACCGGCCCCGCCGGGCGCGACCTGCGCCGCGTCGCGGGCCTGCTCGAACTGGGCGCCGATCCGGTCGAGGCCTGGCAGGGCGCCGCCGACCGGCCCGCCCTCGCCGTCTTCGCCCGCGCCGCCCGCCGGTCGGCCGCCACCGGGTCCGGCATCGCGCACGTCGCCCGCACCGAGGCGCAGCGCCTGCGCGGCGAGCTCGTCGACACCGCACGCGCCCGGGCCCAGCGCGCCGCCGTGACGATCACCGGCCCGCTCGGCCTCTGCTTCCTGCCCGCGTTCCTCGTCCTGGGCATCGCTCCCGTCGTCGTCGGGCTCGCCGGCGACGCCCTGGCCCTCTGGTGAGCCCTCGATGCCCACCACACGGATCCGTCAGTCCCCCACCCCAGAAGGAGATGTCCATGTCCGCCAGCCTTCGCCGGTTCCACCTCCGGCTGCGCCGCTTCCTCACCGACGACGCCGGGATGAGCACGGTCGAGTACGCGATCGGGACGCTGGCCGCCGCCGCCTTCGCGGCGGTGCTCTACAGCGTGGTCAGCGGGGACAACATCGTCACCGCACTGACCGGGCTGGTCGAGCGCGCACTCTCCTCGACCGTCTGACCGGCGCCCGGTCCGACGACCGTGGCGCCGTGACCGTGGAAGCCGCCATCGCGCTCGGCGTCCTCGTCATGGTCACGCTCGCCGCGACGGGCGCGATCCTGGCCGTCGTCGCCGCGGTCCGGTGCACCGACGCCGCTCGGGAGGCGGCACGGCTCGCGGCCCGGGGCGAGCCCGAGCGCGGCCGTGCCGTCGCCGCGCGGCTGGCCCCGCCGGACGCGACGGTCGAGATCGGTGAGCAGGGCGAGGACGTCGTCGTCTCCGTGACCGCGCCCACGGTGCGCCCGTTCCCGTTCCGCGTCTCGGCCAGGGCCGTCGCCGCGACGGAACCCGCCGGTCCCGACCCCGCTCCGGCGGGCGTCGGTACCGCGGTGGCCGCCGTTGCGCTCGGATCCCGCCCGGTCCGGCGCCGGACCGCTGCGGAGCGGGCTCGGCGATCCGACGACTCCGGCGTCGCCACCGCGTACGCCGCGCTGGCTGCGGTGCTCGTGCTCGGGCTCGCGGCGGTCGGGATCGACCTCGGGGGCGCCGTCCTCGCCCGGCACCGGGCCGAGGCGGCCGCCGATCTCGCCGCACTGGCCGCAGCGTCCGACGCCGCCCTGGGCGTGGAGGCCGCCTGCGCCCACGCCCGCGCGATCACCGCCGGGATGGACTCCGTCCTGCGGCGGTGTGTGCTCGACGGGTGGGACGCGATGGTGGAGGTCGGCACCCCCCGCGCCGCGGTGTTCGGCAACGCCGACGCGGTCGGACGAGCCCGCGCCGGCCCCGCCGAGCCACCCTGACGACGGCGCGTCGTCCCCGACATGCCGAGCGTCCCCGGGCGGCGCGCGAGGCCCCAGGTCGGCGCGGCTGGAGGTCGGCGGCACCCGGCCGAGGAGCGGACAGCGGGCGCGGTCCAACCGGCGGAGGCGCTGGGTCCGACGGAGCCACACGCGGCGACGAGCGGTCGACACGCGAGGACGAACGGAGTCGGACGACCGTCCAGGACATCGTTTCCGCACGTCGCGACGAGGAAGGTCACCGATCGGCACCAAGCCCCGCGCTCGTCGTTGCACGTGCACCGATCGGCGACGACGAGTGGCGGGAGCAGGTCGTCCCTGCCCTACTGGACTCGTCAGGGCGAGGCCGGACAGGCCGGACCCCGACGCCGAGCACGCTCCCCAGACCGCGGTGGGGCCGAAGCGCCTTCGAGCCGACCCCCGTTCGGCTCCACCGCATTCAGGGCCGCTGCCGGCCGGCCCGGCCCCCGACGGGTCGGCCGGCGGCGGCCACCTCTTCCAGCCGGCTCGGTGTCGCAGACCTGCTGCGGTCGCCCCGCGGTCCCCCGCAGCGCGCCGCTCGACAGCGGTGCAGCTCGACAGCGGTGCAGCTCGGCGGCTCGAGGGCACCGGGCGCCTGCGCCCGACAGCGCTCGACCCGCAGCCGCCCGCTGCCGGCGGAACCCGTGCGCCGAGGCCGCGCGCGATGGGTCAGCTCGTCCGCAGGGCTGCGATCACCAGGTCGAGCACGACGATCGCGCCGGCCTTGTCGAGCGGGTTGTTGCCGTTCCCGCACTTCGGCGACTGCACGCAGGACGGACAGCCGGTGCGACAGCCGCACTCCGCGATCGCGGCGCGGGTCGCGCCGAGCCATTCGGCGAGCACGCCGTGACCGCGTTCGGCGAGGCCCGCACCACCTGGGTGGCCGTCGTGGACGAAGACGGTGGGCAGGCCGGTCTGGGGGTGCAGGGCGGTCGACATGCCGCCGATGTCCCAGCGGTCGCAGATCGCGAAGAGCGGGAGGAGGCCGATCGCCGCGTGCTCGGCGGCGTGCAGGGCGCCGGGGATACGGGCGGGGAGGATTCCGGCGTCGGCGAGCGCCGAGTCGTCGATCGTGTACCAGACGGCGCGGGTCTCGAGGTTCTGCTCGGGCATGTCGAGCGGCACCGTCTCGAGGATCCTGCCGTCGGGGGCGCGGCGCTGGTAGCCGACGACCTGCGTCGTCACGCAGGTCTCCCCGAAGCTGACGGTCACGGGGCCGTGTTCCGAGCGGCTCAGCTCGGCGACGATCTCGACGTCTGCGGTGGAGCGGGCGTCGGTGCGCCAGTCGGGGGTCTCGGCGTGGACGAGGGCGAGGCCTGCGTCGAGGTCGAGCGACTCGACGACGTAGCTCTCGCCGCGGTGCAGGTACACGGCGCCGGGGTGCGCGGTGGCGGGCGCGGACGCGGCGTCGACGGTGCCGAGCATCCGCCCGGTGCCCGACTCGACCAACGCGATCTGGCCGAGCCCGGAGCCGCGGATGTCGACCGACCCTGCGGGCATGTCCTGCGTCGACGGCCAGAACCAGCCGGTGGGCCGCTTGCGCAGGACGCCGTCGTCGACGAGCGCGTCGAGCACGGCCGCGGCGGGGGTCCCGGCGAAGACGCCGTCGGTGTCGAGGTCGGCCGCCGTGAGGGGCAGTTCGGCGGCGGCGCAGGCGAGGTGCGGCGCGAGGACGTAGGGGTTGGTGGGGTCGAGGACGCAGCGTTCGACGGGGGCCCCGAGCAGCGCGTCGGGGTGGTGCACGAGGTAGGTGTCCATGGGGTCGTCGCGGGCGACGAGGACGACGAGTGCCTCCTCGGCGGCGCGGCCGGCCCGCCCGGCCTGCTGCCAGAAGGAGGCGCGGGTTCCGGGGAACCCGGCGACGACGACGGCGTCGAGCCCGGCGATGTCCATTCCGAGCTCGAGGGCGTTGGTGCTGGCGACGCCGAGCAGCTGCCCGCGGGCGAGGGCCGACTCGAGCTCCCGGCGCTCCTCGGGCAGGTAGCCGCCGCGGTAGGACTCGACGCGGGAGCAGAGGTCGGGGGCGGCGTCGGCGAGCAGGCGCCGGGCGCCCATCGCGGTGAGCTCGGCGCCGCGGCGGGACCGGACGAAGGCGAGGGTGCGGGCGCCCTCGACGACGAGGTCGGCGAGCATCCGGGAGGCCTCGGCCCCGGCGGGCCTGCGGACGGGGGCGAGGTTCTCGCCGGTGAGCTCGGGCAGCAGCGGCGGTTCCCAGAGGGCGACGGTGCGGGCGGAGCGGGGCGAGCCGTCGTCGGTGACGGCGGTGACGTCGCGGCCGGTGAGGACGGTGGCGAACGGTCCGGGGTCGGCGACCGTGGCGGAGGCGAGCACGATCGTCGGCCGGGAGCCGTAGCGGGCGGCGACGCGCAGCAGCCTGCGCAGGAGCAGGGCGACGTGGGAGCCGAAGACGCCACGGTAGGTGTGGCACTCGTCGACGACGACGTAGCTGAGCCGGCGCAGGAAGGTCGCCCAGCTCGCGTGCCGCGGCAGGATCGAGCGGTGCAGCATGTCGGGGTTGCTGTGGATCCAGCGGGCGTTGCGCCGCGCCCAGTCGCGTTCCTCGGCGGGGGTGTCGCCGTCGACGCAGGTGGCGCGGACGTCGGGGATGTCGAGGGCGTTCAGGGCGCGCAGCTGGTCGGCGGCGAGCGCCTTGGTGGGTGAGAGGTAGAGGGCGGTGGCGCGCCGGTCGGAGGCGAACCTGGTGAGCACGGGTAGCTGGTAGACCAGCGACTTCCCGGACGCGGTGCCGGTGGCGACGACGACGTCGCGGCCCGCGTGGGCGAGTTCGGCGCCCTCGACCTGGTGCGACCAGGGTTGCCGGACGCCGGCGGTGCGCAGGGCGTCGACGACCGTCGTGGGCACCCAGTCGGGCCAGGCCACGGGCCGGCCGTGCCGTTCCTCGAGGCGGACGCTGTGGCGCAGCGGGCAGAGCGGGTCGCCGACCTCGGCCTCGGCGCCGGCGAGAACCCGGCGGAGCAGCCGGTCACCGAGCCCCGGCACCGTCTCCGGGACGGGGGCAGGGGACGTCACCGACATGTGCGCCCTCCTCCCGAACGGCCCGCCGCGGCACGGCGAACCCGTCGAGGTTGACACACCGGACCGACAGCGTGGTGGAGGCGCCCCCGACGGGTCGTCGTGACCGGAGCAACCCGATCTTGTGATCGAACCGTTACCACATCCGTGGTGTGGGACAACCCATAGAGGTCCAGATCACCCTGCCCACCTACACTGCCAACGCCCGGCGTCTCTGTCACCAGGGATGACGGGCTGTGACGCCAGGGATGTCGTCGTCAGTCAGCGTTCCTGGCACCAGTGTCCGCACGATCCAGGAGAACGCATGCCCTCGTCCACCCTCGCGGCGATCGACCTCGCCGCGGGCGACCGCGTCATCGTCGGCGTGGTCGCGGTGGTCGCGCTCGCCGCCCTGGCCATCGGCTACGTACTGCTCCGGGAGGTTCTGGCCAACGGCCAGGGCACCGAGAAGATGCAGGACATCGGCCGAGCGGTCCAGGAAGGCGCCACGGCCTACCTCAATCGAATGTTCCGCACGCTCGGCGTATTCGTCGTGATCGTGTTCGTTCTGCTCTTCGCGCTCCCCGCGGACGGCTGGGGTGAGCGCATCGGGCGCTCCCTCTTCTTCATCGTCGGCGCGCTGTTCTCGGCGCTGATCGGCTACCTCGGCATGTGGCTCGCGACGCGCGCCAACATCCGCGTCGCCGCCGCGTCCCGCGAGCCGGGTGGTCGCGAGAAGGCGACCCGTATCGCGTTCCGCACCGGTGGCGTCGTCGGCATGTTCACCGTCGGCCTCGGTCTGTTCGGCGCCTCGGTCGTCGTGCTCGCCTACGCCGGTGAGGCCCCGAAGGTCCTGGAGGGCTTCGGGTTCGGTGCCGCGCTGCTCGCGATGTTCATGCGTGTCGGCGGCGGCATCTTCACCAAGGCCGCCGACGTCGGCGCCGACCTCGTCGGCAAGGTCGAGCAGGGCATCCCCGAGGACGACCCCCGCAACGCCGCGACGATCGCGGACAACGTGGGCGACAACGTCGGTGACTGCGCGGGCATGGCCGCCGACCTCTTCGAGTCCTACGCAGTCACCCTCGTCGCGGCCCTGATCCTGGGCAGCGCGGCGTTCGGCCTGCAGGGTCTGCTGTTCCCGCTGATCGTCCCCGCGATCGGTGTGATCACCGCGGTGATCGGCGTCTACATCACCAAGGCACGACCCAACGAGGGCGGGCTGAAGGCGATCAACCGCAGCTTCTACATCTCGGCGCTGATCTCGGCGGTGCTGTGTGTCGTCGCCGCCTACCTGTACCTGCCGGGTTCGTTCAACCTGCTGGGCAACAACGGTGCGGGAGTCCCGACCGACGCCTCGGTCGTGACCGCGATGGCCGGGTCCGACCCGCGCCTGATCGCCTCGATCGCGGTGATCATCGGCATCGTGCTCGCGGGCGTCATCCTCTGGCTGACCGGTTACTTCACCGGCACCGAGGACAAGCCGGTCAAGACCGTCGGCGAGTCCTCCCTGACGGGTTCGGCCACGGTCATCCTGGCCGGTATCTCGATCGGCTTCGAGTCGGCCGTCTACACGGCGATCGTCATCGGCGCTGCCGTGTTCGGCGCGTTCGCGCTGGCCACGGCGTCGATCACGGTTGCGCTGTTCGCGGTCGCGCTCGCCGGCACCGGGCTGCTCACCACGGTCGGCGTCATCGTCGCGATGGACACCTTCGGCCCGGTCTCCGACAACGCGCAGGGCATCGCGGAGATGTCGGGCGACGTCGAGGGCGACGGCGTCGCGATCCTGACCGAGCTCGACGCGGTCGGCAACACGACGAAGGCGATCACCAAGGGCATTGCGATCGCGACGGCGGTGCTCGCCGCGACGGCACTGTTCGGCTCCTACCGCGACGCGATCACGCAGGCGCTGGCGAAGGCCGGGGCCGCGGCGACCGACGTGGGCACGGCGTTCGCGTTCGAGGTGTTCTCCCCGAACACCCTCGTCGGCGTGATCATCGGCGCGTCGGTCGTGTTCATGTTCTCGGGCCTGGCCATCAACGCGGTGACCCGCGCGGCCGGCGCCATCGTGTTCGAGGTGCGGCGCCAGTTCCGCAGCGACCCCGGCATCATGGCCGGCACGAGCCGTCCGGAGTACGGCCGGGTCGTCGACATCTGCACCCGTGACTCGCTGCGCGAGCTGGCCACCCCCGGTCTGCTCGCGATCCTCGCGCCCGTCGCCGTCGGCTTCGGTCTCGGCGTCGGTCCGCTGGCCGGGTACCTGGCCGGCGCGATCGCGTGCGGCACCCTGATGGCGATCTTCCTCGCCAACTCCGGTGGCGCGTGGGACAACGCGAAGAAGCTGGTCGAGGACGGCAACCACGGCGGGAAGGGCTCGCCCGCGCACGAGGCGACGATCATCGGCGACACCGTCGGTGACCCGTTCAAGGACACCGCCGGCCCGTCGATCAACCCGCTGATCAAGGTCATGAACCTGGTCTCGGTGCTGGTCGCCCCGGCCATCGTGATGTTCTCGGTCGGCGACTCGGCGTCGCCGGGGCTGCGGATCGCGATCGCGCTCGTCGCGGTGGCCATCATCGTGGCGGCGGTCGTCGTGTCGAAGCGTCGTTCGACGACGATCGCGGACACCCCCGTGGGGGAGCAGGTCGGCTAGTCCGACCCTGTCACCGCAGGTCACGACGGAGGCCATCCGCCCGCACGTTCGGGTGGGTGGCCTTCGTCATGTCCGGGGCGTGCCAGTAATGTCCGTGCGCCCGCGGCGCACCGAGCGTCGGAGCTCCCCGGAGGGTGGCGATGCGCCGTTCGAGGTCAGAACCTCGCTGCGACTGTCCGCGCCCTCGCTCCGCTGCATGCGCGCCGCCCTGTCCCACGAGAGAACCGGAGCATTCCGTGCGCCGTACCCCCCGATCCCTCACGATGTCGTTCGTCGCCCTCGCGGCGGCGGCGACCGTCCTGGCAGGCTGCGGCGGCCCGAGCGACGCCGACGTCAAGTGGGCCGACGGCCTGTGCGGCTCGATCAGCACGTTCACCGACGCGGTGAAGACGCAGCCGAACTTCGACCAGTCGAACCCCGACTCCGCGATCCAGGGCCTCGAGGACTACCTGGGAACGGCCAGCACGGCCGTCCAGAGCTCGATCGACTCGATGGACAAGCTGGGCCCGTCGCCGATCAACGGTGGCGACCAGGTCGTCACCCAGCTGAAGACGACGCTGACCTCGGTGAAGTCGTCGTTCGACCAGGCCCGCCAGAAGCTCGACGGCGTCGACACCAGCAACCCGACGGCGATCACCGGCGCGCTGACCGACGCGCTGAGCCCGCTCCAGGAGCTGTCGAAGATCGACACGAGCGGCCTGAACGGCAACGCGGACATCAACGCCGCCGCCTCGAAGGCGGCGAACTGCCAGGCGCTGCAGCAGCAGAACGGCTGACGCCACACCCGCGTGCCGACGGGCGGGCCGGGACTCCCCCGCCCGCCCGTCGGCGGGCGTGGGGGAGACTGGCGGGCGCAGTGCTGCCGCTCGACCCGTCAGGAGCCACGCATGCCGCGCCGCCCCAGGCCGTTCCGCGCCGCTGTCGCGCTCGTCGCGCTGGCGTTCACGCTGCTGGTCGGGGGGTGTTCGTCCGTCGTGACCGGAACGGCCGCGGCCGATCCGGCGCCGCGGCCGGCGCAGGGCGTCGGCGCCGACCCGGTGGCGTGGATGGACAAGGTGTGCGGGTCGTTCCAGCCGATGCTGGACGCGTCGCAGAAGGTGCCGGACCTGGCGGGCGCGCGTGACCTGCCGACGATCAAAAAGTCGTTCAGCGACTATCTGGGCGCGGTGGTGGCCGGGGTGCAGCAGTCGCGCACGCAGCTCAAGGATGCCGGGGCGTCACCGGTGGCGGGTGGCGACGACGTGGTGGGGCGTATCGACGGCCTGTACGGGCAGTTCGAGACGAGCCTGACGGAGGCGAAGACGAAGGTCGACGCCGTCGACCCCACCAACGCGGCGGCGTTCCAGGCCGCGCTGACCGACGCGACGAACTCGTTGAGCAAGCTGTCGCAGTCCGGGGGCGGCCTGGGCGACACGAAGCCGTTCGTCCGGCTCAACCGCGCGGCGGACGCGGCTCCGAACTGCCAGAAGCTCGGAGCCCGCTGAGGGCGCACCGTCGGGCGACGTACGGCGCCGGTCCGGCGTGCCGAACTCCCGTTCATCGAACGCATGTTCTACCGTGCGGCGCGTGGCTCAGCTGTCGCTGTTCTCGGCGGAGGCCCGGCCGGTGCGGCGCACCGACCTGGCCGGGCTGCTGTGCGGCCCGGGCCGCATCGTGCGGTTCGGCAGTGGGACGACGGCACGGCTGAGTGTCGCCGTGACCGACGCGGTGCGGGCCCGCGCGGTGCGGGCCGCCGCGGCGGCGGCGGGCCTGCGACTGGAGGCGGAACCCGGCGACGACGGGACGGTGTCGCTGCGGTCGGCGTTCCGGTGCGACCTGGTGTCGATGGCGCTGGCCTGGAGCCGCGACGACGTCAAGCACGTCCCGGACGACCTGCAGCTCGACGGCTCGGTGCTGCGGTTGTGGGCGCTGGCCTCGGGCCGGGCCGACGTGCGGGGCGGCTATCTGTTGGCGCTCGACCCCGAGGCGCCGCACACCCACCGCCCTCTGGTCGCAGCGGCGTACCGTGCTGGTGTCTCTCCGGCACGGGTCGGTACCGCGGACGCTCCGGCGTTGCGAATCTCCGGCGCGGCCCGGGTCCGCAGGCTCGTGGAGCTCGTGGGGCCGGTCCCGGAGCGGGTCCCGGCGGCCGACTGGCCGCGGTGGTGGGGCCGTGCCTCGTGATCGCTGTTGACGGCCTGGTTACGCTCCCGTCCGTCACGCAGCATCACGACGTGACAGATGCAACACACCCGGTGAATGTGCGAACGTGGCGAACGGTGCTGGTGTTGTAGAGATACTGGCGAATCCGGCTCCCCGGCACGGGGACGGGTGATCGAGCAGCCGACGGCGGCCCGGATGAACGGGCCGACCGGCGACGATGGAGTAGGACCACGTGGCAACCCGAACGACGCGTTCGAAGGCAGGGGCCGACGACGACTCCGCCCCCGCCGCGGGCGGAAGCCGGCGCACCGGCACCCCTACGGCGACGACGACGGGTCGTCCGACCCGGCGGCTCGTGATCGTCGAGTCGCCGACCAAGGCCAAGAAGATCGCGCCCTATCTGGGCAAGAACTACATCGTCGAGTCGTCGGTCGGGCACATCCGCGACCTGCCGCGCGGCGCCGCCGACGTGCCCGCGAAGTACAAGGGCGAGTCGTGGGCCCGGCTGGGCGTCGACGTCGACAACGAGTTCCAGCCGCTCTACATCGTGACGCCGGAGAAGAAGGGCAAGGTCTCCGAGCTGCGCGACGCGCTCAAGTCGGTCGACGAGCTGCTGCTCGCGACGGACCCCGACCGCGAGGGCGAGGCCATCGCCTGGCACCTGCTCGACACGTTGAAGCCGACGGTCCCGGTCCGCCGGATGGTGTTCCACGAGATCACCGAGTCGGCCATCCTCGCGGCGGCCGAGAACCTGCGCGACCTCGACCAGGACCTGGTCGACGCGCAGGAGACGCGGCGGATCCTCGACCGGCTCTACGGCTACGAGGTCTCCCCCGTGCTGTGGAAGAAGGTCATGCCGAAGCTGTCGGCGGGCCGGGTGCAGTCGGTGGCCACGCGGCTGATCGTGCAGCGCGAGCGGGAGCGGATGGCATTCGTCTCTGCCTCGTACTGGGACATCGCCGCCACGCTCGACGCGGGCGCCGAGGCCACGCCGCGGACGTTCGGTGCGCGCCTGGTCGCGATCGACGGCAACCGGGTGGCCACGGGCCGTGACTTCGGGGCCGACGGGCAGCTGAGGTCCGACGCGGTCGCGCTCGACGAGGCGGGGGCCCGCCGGCTGGCGGAGGCGCTCGACGGGGCCGGGCTGACGGTCTCCTCGGTCGAGTCGAAGCCGTACACCCGCAAGCCGTACGCGCCGTTCATGACGTCGACGCTGCAGCAGGAGGCGGGCCGCAAGCTGCGGTTCTCCGCGGAGCGCACGATGCGCACCGCGCAGCGGCTGTACGAGAACGGCTACATCACCTACATGCGTACCGACTCGACGACGCTGTCGGCGTCGGCGATCGAGGCGGCCCGCGCGCAGGCCCGCGAGCTCTACGGCGACGCGTACGTGTCGCCGCAGCCGCGGCAGTACACGCGCAAGGTCAAGAACGCCCAGGAGGCCCACGAGGCGATCCGGCCGTCGGGCGAGACGTTCCGCACCCCGGGCGAGATCGCCCGTGAGGTCGACGGCGACGACTTCCGGCTCTACGAGCTGATCTGGCAGCGCACCGTCGCCTCGCAGATGGCCGACGCGCGGGGCACGACGATGAGCGTGCGGATCGTCGGCACGGCCGCGACGGGCGAGGAGGCGACGTTCGCCGCCTCGGGCCGCACGATCACGTTCCCGGGCTTCCTGAAGGCCTACGTCGAGACCCTCGAGGACGGCAGCGACGGCCAGGCCGACGATGCCGAGTCGCGGTTGCCCACCCTCACCGAGGGCGCGGACGTCACGGCCACCGAGCTGAACCCCGACGGGCACTCGACCAACCCGCCGGCCCGGTTCACCGAGCCGAGCCTGGTCAAGCAGCTCGAGGAGCTGGGCATCGGCCGCCCGTCGACGTACGCGTCGATCATCAAGACGATCCAGGACCGCGGCTACGTCTGGAAGAAGGGCTCCGCCCTCGTCCCGTCGTGGGTGGCGTTCTCGGTGATCGGGCTGCTGGAACACCACTTCGGCCGTCTCGTCGACTACGACTTCACCGCGGCGATGGAGGACGAGCTCGACGCGATCGCGTCCGGCAACGACTCCCGTACGGCGTGGCTCAACGGCTTCTACTTCGGCGCCGCGCAGGGCTCCGAGGGGTCGGTCGCCCGCGCGGGTGGCCTGAAGAAGCTCGTCGGGGTGAACCTCGAGGAGATCGACGCCCGCGAGGTCAACTCGATCCCGATGTTCTCCGACTCCGAGGGGCGCGACGTCGTCGTGCGGGTCGGCCGCTACGGGCCGTACCTGGAGCGGATGGTCGACGAGGCCTCGCAGCGCGCGAACCTGCCCGAGGACCTGCCGCCGGACGAGCTGACCGCGGAGATCGCCGAGCAGCTGTTCTCGGTGCCGCAGGAGGGCCGCTCGCTGGGCACCGACCCGGTGACGGGGCACGAGATCGTCGCGAAGGAGGGCCGTTTCGGTCCGTACGTGACGGAGATCCTGCCCGAGCCGGAGGCGCCCGCGGAGGGCACGACGACCCGGAAGAAGGCCCCGGCCAAGCCGAAGCCGCGCACGGGTTCGCTGCTGAAGTCGATGAGCGTCGAGACCGTGACGCTCGACGACGCGCTGCGGTTGCTGTCGCTGCCGCGGCTGGTCGGCACCGATCCGGAGAGCGGCGACGAGATCACCGCGCAGAACGGCCGCTACGGCCCGTACCTGAAGAAGGGGACGGACTCGCGGTCGCTCACCGACGAGGAGCAGATGTTCACCGTCACCCTCGAGGAGGCGCTGGAGATCTACAAGCAGCCCAAGCAGCGCGGCCGGCGCACCGCGGCGGCCACCCCGCCGCTGCGCGAGCTGGGCAACGACTCGGCCACGGGCAAGCCGATGGTGATCAAGGACGGGCGCTTCGGCCCCTACGTCACCGACGGCGAGACCAACGCGTCGCTGCGCAAGGGCGACAGCGTCGAGGAGATCACCGACGAGCGGGCCTCGGAGCTGCTCGCCGACCGTCGGGCCAAGGCGCCCGTCAAGAAGGCCCCGGCCCGCAAGAAGACGGCCGCCGCCTCGAAGAGCACGACGACCACGAAGAAGGCCCCGGCGCGGCGCAAGACGACCGCCGAGTCCTGACGGGGCGTCCCGGCTCGTCCGGGGCCTCCACCACGTTCTGCAGGAACGGCACTTTCCCGCAACCGGGTTGCGGGAAAGTGCCGTTCCTGCGTAAGAGGCCGGTTCAGGCCAGCAGGGCCTTCACCGCGGCGGCCACCCGGCCGCCGTCGGCGCGGCCCGCCGCAGCGGCGTTGGCCTTCTTCATGACCTGGCCCATCTGCCGCTGGCCGGGCTTCTCGCCCAGCTCCGCCTCGGTCTCGGCGACGGCGGCGGTGGCGATGGCGGCCAGCTCGTCGTCGGTGAGCTGCGTGGGCAGGTAGCCGGCCAGGACCTCGCCCTCGGCGATCTCCTGCGCCGCGAGCTCGGTCCGCCCGGCGGCGGAGAACGCCTCGGCCGACTCGGCGCGCTTCTTGGCCTCCTTGGCGATGATCTTGAGCACCTCGTCGTCGCTGAGCTCGCGGGCTTCGGTGCCGGCGACCTCGGCGTTGCCGATCGCGGTCAGCGTCATCCGGAGGGTGCCCTTGACCAGCTCGTCGCGCGCCTTCATGGCAGCCGTCAGGTCGTCACGGAGGCGCTGCTTGAGTTCGCTCACGGGCGTGAACGTACCCTGGCGGGGTGAAGAGCTGGGCGCGAGTCGCACTCGGAGCGACGTCGACCGGGGCCGCGACACTCGCCTATGCGGCGGGTGTGGAGCGGCGACGCTGGACGCTGCGGGAGGCCTCGCTGCCGGTGCTGGCGCCGGGTTCGCGCCCGGTCCGCATCCTGCACGTGTCGGACCTGCACATGACGCCGGGCCAGACGTCGAAGCAGCGCTGGGTGGCGGAGCTGGCCGCGCTGGAGCCGGACCTCGTCGTCGACACCGGCGACAACCTCGCGCACCCGCGGGCGGTGCCGTCGGTCCTGGCCGCCCTGAGCCCACTGCTCGACCGTCCGGGTCTGTTCGTGTTCGGCAGCAACGACTACTTCGGCCCCACACCCAAGAACCCGGCCCGCTACCTGGGCCGCAACGAGAAGCGCCTCCACGGGGACCCGCTGCCCTGGCGCGACCTGCGGGCGGCGCTCGTCGAGCGCGGCTGGGCCGACGCCACGCACAACCGGGTGCCGCTGACGATCGACGGCGTCCGGATCAGCGCGGCGGGTGTCGACGACCCGCACCTCGGGCTGGACCGCTACCCGCGGATCGCGGGTCGTGTCGACGACGTCGACCTCCGCCTGGGCCTCACCCACTCCCCCGAGCCGCGGGTGCTCGACGGGTTCGCCGCCGACGGCTGCGATCTCGTCCTCGCCGGCCACACGCACGGCGGACAGCTGCGGATGCCGGGGGTCGGCGCCATCGTCACCAACTGCGGGATCGACCGCTCCCGCGCCCGCGGCGCCTCCCGCTGGGGTGCCCACACCTGGCTGCACGTGTCGGCGGGCCTGGGTACCTCGCCGTGGGCCCCGGTGCGATTCGCGTGCCCGCCGGAGGCGTCGTTGCTGACACTCGTCGCGCGTCCCACCGGCCGTGTCGCGCAACAGGGAACCCCCGCGTCGGCGGCTGTGGACGTCGGGTAGAGTTCAGGACGGCTCGCAGGAAGGCGGCGGGCAATCGGGGTGTGGCGCAGCTTGGTAGCGCGCTTCGTTCGGGACGAAGAGGTCGCAGGTTCAAATCCTGTCACCCCGACCACACAAAGGCCCAGGTCAGTCGACCTGGGCCTTCGTCGTTGCGCGGTTCTCAGTGTGCGTGGACCCGGTGGTGCGGCGCGGTGCGCCTGCCGTCGGGTGTGTGTTCGAGCAGCAGCACGGCTCGTGCGTCACGCCGGACCGGGCGCACCTGTCGCCGAGGTCGATCACGTCGTCCGGCTCGGGGGTGCCGTCGGCGCCGTCGATCGGGGGACTGCTGCCGGCAGGTCGGCGTACCGCATGGTGCGCGGCAGGTCCCGGATGCCGGGCATCCGGAGGAGGAAGCCGTCGGTCCCGGACCGGTGCGGGCCGACGCCGGCGAGCTCGACGGTGCCGCGGCGGGTGGCGGCGAGCAGCAGGTCCTGACCGACCTCCGCCGGGGCGAGGTCGGCCGACTCGCTCGGGCCCGTCACCGTCACTCCGCCCAAGGCGGTGACGCCCGCCGCGCCGATCCATCTCGTCGCTGGTGATTCCCGTGCTGCGCGGCGCTCGCGTCGAGGTCGGCCCCGCGGGGTCGTTGCCGGGGCTCGCGCCCGGCCGCGGTGTCCCACCTGGCGTTCGGGCTCGCCGCGGGACTCCTCGGGCGCGGGGATCGCCGGTGTCGCCCGTCGGTCCCTGCGCCGCTGACGGAGGAAGGCCCAGGCCACGTGGGCCTGGGCCGACGGTCACCGCCCCTCGGTGACCGGATGGATCTCGTCGGCGACCAGGCCGTGCGCCTCACGGTGGACGGTGGCGGCCGCTTCCGCGGAGGGCGCGTCGACCAGGCAGAAGATCTTGCCGTTGGCCTCGTCCACCCAGTAGCTCCGGTAGTCGACCCCGTGCGCACCCTGGACGCTCAGGTCGGCCTGGTGCGCCTTGGCCACGTCGTCCGGGTCGATCGAGCCGTCCATGTTGTGTACATCCATGAACAGGGGCATTGTCGTTTCCCTTCTCCCGGCCCGAGGGCCGCTCATGTGCTGACAGGATCGAGTCTCATGGCGCGGACCGACGTCGAGAATGACCGCAGCACCGGTGAACCTGACCCGGCGCCCACGAGACGTCCGTCGGCGGCCCTGAATGCGGCATTGGAGCGGTTACGGCTGCAGGGCGCGGTGTTCTTGCGGGCGGAGTACCGGGAGCCGTGGGCGTACGAGTCGATGTCGGGGCCGGTGACGGCGGACCTGCTGCGGCCGGGCGAGTCGCGGGTGGTGCTGTTCCACGTGGTGGCGTCGGGGCGGTGCTGGGTCACGGTCGGCGGCGGGGAGCGGCACTGGGCGGCGGAGGGCGACGTCATCGTGCTGCCCTACGGCGACCAGCACCGGATGGGTGGGACCGCCGACGCGGAGGTCGTGCCGATCCAGACGTTCATGTCGCCGCCGCCGTGGGCGGAGATGCCGGTGCTGCGCCACGGTGCGGGCGGCAGCCTCACCGGTGTGGTGTGCGGATACCTGCACAGCGACGACCCGTTGTTCGATCCCGGGCTGCGGGTGTTCCCGCCGATCTTCGTGGTGCGCCCGCCCGCCGGGCCGGCGGCGGACTGGGTGCGGGCGAACATCGCGTACGCGCTGGCGCAGACGGGCGCCGGTCTTCTCGACGGCGGTGTCGCGCCGGCCACGCGGCTGCCCGAGATGCTGCTGGTCGAGGTGTTGCGCCTGCACCTGGCGACGGCGCCGGTGGCCCAGCGGGGATGGATCGCGGCGCTGCGCGACCCCGTCCTCGCCCCCGCGATGGCGCTGCTGCACGGCGAGCCGGGCCGCAAGTGGACCGTGCCCGACCTGGCGCAGGCGGCGGCGGTGTCGCGCTCGTTGCTCGACGCGCGGTTCCGCGACGTCCTGGGGCGGTCGCCGATCCGGTACCTCACCGAGTGGCGGATGCACGTGGCCCGCGACCTCCTGGCGACGACCGACCTGTCGGTGGTGGGGGTGGCGCGGCGCGTGGGGTACGACGCCGAGGAGGCGTTCAGCCGGGCGTTCAAGCGCCACCACGGGAGCGCGCCGGGGGCATGGCGGGCGTCGCACCACCTGTGAAGGTCTTGACCTTGACACGGTGTCAGGGTCTGGACTGGGGTCGAGGAGGTGGTCGCGATGACCCCACAGGAGACGCTCGCCCGAGCCCTGGAGCACGGTGACGCGTCGGTGCGGCTACGTGCGGCCCTGGCGGCGGGCACCACCCCGGATCCCGCCTACCTGTCGACGTTGCTGGCGCGGTGCGCGGTGGAGCCGGAGTTCTCGGTGCGCGACATGCTCACGTGGGCGTTGATCCGGCAGCCGGCGGCGTCGACGGTGCCGCTCGTCGTCGCACAGCTGCGCTCGGGGAGGGCGCAGGCGCGCAGCCAGGCCCTGCACACACTGTCGAAGATCAAGGACCCGCGGACGTTCCCGGCCGTCACCCGTGAGCTGCTGACCGACGCCGACGACGAGGTGGCCCGCGCCGCCTGGCGGACGGCTGCCGGGCTCGCGCCCGAGGGCGAGCGGGCGGCGCTGGCCGCGGTGCTGGTGACCCAGCTCGGGCGCGGCGGTCCGGAGGTGCAGCTGAGCCTGAGCCGGGCGTTGATCTCGCTCGGTGAGGTGGGTCTGCCGTTGCTGCACGTGGCGGAGTCGGCTGCCGAGCCGCGGGTGCGGCACCATGCCGTTGCCACGCAACGGCTCCTGCGCGACCCGGAGGCGGGTTCCGCGCAGGCGGTCGAGGAGGCGAAGCGTGTGGTGGCCTTGGGCGGACAGACCCCGGAGAGGTGATCGACGGTGCTGATCGGCGACGTGGCCCGCCGGTCCGGGGTCAGTGCGCGCATGTTGCGCCACTACGACTCCCTCGGTCTCGCGCGGCCGACGGGCCGGACCGGTGCCGGCTACCGGGAGTACTCGGAGGAGGACATCCGGCGGATCCTGCACATCGAGATCCTGCGGTCGTTGGGCCTGTCGCTGCGTGAGGTCGGGCGCGCACTCGACGATCCGGGGTTCGCGCCGGCGGCGCTGGTCGACGATCTCGTCGCCCGGACCCGGGAGCGGATCGCGCGGGAGACGGAGCTGCTGACGCGGCTGCACCGGATCAGCGCGGCCGAGCCCGTCGGCTGGGAGGAGGTCCTGCAGGTCATCGCATTGCTGCAGGGGTTGGGTTCGGCCAGCGCGGGGCGTCGGCAGCGGGCCGCGCTCTCGGCCGACGACGCCGCCGTCCCGGTGGAGGCGCTGGTCGAGGCCGCGTTGAGCGAGACCGACCCGAATGTCGCGGGCGCGCTGCGGTGGGCGTTGGAGCGGTCCGGCACAGGAGGGCTCGCGCTCCTGGCCGATGCCCTCTCCTCCCCCGACGCCGACGTGCGCAGGCGCGCCGTCGAGGCCGTCGCGGAGCTCCCCGAGGAGGCGGCGACGCCGGTGCTGCGCGGCGCGCTCGCGAGCGACGACCTGGTCGTCCGGCGGCGTGCCGCCCTCCTGCTGGGGAGCCGCGGCGACACGGGGACCGCTGCGACGCTCGTCGACATGGTCGTGGCCGGGGTCGACGACGTCGACGCCGCCGACGCGCTGGGCGTCCTCGCGGCGGCGCCGGGCGCCGCGGACCCGATCGCGACGATGCTCGTCGACCGGCTCGCCGACGACGGCCTCGACGCGGGAACGCGGCGCCGGCTGACGCAGGCGTTCGCGGGGATTCCGGGCCCCGTGGCCGCGCGGGCGCTGGCCGGGCTCGTGGGCGACGACGACCCGGGCGTCGCCGCCACTGCGACGTACGTAGCGACTCTGCGCGACGCGCTGTGACGACTGTCACGATCTTGCGCCGGACTGTTCCGCGTCCGGACCCTTTTCCTGGGACGCTGGTGGGGTGTCCTCCCGAGATCTGTCCGTATTCGTCGGCGCGGTCGCACGGAGACCTCAGCTCGTCGGCGCCGTGGCTCCCAGCGGTCGCCGGCTCGCGGACGCTCTGGCAGCAGTCGTCCCCCGCACGGGCTCCCCGTTCGTCGCGGAACTCGGGCCCGGGTCGGGGACGGTCAGCCGCGCCGTCGCCCGCCGCCTGCCCGGCGACGGCCGCCATCTCGCGGTCGAGATCGACGAGGGCTTCGCCCGCCACCTGCGGGGGAGGTTCCCCGACTCCGAGATCGTGCTCGGCGACGCCGCCGACCTGCGCACGATCGTCGACGCTCCGGTCGACGCCGTGGTCAGCGGCCTGCCGTGGTCGCTGTTCGACGAGGCCCGCCAGCGCGCCATCCTGGGCGCGGTGCGTGACGTCCTGGCCCGCGACGGCGCGTTCACGACGTTCGCGTACCGGCACGCGGCGGGCCTGTCGGGCGCGCGCCGGTTCCGTCGGCTGCTCGACGAGCACTTCGACGAGGTCGTGGACGGCCGCACGGTGTGGCGGAACCTGCCGCCGGCGGGTGTCCTGCTGTGCCGCAGGCCGATCAGCTCGGCGGCCTGAGCTCAGCTGTCGTTGTTGTTGCCGCCGCCGGACTTGTCGGGCAGGTACGGCTCGATCGCGGCGGCGAGCTTGGCCGCGGTCATCGACTGCAGCCACATGTGCCCGGGTCCGCGGATCTCGGCCATGAGCAGCGAGTCGCCCAGGAACTTGTTCTTGACGCCCTTCACCGTGGCGAACTGGAGGTCCATTCCCGCGGTGAACAGGGCCAGGTGTCCGGGGTGGACGATCATCGACTCGGTGGGCCCCAGGTCGTACTCGACGATCTCGCCGGACAGCTCGACCCACGCGGTGCCGTTGCCCGACAGCTTCTGGAAGACGAGCCCCGCACCTCCGAAGATGCCCGCGCCCAGCCGTTTCTGCAGCGCGACGGAGACTTCGACGTCACTGGTGCTGGCGACGTAGCTGCCCGACTGGACCATGAACTCGTCGGCGGGGTCGATGGTCAGCTCCCGGAAGACGCCGGGCATGCGCGCGGCGAAGGCGACCATCCCCCCGCCGGGCGCGGTGTACTCGGTCAGGAACAGCTGGCCGCCGCCGAGGGCGCGTTTGAGGCCGCTCATGAAGCCGCCGCGGCCGCCGGAGCCGAACCGTGTCGACGTCTCCAGCTGCAGCCCCGGGGTGTACCAGGACACCTCGCCGCCCTCGGCGGTGATGCGCTCACCCGGTCCGAGCGAGACCTCCAGGACCGGCATCGTGGTTCCGATCGTGCGTGTCTGCACCGCGGTGTCCCGTCGTCGGCGTCGTGGGAGAGGAACCGTAGAGCGGCCGGGCACGCGCCGTCCACAGTTGTGTCCGCAGTGGCCGCCCCCGGCGGCGACCGCCGCGACGTTGCGGGGCAGCAGCAGCGGGGTGGCGGCAGCCGCGGCACGGCGAGCCGGCCGAGCAGGTGGGGCCGGCGCCGCTCCGGCCGCGGGCCACCGACGGTTCAGGGGTCGGCCGGCAGGCTCGCGAGCATCGCGAAGAACGGCGCCACATAGGACGCGTCGTAGGCGACGAACGGCCCGTAGATCGCGCCGGGGGGCGGCGTCCAGGCGAGAAGCTGGTCGACGACGGCCGCAGCGAGATCGTCGTCGACGGTGTCGCGGGCGACGACCACCGGCGGGGCGAGCCCCTCGACCCGGTCGACGATCCGCGTCGTCGCCGCGTTCCCGGGGTTCGCCGCCCACACGTCCTCCAGGACGGTCGTGGCCCGCGTCCGGCCGGCGACGACGGCGTCGATCTGCGGCTGCCACGGCGGCACGAGGACCGGCGTGAAGAACTCGGCCACGCGACGGTCGTACCGGCGGGTGAGCAGGGCGGGCGCGAACCAGGACGACGAGCAGGACGTGTTGACGTAGCCGAGCGTGGCGCCGTCGAGGTCGGCGGTGGAGGTCGCGGGATCGTCGGCGCGTACGACCAGCACCGACGACTGCACCGGCTCCCCGGTGCGCGACGACGTCGCGATCGCGAGGCCGCGGTAGGCGGGGTCGTCGGCGAACCGGTGATAGTCGGCCGCGGGGACGAACCCGAGGTCGGCGCCGTGGCGGGCGAGCTCGCCGTCGATGGCGGCCAGGTCGGTCGAGGGCTCGGCGACGATCCCGGCGGCGGCGAGGAAGCCCACCCAGGGCGCCTCCCCGACGGTCAGCCCGAGATTGGCGTCGAGGACGAACGTCGACGAGCCGCCCATGGATTCCCCCGGATCGTGGCGCCACCTGTGGCCACGGGCGGAGTCGCTCTGCCGCCGCGGTCCGTTACGTCACGTTCGGCCGCTGGTCGATGTCGACCCGCTCGAACCGGACGTGGGTGACCTTCTCGGACGAGACCAGCTCGGTGCAGACGTATCCGTCGGAGTCGACGCCGTCGAGCAGCCGCGCGCCGCGCCCGAACAGGACGGGGACGACCGCGAGGTGCATCGCGTCGACGTGCCCGGCGCGCAGGTACTGCCGGATCGTCTCCGCCCCGCCACCGATGCGGATGTCGGCGTCGCCTGCGGCGGCGCGGGCCTGCTCCAGGGCGGCCTCGATGCCGCCGGTGACGAAATGGAAGGTGGTGCCGCCCTTCATCTCCACGGGTTCGCGCTCGTGGTGGGTGAGCACGAAGACGGGGTGGTGGTAGACGGGGTCGTCACCCCACCAGCCGGTCCACGACTCGTCACCCCAGTCGCCGCGGACGGGGCCGAACATGTTGCGGCCCATGATGGTGGCGCCCACCCCGGCGGCGGCCTCGATCGCGTGCCGGTCGTCGACACCCGTCGTGCCGCCCTCCTCGCCGACCATCGAGCGGAAGGTGCGGGTCGGGTAGAACCACTCGTGCAGCCGCGGTCCGCCGACGCCGAGGGGCGCGTCGAGGCTCTGGTCGGGGCCTGCCATGTAGCCGTCGAGGGAGACGGCGACGCTCACGCGCAGCTTTCCGGTCATCGGGTCCTCCGTGTGGTCGGCGGGGTCGGCATCAGGTCGGCGCCGACACGAGCTTCTCGACACGAGGCGGGAGAAAAGATGTCGAGCGCGGGGCAGCGGCTCCGACCATCCTGTGTGACGCGCCCCGACGGGGGGCGCGGCCGGCCGCGAGGAGCGTTCGTCGTGAAGTACATGCTGCTGATCCACAACCGTCCCGGCTTCCTGGAGGAGCTCACCGAGGACGAGCGCACGGAGCTGTTCGGCGAGGTCGACCGGATCATGGGTGAGCTGACGGAGACCGGCGAGCTGGTGGGCGGGCAGGCGCTCGCCGACCCGTCGACGGCCGTCACGATCCGTGGTGTCGACGGCCGCCCGGCGGTGACGGACGGGCCGTTCGCGGAGAGCAAGGAGCAGTTCGCCGGGTACGTGGAGGTGGACTGCGCGTCGCAGGAGCGGGCCGTGGAGATCGCGTCGTCGTGGCCGGACGTCCGCTTCGGTGGCGGGGTGATGGAGGTCCGTGCGGTGATGCAGGAGTCCGGGGCGGAGATGTGACGTCGCGCGTCGTCGAGGACCTGCTGCGCGGTCTCGCGCCGCAGGTCCTCGGCACGCTCGTGCGCCGCCACGGGCAGTTCGACGCGTGTGAGGACGCGGTGCAGGAGGCGTTGCTGGCGGCGGCGACGCAGTGGCCGGAGCAGGGGGTCCCGGACAGGCCGCACGCGTGGCTGCTGACCGTCGCGACCCGGAGGCTGACCGACGGGTGGCGCAGCGAGAGCGCACGCCGGGCCCGGGAGGACGCGGTGGTGGCGCTGGAGGCCGCGGCCCCGCCCGGTACGCCGGCCGGCCCCGAGGACGACGACACGTTGCGGCTGCTGTTCCTGTGCTGCCACCCGGCGCTGTCCGGGCCGTCGCAGGTGGCGTTGACGTTGCGGGCCGTGGGCGGGTTGACGACGGCGGAGATCGCGGCGGCGTTCCTGGTGCCGGAGGCGACGATGGCGCAGCGGATCAGCCGCGGGAAGCAGCGGATCAGGTCGGCGGGCGCACACTTCTCGATGCCGCCGCCCGCGGAGCTCGGGGCACGGCTGGCGGCGGTCCGGCAGGTGCTGTACCTCGTGTTCAACGAGGGGTACACGGCGTCGGCCGGGGAGTCGTTGCAACGCACCGACCTCACGGCGGAGGCGGTGCGGTTGGCCCGGGAGCTGCACCGGCTGACGCCGGACGAGGGCGAGTCGGCGGGGTTGCTGGCGTTGATGCTGCTCACGGATGCGCGGCGGGCGGCGCGGGCCGATGCCTCGGGTGCGCTGGTGCCCCTGGCCGAGCAGGACCGGTCGCGGTGGGACCGCTCCATGATCGACGAGGGTGTCGCGCTGGTGAGCGCCGCGTTGACGCGGCACCCGCCGGGTCCCTATCTCGTGCAGGCGACGATCGCCGCGGTGCACGACGAGGCTGCCCGCGCGCAGGACACGGACTGGCCGCAGATCGTGGCGCTGTACCGGGTGCTGGCGCGGGTCGAGCCGAACCCGATGGTCACGTTGAACCGGGCGGTGGCGGTCGCGATGGCCGAGGGACCGGACGCGGGTCTCGACGTCCTCGACACCCTGCGCTCCGACGACCGCATGACCGCGCACCACCGCTGGCACGCCGTGCGGGGCCACCTGCTGGAGATGGCGGGTGCACGGGACGAGGCCCGGGCCGCCTACCGGGAGGCGGCGCGGCTCACGACGAGCCTTCCGGAGCGGCGTTATCTGGAGTCCCGCGCCGCGGGAGCGGGGTCGTGAGGCGCGGCCCCGGCCGGGGCCCACGGGACGTGCGGGGTGGGCTGCCGCAGGTCGAGACGCATGCAGCAGCGGGGCCAGCGGTCGAGGCCGCGGCGGGTCTCCTCGGCGCGCAGCGCGGCGAGGCCCGGCGTGATCTCGTCGGCGGTCAGGACCCGGAACCCGCGACGGCCGTAGTACGGCGCGTTCCAGGGCACGTCGACGTAGGTCGTGAGGGTGACCGCCGCGAGCCCGGCGGCGAGGGCGCGTTCGGAGTTGTCGTCGAGGAGGGCACGGCCGACGCGAAGTCCGATGTGGACGGGGTCGACGGAGACCTGTTGGATGTGGGCGCAGTCGTCGACGACCTCGGCCTGCAGGTAGCCGGCGACCCGGCCGTCGATGTCGACGACGCGGATGACGCCTGCCGCGACGAGCCGGAACATCTCGTCGGGGCTCGGTGACGGGTCGTCGGCGACGGCATCCATGCCGATCTCGCGGAACCGCTCCCCGGCGGCGTCCTCGATCTCGATGAGGCGCGTGACGTCGGCGGGCCGGGCGGGCCGGACGCTGTGCTCGGACACGTCCGGACGGTACCCGCCCGCGTTCGTGTACGGGCGTATGAGACCGACGTTAGGCTGATCATGTGGGTCACCGCGAGGAGCTGTTGGCGGGCGCGCAGGAATGCCTGCACGACAAGGGCTGGGGCCGGACGTCGGCACGCGACGTGGTCGCCGCCTCGGGCACGAACCTCGCCTCGATCGGCTACCACTTCGGCTCCAAGGACGCCCTGCTGGCCGCCGCCCTGGTCGCGTCGACGGCGGCGTGCGCGGCCGCGGTCGACCAGGCGCTGACCGACGCCCCGGCCGTTGCGGGGGCCGGCCCGTTGGACAGGTTCGAGCGCACGTGGGAACGCGTCGTCGAGCGTGTGGCCCGCGACGAGCGGATGACGACGGCGACGGTCGAGGCGCTGGCGCAGGCCCCTCGGGTGCCGCAGGTGCGGTCGGCGTTGGCCGCCGCCGCGGACCTCACGCGCGAGGACCTGGCGCTGACCTTCCATGCATCGGGGGACGACGAGGAACGCACCCGGGTCCTGGGTGCGTTCTACCAGTCGTTGCTGCTGGGGACGCTCGTACAGTGGGCGGTCGACCCTGCCGCCGCGCCGACGGGGCGCGACCTCGCGGAGGCGTTGCGTGTCATCGTCGCCGACGCCGGGGGCGGCTGATGGCGGGCGGCGCCGACCGGATCGTTCGCGCGGGTCACGGCCGACCTCGACCGGTGACTCAGGGTTCGTCGCGCGGGCGGCCGATCCCGGCGACGTAGAGCACCCCGAGCACGACGAGCGGGATGACCGTCCACACGAACCAGGGGTAGACCAGGTCGGCGTTCGTGACGCTGACGATCCCCCAGACGACGACGTTCACCGCGACCACACTGCTGAAGACGATGGTCAGGACACGCATGGCGGTGCCGCCGCCGGTGTCGGAGAAGATCGCGCGGGGTCGTGCCGGTGTCCGCCGTGCGGGGGCCTGCGCGGGTGTGTCCGGGATGTCGGGCAGGTCGGCGGTGACGCGGGCCAGGTCGCCGCGGGTCTTGCCCGCCCAGACGGCCTGGACGCGTTCGTCGTACTCCGTGATGTCGAGCAGCCCCTGGCCCTGGGCGCGCAGGAGCATGTCCTGCACCGCTTTGCGCTCGGCGTCGGACACCCGGATCCGGTCGGCGGGGACGGGCTCGTTCACGACAGCCATCGTGCCACGGCGCCGGTCAGGCTCGATTGCACTCATGCGAATGAATGCATATGTTGGCGGCATGGGAACGGGACACGGCCACGGCCACGTCGGCGCGCCGAACGCCTCCGCGCGCCACGTCCGCGCACTGTGGATCTCCCTCGGCATCCTGACGGTCTTCCTCGCGCTGGAGGCCGTCGTCGGGTTCGCGACGTCCTCGCTCGCCCTGCTGTCCGACGCCGGGCACATGCTCACCGACGTCCTCGGCATCGGGATGGCCCTGGCCGCGATCACCGCGGCCCGACGTTCCGCCGTGACCGACAGCCGCACGTTCGGGCTGCACCGCGCCGAGGTCCTGGCCGCGCTCGCCAACGCGCTGCTGCTCGTCGGCGTCGCGGTCTGGGTGGTCGTCGAAGCCGTCGGGCGGTTCGCCGCGCCACCGGAGATCCCCGGCGTGGCGCTGATCCTCACCGCCGGGGCAGGGCTCGTCGCCAACCTCGTCGTCCTCGTCCTGCTGCGCCGGGGCGCGAAGGAGAGCATCAACGTCCGCGGCGCCTCGCTGGAGGTGCTGGCCGACACCGTCGGGTCGGTGGGGGTCCTGCTCGCCGGTGCCGTGATGCTGCTGTTCGGATGGACCTGGGCCGACCCGGTCGTCGCCATCGCGATCGGGGTGTGGGTCCTGCCCCGCACGTGGTCGCTGGCCCGCCAGGCCGTCCGCATCCTCGTACAGGCCGCGCCCGCGCACGTCGACGTCACCGCGGTCCGCACCGACCTCGCCGCGCTCGACGGCGTCGACGACGTGCACGACGTCCACGTCTGGACGCTGACCTCGGGCATGGAGGTCGGCTCGGTGCACCTGGGCGTCGGCGAGGGCTGCGACCCCGCCCACGTGCTGTCCACCGCCCGCGACCTGCTCGCCGACCGGCACGGCCTCTCCCACGTCACGGTCCAGGTCGAGCCGCCCGGCGCCCGCACCCGGTGCCACGAGCTGAGCTGGTGACAGAGGAGGATCGAGCTGTGCACCCCGACGCCGCCGTCCCCGACCGGCTCTTCGACGACGACGCCCGCGAGCAGCGCTGGCGCGCCCGCTTCACCGCGGTCCGCATGTCCCGGCCGCAGTGGGCCGAGGACGCGCCCGACCGCTGCGTCTACACGTCGAACGCGGGCGGGACCACCGAGGTGCACACGTGGGACCGTGCGACCGGCCTGCACCGCCAGGTCACCAGCCGCCCCGCCGGCACCCACTCGGCGACGCTGCCGCCCGACGGCGAGCACGTCTGGTGGTTCGACGACACCGACGGCGACGAGTTCGGCCGCTGGGTCACCGAGCCGTTCGCGGGGCTGCCCGCGGCCGACCGCCCCGCCGACGCGATCCCCGGTGTCGAGGACGGCTACCCCGCGGGCCTGGAGATCGGCCGCACGCTGGTCGCCGCGGGCACCTCGACTGACGACGGAAGCCGCATCTGGCTGCGCCGCAACGACTCCGTCGACGACGCGACCGTCGTGTACGAGTCGACGGAGGACGCGGGCGTCGGTGCGCTCTCCGAGGACGAGACACTGCTCGCGATCAGCCACTCCGAGCACGGCGACTCCCGCCACCCCGACCTCCGGGTGCACCGCACGTCCGACGGCGCGGCGGTCGCGGAGAAGTCCGACGGCCCGGGTCTCGGGCTGACCCCCCTGGTGTTCAGCCCCGTCCCCGGCGACCAGCGGCTGCTGCTGCTGCACGAGCGCCGCGGCCGCGAGGAGCTGCTGATCTGGGACGTCGCTGCCGACACCGAGACCGAGATCGTCCTCGACCTGCCGGGTGAGCTGGTCGCCGACTTCTACCCCGACGCGTCGGCGCTGCTGGTGTGGCACACCCACGCCGGCCGGGTCCGGCTGTTCCGCCGCGACCTGCTCGACGGAACCCTGAGCGAGCTGCCCACCGCGCCCGGCACGGTCGGGTCCGCGGAGGTCCGCCCGGACGGGACCGTCGAGTACACGGCGTCGTCGGCGGCCGAGGCCCCGACGATCCGCGCCCTGCACCCCGACGGCACCGACCGCGTGCTGGTCGCCCCACCCGGGGACCGTCCACCCGGCTCGGTCCCGGTACGCGACGTGTGGGTCGACGGTCCCGGCGGGAAGGTGCACGCACTCGTCGCCGAACCCGAGGGCGCCGGGCCGCATCCGACGGTCTTCAGCCTGCACGGCGGCCCGCACGCCGCCGACGAGGACCGGTTCAGCGCGATGCGCGCGGCGTGGGTCGACGCCGGGTTCTGCGTCGTCGAGGTCAACTACCGCGGCTCGACGGGCTACGGGTCGACGTGGCGCGACGCCATCGAGGGCCGCCCGGGCACCACCGAACTGGAGGACGTCGCCGCCGTCCACGACTGGGCCGTCTCGTCCGGGACCGCCGACCCGGCCCGGGTCGTCGTCGAGGGCTGGTCGTGGGGCGGGTTCCTCGCGCTGCTCGCCGCAGGGACGCAGCCGCAGCGGTGGGCCGCGGCGATCGGCGGCGTCCCCGTCGCCGACTACGTCGCCGCGTTCTCCGACGAGATGGAGCAGCTGCGCGCGTTCGACCGCGCCCTGTTCGGCGGCTCCCCCGACGAGGTCCCCGACCGCTACCGGGTCGCGTCCCCGCTCACCTACGTCGGCGACGTCCGCGCACCCGTGCTCGTCCTCGCCGGCGAGAACGACCCGCGCTGCCCCATCCGCCAGATCGACAACTACCTCGACGCGCTGGCGGCCCGCGGCGACGTCCACTACGAGGTCAGCCGGTTCGACGCCGGGCACGGCTCGCTCGTCGTCGACCAGACGATCCGCCACGTCGCCACGGAGATCGACTTCGCCCGGCGGGCCCTGGGAGGGCACTGAACAGCGTCCGGCCGGGGCGAGCGGCGTCCCGGCGGTGGCCCGGCGCACGCCGGGCAGGTGTCGCGGTACCGGGGCGTTCAGCGCCCTCCTCCGGTACGCCCGGGGTGACGTCACCCGGGTGTAGCCCGCCGGAAACATCGGCCCCCGACGATGGACCTGCCTGAGGGGGTGGACGACGTGACGTTGTGGCGCGTGCACGTGGAGTTGGAGGACCGGCCGGGACGGCTCGGCGAGCTGGCGACGGTCGTGGGCGGCGCAGGCTGCGACATCGTTGCGCTGCACGTCGTCGGGGAGCCGTCCGACGACGGCGCGATCACCGACGAGCTGCTCGTGAAGGTCCCCGACGACGTCGAGGCGGGCGAACTGGTCGAGGCCGTCGGATCGGCGGGGATCCCGTGCACCCTGCTGGTGCGCGCCGACGCCGCCGAGCTGTCCGACCCGGCGACCACGGCGCTCGCCCTGGCCCGCATGGTCGCCGCCGACCCCGGCAGCGCACCGCGGGCCGTCGCGACCATGCTGCGGGCCCGGCTCGTCGCCCCCGACGCCCCCGGGCACCCGCACACCCACACGCTGCGCGTCGGCACCCAGCAGGTGCGGCTGGGGCGGGCGTGGCCGTTCACCGCGACCGAGCTGTCGCGGGCGGCGGCGCTGCTGGAGCTGGCGTCGCAGCTCGGTCTCGCCACGACCGCCCGCACCCCCACCGACGACCGCGTCCTGCTGCTGCGCGACGGCACCGAGGCGCTGCTGCGCGCCGCATCGCCCGACGACGCGCTGCTGGTCGCCGCCCTGCACGCGCGCTGCTCACCGGAGACACGGCTCGCCCGGTTCGGTCACCCGTCGCCGCAGCTCGCCCCCGGCCTGCTGCAGGCCGTGCTGGCCGGGGAGAACGGCAGCCGCTCGGCGGTCGCGACCACGATCGACGGCGGCAGCGTCGTCGGGCTCGTCACACTCGACGACCACGGCGGCGAGGCGATGGTCACCGTCGTCGTCGAGGACGGCTGGCAGGGCCGCGGCCTCGGCACGTCACTGGTGCGCCGCGCCATCGAGCTCGCCCTGGCCGCCGGGGCCGACACGCTCGCCGCGTCGGCCCCGGGCGGCGACATGCGGCTGACCCGGCTGCTGCGCCGGGCCGGACTGCGGCCGACGGCACGGTTCGTCGGCGACGCGCTCGTCGTGTCGGCGCCGCTGGTGACGGCGGCCGTGGCGGGCTGAACGCCGCGGCCCCTCCCCGTCAGCCGAGGAGGTCGAGGACCTTCTCCGGCGGCCTGCCGACGACGGCCCGGTCGCCCAGGACGACGATCGGCCGCTCGACGAGGATCGGGTGGGCGGCCATGGCGTCGAGCAGCGCGTCGCGATCGGCACCGGCCAGGCCGAGCTCGCGGTACACGGACTCGCCGGTACGGACGATCGCGCGCGGGTCGTCGGTACCGAGCTTGCGCAGGACGTCCTCCAGGTCGGCGCGGGTGGGCGCCTCGTCGAGATACCGCACCACATCGGCCTCGACGCCGTGCTCGGCGAGCAGGGCGAGCGCGCCCCGGCTCTTCGAGCATCGCGGGTTGTGCCAGACGACGGGCCGGTCCTCGGAGGTCACGAACCGAATCGTAGGCGCCCGGTCAGCGCCGGACACGACCACCGGCCCCGACCCCGACCCCGCGGTCCGCGCCCCGGCACGACGCGCACAGCCCGCGGAAGACCACGACCGCCGCCTCGACCCGGTAACCGGCGGCGTGGGCCGGGTCGAGGTGGGCGGCGATGCCCGGGACCTGATCGACATGCGCGGTCTCGCCGCATGCCCGACACACCAACCGGTGACGCTCCATGCGCACGGCTTACCAGGGCCCACCCCCGCACGTGGTGTCCGTCTCAGATAGAGACCGGTACCCCGGCGGCCGACGCGTCAGGCGTCGGGGAGGAAGACCTCCTCCAGCACGAACGTCTCGATGTCGAGGACGAACCCGCGGACCGTCGTGTCCGGGTGCAGGAACGGGTCGTGGCGCAGCTGGGCCATGTCCCGGCGCACACTCGTCATGGGGTCGTTGAACGCGTGGGTCCGCCACGCGGGCCGCATCCCGGTCTCCGCCGCCAGCGCCTCCGAGAAGTCCTCGTCGGTGAACGTCGACAGGCCGCAGCCGCCGTGCTGGACGAGCAGGACATCGCGCGTGCCGAGCTGCCGCTGACTGATCGTCAACGACCGGATCGTGTCGTCGGTGACGACACCGCCGGCGTTCCGGAGCACGTGCACCTCGCCCAGCCGGAGACCGAACAGGGTGAACGTGTTGATGCGCGAGTCCATGCACGTCACGAGCGCCGTCTTGAGGGCGGGCGGGACCGCCACACCCTCCGCCGCCGCCGCGGCGAGCCTGCCGCCACCCGCCTGGTACCTCTTGATCAGTTCGTCGCTGCTCACGGACCGGAACGTTATCGGCGACGCGGTGATCGCGCGTTAGCGTGGGGGGTGCACGGCACCGGCCCCGCTCGTCCGAGCGCCCGCGAGGAGGTTGCGTGAGCGCGACCGACGCACCGGTGGTGGCCCCCGCGCCCACCCGCGTCGCCACGCGGCTCGCGCCGGCCGCGGTCTACCTCGTCGTGCGCCTCGTCGGCGTCCTGGCCCTGGTGTGGCTGTCGCGCACCCACGGAGTCTCACCGATCGACCGGCTCCGGGCCTGGGACGGCGACTGGATGCTCGCCATCGCGCAGTACGGCTACAGCGGCGTCCCCGCGACGATGCTCGACGGGTACGGCCATCACACGCCGTTCACCGCGCTCGCGTTCTTCCCCGGCTACCCGATGACGATCACGGTCGTCGCACCGCTGCTCGGCGGCAACACCGTGGCCGCCGCGCTGCTCGTGTCGCTGCTGGCCGGGATCGCCGCCGCGTACGGGACGACCCGGATCGGCGAGCTCGTCCCCGGCGGGTCACGCCGCGTCGGCCTGCTCCTGACCGCGCTGTTCGCGGCCGCCCCCATGGCCGTCACCCTCAACATGGCCTACACCGAGGCGCTGTTCTGCGCCCTGGCCGCGTGGTCGCTGGTGGGGCTGCTGCAGCGGCGCTGGCTGCTCGCGGGGGTGATGTGCGGGCTCGCCGGGCTGGTCCGGCCGACGTCGGAGGCGCTCGTGCTCACCGTCGTCGTGGCGGCGATCGTGGCGGTCGCGACGCGGCGCGACGGCTGGCGTCCGCTCGTCGGCGCCCTGCTGTCGGTGACCGGCATCGCCGGGTACCTGATCTTCGTCGCCGTCCGCACCGGCGACCCGGCCGGCTGGCTCACCGTGCAGAGCAGCGGCTGGAACGGCGGGGTCGACGGTGGAGCCGCCGGCGTGCGGTTCATCGTCGCCACCCTGACCACCCGCGACGCCGCGCTCATGTACTACGTCTCGGCGATCGTGCTCATCGGCGTGCTCGTGCTGCTCGGGCTGTCGTTCGCCGCGCGGCTGCCGTTGCCGCTGCTCGTCTACGGGTCGGCCGTCGTCGCCACGGTGTGGCTCTCGTCGGGGGTCATGGCGTCGCGGCCACGGCTGCTGCTGCCCGCGTTCGTGCTGCTCCTGCCGATCGCCCTCGGCCTCGCCAAACGCCGCCCCGCGACGGCGGTGTCCGTCGTCGTGGTGGCGGCGCTGGCGTCGGCCTGGTTCGGCGCGTACTCCCTCACCATCTGGAGGTACGCGATCTGAGCGTGCGTCAGAGGGACGCCGCGACCGTCTCGGCGATCTCGTAGGTGTTGAGCGCGGCACCCTTGCGCAGGTTGTCGCCGCACACGAACAGCTCGAGCGTGTTCGGGAAGTCCAGCGCCTGCCGGATCCGGCCCACCCAGGTGGGGTCGTCGCCGACGACGTCGGCCGGCGTCGGCCACTCGCCCGCGGCCGGGTCGTCGCGCAGCACGATCGTCGGCTGCTCCGCGAGCACCTTGCGGGCCGCGTCGACCGTGACCTCACGCCCGAACGTCGCATGCACCGCGAGCGCGTGGGTGGTGACGACGGGGACGCGCACGCACGTCGCCGACACCTTCAGGTCGGGGATGCCGAGGATCTTGCGCGACTCGTTGCGGACCTTCAGCTCCTCCGACGACCAGCCGTCGTCCTTCACCGACCCGGCCCACGGCACGACGTTGAGCGCCAGCGGTGCCGGGAACGGCGAGTCGTCGGGCAGCCCGGCCTCGGCCAGCGCGGCCGCGACGTCGCCGGCCTTCTGACCGAGATCCTTGCCCGCGACGGCCGACAGCTCCGCCTGGAGCCGGTCGATGCCGGGCTGACCCGCGCCCGACGCCGCCTGGTAGGAGGCCACGACCAGCGCCTCCAGCCCGAACTCCCGGTGCAACGCACCCATCGCGGCCATCATCGACAGCGTCGTGCAGTTGGGGTTGGCGATGATGCCCTTGGGCCGGTCAGCCGCCTTGTCCGCGTTGACCTCCGGCACCACGAGCGGCACGTCGGGGTCCATCCGGAACGCGCCGGAGTTGTCGACGGCCACCGCACCCCGCGCCGCCGCGATCGGCGCCCACTCGGCGCTGACCTCGTCGGGCACGTCGAACAGGGCGATGTCGACGCCGTCGAACACCTCGGCCTCGAGCAGCCGCACGGTGACGTCCTCGCCGCGCACCTTCAGCACCTTGCCCGCGGAGCGGGCCGACGCGACGAGCCGGATCTCGCTCCACGGCACGGTCTCGCGGGCGTCGATGATGTCGATCATCGTGGTGCCGACGGCCCCGGTGGCGCCGACGATCGCGACGACCGGGCCCCTCCCCGCGGCGGTCATCGCCCGGTCCCCGCGTACACCACGGCCTCCTCGGCCCCACCGAGCTCGAACGCCTCGTGCAGGGCACGGACGGCGCCGTCGAGCTGGTCGGCCCGGCAGATGACCGAGATGCGGATCTCGGAGGTGTTCATGGTCTCGATGTTCACGCCCGCGTTGGAGAGCGCCTCGCAGAACGTGGCGGTGACGCCGGGGTGGTTGCGCATGCCCGCGCCCACCAGCGACACCTTGCCGACCTCCGGGTCGTACACGATCTCGTCGAAGCCGACGTCGGTCTTGCCCGCCTCCAGCGCGGCGACGGCACGCGGGCCGTCGCTGCGCGGCAACGTGAACGTGATGTCGGTGGTGCCGACGGACTCGTGGGAGATGTTCTGCAGCACCATGTCGATGTTGATCTCGGCATCGGCGACCGTGCGGAAGATCCGGGCCGCCATGCCGGGCGTGTCGGGCACGCCCATGACGGTGATCTTCGCCTCGGAACGGTCGTGCGCGACCCCGGTCAGGATCGGGTTCTCCAACGGAATCTCCTCGATCGAACCGGCGACCAGCGTCCCCGGCTTGTCGTTGTACGAGCTGCGCACCCGCAGCGGCACGTTGTAGCGGCGGGCGTACTCCACAGCACGCAGGTGCAGCACCTTCGCGCCGGACGCCGCCATCTCCAGCATCTCCTCGTACGTCACCGTGTCGAGGTGCGCGGCGTCCGGGACGATCCGCGGATCGGCGGAGAAGATTCCGTCGACATCCGTGTAGATCTCGCAGACGTCGGCCTGCAGCGCCGCCGCCAGCGCGACCGCGGTCGTGTCCGACCCGCCGCGACCCAGCGTCGTGATGTCCTTGGAGTCCTCGCTCATCCCCTGGAAACCGGCGACGAGGACGATCGAGCCCTCGTCGAGCGCGCTGCGCAGCCGGCCGGGGTTGACCTGGACGATGCGCGCGTCCCCGTGCTTCGAGGTGGTGAGCATCCCGGCCTGCGAACCGGTGAACGAGCGGGCCTCGGCCCCCAGCGAGTGGATCGCCATCGCGACGAGCGCATTGGAGATGCGCTCCCCCGCGGTGAGCAGCATGTCCATCTCACGGGCCGGCGGCGCGGGCGAGACCTGCTCGGCGAGGTCCGTCAGCTCGTCGGTCGTGTCCCCCATGGCGGAGACGACGACCACGACGTCGTGGCCCTCTTTGCGCGTCCGGACGATCCGCTCGGCGACCTTCTTGATCCGGTCCGCGTCCTGAACCGACGAGCCGCCGTACTTCTGCACGACGAGGGCCACGCCGTCCTCCTGTCCTGGCGCCGCTCTCACGACGACGTTGCGCTGGGCTGGGCACCCGGACCGGTCGGCACGCTCTCCCGACCGCCCGCAGGCCTGGTCGGGAGCCCAGCCTACCGGCGCCGAGCTGCGCCGTTAACCTCGATGACCGATGCCACAGACACCGGCGGTGCCCCGCCGCCGCTCGCGGGGCGTGCCAGGGCCCGCCGTGAGTCCGGACACGTCCGCATCCCGGGGGCGTCGAGGGGTCACGACGATCGCCCTCCCCGTGCTCCCCCAGGCCGCCGTGCTGCGCGCCGCGCTGGCCCCGGCCGTGGTCTACCTCGCCGTCCGCGCCTTCTCCAGCGCGGTCCTCGTGCTCCTCGTCGGCGCCAACGGAGACCGCCTCGACGACCGGCTCGACGCCTGGGACGGCCACTGGTTCCTCGGCATCGCCCAGGGCTGGTACGGCGACGTCCCCCTCGGCCTCGTCGACGCCAGCGGCGGCCGCACCGCCGCGACCCCCCTCGCGTTCTTCCCCGGCTATCCCGCGGTCGTGGCCACGGTCCGGTTCGTGACGGGCATGCCGATGCTGGCCGCCGCGATCGTCGTGACGGTCGGCGCGGGCGTCGTCGCCGCCTACGGCATCGCCCGGCTCGGTCGCGCCGTGCCCGGCGGCTCCGCCCGCGCCGGGCTGATCCTGGTGGCGCTGTTCGCCTCGGCCCCCATGGCCGTCGTGCTCTCGATGGCCTACTCCGAAGCCCTGTTCTGCGCCGGCGCCGCCTGGTGCCTCGTCTTCCTGCTCGAACGGCGCTGGACCGCCGCCGGCGCCTGCTGCCTCGCCGCCGGGCTCGTCCGGCCGACGGCATGGGCGCTGCTGATCGTCGTCGTCGCGGCCGCCGCCGTCGCCGTGTACCGGCGTGAGGACGGCGCCCGGCCCTGGGCCGCGATCGCCCTCGCCCCCGTCGGACTGCTCGGCTACCTGGCCTGGGTCGGCGCCCGCACCGGCTCCCCCACCGGGTGGTTCACACTGCAGGCCGTCGGCTGGGGCTCCCGCGTCGACGGCGGCCAGGCCACCCTGCGCTGGGCCGGGTCGGTCCTCGCGTCCGGGCCCTCGATCTTCGAGGTGGGCACGATCGTCGCCCTCGCCGGCGCGGCCGTCCTCCTCGTCGTCGGGCTGCGCGAAGCCGCCGCGGCCGCCCTGCCGTGGACCCTCTACTGCTACGGCGCGATCGTCGTCGCGATGGACGTCGGCAGCGCCGGGGTGATGGCGTCGAAGGCGCGGCTGCTGCTGCCCGCGTTCACGCTGCTGATCCCCGTGGCCGTCGCGCTGGCGACGTTCACCGAGCGGCACCGCGTCGCCGCCGTCGGCACCCTCGTCGGGGTGGTGCTGGCGTCGGCGTGGTTCGGCGGGTACGCCGTCGCCATCTGGCCGGCCGCGATCTGACCCCGCCGCTCAGGCGATGCGCCGGACCAGCCTGACGGCGACCGCCGTGATCAGCCACCAGACCGCCGCCGCCACGCCGTAGTTCAGCGTGACCCGCAGCTTCGGCTCGTCGGGCAGGAACAGGTCGTCCAGGCCCAGGGTGAGCCGGCCCGCGACGTCCGAGACGAACTCCGTCAGGCCGTTCGCCGGGTTCGCGTCCAGCAACGTCAGCACGATGTGCAGCACGAGGACCGCGACGATTACCATGCCCACGATCCGCAGTGCCGTGGCCAACATGGCCGCGCCGCGGCGCGCCGAGGTGCCAACCGCCATCGTCCCCTCCGCCCGCTCGGTGACCGCCCGGCCATCCTGACACGACCGCGCCCCGCGGACCGGGCGGCGCGGCCGACCGATCAGGTACCGGGCGACCCGCCACCCCCGCTCACCCCCGTGACCCGGATCCCGCGATGCGGGAGGCGCTTGCCGTCGGGGCCGCACGAGGGACTACAGTCGCACGCATGGCGCGCCTGCTCCTTCGCCGCCGCGGCGGGGTCTGACCGACCGGCCCCTCGTCGCGGGGTGTCTGCGTGCCTGCCGGTCACCACGCCCGGCACCGAGGAGCACCCCGCACCATGAGCATGTCCCCCGACGCGTACACCTCGTCCACGACGAGCCGCGTCCGCACCCCGTCCAGACCCGCGCCGGCCGACCAGGCCCCCTGGAACCCGCAGCGCGGCTCCCACCTGCCGTTCCACCGCTACCGGCCCTTCCACGAGATGGTCGAGCCGGTCTCGCTGAGCGACCGCACCTGGCCCGACACCCGCATCACCAAGGCCCCCCTGTGGTGCGCGGTCGACCTGCGCGACGGCAACCAGGCCCTCATCGACCCCATGAGCCCCGCGCGCAAGCGCCGCATGTTCGAGCTGCTCGTACGCATGGGCTACAAGGAGATCGAGGTCGGCTTCCCCGCCGCCAGCCAGACCGACTTCGACTTCGTCCGCGAGATCATCGAGACCGGCGCCATCCCCGACGACGTCACCATCCAGGTCCTGACGCAGGCCCGGCCCGAGCTCATCGAACGCACCTACGAGGCCTGCGAGGGCGCGCCCCGCGCGATCATCCACCTCTACAACTCGACGTCCATCCTGCAGCGCCGCGTCGTCTTCCGCGCCGACCGCGCCGGCATCTCCAAGATCGCCACCGACGGCGCCGAGGACGTCCTGCGCTTCTCCGAGAAGTACCCGAACACCGACTGGCGCTTCGAGTACTCCCCCGAGTCCTACACCGGCACCGAGCTGCAGTACGCCGTCGACGTCTGCAACGCCGTCAGCGAGATCTGGCAGCCCACCCCCGAGTCGCCGATGATCGTCAACCTCCCGGCGACCGTCGAGATGGCCACCCCCAACGTCTACGCCGACTCGATCGAGTGGATGCACCGCAACCTCGCCCGCCGTGACGGGATCGTGCTGTCGCTGCACCCCCACAACGACCGCGGCACCGGCGTCGCCGCCGCCGAGCTCGGCTACCAAGCCGGCGCCGACCGCATCGAGGGCTGCCTGTTCGGCAACGGCGAGCGCACCGGCAACGTCGACCTGGTCACCCTGGGCATGAACCTCTTCACCCAGGGGATCGACCCCCAGATCGACTTCTCCGACATCGACGAGATCCGCCGCACCGTCGAGTACTGCAACCAGCTGCCCGTCGCCGAGCGCCACCCCTGGGGCGGCGACCTCGTCTACACCGCCTTCTCCGGCAGCCACCAGGACGCCATCAACAAGGGCTTCCAGGCCATGGAAGCCGACGCGAGCGAGGCCGGCGTCCCGGTCGACGAGTACCGGTGGGAGGTCCCCTACCTGCCCGTCGACCCCAAGGACATCGGCCGCACCTACGAGGCCGTCATCCGGGTCAACTCGCAGTCCGGCAAGGGCGGCGTCGCCTACATCATGAAGGCCGAGCACCAGCTCGACCTGCCGCGGCGGCTGCAGATGGAGTTCTCCAAGGTCATCCAGAACTACACCGACACAGAGGGCGGCGAGGTCTCCCCGAAGGAGATGCGCGACGCCTTCGACGTCGAGTACCTCGACCGCGCCACCCCGCTGAAGCTGCTGCGCCACAAGCTGACCAGCGACGGCGAGGGCCGCGACGAGATCGTCGCCACCGTGCGCGTCGAGTCCGACGTCCACGAGATCACCGGCAGCGGCAACGGCCCCATCGCGGCCTTCGTCGACGCGCTCGCCGGCATCGGGTTCGACGTCCGCGTCCTCGACTACCACGAGCACGCGCTCTCCTCCGGCGACGACGCCCGCGCCGCCGCCTACGTCGAGTGCACCATCGAGAACAAGGTCCTCTGGGGCGTCGGGATCGACAGCTCCATCGTCAGCGCCTCGCTCAAGGCCGTCGTCTCGGCCGTGAACCGAGCCATGCGCTGACCCCCTGAACGTGGCCACCGGCCCCGCGCGATCCGCGGGGCGGGTGGTCCTCCACGGCCGCGCGCCGGGTGACGACCTCGCCCGGAACGGCCGACGGCCCGGGAGAGGCGGACGATCGGTCCGCCCTCCCGGGCCGCTGTATGTCTGTGGTTACTCCGCGTGACGGTCGGGGTTCCGTCAGGCGGGGTCGAACTCCCCGGCCTTCACGCCCTTCACGAAGGCGTCCCACTCCTCGCGGGTGAACTCCAGGATCCCGTGGTCACGGTTCTTGGTGTCCCGCACGAACATCGCGCCGTCGGGGCCGCGCCCGATCTCGACACAGTCGCCGTAGTTGCAGAAAGAACTCGTGACGAACTCGATCACAGTCCACCCTCCCCGGATTCGTAGCGCACAAGATACTCACGGATCAGCGCAGCCGACGCAGGGGGTGATAACGCTTTGGACACCACGTCGGCGTAGACCTCTTTGTACAGTTTGACGTCGTCGGCGGAGTCCAGATAGGAGTCCCCGCCGTGTCCTTCGATGAACACGAGGTCCTCGAGGGGCTCACGCAGTTCCAGCAGCGTGAACTGGCCGAGGTGCCCCCGGTGGAACCCCGCGTCGAACGGCAGGACACGCACTTCCACAGTGGGCAGATCGGACTTGTCGAGCACCGCGCGCAACTGGTCGCGCATCAGTTCCGAGCCACCCACGACACGCCGGAGCAGTGCCTCGTCGAGCACCGCTGACAACTGCAGCGGCGACTCCTGACGGGTCAATGCCTTCTGCCGCTCCATGCGGAGCCGCACCAGGCTCTCGATGTCGCCGCGCGGCCTGTGCGGGAGCAGGGCGCGGAGCATCTCGCGCGCATAGTCGGCCGTCTGCAGCAGGCCGGGCATGATCATCCCGGTGAACAGGCGGACAGCTATCGCCTCGGTCTCCAGCGCGGGATAGCGGCCCGGATCGTCGAGCACGAAGCGCTCCGCTTGAACACCCTCCGTGTACGGCTCCCACCAACCCTGCTGGCGACCGTCACGGACCAGGCGCAGCAGCATGTCGCGCTCGGTGTCCGAGGTGACGCCGTAGATCCGCATCAGCTCGCGGACGTCGGGAAGCTTGGGTATCCCCTTGCCGTTCTCGAGCCTCGAAATCTTGGACGTCGAGCACGACATCTCGCGGGCGACGTCGTCCAGGTGCAGCCCCGACTTGTTCCGCAGTCGCCTCAGCTCGGCACCGAGGCGGCGCCTCGGACCGGCGGGACCATGCGCTTCGGCCATCACAGGCTTCCTGGGAGTGCGGAGCCGGCTCGGTGGGGACGGGCCGCGACCGAGGAAGACTACGACATGGGAATACCTCGTGCAATCTCATCAGATTGCAATTGCATGAGGGGCTGTCATGCGGCATTCTCATGCTTGCCCGCACGATCCGGTTCCGCCCTCGCGGAACCCGTGCCGGAGAGCGGAGGCGACATGACGAACTGCCGGAGCGCCTCCCGCGTCGCGCCCCACCAGCCTGACGGAACCGCACCCGCAACCCGGGCGACCCGGCTTCCGCACCCGTCCCGGCACCTGCCGGGAGCACCGACCTCCCGGCGACCGGCCGGGTCAGGAGATCACGGGAAAGGGCGTCACCATGAAGAACAAGGCACGCACGGCTGACCGCACGGTCCGCGCCGCCCGCCGCGGCAGGTGGTCGCCATGATCACCCTGCTGTTCGCCGGCTTCGGCGCACTCGTCGTCATCGCAGTGATCGTCGGGGTCGTCGACGCCGCCCGCGCCGCGGACCGGCGCTTCATCGCCTCCGAACGCCGCCTCGCCTGGGAACGCCGCCAGCAGCGCCGCCGCACCACCCCGACGGCGACCGCCTGGGGCGACGAGGACGACTGAACGGTCCGGTACCGACGGGGGGTCGGCACCGGACGGGCCGCCGCGCAGCGCGCGGCGGCCCACCCTCCCCGCAGCACACCACGCGGAACTCCCCCGATCGGGATCGTCGTCGGCGGACCACCAGGTCCGCTCCCGAGAGGAGGTCATGATGAACGTGTTCGTCGCACTGGGCATCACCGCACTGACCGTCGCGTCGGTGATCGTCGGACGGCTGTCGGCCGCCGACACCGTCGAAGCCCGCCATGCGCAGCAGATGCGCAAACACTGGGGCCTCTACCTGTGGGAACAGGAACTCATCAACGCCGCCGAGGTCCGCGGCTGCCCGAGCTGCCGGCTCCTGCGCCGCCGCGCCGAGCTGCACGCCAACCCGCCCGAGGAGTGAGCCCTACAGGGCCCGGCGGCCCGACAGCGCCCGGCCGAGGGTGAGCTCGTCGGCGAACTCGAGGTCGCCGCCCATCGGCAGCCCCGACGCCAACCGCGTCACCGTCAGGCCCGGGAAGTCACGCAGCAGCCGCACCAGATACGTCGCCGTCGCCTCCCCCTCCGTGTTGGGGTCGGTCGCGATGATGACCTCGGCGATGTCGGTCTCGTCCGGCGCCGGACCCGTCCCACCGAGGCGGGCCAGCAGCTCCCGGATCGTCAACGAGTCGGGGCCGATGCCCCCCAACGGATCCAAGGCACCACCAAGCACGTGGTATCGGCCCTTGAACTCCCGCGTCCGCTCCACCGCCAGGACGTCCTTGGGCTCCTCCACGACACACACCATCGTCGGGTCGCGACGCGCGTCCGCGCAGTACCGGCAGCGCACGTTCTCCGACACGTTGTTGCAGACGTCGCAGAACCGCACACCCTGCTTCACCCGCTGCAGGACCTCCTGCAGCCGCGTCACGTCGGCCGGATCGGCCGCGAGCAGGTGGAACGCGATCCGTTGGGCGCTCTTCGGCCCGACGCCCGGCAACCGGCCCAGCTCGTCGATCAGGTCCTGGACCGGCCCCTCGAACATGTGTCCCGCTCGTCAGAAGCCGGGCAGGCCCAGGCCGCCGCCCGCACCACCGAGACCACCCGCGAGCGGGCCCATCTTCTCGGCCTGCGCCTGCGACGCCGCCGCGCTCGCGTCCTGGAACGCACCCACGACCAGGTCCTGCAGAGTCTCGACGTCGTCCGCATCGACGATCTTCGGGTCGATCTTGACGCCGCGCACCTCGCCGGCCGCGGTCATCCGCACCTCGACGAGGCCGTTGCCCGCCTGGCCGGTCACCTCGAGCACCTGCAGCTCCTGCTGCGCGGCGACGAGCTGCTCCTGCATCTTCTGCGCCTGCTGCAGAATCATCGACATGTCGGGCTGACCCGGTTGCACAGCGCTCTCCCGTCGCTTCGCCGCGTGTCCGCTGCGGACCGCGCCCGAACGCCAGGGTAGCCGTGCGAAGCTGTCGGCCGTGTCCGCCCCGAGCCGTAGTGCACTCCTGGTGCTGGCAGCGGCCGTGCTCGCCGCGTGCAGCACCGCCGCGCCGGTGAGCGGCAGCCCCACCCCCGTGTCCTCGCCCGCGGCGTTGGCCTCGCCCTCGCCCGCCACCCACGACACCCCGCCGCCGCCCGTCCCGGTCCCGCCGCGCGTCGTCGTCCTCGACCCCGGACACAACGGTGGCAACTCCCGCGACCGCGCCACCGTCACCGCGCCGGTGCCCGACGGGCGTGGCGGCACCAAACCCTGCAACACCACCGGCACCCAGACCGACTCCGGCTACACCGAGCACGCCTTCACCTGGGACCTCGCCCAGCGGGTACGCGACAAGCTCACCGCGAAGGGCATCACCGTCGTCATGACGCGCGACAGCGACACCGGCGTCGGGCCCTGTGTCGACGCCCGCGGCGCCGCCGGGGAGAAGGCCGACGCCGACGCCGTCGTCTCCCTGCACGCCGACGGCTCCGCGCCCGCGAACACCGGCTTCCACGTCGCCTACGCGGACCCGCCGCTCAACCCCGCGCAGGCCGGCCCCGCCCACGTCCTCTCCGCCGACCTGCGCGACGCGCTGCGCACCGGCGGATTCCCCGTCTCCGACTACATCGGCCGTGACGGCCTGTCCCCGCGCCGTGACCTCGCAGGCCTCAATCTCTCGACCCGGCCCACCGCCCTCGTCGAGTGCGCGAACATGCGCAACGCGGGCGAGGCGGCGCTGCTGAGCTCGGCCGACGGCCGCGAGCGCTACGCCACCGCCATCGCCGCGGGCATCCAGACGTACCTGGCCCGCTGAGCTGGTGTCACGCGCCGGCCGCGCCCGGCCCGGCGCGGCCCGGCGCGGCGCGGTCGTCCGACCCCGGCGGCACGGTCGGTGAGCGTGGCCGCGCCCGCACGGCCCGGCGCAGAACCCCGGCGTGTCATCCGTGCTGCTCGTGCGCTCTGGTGACACGGCGGGCGACGTCTCAACCGTCCACCGTGTCCTCAGCGCGCGCGACCAGCTCTGGTCACACGTTCGACGGCCCGGCCCGGCCCGCCCGGCCTGCCGGGGCTTGCCTCGCCGTTCCCGCGCCGCCCCCGCTTCACCGAACGTGTGATCAGCGTCGTCCATGCGCTCCGAGGACACGTCGAGCGGGGTCAGACGCCCGATCTGAGGGTCGCCGCCGAGTCGAGGATCGACCGCGCCATCGCGTCGGCGGCCGGCGATGCCGACCGGCGTGAGGTCTGCAGGGTGAACTCGAAGGCGTCGAGATCGGGAAGACCGGAGATCCGGACGAGCCCGTCCGGCACGAGCGTCTCGGCGTGCACCACCACCCCCAGCCCGGCCAGCGCCGCCGCCCGCAGCCCCGACAGCGACGAGCTGGTGCACGCCATCCGCCACTGCGTCCCCGCCGCCTCCAGCGCGGCGATCGCCGCCGCCCGCGACAGGCTCGGCCGCGGGTAGGCGACGAGCGGGACCGGGCCGTCGTCGAGCCGGAACCCCGGCGCCGAGACCCACACGAAGCGGTCGCGCCACACGGTCGTTCCGCCCGTGCGGCCGGGCGAGCGTTTGGCGAAGATCAGGTCGAGGTCGCCTGCGTCGAGGGCCGGCTCGAGGGACTCGCTCAGGCCGACCGTCAGCACCAGGTCGACGCCGGGGTGGCGCCGGCGGAACCCGGCGAGGATCGCCGGCAACCGGGTCACGACGAGATCCTCCGACAGCCCCAGCCGCAGCCGGCCCCGCACCTGCACGCTGCGGAAGTGGGCCAACGCTCGTTCGCCGGTGTCGAGGATCGTCGTCGCGAACTCGACCATGGCCTCGCCGTCGGCGGTCAGGGCGACGGTGTGGGTGTCACGGGCGAACAGCGTCCTGTCGACGGACTGTTCCAGTTTGCGGACGTGCTGGCTCACGGTGCCCTGCCGGATCCCGAGGCGTTCGGCGGCGCGGGTGAAGCTCAGTGTCTCCGCGACGGCGACGAACGAGCGCAGCAACACGGGGTCCAGCACACCGATCATCGTAGTCTGCAATGACAGAGAGCACGGTGGGCATGTTTCCGAATGACCAGGAGTCGCCGACCATGGACACGTGCTCGAGCGAGTCCGCCGGATCCGGCCCGACCTCTTCATCGTCACGTTGCTCGTGGTCGTCGGGATCGCCGCGCTGCTGCCCGCGCGTGGTGTCGTCGCGACCGGGTTCGGCCAGGCCACGACCGTCGCGATCGGGCTGCTGTTCTTCCTCTACGGGGCGCGCCTGTCCACCCGCGAGGCGGTCGACGGGCTGCGACACTGGCGTCTGCACGGCACCGTCCTCGCCGCGACCTACGTGCTGTTCCCTGTGCTCGGCCTCGCGGTCCTGCTGCTGCCGACGTCGGTGCTGCCTCGTGACCTCGCGATCGGCGTCGTCTTCCTGTGCTGCCTGCCGTCGACGGTCCAGTCGTCGATCGCGTTCACCTCCCTGGCTCGCGGCAACGTGCCTGCCGCGATCTGCGCGGCGTCGCTGTCCAACCTGCTGGGGATCGTCGTCACCCCGCTGCTCGCGACCCTGCTGCTGTCCTCGCACGGCGGGATCTCGGGCGGCGCGGTGCTCGATGTCGCGCTGCAGCTCCTCGTCCCGTTCGTCCTGGGCCAGCTCGCGCGCCGCTGGATCGGCGGCTGGGTGGCCCGGCACAAGAAGCAGCTGGTGGTCGTCGACCGGGGCGCGATCCTGATGGTCGTGTACTCCGCCTTCAGCGAGGGCGTGGCCGAGGGCATCTGGGGCAGGCTGTCCGTCGGCTCCCTGCTGGCCCTGGCCGGCGTCTGCATCGTCCTGCTCGCCGTCGTCCTGGCGATCACCTGGTTCGGGCCGCGCCGCTTCCCCTGGCCCGACCGCGTCACGATCATGTTCTGCGGGTCGAAGAAGAGCCTGGCCACCGGCCTGCCGATGGCCGGGGTGCTGTTCGCGGGCGACCAGGTCGGCCTGCTCGTCCTCCCGATCATGCTGTTCCACATGATCCAGTTGATGACCTGCGCCTGGATCGCGGCCCGCATGTCCCGCCGCTCCGAGGCGACCGAGCCTGCACTCACGCACTGACCGACCACCGGCGTGTCACGAGCGCGTCGGCCCGACGCTCGCGACACGTTCGACGTCGGCGCCGCACCGGCCCCGATCCGAGCACCCGGCGAGCGGGTCGTGGGAGCAATCGGATCGCTCACACGACACGCCCGCTGCCCGGTGGCCCACCGAACGTGTCAGGAGAGCGCGGCGATCGACTCCGGTGACACGTTCGGTGCCGGTACGCCGCGCGCGGCGAGAGCACGACCGACCAGGATCGCCATCTCCCCCATCGAGTTGTCACCGCCGAGGTGCACCAGCTCCCACCCCGCACGCGCCAGCTCGGCTTCACGCATCAGGTCTCGCCTGGCCCGGCCCGCGGTGCGGTGGTCGGCGCCGTCGTACTCGATCCCCAGCCGCAGATCGGGGTAGGCGAGGTCCAGCCGGTAGCGGCCCACCCGGAACTGCGACACCGGAGCCGGGAGGCCCGCCAGGACGACCGCCAGTCGCATCCGGCTCTCGCCGGGCGACTCGGCGCGCGGATCGGACAGCGCGACGGCCCGCGGGAGCCGCCGGGTCCCGCGCACCCCCGGATGACGACGGGCGAGCGCGAGCACCGCGTCCGGCGCGAAATGCCCGACCCGGGCCAGCGCGTCGACCGCCGTCACCGCGCAGACCAGCGGCTCGCGGCGGGCCAGGTCGTAGGCGGTCCGCAGCGGGGGAGGTCAGCTCGATGCCGTCGATCCGTCGCACCTCACCGGGATGCGGCCGGAAACGATGGACCCGGAGACCTGGTCGTGGGCGGCGGTCGCTGCCGGGCAGGACGATCTCGGCGTCGGCATCCGCCGGTGCGCAGCCGGCGTTGAGCAACTCCGCAGCGGCCCAGCCCGCGACGATCCCGCGTCCATGGGCATGGAGGTACGCGGCGATCGCCCTGGCCCGAAGGTCTACCGGCACGTCGGCGCCGAGGTAGACGTCAGGGAGCAGGCGCCTGAAGCGCGACCCGCGCAACGCGCCCTTGGTCACGGCGCCCGCGGCGACCGCGACCGACCCCCGGAACGGTGTACTTCCGATCTGCATGGGCCCTTGGACGACGGCCGGCCCGGTCCGGTTCCCTCGCTCGCCCGATGTGTCGTCGGAGCATCACGACGGCGCCAGGAACACGCCCGGTCACGCGGCAGGGCCGCAACGTGTCACCAGGGCGAACCCGGCACGCTGATCACACGCTGGGGAGCGGGTGCCCCGCCGCGCAGACGGCCCGACATCGGTGGGTGTGTCGTCAGGGCGATCTCGCCGCGCTGATCACACGGTCGGTCGCGATCGGCTGCACGCGCCCGGCGCGGCCGGCCCCGCGGACGCCGTCCCGGCGAGCGTGTCGTCAGCGACGCGAACTCACGCTGACGACACGGCCGGGGTCAGTGCTCCGGGGTGGTGCGGGCCAGGCGGCGGCTGATCACCAGGTTGGCGATCTCCACCAGCACGATGCCGACGACGGCGACCGTGAGCCCGACCAGCATCGTCGGCGTGTGGCCCGCGTCGAGCTGCCAGAAGTCACGACCGAAGGGCAGCGGCGCCAGCAGGGCGTAGGAGAACGCCGCGAGCGAGGCCACGATCAACGCGACCTTCCAGAGCGCGAACGGCCGCGCGACCACGGCGAGGACTCCCGTCGCGATCAGGTAGAGCGCCAGGACCGCGGCCGTCTTCTGCTGCATCTCCGTGGCGCCGACGTCGGTGCGCACGATCAGGTACGTCACGACGGTGCCGAGGGCGGCGATGATCCCCGACGGCGCGGCGAGGCGCAGGACCCGGCGCACGAAACCGGTCCGGGCCCGCTCGGTGTTGGGCGCCAGCGCCAGGAAGAACGCCGGGATGCCGATGGTCAGTGCCCCGATCAGGGTCAGGTGCCGCGGCAGGAACGGGAAGGGCACGCCGATGATGCCGATCGCGATGGCCAGCAGCACCGAGTAGACGGTCTTGGTGAGGAACAGGTTGGCGACGCGCTCGATGTTGCCGATGACGCGACGACCCTCGGCGACGACGTGCGGCAGTGTCGCGAAGGAGTCGTCGAGCAGCACGATCTGGGCGACGGCACGGGTGGCGGGGCTGCCCGAACCCATGGCGACGCCGATGTCGGCGTCCTTGAGGGCGAGGACGTCGTTGACGCCGTCGCCGGTCATGGCGACGGTGCGCCCGCGGGACTGGAGCGCTCCGACCATGGCGCGCTTCTGCGCCGGGGTGACACGCCCGAACACCGTGCCGCCCGTGACCTCGTCGGCCAACAGCTCCTTGTCGGTCTCGGGGAGCTCGCGGGCGTCGATGGGCGCGTGGGCGCCGGTCAGCCCGAGCGACGACGCGACCGCGCCGACGGACAGGGCGTTGTCTCCGGAGATGACCTTGACGTCGACGTCCTGCTCGGCGAAGTAGGCCAGTGTGCCGGCGGCCTCGGGGCGCACCTTCTGCTCGAGGACGACGAGGGCGACGGGGTCGATGACGCCCGGGCCGGCTGGGTCGTCGACCTGGCCTGTGCTGCTGCCCAGCAGCAGGACGCGCAGGCCCTGGGAGCCGATGCGTTCGGCCTCCGCGGCGTCGGGGCTGCCGGCCGGCAGGAGCACGTCGGGGGCACCGAGGACCCAGTTGCCGCGGTCGGCGAAGCTCGCGCCGCTCCACTTGCGGGCCGACGAGAACGGCTGCGTCGCCGAGACGGTCCACCTGGGCGACGGGCAGGCCTCGGCGATCGCGACGAGGCTCGCGTTGGGGCGCTTGTCGGAGATGCCGAGCGCGCCGAGCGCCTCGCGGGCACTCGGCTCGTCGTGGCTGCCGAGGGGGGTGACACGGGCGAGGCGCATGCCGTTCTCGGTGAGGGTGCCGGTCTTGTCCGCGCACACGGTGTCGACGCGGGCCAGACCCTCGATCGCGGGCAGCTCCTGGACGAGGCAGTTGCGTTTGCCGAGCCGGATGACTCCGACCGCGAACGCGATGCTGGTGAGCAGCACGAGGCCCTCGGGGACCATCGGCACGAGGGCGGCGACCATGCCGCGCAACGCCTCCGGCAGGTCGTTGCCGACGGTGCGGAACTGGCTCCAAATGATCAGCGCCGCCGCCGGGACCAGGAGGTAGGTGATGATCTTGAGGATCTTGTCGATGCCGGAGCGCAGCTCCGAGTTGACCAGCGTGAACTTGCTGGCCTCCTCGGCGAGCTTCGCCGCGTAGGCCTCGCGCCCGACCTTCGTTGCCTGCTGCGCGCCACCGCCCGCGGCGACGAAGCTGCCCGACAGCACCTGGTCGCCGACCTGCTTGTGCACCGGGTCGGACTCGCCGGTCAGCAGGGACTCGTCCACCTCGAGCCCGTCCGCGGCCAGCACGACCCCGTCGACGACGATCTTGTCTCCCGGGCCGAGCTCGATGACGTCGTCGAGCACCACACCGCTGGGCGGGAGCTCCGCCGTCGACCCGTCGCGACGCACCCGGGGCCGGGCCTCGCCGACGATCGCCAGCCGTTCCAGGGTCCGTTTGGCGCGGAGCTCCTGGAAGATGCCGATGCCCGTGTTGATGATGATCACGAAGCCGAACAGGCCGTCCTGGATCGGGCCGATCACCAGGATGATCGCGAACAGCACGCCGACGATCGCGTTGAACCGCGTGAAGACGTTCGCGCGCACGATCTCGCCGACGGTGCGGCTGGCGCGGGCGGGGACGTCGTTGGTCCGGCCCGCGGCGATCCGTTCGGCGACCTGGGCGGCCGTCAACCCCGTCGTGACGTCGGTGGGCGGCGACTCGATGGTGCTCACGTCGGCGGAGCCTACGCAGGCCGGACGCCCGATCACCCGGGTGCCAGCACCCCATTCACACCCGATTCACCCGTTCCGTGCCCCGGGGTTCCTCAGGGTCACGGCTCAGGGGCGGTCGATCGCCTTGGCACCCAGTTCCGCGGCGAGCAGCTCGATCGCCGCCTCTTCGGGGTCGCGCCGCTCCACCGGGCCGTTGCCCGAGTCGGCGGCCGCCTCGGCCATCATCGCCTCCTCGTCGTCGGGCGGAGGTTCGTCCGACGGCGGCTCGGGCGGGAGCGGGATACCGTCGTCGGGAGCGGAGCGGCGACGCGGCGCGGCGGGGCGTTCCGTCGACGGCCTGGTGTGCTCGCGACGCGTCGGCGGTGCGGCCGGTTCCCGCCGGGCCGCGGGCGCCTGGGCAGGCGGTGCGGCGTCGCCGAACTCGCAGCGGACCCGCCAGCGCACGCCGAGGACGGCGTTGAGGGCGTCGGCGATGATGTCGAGGTTGCTCTGCTCCGACAGCAGCCTGGCCAGCGCGGCGGTACCGGCGGCGAGGACCAGGGTGTCGTCGGCGACGGTGCGGACCGTGGCGGTGACCAGCAGCGCGTGTGTGCGCATCTTGCGCTGCTTGGTGGCCGAGAGGACCTCCGGCCACACGCGACGGACGGCTGCGGCGTCGAGCCCCCGCGCCGCGGGCGCGGCCGCGGCGGGAGGCTCGGCGGCCCGCGGCTCGGCGGCGGCAGCGGGCTGGGCGGCAGGCGGCTCCGCCGGGCGGGTCGGACGATCCGGGGCGGCCGGTTCGGCGCGCCCGGTCTCCGTGGGCCGGGGTGCAGCGGACCCACGCGATGGCGCGGCGGGGTCGTCGCGCACGGGTTCGACCTGCTCGTTGCCCCGGGACGCGACGGGTTCGCGCGGCGGGGCAGCCGGTTCGCGCGGCGGGGCGGCCGGTTCGCGCGGCGGGGCGGCCGGTTCGCGGCGCTGCGGCGCGACGGGTTCCGCGCGGTCGGGGGCGGCCGCCGGCTCGGGGCGCTCCTCGACGGCGGCTGCGGGTCGTTCCGGCACCGCCGCCTCCGCCGGCGGCGCGGCGTGCTCCCGCGACGCCGGTCGTCCGACCTCTGCGGGGGGCGGCTCGACCGGCGCCGCGGCCGACGCAACCGCGGCCTCGCCGGCGGCCGGGGCAGCCGCAGTGTCGTCGGCAGCCGGGGCAGCGGCCGGGGCGTCGCCGGCCGGAGCAGCCGGGTGGCGCTGTGACGGTCGCTCGAACCGTTTGCTCGCGCCGCCCGCGGCGGCCTCCGACGACGCTCCGGGCTCGGGCGGCCCCTCGATCGAGACCCTGCGCTCGAGTCGTTCGAGACGTTCGAGCAGCGCCACGTCGGAGGTCGTGGCCGCGGGCAGCAGCATCCGGGCACAGAGCAGTTCGAGCAGGAGGCGGGGGGCTGTCGCGCCGCGCATCTCGGTGAGTCCGGCGTGGACGATGTCGCCGTAGCGGGCCAGCGTGGCCGCCCCGAGTTTGCCGGACTGCTCGACCATGCGGTCGATCTCGTCGTCGGAGGCCTCGACCAGCCCCTGGCCGGCCGCGCCGGGCACGGCCTGCAGGAGGGTGAGGTCGCGCAGGCGCTGCAGCAGGTCGGCGGCGAAGCGTCGCGGATCGTGTCCGGCCTCGACGAGCCGGTCGACGGCCTCGTACACGGCCGCCGAGTCGGCCGCGGCGAGCCCGTCCACCACGTCGTCGACGAGCGCGACGTCGGTGACCCCGAGCAGGGCGACGGCCCGCTCGTAGGTGACGCCCTCCTCGCCTGCGCCCGCGAGCAGCTGGTCGAGCACCGACAGCGTGTCGCGGGCCGATCCCCCGCCCGCGCGGATGACCAGCGGGTACACGGCAGGGGCGACGGTGACGCCCTCGTCGGCGCAGATGCGTTCGAGCAGGGCGCGCAGCGTGCCGGGTGGGATCAGCCGGAACGGGTAGTGGTGGGTGCGCGACCGGATGGTCGGCAGCACCTTCTCGGGCTCCGTCGTCGCGAAGATGAAGACGAGGTGGTCCGGCGGTTCCTCGACGATCTTGAGCAGGGCGTTGAAACCCTGCGTGGTGACCATGTGCGCCTCGTCGACGATGAACACGCGGTAGCGCGACTCGGCGGGGGCGTAGAAGGCGCGGTCGCGCAGCTCGCGGGCGTCGTCGACACCGCCGTGGGACGCGGCGTCGAGCTCGACGACGTCGATCGAGCCGGGGCCCTCGGGGGCCAGCCCGATGCAGGAGGGGCAGACACCGCACGGGTCGGGTGTCGGGCCGAGCTCGCAGTTGAGCGACCGCGCGAGGATCCGCGCCGACGACGTCTTCCCGCAGCCCCGGGGCCCGGAGAAGAGGTACGCATGGTTGATCCGGCCGGCCGTGAGCGCCACGCCGAGGGGTTCGGTGACGTGCTCCTGGCCGACCACCTCGGCGAACTTGGCCGGGCGGTACTTCCGGTACAGAGCCAGCGCCACGCCAGCGAGGCTACCCACCGGGTCCGACACTCGGGGAGGCCGGGCATCCGGAGCGACGTCCGGACAAAAGGGGACTCCGCGCACCCGGCAGAGCCCGTTGACCCTTGCTGCCTTCCGGCCCTGGGGGAGTTCACAGGATGCGCGCCGCGCGGAGTCCGTGGACGAGTGTAGCCCCTCCCGCGGCGACGGTCCCGCCGCGGGGCGGGCTGAACCTGGTCGCTATGCTCGTCGACGGAGGATTCGCCTAGTGGCCTAGGGCGCACGCTTGGAAAGCGTGTTGGGAGCAATCCCTCAGGGGTTCGAATCCCCTATCCTCCGCCACCTGATACCCGCGACGCCGGGCCGCCCTCGTGGGCGGCCCGGCGTTCGTCGTTCCGGCCGCGAAAACCGCTGGCGGCCCATCGCCGGCCCCACTAACCTCGCGCCCGCCGTGCAAGCGACCGAGGAGGTGGGACCCGTGGACGATTCGACGTGGGTGCTCCCCTTCGGAGTCACGGTCGGGCGGTAGGTCGTCCGGGAGCGCCGCCGACGCACTCCCGAGAGGCACGACCATGGACTTCACATCGCAGCAGCGCCTCGATGACGGCGTCCTCGAACGCCGCTTCACCCTCGACGACATCCCCGGCGTCCTGTGGACGCCCGAGCCCGCGCGCACGCCGTCGCCGCTGATCCTGCTCGGCCACCCCGGCGGGCTGGACCGGATGTATCCGCGGCTGGTGGGCCGGGCCCGGCACTGCGTCGCGGCAGGTTTCGCCGCGACGACGATCGAGCTCCCGGGCGCCGGCGACCGGCCGCGGTCGGAGGCCGTCGAGCAGGCCCGCGCCGATCTGCAGCGCGCGCTCCGGGCCGGGGAGCCGGTGCCGGGCGAGGTCGTCGACAGGCTCGTCCTCCCCCTCGTCGAGGCGGCGGTGCCGGAGTGGCGGGCCGCGCTCGACGCACTCCTCGCGCTCCCCGGGATCGGGGGCCCGGTCGGGTTCTCGGGCGGGATCGTCTCCATCGCGGTCCGCCTGGCGCTGGTGGAGCCGCGCATCGCGGCGGCGCTGCTGTTCGCCGGGAGCGTCGTGCCGACTGCGATCCTGGCCGACGCGCGACGGGTCACGGTCCCGCTCCTGATGTTGCTCCAGTGGGACGACGAGGGGAACGACCGGCAGATGGCCCTCGACCTGTTCGACGCCCTCGGCTCGCCGGAGAAGACGTTGCACGCCAACACGGGCGGGCACACCGGTGTGCCCGGGTTCGAGGGGGACGACGCGAACCGGTTCTTCGTCAGACACCTGGTGTGAGGTGCCGTGCGTCGCCGGTGGCCCCGGGATCCGCAGGCGGCCGCCTGTCGTGGCGTTGCGCTGCCCGGGTCGGCTCCCGTTCCCACCGAGGTCAGCGGAGGCGTTCGCGCACGCTCCACAGGCTGCGCAGGACCCGCCGGCTCGCGCGCACGGCGACGCGCCGCAGCGGGCTGGCCATCACGACCCACTGCGCGAGGGTGCGCACCCGGAACCGGAGGCCGCCCGGGCGGACCTTCCGGTAGGCCTGCAGCTCGTACCCCATCGAACCGATGTGGACGAACCCGGCGCGCAGCACGTCGTAGCCGGCGCGTTTCTCGTCGTCCTGCAGGTGCCAGACGGTTTCGGGGGCGGCGGAGCGGACGTCGATGTTGGCGACGAGTACGCCGTCACGACCCAGCGCGGTGTGCAGTGCGCGAGCCGTCTGGTGGACGTCGGGGACGTGGGCGAGGGTGTCGATGGCGGTGATCGCGTCGTAGGCACCCGCGGGCAGGTCCTGGTCGAGCAGGTCGATCGTGGTGGCCTGCTGGCCGCGGCGTTCGAGGCGGAAGCGGGCGAAGTCGAGCAGCGTCGAGGACAGGTCGGCCATCGTCGAGGTCCAGCCCGTCTCGAGGAACACCTGGGTGGTGACACCGACGCCGGAGCCGAAGTCGAGGTGGCGGCGCCCGGGCGCCCACTGCTGCAGGAACCGCAGGGCGACGACGTTCGACGGGTCGGCGTGGCCCTCGGACTGCAGGTAGGCCCACCACATGAGGTCGTAGGCCCAGGAGTTCTGGGTCCGGTAGAACTCGACGCGGCCGTCGTCGCCGTCGTCGCCGTTGGCGTCGGCCCATTCCTGGACGCTGATCTCCTCCCAGTGCAGCGCCCGGCGCCGCGCCTCGTCGGGCGTGATGTCGAAGTAGGTGGCGAGGTCGTCGAGGATCGAGGTGCGGACGTCGGCGTCGCCGATGGTGAGGCCGCGCCGGAACGCCGCCATCTCCGGGCCGGCGAACGCCTCGCGGTGCCAGGTGCTGCGCGTGGACATGTCGACGGGTGGCACGTCGAGCGGGTCGATGTGCACGCCCGACTCGGCGGGCGGGTCGGGCTCGTGCACCGCGTCCCAGATCTTGTGCTTGAGGGCTTTCAGCAGCGGGTGGGAGCGCGCGGTGGGCGAGGTGAGCACGGGTCGGCCTCTCGGGTGGTGCGGCGCGGTGCGACGACGTGCGTCACGCCGTCAGGCAGGTACCGGTCGCATGGTGGGGAGCGGGGACGGGGCATTCGCCGGGTGCGGGGGGCCTCTGCTGGTGACGCTGCCCGGGCGGCTCGCGACGGCCAGGGCCCGGCGGAACGCCGTGCGGGTCGGCCCCAGCGGGGTCGGCGCCGCAGGTATCCCGGCGAGGAGCGCGAGGATGCGACCGGTGCGGCCGCGGCCGACGGACCAGAGCTGCTGGTAGACCACGCCGACCAGCGCGTTCACCCCGAGCGCGACCCCGAGCAGGGCCAGCGGCGGGGCGGCGTGCTCGCTGCCGATGTGCGTCGCGAACTCGGCGCCGACGAACGCGAGGGGGGCGACCAGCGACGCGGTCCGGGTCCGGACGCCCCCGCCCGGGCGGCCGGCGAGTGCGGCGACGAACGCGACGAGGGTGAGCGCCGCGGCGCCGAGCGCCGCCCGGGCGGCGGCCGTCGCGGGCAGGACGGCGCCCCCGGCGTCGGCGTGGGCGATCGCGAGGTGCGTCACCGCGTGTGTGAACGACCAGACGACGAGTGCGAGGACGACCCCGGCGGCACGCCCCGCGAGGGTGGCCGTCCTGGCAGTCATCGCGGGCCTCCTCACCTCGTCCGCCGGGTCGACCGCGAGGCTACGGATTTCACCTGCGTCGCAGGCCAACGGACGGTAAGAACTCCGTCAGCGAGCGGTAGGCCGGGTCATCCCGCCGCGCGGCAGGCGTGCTCGCAGCCGGCGTGGTCGGCGGAGCGCGCCGGCGCCGTGACGGACGGTGACTCCGTGCGGGGGCGGCGCGGGAGCCGGATCCGGGCGAGGAGCTGGACGGCGAACGCGGTGGCGAGGCAGACGACGATCACGGTCGCCATGGGCGGGGCCCCGAATGCGGGCGGCACGATGCCGACGAGCGGCGCGCTGACGGCGGAGAACCCGAACTGGGCGACGCCGAGCACGGCCGACGCGCGTCCGGCGGCGTGCCGCTCGACCGACATGCCGACGGCGATCGCGTTGGGCATCACGAAGCCCCAGCAGCTGACGAGCGCGAACAGTGCGGGGAGCACCGCGGGCAGCGGGGCGTCGAAGCGGAGCAGGACGGCGAACACGAGGGCGATCGTCAGCATCGCGGGCACGGCGACCGAGAGCAGTCGCTGCGCGGTGAACCGGCGCAGCAGGAACCGGTTGACGTGGTTGGCCAGGACCATGCCGACGGCGTCGGCCGCGAAGACGATGCTGTAGCCGGCGGGGCTGAGCCCGCGCTCGGTCTGCAGGAAGAACGACAGCCCGGCGAGGTGGGCGATCATCGCGGCGCCGACGAAGCCCAGCACCAGCGCGCTGACGACGACGTGGCGGCGCCGTAGCAGGCTCCACAGTGTGAGGGCGGGCCCGTCGACGGTGGCGCGGCGCGCGCGTTCGGCGCGGGTCGGCGGGGTGCGGCCACCGATGCGGTCGGGATGGGTCTCGGGCAGGGCGAACGAGACGAGCCCGAGCCCCACGACGCCGAGCAGCAGGGTCAGCCCGAAGATGTAGCGCCAGGTCAGGCCGGCTTCGAGCAGCCCGGCGCCGAAGATCGGCGCGAGCATCGGGGCGAGCGCGGTAGCCGCGGCGAGCAGTGAGTAGAAGCGGGCGAGCTGTGGGCCGGAGTGGACATCGCGGGCGACGGCACGGGCCACGGCGATGCCGGCGGCGGCCGACAGGCCCTGCAGGAACCGGGCGCCGATCAGCACCTCGATCGACCATGCGAACGAGCACAGCACCGACGCGGCGACGTACCCGAGGAGCCCGACGGCGAGTGGGCGCCGGCGGCCGAACCGGTCGCTGAGCGGTCCCACGATCAGCTGCCCGATCGACAGGCCGATCAGTGTCGTCGCGAGTGTGGCCTGGACCAGGCCGGCGGAGGTGCCGAACTCCGCCTGGATGGCGGGGAACGCCGGGCTGTAGGCGTCCATGGCGAACGGCCCGAGCCACGTGAACATGACCGCCGCGGGCAGGATGCGGCGCAGCTGGCGCGTCGAGAGCAGTGCGGCGCCGGAGTGGTCGGGGTCGTCGGCGGGTGTGGTGGCGCGCCCGGATTGTGTGGTCACGACACCGCCCGTCCGCCCGGACGGCCGGGCCAATTATTTAGTGCACCGCAAGCAATAACCTTGGCACAGTCGTCTGTTTCGGACCACGCGGTGGGTGGAGATCTGGCTCACACGCCAGGGTGCGGGCGGACGTCAGGCGCTGGCGAGCAGGCGCAACCGGGGGCGCGACACCGCCCGAACCGGACGGTCGAGCGTCTCGACGACCTCGGTCACGTCGCGGAAACCACAGGCGCGCAACAGCGACGCCACCGCCGACGACGCCCGGCCGTCGCCGTCCAGCACGGCCGTCGTGACATCGGGGCGCAGTTCGGCCAACCGCCCCAGCACGTCGGCCACCGGGATCCGGATCGCTCCACCGACGACGCGACCACCGCAGCGGACGTCCACGACCTGCTGCGCGCCCGCCCGGTCGAGGGTCGGGACGCGGCGTGAGGCCGCGGCGGCACCCGGATCGGCGAGGTGGCCGAGGACAGGTGCGTGCCCGGCGAGCAGCTCCAGGGCGCGGGCCGCTGCCTCGGCGGGGCCCACCACGACGACGTCGACACCCGACGGGAGCAGCGCGTCGCGGAGCTCCTCGAAGCCGGCCGGATCGTCGGCGGCGATGTTCACCGAGCCCGGCAGATGGCCGGCGGCGAACGCGTCGGGCCCCCTGACGTCGAGCACGAACGCGCCGACGTGCTGCGCGCGGGCCGCGTCGGCGAGCGTCATCACGGACAGCCCGGCCACCGTGGACCGGACGAGGCTGAGCGTGCGCTGCGCCATGACGCCCCCTCCCTGCCGACCGGAATGACCGTACATTACGCGGCTGGTTCGTCGCCACGGTCCAGATGGCGGGAGTTGCTAACCTGGAGCCGGAGCCGCCCTCCGCGGCCACCCCGGACGAGCGCGTCGTACCCGGAACGACAAGACGGCGCCCCCGGGGAGGTATGTCATGGCGTGGATCGTGCTCATCGTGTCGGGCGTCCTGGAGACCGTGTGGGCCGCAGCGCTCGCCCGCTCCGAAGGCTTCAGCAGGCCGCTGCCGTCGGTCGTGTTCGGCGTCGCGCTCATCGCGAGCATGGCCGGGCTGGCCTGGGCACTGCGGACACTGCCCATCGGAACCGCCTACGTCGTCTGGGTCGGGATCGGCGCCGTCGGTACCGCCCTCTACGGCATGGTCGTCCTCGGGGAGCCGGCGACGACCGTCCGGCTCCTGTGCCTCGCCGCGATCGTCGGCGGCGTCGTCGGCCTCAAGCTGGCGAGCTGACACCCGGGCGCGCCGCGCCACCGTGGAGGTGGCGTCACCCGTCGCCGCGCACGTTCCGTGCGCGCCGCACCCCCTGCCACCCGTGCGGCGCAGCCGGAAGGTGTGCGGTGGGGTGGAACAGCAGAACGCCGGGCACCCCCTGTGCGGGAGGCCCGGCGTTTCGCCTGATCAGGCTGGCGGTAGCGGTGGGATTTGAACCCACGGAGGGCGTGAACCCTCACACGCTTTCGAGGCGTGCTCCTTCGGCCGCTCGGACACGCTACCGCCGACGAGCTTACCCGGCCCCCTCCACGACTCCGGCGCCGGGGAGGTCTGGTCCCGCGGCACGCCAGGCGTCCATACCGATCTTGACGAGGCTGACCTGGTCGAGGCCGTCGAGGGCGGCGACGGGCACCCAGGCGGCGGTATCGCTGGAGCCGTCGACCTCGTTGCGCAGCGTTCCGCCGACGACGGTGCCGGCGTAGACGATGCGGATCGCGTGGTGGTCCATCTCGGCGCCGGTGATGTGGTCGCGGACGAGGTGGAGCGAGTCGACGGTGAGCAGGCCGTCGATGCGGACCTCGAGCCCGGACTCCTCGGCGGCCTCGCGGACGGCGGCATCGGCGGGATGCTCGGTGTGTTCGACGCCGCCGCCGGGAAGGGTCCAGCGCGACCCGAAACGGGGCGTCAGCCTGCTGAGCAGCACCTGCCCGTCCTCGACACAGACGACGTAGGCAGCCACTCGCTGCACACGGGAGGCGGGCACGCCACAACCCTATCGACGGGCCGGCTCAGCGTCGGTCGGCGAAGAACTCCTGCAGCAGCGCCGCGCACTCGTCGGCGAGGACCCCGGCGACGACCTCGGGGCGGTGGTTGAGCCGGCGGTCCCGCAGGACGTCCCACAGGGACCCGACGGCGCCGGTCCTGGGCTCCCACGCCCCGAACACGACGCGGGGGACGCGGGAGAGCCAGATCGCGCCGGCGCACATGGTGCAGGGCTCCAGCGTCACGACGAGGGTGCACTGTTCCAGCCGCCACTCCCCCACGGCCGCGGCGGCGGCGCGCAGGGCGAGGACCTCGGCGTGGGCGGTGGGATCGCCGAGGGCCTCGCGGGCGTTGCAGGCCGCGGCGACCTCCGCGCCGGAGGCGTCGACGACGATCGCGCCGATGGGGACGTCACCGGTCGCGAGCGCGCCCCGGGCGACGTCCAGGGCGCGGCGGACGAGGTGTTCGTCGTGAGCGGCGGGAACCACGGTCGGGCAGCGCTCAGCGGCCGCCGACGACCTCGTCGAGCGCGTCGGCGAAGCCGCAGCGTCGCGCGATGGCGGCGAGCTGCTCGTCGGGGTAGAGCTCGAGCTCACCGACGAGGACCTCGAGCTCCTCGGCCGGGAGGCCGAGGTCGGAGAGGATGCCGAGGTCGCCCTCGGGCCACAGCGCGTCCTCGCCCTCGGCGGGCAGGTCGATCCGCAGCAGGTCGAGGACGTCGGCGGCGACGTCGTAGTCGAGGGCCGCGACGGCGTCGGACACCAGCAGCGACACCCCGCCGGGGGCGGGGCGCAGCAGGACGAAGAACTCGTCGTCGACGTCGAGGAGGCCGACGACGGCGCCCGTGGAGCGCTGGGCGCGCAGCTCGGTGATCGCGGCGTCCAGGTCGACGAGGGCGGCAGGGTCGAGCCGGGCGCAGCGCCAGCGGCCCTCCTCCCGGATCGCGGCGACCGCGTATCCGGGCAGTGCCTGGTCACGCGTGTCGTCGCGCGACTGGACGCTCTGCACCGCCATGCCTCTACGGTAGGCCCGTCACCCTGTGTGGTCCACGCCACAGCCATATCTTCGCCGTTCCGTCACCCGGTGGAAGTGCACCCGATCAGGTCCCAGCAGTGCGAGGATCGGTGCATGTCCTCCGCCGACGCGCGTCTCGCCGAGCTGCACCGGCGTGCCCGTGCCGTGCAGCCGCGGACCGTGTCGTTGCGTCGTGCACTGCACCGCCGGCCCGAGATCGGGTTGCGGCTGCCGCGGACCCAGGAAGCGGTGCTGGGCGCGCTGGCCGATCTCCCCGTGCGCGTCCACCTGGGGCGGGCGGTGTCGTCGGTCGTCGCGGTGCTGGAGGGTGCGCGGCCGGGGCCGACGGTGCTGCTGCGCGGCGACATGGATGCGCTGCCGCTGCACGAGGACTCAGGGCTCGACTTCTCCTCGACGGTGGACGGGGTGATGCACGCGTGCGGGCACGACGTCCACGTCGCGATGCTGGCGTCGGCGGCGCGGCTGCTGGCGGAGTCGCGCGACGAGCTGGCGGGTCGCGTGCTGTTCATGTTCCAGCCGGGCGAGGAGGGCTTCCACGGCGCCCGGCACATGATCGACGAGGGGCTGCTGACGCCCGGCGGTCCGGCGGGGATGCCGGAGTCGGCGTTCGCGCTGCACGTGAGCGCGACCGTGCCCAGCGGCGAGGTGCACACACGGCCGGGACCGATCATGGCGGCGGCCGACACCCTGTACGTGACGGTCACCGGGCGTGGTGGGCACGCGTCGGCACCGCACGACGCAGTCGACCCGGTGCCCGCCGCGGCGGCCATGGTGGGGGCGTTGCAGACGATGCTGACCCGCCGCGTCGACACCCACCAGCCGGCGGTGCTGACGATCGCGCGGATCACGGCGGGCACGACCAACAACGTCATCCCGGAGACGGCCGAGATGGAGGGCACGCTGCGCACGATGTCCGAGCCCGTCCGCCGGCTGCTGCACGAGGAGGTCCAGCGGGTGTGCCGGCACACCGCGATGGCCTACGGCTGCGAGGCGCAGGTGCGGATCGGCTCGGGCTACCCGGTGACGGCGAACGACCAGCAGGCTGCGGCGCAGGTGTCGGACCTGGGCAGGCGACTCGTCGGGGTGCGGCGGACCGTCGAGATGCCGGACCCGATCATGGGCGCCGAGGACTTCTCCTACGTGCTGCGCGAGGTGCCGGGCGCGCTGGCGTTCCTGGGGGCCTGCCCGCCGGGGACGGACCCGTCCGAGGCGGCGTCGAACCACTCGAACCGGGTGGTGTTCGACGAGGCTGCGATGGCCACGGGCGTCGCGCTCTACGCCGGCCTCGCGCTGGAGGCCCTGGCCCCGGCGTGACCCCTGCTACCCGCACTCGGGTCGCGTCGCCGGAGGCGGCAAGCTTGCGCGGTGGCCCTCTCGATCCGTGACCTGTCGCTCGCCCTGCGATCCGGCGAGCTCTCCCCGACCGAGCACCTGCGCGACACGCTGGAGCGGCTGCGCGGCGACACCACGAACTCGGTGGTCACCCTCGACGAGGAACGCGCGACCGCCGACGCCGCCACGGCCACCGCCGAGATCGCGAGGGGCGAGTGGCGCGGCCCGCTGCACGGCCTCGCCGTCGGGGTGAAGGACCTGATCGACGTGGCCGGCCTGCAGACGCTCTGCGGGTCCGACGTGATGGCCGACTCCCCGCCCGCCGCCGCCGACGCCGCGATCGTGACGCGGCTGCGCGAGGCCGGCGCGATCGTGGTCGCGAAGCTGCACACCCAGGAGTTCGCCTACGGGCCCACCGGCGACACGTCGGCGTCCGGGCCGGCGCTCAACCCGCACGACCCGACGCGCATCACCGGCGGGTCGTCGTCGGGTCCGGCGGCCGCCGTCGCGGCAGGCCACCTGGCGTTGACGGTCGGGACCGACACGGGTGCGAGCGTCCGCACGCCCGCCGCGCTGTGCGGGGTCGTCGGCCTCAAGCCGACGCGTGGGGTGCTGCCCAAGGAAGGCGTGTTCCCGCTGTCGGACACCTACGACCACGTCGGGCTGCTCGCGGGCGACACGCATTCGGCGAGCGTCGCCTGGGACGTGCTGAGCCGCTCCGGCGGGACCGGTGGCGGCATCCAGCCGCCCGGCGTGTCGGGTGTGCGGGTCGGCGTCCTCACCGACCCGTACTGGCAGGCGGCCGATCCCGGCACGCGCACCAACGTGACCGAGGCGGTGGCGCTGCTGGAGAAGCAGGGCGCCCAGGTCACCGAGATCGCGACGCCCATGGTCGACCGGTTCGCCAAGATCTACTTCGACGTCTGCAACGCCGAGGCCTACGCGACGCACCGCGCCTGGCTCAAGACGCGCCGCGGCGACTACCAGCCCGCCACGCTGGAGCGGCTGGAGCCGAACGACCACATCACCGCGTCCGAGTACGTCGACGCGCAGCGCGCCCGGCTGCGGCTCACCACCGCGCTGCGGCAGGCGTGCGACTCCGTCGACGTCCTCGTGCTGGCGACGACGCGCCAGCCCGCCACCCCGTTGCACGCCACGACCGTGCAGATCGACGGCAGGACCGCTCCCGTCCGGATGGGCCTGCTGGAACTGACGCTGCCGTTCAACGTGACCGGCTGGCCCGCGGTGTCGGTCCCCGGCCCGTCGCCCGCCACGTCCGGGCAGTTCGCGGGCCTGCCCGTGGGGGTCCAGATCGTCGGCGTGCGACTGGAGGAGCGCGGCGTGCTGCGGGTGGCGGCCGCGATCGAGCGTTCCTGAGCCCCCGCGTACCGTTCCGCCGCATGGGTGAGCGTGCGCTGTGCGTCGTCGGGACCGGGCTGATCGGCGGCTCCCTGATCCGGGCCGCCGACAAGGCCGGGCGGACCGTGTGGGGCACGAGCGCGTCGGAGGGCACGGCCGAACAGGCCCGCACCGACGGCTACGACGTCACCACCGACCTCGACGCCGCCCTGCGCCGGGCCGTCGAGGCCGACGCGCTCGTCGTGCTCGCGACTCCGCTGCCCGCACTTCCCGACGTGCTGCGCCGGGTCGGTGCGGTCGCGCCGACGGTGCGGCTGACCGACGCGGTGAGCGTCAAGGTCGCGGTCGCCGACGAGGTCGCCCGCTGGGCGCCGATGGCCCGCTACGTCGGCGGCCACCCCATGGCCGGGACCGCCGAGTCGGGCTGGGCGGCCGGCACCGCCGCGCTGTTCACAGGCGCCCCCTGGGTGGTCGTCTCCGACGACGGTGCCGACCTCTCCGTGTGGGCCGACGTCGCCGAGCTGGCCTGGGCGTGCGGTGCACACGTCGTTCCGGCGGCGGCCGACGAGCACGACCTCGCGGTCGCCCGGATCAGCCACCTGCCGCACCTGCTCGCCGCGGTCCTCGCCGCCGTCGGCGCCGGGGAACCCGACGACGACCTCCCGCTCGCGCTGTCGGCCAGCTCGTTCGCCGACGGCACCCGCGTCGCCGGCACCCGCCCCGAGCTGGTGCTCGCGATGTGCGAGGGCAACCGCGACGCCCTGCTCGCCGCCGTCGACGAGGCGCTCGGCCGGCTGGGCGCGATGCGCGGGGCGCTCGCGTCGACGGGCGGGCTCGCCGCCACCGTCAACGCCGGTTACCTCGCGCGGCAACGCTGGTCGGCGACCCGGGAACCGCTCACCGAGCGGGTGACGCTGCGCGCCGGTGTCCTTCCCGAACTGCGGGAACTCGGCCGGCGCGGCGACGTGGTCGTCGGCTGGGCCGACTGACCCGTCAGGCCACCGGCTCGATCGCCCCGACGCGCCGCGCCAGCCCCGGGTAGTGCGCCACGATGCCGTCGGCGTCGACGGTGAGATCGGCGCTGAAGTCGCCCGAGCTGCAGTTCACCACGGCGGGTGACGTCCCGTCGGACACCGAGACCGTCCGGTAACGCCGGTCGACCAGCTCCACCGACAACGACGGCAACGACACGAACAGCACCGGGATGACGTGCTCCCCCGCTTCCCGGTGCAGGTTCAGCCTGCGGATCGGCAGCGTGTTGAACAGCGGGCTGCGTTCGAGGTCGACGTCCACCGCGCCGCCGAAGTCGGACCGGGTGCTGCCGGAGCCGTCGTCGAGCAGCCAGTAGCCGTCCTCGGTGCGGTTCATCGTCAGATGCCGTTCCCGGTCGGCCGTCGCCGCCGTGACCGACAGCCGCTCCACGACCCGGTCCTCGTTGACCGTCAGCCGGTACGACGCGGTGAGCTCACGGTTCGGGCCGGTGCGCACGACCCGGCCGAGGGCGCGGAACCCGGTCTGCCCGATGAGGACCCGGGCACCTTCCAGACCGACCTCGTCCTCGGCCTGCCACGTCACCATGCCGCTCATCGTTGACACGGTAGCCGGTGGAGGCCACCCGCTCCCGCCGAGGGGAACCCGGCAGGAGCGGCGGCCGTCACGTCATCACGCCTGGTCATCGACCGGGCGCGGGCTGTTCGGGATCGGGCACGAAGTCCTTGATCTTCCCGACGACCATGTCGACCTGGTCGTCGTGGCCGAACTTGTCCTTGACGATCTCCCCGAGCTTCTCGGCGCCGTCCTCGATCTTGTCGCCGTGCTCGTTGAGCAGTTCCTCGGCCTTGCCCTTGAGTGCGTCGAAGTCCACCATGTTGAGCCCCCTTCTCGAGCTGTCGGGAGACATCCTGGCCCGTGACACGATCGGGTGTCAGCACCCGGTGGGCTCAACCGCCGCCGGGCCGGGCCCGGGGGCGGGTGCCGGGGGCCGGATCGAGGTCGTCCGGCCCGAGGTCGTCACGCAGGCCGCGGAACTCGGGCCGCACCATCCGGCCGTCGTCGGACCAGCCTGCGTGGGCGATGTCGGCGACGACGACGGGCTCGCACCACTGCGCCCCGGCGCTGTCGACGCGCGGGACGTCCTCCCCGAACGGAGGGGCGATGCGGGTCAGGCCGTCGAGGGCGCCGTGCAGGACGCGCTGCACGGCGTCACCGGCGAGGCCCGCGGTGACGCGGCCGGTGAAGCGCAGCCCGTCGGGTCCGGGCAGCCCGACCAGCAGCGCCGCGATCCGCGACGGCGTCGACCGTTCGGCGCGGCGGCCGGCGATCAGGCACGCCGTCGTCGTGCGATGGGTGACCTCGATCCAGGAGCCGCCCCGGCCGGGGACGTAGGGACTGTCGGCCCGTTTCGCGACGACACCCTCCATGCCCTGTTCGGCCGTCGCGGCGAGCAGCGCCGCCCCGTCGGCGTAGGACGGCGACAGCGACAGCGCAGCCACGCCGGAGAGGTCGAGGCGTTCGAGGGTGGCGCGACGTTCGTCGAGGGGTCGCTCGGTGAGGTCGACGCCGTAGAGGCGCAGCACGTCGAAGGTCATGAAGGTGACGGGCCGGGCCGCCGCGCGCGCCGCGCTGACGGGGCCGTGGATGCGCTCGGCGAGCGCGGCGAAGCTGGGGACGCCGCGGTCGACGATGACGACCTCTCCGTCGAGGAGCAGGTCGGGCGCGACGGCGTCGAGGCCTGCGAGCTCGGGGAAGCTGCCGGTGACGTCGCGGCCGCTGCGGGTGTGCAGCCGCACCGCGCCGTCGCGGACGTCGGCGAGCAGCCGCATGCCGTCCCACTTGACCTCGAACACCCATCCGGGGCCGGTCGGGAGCGCGCCGGGGGTGGCGAGCATGGGCTGCACGCCGCCATGCTGTCACCAGAAGTCGTCACGCTGCGCCGTACGGGGCGGGTCGGGCGCGTACCGGACAGCAGACGGGAAGGCTGGGTGGCAGAGCGCCATGCGAGCGATGTGGAGCGGTGCGGTCTCGTTCGGGCTGGTCAGCGTGCCCGTCAAGCTGTACTCCGCGACGACCAACCACGACATCCGGTTCCATCAGGTGCACGCCCCGGACGGTGGCCGCATCCGCTACAAGCGGACGTGCTCCATCGACGGCGAGGAGGTCGAGTACGCCGACATCGTCAAGGGCTACGAGACCGAGGACGGCGAGCTGATCACCCTCGACGAGGGAGATCTCGACTCGTTGCCGGTCGCGACGGGCCATGAGATCGACGTCATCGAGTTCGTGCCGTCCGACCAGATCGACCCGCTGTTGTTCGACAAGAGCTACTACCTGGAGCCGGAGACGAAGGCCGCCAAGCCCTACGCCCTGCTCCGCGAGGCGCTGACCGACACCGACCGGATGGCCGTGGTCAAGGTGGCGTTGCGGCAGCGGGAGACGTTGGCGTTGCTGCGGGTGCGCGGCAAGGCGATCGTGCTGCAGACGATGCTGTGGCCCGACGAGGTGCGCGAGCCCGAGTTCGACATCCTCGACGTCGAGGTGGAGCTGCGGCCCCAGGAGCTGCAGATGGCGGCGTCGCTGGTGGAGAGCCTGGGTGCCGACTTCGAGCCGTCGGACTTCCACGACGACTACCGCGACGCCGTCGCCGACCTGATCGAGCGCAAGCGGACCACCGGCGACAGCCGCCCCGCCCCGGCGCCCGAGAAGCCCGCGGACGACGGCGACAGCATGACCGACCTGCTGACGGCGTTGCAGCGCAGCGTCGAGGCGGCCCGCGGGACGTCGGCCAAGCCGCCGGAGAAGGCCGCGGACGAGCCCGCCGAGGACAAGACCGAGGAGAGAGCCGAGGAGAAGGCCGAGAAGCCGAAACCGCGCCGACGCACCACGAAGAAGGACTCCCCGAAGGACGACGAGGAGGCCGTGGCGCCGCGCCGGCGCACCCGCAAGCCCGCCTAGAGGCGGCTCCTACGGCCCGAGGGCGTTCTTCGGCGGTGCCTGGTCCTTGGCGAGCGCCCCGAAGAGCGCCTGGGCGCGCGTCCTGTCCCAGCGGACGACGGACTCGCCGCCGATCGTCGGTGTGCCGCCGACCGGCACGGTGGTGGCGACGCCGTCGCCGCCCGACACCCCGCGCATCGACAGGCCCAGGCCGGCCAGGTTCCAGATGTGGTCGGAGCTGTCGACGGTGATCGTCCCGGTCATGGCGCTGCCGAGCGGCACGATGCGGAACGGGTTGAGCAGCGTCGCCGGGCTCGTGGCCTTGCTGATCAGCGCGGACAGGAACGCGCGCTGCCGGGCGACGCGGTCGAAGTCCGAACCGGCCGTGGCGCGGGTGCGGACGTAGCCGAGCGCGGTGCCGCCGTCGAGCTCCTGGCAGCCGGCCTTGATGTCGAGGCCCGCCTTGGGGTCCTTGATCGCCTGGGGGATGCACATGTCGACGCCGCCCACCGCGTCGACGGCGCCCACGAACCCGCCGAAGCCGATCTCGGCGTAGTGGTCGATGTGCAAGCCGGTGGCCGCCTCGACGGTCTTGATCAGCAGCTGCGGGCCGCCGAGGGAGTAGGAGGCGTTGATCTTCCCGCTGCCGTGGCCCTCGATGGGGACGTAGGAGTCGCGCGGGATGCTCACGAGCACGGGCCCGGAGCTGCCGCTGTGCAGCAGCATGATCGTGTCGGTGCGCTGGCCGACGTCACCGCCCGTCGCCAGCTCCTGCTGCTGTTCGTCGGACAGGCCGGCGCGGCTGTCGGAGCCGACGATCAGCCAGTTGGTTCCCTCGGAGCTGACGGCGCTGTCGGCGGGGAGGGCGTCGACACGCTGGAGGTTGACGTCGAGGTAGACACCGAAGCCGATGACCAGCAGGAGCAGCACGGCGACGAACGCCAGGACGCGGCGACGCCACCGCCCTCTGCGGGGCGGCCTCGTGGCCCGGGGCGGCGCGCTGCGCGGCGGGTCGAACCGGGCGGGCGGCCGGTCACCGGCGGGCGTCGTCGGCAGGACCGACGTGCGCGCAGGCGGCGGCCGACGCGCCCCGGGCGGCAGCCCGGCCGGCCGCGGCCGCTGCGGCTGTCCCCAGCCCGGCCCCTGGGCGGGACCGCGACGTTGCGGGGCCGGCGGTGGGCCGCCCCGACCGACGGGACGGGTCGGCCCCTGGTACCCACCGTCCATACGTGCTCTCACCCCGTCGACGCGTGCTCCGTGCGGCCCGGCAGGCCTCGGACCAGAGTGCCACGGACCGGGCGGACGGGGCGGTAGGGGCAGCCCCCGGGTACCGCCGGACGGCTAGAGCAGCGGCTCGCCCTCGAACTTCCCGAGCTCCTCGCGGTAGAACTCGATGCCGACGCCGTTGGGGTCGCGGATGTAGAGGCTGTTGTCGACGCCGCGGTCGGGCCCGAGATAGTCGATGCCCTCGGCCTCGAGCCGGGCCTTGGCGGCGTCGAACTCCTCGGGCGACGTCGACAGCGCCAGGTGCTGGACGGCGCCGATGGTCTCCTCGTAGTCGCGGTGGTCGTGGCCGGGGAAGTCGAAGAAGCCCAGCAGGTTGCCGTTGCCGATGTCGAAGAAGAAGTGGCTGGAGCCGGCGTAGTCCCGGTTCTCGACGAGCTCGACCAGCGGGAACCCGAGGGTGTCCTGGTAGAAGCGGATGGTCTGCTCGACGTCGCGACAGACCAGCGCGAGATGGTGCACGCCGCGCACGGTCGTCGGCGACCGGTCGGCCGCGGGGCGCAGGTACTTGTCGCGCAGCTGCCTCCGCCGCTCGCGGACGGCGTCCAGCTCGGCTCCGGCGGGCTGTGGCACGGTCGGCTCCCTTCCTCGAGGTCCCCCGGCGGCACCCCGGGGAACCCACCGTACGGCCGCCGTGGTTCCACGTGGAACACGTTCGAGTGAGTGTGTGCATGATCGACCCGTGGACCCCCTGCACGAGGACGACCTCGCCGAGGCCGGCGTCCTCGACCCGTCGCTGCACGCCCGCCGCGCCCGGCTGCCCGAGGCCGCGGTGCTGTGCTTCTTCCCGGAGGTCGTGGCCGCGTTCGTCGGGTCCGGGGCGAGGCGGATCGCGCGGCTGTCGTCGGAACGCGAGTCCGTGGTGTGGGAGATCGACGTCGGCGGGAGTCCGGTGGCCGTCGTCCATCCCGGGATCGGCGCCCCGCTCGCAGCGATGACCCTCGAAGAGGTGATCGCGATGGGCGCACGACGGGTCGTCGCCGTCGGCGGGGCCGGGGTGCTCGTGCCGGACCTGGTGATGGGGCACGCGGTCGTCGTCGACAGTGCGCTGCGCGACGAGGGCACGTCGGCGCACTACCTGCGTCCCGGCCGGGTCGTCGACGCCGACCGCCACGGCGTCGAGGTCCTGCGACGGACGCTCGACGCCGCGGGGTTGCCCCACGTCACCGGCCGTACCTGGACCACCGACGCCGTCTACCGCGAGACCCGCGCGCGGGTGGAGCGACGGCGCGGGGAGGGATGCGTGACCGTCGACATGGAGGCGTCGGCGTTCATCGCGGTCGCCCGCTTCCGCGGCATCCGATTCGCCCAGGTCCTGCTGGCCGCCGACTCCCTGGCCGGCCCGGAGTGGGACGCCCGCGGCTGGACCACGGCCCGCGAGGCCCGTGCCGGGCTGACGTCGGTCGCGGCGCGGGCGGCACTGGACCTGTGAGGTCGTGGCGACCATCGCCACTCGCCGGCTCGTTCAGATCGTGGCCTTGCGGATCGACCGGATGCCGACCCACAGGCCGATCGCCGCGGTCACCAGGGCCGCGACCAGACCCCAGAGGATCTTCACGTCGCCGAACGAGCCGGCGAACAGGATCCGCTCCGCGTCGACGATGTAGGTGAGCGGGTTGAACTTCGCCACGACCTGCATCCAGCCCGGACCGGTCTCGAGCGGCAGCATCATCCCGGACAGGATCAGCAGCGGGAACAGCAACGACTGCTGCACCGCCCAGAAGATCCACTCGGTCTTGCGGGCCGCGATCGCCAGCGCATAGGACAGCGCCCCGACACCGACCCCGAAGACCCCCAGGATCAGCAGCCCCACCAGCACGTGCAGCGGGTACAGCACGAACCCGAACGGGATCGCGACGAGCGTGATGATCGCCGCCTGCACGACCAGCGGCGTCAGCTCCTTGAGCGCCCGTCCGATCATGAGCGCCGACCGCGACAGCGGCGTCGCGAGGATGCGCTCGAACGCGCCGGTCATGATCTCGAACTGCAGCGTCGAGCCGGTCATCGACGTGCCGAACATCGTGATCATGACGACGACGCCGGGCAGGAACCACTGCAGCGACGACCCGCCGAACAGCTCACCGTCGCCGGCGAGGCCGGAGAGCAGGGGCCCGAACAGCCCCAGGAAGACCAGGGGCTGGAGCAGCGAGAAGATCAGCGAGAACGGGTCGCGCAGGATCGTCAACGTCTCGCGCCACCAGACGTGTCCGACGTCGGTGACCACGTTGGTCCGCGCCGGTGCGGGAGCTGTCAGGACCGCCATCAGGACTCTCCTTCGCGCAGCGAGCGACCGGTGAGGTTGAGGAACACGTCGTCGAGGGTGGGGCGGCGGGCGGCCGCGGCGACGACGTCGACACCTGCCTCGCGCAGCCGGGCGAGGACGCCGGGCATGGCGTGCGAGGCGGCGTCGACGCGGATCGAGAGGGCGGTGCCGTCCTCGCTCGGCGAGGAGTCCAGCTCGCTGCCCTCGGTGCCGAGCAGGGTGCGCGCGGCCGCCGCGTCGGCGGGGCGGACGATGACGGTCAGCCGGTCGCCCGCCTGCTTGGCCTTGAGGGTCTCCGCGGTGTCGTCGGCGATGATCGTGCCGTGGTCGATGATCACGACCCGCTCGGCCATCGCGTCGGCCTCGTCGAGGTAGTGCGTGGTGAGCACGATCGTGGTGCCGCGCTGCTCCCGGATCCGCGTGATGTGCTCCCACAGGTTGGCCCGGTTCTGCGGGTCCATCCCGGTGGACGGCTCGTCGAGGAACAGCAGGCCCGGCGCGTGGATCAGGCCGAGCGCGATGTCGAGGCGGCGCTTCTGCCCGCCCGAGAGCGAGCTGACCTTGCGCATGCGCAGCGCCTCGAGGTCGAGCGTGCGCAGGAGTTCCTCACCGCTCTCGGCCGCGGCGGCCTTGCTCATCCCGTAGAAGCGGCCCTGCATGAGCAGCTCGTCCCAGACCCGGTGGTTGTGGCCCGCGCCGTCCTTCTGACCGATGTAGCCGATGCGCCTGCGGACCTCGGCCGGCCGGGCCACCACGTCGACCCCCGCGACGGTCGCGGAGCCCGAGGTGGGCGGCAGCAGGCTGGTGAGCATCCGCAGCGTCGTCGACTTCCCGGCGCCGTTGGGGCCGAGGAAGGCGACCAGCTCGCCCTCGGCCACGTCGAGGTCGATACCGCGCACCGCCTCGATCCTCTCCTTGCCCACCGTGAACGTCCTGGCGAGCGACTCGGTGTAGATCATCCGTCCTCCGCATTCCGTACGGCGTACTGCGTCTGCGGGCGATACAGTACACCGTACGGAGACAGTCTCGCCAGGAAGGCCGCGAAATGGACGAACAAGGCGCGAGCGAGCCCGCCGCCGACGATCCGGGCGAGTGGGGCACGGCCGAGGGCCGCGCCATGATCCGGCTGCTCTGGGACCCACCCCCGCCACCGACGCGCGGCCCCCGGCAACGGCTCACCCTCGACCGGGTCGTCACGGGTGCGATCGAGGTCGCCGCCGCACACGGCGTCGACGAGCTGTCGATGCGCAAGGTCGCCCAGCACCTCGGCGTCGGCGCCATGAGCCTCTACACCTACGTCCCCGGCAAGGACGAACTGTTCGAGCTGATGATCGACCGCGCCTGGGCCGGCCGGGCCCTGCCCGACCCCGACCTCCCGTGGCGCGCGCAGGTCGAGTTCCACGCACGTGAGGCCTGGCGGATGTACCAGGCCAACCCCTGGCTGATCCGGTCCAACCTCTGGCGGATGCCGATGGGCCCGCACGTCCTCGACGCGCAGGAGGACCTTTACCGCGCCGTCGCGCTCACCGGGCTGACCGAGGCGACGATCAGCAGGGTCGCCGGGCTCGTGGAGTCCCACGTCTTCGGCGCCGCCCGCTCCGCCGTGACCGACACGAGCCTCTCCACCCGCACCGGCGTCGGCTACGACGACTACTGGGAGTCCCGGTCCAGCTTCTGGGGCACCTACTACTCCCCGGAACGCTTCCCGACGATGACCCGCATCTGGGAGAACGGTGGCTTCGACCAGGAGTACCCCGACGAGGCCTGGGAATTCGGACTGCGACTGCTGCTCGACGGCGTCGAACGCCTGAGGGACGGGGACACGTGATCGACCGGTTCGACGGCCACATCGCCGGCCTGGGCACGGCCGCGGGACTGCGCATCGTCGTGGGCCACTGGGAACGCTCCCCGTTGGGCGCCTTCACCGACGTCATGGCCGAACAACCCGACGGCCACCGGCTGTTGCTCGCGCCGACACCGGCCGTGGCCGAGTTCGTCTCCGCGACGTACACCTTCGACGAGGTGCGGATCCTGCCGGTGTTCGCGGCCGTCGACGGGCCCCGCTGGACCGTGCGCGCCGGACCGCTGGAGGCGACGTTCCGCACCGGCCGCCGAGCAGCCCTCGGCCTCCTGCTCGCCGCCGTCCCGACCCGCGTCGCTACGTCGATCCCCTGGGTGTCGGCGATCGACGTCGTCGCGCGGCGGGTGCTGCCCGGGGTGCGGACCCGCGGCAGCGCGGGCGGCGGCCGCGAGGAGTTCTACTGTGCCCGCGACATGCGCCGGGTGAGCGCCGCCGACATCCGCTGGGACGGCGCCGGCCAGGGCGAACTCACCCCCGTCGCCCCGCCCGTGCGGTTCGGGTTCGGTTCCACCCCACCCGGCCCCTCGGTCGTGCAGGTGACGACGCTGATCCGGCGCCGCGACTAGGCCTCCACCCGGGATCCACCCGGGCTCCACCCGTGGGTCGGCGCCATGGGCGGCGTCCGCGAGCAGGCTCGACATCGTGAACATCGAGCAGATCCTCATCGCGATCCTCGTCCTGGCCTGGATCGTCTACCGCCAGGTCCTCGGCCAGTACGCGAGCCGGACCAAGCTCACCTGGCTGCCGCTGGTCCTGGTCGCCCTCGGCCTCTACACGGTCGTGCAGGCCCATCCCACGATCACCGCCGCCGGCGGCGCGCTCATCGGGGCCGAGCTGGTCCTCACCGTCGTCCTCGGTTGGCTCCGGGGCCGCGCGGTCTCGCTGGAGACCCGCGACGGCTTCCTCTACCTGCGCGGCGGCGCCCCGGCGCTCGTGCTCTGGGTGATCTCCATCGGAATGCGTGTCGGCGTCGAGCTGCTCGCGCACAGCATCGGCGGCGCCACGGCCGCACTCGCGACGTCGACGATCGCGCTGTCGTTCGGGATCAGCCTGGGCGTGCAGGGCCTGGTACTGCGGCAGCGGATCCGTCACGACGGGCGGCCGCTGCAGGCGGACTCCCGTCGCGGCGGCACCCGTCCGCGCGCGACACTCGGCCGGTGATCCTCGACCCCAGACCCGGTCCGGTCCGCCGGATCACGACCATGGTCTGGCTCCCGATCATCCTGGGCGGGGCGGTCGTCGGACCGCCCCGCATCGGGGTGTCCGCACTGTCGATCGTGGGCAGCCTGCTGGTGATCGCCGGCTGGACGGTCATGGCGATCCGACCGGCCCGCCCGCCCGGGCTGCACGCCGCGGGGATCGCCGCCGTCGCCGCCGGTGGTGCGCTGCTCGTCGCCGACATCGGACGCTGGTCGATCCCGATCGCGTTCTGCTATGTCGCGGTCGCCGCCGCGGGTAGGCGACTGCCGCTGCCGTGGGCACTCGGCGTCCTCGGCGCGACAGCCGCCGCGCTGGCCGTCGCGATGTGGCAGCAGGAGCCGGTGCTGTCGATCGGCGTCGTGGTGTTGTCGCTCGTCAGCGTGCTGCTCATCGGGACGGCGCAGCGCACCGCCCGCCGCCGCGCGGAGGAACGCGAGGTGGCGCTGGCCGCCGAGGCCCGAGCCACGGAGGAGCACGCCCGCGCCGCCGCCCTCGCCGAGCGTGCCCGCATCGCCCGCGACGTGCACGACGTCCTCGCCCACTCCCTGTCCGCACTCGCCGTCCAGCTGCAGGGGGCGAAGCTGATGCTGCGCCGCGACGGCGCCCCCGACGACACCGTCGCCCAGATCGAACGCGCGCACCGGCTCGCCGTCGAGGGGCTCACCGAGGCCCGCCGCGCCGTGCACGCGCTGCGCACCGAACCCGTCGACCTGCGCGAGGGCCTGCAGGCGCTCGTCGACGAGCACCCGCTCGCCACCCTGGAGGCCGACGACGTCGGGCTGCTCCCGCCGCAGGTACGCGAGACCGTGCTGCGGACCGCGCAGGAGGCGCTGACCAACGCGCGCAAGCACGCCCCCGACGCACCCGTGCGGGTCCACCTGTTCCGCTCCCCCTCCGCGGACGGCGCCGCCACGGTGCTCGACGTCCGTGACGTCGCCGGTGCGCCGCCGCCGGCCGCCACGCCCGGGGGCTACGGTCTGGTCGGGATGGGCGAGCGTGCCGCGCTCGTCGGTGCCCACCTCGACGCGGGACCGACGGAGGACGGATGGCGGGTGACGCTGACGGTGCCGCAGCCGGCGTGACGGGTGCCGACCTGCGCATCGTCCTCGCCGACGACCAGCGCATCGTCCGCGACGGGCTCGCCACACTGCTCGGGCTGTTGCCGGGGATCACGGTCGTCGGTGCGGCCGCCGACGGCGACGAGGCCGTCGCGCTCGTCGACGCGCACCGGCCCGACGTGCTCCTCACCGACCTGCGGATGCCCGGCTGCGACGGCGTCACCGCCACCCGCCGCGTCCGCGAGGCCCACCCCGGCACGGCCGTCGTCGTGCTCACCACCTACGTCGACGACGACGCGATCGTCGCCGCCCTGCGGGCCGGCGCGGCGGGCTGGCTCTCGAAGGACGCCGACGCCGAGGCCATCGGCCGGGCCCTGCGCTCGGCGGCCGACGGGCACAGCACGATCGACGCCGCCGCCCTCGCGAAGCTGGTGGCCACCGGCCCGGCGCCCGCCGCGGCGACCTCCGACCCGCTGCCCGACGGGCTCACCCCCCGCGAGGCCGAGGTCCTGTCACTCATCGCGCAGGGGCTGTCCAACCGGGAGATCGCGCGCCGGCTCGTCGTCGGTGAGGCGACGGTCAAGACGCACGTCAACCACCTGTTCGCCAAGGCCGGGCTGCGCGACCGCGCCCAGGCCGTCACCTACGCCTACCGGCACGGCCTCGCCGACTGACCGTCGGCACCGGTCACTGGGCGCTCGTGGCCCGGCGCAGGGACAGCTGCCCGTCGGGGGTGCCCGTGGACGTCCACTGTCCCGAGTCCGCGGTCCAGCTCCGGCCGTCGTAGGTCACGGTGTCGAGCCCGAACCGGGCCGAGTGCGCGACCAGCCACGACGCGATCGCCCAGCCCCGCTGCTGCGGCTGCGGCCCCGAGAGCTTCGCGGTGCCGAGCTCGCGGGCCGCGACCGTCGCGACGTCGTCGCCGGGAACCTGCAGCGGCACGTCGCGGCATCGCAACGCCGCCGCCGACTGGCCCGTCAGCGCCATCGCGATCGACCGGGCCTGCGGCTCCCACTGCGCGTACGCCTCGGGGAAGGCCGAACGCTGCACCACCTGCGCGGCCTCGGTGAGGCTGATGTCCTGCCAGTCGGGCTGCTCGCGCAGCACCCGGTAGAACGCCGTCGCCGCGTAGACCGGATCGGTGACCTGCGCGTGGGTGCCCCAGCCCTGGCTGGGCCGCTGCTGGAACAGGCCGGCGGAGTCGCGGTCGCCGCCGTCGAGGTTGCGCAGCCCGGACTCCTGCAGGGCGGTGGCCAGCGCGACCGTCACCGCGTGCTCGGGCAGGCCCTCCGCGTAGCCGACGGCCGCGATGGTGGCGGCGTACTCGGCCTGCTCGACCGACAGCGTGATCTCCCGCTCGCCCGAGACCACGCAGCCCGGCTTCGGCTTGTTCACGGCCCGCCAGACGACGACCCCGATCGCGGCGACGATCACCAGGACGACGACCAGCAGGACCGCCGGGCCCTTCCGCACTCGTGCTCCCGGATCGTCTCGGCGCAGCGGCCCGCGGGACGGGGCCGTCACGACCATGGTGCCCGAGACCGCGGCGACGGCGGCGGCACGGCCACGCGCGGGGCGCGCCGGACACGCCGGGAGGGCACGGGCAGGGCCGCCGCGCCGGTCGGATCCTCCGTCCTCAGCAGACTCCGGCCGGCGGCATGCCCTTCGACTGTTCCCCGGCGCCGCCGCCGGTGACACGATGCCCGTCGGCGCACACCAGGTGAATCGGAGGACGACGTGAGCGAGGCGGACGACGGCGCGGACACCCTCGACGGCATCGTCGCCCGCTTCCGGCGGCGTGCCGAGGCGTTCGGCGCCACGGTCGCCGCGGTGTCCCCCGACCGGTGGGCCGATCCGTCGCCGTGTGCAGAGTGGACGGCGCGGGACGTCGTCGGGCACGTCGTCGACATGCACCAGGCGGTGCTCAAGCCGGTCGGCCGCGCGCTCAGCCCCGCCCCCAGCGTCGACGACGACCCGCTCGCCGCGTTCCTCGCCGCCCGCGCCGACGTCGAGTCGATGCTCGCGGACCCGGAGGTCGCCGGGCGTCCCGTCGACACCCCGATGGGTCGCGCCACCGCCGCCGGCCACGTCGACGCCGTGGTGAGCACCGACATGGTGCTGCACCGCTGGGACCTCGCGCGGGCGACCGGCCAGGATGACACGATCGACCCCGCGGAGGTCGAACGCCTGTGGCCGACGATGTCGACGATGCCGGAGATGATGCGCACGCCCGAGGCGTTCGGGCCCGGGATCGTCGTGTTCGGGCCGGTGGTTCCGGTGCCGGGCGACGCACCGCTGCAGGACCGCCTGCTCGGGGCGGCCGGTCGCGACCCGCACTTCACGCCGCGCTGAGCGCGCGCCGCCCCCCGGGAGCTCTCCCGCGGGGCCGCGCAGCAGGTGTTGCGGAGCACCGGATCCGAGACTCACAGATGAGTTCCGGGCCCCGCCGACGTTTTCACTGTGTGTGCCGCACGTGGTGGCGCCGGACCAGGAGGGACCGTCATGGACTGGAAGCTGGAGGTCATCGTGCTGCCGGTGGCCGACGTCGCCCGCAGCCGGAAGTTCTACACCGACCAGCTCGGCTTCTCCCTCGACGTCGACCACGAGGTGCGGGAGGGCACGCACATCGTGCAGGTCACCCCGCCGGGGTCGGCCTGCTCGGTGACGTTCGGCACCGGCCTGACCGAGTCGGAACCCGGGTCGGTGAAGGGTCTGCAGCTCGTCGTCGCCGACATCGAGGCCGCGCACGCCCACCTGGTCGAACGCGGGGTCGACGTCACCGAGGTCCGCCACGTCACCGAGACCGGGGAATGGGCGCCCGGCCAGGGCGGCCCGTGGAACTCGTTCTGCTTCTTCGCCGACCCGGACGGGAACGGCTGGGGCGTGCAGCAGCGCCCGCCCGCGGGCTGAACCGGGACGCGAGTCGACACTGATCACGCCGCGGAACGCGGTACAGTCTCCGCAATCGTGCGGCACCGCACGGGACTCGGGACCTGCGGCGCAACCGGGGGGTGTGGGTGCGGGACCACCGGCCTCGCACCCGCGCCGTCGTCGCAGGTCCGCGGGCTCGTCCGGCCCGGATCCGCCGCAGGGCGGATCCGGGCCGACGGCGGGACCTTCGACCCTCGTGCGCCCGCCGCTCACTTCCTAGCGTCGAGGCGTTCACCCGAGCGGGCGACGATGCCCCGGGAGACCGCCATCGGGGGCGGTCACCCGAGACGGGGGAGGAATGCACTCGACGTTCGAGATCCAGCTCGCCGTCGAGCGGTCGCCGCGCGGACACGTCGTGCGGGCCGCGGGAGAGCTGAGCGCACGTACCGGGGGACGGCTGGTCGGGCTCGTCGACAAGCTGATCGCGCACACGCCACGGCCCGCGGGGCCACGGGCGCTCGTCATCGACCTCGCCCAGATCCGGTCGTTCGACACCGACGGGGTGGACGCGCTGCGCCGGGCCCACGGCCGGGCCGGCTCGGCCGGTGTCGGGCTGTGCGTGACCGGCCTGGACGGTCGCCGCACCCTGCTGCCCCACGACGTCGACGGCATGCTCGACCGGCTGCCGGTCGTCGGGGCCACGGAGCTGACGGCGACGCAGCCCGAGAAGCCACGCCGACACCTGGCGGTCGCGACCGCCTGACCGGCGCACATTCCGCCGCACGCGAACTCGTTTGTTAATGAGTCGCCACTCAATTAGTGTCCGGCGCCGTGACGAGACCCGGCCGCGCCAGCCGCATGGCGCCCCACGATCGCCGCGCGGCGATCGTCGCGGCGACGCTGCCGCTCGTGCTGCGGGACGGACCCGCCGTCAGCACCCGGCAGATCGCCGAGGCCGCCGGCGTGGCCGAGGGCACGATCTTCCGCGTCTTCCCGGACAAGGACGCGCTCATGCGCGCGGTCCTGGAGAAGGGATTCGACCCCCAGGACACCCTCGATGCGCTCGCCGCCGTCGACCGCACCCTGCCACTGCGGCAACGCCTCGTCGCGACCGTCGTCGTGCTCCAGGAACGGCTGCGCGGCGCGTTCGGCCTCATCGGCGCCCTCGGGCTGCAGCAGCCGCCGGAACCCACCGACGAGCACAAGCGCCGCCACGAACACATGAACGACGCGTTCCGCGCGGCGATCGCCGAGATCGTCGGGCCCGACGCCGACACGCTGCGCGTCCCCGCCGCCGAGTTCGCCCGCGTGCTGCGCCTGCTCACGTTCTCCGCCACGCACCCACGCATCTCCGACGGTGTGCCGATGACACCCGACGAGATCGTCGCGGTCGTCCTCGACGGCATGCGCACCCCGCACCCGGCCGGCACCCCGGCCGCGGACCACCACGCCCGAACGATCGAGGTCTGAGAAGATGCTCGTCCGCCTCCTGCGCACCCACCTCCGCCCCTACTCGCGGCCGTTGCTGCTGGTCCTGCTGTTCCAGCTGATCGGCACGATGGCGTCGCTGTACCTGCCGAGCCTCAACGCCGACATCATCGACAAGGGCATCGCCCTCGGGGACACCGGCTACATCATCAGCACCGGCGGCTGGATGCTGCTCGTGACACTCGTGCAGATCGCCTGCTCGATCGCGGCCGTCTGGTACGGCTCGCGCACCGCGATGGGCTTCGGCCGCGACCTGCGGACGGCCGTGTTCCACCGCGTCGGCGAGTTCTCCGCCCGCGAGGTCAACCGGTTCGGTGCGCCCTCGTTGATCACCCGCAACACGAACGACGTGCAGCAGGTCCAGATGCTGGTCCTGATGTCCTGCACCATGATGGTCGCGGCGCCGATCATGTGCGTCGGAGGCGTGATCATGGCGCTCAACGAGGACATCGGCCTGTCCTGGCTGATGGCGGTCTGCGTGCCCGTCCTGATCGTCGCGATCGGACTCGTGATCGTTCGGATGGTCCCGAAGTTCCGGCTCATGCAGACCCGGATCGACACCGTCAACCGCGTCCTGCGCGAGCAGATCACCGGCATCCGCGTCGTCCGCGCCTTCGTGCGGGAGCCCGTCGAGACCGAGCGGTTCGGCCGGGCCAACGCCGACGTCACCGACGTCGCCATCGCGGCGGGCCGGCTGCAGGCGTTGATCTTCCCGATCGTCATGCTCGTGCTGAACCTGTCGAGCGTCGCCGTCATGTGGTTCGGCGCCGGCCGCATCGACGCCGGCGAGATGCAGATCGGCGCACTCACCGCGTTCCTGGCCTACCTGCTGCAGATCCTCATGGCCGTCATGATGGCGACGTTCATGGCGATCATGATCCCCCGCGCCTCCGTCTGCGCGGAACGCATCACCGAGGTCCTCGACACCGAGTCGTCGGTCGCCCCACCCGCAGCGCCCGTCAGCCCCCGCACCCGGGCAGGCGTCCTCGAGTTCGACGACGCGACGTTCGCCTACCCGGGAGCCGCCTCCCCCGTCCTGCGCGACATCACCTTCACCGCGCTCCCGGGCCGCACCACCGCCATCATCGGCAGCACCGGCGCGGGCAAGACCACGCTCATCTCGATGGTCCCCCGGCTGTTCGACGCGAGCGACGGCGCCGTCCGCATCGACGGCGTCGACGTCCGCGACATGGAACCCGAGGACCTCTGGGGACGCATCGGCATCGTGCCGCAGCGGCCCTACCTGTTCACCGGCACCGTCGCGAGCAACCTCCGCTACGGCAACCCGACCGCGACCGACGAGGACCTGTGGGAGGCGCTGCGGATCGCGCAGGCCGAGGACTTCGTGCGCGCCATGCCCGAGCAGCTCGAGTCCCCCATTTCCCAGGGCGGCACGAACGTCTCCGGCGGCCAGCGGCAACGCCTCGCCATCGCCCGCGCCCTGATCCGCAAACCCGACATCTACCTGTTCGACGACTCCTTCTCCGCCCTCGACCTCACCACCGACGCCCGGCTACGCGCGGCGCTGCGCCCGGTCACCGCCGACGCGACCGTCGTCATCGTCGCCCAGCGGGTGTCCACCATCGCCGACGCCGACCAGATCCTCGTCCTCGAGGACGGCGTGGTCGTCGGGAGCGGGACCCACGACGAGTTGCTGCAGACCTGTCCGACGTTCGTCGAGATCGTCGAGTCGCAGCTGTCCGCGGAGGCGGCCGCATGACCACCACCACCCCCACCCCGGGCGCCCCCGGGGGCAAGCCCAAGCAGGACGCCGAGACCGGCAAGGCCGCCCGCGGCATGGCCAACGCCCGCCGCGGCAACGGACCGCCCTGGATGGGCGCCGGCATGCCCGCCGAGAAGGCGTCGAACTTCGGCCCGTCGGCCAAGCGGCTCGCCGGCCTGCTCGTACCCCACCGCATCGGCGTCGCCGTCGTCGTCGCGCTCGGCGTGATCAGCGTGACACTCAACGTCATCGGCCCCAAGATCCTCGGGCACGCCACCGACCTCATCTTCGCCGGCGTCATCGGCCGCCAGCTCCCCGCCGGGCTCACCACCGAGCAGGCCGTGGCCGACGCCCGCGCCCGCGGCAACGGCACCGTCGCCAACGTCATCGAGGCGCAGGACGTCGTCCCCGGCGTCGGGATCGACTTCCACGCCCTGGGCCTCGTCCTGCTCGGCGTCGTCCTGATCTACGTGGCGTCGTCGCTGTTCGGCTACATGCAGGGCTACCTGCTCAACAGCATCGTCCAGCGCACCGTGTTCGTGCTGCGCCGCGAGGTCGAGGACAAGCTCAACCGGCTGCCGCTGAGCTACTTCGACCGCCAGCAGCGCGGCGAGGTGCTCTCCCGCGTCACCAACGACATCGACAACATCTCCCAGTCCCTGCAGCAGACCATGAGCCAGCTGCTCGTCTCGCTGCTGTCGGTCGTCGGCGTCCTGATCATGATGTTCCTGGTCTCCCCGCTGCTGTCGGTCATCGCGCTCATCACGATCCCCGTCTCGCTGTGGCTCACCAAGGCCATCGCGAAGCGCTCGCAGTCGCAGTTCGTGGCCCAGTGGAAGCACACCGGCGCCCTCAACGGCCAGATCGAGGAGGCCTTCACCGGCCAGGAGCTCGTCCGGGTGTTCGGCCGCCGCCGCGAGGTCGAGGCGTCGTTCGCCGCGAAGAACGAGGAACTCTACGAGGCCAGCTTCCGGGCCCAGTTCATGTCCGGGATCATCATGCCGTCGATGATGTTCATCGGGAACCTGAACTACGTGCTCGTCGCCGTCATCGGCGGGCTACGGGTCGCGTCGGGCGCCATGAGCCTCGGCGACGTGCAGGCGTTCATCCAGTACTCACGCCAGTTCACCCAGCCACTCACGCAGGTCGCCTCCATGGCCAACCTGCTGCAGTCCGGCGTGGCCTCGGCCGAGCGGGTGTTCGAGCTCCTCGACGCCGACGAGCAGACCCCCGACCCGGCGAACCCGTTGCGGCGCACCGAGCGTCACGGCCGGGTGGCGTTCGAGGACGTGTCGTTCCGCTACGTCGAGGACTCCCCCCTGATCGACGACCTGTCGCTGGTCGCCGAACCCGGCCAGACCGTCGCCATCGTCGGACCCACCGGCGCCGGCAAGACCACGCTGGTCAACCTCGTCCTGCGCTTCTACGAGCTCGACGGCGGCCGCATCACCCTCGACGGCGTCGACATCGCGAAGATGGAACGCGACGACCTGCGCTCCGGCATCGGCATGGTCCTGCAGGACACCTGGCTGTTCAACGGCACGATTCGCGCGAACATCGCCTACGGCCGACCCGGCGCCACCGAGGACGAGATCCTGGCCGCCGCGCGTGCGACCTACGTCGACCGGTTCGTGCGCAGCCTGCCCGACGGCTACGACACCGTCATCGACGAGGAGGGCAGCAACATCAGCGCGGGCGAGAAGCAGCTCGTGACGATCGCGCGCGCCTTCCTCGCCGACCCGTCGCTGCTGATCCTCGACGAGGCCACCAGCTCCGTCGACACCCGCACCGAGGTGCTGGTGCAGCGGGCCATGGCCGCCCTGCGCTCCGACCGGACCAGCTTCGTCATCGCGCACCGCCTCTCGACGATCCGCGACGCCGACCTGATCCTGGTCATGGAGGCCGGGCACATCGTCGAGCAGGGCACCCACGAGGAGCTGCTCGCCGCCCAGGGCGCGTACTTCCGGCTCTACAACGCCCAGTTCCTCGCGGCGACGGCCTCGCCGGAGTAGCCCCGCGCGTTTTTGCAGGAACGGCACTTTCCCGCAACCGGGTTGCGGGAAAGTGCCGTTCCTGCATGTCGGGGGTCAGTCGCGCAGGGTGTCGAGGCGACGCAGGAGCTCGTCGAGGACCGGCTCGGCCGTCGCCAGGTTCAGCCGCAGCATGCCCTCGTGGCCCGGCCCGAACCCGGGGCCACCGTCGAGCCGGACCCGGGCCTCGCGGCTCACCGTCCCCACCACGTCGTCCGCGTCCAGCTCCAGGGCGCGGGCGGCGAACCAGTACAGGTAGGTGGCCTCGGGGACGGGATCGTCACCACCCCGCCGCGCCAGCCACGCAGCGACCCGGTCCCGGTTGCGCCGCACCACCGCCAGCAGCCGGCGCTGCCACTCGTCGCCGTGCTCCCACGCCGCCAGCGTCGCCACCACCGACAGCGACGACACCCCGCCGAACAGCTCCGACGGATGGGCGTCCAGGGTCGCCCGCAGCCGCGGCGGCCCCCAGTGCCCCACCGCGCAGTGCAGACCCGCCAGGTTGAACGCCTTGCTCGCCGAGTTGAACGTGACGGTCCGGGCCGCCGCGTCCGCACCCAGGGACGCGAAGGGCACGTGCGCGTTCGGCGCGTGGACCAGCTCCGCGTGGATCTCGTCCGAGATCACCAGCAGGTCGTGCCGACGCGCGATCTCCGCGACCGCGGCCAGCTCCTCACGGGGCAGGACACGCCCGGTCGGGTTGTGCGGGTTGACCAGCAGCAGCACCCGGCAGCCGGCCGCGGCGTCGTCGAGCGCGGCCACGTTCATGTCCCAACCGTCGACCGTGCGGCGCACCGGAACGTCGACACGTTTGCGGCCCATCTCCTCCACCGTCGCCAGGAACGGCGGATAGCCCGGAGTGTGGACGGCGACACCGTCGCCCGGCGACGTCGCCAGGTGCAGCACCATCTGCACACCCTGGATGAGGTCGGTGTGCTCACGGACCTCGTCGGCCGGGACGTCCCAGCCGTACCGGGCGGCCATCCGCGCGGCGAACGCGGCGCGCAGCGGCGTCCCCGTCAGCAGCCACTCGGGGTAGCCCAGGTCGCCGCCGCGGATCAGCTCCACCAACGCGTCCGTGACCGGCTGCGGCGGCGCGAAGTCCATGTCCGCCACCCACGCCGCCACCGTGCCGGGCCCGGCCCGGCGCCACTTGATGCCCGGTCGGCGGGCGAGATCGGCGAGGACCAGGTCGTCGAACAGCGGATCACGGGTCACAGCAGCGACCAGGCCTCCGCGAGCACACCCCGCAGGATCTGCTCGATCTCGTCGAACTCCACCTGCCCGCACGTCAACGGGGGTGCCAGCTGCACCACCGGGTCCTGGCGGTCGTCCGGACGGCAGTAGAGACCCGCCTCGAACAGCGCCGCCGGCAGGAAGCCGCGGACGATCCGCTCCCGCTGGTCGGCGTCGAGCGTCGTCCCCGACGAGTCCGTGACCAGCTCGACCGCCCAGAAGTACCCGTCGCCGCGCACGTCGCCGACGATCGGCAGGTCCCGCAGCCGGTCGAGGGTCGCCCCGAACGCGCCCTCGTTGTCGAGGACCCGCTGGTGCAGGCCCTCCCGTTCCATGATGTCCAGGTTCGCCAGCGCCACCGCCGCCGACACCGGATGCCCGCCGAACGTGTAGCCGTGCGGGAACGTCACCTTGTCGGCCAGGAACGGCTCGATCACCCGGTCCGTCGCGATCATCGCCCCGATCGGGCTGTACCCCGACGTCATGCCCTTCGCGCACGTGATCAGATCGGGCACGAACCCGAACTTCTCGCACGCGAACGTCACGCCGTGGCGGCCGAACCCGGTGATCACCTCGTCCGACACCAGCAGGACGTCGTGACGGTCGCAGATCTCGCGGACCCGCGCGAAGTACGACGGCGGCGCCGTGAAGCAGCCACCCGAGTTCTGCACCGGCTCGACCACCACCGCCGCGACCGTCGACGCCCCCTCGAACAGGATCGCCTCCTCGATCCGGTCGGCGGCCCAGCGGCCGAACGCCTCCGGGTCGTCGGCGTGCACCGACGCGCGGAAGATGTTCGTGTTCGGCGCACGGAACCCACCCGGGGTCAACGGCTCGAAGTCCTGCTTCATCGCCGGCAGCCCGGTGATCGCCAACGCCCCCTGCGTCGTCCCGTGGTACGCCGACATCCGGCTGATCACCTTGTGCTTCGCCGGCTTGCCGGTGAGCTTGAAGTACTGCTTCGCGACCTTCCACGCCGTCTCGACGGCCTCACCGCCGCCCGAGGTGAAGAACACCCGGTTCAGGTCGCCCGGGGTGAGGTCGGCCAGCCGCTCCGCCAGCTGGATCGCCGACGGGTGCGCGTACCCCCACACCGGGAAGAACGCCAACGTCTCCGCCTGCCGCGCCGCGACCTCCGCCAGCTCACGCCGACCGTGCCCGACCTGGACCACGAACAACCCGGACAGACCGTCCAGGATGCGCCGGCCACGATCGTCGTAGACGTAGGCGCCCTCCCCCCGGACGATCACCGGGACGGGCGAGTCCGCGTACCGGCCCATGCGCGAGAAGTGCATCCACAGGTGGTCGGCGGCTCTGCGGCCGAGCGCGGCGGCGTCGGACGGCGTGGGCTTCTCGGCGAGGGTCAACGTTGGTCCTCAGGTGTGGGGTCACGACCGGTCGCCCCAGGATGACGCCCCACCCCGCAACGGTCCAGCGATGACCGCGGCCCCCGCCTCGACGAGACGGGGGCCGCGGGTGTCACCGGGTCAGGTCAGAAGCGGAAGTTGCCCGCCGACTTCGTGACGTGCCCGAAGATGCCGTCGACGAGCCGGTTGATGTCGACGACGTGGCAGGTCTGGTGCCCGCCCGCGCGGGTCGGGTTCTGCGAACCGCCGTGCTGCCCGTGGCCCTGCTGTCCGCCATGGCCGTGCGGCTGACCGTGCCCGTGCTGCTGACCGCCTGGACGGGCCGGGGTCTGCGAGCCGCCGTGCTGCGGGCCGTGCCCGCCCGGCCGGCCGTGCTGGTGACCACCGGGCCCGTGCTGCTGATGCCCGCCGACCACGTGGCCGTGGCGGTGCCGACCCTGGTGGTCGTGACCCTGATGCCGGCCCGGGTTGTTGTGATCGGCCCGGTGATGGCGGCCGTGGTCGTGTCCACGGTCGTGTCCGCCACGCGGATCAGCGTGTCCGTGTCCGCCCCTCGGGTCGCCGTGTCCGTGACCACCACGCGGGTCATCCTGCCCATGACCACCACGCGGACCACCGTGGCCGTCGCCGCCCCGGGGGCCGCCGTGGCCATCACCCCCACGCGGACCCCCGTGGCCATGCCCACTGTCGCCCGGGTTGCCGCCACCACCAGGGTTCCCACCACCCGGATTGCCGCCACCCGGGTTCCCGCCACCAGGGTTCCCGCCACCAGGGTTCCCGCCACCAGGGTTCCCGCCACCAGGGTTCCCGCCACCGGGGTTCCCGCCACCGGGGTTCCCGCCACCGGGGTTCCCGCCACCGGGGTTCCCGCCACCGGGGTTCCCGCCACCGGGGTTCCCGCCACCGGGGTTCCCGCCACCGGGGTTCC
>NZ_JBFWOY010000006.1:0-233420 GCF_050250275.1 Pseudonocardia sp.
CCACGACCCTCCCGGGTGCGGATGTCGAGAGTGACCGACGACTTGTCCCGGTTGAACGACTCGAAGAACAACGAGTCCCCGTCCTCGGCAAACGGCGGGACGTGCCGGCCCACGTCCCCACCAACAGACGGGTCCTCGACCTTCACAATGTCCGCACCCAGCTCGGCCAGATGCATCGACCCGAACGGCCCGGCGCCGTACTGCTCCAAAGAGATGATCCGCACGTCCTCCAACGGCCTCACCGGCGCACCGGCTCGTTGTCCAGCGACAACGGCGTCGCAGCCTGGGGGAACGAGGAGGCAGCGCGCTCGGCGCCCCGCCGGTGCACGTAGAACGTGCGCCGGAACGTGAGCACCTCCACCGCGTCCTGGTTCAACGTCCGCGTCCGGATCGTGACGATCCCGGCTTGCGGCCGGCTCGCGGACTCCCGCTTGCCCAGCACGATCGATTCCGACCACAGGGTGTCGCCGGCGAACACGGGCGCCGTGAGCCTCAGGTCGTCCAGGCCCAGATTCGCGAACGCGTTCTGGGTGGTGTCGACCACCGACTGCCCGATCGCGACCGCGATCGTGAGGGGCGAGGCCACCAGCATCCGGCCGAACTCGGAGGACTCACCGACCTGCGCGTTGAAGTGCGCCTGGTTGGTGTTCATCGTCAGCAGCGTGAACCAGCTGTTGTCGGTCTCGGTGATCGTGCGGCCGAGCGGGTGCTGGTAGACGTCGCCGACCCCGAAGTCCTCGTAGAACCGACCGGTCCAGCCCTCGCGCAGCCCTGGCATGGCAACTCCTTGAAAAGGTCATATGTCTTACATAAGCTGGTATTGCTCGATGCGGTGAAAAGTGCTCCCGCACTCAGCCCCTCACGTCATGCGACGTAGGGTGGTGCCGCAGCGTCGATTTCTGGAGTGGTGGCTGGTCCATGGCAGAACACGTCACCGCGAGAACCGCACCCGCCGCGGCGCGCCGCAAGGTGCATCTGCGCGTGCAGCGCATCCGCCCCGCGTACCAGCAGATCGCCGACGAGCTACGCACCCAGATCGTCAGCGGGCAGATCGGCAGCGGGGACCGCCTCCCGAGCGAGCCCGAACTCGGCAAGGCGTTCGGGGTCGGCCGCGGCACCATTCGCGAGGCGCTGCGCGTGCTGGCCAGCCAGAACCTGATCGAGACCCGGCGCGGAGCGACCGGGGGGTCCTTCGTGTCCGCACCGGACCCGGAGCGGACCGTGGCCGCCCTCGGCGCCAGCCTCGGGATCCTGGTGGACACCCCGCGCCTGCGGCTCGAGGACCTCTTGGAGGCCAGGCTTCTCCTCGAACCCATGGCTGCACGCCTGGCGGCCGAGCGCGCGGATGCCGAGACGGTCAGCGCCGTGGTCGCGGCCGCGGAGTCCCAGCGGGAGCCGTTGGACCCCAAGAGCTACTCCGAACACTTCGACTTTCATGCCACGATCCTCATGGCGACCGGAAACCTCATGTTCACGATGATGGGTCAGCCGGTCGCCGATGTCCTGCGCACCCGGCTGCACCGGGCCGAGGTCGTCAAGAGTTCTGAATGGGACCAGGCCAACGAGTCGCATCGGGTTATCGCCGAGCACATCGCAGCGGGCGAGCCGGCCGCCGCGGAGCAAGAAATGCGGACGCATCTGAACGACCTCCGCTCGCTCTACCAACGCGCCGGGTCCTGGTAGAGCGAGCGGCCTGCGCTACCGCCGCCCGAATGCAACGGCTATTTCAACAGCGGCACGACTTCCTTGCCGAACCGGTCGATGTCGGTGAGATAGTCCTGGAACGTCAGCATCATCCCGGACACGCCGTTGACCGCACTCAGTTCCCTGATCTTGTCGGCAACGGTCTTCGCATCGCCCATGATCCGCCCGATGGTGAACATGAACCCGTCGGACCCGAGCATGATGTTCTTGGTCGAGGCCTCGTCGGTCGAGGTGTCGGTCGAGGCGATCCCCATCATGTTGGCGACGGCCTCGAAGTCCTGGTGTTCGCGCCAGCTCTCGACGGCGTCTTCGGCCTCGGCGACGGAGTCCCTCAGGACGACGGTGTACAGCGGGTAGGCCCCGACCCGACGACCGCTCGCCACAGTCGCCTTCTGCAGACGTTCTGACTGCATGGTCAGGTCCGCGACCTCCGGTTTTCCGACCAGGAACTGGTAGTCGCCGAGCTCGGCGCAGAACTCGATCCCGCGATCCGAGCCACCCGCGCAGACGAGCTCGATCGGATGCTTCGGCTCGGGGCCGAGCATGCAGTCGTCCATCTGGAAGAACTCGCCCTTGAAGTTCGAGCGTCCGGTCTCCCACAGCTCCTTCATGATCTTCACGTACTCGGTCGCGTGGTCGTAGCGGTTGGAGAAGTGCTCGTCGCCCGGCCAGATGCCCATCTGGGTGTACTCGGGCTTCTCCCAGCCGGTGACGATGTTGAGGCCGAACCGTCCGCCCGCCATGTCCTGGATGGTGGCGGCCTGCTTGGCACACAGAGGCGGGGGTGTCGTCAGTGTGGCCACCGAGGCGTACAGCTTGAGACGACTCGTCCGGACAGCGAGTCCCGCCATCACCGCGAAAGAGTCGAGGGTGTGGTTCCAGGGCTCGGTGGGGCCGTCGAACCCGCGCAGCTTGACCGGCGCGAGCAGGAAGTCGAAACCGTAGTGCTCCGCCTTCAGGGCGGTCTGCTCCATCAAGAACCAGTCCGGAACGAACTGCGGCGAGTTGGTGGAGAACACCCACCCGTTGTTCATCGTCGGCATGAAGAGTCCGAGCTTCAAATCGAGCCTCCCGTCGAGTGGAAAACCAGCGACCGCATGGCTGAAGAACGGATCGCGTCAATGTCCGACGCCATCCGATCAGCCGCACGTGACCGGGCCGCAGACCTCAGGCGACCGCGTCCTTGATGGGAAGGGACTTTAAACGTCCGACATATTGACGTCAAGGAGCACGGTGGGCGACGCTCTCCTCCGACGAGAGCGTCGTCGGTGCTCCTCGGAGCCCCGACGACGGAGCAGGAACCTGTTCGGAGGAAGCAAGATGTTGATGGACGACAGTGATCTCGCAGCTCCCGTCCTGAGGGCTCGTGCGGCTCGCCTCGGTCGAGACCTCAGCCCGAAGGAGACCGAGGACCTGGCAGCGGCCGTCGCGGGCAACGAGGCGACGAGCCAGGCGCTCCGCGCTCGACCGGTGCGGCTGATGTCGGGCCGAACCGACCACGCCCTCGGCGACGCATGGCTGCACCCCGACGCCTGCTGGAGCTCCCGTCCCGGTACGCCCGGCACGTCGACCACAGGGGCCGACCAGTGACCGCCGACTTCGCAACGCTGGGTATCGACGCACTTCTCGACGCGTACGCCCACGGCGACACCACGCCGATCGACGTGCTCGCCGCGAGCAGGGCGAGGATCGCGGCCTACGACGAGACACTCAACGCCATCGTCACCGTGATCGGAGAGCGCGCCGACAAGTCCGCCGAGGAGGCTGCTCGCCGCTGGGAGGCCGGCACGCCTCGCCCGCTCGAGGGCGTTCCGTTCGGCGTCAAGGACGTTCTCGACGTTGCCGGCGAACGGACCACCGCCGGCTCACGACTCCACGCCGACCGGGTCGCAACGCAGACCGCCACCGTCGTCAGACGCGCCGAAGCAGCCGGAGCCGTCCTGGTCGCCAAGGAGGGAACCACAGAGTTCGCGATCGGCGGACCGTGGAACCCCCTGAACGGCCCCGTCCGCAACCCCTGGGACACCACTCGTTGGAGCGGAGGGTCCTCGAGCGGATCCGGCGCTGCGCTGGCAGCGCGCTATTACCCGATCTCCATCGGATCCGACGCCGGCGGCTCCATCAGAGTCCCCTCGGCCTGGTGCGGCCTCACCGGGCTCAAACCCACACTCGGCGCTGTTCCCCGTACCGGGGCCGTGCCGCTGTCCCCGACCACGGAGACTGTGGGACCGATGTCGCGCAGCGCAGCCGACACCGCGCGCCTGTTCCAGGTGATCCGAGGCCACGACAACCTCGACCCGCGGTCACAACACTATCCGACACAGGTCGGCGACGCCCCGTGGCCGCCGAAGAACGTGACCATCGGCATCCCCGACTCCTACTTCTTCGACGTCTGTGACGACGCGGTGAAGGAGGGGTACGACGCCTTCGTCGACGTGCTCCGACAGGCCGGCGCCAGGACCACGCCCATCCGCCTGCCATCGGCAGGGCTCGCCCAGGCTGTCGGATACCAGGTGCTGTTCACCGAGGCCGCCGTGACCCACGCGGAGCACGCCGGCCGCCTCGGCGACTACGACCCCGTCCTGCTCCAGCGGATGCACGCCGGCCTCCTGACCTCTGCCGCTGACTACCTCCGAGCCCTGCAGTTCCGTCACGAACTCCAGTTGGAGCTCGCCGATGCCTTCCGCGACGTGGACGTCATCGCGTTGCCTGCGACTCCGTCCACCGCTCCCGACCTGGATGAGCTCACCGTCGACATCAACGGGCAGAAGCTTCCCCTCTACGAAGCGCAGTCGCGCTCGACGATGCTGTGCAACCTCTCCGGGGTGCCCGGCCTCGTCCTTCCGACAGGCCACGACGCACAGGGTTGTCCGACGTCGATCCAGCTCGTCGTGCCGCCGTTCCAGGAGGACGTCGCACTGACACTCGCACTGGGCTTCCAGGAACTGACGAACGTGCACTGCACCTTGCCGCGGTTGCTCGAGAAGTAGGCCACCGCTCAGCGGCAGCGGACAGGGAACGGCCCGCGGCCCGGTCGACACGGCGGAGCCGGTTGATCCGGCAACGGGTCGACACCCGGTGACCGGTTCGGGGGAGCGACCCCGACCCGGTCGGCGATCGCGACTCCCCGTTCACGATCACTCGGGTCGCTCCGGTCGGTACAGCTGGAGGTCGAGGGTTCCGGCGGCGAGCCGGCGGTATACCTCCGCCGCCGCGCGGGAGAAGCCGTCGGGCAGCCCCTTCGCCGCGACCGTGTCGGCGGCCTCGTCCATCTCCCCCGCCCAGCGCCAGGCCCGGTCGCCCGACCTCCCCCCGAGCGCGGCCAGCTGCGCGTCGAGGTCCCCGCCCATGCGTCCCACCTCGGCGCGCAGGTCCGCCAGCACGCCGTAGTCGCGCGCGGCGGCCGTCATGACGGCCCAGATCGTGGGCAACGCCTTGGTGTGCAACGCGAAGCACGCCTTCAGCGCGCTGGCCGCGCCGAGGTCCGCGTCGAGGACCCGCGCCGCGAACGGGGAGCCCTCGAACAGGGACGCGACGGCAGGCGCTGCCGTGCCCGCCAGCCACAGCACGGTCCGCCCCGCCTCCCACGCCGCGGGACCGATGACCGAGCCGTCGACGACCCGGTCCCGGTCGAACAGCGCGGCGATCTTCTCGACCGTGGCGGGCGAGACCGCGTTGGCGTCGACGTACAGCGGTGGGTGGGGGTGGTCGCGGACGGCGTCGGCGACCTGGCCCGCGACGTCGAGGGCCGCGTGCGGCGGGCAGATCGAGATGACGACGTCGCTGCGCCGGGCGAGCTCGGCGACGTCGGGGACCCCGACGAGGTCGGCGATCTCGGCGCGTTTGGACGTGACGTCGCTGCGCCCGGCCGCCGCCCACACCACCGCCCCCGCCCGCGGCTTGAGCGCGGACCCGAGGGCGGCGCCCATCGCGCCGGGATGCAGGATCCCGACGACGGGCCGGTCGGGCAGCACGGCTGCGTGGCTCACCTCGGCATTGCTCACCTCGGCATCATCACCCATCGCGCGACGCGCCGTCAGCGGGGCTCGCGGACGGCGAGCAGGTCCCCCACCCGGTCCCGCAGCTGCAGGGCGAGCTCACCCGCCCCCGGGACGACGAGCAGCACCAGCAGGAACACTGCGAGGGCCAGGGCCGGCGCGACCAGCAGCGTCTCGACCCGCCCGCCCGTGCGCATCCGCAACGGCCGCGGCCCGCCGACGGGGTACCAGCGGCGGCGGCGGATCGGCAGCGGCCACAGCAGCGGCGCCCCGGACTCGGTGACCGCGTCGCCGACCGAGTGGACGAGCACGCCGAGGGTGACCGCGGTGCCGAGCCAGCCGGCGGTGCCGTCGACACCGCCGGGCATCCAGGCGTCGACGGCGTAGGTGAGGCCGGCCGCGATCAGCAGCGACGGCGGGCCGGGGACGATCGCGTCGAGACCCTTGATGGCCAGCGCGATGCAGACGAAGAGGGTGCCGAGCAGCACCGGTGCGCCCCAGGCGGCCGAGGCGGCGTTGATCCCGAGCCCGAGGCCGACGGCGAACAGCGCGGTGTGGGTGAGCCCGCGGTGGGTGCCGCGGCCGGTGTCGCGCGGTGCGCGGGTGAGCCGGTAGGCGAACCCGGAGAGCGGGCGCACGACCTTCGAGGCCACGGCGGAGGCCCACGAGAACCGGGTCGTCGCCATCGACGAGGGATGGTCGAGGTCGGGCAGCAGCGCGGCGCCGGCGCACACGGCCGCGAACGTCAGCACCCCGCCCGCGTCGGGTGGCGCCCCCGACCAGCCGGTCGCGAACCCGGCGACGCCGAGCCCCAGAGCCGCTCCCGACAGGGCATGACTGACCCCGAGCACCGTGCGCCCCACCATTTCCCACCGCGCCCGGCCCTGCGCGCGGACGGCTCGAGGAACTGTAGGCGGCCCGGTCTGCACGCATCGTCAGGCGCGCCGGGGGGCCCGTGCGGCAGGGTGGGGATCATGGGTGAGAGCGGACTTGTGGACGTGCTGCGCGGTGACGCCGTCGGGGGCTGGCTGCAGCTGCCCGGATCGGCGACGGCCGAGGTGATCGGCTCGGTGGGGTTCGACGTGGTGTGCGTCGACACCCAGCACGGCCTCATCGGCTCCGACGCGCTGTTGCCGATGCTGCAGGCGCTGGCGGCGACCGGCACCCCGTCGATGGTGCGGGTCCACTGGAACGAGCCCTCCCCGATCACGGAGGCGCTCGACCGCGGCGCGGCCGGTGTCGTCGTCCCGATGGTGAACTCCGCGGCGGAGGCGGCCGCGGCGGCGTCGGCGTGCCGCTGGCCCCCGCGCGGCACCCGCAGCTACGGGCCGACGCGGCACGGGTTCATGACGTCGGCTCCCGCCGACCCGGTGTGCGCGGTGATGGTGGAGTCGGTCGCGGCCGTCGAGGCGGTGTCCGACATCGTCGCCGTCGACGGGGTGGACGCGGTGTTCGTGGGCCCGTCGGACCTGGCGCTGTCGATGGGCCTGCCGACGTCGGCCCAGGACGGCGACGCCGACTACGACGCACTGCTCGACACGGTGGTCAAGGCCTGCCGGGCCAGGGACATGCCGGTCGGGATCTTCTGCGCCTCGGCGGGGCACGTGCAGCGTTTCCGGGAGCTGGGGTTCACGTACTTCTTCGTGCGCGGCGACGGCGCGCTGCTCGCCGAGATGGCGGCCGCGGAGCTGGCGGCGAGCCGGCCCGGTGGCGCGTCAGCGCTGCGGCGCGGGTGACCCGCCGTCGGGGGTCGGGTCGGTCGGGCCGTCGGGGCCCTCGATCGGTTCGCGTTTCTCCAGCGCGCCCCGGCGGTCGGACAGCCGGGCGGGCCACAGCTCCTGGATGGCGGCGTTGAGGTGGGCGCCGAGCACGATCGCGAAGCCGATGAAGAACGCCGCCAGCAGGAACGCGATCGGCGCGGCCAGCGCACCGTAGGTGTAGCCGGTGCCGGTGAGCCAGTCGATGTAGACGCGCAGCCCCGTCACCCCGACCAGGAACACGACGGCGGCGAACAGCGCGCCGGGCAGCCCGCGCCACCACGGCGGCTTGGCCGGCAGCGCCACCTTGTAGAGCGTGGTGAGCGCGAGGACCAGGATGATGCCGATGACGGGGTAGTACAGGTCGGAGATCAGTGTGATCGCCGTGGGCCGCCACGGCTCGGGCAGGATGCCGGGCAGCCGGTCGGGGCCCAGGGCGAGCAGCGGCAGCGCGATGATCCCGCCGACGAGCCCCACCAGGTAGAGCAGCAGCGCCAGGATGCGCTGCCACACGGGGTTGCGGATGCCGTACTGGCCGTGGGCGCGGGTGATGGCGTCGACGAACGACGACATCGCCGAGGACCCCGACCACAGTGAGATGAGGAAGCCGAGCGAGATCAGCTCGCTGCGGCCCGTCGTCAGGATCTGGGAGACGGTCGGGGCGATGATCTCGTCGACGGCGTTGCGGCTGAAGATGCCGCTGGTCGCCGCCACGATCCGGTTCTCGACGATCTCCGCGGTGTCCGGGCCGAACCAGCCGCCGATGTAGCCGAGCGCCCCGAGCAGGCCCAGCAGCAGCGGGGGCAGCGACAGCGTCTGCCAGAACGCGGCCGCCGCCGACTCGGAGAAGATGTTGTCGTCCCAGGCGCCCCCGAGGGTGCGGGTGATCAGCCGCCGCGCCCCGGGTGCGCGCGTGCGTTTCCCGTCGTGGACCTCGGCGACGGCGGGGAGCTCCTCGGTCTCGTCCACGGGCTGCTCGACGGGAACGGCCGGCGCGGGGTCGGGGGTCGCGGGGTCGGGGGTCGCGGAATCGGGGGTCGCGGATGCCGGGCGTGGCTCGTCACCGGGCGGGGACGTGGACCCGTCCTTCCCGGTGTGCAGCTCGGTCACGCCGTCCAGGATGCTCCACCGCAGCATGTCGCGCCCGATCCGTGGCCGGGCCGTGACCGGCCCGAACGGGTCCTCGTGCGTCCGCCGGCGTCAGCCGAGCAGGTCGAGCACGGTGCGAGCGGCCACGCTCGGCGGCATCTCACCGGCGCGGACCTCCCGTTCGAGGGCCGGGAGCTGCTCCCGGACACCGGGGTCGGAACGCAGCCGGTCCATGAGCTGGTCGCGCACCATGGCCCACATCCACCCCACCTGTTGCGCCGCGCGGCGGTCGGCGAGCTCCCCGGTGCCGTCGAGGGTGGCGCGGTGCTTCTCGACGGCCGCCCAGACGTCGTCGAGGCCGGCGCCGGTCTGCGCGGAGCACGGCAGCACGGGCGGGCGCCACGACTCGCTGGCCGGCGTCATCAGCCGCAGCGCCGCACGCAGCTCGGCGGCCGCGCCGCGCGCCTCCTTCTCGTGCGGGCCGTCGGCCTTGTTGACGGCGACGACGTCGGCGATCTCGAGGATGCCCTTCTTGATGCCCTGCAACGCGTCGCCGGTGCGGGCGATGGTGAGGAACAGGAAGGTGTCGACCATCTCCGACACGGCGATCTCGGACTGCCCGACGCCGACGGTCTCCACGAGCACGACGTCGAACCCCGCCGCCTCCATGAGCACGATGGTCTCGCGGGTGGCGCGGGCGACGCCGCCGAGCGTGCCGGCGCTGGGTGAGGGCCGGACGAACGCGTTCTCGTCGACCGAGAGCCGGGCCATCCGGGTCTTGTCGCCCAGGATCGAGCCCTTGGTGCGGGTCGAGGACGGGTCGACGGCCAGCACGGCGACGCGGTGGCCGTCGGCGGTGAGCCGGGTGCCGAGGGCCTCGATGAACGTCGACTTGCCGACGCCGGGGACACCGCTGATCCCGACGCGGCGCGCTCCCCCGGCGTGCGGCTGCAGCCGCGAGAGCAGCTCCTGCGCCGCGAGCCGGTGGTCGGGCCGGTGGGACTCGACGAGGGTGATGGCCCGCGCGAGCAGCGACCGCGACCCGCCGAGCACGCCGTCGGTGAGCGCGTCGACGTCGATGCGCCGTGCCACGAGCCTCCTTCTGTCCCCCTGCGCCGGGTCCGGCGTCAGGCTGGTTCGATCATGATCCGGGGCTGCGTCAGGTCGAGCTCGGCGGGGTGTCGGTGTCGTCCCCGTGCAGCGTGGCGGTCAGCTTCCCGACGAGGTCGACGGCGGCCTCCGCGATCACCGTGCCGGGACCGAACACCGCGGCGGCGCCCATCTCCAGCAGGGTGGGGACGTCGGCGGGCGGGATGACGCCACCGACGACGACCATGATGTCCGCGCGGTCGAGCTCGGCCAGCGCCGAACGCAGCTCCGGCACCAGCGTGAGGTGCCCGGCGGCGAGCGAGCTGACGCCGACGACGTGCACGTCGGCCTCGACGGCCTGGCGCGCGACCTCGCCGGGGGTCTGGAACAGGGGGCCCACGTCGACGTCGAAGCCGAGGTCGGCGAACGCGGTGGCGATCACCTTCTGGCCGCGGTCGTGGCCGTCCTGGCCCATCTTGGCGACGAGGATGCGGGGCCGGCGGCCCTCCTCCTCGGCGAACTCGTCGACGAGCTCGCGGGCACGGGCGATCGCCGGGTTGCGCCCGGCCTCCTCGGAGTACACGCCGGAGATGATCCTGATCTGGCCGGAGTGCCGCCCGAACACCTTCTCCAGCGCGTCGGAGATCTCCCCGACGGTGGCCTTCGCGCGGGCGGCGTCCACGGCGAGGGCCAGCAGGTTCTGCGAGGCGTCGCGGGCCGATCCCTCGGCGATCGCGGCGGCGGCGCCGGTGAGCCTCTCCAGCGCGGTGTCGACCTCGCGGGAGTCGCGCTCGCGGCGCAGCCGCTCCAGCTTCTCCAGCTGCTCGCGGCGCACGCCGGCGTTGTCGACCTTGAGGACGTCGATCTGCTCGTCGGACCCGGTGACGAACTTGTTGACGCCGATGACGGGCTGGCGCCCGGAGTCGATGCGGGCCTGGGTGCGCGCCGCGGCCTCCTCGACGCGCAGCTTCGGGATGCCGGCGTCGATGGCCTGGGCCATGCCACCGGCCTTCTCGACCTCGCTGATGTGCGCCCACGCGCGGCGGGCGAGGTCGTAGGTGAGGCGCTCGACGTAGTAGCTGCCGCCCCACGGGTCGATGACGTCGGTGGTCCCCGACTCCTGCTGCAGCAGCAGCTGGGTGTTGCGGGCGATGCGGGCGGAGAAGTCCGTCGGCAGCGCGAGGGCCTCGTCGAGGGCGTTGGTGTGCAGCGACTGCGTGTGGCCCTGGGTGGCGGCCATCGCCTCGACGCAGGTGCGCACGACGTTGTTGTAGACGTCCTGCGCGGTCAGCGACCAGCCGGAGGTCTGCGAGTGCGTGCGCAGCGACAGCGACTTCGCGTTCTTCGGGTCGAACTGCGCCACCAGCTTGGCCCAGAGCAGGCGCGCGGCCCGCATCTTGGCGACCTCCATGAAGAAGTTCATGCCGATCGCCCAGAAGAAGCTCAGCCGCGGCGCGAACCTGTCGACGTCGAGTCCCGCGTCGATCCCGGCCCGCAGGTACTCCACGCCGTCGGCCAGGGTGTAGGCGAGCTCGAGGTCGTTGGTCGCTCCCGCCTCCTGGATGTGGTAGCCGGAGATGGAGATCGAGTTGAAGCGGGGCATCTTCTCCGACGTGAAGCGGAAGATGTCGGAGATGATCTGCATCGACGGCTGCGGCGGGTAGATGTAGGTGTTGCGGACCATGAACTCCTTGAGGATGTCGTTCTGGATCGTCCCCGTGAGCTGCTCCGGTGCCACCCCCTGCTCCTCGGCCGCCACGATGTAGAGGGCGAGCACGGGCAGGACCGCGCCGTTCATGGTCATCGACACCGACATCTTGTCCAGCGGGATGCCGTCGAAGAGCTGGCGCATGTCGTAGATGGAGTCGATCGCGACGCCCGCCATGCCGACGTCACCGGAGACCCGCGGGTGGTCGGAGTCGTAGCCGCGGTGGGTGGCCAGGTCGAACGCGATCGACAGGCCCTTCTGCCCGGCGGCGAGGTTGCGCCGGTAGAAGGCGTTGGACGCCGCGGCGGTGGAGAACCCGGCGTACTGGCGCACCGTCCACGGCTGGGTGACGTACATCGTCGGGTAGGGCCCGCGCAGGTAGGGCGCGATGCCCGGGAAGGTGGCGAGGAAGTCGACGTCGTCGAGGTCGGCGGCGGTGTAGAGCGGCGAGACGGGGATGCCCTCGGGCGAGTCCCACGGCGCCGGGCCGTCGCCGGCGGGGGCGGCCGCGGGGGCGGCGCCGCCGTCGAGGTCGATGCGGGTGAAGTCGGGAACGGTCATCGGGCGTCCTCCCCGTTCTCGAGAGCTGTGTAGACGTCGTCGATCACGGCGAGCGCGTCGCATCCCGCGAACAGCGTGGCGTCGACACCGTCGACGTCGGCCTTGCCCGCCAACAGGATCCGGGTCGCGCCCGCGCCCCGGAGCGCAGCGGCGGTCTCCGCGGCGCGCTCGGTGTAGGCGGTGTCGGTGCCGCAGACGACGGCGACGGTCGCGCCCGACTCGCGGAACGCGGCGACGACGTCGTCGGTCGACGCCGTGGCCCCCGCGTCGGGGGCGGCGATGCCGCCCGCGTTGAGCAGGTTGCGGGCGAACCCGGCGCGGGCGCTGTGTGCGGCGACCGGGCCCAGCGTCGCGAGGAACGCGGTCGGGCGGGCGCCCGTCTCGGCGAGGAAGGCGTCGGACCGGTCGCGGCGCTCCTCGAACGCGGCGGCGGCCCGGTACACGGGCAGTCCCCCGCTGTCGGCCGGGGCGGGATGGGGGTCGCGTTCGAGGGGTTTCTCGTCGAGGTCGGGGAACTCGCTGACCCCGGTGACGGGTGTGCGCCGGGTGGCGACGGCGCGTTCCCGGCGCGCGCGGACCGCGGCGACGGCGTCGGCCACGAATCCGGAGTCGAGCGCGGCGACCGCACCGCCCGCGCCCTCGACCTCCTGGAAGAACGCCCAGGCGGCCCGGGCGAGGTCGGCGGTGCGCGACTCGACGTACCAGGAGCCGCCCGCGGGGTCGACGACCCGCGCGAGGTGCGACTCCATGATCAGCAGCGACTGGGTGTTGCGGGCGATGCGCCGGGAGAACGGCGTCGCGATCCCGACCGCCTCGTCGAAGGGGGCCACGGTGACCGCGTCGGCGCCCCCGACTCCGGCCGCGAACCCGGAGACGGTGCCGCGCAGCAGGTTCACCCACGGGTCGCGGCGCGTGGTGCCGACGGGCGAGCTGACGGCGTGCTGGACCTGGCCGGGGGCGTCGGCGGCGCCGCAGGCCTCCAGGACCCGTGACCAGAGCCGCCGGGCGGCGCGCAGCAGCGCGATCGTCGCGAACTGGTCGGCGGTGGCGGCGTAGCGGAACTCCAGCAGGCGGGCGGCCCGTCCGATGTCCAGCCCGCCGCCGGTGAGCGCGCGCAGGTAGGCGACGCCCGCGGCCATCGACCAGCCGAGCTGCTGGGCGTCGGAGGCACCGGCACCGTGCACGGGCAGGGCGTCGACCACGATCGCGTGCAGTGCGGGGAAGCTCTCGGCGGCGCGGCGGGCGAGCCCGACGACGGAGTCGACGGCGGGGCCGTCGCCGGTGGCGGCGCGCAGGCCGATGGGGTCGAGACCGAGGTTGCCGCGGACCTGCGCGGGGTCGACGTCCGAGGCCTCGACGTGGGCGAGGAAGGCCTCGGCGGCGGCCTCGGCGTCGGCGCCCGCGTCGAGGGCGACGGGGGCGAGATCGAGCAGGACGCCGTCGAGGGCGGCGGGGATGGCGGCGACGGGGACGCCGCGCTCCCCAGCCCCGAGCCACAGCGAGGTGACCCCGTTGTCGAGGTCCTCGGCGACCGCGGCGGCGACGGCGGCGGGGTCGGCGGCGGTGTGGCGGGCGCGGACGTCCCAGCCGTCGGGGACGTGGCCGTGGGCGCGGCTGCCGCGGACGTAGGGCGCGGCGCCCGGGACGCCGGTCGCCTCGAGAGCGGCGGCCGGGGCGTCGTCGGCGGTGTAGAGCGGGCGGACCGCGATGCCGTCGAGGGTCTCGCGGACCAGCTTGCCGACCCCCGAGCCGGCGGGGGCGTCCTCGGCCAGGCGGCCGGCCTTGCGCAGCACCCCGTCGACCAGGACGGCCCACTCGTCGCGGGTGGGCGACGGGAACTCGGCGGCGAGGGCGAGCTCGTCGGGCTCCTCGGGAGCACCCCGCTCCACCACCTGGGGGTCGACCTGCGGGGTCATCGTTCTCCCTTCCTGCACCACGGGCCGCCGATGGCCGCGGGGTTGCGCGGAGTCTAGGTCGGTGCACCGGACCCCGGCACGGTCTGTGTCGCCGGGCTCACGCACGCGGACGCGGTGTCGCGCAGCACAACGACCGGCACCGGACTTTCTACGTGGTGTAGAACTACTACAGCTCGTAGAACATCAGGCCGGAGGCACCATGGACGCGCTCGACCTCGCCCGCTGGCAGTTCGGGATCACCACCGTCTACCACTTCCTCTTCGTCCCGCTCACGATCGGCCTGTCCGCGATCGTCGCGATCCTGCAGACGGCCTGGCACCGCACCGGCAAGGTCGAGTACCTGCGCGCCACCCGGTTCCTCGGGAAGCTCTTCCTGATCAACTTCGCGATGGGCGTCGTCACCGGCATCGTCCAGGAGTTCCAGTTCGGCATGAACTGGAGCAGCTACTCGACGTTCGTCGGCGACGTCTTCGGCGCCCCGTTGGCCATGGAGGCGCTGCTCGCGTTCTTCCTGGAGTCCACGTTCATCGGCCTGTGGATCTTCGGCTGGGACCGGCTCCCCCGGCGCATCCACCTGGCCTGCATCTGGATCGTCGCGATCGGCACCAACTTCTCCGCCTACTTCATCATCGCCGCCAACGCCTGGATGCGCCATCCCGTCGGCTTCGCCGTCGACCCCGTGACCGGCCGGGCCCGGCTCACCGACATCTGGGCCGTACTCACCAACGCCCAGGCCTGGTCGACCTACCTGCACGTCGTCTCGGGCGCCTTCATCGCCGCCGGCCTCTTCGTCGTCGCCGTCAGCGCGTTCAAGCTGATGCGCGCCCGGTGGCCCCGCCGTGCCGGCGACCCCGCGCCGCACCCGTCGGAGGACGGGCTGTTCCGCAAGACGCTGCGCCTCGGGCTCGCCGTCACCGCGATCGCCGGTGCGCTCGTCGTGTTCTCCGGCGACAACCAGGCCAAGCTCATGGCCCGGTACGAGCCGATGAAGCTCGCCGGCGCCGAGGCACTGTGGAACGACGAACAGGGCGCCGGGTTCTCGCTGTTCGCCGTCGGCGACATCCGCGAGGGCCGCAACCACATCAACGTCCAGGTCCCCGACGTCCTGAGCTTCCTGGCGACCGGTGACCTCGACGGCGACGTCCAGGGCATCAACGACGTCCAGCAGCGGCTCGAGCAGGAGTTCGGGCCCGGCGACTACCGGCCGAACATCGCCGTCCTCTACTGGTCGTTCCGGCTGATGATGGGCCTGGGCATGGCCGGCGTCGGGATCGGCGTCCTCGGGCTGTGGCTCACCCGCCGCGGCCGGCTCCCGTCGAAGCGCTGGATGTACCGCGTCGCGATCCTCGGGCTGCCCGCCGCGCTGGCCGCCAACGTCTTCGGCTGGATCCTCACCGAGATGGGCCGCCAGCCCTGGACCGTGGTCGGCGAGCTGCTGACCGCCGCGAGCGTCTCGCCCGGCGTGAGCCTCACCGAGGTCGCGATCTCGCTGTCGGCGTTCACCCTGCTCTACGCCGTGCTCGCCGTCATCGAGGTGAAGCTGCTGCTGCGCTACGTCGCCGCCGGCCCGGCCGCGGTCATGCCCTACCCCTCCGACGACCCGGACGACGACGACACAGGTGGCGCGCAGGGCGAGGTCCCCACGGCCCGCGACGGCGACGACCGCGTCCCCGCGTTCGTCTACTGACAGGAGCGCAGACATGGACCTGCAGACCATCTGGTTCCTCGCCATCGCCGTCCTCTGGACCGGCTACTTCGTCCTCGAGGGCTTCGACTTCGGCGTCGGCATGCTGCTGCCCGTCGTCGGCCGCGACGACACCGACCGCCGCGTCATGATCAACTCGATCGGGCCGGTCTGGGACGGCAACGAGGTCTGGCTCATCACCGCGGTCGGCGCGACCTTCGCCGCGTTCCCCGCCTGGTACGGCTCGATGCTGTCGGGCCTCTACCTGCCGTTCCTCGCGATCGTCCTCGCGCTGATCGCGCGCGGCGTCGCGTTCGAGTACCGCGGCAAGGTCGACGACGACCGCTGGCGGCGACGCTGGGACGTCGCGATCGTCGTGGGCAGCACCGTGCCCGCGCTGATGTGGGGCCTGATCTTCGCCAACCTGCTGCGCGGGCTGCCGATGGGCCCGAACCACGTCGTCGACGCCGGGCCCGCCGACCTGCTCACCCCCTACGCCCTGCTCGGCGCGCTCGTCACCGGCAGCCTGTTCCTGCTGCACGGCGCGGTGTTCCTGTCGCTCAAGACCGACGGCCCCGTGCGGGTCCTGGCCCGCGCCGTCGCGCTGCGCGCCGCCGTCGTCGCCGTCCCCGCCCTCGTCGGCTTCCTCGGCTGGACGCTGGCCCACCGCCCGACCGGCTGGACGCTGCCCGTCGCGGTCGTCGCCGTCGTCGCCCTCGTCGCCGGAGCCGGCCTGGCCGGACGCGGCCGGGAAGGCTGGGGGTTCGCGTCGACCGCCGTGGCGGTCCTGGGCACCTCGGTGGTGATCTTCGGGTCGATGTTCCCGGTGCTCATCGCGTCGACGACCGACCCGGCGCTGTCGCTGACCGTCGCCGGGGCCGCGTCCGGCCCCTACACCCTGCAGGTCATGAGCTGGATCGCGCTGGTGCTGCTGCCCCTCGTGATCGGCTACCAGGCCTGGTCCTACTGGGTGTTCCGGCGCCGGGTCACCCGCGCGCACATCGCCCCCGCGCACTGACACCCGCCGCCCTCCGGAGACCACCGTGAAGCCGCTCGATCCCCGCCTGCTGCGCGCGGCGCGCGCCGTGCGCACGCACGTCGCCGTCACCGCGGCCTGCGGGTTCGCGCTCACCGGGCTCATCCTCACCCAGGCCTGGCTCGTCGCCCACATCATCGGCGGAGCCACCGGCGGGCAGGGCCTCGACGAGCTCGGCCCCCTCGTCGCCGCGGTCGCCGGCGTCGCGATCGGGCGGGCCGTGCTCGCCTACGGCGCCGAGGCCGCGGCCCTGCGCAGCGCCGCCCGCGCCAAGTCCCAGCTGCGGCGCCGGATCGTCGCCCACGTCACCGCCGCCGACGGACGGCACGCGCCGGGCCGCGGCCCGGCCACCGCCGGCGAGGTCGCCACCCTCACCACCCGCGGCCTCGACGCCCTCGACGACTACCTCGCCCGCTACCTGCCCCAGCTCGTCCTCGCCGCGCTCGTCCCGATCGCGGTGCTGGTCGTCGTCGCCTCCGCCGACTGGGTCTCCGCGGTCGTCATCGCGGCCACACTGCCGCTGATCCCCCTGTTCATGGCGCTCGTGGGCATGCACACCCAGGCCCGCACCCGGAAGCAGTGGACGCTGCTGCAGCGCCTCGGCGGGCACTTCCTCGACGTGGTCGAGGGCCTGCCGACGCTCGCCCTGTTCCGCCGGGCCAAGGCCGAGGCCGCGCTCGTGCGCACGGTGACCGACCAGCACCGCGACGCGACGATGGGCACCCTCAAGGTCGCGTTCCTGTCGGCGTTCGTACTGGAGCTGCTCGCCACCCTCGCCGTCGCGCTCGTCGCCGTCGAGGTCGGGTTCCGGCTGCTCTACGGCCACATGGACCTGACGACGGCCCTGCTCGTGCTGATCCTCGCGCCCGAGGCCTACCTGCCGCTGCGCGAGGTCGGGGCCCGCTTCCACGCCAGCATGGAGGGCATCGCCGCCGCCGAGTCGGCGTTCGCCGTGCTGGAGGCCCCGCGCGCTGTCGTGCCCGGCAGCGCCCACACCGCGCGCCGCGGCACCGTCGCGCTCACCGTCGACGACGTCCGGTTCACCCATCCCGGCCGCGACACCCCGGTGCTCGACGGGCTGACGCTGCGGGTCGACGAGGGCCGCAGCGTGCTCGTGACCGGACGCAGCGGCGTCGGCAAGTCGACGCTGCTGTCACTGCTGCTGCGCTTCGCCGAACCGCAGGGCGGCGAGATCCGCGCCGACGGCGTCGCCCTGAGCGAGCTCGACGCCGACGCCTGGCGCACCCGCGTCGCCTGGGTGCCGCAGCATCCGCACCTGTTCGACGACACCGTCGCCGGCAACATCGCACTCGGCGACCCGTCCGCGACCTGCGAGGAGATCGCCGCCGCGGTCGCCGCCGCCGGGCTGACCGAGGTCGTCGCCGCGCTGCCCGACGGGCTCGACACCCGCGTCGGCGAGCGCGGAGCGCGCCTGTCGGCCGGGCAGCGCCAGCGTGTCGCCCTGGCCCGGGCGTTCCTGCGCGACCCCGACCTCGTCCTGCTCGACGAGCCCACCGCCCACCTCGACCCCGACAACGCCGCCGCGGTCCGCGCCGCCACCGCCCGGCTCCTGCAGGGCCGCACGGGCATCGTCGTGGCCCACGACGCGGGCTGGGCCGAGATCACCGACGAGGCCGTCGTCCTGCGCGAGGGCCGGATCGACAGCGCGCCGCCGGCCCTCGTGGGTGCCGACGCTCGCCACCCGCAGGGGGTGTCGTCGTGAGCGGGCCGTTGCGGCGCATGGTCGGGCTGGCCCGGCCGCGGGGGGCGCGGTTCGCGCTCGGGGTGCTCGCCGGGGCCGCCGCGACCGCCTCGGGGGCCGGGCTGCTCAGCCTCGCCGCCTGGCTCATCGCCACCGCCGCGACGCACCCCTCGGTGACCGCGCTGTCCGTCGCGGTCGTACTCACCCGCGCACTCGGCGTCACCCGCGGCGTGACCCGCTACCTCGAACGGCTCGTGACCCACGACGCCGCGCTGCGCACGCTCGCCGACGTCCGCGTCCGCGTCTACGAACGACTCGCCCACACCGAACCGGTCCGCAGGTTCCGCTCCCCCGACCTCGTCACCCGGCTGGTCAGCGACACCGACGCCACCCAGGACCTCCTGGTCCGCGGGCTGACCCCGCCGCTGGCCGCCGTCGTCGCCGGGGCGGGCGCGGTCGCCCTCGCGACGGCGCTGCTCGTCCCCGGCGGGCTGCTGCTCGCGGCGGGACTCGCCGTCGGCGGGCTCGTCGTGCCGGTCGTCGCGGCGGCGCTGAGCCGGGCGTCGGGAACCCGGCAGGCCGCGGCCCGGGCCGAGCTGAGCACCGCGCTGGTCGACGCACTGCACGGCGCCCCCGATCTCGCCGCCTACGGCGCCACCGGCCGCGCCGTCGCGCGCGTCGAGGCCGCCGACGCCGCGCTCACCACCGCCGCCCGCCGCGACGCCGGGCTGCTCGGCCTCGGCGCAGGCGCGTCCGCGCTGGTCGCGGGCCTGACCCTGTGGGCGACGCTGCTGCTCGGGGTCGCCGCGGTGCAGGCCGGGACGCTCGGGACCGTCCCCCTCGCGGTCCTCGTGCTGACCGCGCTCGCCTCCTTCGAGATCGTCGCCCCCCTGCCCGCCGCGGCCGCACGCCTCGGCGCGGTCCGGGCCTCGGGCCGGCGCCTGTTCGACGTCCTCGACACCCCGCCCGCGGTGCGCGATCCCGGGGGTACGGGGGTCCTCGCGCCGGGGGCGTGCCGGATCCGCGACCTGCGGGTCCGCTACGCCCCCGGCGAGCCCTGGGCACTCGACGGGCTCGACCTCGACATCGAGCCGGGGCAGAAGGTCGCCGTCGTCGGCCCCAGCGGATCGGGCAAGAGCACCCTCGCGGCGGTGCTGTTCCGGTTCCTCGACGCGGACTCGGGCACCGTCGAGATCGGCGGCACGGCGCTCACCGCCGTCCCTGCCGACGCGGCCCGCGCGGTGGTCAGCGGCGTCCCGCAGCAGCCGCACCTGTTCACCGGCACGGTCGCCGCGAACCTGCGGCTGGCCCGCCCCGACGCGAGCGACGCCGACCTGTGGGACGTGCTGCGCCGGGTCCGGCTCGCCGCCGACGTCGCCGCGATGCCGGGCGGGCTCGGCGCCGACGTCGGCGAACACGGCGAACGGCTCTCGGGCGGCATGCGGCAACGCCTCGCACTGGCCCGCGCCCTGCTCACCGACGCGACGCTGCTCGTCCTCGACGAACCGACCACCCACCTCGACCCCGACACCCGCGACGCCGTCCTGGGCGACCTGCTCGACGCCGCAGGCGACCGGGCCCTGCTGCTGGTGACCCACGACCTGGACCGGCTCCAGGCGATGGACGCCGTCCACGTCGTCGTCGACGGGCGGGTCGTGCAGCACGGCACCCACGCCGAGCTGCTGGCGCGCGACGGCTGGTACCGGTCGGCGCACCGGCTCGCGCCCGTCTAGGAAGGGGCGCCACGCCGCTCGGCCCGCAGCTCCCGCGTGCGCGCCGACACCCGTGAGCCCAGCAGCCCCGCCGCGGCGTCGACGAGCTGGCTGACGAACAGCCGATGGTCCTCGCGCCCCGCCCGGGCCCGCTGCGCCGTCTCCACCGCCACGAACCGGACCGTGAGGAACCGCCGGTGCAGCTCGACGGCGTCCGGTTCCAGGAGCGGTTCCAGCAGCGCGCGCCAGCGGCCGATGCTGCCGCCGGGCCGGTCGAGGGCCAGCGGCGCCATCGACGGCACCGGCCGGGTCAGCAGGTCGGCGACGGTGCGCAGGTAGCCGGCACCGGCCGCGCCCTGGTCGAGCTTCGCGGCCAGCGGCTCGACCAGGGCGGCGGCCAGCTGGTGCACGGCGTCCCCGGCACCCGGTCCGCCGACGACGGCGGCGGCCCCCGGGCCGGCGGCGAACTCGTCGAGCAACCGGTGCCGGTGCTGCTCCACCGCGGGGGCGTGCCGGTCGAGCAGCGCCTGGACCAGGCCGTCGCGGTCGGTGAACCAGTACTGGGCGGCGATGACGTTGCGCGCACCCGCGGCCCGGCCGATCTCGCGCAGCGACACCGTGTCGCTGCCACGGTCGGCGAACAGCTCCTCCGCCGCGCTGAGCAGCCTCGACCGGGTGTCGCGCCCGTCGGCCGCACCCCCGTCGGGCCCCGCAACACCCGTCATCGGCGCAGGCTACCGGCCGGCCCCCGGCCCGATCAGGCCTTGGGACCGCCGGCGACGTAGACGACCTGCCCGGACACGAACCCGGCGCCCTCGCTGACGAAGAACGACACCGTGTGGGCGATGTCGTCGACCTGCCCGGCCCGCGCCACCGGGATCTGCGCGGCCCGGGCCGACACGTAGCTGTCCCAGTCCTCCCCGATCCGCTCGGCGGTCGCCTTCGTCATGTCGGAGACGATGAACCCGGGGGCGATGCAGTTCGCGGTGACACCGAACTTGCCCAGCTCGATCGCGAGGGTCTTGGTGAAGCCCTGCAGGCCGGCCTTGGCGGTGGAGTAGTTCGCTTGGCCGCGGTTGCCCAGCGCCGAGGTGCTCGACAGGTTCACGATCCGCCCGTACTTCGCCTCGACCATGTACTTCTGCACGGCGCGGGCCATCAGGAACGAGCCGCGCAGGTGCACGTTCATGACCGTGTCCCAGTCGAGCTCGGACATCTTGAACAGCAGGTTGTCGCGGGTGACGCCGGCGTTGTTGACCAGGACCGTCGGGGCACCGAGCTCGGCGACGACCCGGTCGACCGCGGCGGCCACGGCGTCGGCGTCGGCGACGTCGGCACCGACGGCGACGGCCCGCCCTCCCGCGGCGACGATCGTGTCGACGGTGGCCGCGCAGGCGGCCTCGTCGAGGTCGAGGACCGCGACGGCGAACCCGTCTGCGGCAAGCCGGATGGCGGTGGCCGCCCCGATCCCCCGTGCCGAACCCGTGACGATCGCGACGCGTGCCTCAGCCATGCCAGCTGTTCCTTCCGTTGTCACCGCGGTGTGCCGGCGCCGATCGTCGCATCCGGGCGGCACCCCGGCCGCCCTGGGCGGGCCCACGTCACACGGACCCGGCGCAACCCTCACAGTCGTGGGCACACCCGGAACGCGGCGCACCCGGAACGCGGCACGGCGCCGCCGGCTCCCGAGGGAGCCGACGGCGCCGGATGGGTGACGAGTCGGTGGCGGGCGCCGGTGCGCGCCCGGTCCGGGAGGCTCTGTCCCGGAGCTGTCGGTTCCGAACGCTACCCGGTGACCCATGTCACGTCAACGCCGTTCGCCGAGCGACTCTCAGGGCTCTGACCTGCAAGATCAGTCGAGCAGGACGGTGCGCAGATCGAGCCGGTGCAGCACCCGGTCGGCGGCTTCCGGGTCGACACCGGGCTCGCGGCGGGCCGCGAGGATCTCCGCCCGGGCGGCCGCGAGGGCCGCTGCCTGCACCGCACCGAGCGTGGCCCGGCTGGCACGCAGCGTGGCGAAGCGGTCCCGTTCCTCGCCGCTGAGCGTGTCCCCGGCGAGGACGGCCTCGAGCCTGCCGATGCTCTGGTGCAGCACCGCCGACACCTCGTCGGGGAGGTCGGCGGCCCGCTCGCGTTCCACGAGCCGGGTGAGCGCCGCCTGCCAGGCGCGGCGGGCCAGCGCCCGCTCGGCGGCGTGCTCGGCCTCGGCGTCCTCGGACACCTTCAGCACCCGCACCACGATGGGCAGCGTGAACCCCGGCAGCAGCAGCGTCACCACCAGGACCGAACAGGCGACGACGACGATCTCGGTGCGCGCCGGGAACGCGGCACCGGTCGAGGTGAGTGTGGGCAGCGCGAGGGCGAGCGCCAGCGTCGCGAGCCCGCGCATCCCGCACCAGGCCAGCACGACGGCCTCACGCCCGGTCCGGGGCGCACCCGTCGGGTCGGCACGGCGGCGCACCGCGAGCAGCGCGCCGGTCATCCACAGCGCCCGCAACGCGATGACGACACCGCAGACGATCGCGGCGTGGACGAGCATCCGGGGCAGGTCCGCCCCCGCATCGGTGACGACCTGGCGCAGGTCGAGCCCGATGAGCCCGAACGCCACCCCGGTGACCAGGAGCTCGACGACGTCCCAGAACGACCGCTGCACCAGCCGTTCCGCGGCCTCGTCGGCGTCGGAGTGCGCGCGCACCTGCAACGCCACCACCACGACGGCGACCACACCGGAGGCGTGCACCTCCTCCGCGAGCAGGTAGACCGCGAACGGCAGGACGACGGTGAGCGCGCTGCGCCCGGTGGTGTCGGTGACCTTCGACGACACCCACCGGGCGATCCTCGCGACGACGAGCCCGATGACGACGGCGAGCGCCGCACCCAGCAGGAACCGGCCGGCGACCACCGGGACGCTCAGCTCGTCGCCGCTGACCGTCGCGAAAACGGCGGCCTGGAACACCACGAGCGCGGTGGCGTCGTTGAACAGGCCCTCGCTCTGCAGGACGGCGAGCAGCCGCCGCGGCATGCGGACCGGCCCGGCGACCGCCTCGACCGCGACCGGGTCGGGCGGCGCGACCATCGCACCGAGCGCGACCGCGGCCGACAGCCCGATGCCGGGGATCAGCGCCATCGCGGTCCCCGCGACCACGGCGATCGTGACGGCGACGAGCGCGACCGCCAGTGTCACGATGCTGCGCCACCGCGCCCTGAACAGCGCCCACGACGTGCGCTGGGCCGTCGCGAACAGCAACGGGGGCAGGAACAGCGGCAGGATCAGGTCGGGATCGAGCTCGAACCCGTCGGGCAGGCCCGGGACGAACGCGACCGCCGCACCGAGCACGACCATCAGCGCCGGCCACGGCAGGCTCAACCGGTCGCCCACGCCGACGAGCACGACCGCGGCCAGCATCAACCCGACGACGAGCAGCAGCAGCTCCACATGCGACAGAGTGCCCCGCCGGTGGGCGCTGCGGGCGAGCGGTCCGGGTGGTTACGGTGGCCCAGATCCCCTCACGGCGCGGTCACCCGCGCGTGGGGGCGCCGACCAGCCACGAGACCGTCCGCGACCGGCGGGCGTCGACCCCGAGGAGCAGCGATGGCGCACGACCCCTATGCCGACCTTCCCCAGGTCCCGTCCTTCGACGTCACCAGCACCGACTTCACCGACGGCGCGACGCTCGCGATGCCGCAGGTCAGCGGCATCTTCGGCGCCGGCGGCGAGGACCGGTCACCGCAGCTGTCCTGGAGTGGTGCCCCCGAGGGCACCCGGTCCTACGTGGTCACCTGCCTCGACCCCGACGCCCCGACCGGGTCCGGGTTCTGGCACTGGGCCGTCGTCGACATCCCGGCGTCGGTGACCTCGCTCGACGCCGGCGCCGGCGACGGCGCGCTGCCCGAGGGCGCGTTCACCCTGGCCAACGACGCCGGCCTGAAGAACTACCTGGGCGCCGCCCCGCCCGCGGGACACGGCCCGCACCGCTACATCTTCGTCGTCCACGCCGTCGACGTGCCCTCGCTGGGCATCCCCGCCGAGGCGACCAACGCGTTCCTCGGCTTCAACCTCTTCTCCCACACCCTCGCCCGGGCGACGATCACCCCGGTCTACGAGATCAAGGAGTGATCACCGCGCGGTGGCCAGAGCGAGCGCGTTGAGCACCGCCCAGCCACCCGCCACCGCGACGGCCTTGCGGGCGGCGCCGCGGTCCGGCAGCGCGACGCCGAGCGTGACGGCGTCGCCGATGTCGGCCGCGACCCGCACCGCGAGCGCCACCTGCACGGCACGCCCGCGCGGCGCCAGGACCACGGCCAGCCCGGACACCGCGTCGCGCACCCCGACGGCGCGGGCGAGCGTCGCGACCGGCGGCGACGGGTCACCGTCGCGCGGACCCAGCCCGGTGGGACCGGTCAGCACGGACGGGCGGACGACCACGGCGACGCCGTAGGCGGTGGTGAGCGCGCCGAGGACGCGGGCGACGGCAGACACGGCCTGTTCCTCCGAGGGGTTCAGGCCGCCGCGACGCGGCGGGTGCGGACGGTGACACCGCCGACCGGACGTCCGCCGGCGTGGCTGGTGATCCGCAGCAGGACCTCCGTCCAGAGGTTGAGCTGGATCTCCTTGGCCGCGAGGAGCTTGTCGTAGAGGACGCGGGACACCACGTCGCCGGGCCGGGCCCACGACTCGATGCCCATCACCAGGCCGTCGTCGTCGTCACGCGCGCGGAACTCGATCTGGCCGGCCTCCAGGTGCCCGCGCAGCGTCGCGAACCGGAACCCGGTGTCGTCGACGTCGACCACCCGCACCGGGCCGTCCCACGGTCCGGGCAGCCGGATCAGGAACTCGTCACCGTCGCGCATCGTGCCGGCCTCCCCGCGGGTGCGGCGGAACACCGCGACTCCCGTGGGGAACCACTCGTTGATGTCGCGGACCAGGTCGGCCATCAGCCCGCGGGCATCGAGGTCGGAGCCCGCGATGCGCACCGTGTAGCGGCGGTGCAGCAGGTCACCGTGGCCGTCGGCCGCCTCCTGCACCCGGTCGTCACGGTGGCGTCGCGGCAGGGCCGGGGCCTCGTCGGACGCGTCGCCGTCGACCTCGCTGCGGTGCAGCGGGACGGTGCGCCACATGTAGCGCCAGCTCACCGCGGCCAGCCCGACGGGCCACCGCACGAGGGCGGCGACCCGGCGGTGACGACGGGTCCCGGTGGCCGCCTTGCGGCTGAGCACTGCCATGCGCGCATGAGAACACGTCCCACGGGGAACGCGCTCGTCGTGACCGTCGGACGACTGCTGCACCGAATCGGGTTCCGTGCCATCCACCTCCAGGCCACCTCGCTGGGGTCGATCGTCTTGTGCATCGCGCTGTGGCTGCGCGCGAAGACCGTCGACCAGGACGAACGCGGCAACGCCGAACGGCGTGCCCTGTTCGTCGGGCTCTGGCCGCCCATGTTCTGGGCGATCGGGGAGTCGGTGCGCCAGAACGAGGACCGCGGCCTGCTCCGGGGACCCCGGACATGAGGGCGCGGGGGCTCGTCGCCGAGCTCGACCGGCTTCCGCCCCTGGGCGTCAACTACGCGGAGTCCGAGGCCCCGCGCGGCCCCGGCGACCCGGGCTGGCACGTCGACCTCGCGCGCGCCGAACTGGGCACCGAACCGCCCGGTGACCCCGTGCCCGGCGGCATCTTCGAGGCGGCGTGCGTCCTCGTGCGCGACTACGAGTTCTCCGACCACCGACTGATCCGCGGCGTCTTCCGGCCCGCGGACGAGCTGCTGGGCCGCAACATGCTGCTGGAGGGCCGGTTCCTGTTCCTGCGCTTCTACCTCGGCGTGCGGGTCACCGGTGTCCTGGAGGGCACCCGTGACGGGCCCGACGGGCCGCAGCGCGTGTGGGGCTGGACCTACCGGACCCTCGACGGCCACCTCGAACAGGGAAAGCTCACCTACGAGGTGGTCAAGGACCTCACGACGGGCGTCGTCGCCTTCCGCATCGACGCCTACTCCCGGCGCGCCCCCATCCGCAACCCGGTGCTGCGCGCCGGGTTCCGGGTGTTCGGGCGCCGGACCCAGCTCGACTTCTACCGCCGCGTCGGGCGCCGCATGCACGACCTGCTGGCGGGCCACCGGCCCGGCGACCCCCTCCCCCACCCGACGCGGCTCGCCGGCGACGTCGTGCTCGCCCCGTCGCAGAGCCGGATGCGGCCGTGGGACCCGATCGCGCTGCCGCTGCGCCACCCCGGTGTCCACGTGCACCAGCACCGCACGTCCGTGGGCCGAAGGGGCCGTGCACGGCGACCCACCACAGTGGTGTCCCGGCGCGCCGGGACGACGGATCGGGCGTAGCGTCCCGGCCGTGCCCGACATCACCGAACTGATCCTCGACGACCACGAATGGTTCCGTCGCCAGTTCGCCGCACTCGACGAGCTGCGCAGGTCGACCCCCGTCGACACGACCGCCCTGCGCGAGGTGTGGCAGCCGCTGGCCGACCACCTCGACGTCCACGCCGTCGCCGAGGAGGAGGTCTTCTACCCGCAGCTGCTGCGCCGCGGTGGCGACGACGCCGAGGACGAGACGCTCGACGCCATCGGCGACCACAACGACATCCGCGACGGCGTGCACGCCGCCGCCCGCCACCCCGTCGGCACCCGGTCCTGGTGGGAGGCCGTCCAGGCGGCACGCGACGCCAACGACGAGCACATGTCCGAGGAGGAGAACGAGGGCCTGCCCGACTTCCGGCTGCACGCCCCCACCGGGCTGCGGGAGTCGCTGGGCCGCCAGTTCACCACGTTCATGCAACGACACAAGGGCGCCCGCGACCTCGACGTCGGCGACAAGGACCCCGAGACCTACGTCGCGCGAACCGCGGAACGCAATACGATCACCCCGGGTGACGACGACGGGGCCGGGCGCCTCGACGGGTCGCTCGGCATCGGCAGCCTGAAGGGGAAGTGACCACGCCCATGACCACACCCGCAGACCACCTCCTGCGCGGACTCGCCCCGATCCCCGCCGAGGCGTGGACCCAGATCGACGACGAGGCCCGCGAGCGCCTCACCCCGCTGCTGGCCGGACGGCGCGTCGTCGACTTCGACGGCCCCGGCGGCTGGTCCCACTCCGCCGTCAGCCTGGGCCGCACCGAGGACCTGCTCGGCCCGCCGGAGGGCGTCACGTCCGACGGTGTCCGCACCCGGCGCCGCCGCGTCCTGCCGCTCGCCGAGGTCCGGGTGCCCTTCACCGTGGCGCGCGCCGAGATCGACGACATCCAGCGCGGTGCCGCGGACCCGGAGTTCGACGACCTCGCCCGCGCGGCCCGTGTCGCCGCCGAGATCGAGAACCGCGCGATCCTGCACGGCTGGGCCGCCGCCGGTATCGAGGGCCTCGGCGCCGTGTCCCCCTACCCGGCGGCGACGCTGGGCACCGACTGCAACGCCTACCCCGGAATCGTGGCCCGCGCCGTGGACACGCTGCGCCGCAACGGTATCGAGGGCCCCTACTCCCTCATCATCGGGCCGGAGGGGTACACGCGGATCGTCGAGACCACCGAGCACGGCGGCTACCTGCTGTTCGACCACCTCGCCCGGATCCTCGGCGGTTCCATCATCTGGGCGCCGGGCACCGACGGCGCGATCGTCGCCAGCACGCGCGGTGGCGACTTCCGGCTCGACGTCGGCCAGGACCTGTCGATCGGCTACTCCCACCACGACGCCGACACCGTGCACCTCTACCTGGAGGAGAGCTTCTCCTTCCGCGTCGTCGAGCCGGACGCCGCCCTCGCCCTGTCCTGACCTCGCGCACGGCGCACCGGCCCCGCCCGATCCCGCCGATCCGACGGGCTGTGCCGGGACCGCGGCCGTGCCGTGCCGCGGACGTCGTCCGGCCGGGACCCGTATTCGGGTCCCGGCCGGGTCGTTCGTGCACGGGTGGGCCGGTCAGAAGCTCAGCAGCCGGTCGAAGAACGTCCGGTAGCGGCCGAGTGCCAGGCGCAGGTCCTCCGTGGACGCGGTGTCGTCGTGCAGGTCGCGTTCGAGATCGCTGCGCTGGGTGCGGAACGTCTCCTCGATCTCGTCGAGCACCCGGCCGACCAGCTCGTTCGCCTCTCGCACCGCGGTCCGCGGCTCGTCGACGAACTGGGCCTTGAGGACCTGCCACCGGTCCTGGTAGTCCGCAGCCCGCTGCCGCGGGATGAGCGCGTTCTCCTCGGTCCCGGCCTCCGGTACCGCCGACGGCTCGGACAGCCGCGCCGCTCTGCTCTCGCCCTGCGGTGCGTGCCCGTCGGACGCGTACCCGTCGGTGGCGTGCCCGTCGGTGGCGTGGTCGCGATCGGTCCTCGGGGACTCCGGGTGCGCGGCGGGTGCCGCGTGTCCCGCGGCGCCGGCGTCGTGGCTCTCACCGGGACCACCCCAGCCGCCCGGGCCGCCTGCCTCCGCGGCGCGGGGATCGGTCATCTCGTGGTGGCGCTGGTCCAGGGGGTCGTCGAGTCGGTCCTGCATGGTGCCCTCCGTGGTGGTCGTCGCGTGCGCGTCCGTCGGCCGGCTCATCGGGTCGGCTCCTCGTGCCGGTTCGGCGTGCCCCAGGCGGCGTCGGGGGCGACCCCACCGTCGTGACGGGCGGCCTCACGGCGGTCGGCCTCGTGACGGCCGGCGTCGTGACGGTCTACGTGATGACCGGTCTCGTGACGGTCGCTGTGGCGGTCGGCCTCGTGACGGTCGGCCTCGTGACGGTCGGCCTCGTGACGGTCGGGGGCGCCGTCACGGGAACCGTCGCCGGTCGTGCCGCGGGCGTCGCCACGGCCGTGGTCGCCGGACTCGTCGAGCAGGGCGTCCACCAGCGCCCGGTAGGAGGTCACGGCGTGGCGCAGCTCCTCGGTGTCGACACCACCGCGCGCGTTGCGCTGGGCGATGGCGCGGGCCTCCCGGTAGCGCTGGACGACGACGGGGTGCTCGACGGAGACGTCCTCGGCACGCTGGTCGAAGTCGGCCACGGGGTAGCCGCGGGCGGTCATGACCTCCGCGACGAAGGTGTCGGCGCGCTCGACCGCGCGGTCGGGATCGTCGACGAACTCGCCCTGCAGGACCAGCCAGCGGTCCCGGAACCCGGCGCGTTCGCGGTCGTCGAGGGGACGCAGGTCCAGGGAGCGGTGCCGCTTCTCGCGCTCGGCGAGGCGCCGCTCGGCCGCGCGCTCGTCGTCGGTCTCGGCGACGGCGCGCTCGTACTCCGGTCCGAAGTGCTCTCGCAGCCGCTCACTGCGGCGTCGTCTGCCGACCAGGTAGGCCGCCACGCCGATGCCGAGCAGGACCACCACGATGACGATGATCACTACGATGACTGTCGTGTCCATGCGTCCGAGTGCCCGGACGATGTTCGTCACAACCCGTTCGCACGGTTCGAAGATGTGACACCCATCACATCCTCTTGAGTAGGGAGGCACGCGATGGGCCACGTGGGTGCACGACGATGAGCGAGAACACCCCCGATCGGGTGGAGACTGCCGCCGAGGAGCTGTACGGCCTCGCCCCCGACGACTTCGTCCCGGTCCGCGACGAGCTGGTCGCCGCCGCACGGGAGGCGGGCGACCGCGACGCCGCCCGCGCCATCGCCAGGCTGCGCCGCCCCACCCAGGCCGCGTGGCTGGCCAACCTCCTCGCCCGCGAGCGCGCCACCCAGCTCGACGGGCTGCTGTCGCTGGCCGCCGACCTGGGCGACGCGCAGCGCACCCTCGACGGGGCCGCCCTGCGCGCGCTCTCGGTCCAGCGCGGCAAGCTGGTGGCCGCGATGGCCCGGGAGGCGCGGGCGCTCGCCGGCCGCGACGGGCACAAGATCGCCGAGAGCACCGAGCGCGACCTGCGCGGCATCCTCGACGCCGCGCTCGCCGACCCCGACATCGCCGAACAGGTCCGGTCGGGGCGGCTGCACCGCACCGTCAGCTACTCCGGGTTCGGCCCGGACGCCCTCGCCGGGGCCGAACCGCGGCCCGCCCCGAGGCGCCGTCCCGGCCCGGAGGTGCCCGCCGCCGGCGCCGACACCACCGGGACGGCCGACGACCCGTGGGCGATGCCCGACGACGCCGCCGCCCGCGCGGAGCAGGAGCGCCGCGCGCGCGAGCTCGCCGACGCCCGCCGCGCCCTCGACGACGCCCGCTCGACCGCCGACGAGGCCCGCACCCGCGAAGAGGCCGAACGGCGCGCCCACGAGGAGGCCGAACGACGCCTCGCCGACGCCAAGGCGCGCGTCGCCGACCTCGCCGCCGAGCTGGAGCAGGCCCGCGGCGCGCAGCGCGACGCGACCGAGGCCGAGCGCAGTGCCGCGGCCGAGCTGCGCGACGCGGCCGCCCGTACCCGCGCCGCCGCGGCCGACGTCGAACGCGCCCAGGCGAAGGTGGCCGACCTGTCGTGAGGCACCCGCCCGAGCGGTGCGGTCAGCTCGCCGCAGCCGTGCGACGCGGGTCGCGGGGGGACTCCACCAGCTCGTGGCCGTCGCGGAACAGGACGCCGTTGCGGCAGCGGGCCTCGACCTTCCCGTCGGCGAACTGCTCGGTGTAGAGCCGCGCGTACAGCCCGCCCTGCGCGAGCAGCTCGGTGTGCGTCCCGCGTTCGACGATCTCCCCGTTCTCGACGGCGAGGATCTGGTCGGCGCCCAGGATCGTCGAGAGCCGGTGCGCGATCGCGATCGTCGTGCGGGACTGCGTCGCGGTCTCCAGGGCCTGCTGGACGAGCCGTTCGCTCGCGGTGTCCAGCGCGCTGGTGGCCTCGTCGAGGATGAGCACGGGCGGGTCCTTGAGCAGCACCCGCGCGATGGCCAGGCGCTGCTGCTCCCCGCCGGAGAGGCGGTAGCCCCGCTCGCCGACGATCGTGTCGTAGCCGTCGGCGAAGCTCACGATCCGGTCGTGGATGTTCGCCGCCCGCGCGGCCGCCTCGAGCTCGTCGTCGGTGGCATCGGGCCTGGCGTAGCGCAGGTTGGCCGCGATCGTGGCGTGCAGCAGGTGGGTGTCCTGGGTGACCATGCCGACCGCGGCGCGCAGCGAGTCCTGCGTGAGGTCGCGGACGTCGTGGCCGTCGAGCAGGACGGCGCCGCGGTCGACGTCGTAGAGCCGCGGCACGAGGTAGGACATCGTCGTCTTGCCCGAGCCGCTGGGGCCCACGATCGCCGTCAGCGTGCCGGCAGCCATCTCCGCGCTCACCCCGCGCAGCGCCCACGGCCGCGCCGGCGTGCCGGGCTCGGTGGTGTCGTCACGGTCGGCGAGGGGGTAGCTGAACCAGACGTCGCGCAGCGTCACCGCGCCGCGCACCGTCGCCGGCTCCAGTGCGCGGGCGGCCGGGGCGTCGACGATCCGGGGTTGCAGGTCGAGGTAGGAGAAGATGCGCCCGAACAGCGCGAGCGAGGTCTGCACGTCGAGTGAGACGCGCAGCAGGTTGACCGTCGGGAACAGCAGCCGGGTCTGCAACGTGGTGAACGCGACGACCGTGCCGGCGCTGACCCCGCTGCCCGCCCCGATGAGCAGACCCGTCACCAGGTAGACGAGCGCAGGGGTGACCCCGAGGAACGTCTGCACGACGGCGAAGAACGTCTGCCCGGTCATCGCCTGGCGGACCTGCAGCCCGACCTGGTTGGCGTTCTCGTCGCGGTAGCGGCGCACCTCGTCGGCCTGCCGGTTGAACACCTTGGCCAGCAGCACCCCGGACACCGACAGGGCCTCCTCGGTGATCGCGGTCATGTCCGACAGCGACTCCTGGGTGCGGCCCGCGATCCTGCGGCGGACCCGGCCCACCCGGATCTGCAGCAGCACGAAGATCGGCACGAGCGCGACGGCGACCAGCGTCAGCTGCCAGCTGAGCAGCAGCATCGCGATGAGCGCGGCCGCGACGGTGACGACGTTGCCGAGGATCGACGTGGCCGTCTCGGTGAGGACGCTCTGGACCCCGCCGACGTCGTTGGCCAGCCGGGACTGGATGGCGCCGGTGCGGGTGGCGGTGAAGAACGACAGGTCCATCCGCTGGAGGTGCTCGAAGAGCCGCCCGCGCAGGTCGGCCATGACGCGGTTGCCCAGCAGCGTCGTCTGCCAGGTCTGCCACACCCCGATCAGCGCCGACACCACCGGGATCGCGATCATCCCGGCGACGAGCCACACCAGCAGCTCCATGTCGACGCTCCCGCCCGGCGGGAACAGGGCCTTGTCGAACGTCGCCTGGGTCAGGAACGGCGTGATGATGCCGAGCCCGCTGGACACGACGACCGCGGTGAGGATCCCGGCCAGCGCGACCCGGTGCGGGCCGAACAGCGCCCACACCCGCCGCCCGATCCGGTCGCCCGCCGGACTCGTCCCGGTGATCACCTCTGCGTCGTCCGCCCCGCTCACATCGCCGTCCCCTCGGTGAGACCGGCCACAGCGCACCGGCCGCGTCAGCCTGCCAGGCGCGACGCCGCCGCGCCCGTGACAGGGTCGGGGCGTGGGACCGACGTGTCCGGGAACGGCGTCGGCGGCGGCACGGGCGCCGTCGCGACGCGACCGGCTGCGCGCCGTCGCCTGGGGTCGCTGGGCGCTGCTGGCGGTGCTCACCGTCGCGCTGACGTTCGGGTTCGGGGCGCTGGGCGTGCCGTCACCCGCGCTGTTCGCGGGCCTGCTCGTCGGCACGGTGCTGGCGCTGCTCGGGCGGGCCCCCGCAGCCGTCCCGCGGCCCGCGACGACCGGCGCGCAGGCGGTGATCGGCGTCGTCATCGGGCTGATCGCGCAGAGCGACACCCTCGCCGCCGTCGCCCGCGACTGGCTGCCGGTCCTCGGCATCGGGGTCGCGACCCTGCTGGCCAGCATGGGTGCGGGCCTGCTGATGGGGGTGCAGCGCGGGGTGTCGCCGCTGACCGGGATGCTCGCGCTCACCGCCGGCGGCGCCTCCGGGCTGGTCGCGATCAGCCGCGAGCTGGGCGGTGACGAGCGGGTCGTCGCCGTCGTGCAGTACCTGCGGGTCGGGCTGGTGACGGCCACCATGCCGGTCGTCGCCGCACTCGCGTTCGGCGCCCAGCACTCCCCCGCCGCCGGCGGGGCCGGCGCGAGCGCCCCCTGGTACGTCGGGCTGGGGGTACTCGCGCTGTGCTGCGCCGTCGGGGTCCCGCTGGGCGTGCTGACCCGGGTCCCGGCCGGGGCGCTGCTGGGCCCGATGGTCGTCGCGCTGGCCCTCGCCCTGTCCGGGTGGTCGTTCGGGTCCACACCGCCGGCGCTGGTCGTCGACGTCGCCTACGCCGTCATCGGCTGGCAGGCCGGGGTGCGGTTCACCCGGGCGAGCCTGCGGACCGTCGCGCGGGTGCTGCCGCTGGCGATCGGGCTCATCGTCGTGATCATCGGGGCGTGCGCGGCCCTGGGCGTGGCGCTGTCGCACCTCACCGGTGCGACGCTGCTGGAGGGCTACCTCGCGACCACGCCGGGCGGCATCTACGCCGTCCTCGCGACCGCGATCTCGGCGGGCACGAACGTCACGTTCGTGGTGGCGATGCAGGTGCTGCGGGTGGTGCTGATGCTGCTGCTCGCTCCGTTCCTGGCCCGCCTCGCGGGCCGGCGCTGGGGCACTACCGGAGCCGACTGACCCGCCCCGGCGGCGGCGCCGGCACCGCGCCCGGATGCAGCACCGACGCGAGCGCCTCGACGCCGTCGACGAGCCGGGGCCCGCCACGCACCACGTACGACGCCGAGTCGATCGCGACGACCGGGCCCGCCGGCAGCCGGTCCAGCACCGCCCGGCCCTGGGCGACGGCGTCGTCGAGGCCGAACCCGCACGGTGCCACCACGGTCAGGTCGGCCCCCAGCGCCGCGATGTCGTCCCAGGTCACGGCGACGCTGCGGGCGCCCTCGGTGCCGCCCGCGGCGCTCCCGCCCGCGCGCCGGACCAGTTCGGGCACCCAGTGCCCCGGCAGGTAGGGCGGGTCGGTCCACTCCAGTACCAGCACCCGCGGCCGGGGCCGGCCGCCGACCGACCGCGCGACCGAAGCGAGCCGGTCGCGCAGCCCGGCGACGAGCGCCACACCGGCCGCGGCGTGTCCCGCGCGGGCCGCGACCGTCACGATCGCGGCGAGCACCTCCTCAACGGAGTGCGGGTCGACCTCGACCACCCCCGCCGCCGACCCGATCGCGGCCAGTGCCGCGGTCACGTCCCCCGCGGGCAGGGCGCAGACCCGGCACAGGTCCTGGGTGAGGATCAGGTCCGGTGCGGCCGCGGCCAGCCCCGCCCGGTCGAGCTCGTACATCGCCAGCCCGCGGGCCGCCCGGTCGCGCACGACTGCGTCGACACCCGCGGGGTCGAGCCCGGCCGGCAGCGCCGTGTCGACGACGACCGCGCACCGCTCCCGCACCCCGGCCGGCTCGTCGCACTCGTAGGTCACCGCGACGAGGTCGTCGGCCAGCCCGAGCGCCCCGACGATCTCCGTGGCCGCCGGGAGCAGGGACGCGATCCGCATTCAGCGCACCATCCGGAAGAACGTCCGGATGTCGTCGACCAGCACCTCGGGCTGCTCCATCGACGCGAAGTGCCCACCCACCTCCGGGTGGTTGAGCATCCGCAGGTCGGTGAAGCGCCGCTCCAGCCAGTGCCGCGGCAGCCGGCGCATCTCGTGCGGGAACACCGTCGCCCCCGTCGGCACCTCGACGAGGTCGTAGCGGGTCTTGCCGTAGCTCTCCCAGTACAGCCGCGCCGACGACGCCGCGCTGCCCGTCAGCCAGTACGTCATCACGTTGTCCAGGAGGCGGTCGCGCCGGATCGTGTTCTCCGGCCGCCCCGCGCAGTCGGTCCAGTCCCAGAACTTCTCGACGATCCACGCGCACTGCCCCACCGGCGAGTCGGTCAGGGCGTACCCGACCGTCTGCGGCCGGGTGGACTGCTCGGCGGAGTAGCCGGTGCCGAAGCGGCGGAACCGCTTCGCGTCGAGCATGCCCTTCTTCTCCTCGCGCGTGAGCGGGCGACGCTCGTCGTCGGGCGGCACCTCGGCCAGCGGCATCGTCAGATGGATGCCGACGACGTTCTCCGGCGCCCCCGTCCCCAGCATCGCGGTGATCATCGAACCCCAGTCCCCGCCCTGGGCGCCGTAGCGCTCGTAGCCGAGGCGGTCCATGAGCTGCGCCCACGCCGTCGCGATCCGCTCGATGCCCCAGCCCGCGATCCGCGGCTTGCCGCTGAACCCGAACCCGGGCAGCGACGGGACGACGACGTGGAACGCGTCGGCCGGGTCGGGCGGGTCGACCAGGTCGTCGATGATGTCGAGGTACTCCACGATCGAGCCCGGCCAGCCGTGGGTGAGGATCAGCGGCAGCGCGTCCTCGTGACGCGACCGCACGTGCAGCGCGTGCACGTCGACGGTGTCGTCGGCGCCGCCGTCGAGCACGGTGCGGATCTGGGCGCGGGCGTTGAGCTCGGCCTCGCAGCGCCGCCAGTCGTAGCCGTCGGCCCAGTAGGCGCACAGCTCCTGCAGGTAGTCCAGCGGGACGCCCTGCGTCCAGCCCTCGACGGTCGCCGGCTCGGGCCACCGCGTCCGGCGCAGCCGGTCGCGCAGGTCGTCGAGATCGGCCTGGGGAGTCTCGATGCGGAACTCGCGCACGCGACTACAGTTGCACGCCGCGTGTCAGTGCGCCGTCAACGACCAGGTTCGCGCCGCTGATCCGGCTCGCCAGCGGGCTCGCGAGCATGACCACGGCGTACGCCGTCTCCTCGGGGGTGCCCATCCGCCCCGTCGGGTTGAGACCGAGCGCGAGGTTCCACAGGTCCGGGTTGCCGCTCTCGATGCCCTGCCACACCCCGCCGTCGAAGTAGACGTTGCCCGGCGACACCGCGTTGGCACGGATCCCCTTGGGCGCCAGGTCGAGCGCGAGCCCGGACACGTAGTGCACGAGCGCGCCCTTCATCACGCCGTAGGAGCCGTTCGCGAAGTCGATCTCCCGGCCCGACACGCTCGACACCGCGATGATCGACGCCGCGTCGCTCTGCTCGAGGTGGGGCATGGCCGCCTCGACCAACCGCACCGTGTGCATGAGGTCGACCTCGAAGCTCGCCTTCCAGTTCTGCTCACCCGGGCCGATCGCGAGCGCGCTGACGTTGGCGATCACGATGTCGATCCCGCCGGCCTCGCGCGCCTCGTCGGCCACCCACTCGGCCAGCGCGTCCCCGTCGGCCACGTCGAGCGACCGGCCCGCGACCTCGTACCCCTTGCCGCCCAACAGGTCCACCCGAGCGCGGACCTCGTCCTCGCTGCGCGCGCAGAACGCCACCCGGGCACCCTCGGCCGCGAGCATCTCGACGATCGCGGCGCCGATGCCGCGGGTACCGCCGGTGACCAGTGCCCGGCGGCCGGCAAGTTGCAGGTCCATGAAAGAGATCTCCTAGAGGGTCGCGGACTGCTCGCGCAGGTGGGCGTGCATCCCGTTGTAGGCCCGGCCCGCAGGCAACAGCGCCTTCGAGACCTTCGTGACGGCCGAGTAGTTGGTGTCGACGACGTTGGCCAGCGGTGACTCGCTGACCTGGGTGAGCAGCTGGTAGGCGTCGAGCCGGTCGAGACCGTACAGCTCGCCGAGCCAGCCGATCATGCCGACCTGGCTGGCCCGCCACGCGTCCTCCAGCGGCCGCGACGACCCCACCACCACGTAGTGGGTGTCGGACTCGATGCGCGGCCACACCGGGCCCGCGCCGCCCTTGATCAGCTCGACGAGCAACGTCACGTCCATCGCACCCTCGACAGCGGTGCCGCAGCTCTCGCCCTCACCCTGCCGGTAGTGCCCGTCGCCGACCGAGAACATCGCGCCCTCGACGTTGACCTGCAGATAGCAGGTGACACCCGGCTTCATCTCGGGTGTGTCCATGTTGCCGCCGAACATGTCGGGCACCAGGCTCGACCGCACCTCCCGGCCCGCCGGCGCGACACCGACCGTGCCCAGCATCGGGTTGCACGGCAGCTCCAGGCGCATGTCGACGCTGCTCGCCTCGAACAACACCGTGTTCGCCGCGCGGTCGAGCTGGTAGATCCACGTCCGCTCCGGCAACGGGTCGTGCAGCAGCGCCGTGCGGTCCGTCGCGGACAGCGCACCGAAGAACGGGATGGTCGTCGACGCGCCCCAGTCCCGCGCCGGGGTGAGGTCGACGATGTGCAGGGCGAGGGTGTCCCCCGGCTCGGCGCCCTCCACGAAGAAGGGTCCGGTCTGCGGGTTGACCTCGGCGAGGTTCAACACCTGCCCGGGGCGGTCGGTCACCTTCGTGATCCGCCCGGAGAACGCGTCCTCGGTCCACAGCCTCAGCAGCGTGCCGGGGGTGATCCGGTGGCTCGGCGCGACACCGCCGAAGGTCCACACGTACTGGTCGCGTTCGGGTCGGTACTCGACGACGTCCACGCGGCCGATCGTCGAGGGTGGACGGTCCCGGACGCAAGCCCTCAGGGCCTGCGATGAACCGACACCGCGTAGTTCCCGCCGTCGTAGGGGGCCCGGTCCCACGTCGCGAAGCGGCTGTCCCCGACCAACCCGGCCGCCGCGCACCACCCGTCGTAGTCGTCGAGCGCCGGCCAGCCGGGCTGCAGGCTGAACCCGGCGACGAGCAGCCCGCCCGGGCGCAGCGCGCGGGCGCACGCGGCGACACCCGCGGCCCGGTCCCCGGCCGCCATGTACGGCACGACATTGCCCGCCAGCACGACCAGGTCGAACGCCCCCGCCACGGCGAACGCCTCCAGGCCCCCGTGGTGCCACGTCAGCTGCGGCGCCTTCCCACGGGCGACCGCGATCATGTCCGCGTCGGGGTCGAGCCCCTCCACCGCGACCCCCCGGCGGGCCAGCTCGATCGCGACCCGGCCCGTGCCGCAGCCGCCGTCGAGAACACGCGGTGCGGGCCGCTCACCCAGCAGAGCCGTGACCAGGTCGGCCTCGCCGTGCGGGTTGCCGCCCGCGGCCTCCATCCGGGCCCAACGGTCGTCGTAGGTACCGACGTCGACCGCGCTGCGCCAGCGGTTCCAGTCGTCCGGGAGCTGTTCGGCCATACCGGCGAGCCTAGTGAAGGTCCATGATCGGGCCGTGGAGCAGATCGCGTCGCCCGGCGCCGTGCACCAGTCACTGACCGACGGCATCGGGGCCACTCCCCTGGTCCGCCTCGACCGGGTCGTCGACGGCATCGCCGCCGCCGTCCACGTCAAAGCCGAGTACGCCAACCCCGGCGGCAGCGTGAAGGACCGCGCCGCGTACGCGATGGTCACCGCCGCCGAACGCGACGGCCGGCTGCCCCCCGGCGGCACCGTGTTCGAGGGGACGTCGGGCAACACCGGCATCGGGCTGGCCATGGTCGCCGCCCGCCGCGGGTACCGGTGCGTGCTCGTCGTGCCCGACCGGACCGCCGCCGAGAAGATCGCGCTGCTGCGCGCCTACGGCGCCGAGGTCGTCCTCACCCCCGGCACCGTGCCCCAGCACGACCCCCGCCACGTGCGCCGCCTCGCCGAGCGGCTCGCCGCCGAGACCGACCGCGGCTGGCTCGCCGACCAGTACACCAACCCCGCCAACCCGCTCGTCCACGAACACACGACCGGCCCCGAGATCTGGGCCCAGACCGGCGGGCGCATCACGCACCTCGTCGCCGGAGTCGGGACGGGCGGGACCATCAGCGGCACCGCCCGGTACCTGCGCGCCACATCCGGTGGGCGGGTGCGGATCGTCGCGGCCGACCCGGCGACGTCGCGCTACTCCGGCGGCGACGGCAGCCCCTACACCGTCGAGGCCGTCGGGCACTACCTGCACCCCGACACCGTCACCGACGAGTGGCCCGAGACCTACGACGCGTCGGTCGTCGACGAGTTCGTCCAGGTCCCCGACGGCGACGCCGTCCGGCTGGTCCGTCGCGTGGCCCGCGAGGAAGGGATGCTGCTGGGCGGGTCCTCGGGGACCGCGCTCGTCGCCGGGCTCCAGGTCGCCGCCGGGCTGGGCCCCGACGACGTCGTCGTCGTGATCGCCCCCGACTCCGGCCGGGCCTACCTCAGCAAGTATTTCGACGACGACTGGTGCACCCGGCTCGGGTTCGTCGACGCGCCCGAGGGCCCCCTCGTGCGCGACGTCCTGCCCGCCGCCGCGCCCGGGCTCGTGGTCGTCCCCGCCGGGCGCCGCGCGGGCGAGGTCCTCGCCGCGCTGCCGGGCGACACCCCCGACGTCGTGCCGGTCGTCGCCGACCGCGCCGCGACGAGCCCCGACCGGGCCACGGGCGACGTCGTCGGCGCGGTGTCGGTGACCGAACTGCGCCGGGCCGCGCCCGGCGATCCCGTGCGCCCCGGGCCACTGCTCGCGACGATCGGCATCGGCGAGCCCGTCGCCGCAGCGCTCGGCCGCGTGCCCGACGACGGCCGCCCGCTGCTGGTCGTCGCCGACGGCCGGATCGTCCGGTCGGTGCCGCGGGCCGCCCTCACCCGCCCCGGGGCGCCACCCCGGCCGGCGTAGGGCGCCACCCCACCGTCGACACGGGCCCCGAGCCCGACGGCAGCCGCCACCGGGCCGTAACGGACCCGGCCGTCGCCACGAGTTCCGGACCATGGCCTTGCCGCCGTGCCGGGCACGGGGCACGCTGCCAACCCAGGAGATCGGCGGAGGCCGGACCCGGCCGTCGGCAGCGGGGCCGGCGTACGACGAGGGGGCAACGGATGTCCGAGGCCGCGGTGCAGGAACCCGACACGACCGGCGATCCCGCACCGGAACCGACACCCACGGTGCTCGCGGTGGTGAAGCGGCTGCCGTTCACCGCAACCTGCACCCTTGTCATGATCGTCGTCGGGCTGGCGACGGGCACGCTCTGGTCGGCCCTGGAGGACCGCACCTGGTACGACCAGGTCGGCTACGGCCTGCCCGCGTTGCTCGACGGCCACGTCTGGACCCTCGCCACCGGCCCGTTCTTCGCCGTCGGACCGATCTTCTACATCCCGATGGTGCTGTCGTTCGTGCTGTTCACCGGCTGGGCGGAGTGGAAGCTCGGCACCGCCCGCGCCGCCGGGGTCACGATCGGCGGACACCTCGTCGGCATCCTGGGCGCGGCACTCGTCCTGCTGGCCACCCGACCCACCGGCTGGCCCTGGGCGGTCACCCTCGGCGCCCAGATCGACGCCGGGTTCTCCGCGGGCGCGTTCGCCGCGCTCGCCGTCACCGCAGCCGTGCTGCGCTCGCCGTGGCGGCTGCGGCTGCGGCTGGGCATCGGCATCTACCTGATCGTCGCCCTCATCTACGGCGGCAACCTCGCCGATCTCGAACACTTCGTCGCCGGCTTCGCCGGACTGCTCGCCGGGCACGCCCTGACCCGCGGACTCGGCGCCGACCGCACCGGCCGCCCCAGCCGCCGCGAATGGCGGCTGTTCGCCGTCGCGGGAGTGCTGGTCATCCTGCTCGGCACCGTCCTGTCCTGGCTCATCCCCTCCGACGGGCCCCTCGGGCCCACCGGCGACACCGAGAGCGACTGGGTCGACGTCCTCATCACCCTCGTCCTCGCCCTGTTGCTGGTCAACGGCCTCCGCAAGGGCAAGCGCACCGCCTGGCGGTGGGCCGTCGGCATCGGGATCCTCAACGTCGTGGTCGGGCTCGCCGTCGCCGTCATCGTCATCGTCGCGGTGGTCCTCGACGAGCCGTGGGAGATCGTCGGCGGACCGCTGTTCGTCGCCGACCGGCTGCTGTGGCTGCTCCTGCTGGTCGTGCTGATCGTCGGCAGGCACGCGTTCCGCACCCCGTCGCGACGGCGGATCCGCAAGCGTCAGGAGTTCGCCGCCGACCGCGGCGACGCCATCGCCGCGCTGCACCGCCACGGCGGCGGCACCATCTCGTGGATGGCGACGTGGCCGGCGAACCGCTGGTTCGGCACGGCTCCGGCGCCCGACACCGCTCCCGCCGCCCCGCTGCTGAGCAGCCCCACCGAGAATCCCGGGGCCACCGCCGACACCTCCTCCGACGCCTCGGAATCCTCGAATGCTCCGGATGGCTCCGACACCGGGGACCCACCCGGTTCCGCCGCCGGGTCCGAGCCCGGCATCGTGATCGCCTACCAGGCGCACGCCGGCGTCGCGATCGGGCTCGGCGACCCCATCGGCCCGGCCGGCTCCCACATCGACGCCGTCGACGCCTTCTCCCGGATGGCCGACCGCGCCGGGCTCGTCCCCTGCATGTTCTCCGTCGGCGACGCCACCGCAGCGGCCGCGGAGACGATCGGCTGGAAACACGTCCAGGTCGCCGAGGACACCCTCATCGACCTGCCCGGCCTCACGTTCACCGGCAAGCCCTGGCAGAACGTGCGCTCGGCCATCAACCGCGCGAAGAAGGAGGGCATCACGTTCCGGATGGTGACCCTCGCCGACGAACCCTGGTCCCTCGTCGAACGCATCCGCGGGATGAGCGAGGAGTGGGTCGGCGACAAGAGCCTGCCCGAGATGGGCTTCACCCTCGGCGGCGTCGACGAGGCACTCGACCGGCCGGTGCGCGTCGGGATCGCCCAGGACGCGCACGGCACCCTGCACGGGGTGACGTCGTGGCTGCCGGTGTACGGCCCCGGCGGGCAGGTCCGCGGCCGCACCCTCGACCTGATGCTGCGCCGCCCCGACGGGTTCCGGCCGGTCGTGGAGTTCCTCATCGCGCAGAGCGCCGCGACGTTCCGCGACGAGGGCGTCGAGATCGTCTCACTGTCCGGGGCGCCACTGGCCCGGGCCGAGGGCGACGGCCCGGTGCACGGACTCGCCCGGGTGCTCGACCAGATCGGCGACGTCCTGGAGCCGCTCTACGGGTTCCGGTCGCTGCACGCGTTCAAGGCGAAGTTCCAGCCGCGCTACGAGCCGATGCACCTGGTGTACCGCGACGAGGCCGACCTCGCCCGCATCGGCATCGCCATCACCCGCGCGTACCTGCCCGACACCCCGGTGCACGAGCTGGTGAAGCTCACCCGCACCTGAACACCCGCGAGGCCGCCCCGACCGCAACGTCCCGGCCGCACCACCGTCCTGACCGCGACCGCATCACGCGCGCGCACCGTCCGCGCGACCGTGTCACGAGCGTGCACCGCGCGCGGGCGTGTCATGAGCGCGGCCGAGGCGCGCCCAGGACACGCTCGGTGGCACCGCCGCACTCCCTGACCGTGGACGCGACCACCGAACGTGTCACCAGCGCGACCACACCGCGCCCGTGACACGTTCAGCGGCGGCGCGACGCTCCAGGCGCAACGCGCGCCCTCCACCACCGGACGTGTCATCAGGGCGGCTCGGCAACGCTCACGACACGCCCGTCGACGACCGCACCCCCGAACGTGTCCTGGGAGCACACCCGACAACTCCCACAACACGCCCACGCCCGCAGCGCGCGCCCGCGCGGCTACGCGGCCGGTCGCCCCGCCTCGCCCCGCCCCCGGCACCCCACGGCGACGCCGGCCGAGGGACTGCCGGACGGCGAGCCGTCGGGACGGCGGGGTTCTGCGCGTCACCAGCGCGCCGACGACGCCGGCACCACGACCCCGGCGCGGGTGGTCAGCCCGCCCGGCCCGCCGCGAGCCAGAGCAGCGCCGTGACGGTGTCGGCGTCCGCCTGCGCGGCGGGGACGCCGGCGGCGTCGCGGGCCCGCGTCGCGGCCTCCGACCCCAGGTGCGTGGCAACCCAGGTGAGGGCCCGGTCGTCCGCGTCCCCGCCGGCCGTCCGCTCGCCGAGCACCTCCGCGGCCAGCCGCAGCGCCCGGCCGGCGCGACCGCCGTCGGCGGCGGCGAGGATCGCGACCTCGTCCCTGGCGGGCTGCGCCGACCGCGTCGCGACGGTGGCGGCGACGGCCGCCTCCAGCCGGTGGTCGACGAGGTCGGCGACGCAGGCGTGCTCGTCGAGGTCGGCGGCGAGGATGGCGGTGTGGTGGCGGCCCACCGTCGCCGTCCACTCGACGAGGGTGTCCTGCGGGTAGGCGGCCGGGTCCGCGAGGGGTGGGATCCGGTAGCTCAGCTCCCGCTCGGCGCGCGCCTGGGCGAGCGCGAGGCGGAGCTCGGGGACGCCGTCGGTGCGGCCGACGTCGGGGAGGTCGTCGGGGCCGTAGCCGTCGAGTCCGGGCAGGGTGAGGATCGGCCGCAGCCCGGTGCCGGGCTTGGGGACGCCTCCGCCGCGCCGGCGCCGGGCGGCGACCTTGTCGGCGCGCCGCTGCCCGGCCGGCCGCTTACGGATCACCGTGCTCAGCCGCAGACCGCGCCGCCGGCCGCGGAGCCGACGAGCTTGATGTACTTGCCGAGCACCCCGGTGCGCAGCGCGGTCTCCCGCGGTGTCCACCCGGCGCGGCGGCGGTCGAGCTCGGCGTCGTCGACCCCGATGTCGAGGGTGCGGGCGGTCATGTCGAGGGTGATCGGGTCGCCGTCGCGGACCAGTGCGATGGGGCCGCCGTCGGTCGCCTCGGGGGCGATGTGGCCGACGCACAGGCCGGTGGTGGCGCCGGAGAAGCGCCCGTCGGTGATGAGCAGGACGTCCTTGCCGAGCCCGGCGCCCTTGATCATCCCGGTGACGGCGAGCATCTCGCGCATGCCGGGCCCCCCGCGGGGCCCCTCGTAGCGGATGACGACGACGTCGCCCGCGACGACGGTGCCGTCGGCGACGGCGTCGAGGGCGCCCTGCTCGCCGTCGAACACCCGGGCGGTGCCGCTGAAGGTGGCGGAGTCGAACCCGGCGCTCTTGACGACGGCACCGTCGGGGGCGAGCGAGCCGCGCAGGATGGTGAGGCCGCCGGTGGGGTGGATGGGGTCGGACAGGGCGTGCACGATCGTGCCGTCGAGGTCGGGCGGGTCGATCTCGGCGAGGTTCTCCGCGACGGTCCGGCCGGTGACGGTGAGGGCGTCGCCGTGGATCAGCCCGGCGTCGAGGAGGGCCCGCATGACGACGGGCACCCCGCCGACCTGGTCGACCGACGACATGACGTAGCGCCCGAACGGCTTGACGTCGGCGAGGTGCGGGACGCGGTCGCCGATCCGGTTGAAGTCGTCGAGGGTGAGCTCGACCTGCGCCTCGTGGGCGATGGCGAGCAGGTGGAGCACGGCGTTGGTGGAGCCGCCGAAGGCCATGACGACGGCGATCGCGTTCTCGAAGGCGTCGCGGGTGAGGATGTCGCGGGCGGTGATGCCCTTGCCGAGCATCCCGATCACGGCTTCGCCGGAGGCGCGGGCCGACCCGTCACGGCGGCGGTCGACCGCGGGCGGGCTCGCCGAGCCGGGCAGCGCCATCCCGAGCGCCTCGGCGGCCGAGGCCATGGTGTTGGCGGTGTACATGCCGCCGCACGCGCCCTCGCCGGGGCAGATGTTGCGCTCGATCTCGACGAGCTCGTCGCGGGTGATGAGCCCCTTGATGCAGGCGCCGACGGCCTCGAACGCGTCGGAGATGTTGACCTCGCGCCCGTCGACGTGGCCGGGCAGGATCGATCCGGCGTAGACGAACACCGACGCCAGGTCGAGCCGGGCGGCGGCCATCAGCATGCCGGGCAGGGACTTGTCGCAGCCCGCGAGCAGTACGGTGCCGTCGAGCCGTTCGGCCTGCACCACCGTCTCGACGGAGTCGGCGATGATCTCGCGGCTGACCAGCGAGTAGTGCATGCCGACGTGGCCCATGGAGATGCCGTCGGACACCGAGATCGTGCCGAACTCCATCGGGTAGCCCCCGCCCCGGTGCACCCCTTCCTTGGCGGCCTGGGCGAGGCGCTGCAGCGACAGGTTGCAGGGGGTGATCTCGTTCCAGCTCGACGCGATCCCGATCTGCGGTTTGGCGAAGTCGTCGTCGCGCATGCCGACGGCGCGCAGCATCCCGCGGGCCGCGGTGCGCTCGATGCCGTCGGTGACGTCGCGGCTGCGCGGCTTGAGGTCGGGTGCCTGGGAGGTCATTCGCCGCTCCGTGACGTGGTGGGGTGGTCGGGGGAGCCCAACCTATCCCCGTCCCCGTCACGGATCTTCCGCCGGATCGCGACGACGACGACCGCCGACAGCGTCATGAAGCCGGCGACGCACCACATGCCTGCGCGCAGCGAGCCGGTGAGGTCCTCCAGCCAGCCGGTCAGGTAGGGGCCGACGAAGCCGCTGAGGTTGCCGAAGGAGTTGATCAGCGCGATGCCGGCGGCGGCTCCGACACCGGTGAGGAACAGCGGCGGCAGCTGCCAGATCACCGGGATCGCGGCGAACACCCCGCACGCGCACACGGTGACGGCGGCGATGACGAGCCACGGCGAGTCGAGGTAGAGGGCGACGGCGACCGCGGCCGCGCCGATGAGCACCGGCACGGCGACGTGCCCGATCCGCTCCCCCGTCCGGTCGGAGTGGCGCGCGACGAGCACCATCACCACCGACGCCACCGCGTACGGGATCGCGGTGATCAGCCCGATCTGCAGGCCGGTGAGTGAGCCCTCGAGCTCGTCGACGACCTGCGGCAGGAAGAACGCGAGCACGTAGAGGCCGAACACCACACCGAAGTAGACGACCGACAGCGCGATCACCCGCCCGTCGCGCAGCGCCGCCTTCAGCCCGGGGCCGTGGGGCACCTCGGCCTCGTCCTCGCGGGCGATCGTCTCCTCCAGGGCGGCCGCCTCGTCCCTGGTCAGCCAGCGCGCGTCGCGTGGCCGGTCGGGCAGCACGGCGAGCACGGCGATGCCCAGGAGCAGCGCCGGGATGCCCTCGACGAAGAACATGAACCGCCACCCGGCGTCGAAGCCGAGGACACCCTCGCCGTTGTCGATGAGCAGCCCGGACACGGGCCCGCCCAGCACCGACGACAGCGGCACCGCCAGGAAGAACAGCGCCACCACGCGGGCCCGCTGCACCCGCGGGAACCAGTAGGTCAGGTACAGGATGATCCCGGGGAAGAACCCGGCCTCGGCGAAGCCGAGCAGGAACCGCACCACGTAGAAGCTGACCGGGCCCTGCACGAACGCCGTCGCGGAGGCGATGATGCCCCAGGTGATCATGATCCGGGCGATCCACAGCCGGGCGCCGACGCGGTGCAGGATGATGTTGCTCGGCACCTCGAAGAAGAAGTAGCCGATGAAGAACAGGCCGGCGCCCAGCCCGTACGCGGTCGCCGAGAGACCGAGGTCGGGGCGCATCGTCACCGAGGCGAACCCGACGTTGACCCGGTCGACGTAGTTGAGCAGATAGCACAGGCCCAGGAACGGCAGCAGCCGCCGCATCGCCTTGCCGACCGCACCCGCGACGGACGCGGACTCCGGTGCCGACATCCCGACCACCTCCTCGCGCCGGCCCCGTACGGCGCCATGAGGTCCTACCCCGGGGGGTCTTCGCCCACAACTCGGGACGGACCGCCCGAACACCTCTCCGGGGATTGTCGACGGGTACCGGACGGCCCCGGCGCGTCGCCGTCACCTCGTCCGGACATGATCGTTGGCCGTCGCGGACGACACGTCGGGAAAGGACGTACATGGGCGAGCACAGCACACGGCGCGCCCCGCGGTTGCGGGGTCCGGCACGCGCCGGTGCACTGGTCGGAGCGGTGGTTCTGGTCGCGGGGGCGGCGGTGGATGTCCTCGCCGGGACCGCGTCGGCGGCCGACCACGGCGGCGGGCACGGCGGCGCGACGGTCGCGGGCACACCGTGCACGGTCACGGCACGGGCGTGTGTCGACCTGGCCGCGGACAAGGCGTGGCTGATCGCCGACGGCACCGTCACCACGGGGCCCGTCGGCATCAGCCACGGCGGGCAGGGCAAGGAGACCCCCACCGGCACCTTCGATGTGCAGTGGAAGGACAAGAACCACAGGAGCGCCGAGTTCGACGACGCGCCCATGCCCTACTCGGTGTTCTTCGCCCCCGGCGGGATCGCGTTCCACGAGGGCAACCCGAAGAACCCGTCGGCGGGGTGCGTGCACCTCGCCCACGACGACGCGGTCACGTTCTACGGCGCCCTCGAGGTCGGCGACGAGGTCCAGGTGCACTGACACCCGCTGCACACACGACGACCGCTGCACACGACGACGGCCGGGTCCGCGGATCGCGGGACCGGCAGTCGTTCGTCGTGGGAGCAGCTGTCAGGAACGCGCCTCGGCGCGGTCGCGGCGCACGTTGGCGCGCCGGCCCTTGAGCGTCGTCACGCCACGCAGGGACCGCAGCACGTCGTCGGCGGCGTGCTCCGGGATCTCCACCAGCGCGTGGCGCTCGTGGATCTGGATGGCGCCGATGTCGCGGCCGGAGAGCCGGGACTCGTTCGCCAACGCACCCACGATGTCCTGCGGGCGCACCCCCGCGGCACGGCCGGCGGAGACGAACAGCCGGGTCGTGCCCGCCCTGGGCGGACGCGGACCCTGGCCGCGGCTGCCGCCGAACTCGCGGCGGCCACCCGCCCCACCGCGGCTGTCGCGGTCGCGGTCGCGGCGGCCCTCGCGGGGCGCCGACACCACGGGGATGTCGATCTCGTCCTCGGGCGCGCCGGAGACGTCACGGGCGATGCGGACCGCCGCGGCGGCGACCTCGGTCGCGTCGAACTCGTCGGACAGCGCGGCGATCATGGCGGCCACGCCGTCGTCGGCGCCGCGGCCGGCGGTCGCGCGGTCGGCCAGCAGCCGCTCGCGCAGCGCCACCTTGGTGCGCTCCACGCGGGACGCGGCCAGGTCGGCGACCGTCGGCACCGGGGCGACCGGCACCGGGGTGCCGGTGAGCCGCTCGATGTTGCGCAGGTGGCGCACCGAGGCGGGCGCCACCAGCGTGATCGCCACGCCCTCGCGCCCCGCGCGGCCGACCCGGCCGATGCGGTGCACGTAGGACTCGGGCGACTTCGGCACGTCGTGGTTCACGACGTGGGTGAGCGTGTCGATGTCGAGGCCACGGGCCGCGACGTCGGTGGCGACCAGCAGGTCGGTCCGGCCGCTGCGCAGCCGGTCGACGACGCGGGTGCGGTGCTCCTGGTCCATGCCGCCGTGCAGCGCCTCGGCACGCAGACCGCGGCCGGTGAGGGCCTCGGTGACGGCGTCGACGTCGGCGCGGGTGCGGCAGAACACGATCGCCGCGGTCGGGCGCTCGAGCTCCAGGATGCGGCCCAGCGCCGCCGTGGTGTGGGTGCGCTGCACCATGTACGCGGTCTGGCGGACCCGGGGCGCCTCGCCCTCGGGGACCTCTTCGCGTTGGATGCGCACCATCACCGGGTCGGTGAGGTAGGTGCGGGCGAGCGTCTCGATGCGCCGCGGCATGGTGGCCGAGAACAGCACACCCTGCCGGGTGGCCGGGGTGGACTGCAGGATCGTCTCGATGTCCTCGACGAAGCCCATGTCGAGCATCTCGTCGGCCTCGTCGAGGACGACGACCTCGATCTGGTCGAGGCTGAGCGCACCGCGGTTGATCAGGTCGATCGCGCGGCCGGGGGTGGCGACGACGATGTCGACGCCGCGCTTGAGCGCGCCGAGCTGCGGTCCGATCGGGGCGCCACCGTAGACGGCGAGCACCCGCGCGCGGATGCCCTTGCCGTAGCGGGCGACGGCCTCGGTGACCTGCATGGCGAGCTCGCGGGTCGGGGCCAGCACCAGACCCATGGGCGCCGTGCGACGCCCACCGGCCGGCGCGGTCGCCAGCTTCTGCAGCATCGGCAGCGCGAACGCCGCCGTCTTGCCGGTGCCGGTGGCGGCCTGACCGATGAGGTCACGGCCCTGGACCAGCGGCGGGATCGCCTCGGCCTGGATGGGGCTGGGGCGCTCGTAGCCGAGCTCGTCGATCGCGCGCTGGAGCGCGGGGTCGAGGTCGAGGTCGGCGAACCGGACGCCGTCCTCGTCGTCGGAGTCGTCGTCATCGGCGTCGTCGACGGAATCCAGGTCGTCGACGTCGGAGTCGTCCGAGTCGTCCACGCCGGGGACGTCCGCGTCGGCGGCGGTGTCCGCGGGATCGGTCGCGTCGGCCGACGCGAGCTCCTCGACGGAGTCGATCTCCGCCGCGAGCGCGGCGTCGTCGAGCTCGGGGGTCGCGGGGACGTCGTTGTCGGGCAGGTCGAGCAGGGTGTTCACACACGTCCTCTGTTGCGGCAGGGAGAGCGCGTCCGTCACTGGACGCGGGCACTCACGGAGATCACTCACGGAAGCCCGCGGGGCCCTGCGGCGTGCAAAGACGTGGACCATCTGGGGCTCTCGGTCCGGCGCAGCGCACCGGACCGACACACCAGTGTCCCATGACGCTCCCCGACGATCACGCCCGGGGCCGGGTCTCTCCGGTCACGTGGTGCTCCGTACTGCCCAACGTCACCCGACGGCGCGCTGTTCCCGGACGCCGCCCGGGCGCCGGCGACGTCGTCGCCGGCGCCCGCAATCGGCCGGTACGGCTACTTCCCGAAACCGGCGCGGCGCATCGCCTCGGCCATCGCGTTGTTGGCCGGTTCCGGCCGCGGACGCGACTGTCCTGCACGCTGGCCGCCGCCGCCCTGGCTGCCGCCGCGCCGGTCGCCGCCCTGCTTGTCCCCGCCGCGCCGGTCGCCGCCGGGCCGCGGTCCCCGGTCGCCGCGCTGCCCACGCTCACCACCGCGCTCGCCACCACCGCGGCCGCCACGCTCGTTGCCGTCGCGGCGCTCGCCGTCGCCACCCCGGCGGCCACCGTTACGGCCGGCGCCGGGCTCGTCGTCCAGCCGCAGGCTGAGCGAGATGCGCTTGCGTGCCTCGTCGACGTCGAGGACCTTCACCCGCACGACGTCACCGGACTTCACGACCTCGCGCGGATCGGACACGAAGCTCGTCGACATCGCCGAGACGTGCACGAGACCGTCCTGGTGCACGCCCACGTCGACGAACGCGCCGAAGGCCGCGACGTTGGTGACCACGCCCTCCAGCAGCATCCCCGGTTTCAGGTCGGCGATCTTGTGCACGCCCTCGGCGAAGGTCGCGGTCCGGAACGCGGGGCGCGGGTCGCGGCCGGGCTTCTCCAGCTCGGCGAGGATGTCGGTGACGGTCGGCAGGCCGAACGTGTCGTCGACGAACCGCTTGGGCTGCAACGTCTTCAACGCGCCGGCGTTGCCGATGAGCTCGCCGATCGACACCTTCGCGGCGTCGACCATCCGCCGCACCACCGGGTAGGCCTCGGGGTGCACGCCGGAGACGTCGAGCGGCTCGTCGCCGCCGCGGATGCGCAGGAAGCCCGCACACTGCTCGAAGGCCTTGGGGCCCAGCCGCGGCACGTCCGACAGCGCGGTGCGGGTGCGGAACGGGCCGTTGGCGTCGCGGTGGGCGACGATCGCGGTGGCCAGCGACTCGCTGATGCCCGACACGCGGCGCAGCAGCGGCGCCGACGCCGAGTTGACGTCGACCCCGACCGCGTTCACACAGTCCTCGACGACCGCGTCGAGCGAGCGCGACAGCGACGACTCGGGCAGGTCGTGCTGGTACTGGCCGACACCGATCGACTTCGGCTCGATCTTCACCAGCTCCGCCAGCGGGTCCTGCAGGCGCCGCGCGATCGACACCGCGCCGCGGATGGAGACGTCGAGGTCGGGCAGCTCCGCCGACGCGTAGGCCGACGCCGAGTACACCGACGCGCCCGCCTCGCTGACCATCACCTTCGTGAGCTTGAGCCCCGGGTTGGCGGCGATGAGCTCACCGGCCAGCGCGTCGGTCTCACGGGAGGCGGTGCCGTTGCCGATCGCGACGAGCTCGACGTCGTGGGCCGCGGCGAGCCGCGTCAGCGTGGCGAGCGAGCCGGCGCGGTCGTTGCGGGGCGCGTGCGGGTAGATCGTGTCGGTGGCGACGACCTTGCCCGTCGCGTCGACGACGGCGACCTTCACCCCCGTGCGCAGCCCCGGGTCGAGACCCATCGTGGCGCGGGTCCCGGCGGGCGCGGCGAGCAGCAGGTCGCGCAGGTTGGCCGCGAAGACGCCGATGGCGCCCTCCTCCGCGGCGGTCCGCAGCCGGACCCGGATGTCGATGCCCAGGTGCAGCAGGATGCGGGTGCGCCAGGCCCAGCGGACGACGTCGGAGAGCCACTTGTCGGCCGGGCGGCCCTCGTCGGCGATGCCGAAGTTGGCGGCGATGCGCCGCTCGTACTCGGTGGGCACGCCGGGCTCGCCCGGTTCGGCCGCGGGCTCCAGCGCGACGTCGAGCGCCTCCTCCTTCTCCCCGCGGAACACCGCGAGGATCCGGTGGCTGGGCAGCGTCGTGAACGCCTCGGAGAACGCGAAGTAGTCGGAGAACTTGGCCGCGGCGGGGTCGTTCTCCTTGCCCGCGCGGACGGTCGTGACGAGGCGACCCTGGTTCCACATCCGCTCGCGCAGACCGCCGATGAGGTCGGCATCCTCGGCGAAGCGCTCGACGAGGATCGAGCGGGCCCCCTCGAGCGCCGCCGCGGGGTCGGCCACCTCACCGGTGACGTAGGGCTCGGCGGTGGCGGTGGGGTCGAGCGACGGGTCGCCCAGCAGCGCGTCGGCCAGCGGTTCCAGGCCCTGCTCCCGGGCGATCATCGCCTTGGTGCGCCGCTTGGGCTTGAAGGGCAGGTAGATGTCCTCGAGCCGGGCCTTCGAGTCGGCCGCGAGGATGCGCGCCTCGAGGGCCTCGTCGAGCTTGCCCTGGCCGCGGATCGACTCCAGCACCGCCTCGCGCCGCTCGTCGAGCTCCCGCAGGTAGCGCAGGCGCTCCTCGAGGGTGCGCAGCTGCGCGTCGTCGAGGGCTCCCGTGGCCTCCTTGCGGTAGCGGGCGATGAACGGGACGGTCGACCCGCCGTCGAGGAGGTCCACCGCGGCGATGACCTGGTGCGGGCGCACGCCGAGCTCGTCGGCGATCCGCTGCTGTACCGAAGCTGCCTTGTCCGTCACCCGACCATCGTGGCGAACCGGGCGGCGCGGGTCACCGCCGGGTCGTCCTCCGGCCCCTGTCGCCGATGCGGTACCGCCGGCCGGCGCCGCCGTGGTGGGCGGCCGGGGTCGCGGCGCGGCCGCCGCCCTCACACGGGGTCGAAGCGGACCGTGCCCGTGATCGAGGGTGGGCCGTCGGCGCTGCCCGCGGCGAGGTCGGCGGTGTCCCCGGTGGCCGGGCCGCCCGCGGCGAGGACCGTCGAACCGGCGAAGGCGGGGGCGCGCAGCCGGTACTCGAACGCGCGCACGGTGCGGTCGGGGGCGTGCCGGCGGGGCAGCTCCAGCAGCAGCAACGCCAGCAGCGGGCCGTGCACGACCAGCCCCGGGAAGCCCTCGACCCGGGTCACGTACGGGAAGTCGTGGTGGATCCGGTGGGCGTTGTAGGTCAGCGCGCTGAACCGGAAGAGCATGACCTCGTCGGGCTGCAGCCGCGCCGTCCAGGGGCCGTCGGCGGTGTGCGGGCCCGGCTCCGCCGCCACCGCCGCCTCGACCCGGCGCCCTTCCCCCGGCTTCTGCTGCCGGTACACGAGGTCCTCCTCCTCGGTCAGGAGCAGGACGCCGCCACGGCGGAACTCGTGGCGCAACGTCACGAACAGCATCTCGCCGCTGCGGCCCGACTTCGGCGTCATCGACGCGATCGCGCTGCGGCGCACCACCTCGTCGCCGACACCGACCGGCGCGTGCCACTCCAGGCGGCCGCCGGCGAACATCCGCCGCCGGTCCGGGATCGGGGGCAGGAAGTGCGACTCGCGGACGTGCCCGTCCTCCCCGAGCTCGTGCTGGGCGGCCCGCTCCAGGAAGGAGAACCGGTGCCACAGCGGTGGCAGGACGCCGTCCCCGGCCGGTGCGGGCCGGTCGAGCAGGTCGGCGAAGGCCTGCACCGCCCACGCCCCGATCCGGTCGGTCTCCTCGACGGGCCCGGGCGCCCAGTCCGCGACGTACTCCGCGAGTGCTGCCATTCCCCGGTTCTATCAGGCGCCCCCGGGGGCTCCCGGCTCCAGCAGTGCCACGCACTCCATGTGGTGGGTCATCGGGAACGCGTCGAACGCCCGCAGCGCCGTGAGCCGGTAGCCCTGGGCGGCGAAGAGGCCGACGTCGCGGCCCAGCGCCGCCGGGTCGCAGGCGACGTGCACGATCCGCCGCGGTTCCCGCTCGCAGATGCCCGCGACGAGGGCCTTGCCCAGCCCCGAGCGGGGCGGGTCGGCGACGACGACGTCCGGGTCGGCGAGCGAGCCGAGGACGTGCTCGACCCGCCCGACCCGCCACGTGAGCTGCGGGAGGTCGGAGAGCGCGACCTCCCCGTCGTCGACCGCGCCCGAGGACGACTCGACGACCGTCACCCGGCCGTCGGGACCCACCTGGTCGGCCAGGACCGAGGCGAACAGCCCGGCGCCGCCGTAGAGGTCCCACGCGGACTCGCCGGGGCGGGCCTGGGCCCAGTGCGTGATGACACCGGCGAGGGTGCCCGCCAGCTCGGGATGGACCTGCCAGAACGCGCCCGGTCGCAGCCGCCACTCCCGGCCCGCGGCCCGCTGCACGACGGGGGCGCCGTCGCGCTCGTCGTGCACGGCGCCGTCGGCGTCGACGACGACCTCGAACTCCGAGCCCGGTGCGTGCGGGCGGGCGAGCACACCGGGCAGGGCGCCCTCGGGGGCGATCGGGCAGTCGGCGACGGGCAGCACGTCGTGGCTGCGGTGCGCGCGCAGCCCGGCGCGCCCCTCGGCGTCGACGGCGAGCCGGACCCGGCTGCGCCAGCCGAGGGGGCCGCCGGGCAGCTCCTCGACCTCGACGTCGCTGTCGATCCCGGCGAGCCGCGACAGCTGCTCACGCACGACGGCCGTCTTCAGCTCGCGCTGCAGTTCCGGCGTGGCGTGCTGCCAGTCGCAGCCGCCGCAGCCGCCGGCCCGGGCCCAGGTGCACGCGGGGGCCACCCGACCCACGTGGGGGTCGCGGACGGAGATGGCGTCGGCGCGGCAGAACGAGCCGCCGGTGTCCTCGGTGACGACGGCCAGGACGCGCTCACCGGGGAGGGCGTGCCGGACGAACACCACGCGGCCCTCGTGCCGGGCGACGCAGTGCCCGCCGTGCGCGACGGGGCCCACCTCGAGGTCGAGGACCCGGTCGGTCCACTCGCCGGCCTCGGCGCGGGGCCGGGTGTCGGAACGCATGTCATGTCCTCTTGTCGGTGGTGCGGGTCTCGGTGCCGCCCTCGCGTGCGGCGCGGCCGGGCGCCTTCTGCTCGCCGGGCAGCTGCGCCATCGACGGGTAGCCGCGCCGCGACGCCCCCGGCGCGAACGGCTGGCGGCGGACCGCCGCCCGTTCCGAGGACTCCAGCTGCCACGGCACGCTCGTCACCATCACGCCGGGCTGGAACAGCAGCCTGCCCTTGAGCCGCAACGCGCTCTGGTTGTGCAGGACCTGCTCCCACCAGTGTCCGACGACGTACTCGGGGATGAACACCGTGACGACGTCGCGGGGGTTGTCCCCGCGGATGCGCTTGACGTAGTCGAGCACCGGCTTGGTGATCTCCCGGTACGGCGACTCGACGACCTTGAGCGGAACGGGCAGCTTGCGGCGCGCCCAGTCGTCCATGAGCCGCTTGGTGTCGGCGTCGTCGACGTTGACCGTCACCGCCTCCAGCACGTCCGGGCGGGTGGCGCGGGCGTAGGCGACAGCCCGCAGCGTCGGCTTGTGCAGCGTCGACACCAGCACGATCGCGTGGTTGCGCGAGGGCAGCACGGTGTCGGACTCGCCTGCGACGAGCTCCGCGGTGACCCGCGTGTAGTGCTTCTGGATGGCGAGCATCAGCGCGAAGAACCCGGCCATGGCCGCGATCGCGATCCAGGCGCCGAGGGTGAACTTCGTGATGAGGACGGTGACGAGCACGACACCGGTCATGCCGGCACCGAAGCCGTTGATGGCCTGGGCGCGGCGCATCCGGCGGCGTTCGGCGTCGTCGGTCTCGGTGGCGAGCTTGCGGCTCCAGTGCCGCACCATGCCCGTCTGGCTCAGGGTGAACGACACGAACACGCCCACGGTGTAGAGCGGGATGAGGCGCGTGACCTCGGCCTGGAAGCCCACGACCAGCAGGATCGCGAACCCGGCGAGCACCAGGATGCCGTTGGAGAACGCGAGCCGGTCCCCGCGCGTGTGCAGCTGGCGGGGCAGGTAGCGGTCCTGCGACAGGATCGAGCCCAGCACCGGGAACCCGTTGAACGCGGTGTTGGCGGCGAGCACCAGGATCAGCGCCGTCATCACGACGACGAAGAAGAACCCGGGTGTGAAGTCGTGGAAGACGGCGTCGGCGAGCTGGGCGACCATCGTCTGCTGCACGTAGCCCGGTGGTGCGTCGGGGAACTGGTGGGCGGGGTCCGCGGCCATCTTCACCCCGGTCAGCTCGGCCAGCGCGATGAGCCCGAGGAACATCGACACCGACAGCACGCCCAGCATCAGCAGCGTCGTCGCCGCGTTGCGCGACTTCGGTTTGCGGAACGCGGGAACGCCGTTGCTGATCGCCTCGACCCCGGTCAGCGCGGCCGCCCCCTGGGTGAACGAGCGCAGGATCAGCAGCACCAGCGCCAGGCCGGTGAACGCGTCGCCCTCCGCGAGCAGGTGGAGGTCGGCGCTCGCGGCCTTCACCTCGTCGCCCAGCAGCAGCACCCGCGTCAGACCCCAGATGATCATCGTGCCGATGCCGAACATGAACGCGTACACGGGGATCGCGAACGCCGCGCCCGACTCGCGGATGCCGCGCAGGTTCACGGCCGTGAGCAGGGCGATCGCGACGACCGCGAAGATCACCTTGTGCTGGGCGACGAACGGGATCAGCGCCCCGATGTTCGCCGCGGCCGCCGAGATCGACACCGCGACCGTCAGCGTGTAGTCGACCAGCAGGGCGCTGGCGACGGTCAGCCCCGCCCGCCTGCCCAGGTTGACCGTCGCGACCTCGTAGTCGCCGCCGCCGGACGGGTAGGCGTGCACGTTCTGCCGGTAGCTCGTGACGACCGTCAGCAGCACGACCGCCACCGCGATCCCGATCCACGGGGCCAGGGTGAACGAGGTGACCCCGGCGACCGACAGGGTCAGGAAGATCTCCTCGGGCGCGTAGGCCACCGACGACATCGCGTCGGAGGCGAACACGGGAAGCGCGATCCGCTTGGGAAGCAGATTGTGGGCGAGACGGTCGCTGCGCTGGGGCCGGCCGACCAGGATCCGCTTCACCGCGACGGCGAGCTTGGGCACGAGCGGCAGCCTATGCGGTGCCGACGGACCACACGCGATAGCGTCTCGCCGACATCGGTGAACGCGGTCCGCGCACGCGGACGAGGAGGACCACCGCGATGTACGTGGTGATCATGGGTTGCGGCCGCGTGGGTTCGTCCCTCGCCGCCGGGCTGGAACGACTCGGGCACGAGGTGGCCGTCGTCGACCGGGACCCGCAGTCGTTCCGGCGGCTCGGTCCCGAGTTCCGTGGCAGGCAGGTCGTGGGCGAGGGGTACCACCGCGAGGTGCTGACCGAGGCGGGGATCGGCAAGGCCGACGCCTTCACCGCCGTCTCCTCCGGCGACAACTCGAACATCATCGCCGCGCGGGTGGCGCGCGAGACGTTCGGCATCGAGCGTGTCGTCGCCCGCATCTACGACCCCAAGCGCGCCGCCGTCTACGAGCGCCTCGGCATCCCCACGGTCGCCACCGTGCCGTGGAGCACCGACCGGCTGATGCGGATGCTGCTGCCCGACGGGGTGGCCACGGCCTGGCGCGAGCCGTCGGGCACCGTCGCCGTGCTGCCGCTGCCGGTGCACGAGGACTGGATCGGCCGGCCGATCCGCGAGCTGGAGGAGGCGACCGGGGCCCGGGTGGCGTTCATCGTCCGCTTCGGCACCGGCGTGCTCCCCCGCTCCGACACCGCCGTCCAGGCCGAGGACACCGTCTACGTGGCCGCGGTCTCCGGCACGGTCAGCGACGTGACGGCGGCCGCCGCGGCACCGCCGCAGGAGGGATGAGTCCGATGCGGGTCGCCATCGCGGGAGCGGGTGCGGTCGGGCGGTCCATCGCGCTCGAGCTCGTGGAGAACTCCCACCAGGTCATGCTGATCGAGCGTGAGCTGGCCAACGTGCAGCCGGAGGCCGTGGAGGCCGCCGAGTGGGTGCACGCCGACGCGTGCGAGCTGTCCTCCCTGGAGGAGGCCGGGGTCGAACGCTGCGACGTCGTCATCGCCGCGACCGGCGACGACAAGGTCAACCTCGTCGTGTCGCTGCTGGCCAAGACGGAGTTCGCGGTCCGCCGCGTCGTCGCCCGCGTCAACGACCCCCGCAACGAGTGGCTGTTCGGCGAGAACTGGGGTGTCGACGTCGCCGTGTCGACCCCGCGCCTGCTGGCCGCCCTGGTCGAGGAGGCGGTGGCCGTCGGCGACCTGGTGCGGCTGCTGACGTTCCGCCAGGGCCAGGCCAACCTGGTCGAGATCACCCTCCCGGCGACGACGCCGCTGGCGGGCACGCCCGTGCGGGCGCTGCGGCTGCCGCCGGACTCGGCTCTGGTCGCGATCCTGCGCGGTGGACGCGTGATCGTCCCGCAGTCCGACGACGGTCTCGAACCCGGCGACGAGCTGCTGTTCGTGGCGACGTCGGCCGTCGAGGAGGACATCCGGGCGGCGCTGGGGCACTGAGCCGGCCCGGGCCCCGGGTCAGGTGTTCCCGGCGGCCGGGGCGGCCTTGGCCCGGCGCACGGCCAGGAACGTGCCGAGCAGCGCGACGCCCATCAACGGGTAGCCCATGAGCAGCCGGGCCACACCGAGCCAGTTCGCCTCGTCGACGTTGTAGAGCCAGCCCTGGACGACGACACGCGCGGCGAACACCAACGTCCACAGCACGGTGGCGAACATGTAGGCGCGCAGCATCCGGGGGTCGGAGCGCCAGGAGTGCCCGTGACCGTTGATCCCGTGCCAGATCACACCCGCGATCGGCCAGCGGACGACCAGCGACACCAGGCACGCCAGGCCCAGCGCAGCGCTGAGCAGCAGGCCGGGCAGGTAGAAGTCGCGCGCCTCCCCGGAGCGGCTGGCGATGAACGCGCAGACCGCGACACCGATCAGCGCCGACACGGCCGGCTGCAGCTTCTCCCTGCGCACGATCCGCACGATCGCGATGAGCACCGCGGTGCCGACCGCGGCGAACAGCGCCGGCCTCAGCGCGGTGAGGATGTTGACGACGACGAACACCGCGACCGGAACCGTCGAGTACACGACGCCGCTGACGCCGCCCATCTGCTCGAGCATCGTCGGCATCTCGCGCTCGGGGCGCTCCTGCGCCTGCTCCGCACGGTCGCCGCGGGCCGCGGCGCCGTCGGGCACCCGCGGGACACGATCGGTCGGCCGGTCGTCGCCGACGACGGGCAGTACGTCGGTCGGCGGGTCGCCGTGCTCGCCCACACCCGGGTCCGCGCCGTCCGGACGGACGGCGCCGCGACCATGCTCCCGGTGAGGACCCGTCACGAGCCCTGACAGATTTCGTAGTACGGGTTGTAGAGCACCTTGCGACCGTCGCGAATCGACAACCGGCCACGCACGCGCATCGTGCGGCCAGGGACGACACCGGGAATCCGGCGGCGCCCCATCCACACCAGCGTCACGCCCTCGGTGCCGTCGAACAGCTCGGCCTCCAGTGAGGCCGCAGCATCCTGCGGGCAGAACTCCACGGACCGGAGCCTACCGAGCATCGTGACCTCCTGGCCGCAGGCACAGTCACTGGCCCGCTGCGCTCCGTCACGCTCGGCGTCCTCGGACAGGTCGTCGGCGTCGAGCACCTCGACCTCGCTGGTCAGACGTTTGAGCATGCGGCGGAATGGCCCACCGTCCGTGCTGCCCATGATTCTCCTCGGCTGCTCGGGCGCGGGCCGCGTCCGACGGACTCTCCGACGGATCCGGCCGCTACCCTGCAGATCGTAACGCGCTGGAAACAGCATTGGTGCCCGGAAGGGACCCGTGGTGCGGCGAACGGGAGCGATCCCCTCGAATGTGTGATCTGCGACGATGCACTCGGTGACACCGACCCCGTCAGGTGATCTCGTCGCAGTCGTTCTGCCTGGTTCCGGCTCCGATGCGCTGTTCGTCCGATCCGCGTTCGACGCGCCGCTCGCCGCGGTGGGCGCGCAGTTGATCGCCCCCGATCCCGATCCGGGTCGTGGCGTCGTCGCCGGCTACCGGTCGGCGCTCGACGAGGCCCTCCGGACCGTTCGGTCCATGACGTCGGACACACGTATCCGGCTCCTCGTCGGGGGTGTGTCGCTGGGCGCCCACGTGGCGGCGGGCTGGGCGGCGCGTCAGGGACCGGCCGCGCCCGTCGCGGGGCTGCTGCTCGCCCTGCCGGGCTGGACCGGAGCCCCCGCCGACGCACCCGCCGCGCGAAGCGCCCTGGTCACGGCGCACCAGGTCCGCGCCTCGGGTCTCGACGCGACGCTCACCGCGCTGCGCGCCTCCGCGCCGCGCTGGCTCGCCACCGAGCTCGCCCGCTCGTGGACCGCGCACGGCGACGGGCTCGCGGACGCGTTCGACGAGGCCGCAGCGACGCCCGCCCCCGGCGCCGGCGTCCTGCGCGGGCTCCCGGTCCCCGCCGGTGTCGTCGCGTGCGTCGACGATCCGGTGCACCCCGTGGCGGTGGCGCGGCGCTGGGCGGAGCTGCTCCCCCGGGCCCGGCTCGTCGAGACCCGGCTCGATGCCGTGGGCGCCGACCCGGCCACGCTCGGCCGGGCCGCCGTGCTGGGCTGGCTGCATGCGTCGACCCGCTGATCCGTCCGGCGGCTCCGGGCGGATCAGCGGGTCAGCGGGTCAGCGGGGCCGGTGGTGGCGGCCGGCCGGGTAGGGCTGCTCGTCGCCGTCGAACATCCGGTTGGGGTCGCCGTTGAGGAAGGCCAGCGCGGGGCGGCCCTCCAGGTCGTCGGCGCTGGGCCGGCGCGGACGGCCGTGCCGTCCTGACGACTCCCGCTCGCCGGCCCCGTCCTGGCCGTAGGAGTCCCGGTCGTAGGAGTCCCGATCGTAGGAGTCCCGGCGGTAGGAGTCCCGGCCGTAGGAGTCCCGGCGGTAGGAGTCCCGGTCGTACGGGGCGTCCGGGCCGTGGGGGTCCCGGCCGTAAGGGGCCCCGTCGAAGGACGGCCCGCCATAGGAGTCCGCGTCGTACGGGTCAGCCGCCCGGTAGTGGTCGCCCCGGTAGGAGTCGGCCCCGTGGGACTCGGCCCGGTAGGAGTCGGCCCGGTAGGAGTCGGCCCGGTAGGAGTCGGACCCGTAGGAGTCGACCCGGTGCGGGTCCTGCCCGAGGCGGTCCCGGTCGTACGCGGCGGCGCCGTGGCCTCCGGGACCGTAGGGGTCGGCCCCGTAGCCGTCGCCGCGGTACGGGTCGCGGGCGGTGCGCGCGGGCCCGTGGTCGCCCGGCACGTCGTGGCGCGCCGACCCGCGGTCGGACCCGAGCGGGTCCGGTCCGGCCGGCGACGGCTCGTACACGGGGGCACCGTAGGCCGGCCCGCCCGTGGGTGCGCCGTGGCGCCCCCGGTCCGCGTCGCGCTCGACCGGCGCCGGGTAGGACGCCGCGGCGCCGCCGTGGTCGGCGGGCGCGCGGTGCCCGCCGGTCGGCGGGAGGCCCCGGTCGGCGCGGGAGCCGGTGGGCTCGCGCAGGCCGTAGGCGCCGCTGCCGAACTCCCCGAAACCGGTGGAGCCGTGCCGGCTCACCGCCTCGGGGGCGGCGCGCCGGCCGCTCACGGGCGGCTGCGCACCGGTCGGCAGACCGGTCTGGGGGTCGACGGCGCGCCGATCGTCGCGGTCCTCGGCGCGGCGACGCCCACCCGGGCGGGCCCCGGCCGGGGGCCGGAACGCGGAGCGTCCGTCGTCGGCGGCACGGCGACCGGTACGGGGCGGACCGTCGAAGGGCCGGCCGGCGGTGGGGTCGCCGCCGCGGTTGTCGTACGCGCGGGGCGGTGTCGGGATCCCGTCGGGGCCGGCGCCGTCGACGCGGTGGCCGTCCGTGGGGGGCACGGCCCGGTATCCGCCGGTCGGGTCGGGGGCGCGGTGACCGCCGGTGGGCGGCACGGCGCGGTATCCGCCGGTCGGCTCGGGTGCCCGGTGCCCGCCGGTGGCACCGGGGGTGCGGTACCCGCCGGTGACGCCGCCGACCGGACGGGTGGGTACGTCGTCGCGGCGGGCGGGGTGCTCGCTGCGCGGGGCGACGGCTCCGCTGTCGGCGGCGGGTGCGAACGCGTCGCCGCGGTAGGCCCCCGTGTCGGACGACGACGGACCGGCGGGGCGGGCGTCGGCCGGGCGCCGGTAGGCGCCGCTGTCGCCGCGCGCCGGGGCCTCGTCGCGGCGGAACGACCCGCTGTCGCCGCCGTGGGCTCCGGTGTCGGAGCCGCGGGCGGGGAAGCGGCCGGAGCCGTCCGCGTACGGGCGCTCGGGCGCGGCGGCGGGGCGGTCGTCGCGCGGGGCGGGTCCGCGACCGTCGGCGGGGTTGGTGTCGGCGGGCCGGCGGCGCGGGGTCTCGTGGCGGCCCGAGTCGGGGCCGGGCGCGAACCCGGGCATGTCGGGGCGGCCGCGGCCGTCGACGGGGCGGGCGTTGGGCGGGGGCCCGTCGAAGGACCGGCGGTCGGCACCGCGCCCGGCGGGCGCACCGTCGGCACCGCGCCCGGCGGGCGCACCGTCGGCTGCAGCGCCGGTGGTGCCGAAGCCGTTGACGCCGGAACCGTTGACGGCAGAACCGTTGGCGCCGGAAGCGCCGGCTCCGGAACCGTTGCGTCCGAACCCGTTGGGAGCGGTGCCGTTGGGAGCGGTGCCGTTGAGACCGGTGCCGTCGAGACCGGCGCCGTCGGGACCGCGGCCGTTGGGACCGGGGCCGTTGGGACCGGGGCCGTTCGTCGCAGCCCGGTAGGCGGCGGTGCCGTCGACGCCGCGGTCCGCGGCTGCGGGACCACGTGGGGCCGCACCGTCGACCGGGCCACGGTGCGCACCGGTCCCGTTGACACCCGACCCGTTGACGCCTGGCCCGTTGACGCCTGTCCCGTTGACGCCGGACCCGTTGACGCCGGACCCGGGGGCGACGACGGGGCCGCCGTTGACGCGACCGTCGACCGGCGCACCGTTCGCGCGACCGGTCACACCGCCACCGACCGCGCCGCCGGCAGCGCCGTTCGCGGCGCCGCCGAACCCGGCGTCGGGACCGCCGGAGCGGCCGTCGACCGCCGGGCGGAACGCCGCGGCGCGACCGTCGAAGGGCGGCCGGTTCGGCCCGGTGCCGTTGCCGTTCGCGGCGGGGCGGCGGGCCGGGTCGATCGGGCGCGGACCCGCGCCGGGGTGACCGTCGGGCCGACGGCCCGGGCCCTGCGGCGGGCGCGGGCCCGCGGGGCGGCGGCCCTGCGGAGGACGCGCCGGCGTGGGCCGCACCGGGATCGCGGTGGTCGGCAGGTCGCGCGGCTCGGGTGCCTCGGGCACGACCTCGCCCGCGGCCTTCGCCTTCTCCGCGGCGGCCACCTGCTCGTCCTGGCGCAGCTTGAGGTCCGCGGGGAGCTCCAGCGGCAGGACGGTCCGGGGCGGGTACGGCAGGCGGCCGCGCACGACGACCATGCCGCGCAGCATCAGCCGCAGCGCGGCGTCGAGCTCGGCGGCGGAGGACTGCGGGCCGGTGGCGACGCCGTACACCATCCAGCGGGGGCCGTCGACACCGACGAACACCGAGCCGGCGACGTCGGTGTGGGCGTGCAGCTCGAGGCCCCACTCCCCCGACGACTGACGGACGGTGGCGCCGCCGTCCCGCAGCGACGCCTCGATCTCGGACGCGAGCGTCGGCCACAGCTCCTCGGAGCGCGGCGCGGCCAGCGCGCTGACCGACAGCTTGCCCTGCGGGATGAGGACGTGGACGGCCTGCATCGTGCCCGACGGCGGAACCGTGAGGTCGACGTCGCCGTCGGCGGGGACGGGGACACGGACGGCGCCGAAGTCGGTGAGGCCGGTGAGGATCTCCCGGGCCCACTCGGTGTGGGCGGGGTCGTCGCGGAAGTCGTCGTCGGCGGCGGCGCCACCGTTGTGGAGCCGCTCGTACTCCTTCGGGTCGACGTTGTCGTCGGCGCCGGCGTCGGGGGTGGTCGCCTCGAGGTCCTCGACGTCGAACGGGCCGACCGCGTCGGGGTCGAAGGTGCGGCGCCGCGGTTCGGGGTCGCCGTCGCGTTCGTCGTACTCGTCGTCGTAGTCGTACTCGTCGTCGAAGTCGTCGTACTCGTCGTCGGCGTACCGGTCGTCGTCGGCGTACCGGTCCGAGGAGCGGCCGCGGCCACCCCTGTCGCGGGTGTCGTACTCGTAGTCGTCGTACTCGTCGTCCGGGCCGGCTGCCGGAGCGGCGGAACGCAGCCCTGTGCGGTCGCGTCGTGCCACTACGCAATCTCCTCGATGGCGTGCTGGGACAGCCGGTCGTGGCCCCCGGTGGAGCCGTAGCCTCCGGCTCCGCGTTCGGAGCCGGGCAGGACGTCGGTCTCGACGAACCTGACGTGTTCCACTCTCTGAACGACCAACTGGGCGATCCGGTCACCCTTTCTCAGGACGAGTTCCGTCCGAGGGTCGTGATTGATCAGACACACACGGATCTCGCCGCGGTATCCGGAGTCGATCGTGCCCGGTGTGTTGACGACGGACAGCCCGGCGCGGGCGGCGAGCCCCGAGCGGGGGTGGACGAAGCCCGCGTAGCCGGGGGGCAGCGCGACGGCCACGCCGGTGCCGACCACGGCGCGTTCGCCCGGTCCGAGGGCCACGTCGGACGTGGTGACCAGGTCGGCCCCGGCGTCGCCGGGGCGGGCGTAGGCGGGGAGCGGAACGGCGGCGTCCAGCCTGACGAGCGCCACGTCCAGCGCCGGGCCCACGAGCGGTTCGGGCAGCGGCGCGGCGGTTGGCTCGGGCTGGGGAGCGTCGAGGGAGCCGGGCACGACGGACGACGCTACCCTCGACCTCCGTGAGCGAGAAGCCGTCACCCCCGGAGTCTGCGACGTCCGGCCGTGTTGTGTTCGACGAGCGGTTGTACGTCCCGGTGTGGTGGTATCTGATCGCCGCTGGGATCGGGGCGCTGCTCGGGGCGGAGATCCACATGGGCTACCCCGGGGTGCGCTCGTGGATCGGCTACGTGATCGCGATCCCGCTGCTGGTCGGATCGTTGTTCTGGCTGGGCCGCACCCGCGTCCGCGTCGACGACGAGTCCTTGACGATCGCCGACGAGACGATCCCGTTGAGCGCCGTGGGGCGGACCGACACCGTCGAGAGGCGGGACAAGCAGGTCGCGCTGGGGCCGCAGCTGGACCCGCAGGCGTTCCTGATGCACCGCGCGTGGGTGGGCCCGGTGGTGCGCATCGAGAACGTCGACCCGACCATCGACGAGCCGTACTGGATCGTCAGCACGCGCGACCCCGCGAAGCTGCGGGCAGTACTGGCCGCCGCGCGGCGCTGACGGCCGGGCCCGGGAACGTCGGGAGCCCGGCCCTGCCCCGGGTCGGGGGGCGGGGCCGGGCTCCCGGTCGTCGGTCAGGCTGCGCAGTCGCGGCAGATGAACTGCGCGCCGCGGGTCTCCGCGAGCCGGCTGCGGTGGTGCACGAGGAAACAGCTCGCGCACGTGAACTCGTCGGCCTGCTTGGGCAGCACCTTGACCGTGAGCTCCTCGCCCGACAGGTCCGCGCCCGGGAGCTCGAAGCTCTCCGCAGTGTCCGACTCGTCGACATCGACCGCGGACGACTGCGCCTCGTTTCGCCGCGCCTTGAGCTCGTCGAGCGAGTCCTCGGCCATGTCGTCGCTCTCGTTGCGACGTGGAGCGTCGTAGTCGGTCGCCATCTTTCCCACCCTCAACTTCTGCACTGTGTCTTCGCCGTGCCGCGACAACGTCGCGACCGCGGGGTTTGTGCCCGACCTCCACGTGATGCCGGTCTCAGTGCAGTGGCCCGGGCCGGCGCGGGTTGCTTCCCCGTGCAACGACCGACGGAGCGGTACTGACTGTCCCCCGGGGCCGAGAGGGTAGCCGAGGCCGGGCCGACCCGCCGCCCCGCCCGAGAACTCGTCGCCGAGCGGATGGCGGGATGGGCAACCGGCAGGCCGTATCGCGTTGATGCGGGCGCATCGAACGTGTGCGTGACACCCGTCGCGAGTCCGGCGTGCCGGGCCTGCGGGGGCACTAGGGTCTGCGCTCGTGCCCGATCAGTCCCTCGCCGAAGCGACGGCGTCCTCGCACCCGGGAGCCGACCCCGCCGCCGTCGGCCGTTGGCTCGCCGGTGAGCTCGGCGATCCCGCCTGGCAGGAGTGTTCGCTCGCACCGATCGGCGCCGGCCGGTCGAACCTGACGTACCGGGTCACCTCGGCCGCGGGTGCGGTGGTGCTGCGCCGCCCGCCGGTGGGCTCGGTCGCGGCGACGGCGCACGACATGGGGCGTGAGCGCACGGTCGTCGACGCGTTGCGCACCACCGCGGTGCCGGTCCCCCGGGTGCTCGCGTACAGCGAGGGCGGCGCGCCCGTCGACGCCCCCTGCTACGTGATGGAGCTCGTCGACGGTGTGGTGCCGCTCGAGGACCCGCCCGCCGGCTGGGCCGACGCGCCCGCCGACCGGGCCCGCGCGGGCGCGGCGCTCGTCGAGGTCCTGGTGGCGCTGCACGCCGTCGACCCGGACGCGGTCGGGCTGTCCGGGTTCGGGCGCCCCGAGGGCTTCATGTCACGGCAGGTGCGGCGCTGGAACTCACAGTGGGAGTCGGCGCGGGAGGGCGGGCTGACCGTCGGCGCGGACACGGAGTCCTCGCTCACCGCGCTGTCGTCGAGGCTCGCCGCCGCGGTCCCCACGACCCAGCGCAACACGATCGTCCACGGCGACTACCGCATCGACAACTGTGTCTACGACGCGACGGACCCCGGGCGCATCCTGGCGGTGCTCGACTGGGAGCTCTCGACGCTGGGGGATCCGCTCGCCGACCTCGGGTTGATGCTCGTCTACTGGTGCCAGGCCGAGGAGCATCCAGTCTGGCGGGCGGCGCAGCACATCCCGTCGCCGACGCGGCTGCCCGGGTTCCCGCTGCGCGCGGACATCGCGAGCTCGTATGCGGCGGGCTCCGGTCTCGACCTCGGACCGCTGCCCTGGTACACGGCGTTCGGGGCGTTCAAGCTCGCGGTCGTCCTCGCGGGCATCCTCGCCCGGGTGCGGGCGGGCTCGGTGCCCGCCGACATGGCCGAGGGTCTCGACGGGGCGGTCGACCCGCTCGTCGTCCTCGGCCACCACGTGCTCGACGAGGGGATCTCCTGATGCCCGCCTCCGGGGTGGCGTCGCGGCCGACGCGCCCCTACCAGCGGCGCCGCCGGGGTCCGGTCGTCGTCCTGGTGTCGGTCCTGGCCGTCGTCGCCCTCGTCACGTGGACGACGGTGCTGATCACGTCGGCGGGCCGGTCGGGGACGGCGTCGTGCCCGGCCCCCGCCGCCGGTGGGGCGGGCGAGGTCGTCGAGCCCTCCACGCTCGACACGGTGACGCCGGCGGCGGCGTCCGCGGTGAAGGTGCGGGTGCTCAACGGCGGCGGGCAGCGTGGGCAGGCCAACCTGGTCGCGGCCCAGCTCGGCGACCTCGGGTTCACCGAGGGCGGCGCGCCCGACAACGACCCGCTGTTCCCCGGCGGGGACCTGGAGTGCCGCGGGCAGATCCGGTTCGGTGCGACCGGGACCGCGGCCGCGGCGACGCTCGCGATCGTGCTGCCGTGCACCGAGCTGGTGCGCGACGCGCGTGCCGACGACACCGTCGACTTCGCCGTCGGCACCGCGTTCTCCGACGTGAAGCCGGGCCGCCCCGCGCGTGACGTGCTCGACCAGCTGGCCAACCCGCCGGCCGACACGTCGGGCGCCGAGGGCGGCACGGCGGGCCCGCCCCCGCCCGCGGTCGACCCGACGACGCTGCAGGAGGCGCGCGACGCGTCCTGCTGAGCAGGGGCCGGCCGGCCCCCGGCTCAGACCTGCGCGGCGCCCTGCTCCCGGGCCAGCGCGGCCAGCGCGTCGGCGATGCCGGGCGTGGCGACGAGGATCGCCTCCGCGCCGAGCCCGTCGTCGGGGGCGGTGGCACCGGGCGGGCCGGGCACCCGCACGACCGCGCCCGCCTCGGCGGCGATCAGCCCGGACGCCGCCCAGTCGTACCAGCTCAGCCCGTGCTCGACGTATCCGTCGAGCCAGCCGGTGGCCACCGCGCAGACGTCGAGCGCCGACGAGCCGGCCCGGCGCACGTCGCGCACCCGCGGCAGCATGCCCGCGACCATCCGGGCCTGCCGGGCGCGGCGCTCGGCCCGGTAGGAGAAGCCCGTCGCCACCAGGGACTGGGCGAGGTCGGTCTCCACGGTGACCGACAGCGGGCGGCCGTCGAGCGTCGCTCCCCCGCCTCGGGCGGCGCTCCAGGTGCGGCCCGACACCGGGTCGAGGACCACGCCCGCGAGCGACTCGCCGTCGAGGACCGCCGCGACCGAGATCGAGTACGCCGGGATGCCGTACAGGTAGTTGACGGTGCCGTCGATGGGGTCGACGACCCAGCGCGCGCGCCCGGCGTCGCCGCCGTCCTCCTCGCCGAACACGTGCTCGCCGGGACGCAGCCGGGCCAGCCGGGACCGGATCAGCGCCTCGACGGCCTCGTCGGCCGCGGTCACCACGTCGGTCGGGGACGACTTGGTGCGCACCGCCCCGGCGACGTCGCCGCCGGCGGGCTGCCGCGGCGGCGGGAGCGAGCGCAGGTGCTCGGCGGCCTCGCGCGCCACCTGCTCGGCGACGGCGCGCAGCACCGCGGGGTCGTCGGAAAGGGGCTCGGACTCGGCTCGGGCCTGCATGGACGTCATCCGATCACACGGGCACCGCGCCGATCGCCGACGCTCGGCGTCCGCGGGGTGGACCCGTTCGGCGGACGCGCGACGTCGTCACCGGACCGGCGCATCCGTCCCGGGGCGCGTCCCGTTCGTTCCGGCCGCGCGACCTGCGGCGATCGTCCTCCGGGAGGCCACTGGGGGCGCCGCGGCGACCGTCCGGCGCAGTGGGGCGGCACGCAACCCACGCGACGTGCGAACTCTCGGCGGCGAGGTAGTTACAATGACGCGGTACCCCGCCCCCACGAGGCCGGCCGAACACCAATCGACGGCGGTCCGCGGCGCAGCGAGGTCATCGATCAGTCCCGAAATCTCGACAGCCGGATCCCTTCGTGTCCCCGGCGAACAGCAGAGCGCACGCAGCGAGAGGGCCTAGGTGGCAGCCGCAGACTCCGCAACCCGCACCGACTCGACCGTCGACGAGGCGGTCGCGTCGGCTCCGACCCGCCGCCGCAAGGCGGGTACGACGGGAGCTCCCAAGAAGACCGCGACGAAGACGACGCGCCCGCGGGCCGGAACGGCCGGTAAGCCGGCCACGAAGAAGGCCGACGGCGAGGGCGACGGCGACGACGCCGAGCTCGACGGATCGCCCGAGGCGGGTGAGCTCGAGGACGTCGAGCTCGACGACCTCGAGGTCGACGACGAGCCCGAGACGGCCGACTCGGACGACTCCGACGACGAGGAAGAGGACGACGAGGAGGAGGAGCCGACCAACACCGGCGCCAACCGTCGTGCCCCGACCACACGCAGCTCGCAGCAGAAGCAGTCCGGCGACTTCGTCTGGGACGAGGAGGAGTCGGAGGCCCTGCGGCAGGCCCGCAAGGACGCCGAGCTCACCGCCTCGGCCGACTCGGTCCGCGCGTACCTGAAGCAGATCGGCAAGGTCGCGCTGCTCAACGCCGAGGAGGAGGTCGAGCTCGCCAAGCGGATCGAGGCCGGCCTCTACGCGGCCGAGCGGTTGCGCCGGGCGATCGAGGCCGGCGAGAAGGTCTCCCCGCAGCTGCGGCGTGACCTGCGCTGGATCGTCCGCGACGGCGAGCGCGCCAAGAACCACCTGCTCGAGGCGAACCTGCGTCTCGTCGTGTCGCTGGCCAAGCGCTACACCGGCCGCGGCATGGCGTTCCTGGACCTGATCCAGGAGGGCAACCTGGGCCTGATCCGTGCGGTCGAGAAGTTCGACTACACCAAGGGCTACAAGTTCTCGACGTACGCGACGTGGTGGATCCGGCAGGCCATCACCCGCGCGATGGCCGACCAGGCCCGCACCATCCGTATCCCGGTGCACATGGTCGAGGTCATCAACAAGCTGGGTCGTATACAGCGTGAGCTGCTCCAGGACCTCGGCCGCGAGCCGACGCCCGAGGAGCTCGCCAAGGAGATGGACATCACCCCGGAGAAGGTGCTGGAGATCCAGCAGTACGCCCGGGAGCCCATCTCGCTCGACCAGACGATCGGCGACGAGGGCGACTCGCAGCTCGGTGACTTCATCGAGGACTCCGAGGCCGTCGTCGCGGTCGACGCGGTGAGCTTCACGCTGCTGCAGGACCAGCTGCAGTCGGTACTGGCCACGCTGTCCGAGCGTGAGGCCGGCGTCGTCCGGCTGCGCTTCGGCCTGACCGACGGCCAGCCCCGCACGCTCGACGAGATCGGCCAGGTCTACGGCGTGACCCGCGAGCGGATCCGCCAGATCGAGTCGAAGACGATGTCGAAGCTGCGGCACCCGTCGCGGTCCCAGGTGCTGCGCGACTACCTGGACTGATCCCAGACAGTCGTACCCCCGGTGCCCGGGACGCCGTGTGCGTCCCGGGCACCGGTGCGTCCGGGCCCGGTACGGGGACAACCCTGCCCCGGTGCGCAGGTCAGCCCGGTGCCGCCGGAGGTCCCGGTCCGCATCGAGTCCGGCGCCGGTGACGTCACCGCCACCGGTCTCGACACGCCCCGTTTCCAGGCGACGGCGGGGGCGTCGACGATGAACCTCGACTTCGCCCGGCCGCCCGAGCGGATCGTGGTGCGCACCGGTCCGGGCAACATCAGTGTGCGGGTCCCCGACGTCGGGTACCGGGTCGAGACCGGGACCGGCGTCGGCACCCGCGACGTCGGGGTCCGGGTCGACCCGTCGGCCCCGCGGACGATCGTGGTGTCCAGCGCCGTCGGCAACGTCAGCATCGTCGGGCGCTGACGACGGACCGCGGCCACGACGGCGGGCCCGCACCGCATCCGGGTGCGGGCCCGGCCGTCCGCGGGGTGGGCGGGTACCGTCCCGGCGGGTCGTCGAGAGGGAGGCGTGCGTGGTGGAGGACCTCGACGACGGCGCGGGGCCGCGGGCTCCGGAGCTGGTTCTCGTCCGCCGGGCGGGCACGGGCGCGGACCTCGTCGCCGGTGTGCCGACGACGATGTGCTGTCTGCGCTCGACGGTGCGGGGCAGCCGCGCGGTGGTCTATCGCTCGGGGCACGGCCAGGGGGTCGTGGGCGTGGTCGACTTCGTGTCCGACGCCGTGGGGCGGCCCGGCCGGGGGTGGGAGGCCGACGGGGTGTACCGGCCGGTCGAGCCGCCGCTGCCGCGGGCCGACCTGCTGGCCGATCCCGTCCTCGGTCCGGTGTTCGCCCACCTGCAGAGCAGGCGCGGGCTGCCCGTCGCCGCCGCGCGCCGGCTGTGTGAGCTGCTGCGCGGTTCCGGGACCCACGCCTGACCCGACCACGGTTGCGGTGCAGGGTCGGCGCCGGCCCGATCCGGGTCAGGAGAACAGGTCGGTGTGCGCCGTCGCCCACTGCGCGAACGTCGTCGCCGGGCGTCCGGTCACGTCGGCGACGGTCGTCGTCGGGGGTGCGGGATGCGCGGCGGCGCCGGCCAGGACGGTGTCGACGTACCAGGCGGCGTCCCCGCCCATGGCCGGGGCCAGCGCCTCGATCGTCTCGTCGCGGCTGCCGACGACGAACCGGACCTCCCGGCCGAGTGCGTCTCCGAGGAGCCGGCAGAGGTCGCGGCGGGTCAGGGTGGCGGGTCCGGTGAGCGCGAGGGCGGCCCCGGTGTGGCGGTCGTCGAGCAGTGCGGCGGCGGCGACCGCGGCGACGTCGGCCATGGCGACCGGGGCGCTCGCGGCGTCGGGCCACGGCTCGGTGACGGTGGAGTCGGCGCGGATGCGGGGTGCCCACACCCGGGTGTTCTCCATGAAGTCACCGGGCCACAGGTGGGTCCAGGCGACGCCGCTGTCCTCGACGGCGCGGGTGACCGCGCCCCACCAGCTCTCGTGCTCCCCCGAGAGGTCGACGATCCGCCCCACCCCGGCGCGGGCGGCGGCCGCGGTCACCGCCGACGCGGTCGCCGGGTCGGGCGCGAGGTACATCCGGTCGACGCCGTCGAGTGCGGCGGCGACGGCGTCGGGGCGGCCCTGGTGGCCCTGCACGACCTGCACCCCGGCGGGCAGGGCGGCGCGTCCGGGGTCGACGGTGAGGGCGCGCACGTCGGTGGCGCCCGCGGCGAGCAACCGCTCGACGACCATCCGGCCGATGTTGCCGGTGGCCCCCGTGACCAGGATCGTCATCGCGCCTCCGCTCCGTGTGCCCGGCCTTGATCATTCCCCACCGGGCGCGGGAACGGTCGCGCGGTGCCGGGCCCAGGCGCGCGACGACGGCCCCGCCCGCCCGAAGGCGGCCGGGGCCGTCGCCTGTCGCGGGGCTCAGCCTCGCGACATCGGGACACCCATTCCCGGGTCGACCTGGTGCGGGCCGTTCTTGCCGGGCCGCACGTCGAAGTCGAAGATCGCCGTCGGGATGTAGACCGTGGAGCAGGAGTTCGGGATGTCGACGACACCCGAGAGCCGGCCCTCGATCGGCGCCGCGCCCAGGATCATGTAGGCCTGGATGGGGCTGTAGCCGAACTTGGTCAGGTAGTCGATGGCGTGCAGGCAGGCCCGCTGGTACGACAGGTGCGAGTCGAGGTAGCGCTGCTCGCCGTCGAGGGTGACCGAGGTGCCGGAGAAGGCCAGCCACTCGCTGTACTGCGGGTCGGTGTTGCCCGGCATGAAGATGGCGTTCTCGGAGACCCCGTAGGTCTCCATGCCGCCCTTGATGACGTCGACGTGCAGGTCCATGAACCCGCCCATCTCGATCGCCCCGCAGAACGTGATCTCGCCGTCGCCCTGGGAGAAGTGCAGGTCACCCATGGACAGGTTCCCGCCCTCGACGAACACCGGGTAGAACACCCGGGTCCCCTTGGTGAGGTTCTTGATGTCCTGGTTCCCGCCGTTCTCGCGGGGCGGGGCGGTGCGGGCGGCCTCGGCGGCGGCCCGGTCGAAGTCGGCACCCGACAGGCTGCCGAGGATCGCCGAGTCGGGCAGCGGCGGCAGCGCGAGCGGCGGGACGCGGCCCGGGTCGGTGTCGATGAGGGCCTGTTCGCGGGCGTTCCACTTCGCGAGCAGGTCGTGCGACGGCGCGGTCCCCATGAGGCCGGGGTGCACGATGCCGGTGAAGGAGACGCCGGGGACGTGGCGCGACGTCGCCTGGCCGCCCTGGAAGTCCCAGATGACCTTGTAGGCGTCGGGGAACTGCTCGGTGAGGAAGCCGCCGCCGTTGCTGGTGGCGAAGACGCCGGTGTAGCCCCAGCCCTGGCCGGCGAGGGGTCCGGAGTCCTCCTGCGGAATCGGGCCGACGTCGAGGATGTCGACGATCAGCAGGTCGCCGGGCTGGACGCCTTCGACGGCGATCGGGCCGGACAGCACGTGCACGCCGGCGAGCGGGGCGTTGAGGATGTCGTCGGCGGAGTCGTCGTTGACGATCGCGCCGTCGAACCATTCCCGGCAGTGGACGCGGAACGAGTCGCCGGGCTTGACGTGCACCTGGGCCGGGATGTCCGGGTGCCAGCGGTTGTGACCGATCTTCTCCTGGTCGGTGAACTTCTTGGTCGAGTCCAGGGGGAACACGACGTCGGGCATGGAGGACCTCCGATGTGTCGGTGCGGGAACCACGAGGTGCTGGGTCTGCGGCCGCGACGCCGGGCGTCGCGGGCGGGACGGTCGCGGCGGGGTGTCAGGTCGCGGCGGCGGTTCGTTCGGTGGTGACGGGCGCGGTTCCGCCCCGGGGTCGCAACGGCACCCAGAGTGCGGCGAAGACGACGATGCCGGCGACGGCGAAGATCGTCGCGATCAGGCCGGCGTTGCTGCCGCCCCAGTAGCCCAGCAGCAGCAGGGCGGCGGGCAGGGCGCCGGTGACCCAGCCCTGGACGGCGGCAACGGCGCCGGTGTAGCGGCCGAGGCCGTCGTGTGCGCGGCCGAGCAGGAGGTAGAACAGCAGCCACAGGAACGCCCAGTAGAGCCAGATGACACCGAACACGGGGTCGCGGAGCTGGAAGAAGTTCGCCAGCGAGTAGGCGACCGCGGCGACGGCGACGAACAGCGAGAAGTAGCCGAGGCCGGTTCCGTCGAGGTTCATGAGCAGGTTGAACGCGACGTAGAGGTAGGTGAAGCCGAACAGGTAGAGCCCTGATGCGTTGAGGATCTGGTCGGTGTTGCCGTTGGCGGTGAAGATGAGGTAGGTCGGCGTGATGACCTGCAGGACACCGACGAAGATGTTGAGCGGGGCGGCGGAGCGGCCCTCCACCCAGCCGAGGAGCATCGCGCCGTTGACGAACAGGACGGCGCCCACGTAGATCAGTCCGACGGCTCCCATGTCACGGCCTCGGCAGCCGGCGCAGGGCCGGGTTCGGCGGGGCGAGCGGGGTGCGTTGCGACGCCGGGCGCCGGGGCGGGGCCGAGACGACCGCGGGGGCGTCGGCGGTGGCGCGGGTCCGGTCGATCAGGCTCATGGCGGTGTCGGCACCCCGGCCCAGCATGGGCGCGGTGTACTGCCGTGCCGAGGCCGTGGCGCAGCCGGGGCACGGCGCGGTCGCGGGGGCGGTGCCGATTGGGGTGGTCAGGTCGAAGGCACCGTGGGCGTTACAGCGATAGCGGTAGAGGGCCACGAGCTCTCCTTCCACGTCGTTGTGGGGATTCCCGGAACCGGCGTGATGGCGATCACCGGAAACAATTTCCTGGGAAACTACGGCGTGTGACCGGGGCTGTCAACGACCAGCCCCGATCACCCGCTCCCGACGCGGGGAACAGCAGGTGGGAGCTGCTCAGAGCTCCTGGATGACGTCCCAGCGCAGGCCGTCGGCCACCGCGAGGAACACCCGCTGCTTGAGGTGCCGGTCGCGCACGACGACCGTCCCCCGCGGGCTCTCGTAGGCCAGCCCCTCCGACACCGACGTCACCGACCCGACCTCCGCCGAGTGCGCCCGCCGGATCAGCGCCGACAGCAGCCGGACGCCCTCGTAGCAGGACTCCCCCAGGCTGTTGAGCACGGGCGCGTCGGGGCCGAACCGGCTGAAGTAGGCCGCCGCGAAGTCGAGCCCCGGCGTCGTCCCCAGGTCCTCGAAGTAGCCGGCCGAGGTCAGCAGCCCGCGCGTGTTGCCCGCCCCCGAGGCCAGCAGCACGTTCTCGTCGATCAACGAGCTGAACCGCAGGATGTCGCGGTCCATCCCGCGCCCGCTGAACTGGCGGTTGAAGCACACCGCGTCGTCGCCGATCAGCAGCATCAGCACGGCCTCACAGCCGCTGGCCTCGATGCGCCCCAGCGGCCCCGAGAAGTCCGACGTCCCCAGCGGGACGTACATCTCGTCGCACACCGTGCCGCCGATCGCCCGCAGGTACTCCTTGGCGATGTGGGCCGACCGGCGCGGCCAGATGTAGTCGTCGCCGACGATCGTCCAGCGCCGCACCCCGACGGTGCCCGCGAACCAGTCGAGCGTCGGGCCCAGCTGCAGGTCCGGCGTCTCCCCCGTCAGGAACACCCCCGGGCGGTGCTCGCCACCCTCGTAGAGCGCGGTGTAGGCGTAGGGCACCCGGCCCCCGATGCGCGGGGCGACCGCCTCCCGCACCGCGGAGATGTGCCAGCCGGTGACGGCCTCCACCGCACCGGCGCGGATGAGCGCGTCGACCTCGGTGGCCACGACGTCGGGCGCCCGCCCGCCGTCGACGGGCAGCAGCCTCAGCTCGCGGCCGAGGACACCACCCTCGTCGTTGATCTCGGCCGCCGCGAGATCCGCGCAGCTCTCGCACGACGGCCCGAAGATGCCGGCCGGTCCCTGCAGCGGGACGACCAGCGCCATGGTGAGGACGTCCGGCCCGCCCGAAGGCGGGACGGTCAGCCGCTCGGCCTCCTGGCCCGGGGTCATGGGACGACGCTAGCGACCCGGTGGGCCCGGTTGTTACTCCGATCGTGGGTTAGCATGCGACGATGGCAGCGCGTCCGGACCCTTCGGAGCTCGTCGACGGCCCTGTCGAGGGCCGCGTGGGCCTCGTCGACGACGAGACCCTGCGCGTGCTGACCCTCGTGGAGCGCTCGGTCGAGCAGCGGCTCGACGAGGCCCTCAAGGCCCACGGCGGCGACATCGAGCAGTGGCGCATCCTGTCGTTGCTCGTCGCGCGCGGCGGCTGCCCGATGAACGTCGTGGCCGAGCACGCGATGATGCTGGCGCCGAAACTGTCCAAGCTGGTCGACCGGATGGTGTCGGCCAACCTGGTGCTGCGCCGCCCCGACGAGTTCGACCGGCGCCGCGTCCTCGTCGCCGCCTCCCCGCGCGGGCGCCAGGCCCACGCGGCGTGGGAGGAGGCCACGGCCGACGTGCGGCGCCAGTTCAGCGAACTGCTCGGGCCCGACGCGGAGCTCTTCGACGACCTGCTGCGCCGGCTGCGCAACGGACTGCAGGGGCCCACCCCGGCCTGACCGGTCTCAGGACGTCGGCACCGCCGGCGCCAGCAGCTCCACGACCCGCGCCACGACCGGGTCGACGTCGGCTCCCCCGCCGGCCGCCGCCACCAGCCGCTGCCGCATCCGCGGGTCCCAGAACCGCACCAGGTGGGCCGCGATCGCCGCGGCCGCGTCGTCGGGCGGCCGGTGCGCGAACTGGGCGACGATGTCGGAGACCATCCGCAGCTCCGGTCCCTGCTCAGCCACGCGCCGCCCCCACCGTCGACTCCTCCTGCGCGGGCGCGGCGCCCGCCGCGGCCGTCGACGGCGTCACCTGGACCGCGGTGACCTTGTACTCGGGGCAGTTCGTCGCCCAGTCGGAGTTGTCGGTCGTGACGACGTTCGCGCCGCTCACCGGATGGTGGAACGTCGTGTAGCAGACACCCACCGGCATCCGGTCGGAGATCCTGGCGCGCAACGAGGTCGCCCCCACCCGGCTGGCGAGCTCGACCCGGTCGCCGTCGGCCACGCCGCGGACCTCGGCGTCGTGGGGATGCAGCTCCAGGACGTCCTCGGGGTGCCACGTCACGTTCGCGGTGCGCCGCGTCTGGGCGCCGACGTTGTACTGCGACAGGATGCGGCCCGTCGTCAGGATCAGCGGGAAGCGGCGGTTGCTGCGCTCGCGCGTCGGCACGTACGGGGTGACGACGAACCGGCCCTTGCCGCGGACGAACCCGTCGACGTGCATGATCGGCGTCCCCTCGGGCCGCTCGGCGGTGCAGGGCCACTGCACGGAGCCGACGGCGTCGAGATGGGCGAAGGACACCCCGGAGAACGTGGGCGTCGTCAGCGCGATCTCGTCCATGATCTGCGCGGCGTCGTCGTAGTGCATCGGGTAGCCCATGGCCGCCGCGATCTCGCAGACGATCTGCCACTCCTGCTTGCCGGTCCGCGCCGGCATCACCGGGCGGACCCGGTTGATGCGGCGCTCGGCGTTGGTGAACGTGCCGTCCTTCTCCAGGAACGACGTGCCGGGCAGCAGCACGTGGGCGAACTTCGCCGTCTCGTTCTCGAACAGGTCCTGCACGACGACGAGGTCGAGCGCGGCCAGTGCGGCGTGCACGTGGCCGGTGTTCGGGTCGGACTGCGCGATGTCCTCGCCCTGTACGAACAGCGCGCGGAACGAGCCGTCGAGCGCGGAGTCGAACATGTTGGGGATGCGCAGGCCGGGCTCGTCGAGCAGGTCTACGCCCCAGAGGTCGTTGTAGACCTCCCGCACCGAGCCGTCGGAGACGTGGCGGTAGCCGGGCAGCTCGTGCGGGAACGAGCCCATGTCGCAGGAGCCCTGCACGTTGTTCTGCCCGCGCAGCGGGTTCACCCCGACCCCCGACCGGCCGATGTTGCCGGTGGCCATCGCCAGGTTGGCCATGCCCATGACCATCGTGGAGCCCTGGCTGTGCTCGGTGACGCCCAGGCCGTAGTAGATGGCGGCGTTGCCGCCGGTGGCGTAGAGCCGGGCCGCGGCGCGCACCTGCTCCGCCGGGACACCCGTGACCTCCTCGACGGCCTCGGGTGAGTGCGCGGGATCGGCGATGAACTGCTCCCACTCGGCGATGTTCTCGCAGCGGGCGTCCACGAACTCGCGGTCGACGAGCCCCTCGGTCACGACGACGTGCGCCATCGCGTTGACGATCGCGACGTTCGTGCCCGGGTTGAGCGCCAGGTGGTGCTCCGCCTCGATGTGCGGGCTGCGGACCAGGTCGATCGAGCGCGGGTCGGCGACGATGAGCCGGGCGCCCCGGCGCAGGCGCTTCTTCATCCGCGACCCGAACACCGGGTGGGCGTCGGTCGGGTTGGCGCCGATCACCATGATCACGTCGGCGTCGTCGACGGAGGCGAAGTCCTGGGTGCCCGCCGAGGTGCCGAAGGTCTGGTTCAGCCCGTAGCCGGTCGGTGAGTGGCAGACCCGCGCGCAGGTGTCGACGTTGTTGTTGCCGAACGCCGCCCGCACCATCTTCTGGACGACGTAGACCTCCTCGTTCGTGCACCGCGACGAGGTGATCGCGCCGATCGAGCCCACGCCGTGCTCGGCCTGGATCGCGCGCAGGCGCGCCGCGGTGTGGGTGATCGCCTCCTCCCAGGAGACCTCGCGCCACTCGTCGGCGATCGTGTCGCGGACCCGGGGCCGCATGACCCGGTCCGGGTGCGAGGCGTAGCCGAACGCGAAGCGCCCCTTCACACAGCTGTGCCCCTCGTTCGCGCCGCCGTCCTTGTGCGGCACCATCCGCACGAGCTCGTCGCCGCGCAGCTCGGCCTTGAACGAGCAGCCGACGCCGCAGTACGCGCACGTCGTGATCACCGACCGGGTCGGCATGCCGAGCTCGACGACCGACTTCTCCTGCAGCGTCGCCGTCGGGCAGGCCTGGACGCAGGCGCCGCAGGAGACGCAGTCGCTGGAGAGGAAGTCGGTGCCGCCCGGGGAGACCGCGGAGTCGAAGCCGCGGCCCTCGATGGTCAGCGCCAGGGTGCCCTGCACCTCGTCGCAGGCCCGCACGCAGCGCGAGCAGAGGATGCACTTGGCCGGGTCGAACTCGAAGTACGGGTTCGAGGTGTCCTTGAGCAGGTCCATGTGGTTGGCGCCGGCGTCGACACCGGAGCCGTAGCGGACCTCGCGCAGGCCCGTCACGCCCGCCATGTCCTGCAGCTCGCAGTCGCCGTTGGCCGAGCAGGTCAGGCAGTCGAGCGGGTGGTCGGAGATGTAGAGCTCCATGACCCCGCGGCGCAGCTTGGCCAGCTTCCCGGTCTGGGTGCGCACCACCATGCCCGGCGCGACGGGTGTCGTGCAGGACGCCGGGGTGCCGCGGGCGCCGTCGATCTCGACGACGCAGAGCCGGCAGGAGCCGAACGCCTCCAGGCTGTCGGTGGCGCACAGCTTGGGGACCTCGAATCCCGCCTGCGCGGCCGCACGCATGACCGACGTCCCCGGGGGTACCGCGACGGTCGCCCCGTCGATGGTGAGCTCGACGGTGGCCTCCCCCGCGCGGGCGGGCGTGCCGAAGTCGGGTTCTCTCAGGAGCGTCACCGGAAGTCCTCCGCGAAGTGCGTCACGGCGCTGCGTACCGGGAGCGGGGTGAGCCCGCCCATGGCGCACAGCGACCCGTCGGTCATCAGCTCGCACAAGTCCTCGAGCAGCACGAGGTTGGCCTCGCGGTTCTCACCGGCCCGGATGCGGTCGATCGTCTCGACCCCGCGCACCGCGCCGACCCGGCACGGGGTGCAGCGCCCGCACGACTCCTCGGCGCAGAACTCCATCGCGAACCGGGCCATCGCGGACATGTCGACGGTGTCGTCGAACACGACGATGCCGCCGTGCCCGACCATGGCCCCCGACGCGGCGAACGCCTCGTAGTCCATGGGCAGGTCGAAGCGTTCGACGGGCAGGTACGCCCCGAGCGGCCCGCCGACCTGCACCGCCCGCACGGGCCGCCCCGACAGGGTGCCGCCGCCGTAGGTCTGCACCAGCTCGCCGAGCGAAATGCCGAAGGCCGTCTCCAGCACGCCGCCGCGCGCGACGTTGCCGCCCAGCTGGAACACCTGGGTGCCCCTGCTGCGCCCCACCCCGAGCGCGGCGTAGGCCTGCGGGCCGTCGGCCAGGATCGTCGGCACCGACGCCAGCGACAACACGTTGTTGACCACGGTCGGCCGCCCGAACAGCCCCTCCAGCGCGGGGATGGGCGGCTTGGGCCGGACCACGCCGCGCCTGCCCTCGAGACTCTCCAGCATGGAGGTCTCCTCGCCGCAGATGTAGGCGCCGGCCCCGACACGGACGTGCACGTCGAAGGCGAATCCCGAGCCGAGGACATCGGGGCCGAGCCACCCCTGCCCGCGGGCCGCGACGATGGCGGTCCGCAGTGCCGCGACGGCGTCGGGGTACTCCGAGCGGACGTAGACGTAGCCTTCGGCCGCCCCGACCGCGTACGCGGCGATCGTCATCCCGGTGAGCAGGGTGAACGGGTCGCCCTCCAGCAGCATCCGGTCGGCGAAGGTGCCGCTGTCGCCCTCGTCGGCGTTGCAGCACACGAACTTCAGGTCCGACTCCGCGGCTGCGACGGTCTTCCACTTGACGCCCGTCGGGAACCCGGCGCCGCCGCGCCCGCGCAGGCCCGACTCGGTCACCGCGGTGACGACGTCGGCCGGGGCCATCGCGAGCGCCGCGCGCAGGCCGTCGAGGCCGCCGTGGCGTTCGTGGTCTGCCGGGTCGGCCGGGTCGACGACGCCGACCCGGGCGAACGTGAGCCGCTGCTGCGCGCGCATCCACGGCAGGTCCTCGACCCGTCCCAGGCCGGGGGCGGTGCCGTCGAGGAGCCCGGCCGCGACGAGGCCGTCGACGTCCTCGGGGGTGACGGGGCCGTACCCGACCCGGCCCGCCCCGGTCTCGACCTCGACCAGCGGTTCGAGCCACAGCATGCCGCGCGAGCCGGTGCGCACGACGTGGGCGCCGGCACGTTCGAGCAGCTCGGCGACCTCGTCGGCGCCGACCGACACCGCCGCCGAGTCCTTCGGCACGTAGACCGTCATCGGTTCTGCCCGATCAGTGCGTCGAGCCGCGCGGGGGTGACGCGGCCGTGCAGGCGCTCGCCCACCTGCACCGCCGGGCCGAGCGCGCAGTTGCCGAGGCAGAAGACCTCGTCGAGGGTGACGGCGCCGTCGGGCGTGGTCTGGCCCCGCGAGATCCCGAGGCTCGTGACGGCATGTTCGAGCAGCGCCTCCCCGCCGACGGCCTGGCAGGCCTCGGCGCGGCACACGCGCACGGTCACGCGGCCGGGCGGGGTGGTGCGGAAGTCGCGGTAGAACGTGACGACGCCGTGCACCTCGGCCGTGGACAGGTTGAGCCGGTCGGCGAGCACCGGGACCACCGACGGGGGGACGTGCCCGAGCTCCTCCTGCACCGCGTGCAGGATCGGCAGCAGGGCACCGCGGGAGCCGCGGTGGGCCTCGACGGCCCGGCTCACGACCTGGTCCACCCGTCCGGGGGGCGCCTCGATACTCATCGGCGGTCCCGACGATCACGCCTGCGTGTCATGCAGGTGACTGTGGGGTGGTCGCCCGGAACGGTCAAAGCGAACGTTCCTATGCGGTGATAGACGTCGCCTATCAGGCGTCGTGGGTGCGCTGTCCGATCACCTCGACGCGGATCGCCCGCGCCGCCGGGACACCCAGCACCAGTGCGCTCGGGCCGTGCACGACGTCGATCGTGCCCGCGGTGGCATGATGCTCGGCCACCTGCAGGACGCTGCCCAGGGCGATCCCGAGCCGGTCGAGATGGCGCAGGATGCCCGGGTCGGTGTCCGACACCCGCACCACCCGTACCCGTGCCTGCTCGGCGACCGCGTCGAGGGTCAGCTCCGCCTCGTTCGGCATGCCGCCGTCGGCGTTCGGAATGGGGTCGCCGTGGGGGTCACGGTCGGGCTCGCCCAGGCGCGCGGCGAGCCGCTCGACGAACGTGTCCGACACCGCGTGCTCCAGGACGTCGGCCTCGTCGTGCACCTCGTCCCACCGGTAGCCCAGGTACTCGACCAGGAACGTCTCGATCAGCCGGTGCTTGCGCACGGTGGCCAGCGCGATCCGCCGGCCGTCGTCGGTCAGCTCGATCGTGCCGTAGCGGGCGTGGGTGACCAGCCCGCGCTCGGTCAGCCGGCGCACGACCTCCGACACCGACGACGCCGCGAGCCCCAGCCGGCCGGCGAGCCGCGACACCGTCACGGGCTCGTCCGACCACTCCCCGGCGGTCCACAGGACCTTGAGGTAGTTCTCCGTCGCCGCGGACTCCGACATTCGGCCCTCTCGTCGCACACCCCGATGCCCGGAACGGTACGGCAGCGCGCGCGTCGCTCAGAGCCGCTCCCCGTGCACGACGGCGTCGACGACCGGCCGTCCACCCCCGGGCCCGCGCCACCGGGTCACCAGCCCACGTGGCCCGAACAGGTAGACGAGCGTGAACGCCGCCCCCTGGGTGACGACGACCAGGCCGCCGGGCGCGGCGTCGAGCCAGTAGCTCAGGTACAGCCCGATCGTCGCGCACACCGCCGACAGCACCGGTGCGAGCAGCAGCATCCGGGAGAACCGGTCGGTGAGCAGCTGCGCCGTCGCCCCGGGCAGGATCAGCATCGCGACGACGAGGATGACCCCGACGACCTGCAGGGCCACGACCGCGGTGAGCGCGAGCAGCCCCAGCAGCAGCGCGCCGAGGCGGCGCGGCGAGAGCCCGATCGCGTGGGCGTGGCCGGGGTCGAACGCGTAGAGGACCAGGTCACGACGCTTGGCCAGCAGCACGGCGGCCACGATCGCCCCGAGCGCGACGACCTGGACGAGGTCGGTGACCGACACCCCCAGGACGTTGCCGAACACGATGTGGTTGAGATCGGTCTGGCTGGGTGTCACCGAGATCAGCACGAGCCCGAGCGCGAACAGGGTCGTGAACACGATCCCGATCGCGGCGTCCTCCTTGACCCGGCTGGTGTCGCGGATCGCCCCGATGAGCCCGACGGCGAGGAACCCGAACACCACGGCGCCGATCGCGAACGGCAGGCCGAGGACGTAGGCGAGGACGACGCCGGGCAGCACGGCGTGCGACACCGCGTCGCCCATCAGCGACCACCCGATCAGCACCAGCCAGCACGACAGCAGCGCGCACACCACCGCGGCGACCACCGTCGTCACCAGGGCACGGATCATGAACCCGTAGGACAGCGGCTCGATGATCAGGTCGATCGGGTTCATGCCGGACGTCCCTGCTCCAGTGGGTCGACCCCGAACGCGCGGGCCAGGTTCTCCGGGCGCAGCACCTCGTCGACCGGGCCGTGCAGCAGCACCCGGCGCAGCAGCAGGACCGCCTCGTCGGCCAGCGCCGGAAGGGCGTGCAGGTCGTGGGTGGCGATCAGGACCGCGCAACCGGCAGCCGCCAGGTCGGCCAGCAGCGCCGACATCGTCGCCTCCGAGCGCTTGTCCACGCCCGCGAACGGCTCGTCGAGCAGCAGGACCTCGGCTCCCTGCGCGATCCCGCGGGCGACGAAGGCACGCTTGCGCTGCCCGCCGGAGAGCTGCCCGATCTGCCGGTCGGCCAGCTCGGTCAGCTCCACCCGGGCCAGCGCGTCGGCGACGGCGACCCGGTCGGCCGCGTGGGACCGCCGCAGCGGGCCCAGCCGCCCGTAGCGGCCCATGGTCACGACGTCGCGGACCGACACCGGGAACGACCAGTCGACGGCCTCGGCCTGCGGGACGTAGCCGACCATGCCGCGCCGGCGCGCCACGGCCGGGTCGTGACCGGCGATCCGGACCCGGCCCGCGTCCGCCCGCAGCAGCCCCATGATCGACTTGAACAGCGTCGACTTCCCCGAGCCGTTCATGCCGATCAGCCCGCACACCGTGCCCGGGTCGAGCCGCAACGACACCCCGTCCAGGGCTACCACGGGTCCGTAGCGCACGGTCAGCCCGTCGACCTCCACCGCCGCGGCGCTCACTCCGCCGCTCCGGTGAGCCCCGCGATGATCGTGCGGGTGTCGTGGCGGATCAGGTCCAGGTAGGTGGGGACAGGCCCGCCCGGTTCCGACAGCGAGTCGACGTAGAGCACGCCGCCGAACCGGGTGCCCGTCGCGGCGACGACCTGGCGCATCGCGCTGTCGGACACCGTGGACTCGCAGAACACGGCCGGGACGCGGTTGTCGCGGACGAAGGCGATGGTCGACGCGACCTGCTGCGGCGTCGCCTGCTGCTCGGCGTTGACCGCCCAGATGTAGCGCTCGGTCAGGCCCGCGTCGCGTGCGAGGTAGGAGAACGCGCCCTCGCACGTCACGAGCGCGCGCTGGGTCGGTGGTACCGCGGCCAGGGCCGACACCAGCTCGTCGTGGACCTTGCGGAGCTCGGCCTTGTAGGCCTCGGCGTTGGCGCGGAACGCGTCCGCGTTGGCGGGGTCGAGGTTCGCGAACGCCGCGACCATGTTGTCGACGTAGCGCGCCACGTTGTTCGGGCTCATCCACGCGTGCGGGTTCGGCTTGCCCGCGTAGGCGTCCTCGCTGATGTCGATGACCTCGACCCCCTCGGAGACGACGACGTGGGGCACCGTCAGCTCCGAGACGAACCGGTCGAACCAGAGTTCGAGGTTGAGCCCGTTGTCGACGATCAGGTCGGCCTCAGCGGCCTTGCGGATGTCGCCGGGGGTGGGCTCGTAGCCGTGGATCTCGGCGCCGACCTTGGTGATCGACTCGACCTGCAGGTGCTCCCCCGCCACGTTGCGGGCGATGTCGGCGAGCACCGTGAACGTGGTGAGGACCAGCGGTGTGTCGGCGGCGCGCGCCGGGCCCGCGCCGGAACACCCGCTCAGGGCCAGCAGCAGCACGAGCAGTACCGCTGCTGGACCGGTCCGGGGGCGCGTGGCGCCCCGGAGGGGTCGGCGGGGGGTCGACCCATCGCCGCATCGCGAACCGGACATGACGGGCAGAGTAAAAGTTCGGGTGCCCGAAATCTAGGTTTCGGCTGGTCTGACCTCTTGAGACAGTGTCTCAGCCGACATGGCGGATCTGGGGCCAGAGCTGCGCCCAGCTCGCGGTGGGACCGCGGCAGACGACGACCGGCGCGCCCTGCTCGTCGTTGTCCAGGCCGATGCCGTTGTCGATGCGCGCCAACGATTCCACCGACCCGCACCAGCGGGCGAGCGCGGCGGGCGGGTAGCCGACGACGATCGCCGTGGTCGCCGCCGCCGGCGGCGGGCCCCACTCGCCGTAGCTGTTGTGCCCGCTGTGCACCGGCGGCAGACCCAGGGCCGGACCGAAGCGGTCGACGGCTCCCGCCTCGCCGTAGTTCGCCGTCAGGATCACCGTGCTCGCGCGCTCGGTGGGCGGCAGGGCGTCGACGGCACGCGCGAGCGTCGCGACGAACCCGGGCCAGCCGACCTGCTCCCCCGCGTCGTAGTTGACCGCGGCGATCGGCGAGCCGGGCAGTGCGGCGGCCGGGACGAGCGGCAGGAAGAGCAGGGCGCTGACCGCCGCGGCGAGCGCGACGCCGGCGACGAGGAGCCCGCGCCGGACCCGTCGCGCCCCCCGGCCCGCCCACGCCACGACCGGGCCGGCCCCGGCGGCGAGCAGCAGCGGGTAGAGCCCGACCATGTAGTACGGCTTGCCGCCCGTCGCGACGAACACGACGAGCAGTACCACCCAGGCGACGGCGAAGGCACGCCAGCGGCGCAGGGCCGGGTCGCGGGCGAGGCGCCACAGCCCGGTGCCCCAGACCGGCACGAGCAGCGGGCTGACGATCACCAGCTGGTAGGGCACGAGGATCCAGCGCGACGCGCTGGTCCCGGAGCTGCCCCCGGCGATGGCGGCGGAGAGCTGGAGCATCGGCCAGCCGTGCCGGGCCTCCCACACCAGGAACGGCGCCCAGACCACGAGCGCGACGAGCCCGCCGAGCCAGGGCCACGGCGTGCGCAGGACGTCGCGCGGCCCGGCGACGAGGATGCCGATCAGCAAGGCGCCCACCAGGAACGCGGGCAGCACCTTGTTCTGCAGTCCGACCCCGGCGGCGAGGCCGACGAGCAGCCACGTCGCGCCGCCGTCGCGCAGCGCCCGCACCCCGAGCCAGGACACCAGCGCCCAGGCGAGGACGTCGAAGGTCGTCGTCGACAACAGGTGCCCGACGGCGAGCAGGAACGACGACGCCCCGGTCGCGGCGGCGGCCAGCAGCTGGGCGCCCCGGCCGCCGCCGAACTCGCGCGCGATCAGCCCGGCGCACACCACGACGAGCGCCGCCGCGAGCGCGGACGCCACCCGCAGGCCGACCAGCGAGTCGCCGAACAGGACCGTCGCGACCCTGGCCAGCAGTGGGGTGAGCGGCGGCTGGTCGACGTAGCCGAACGCGAGCTCGCGTCCCGCGCGCAGGAAGTACAGCTCGTCGCGGTGGTAGCCGTAGCGGCCTGCGGTGGCGAGCAGCGCGACGAGGACGACGGCGGCGGCGCCACCCACGCCGGGCCACCACAGCCGGGACCGCACCCGCTCGCCGACGACCGTCATCGCCACCCCCCTCGGCGGCGCCCATCCTGCCGCGCCCGCGCCGCCGCACGAAACTCGTTGACCTCGACCCGGGTCGAGGGCGCACGCTTGCCCGGTGAGCAGCGCGACGGACGACCCGACATCCACCCCGGCGACGGCGCCGGCGGCCGCGCCCGGCACCGACCGGGCCGCGGTGCGGCCGGAGCTGTTCGGGCCCGGACGCCGCGCCACGACGGTCGGCATCCTGCTGCTGATCAGCATGATCGCGTTCGAGGCGATGGGCGTGGGCACCGCGATGCCGGCGGTCGTGGCCGACCTGGGCTCGGTGGCGTCGTACGCGTGGCCGTTCGTGGCGTTCACGGCGGCGAGCGTCGTCGGGACCGTGCTGGGTGGACGCTGGTGCGACCAGCGGGGGCCGCGGGGCACGCTGATCACCTCGCCGATGCTGTTCGGGGCCGGCCTGCTGGTGGCGGGGACGGCACCGTCGATGGCGCAGCTGCTGGTGGGGCGTGTGCTGCAGGGGCTGGGCGCCGGGGCGGTGGCCGTCGCGGTGTACGTGCTGATCGCGCTCGTGTACAGCCAGCGGGCGCGCCCCGCGGTGTTCGCGCTGATCTCGTCGGCGTGGGTGCTGCCCGCCCTGGTGGGGCCGCCCGTCGCGGGTGTGGTCACCGAGCGGCTGTCGTGGCACTGGGTGTTCCTCGGGATCGTGCCGTTCGTCGTCGTCGCGGTGGTGCTGGTGCTGCCCGCGGTCCGCGACCTGCCGGCGGCCCGGCCTGCGCCCGGCGGCGCGCACGGGCGCGCGGTCGTCGTCGCCGCCCTCGCCGCGGCGGCCGCGGTCGCGGCGCTGAGCTGGGCCGGCCAGCACCCGACGGGCTGGCCGGCCGCGGTGGTCGCCGCCGTCGCGCTGGCACTGCTGGTCCCGGCGCTGCGCCGGCTGCTGCCGGTGGGCTCGTTCCGGGCCCGCCGCGGCATCGCGGCGGTCGTCGCGTCGCGCGGCCTGCTCTCGGGCGCCTCCTTCACCGTCAACGCCTACCTGCCGCTGATGCTGACCTCGACGCACGGCTGGTCGTTGTCGGCCGCCGGCATCCCGCTGATCGTGGGGGCGCTGGGCTGGTCGTCGGCGGCGGCGTGGCAGGGCCGGCACCCGGACCTGTCGCGGCCGGCGCTGCTGCGGGTGGGGTTCGCGTTCGTGGCCGTCGGGATCGCGGGGCTGCTGGTGGTGGCGCCGTCGTGGGGTGTGGCGTGGCTGTCGCTGCCGTTCTGGGTGGTGGCAGGCGTCGGGATGGGGCTCGGGTTCTCGTCGTTGTCGTTCCTGCTCCTGGCGCGGTCGGCGGAGTCGGGGCCGGGTCGGGTCGGGTTCGACTCGGCGGCGGCCCAGCTCACCGACCAGCTCTCGCAGGCGACGCTGGTCGGTGCCGGCGGCGCCCTGCTGGCGACGACGGCCTCCCCCGCCGTCGCCCTGCCGTTGCTGATCGCGGGGTTGCTGGTGCTGGCCGTGGCGGGCACGGGGATCGCGGGCCGCACGGCGGGCGCGACGAGCCGGTGAGCCGGCGGCAGCCGGCCGGGGCCGGGGACCCGCCCGCGGTACTCTTCCCGGTCACCGGCATCACCGGCCTGCAGCAGCTCGGCGCCCGGCCGTTCGTGCAGAACCCGTTCTACGGCGCCGCGCTGATCGTCGATGTCGTCCTCTCGTTCGCGGTGCGTTCGCGCCGCAGGAAGGCCGCGTGATGGCCCACGAGTTCCAGCTGGTCGTGCGCGGAGCCACGGTCGCCAACGCCGACGGTCACACCGTCGCCGACGTCGCCGTCCGGGACGGGGTCGTCGTCGAGGTCGGCGCCCAGGTCGCGGGCAGCGGGGAGCACGAGCTCGACGGCCGCGGCAAGGTCCTCGCGCCCGGCGGCATCGACCCGCACACCCATTTCCACACCCCCAGCCCCGACGGCTCGCTGATGTCGGCCGACGACTACGAGAGCGGGACGCGCGCCGCGGCGGCGGGCGGCGTCACGACGGTGATCAACTACGCGTTCCAGCAGCTCGGCGAGTCGCTGTGGACGACGCTGGAGCGCGAGGCGGCGAAGGCTGACGGGCGCGCGCACGTCGACTACGGGTTCCACCCGATCCTGACCGACCTGCTCGGCGGTAGCTCCCTCGCCGAGCTCGCGCCGCTGGTCGAGGCGGGCTACCCCAGCGTGAAGATCTTCACCGCCTACGACCCGTTCCGCGTCACCGACCGCGAGGCCATCCGTGTCCTGGCCGCCGCGGCCCGGGCGGGCGCACTGGTCAACATCCACGCCGAGGACGACGGCCTGACCCACTACCTGACCGACACCCTGGCCGCGGTGCCGGCGACGGTCGAACCCATCCTCGGCACCTTCAAGCGCAGCCGCCCCGAGGTCGCCGAGGAGCTGGCCATCGAGCGCATGGCGGTCTACGCGCGCACGGTCGGCTGCCCGGTGTACTTCGTGCACCTGTCCTCGCGCGGCGCCGTGGAGGCGGTGCGGCGCGGGCGCGCGGCCGGCGGCCGGATCTACACCGAGGTGCGGCCGGCGTACCTGTTCCTCGACGAGTCGCGCTACGACCAGCCCGACGGCCAGCGCTACGTCTGCGTGCCGCCGCTGCGCACCGCCGACGACCAGGCCGCGCTGTGGGACGCCATCGCCGCCGGCGAGATCGAGACCTCGGCCAGCGACCACACCACCTACTCCAGCGCGCAGAAGCTCGCGGCGTACGAGTCGTTCGTCGACATCCCGCCGGGGTTCGCCAGCGTCCAGACCGGCCTCGGCCTGCTCTACGGCCGCGGGGTCGCCGCCGGGCGGATGACCCTCGAGCAGTTCGTCGCGATCACCTCGGCCAACGCGGCGAAGCTGTTCGGGCTGTGGCCGCGCAAGGGCCGCATCGCGCCCGGCGCGGACGCCGACCTCGTGCTCATCGACCCCGACCGCACGACCACGCTCGCCGACGAGCCGTTGCAGTCGGCGTCGGACTACGACCCGTTCGTCGGCATCGAGGTGCGGGGCTGGCCGTCGGTGACCGTGTCGCGTGGCGACATCGTCCACCGCGACGGGACGATCACCAGCACACCCGGACGCGGCCGATGGCTGCACCGCCGGCTCGGCGATCCCGCGACCGACCCGGCGATCCCGAGCTTCTCCCCGCGCACGGGCGCCCCGGGGCCGGCCGTGCCCTGACCCGACCGGCGCCCGCCGGCGCCGGTGGCTTCTGCGACGATCATCCGACCATGACTGCACCTGTCCGCTCCTTCGACCACGAGTTCGCACCCACCCGCATCGTGTTCGGGCCCGGCCGGTCGGCCGAGGTCGGCGACGAGGTCGCCCGGCTCGGCACATCCCGGGCGATGGTGATCATGAGCGGGCACGCGCCCGGCGGGGACACGGTGCGGGCCGCGCTCGGCGACCGCGTCGCGGTGAGCTGGCACGAGATCGCCCAGCACGTGCCCGCCGACATCGCCGCGCGGGCCACGGCCTCGGCACGTGACGCCGGTGTCGACGTGATCGTCAGCCTCGGCGGCGGCTCCGCGACCGGCCTGGCGAAGGCCGTGGCGCTGGAGCTGGAGGTCCCGATCGTCGCCGTCCCGACGACCTACGCCGGCTCCGAGCTGACCCCGGTGTACGGGATGACCGGCGGGCAGCGCAAACGCACGGGATCCGACGAGCGGGTCCGGCCTCGCGTGGTGCTCTACGACCCCGAGCTGACGGTCGGCCTCCCGGCAGCGGTGACGGGCCCGAGCACGTTCAACGCGTTGGCGCACTGCTTCGCGGCGATGTGGTCGCCGGCCCCGAACCCGCTGATCGCCGCACTCGCCGCCGACGGCGTGCGCACCCTGTGGGCGTCGCTGCCCGTCGTCACCGACAACCCCACGGACCTCGACGCCCGCGCCGGACTGCAGTACGGCGCCTTCCTGGCCGGGACGGCGCTCGGCTCGGCCGGGACCGGTCTGCAGCACCGCATCTCCCACGCCCTCGGCGGGCGGCTGGGCCTCGTCCACGCCGACACACACTCCGTGGTGCTGCCCTACGTCGTCGCGCTCAACACCCCGGCGGCGCCGGACATGGTCGCGCGGGTGCGTCCGTACCTGGGCGACGATCCCGGCCACTCGCTGTGGGAGCTCGCCGGCCGGATCGGGCTGCCGCGCGACCTGGCTGCGCTCGGCGCCACCGACGAGGCGCTCGACGGCGTCGCCGACGACGTCGCGGACACCCCGAACCCGGTCCCGGCCACACGCGCCACGATCCGGGCACTGCTCGAGCGCGCGTACCGCGGTCGTGAGTGGCAGTAGTCGCCGCAGCGACCACTGCCACCCGCGGTCAACCCTCCAGGTCGCCCTCGGACTCCAGGTACGCGGTGCGCAGCGCTGCCAGCGTGTCGGGCTCCGGGGACGCCCACATGCCGCGCTCGACCGCTTCCAGCAGGCGCTCGGCCATGCCGTGCAACGCCCACGGGTTCGACTCGGTCAGGAACGCCCGGTTCTGCGGGTCGAGGACGTACTCGGCGGTCAGCCGTTCGTACATCCAGTCGTCGACGACGCCGGTCGTGGCGTCGTAGCCGAACAGGTAGTCGACGGTCGCGGCCATCTCGAAGGCGCCCTTGTAGCCGTGGCGGCGCATCGCGGTGATCCAGCGCGGGTTGACCACGCGCGCCCGGAACACCCGGGCCGTCTCCTCCGACAACGTCCGGGTGCGGACCGACTCCGGCCGCGTCGAGTCGCCGATGTAGGCCGCGGGGGCGGTGCCGGTGAGCGCGCGCACCGTCGCGACCATCCCGCCGTGGTACTGGTAGTAGTCGTCGGAGTCGGCGATGTCGTGCTCGCGGGTGTCGGTGTTCTTGGCCGCCACCGCGATCCGCCGGTAGGCGTTCTCCATGTCGTCGCGGGCGGGGACGCCGTCGAGGCCGCGGCCGTAGGCGTAGCCGCCCCAGGTCGTGTAGACCTCGGCGAGGTCGGCGTCGCCGCGCCAGTCGCGGGACTCCACGAGCTGCAGCAGGCCCGCGCCGTAGGTGCCGGGCTTGGAGCCGAAGACGCGGGTGCGGGCGCGGCGCTCGTCGCCGTGGCGCTCGCGGTCGGCGGCGACGTGGGCGCGCACGAAGTTCTGCTCGGCCGGTTCGTCGAGGCCTGCGACGAGGGCGACGGCGTCGTCGAGCAGGGCCAGGACGTGGGGGAACGCGTCGCGGAAGAATCCGGAGATGCGGACGGTGACGTCGATGCGGGGGCGGCCCAGCTCGTCGAGCGGGATCGGTTCCAGCGTCACGACGCGCCGCGACATCTCGTCCCACACCGGCCGGACGCCCAGGAGCGCGAAGACCTCGGCGACGTCGTCGCCGCTCGTGCGCATGGCGCTCGTCCCCCACACCGACAGCCCGACGGACCGCGGGTACTCCCCCTCGTGGTCGCGTCGGTAGCGCTCGACGAGCGACTCCGCCATCGCCTGCCCCGTCTCCCAGGCCAGCCGGGAGGGGACGGCCTTGGGGTCGACGGAGTAGAAATTGCGCCCGGTCGGGAGCACGTTGACCAGGCCGCGCAGCGGTGAGCCCGACGGGCCGGCGGGGATGAAGCCGCCCGCGAGGGCGTGCAGGACGCGGTCGATCTCGTGGCGGGTGCCGTCGAGGCGGGGCACGACCTCGGTGGCGGCGAACCGCAACACGGGCTCGGCTGCCGGCGCTTTGTGAAGGCGCGCAACCCCGGGGACCGCGGCGGGGTCCCAGCCCGCCGCCTCCATGTCGGCGACCAGAGCGTGGGCCAGCTCCTCGACCGCGTCGGTGCGCGCCTTGGTCTCCGAGCCGTCCTCGGCCAGGCCGAGGGCTTCCCGCAGCCCGGGGACGCATCGCTCGCCGCCCCACATCTGCCGGGCGCGCAGCATCGCGAGCACGAGGTCGACGCGCTGCGCGCCGGTCGGCGCCGCTCCGAGGACGTGCAGCCCGTCGCGGATCTGGACGTCCTTGATCTCGCACAGCCAGCCGTCGACGTGCAGGAGCATGTCGTCGAAGTGGTCCTCCTCGGGGCGCTCGGCCAGCCCGAGGTCGTGGTCGAGCTTGGCCGCCTGCATCAGCGTCCAGATCTGCTGGCGGATCGCGGGCAGCTTCGCCGGGTCGAGTGCTGCGATGTTGGCGTGCTCGTCGAGCAGCTGCTCCAGCCGCGAGATGTCGCCGTAGGACTCGGCGCGGGCCATCGGCGGGATCAGGTGGTCGACCAGCGTGGCGTGGGCGCGGCGCTTGGCCTGGGTGCCCTCGCCCGGATCGTTGACCAGGAACGGGTAGACCAGCGGCAGGTCGCCCAGCGCGGCGTCGGTCCCACAGGCCGCGGACATGCCCAACGTCTTGCCCGGCAACCACTCCAGGTTCCCGTGCTTGCCGACGTGCACGATCGCGTCGGCACCGAAGCCGTCCTCGTCGCGCGGCGCGGCGAGCCAGCGGTAGGCGCCGAGATAATGGTGCGACGGCGGCAGGTCCGGGTCGTGGTAGATCGCGACGGGGTTCTCGCCGAACCCGCGGGGCGGCTGCACCATCAGCACGACGTTGCCCGACCGCAGCGCGGCGACGACGATCTCGCCGTCCGGGTCGGCCGAGCGGTCGACGTAGTGCTCGCCCGGCGCGGGCCCCCAGTGCTTCTCGACGCCCTCGGTCAGCTCGGCGGGCAGCCGGGCGAACCACGACCGGTAGCGGGCCGCCGAGATGCGGACCGGGTTACCGGCCAGCTGCTCCTCGGTGAGCCAGGCCGGGTCCTGCCCGCCGGCCTCGATGAGCGCGTGGATCAGCGCGTCGCCGTCCCGGTCCGCGACGCCCGGGAAGTCGCCGACGTCGTACCCGGCCTCGGCCATGCTGCGCAGCAACGCGACCGTCGATGCCGGGGTGTCGAGACCGACGGCGTTGCCGATGCGCGCATGCTTGGTCGGATACGCCGACAGCATCACGACGATCCGCTTGTCCGCGTTGGGGATCCGGCGCAGCATCGCGTGCCGCACCGCGATCCCGGCGACCCGGGCGGCCCGCTCGGGGTCGGGCACGTAGACCGACAGGCCGTCGGCGTCGATCTCCTTGAACGAGAACGGCACCGTGATCAGCCGGCCGTCGAACTCCGGGACGGCGACCTGGGTGGCGACGTCGAGCGGGGTCATCCCGTCGTCCGACTCCGCCCACGACGTCCGGCTGCCGGTCAGGCACAGCCCCTGCAGGATCGGGACGTCGAGCGCGGCGAGCTCGGCGACGTCCCACGCCTCGTCGTCGCCCCCGGCCTGCGCGGAAGCGGGCTTGGTCCCACCCGCGGCCAGCACGGTGACGACCATGGCGTCAGCGGCGCGCAACGTCGTCAGCAGCTCGGGCGGGGCCTGGCGCAGCGACGCGCAGTACACCGGCAGCGGCCGACCGCCGGCGTCCTCGATCGCCGTGCACAGGGCCTCGACGTAGCCGGTGTTCCCGGCGAGCTGCTGGGCCCGGTAGTAGAGGACGGCGACGGTCGGGCCGTCGCTCTCACGCGCGGCGCGGTCGAGGACGCCCCAGGCCGGGAGCTCGGCCGGCGGGTCGAAGCCCTCGCCGGTGAGCAGCACCGTGTCGGACAGGAACGCCGCGAGCTGCGCGAGGTTGTCGGTGCCGCCCTGGGCCAGGTAGGCGTGGGCCTGCGCGGCGACGCCCGCGGGCACCGTCGACAGCTCCATCATCTCCGCGTCCGGCGCCATCTCCCCACCGAGCGCGACGACGGGCCTGCCGGAGGCCAGGACCGTGTCGAGGCCGTCCTCCCAGTAGCGGCGCCCACCCAGGATGCGCACGACGACGACGTCGACGCCGTCGAGCAGGGCGGGCAGCTCCTCGGCGAGGGTGCGGGCCGGGTTCGCGAGGCGGTAGTGCGCGCCGCTCGCGCGCGCGGACAGCAGATCGGTGTCCGATGTCGAGAGGAGCAGAATCCCGGGACGGGACTGGGGGCGCATGGCCGGCCTTCCTCGGGATCCTCGTCCCGGGTGGGGTTGGCGGCGGGCAGGTGAGTGTCCTGGCTCCCGGATCGGCGCTCGCCCCGGCCTTCCGGGCTGGTGCCCGTGGCCGTCGGTGGGGTCCGCTCCCCGGTGACAGTGGCGGGACCGCGCCGGACTCGCACCGGCTTCCTCGGTTCCGCCCGCCATGAAGTTGTCGTGCGGCTCTCACTGTCCGCAACGCCGCACGCGCGCGTCAAGCCGAGCGGCCCCGGAGTGACGATCGGCTCCCGCCACGCCCGCAATGCGGTGTTTACAGTGACGGCCGTGCCCCCGTCCGTCGCCCCGCCGCCACGCGTGCGCGCCGACGCCTGCCCCGGCGTCCTCGCCCCGCACGACGCCGCCGACGGTGCGCTGGCCCGGATCCGGCTGCCCGGCGGGGTACTGACGGCGGCCGCGGCGCGGGCCGTCGCCGACTGCGCGCAGCACCACGGCGACGGCGCCGCGCACCTGACCTCCCGCGGGAACCTGCAGCTGCGCGGCCTGCGCCGTGACGACCCGGCCGCGCTGTCGGTGCTGGTGGACGCCGGTCTGGTGCCGTCGCGGACGCACGAACGGGTGCGCAACGTGCTGGCCTCCCCGCTGTCGGGCATCGCCGGTGGGCTGGCCGACGTCCGCGGCCTCGCGGCCCGGCTCGACGCCGCCGTGTGCGCGTCTGCCCCGCTCGCCGGACTGTCCGGGCGGTTCCTGTTCGCCCTCGACGACGGCCGTGGCGACGTCGCCGCCGAGGCCCCCGATCTCTGTTGGCGGGCCCGGACCGCGACGTCGGGAACGCTGCTGGTGGCAGGCACACCGGTCGGGTCGGTGGCGCTCGCCGATGCCGTCGACGTGCTGGTCCACGCGGCGGAGGCGTTCCTCGCCCTCGGCTCCTCCGGGGCCTGGCGTGCCGCCGAGGTCGACGGTGCCCCGGCACACCTCGCCGCCGCTGTCCTCGGGAACGAACGGCACGGTGAGGCAACTGAACGGCGCGACTGCGCCGATCGTCGGCCGGGGGTCGGGGACGTGCTTCGTGACGACGGCGGGCGTGCGCTCGTCATCGCACCCGTGCTCGGCGAGCTCGCCGCCGACGACCTGCGGCTGCTCGCCCGGCTGGCCCCGGAGGTGCTCGTCACGCCGTGGCGGACGATCGTGCTGCCCTGCGGCGGCGACGCCGGGGCCCTCGCCGCCGCGGGGTTCGCCGTCGACGCCGACTCCCCCGCCACGCTGGTCAGCGCGTGCGCCGGGTCGCCGGGGTGCGCGAAGTCGCTCGCCGACGTCCGCTCCCACGCCCGCACGATCATCGTCGACACGCAGACGCGGACCCACGTCGTCGGCTGTGGGCGACGCTGCGGTGCCCCGCACGGCGCGCACCGCTCGCTCGTCGCCCGCGCGGACGGCAGCTACGACACCGAGGTCGTGAGCGGCGACGGTCGCCGCTCGCAGGGCAGTTCCGGAAGGACCGCATGACCAGCAGCTACATCCGCGACGGCGCCGAGATCTACCGGCAGTCGTTCGCGACGATCCGCGCCGAGGCCGACCTGTCGCGGTTGCCGTCCGACGTCGCCCGGATCGCGGTCCGGATGATCCACGCGTGCGGCCAGGTCGACCTCGTCGACGACATCGCGGCCTCGGCGGGCGTCGTCACCGCCGCCCGGGACGCGCTGCGCGCCGGGGCGCCGATCCTGTGCGACGCGATGATGGTCGCCGCCGGCGTCACCCGCGCGCGGCTGCCCCGCGACAACGAGGTGATCTGCACCCTGCGCGACGAGCGCGTCCCGGCACTGGCCGCGGAGCTGGGCAACACCCGGTCGGCGGCGGCGCTGGAGCTGTGGCGGCCCCACCTCGGGGGCGCGGTCGTCGCCATCGGGAACGCGCCGACCGCCCTGTTCCACCTGCTCGACATGATCGACGCCGGTGCCCCGCGCCCGGCCGCGGTCCTCGGCATCCCCGTCGGCTTCATCGGCGCCGCGGAGTCGAAGGACGCCCTCGCCGCCCGCACCGACCTCGAGCACCTCGTGGTGCGCGGGCGGCGCGGCGGCTCGGCGATCACGGCGGCGGCGCTCAACGCGCTCGCGAGCGAACAGGAGTGACGGTGCCCGGCACGTTGTACGGAGTGGGCGTCGGCCCCGGCGACCCCGAACTCGTCACGGTGAAGGCGGCGCGGCTCATCGCCGGCGCCGACGTCGTCGCCTACCACGCGGCACGCCACGGCCGGTCGATCGCCCGGCGCATCGCCGAGCCCTGGCTGCGCGGCGACCAGATCGAGGAGGCGCTGGTCTACCCCGTCACGACGGAGGCCACCGACCATCCCGGCGGCTACCAGGGCGCGATCGACGCGTTCTACACCGACGCCGCCGCCCGCCTCGCCGCGCACCTCGACGCCGGCCGCGACGTCGTGCTGCTCGCCGAGGGCGACCCGCTCTTCTACGGCTCCTACATGCACATGCACAAGCGGCTGACCCCGCGGTTCCGGGCCGTCGTCGTGCCGGGGGTGACGTCGGTGAGCGCGGCGTCGGCGGCACTGGGCCGGCCGCTGGTGGAGCGCGACGAGGTGCTCACCGTCCTGCCCGGCACGCTCCCGCGCGACGAGCTGGCCCGCCGCCTCGCCGCGACCGACTCCGCGGCGGTGATGAAGCTCGGCCGGACCTTCGACACCGTCCGCGGCGCCCTGGCCGACGCCGGGCGCCTCGCCGACGCGCACTACGTCGAGCGCGCCACCACCGACGGCGAACGCACCGCCGCGCTGGCCGACGTCGACCCCGCCGACGTCCCGTACTTCTCGATCGCGATCGTCCCGGGCCGGGTGGCGTCGAGCGTGCCGGCGGAGGCCGCCGCGGACACCGCCGCGGCGCCCGCCGGGGACCCGGCGCGCGTCGCGGGGCCCGGCGAGGTCGTCGTCGTCGGGACCGGCCCGGCCGGGCGCGACTGGCTCACCCCGCAGACCGCCGCCGCGCTCGCCCAGGCCGACGACCTCGTCGGCTACGGCCCCTACCTCGACCGGGTCGCGCCCAACCCGCGTCAGACCCGGCACGCCTCCGACAACCGTGTCGAGGCCGAACGGGCCGCGCTCGCCCTCGACCTCGCCGCCGCGGGCCGTCGCGTCGTCGTCGTGTCCGCCGGGGACCCGGGGGTGTTCGCGATGGCCGCCGCGGTGCTGGAGGTCGCGAGCGAGCAGAAGTACTCCGACGTCCCCGTGCGGGTGCTGCCCGGGATGTCCGCGGCGCAGGCCGTCGCCGCCGCCGTCGGGGCACCGCTCGGGCACGACCACGCGCTGATCTCGCTGTCGGACCGGCTCAAGCCGTGGGAGGTCGTGACCGCGCGGCTCGTCGCCGCGGCGACGGCCGACCTCGTCATCGCGATCTACAACCCGCGCTCCAACGCCCGGCCGTGGCAGCTCGGCGCGGCCCGCGACGTGCTGCTGGAACACCGTGCCGGGGACACACCCGTCGTCCTCGGCCGTGACGTCGGCGGTGCGGGACAACGGATCGTCGTGACGACGCTCGCCGAGCTGGACCCCGACGACGTCGACATGCGGACGTTGGTGATCGTCGGGTCGTCGGCGACGCGGGTCGTGCACCGCGGCGCCGGGACGACCGTGTTCACCCCGCGGCACTACGGCCCCTGACGCGCGCAACCTCCCTGCTGTCCCGCCGCTCGTCGACGACGCTGAGGTTGCGCCCGAACCGCCGCGCGCAACCTCACGGTCCGCTCGGCGCCCGAGCACGACCGTGAGGTTGCGCGCGGGGTGTCCGGCCGGGGTCAGCCGTGCAGCAGCTGCTGGGCCCAGGCCGCCGCGTCCTCGACGGTCTCGACCCGCTCCACGCCCGGCCCCGAGGGCAGCGGCGGGCGGCGCTGCACCACGACGGGGACCCGCACGTCACGCGCCGCCGTGAGCTTCGCCGCCGTCATGATCCCGCCGCTGTCCTTGGTGACGAGCACGTCGATGCGGTGCCGTTCGAGCAGGTCCCGCTCCCCGTCGACGGTGAACGGGCCACGGGCCAGCAGCACCTCGCACCGGCGCGGGACGGGCGGGTCGGGCGGCTCGACGGAGCGGACGAGGAACCACAGGTCGAGGTCGGCGAACGCGGCGACCTCCTGGCGGCCCGTCGTCAGGAAGACGCGCCTGCCCAGATCCGGCAGCAGCCGGGCGGCCTCGTCGAGGTCACGGACCCAGTGCCACAGATCGCCGGGGCCCGCGGTCCAGCCGGGGCGGCTGAGCACCAGCAGCGGCGTCGCGGTCATCGCGCACGCCCGCACCGCGTGGGCGGTGATCCGGGCGGCGAACGGGTGGGTGGCGTCCACGACGGCGTCGACCCTGTTGTCGCGCAACCACTGCGCCAGTCCGGCGGTGCCGCCGAAGCCGCCGATGCGCACCTCGCCCGGCGGCAGCGACGGCGCCTTGACCCGCCCCGCCAGCGACGACACCACCCGCATCCCCGGGGTGCCGACGAGCACGCCCGCCAGCCGGCGGGCCTCCCCGGTCCCGCCGAGGACGAGCAGGGTGCTGGGGTGGGGCGTCAGGACCGACACCGCCCGTCGGAGTAGAGGTGGGAGTCGGGGAACTGCTCTGCGGCGAGCGCGGGCCCGACGATCACGACGGCCGTCCGCTGGATGCCGGCCGCGCGCACGGCCTCGGCGATGCCGTCGAGGCGCCCGCGCAGCACGATCTCGTGCTCGCGGGTCGCGTGGGCGACGACGGCGGCCGGGCAGTCGGGGCCGTGGACGTCGAGGAGCTCCTTCACGACCTCCTCGATGCGGTGCACCGCGAGGTGCGCGACGACGGTACCCGCGGCCCGGGTGAGCTCCGCGATCCCCTCACCCTCGGGCATCGGGGTGGCGCGGGCGGCGATGCGGGTGAGCGTGACGGTCTGGGCGACCGTCGGGACCGTCAGCTCGCGGCGCAGCGCGGCGGCCGCGGCCGCGTAGGCGGGCACACCCGGGCACACGTCGTAGGGGATGTCGAGGGCGTCGAGGCGGCGCATCTGCTCGGCCATCGCGGAGAACACCGACGGGTCGCCCGAGGCCAGGCGCGCGACGTCGAGGCCGTGGGCGTGGGCACGGACCATCTCGCCGACGATCTCGTCGAGGGTCATCAGCGCGCTGTCGACCAGGCGGGCCCCCGCGGGTGCGAACCCGAGCATCTCCGGCGGCACCAGGCTGCCCGCATAGATGCACACCGGCGAGGAGGCGATGAGGTCGCGGCCACGCAGCGTCAACAGGTCGGGGGCGCCCGGTCCGGCGCCGATGAAATGGACGGTCACCGGTTCACGCTCATCGTCACGCTCCAGATCGTCACCGGCATCGCCGGACGCCAGCCGGTGAAGCCGCCGACCGCACCCGCACGGGCGACCGACAGCCGGGTCAGGGTCCCGCCGAGGCGGGCGTGGGCGGCGGCGAGGACACCTTCGGCCTCGACGGTCACCGCGTTGGCGACGAGCCGCCCGCCGGGTCGCAGCGCGGCGAGGCAGGCGTCGAGCACGCCGTCGCCGGTGACGCCGCCGCCGATGAACACCGCGTCCGGGGCGGGCAGGTCGGCGAGCGCCTCGGGAGCCCTGCCGGACACGACCTCCAGACCCGGGACGCCCAGCGCATCGGCGTTGCGGGAGATCGCGGCGACCCGGTCCAGGTGGGACTCGACGGCGACGGCCCGGCACGACGGGTGCGCCCGCATCCACTCGATCGCGATGCTGCCCGCGCCGGCGCCGACGTCCCACAGCAGCTCACCGGCCCGCGGGCCGAGCAGCGCCAGCGTGACCGCCCGGACCTCGCGCTTGGTGAGCTGGCCGTCGTGGTCGTAGGCGTCGTCGGGCAACCCGGCCGTCTCGCCGAGGACCCGCGCGTCCGGGCCGGGTTCGCAGGAGACCGCGACGAGGTTGAGCGCGTCACCGGGCGGGTGCGGCCAGTCGGACGCGTGCCCGGCGAGCAGCCGCTCCCCCGGACCGCCGAGCTGTTCGAGCAGGGCGAGCGCGCTGGGACCCCAGCCGTCGGCGTCGAGGAGGGCGGCGATCTCAGCGGGCGACTCCGCCCCGGCGGACAGCACGATCAGCCGCCTGCCGGGAGCGAGGGCGCGCCGGATCCGGGCGAGTGGGCGTCCGACGACGCTCACGACGTCGACCTCCTCGGCGGGCCAGCCCAGGCGCGCGCACGCCAGCGCCACCGACGACGGCGCCGGGAGCACGCGCAGCCGGTCGGGCCCGAGTACCCGGGCGAGGCTGGCGCCGATGCCGAAGAACATCGGGTCGCCGCTGGCCAGGACGCACACGGCGCGGTCGGCGAGCTCGGCGAACAGGTCGGGCAGGGCCGGCACCAGGGGGCTGGGCCAGGCCCGGGGGGTGGCGGTGAGGGATTCGGGGAGCAGCTGCAGCTGCCGGGGGCTGCCCAGGACCACATCGGCCGCCACGACGGCGTCACGGGCGTCGGCGGTGAGGCCGGGCCAGCCGTCGGCACCGATCCCGACGACCGTGACGCGCCCGCCGGTGCCCATGCGTGTCCCTTTCGTCGTGACCGTCCCGGTCGCCCGTGCCTCCCGGTCGACCGTGCCGTGTGTGCAGGCAACGCTAATCGCCCGCGCCGCGTGCGGTTCGTGAGTCCCGACACCACCGAGGCGGGCATCGACGGGGGCCGGTCAAGACCTTCCCATACCGAACCCATGACGACACTTGTCCGAATATGTACCGAAATCCTGTTCGAGTAGGCACCGAAGCGACATACCACATTCTTCCGACCCCCCTCACGTGACCATGGGGCGACAATCTCGCGTATCGCGTCAACCGGACAACACCGGTCACGCGGTCAAGCATTTCCGGCTACTGCGTAATCAGTTTCAAAAGAGGATCGCGCGAACAGCCAAGGACAATTCATCCGGACAGTTCCCGACGGGCTCGCCAACGACGCTTTCGTGACGAATACGCAGGTCAGATCCGCACTAGCGGACAGCCGCCGCTGCCGGAAGACCTCCGTGCCCCCACCCGGTAAATGAGCGTGGCGGCGCCCCCGCCCCCATTCCGACACTGCCCGGATCGGGTCTCGGCGCCGCGCACGAACTGTGGCGGTTCCCCGATCCCCGCCCGGCCGGCCGTGCTTAACGTTCAGCCTCGAACACCGGCCCACCCGGACCGGACGCGACACGGCACCACCGCGGACGCAGCACCCGCACACACCACGCACGCACCCACACATCCGAGAACCACCCGGACAACGGAGAACCCCATGAGCACCTCGCTTCTCGACTTCCTGATGAGCCTGCTGAACGACCCGGCCGAGCAGGCCGCCTTCCAGGCCGACCCCGCCGCCTACCTCGCGAACTGTGGGCTGTCCGACCTGAGCGCCGACGACATCCACGACGCCATCGCACTGGCCAACGACGACGAGTCGCACTCCTGGAAGGGCGGCCACGACCACGGCAGCCACCTGCCCCCGCCCCCGCCCGTGCACCACGGCCACGAGTCGCCCCACGAGGCCGCGGTCAAGTACCTGAACAACTACATCACCAACAACTACGTCTCGGTCGACGCCCGCGAGACCACGATCGACAACTCGATCCACCAGGACATCGACGCCTCGCACGGCGGCCACGTCTTCGCACCCGTCGACGTCACCGACGTCAACGCCACCGGTGACCACTCCGCGGCAGTGGGCGGCACCAACAACGGCAACATCGCCACCGGCGACGGCGCCGTGGCCGGCACCGGGAACCAGGTCGCCGAGGGCAACACCGACAGCGCCGTCAACTTCGGCGCCGGCGGCTCCGCGGTCAACAACCACGGCGCCTCGGCCACCGACGGCGGCGTCATCGGCGCCGGCACCGGCGGCGACCACACCGACAGCCACGACTCCCTGACCAACTTCGGCTCGGGCTCGGTCGCGAACGACGGCGGCAACGCCAGCCAGACCAACAGCAACAACCACACCGACTCGAGCACCCACAGCGACTCGGGCCACAACACCAGCACCGTCGACGACCACAGCACGACGGACAGCCACGCGACGACCGACTCGAACAACGACCTGTTCTCGCACAACGACGCCACGCTGACCGACGACCACAGCACCACCACGCACCTGCACACCGAGGACAGCCACGCCGTCACCGCCGACCACGGCGCCATCGCCACCGACATCCCGCTGGTCTGATCCGCGCCGCACCACCCGCAAGGGCCCGGGCCCGGCCCCGCTCCCGCGGGGGCCGGGCCCTCGGCCGTTCAGCGGTGGCGACCGGTGCTCACCCGGAGCGCAGCAGCCCCAGGAGCTGCGCCTCGTGGGCGGCCGCCGCGGCGGAGGCGAGCTCACGCGGGCGGGGCAGGTCGATCTCGACGACCGCCCGCACCCGGGCCGGTCGCGGCCCCAGCACGACGACCCGATCGGACAGGAAGACGGCTTCGCGGATGTCGTGGGTGATGAGCAGGACGGTCCAGCCGAAACGCGACCGCATCCCCTCCAGCCACTCCTGCATCCCGGTACGGGTCAAGGAGTCCAGCGCACCGAACGGCTCGTCGAGGAGCAGGACGTCGCGGTCCTGCACCACCGTCCGCAACAGCGCGGCACGTTGCCGCATGCCTCCCGACAGCTCGAACGGCCTGGACGTCTCGAACCCGGCGAGACCGAACGGCTCGAACAGCGGCTCGGCCCTCCTGCGCGCCTCCCGCCTGCCCATCCCCGCGATCTCCAGGCCGAGCGCGGCGTTGTCGAGCACGGTCCGCCACGGGAACAGCAGATCCTTCTGCGGCATGTAGCCGAACTGCGCGCCGGTGGCCGGACCGCCGTCGACGGACACCACGCCCCGGTCGGGCGCCACCAGGCCCGCGAGCACGGCGAACAGGGTGCTCTTGCCGCAGCCGCTCGGCCCGATGACCGACACCAGTTCGCCGGGCCCGGCGTGCAGGGACACGTCGTCGAGGACCTCGCGGTCCCCGAACCGCTTGGCCACACCCTCGACCCGGACCTCACGCACGGGCGCGCTCACCCCCACGACCGCACTCACCCACGACGGCGCTCACCCACGACGGCGACTCACCCACGGCGGCGCTCCGCCGCGTACCACGGCATCACCAGCCGCTGCAGGAGGAACGTCAGCCCGAACAGCGCGACGCTGATCGCGGCCGTCACGAGGACCGCGGCGAGCACCAGGTCGGTGCGGAACGAGTTCTTCTGCAGGTTCATGAAGATCCCGAGCCCCGCGCGGGCCCCGACGTACTCCGCGAAGACCGCGCCCGTCACGGCGTAGGTGATGCCGATCCGCAGCGAGGTGAAGAACGACGGCATCGCCGCGGGCAGCCGCAGGTAGCGGAACTCCTTCCAGCGCCCCGCCCCCATGCTGCGCACCAGGTTCGACGCCTCCCGGTCGGCGGAGGAGAAGCCCTCGACCAGCCCGATCGCGACGGGGAAGAAGGTCACCAGCGCGATGACGACGACCTTGGGCAGCAGCCCGAAGCCGAACCAGATGATCAGCAGCGGCGCGATCGCGATGATCGGGATCGTCTGCGACGCCACGAGCAGCGGCAGCAGCGCGCGTCGTAACCAGGGCGAGAAGTCGACGACGACCGCCAGCACCCACGCCACGGCCAGGGACACGGCGAAGCCCACGGCGGTGACCTGCACCGTCGGCACCGTGTTGGCCCACAGCGCCTCCCGGAACAGCCACCCCTGCTCCACCACCCGCAGCGGCGACGGCAGCACCTGGGGCCGGACGTCGAACGCCGTCACCGCCCACTGCCAGATCGCGACCAGGGCGGCGACCACGACCAGCGGCGGCACCACCCGGCGCCACCGCCCGCCCCGGCGGGCCACCGGCCCGGCGGGGACGCCCGGGTCGTGGGTGACGGAGCGGGCGGCGAACCCGGTACTCAGGACGTCGCTCCCAGGTAGCGGTCGGTGAACCACGTCGAGAAGTCGGGGCGGGCCGTGAGCGGCTTCCCCGCGGAGTCGACGAGGACGCCGGCGTCGAAGAGGAACCCGGAGAAACCCGCCCACTGTGCGGCGGTCTGCGTGCCGACGCGGCCGTTCGCGTCCTTCATGAAGGAGGCGGCCAGCAGCTGCTGACTGCGGTCGACGAGCTCGGGCTCGGCGAACGCCCCCGGGTTGGCGTCGCTGAGCATCCTCCCGGCCGCGGCGGGGTCGTCGGCCGCGAACTGGTAGCCCCGCTGCACCGCCTGCACGAACCTCGTCGCCACGTCGGGATGCGCCGCCAGCCAGGCACCGTTGCCCTCCAGCAGCACGCCGTAGGCGTCGGGGAAGCCGTAGTCGGTGTAGGCGAACGTCTTCAGCGGCTCGCCGCGCAGCTCGGCCTCGATGCCCTCCCACGCCGTGAACGGCTCGGTGAAGTCGACCTGCCCCGAGTACAGCGCCTCGTACGCCGACGTCCCGAGGACCACGGTGTCGAACGTGCCCCGCCCGCCCGCGTCCTTGATGACCGCCGCCATCTTCGGGACCTCACCGGGGTCGCCGAAGCCGCCGTAGGTCTTGCCGTCGAGGTCCTTGGGCGAGGCGATGTCGGTGCGGTCGGCGCGCACCGCGATCCCGGAACCCCAGTGCTGCAGGATCGCCATGACCGACACGATGTCGGCGCCCGCCGCCTTGGAGAAGGTGAACGAGTTCTGGAAGCCGATCCCGAACTCGGCCGCCCCGGATCCGACGAGCGTGTCGGGCGACGTGCTGTTGTACGGCAGGATCTGCACGTCGAGGCCGGCGTCGCGGAACCAGCCCTGCTCCTGGGCGACGAACAGCCCGGTGTGGTTGGTGTTGGGCGTCCAGTCCAGCGCGAGCCGGACCGTCGTGGCGCCGGTGGCGCCCGGGCCGCCGGAGGAACCCGAGCAGGCCGCGAGCACCAGCGCGAGCGCGGCGATCACCACCACCGGGAACCGGTACCGACGCGAACGTCGTGGAACGGGCACGTGAGTACGCACAGTCGTCGTCCTCCCTACGCCGGTGCTAACCGGGTCAGGTGCGAACGGTCGACGGCCGGTCCTGCCGCCCTCTCAGCCTCGGATCGTGAGTGCTCCCGCGGGTCGCGACGACGATACGTGTCGCCCCGGGCACGCTGCCACCCGAGTGGCGCACGTCGCTGCGCCGCCGCCGGACGAGCGCGACCTCCCCGTCGTCGCGGGCCGCCGGGACAGCGGTGCCGACGCGTCGCACCGCCGGCGGGCGACCCGGGCGCCGTCGGCAGGTCGCGGAACCGCCCGGGCGGGGCCGGGCGCCCGCGTCGGGGCTCAGGAGATGTCGGCGCGCCGGTGACGCGGCGTGCCGGGGCCGCCGTCGCCGTCCTGGTCGGCGTCGGTCGCGGCGCGGGCCTCACCGTGCTCGGGGCGCCGCGGCACCCGCGGCTCACGCCGGGCCCGCGAGTGCCGCGGCAGCGGGAGGTCACCGGCGAGCCAGGCGAGCGGACCGGCGTCGTCGCGGCGGTGCCGGCGCCCCGTGGGCGCGTCCCGCGGCACCGGCACCTCCCCGGTCACCGGGGCCGACGTGTCGCGCGGCGGCACCTCGCGGCGCACGGTCCCGTCACGGCGACCCACCTCGGCGACCACCGCGGCGGCGTGCGCCTCGACCGGCAGCGCCGCGCGGGCCGCCGCACCCGCGAGGAACCGCCCGGCCTCCTCGACGTCGGTGCGGTAGCGCTCGGCGAGGATCCCCGTCGCGTGGGCGAGCGGCAGACCCGACTCCAGGGCGGCCGTCGACCGGGCGACCGCCGCGCTGAGCCGGCTGAAGCCGGACGCGTCCGACAGCCGCGCCGCCAGTGCCTCCATCAACGGCCTGACCGTCTCCGCGAGCTCCCCCGGCACGGGCCGGAACCCGGTGCCCAGCAGCTGCACCGCGGCGACGGTACGGCCATCGAGGACGAGCGGGACGGTGACCGCACTGGCCAGCCCGGTCTCGGCCGCGACCGCCGCGACCTCCACCGAGTCCGACCGGGTCAGGTCGGCGGTGAGGACGACACAGCCCGTCGCGATCGCCTCCTGGACCGGGCCTGCCGCGCGCCGGTGCTGGAGCTCGCCGAGCCGCGTCGCCGCCGGGTCGGAGGCGAACACCGGGCCGGACAACGGATCCGGGGCGCGCGTGAACACGATCACCGCGCCCGCCACCCCCACCGCCATCGGCAGGGCCCCGCACACCCCCGAGACCAGCGCGCCGACGTCGAGCTGCGCTGTTCGCGTCCGGCCCACCTGAAGTGCGAGACCGATGAGGGTGGGGTCGTTCGCGAGCACTGCACCGTCCTTCCGCCGACCGTGCCACGTCGGGCACGTCGTGTGCGCGGCAGTCAACCATCGGTCACCGACACCCCCGACAGGGACCATCGGTGACCTACCGATCGGGGTAGTGTGCTCGCCCGATGACCGCATCGTCCACGAACGCGCCGGGACGACGGGGACCTCTCAGGCGACTCACAGCTCCCCCACAGCTCGACGGGCCACCCTCCGGACCCGTGCCCAGCAGGCTCCCCGATCCCACCCGCCGCGCACGACACCCGCAACCCACCCCGGGTCACGCGCGGTGACCGACGCGGCGCCGGCGCGCACCCCCCACCTGTACCCGGTCAACCTCGTCCGGGTCGTCACCTTCGCGTGCGTGATCGCCGTCCACACGATCTCGACGACGGCCCCCCTCGACAGCGTCGCCGCCGGCAGGTTCGTCGTCCTGCTGCACTTCACCCGGGAGGCGTTCTTCGCGCTCACCGCGTTCGTGCTCACCCACCGCCATCGCGACGAGCGGCCCGGCCCGCTGCGGTTCTGGCGGCGCCGGTTCCTGCTGGTCGGCGTCCCCTACGTCGTGTGGTCGGCGATCTACACGTGCCTCGGGCTGTCGACGGCCCCGCTACCCGCGGATGCGGCGCTGCGCGCGTTCGGCCACGCCCTGCTCACAGGCACCGCCTGGTACCACCTGTACTTCCTGCTGGTGGCGCTGCAGTTCTACCTGGTGTTCCCGCTGTTCCGGGTGCTGCTGCGGGCCACCCGGGGCCACCACCTGCCGGTGCTGGCCGCGAGTGCAGTGCTGCAGGTCGCCACCGACCTGTGGCTGCACGTCCCCTCGCCCTCGCCCGCCGAGGCGGCCGTCCTGCCGTACGCGACGTCGCTGCTGGTCAGTTACCAGTTCTTCGTCGTGTTCGGTGGGGTCGTCGCGATGAACCTCGCTGCCGTCGACGCCTGGATCCGCACCCACCTGCCGCTGGTGTTCCTCGCACCGCTCCTCACCGGGGCGGCCGTCGAGCTCTGGTACCGGCACTCGGTGGCGACGGGCGCCACCGCCCAGTTCGCCGCCGACGTGTTCCAGCCGATCATCGTCCCGTGGACGGTGTCGATCGTGGCCGCCGTATGGGGCGTCGGCGCGGTGTGGGCCGACCGCCGCGACCGCTGGCGGGGCTCGCGGTTCGTCGAGGCCGCGGCCGCCCGCTCCTTCGGCGTGTTCCTCGTCCACCCCGCGATCCTGTGGCTGCTCACGACCGTGCCGGACGCGCCCGCCGCCCGCCTGCAGCGGCCGTGGGAGACCGTGGTGACCTACGCCGTCACCATCGTCGCGGCGCTGACGTTCGTCGAGATCGTGCGGCGGACACCGCTGCGGCTCGCACTGACCGGCAAACCCCGGCGCAGGCCCCGCCCGGCCGTCGTGCCCGCCGACCACCCCGCCGGGGTCACGACGACCGGCCTCCCGCAGCCGGAGACGCGGCGCACCGCGTAGGCCGGTCAGGCCGTCGCGACGAGCTGCTCGCACGTGCGCACCAGCACCGCCGCGACCGCCCGCACCGCCTGCGACGACGCCGGGTGCGAGCCCGCCCGCTGCCAGTACGCGAGCCGTTCCGCCGCGGCCGCGCCCACCGCGGCCGGGCCGGCGTCGGGCGGCAACCCGAGCCGCGCCGCGGGCGACGGACCCGCCATCCCCAGCAGCTGCTCGGCGGCCGCGACCTCCGCGGGCGGGAGCACGACGGTGCCGGCGAGCAGCTCGTCGAGCAGATCGGTCTCGGCCAGCTCGTGGGCGCCCGTGCGGACCCGTTCCAGCTCGTACTGCAGGCGCCGGGCGTCCGCGGGCGGGTCGGTGCGCACCAGCAGTTCCAGACGCTGCAGCACCGACCGGGCGACCAGGATCTCCGAGCGCCCGACGAACCGCGCCGCGATCAGCTCACGCAGCCGCCCGACCCCGCTGCGGGCCAGCAGCCCGGCGACGACCGCCCCCGTGTCGGGCGCGTGCCGGGCCAGGTTGGCCGCCGCGCCCAGACCCGCCGGGCCCAGGCGCGCCGCCAGGCCCGGGTCGACCACGGCACCCCGGGCGAGAGCGTCGATCTCCGCCGGGGTCAGCGCCGTCGCCGCGCGCGCCAGGCCCCCGGACACGGGCAGCACGGTCCGGCACAGCCGCCGCACGTCCGAACGCCCCGCCAGCTCGGCCGCCGCACGCTGGGCGATCGCCGGGTCGAGCCCACCGGGCAGCTCGTCGGTGCGGGCGAGGACCCCGAGCGCGTTGGCCCGCGCGTGCGCCACGGCGCCGGAGTGCAACGTCGCGAAGGCCGACGCCGAACCCTGGGCGGGGGTCAGCAACAGGACGAGGGCGTCGGGCACCGGGTCGCCGGGGTCGAGCACCGTCTCGGTCCGCCCGTCCGTGCCCAGCCCGGGCGCGTCGATGATCGTCGCCTCGGCGAGCAGCGGGTCGGTGGTGTGCAGCTCGATCCGGTCCAGCGGTGCCGCCGGGTCGGGCGGCCAGGGACCGCCGTAGGGCGCCGCACCGCCCGCGGTGTCGACGGCCAGCGCCACCGGTCCGCCATGGCGCCACCAGACCGGGACCCGGGTCGGTGGGGGCGGCACCGGCCCGCCGGGGCGGCCCAGGACCGCCTCGACGAGTGTCGACGTCCCTATCCCCGGCGGCCCGGCGAACGCGATGCGCAGGGGCTCGTCGAGGCGTGCTGCCAGCGAGGCCAGCCGCGCGGCGTGCGGGGAACCCGCGTAGCACTCGCCGGCGACGGCGAGCACCGCCCGGACGCGGCCGACCAGCCGCCCGTCCGAGGTCGCGCGGCGGCGCGCGCCGCCGACGGGCACGACGGGCGGGGCAGGCCCGACGGGTGTGACCGGCGGGGCAGGCACGACGGGCGTGACCCGCGGGGCGGGAGGCGCGCTCGTGAGGACGACGCCCGGCTCCACGACCACCGGCCCGGCCGGGGCCTCCGCCGGGCCCGCTTCTGTCCGGTCCACCTGCGCCGGGGCTGCCTCTGCCCGGTCCGACCCTGCCCGGTCCGACCCTGCCCGGTCCGGCTCCACGGGTGTTGTCTCGACCGGGTGGGGCAGGGCCGCCCGACCGGCACCGGCTGCATCGCCGACACCGGGTGCAGCGCCGGCCGCAGCACCAGCAGCGACTTCGGCACCGGCTTCGGCACCGGCTTCGGCACCGGCGGTGACGACGGGGATCGGGCCGGTCGCCACGGGGTCCGGGGCCTGCCGGACGGCCACATCCGGTGCGCCGTCGGCGGCGGACGGCTCGGGGTCGGCCGCGTGCCGCGCCGCCGCGGCGGCAGGCACAGGCGTGTCCGGCCCGTCCGGGGCGGCGGTCGCGCCGGGCTCGGGGGCGCCCGGGCCGCGGTCGTCCAGCGCGTGCCGCCCACCCGGTTGCGGTGCGCCCGAGCCGAACCCGGGGTCGGCCCCGTCCTCCTGCCGGGTCGCGGGAGGCTCGTCCGCCGTGCCCACGTCGAACCGTTCCGGGTCGTCGGCGGCGTCGTAGGACGGCGCGGGTACCTGCCCCCCGCCGACCCCGCCGGTCGCGTCCGGGGTCTGCGTGAGCTCCTCGTCCTCCTCGTCGTGGCGTGGCACCGACTTCCACATGCCGTGCCCGGCAGCGACGTCCTCGGCAGGCCCGACACCGACGGGCCCGGCTCGGACAGGCGTGCTGTCGGCGGGCAGGTCCTCGCCGGGAGGGTCCTCGCCGGGCCGGTCATCGCCGGGCCGGTCATCGCCGGGCCGGTCCTCGCCGAGGCCGGTCCCGCCGAGGCCGGTCCCGTCGCGGTCGGTCCCGTCGCGGTCGTCCGCAACCGGCGCGTCGGCAGGGGGCTCGGCGTCCGGCGACGGTCCCCTCACCGCGACGGGCGGCTCGGCGCGCCCCGCCACGTCCGTGGCCCCGCCGTGGCGCAGCGCCGTGGCACCGGCGACCGCCCCGGCCACCCCCGAACCCACAGCGCCGGCGGCACCCACAGCGCCGGCGGCACCGGCGGCGGTCGGGCCCGGACCGGTGGGCGGCCCGGTCCGCGCGCCCTCGACCCCCTGCGGCGCACCGGGAGCGGCCGCCCGCGTACCGAGACCCCACGCCGCGGCCTGGGCGGCGTCGAGCGGCATCGTCTCCTCGTGGTGGGACGGGACCGGGACCGAACCCTCGACGGTCGTCCCCTCCCCCGGGCGGGAGTGCACGTCGATGCGGCCGCCGACGGAGGTGATGCGCGCCGACAGGTTGCGCATCCCGCGGTTGGGGCCCTGACCGAGCGAGGCCTGGTCGAAGCCGGGGCCCTCGTCGCGCACCCGGAACCGCAGCAGCCCGCCCTGGACGACGAGGCGCACCGTCACCGGTGCCCCGCCCGCGTACTTGCGGGCGTTGTTGACGGCTTCGAGGCAGCAGAACCAGACGGCGGCCTCGACGTCGGCGGGGAACCGGACACCGGTGAGGCCGGGAGCGTCGACGGTGACCGGTGAGGCGCCGCCGTCGAGCTCGCGTGCGAGTCCACCGGCGAGACCGTGCTCGGACAGCAGCGGCGACACGACACCGGTGGCGGTCTCGGCGAGGATGGACTCGGCGTTGCCGATCTGCTCGACTACCTGCACGAGCCGTTCCCGGGCCTGGTCGTACTTGCCCGTCTTCACCAGGTGCTCGACCAGGCCCATGACCAGCCGCAGCGACACGAGGTGGTGCTGGGCGCCGTCGTGGAGGTCGCGTTCGATGCGGCGGCGTTCGCCGTCCATCTCGGCGACGGCGGCGCGCCGCGACACCGCGATCTCCCCGGCGTGGGCGAGCGCCGCGCGCAGCTGGCGTTCCAGCTCGATGCCGTAGCGGCTGGCCTGGAGGACGGCACCGAGGCTGTCGGCGATGTCGGTGAGCAGGTTCTGACGCTGCGGGCCGAGCCCGGCGACGGCGGCGCGGTCCACGGCGATGGTGCCGATGCGTTCCTCGCCGTGGCGGACGGCGACCTCGGTGAGCTCGTCGGAGACGTGGCCGCCGGGTTCGGACCAGACGTAGGTGCGGTCGCGCAGCCCGGGACGCACGACGGTCAGCCGGCACGTGGACGCGCCGAGCCCACGGCCGACGGCCTCGGCGACGCGGGCCAGGTCGGGCGCGTCGGCCACGGTGGACCGGGACAGCGCGGCGATCCCGGCGAGGACGCTGTAGGGGGTGGGCCGGGTGCCGTAGAGGAGCCGGTCGACGACCTGTTCGGCGAGGGTGTGGACGGGGAGGAACGCGATCGCGGCGACGGCGCACGCGGCGACGGCGGAGACGGGCTCGGCCACGGAGTCGGGCAGGAACAGGGCCAGCGCGGTGTGCACGACGACGTAGAGCCCGCCGATGACCGCGGTGTCGACGGCGACGACGAGGCCGCGGCTGAAGCGGCGCTCGGCGTTCTGGAGGTCGTTGCTGCGCACGGCGACGAGCACGGCGGCGGCGACGGCGATGCAGGCGACGCGGGAGAACCAGAACAGCAGCGCGAGCGGGAGGTCGCCGGAGCCGCCTGCGGTGGGGTCGGTGAGGGTGAGCCCGTTCCAGCCGAGGCCCCAGACGAGGAAGCTGACGGCGGCGAGGACGACGGTGACCGCGCCGGCGGCGAGCAGGACGCTGAACAGCAGCCGGGCCTGGGTGCGTTGGACGTCGCTGGACCCGCGGCGGACCCTGCGCGGCAACGCGATCAGCCCGGCGGCCGGGACGAGGAACCCGAAGAACAGCACGCAGCTCACGGTGTGTGGGAGCAGCGCGGTGCCGAACCCGGCGGCGAGCAGGGTGACCGCGGCGACGCCGACGGTGACCAGCCCGGGGCGGCGGCGGGTGCCGTCGGGCTCCTCGTCGGAGCCGGGTGGGAACACGAGGAGCGCGACGATGTAGGCGGCGCAGGCGACACCGTGCAGCAGGACCTGGTGCAGCTCACCGATCTGCAGGCCGGTCGCGGTCTCGACGGCCGAGGCGGCGGCGTGGGCCTGGAGGTTGAACGCGCCCGCGGATCCCACGAGCGCGAGCACGAGCAGCCGCGACGACCAGGTGCGCCCGCCGGCGGGTGCGCGGATCGACATGGCGACGGCGAGGCCCAGGGAGATCGCGCTCAGGGTGTAGTCGAGCAGTGCCTGCGCGCCGGGTTCGCTGTGCCCGAGGGCGGCGAGGACTCCGGCGGCCCAGCTGTTCCCGGCGGCGGCGGATCCGCCGAGCGACGCGGCGAACCCGGGTGCGGTGGCGGCGATCCCGACGACGGCGCCGACGACGAGCCACACCAGCGACAGCAGTCCGCACGCGACGAGCAGCACCCAGTAGCCGGCGAGCAGCCACGGCTGGGCGCCGCGGCCGGGCGCGGTGTCGGCGGGCGGCCCGGGCGCGGCGGGTTCGGGCGCGGGCCGGGTCCAGGAGATGCCGGTGGGCAGCGCGACGGTGGGCGACTCCCAGCCGCGGGCGGGTGGCGCGGTGGTGGTCAGCACGTCGGTCACGGTGACGGCGGTGGTGGCGTCGGGGTCGGCCCGGCCGGTCCCGGAGTCGCCGCGCGTGTCCGGACGGCGGGCGGACACGTTGCGCCCCAACGTCCCTCCGGTCATCCGGAACGGGGGCAGCTCGTGTCCGGCGTGGTGCTCGCGGGCGGGCCGCGACGGGTCGGTCTCGCGCTCGTCCACGGTTCAGCCCCGGACCGCGGAGCTCACGGCCCCACCGACGTCGACCAGCGGTTCGAGCCGGTCGGGTATCCAGGCGCGCACGACGACGTGTGCCGGGCCGCCCCCGGGTGCCGGTTCGGTGCCGTCGAGCTCGACCGCCCCACCGAGGGCGGCGAGCCGTTCGGCCTCGTCGGCCAGCGCCTCCCGCATCGCGGCGAGGCCGACGGGCGCGCAGGCGTCGTCGACGGTGAGGGTCACCCGGCCGTCGACGTGGTCGAGGGTCACGGCGAGCTCCTCGTCGGCCGGCTGTTCGGCGAGGCCTTTCAGCGCGGCGGCGGCGACGTAGTAGATGCCGGACTCGATCTCCCAGCTGAGCCGCTCGTCCATGGTGCCGCCGAGGGCGACCGCGCGTGGGAGGTCGGCGACGACCTCGTCGAGGGCCCCGAGGGGCCCGTGGTCGCGCAGCACGTTCGGGTAGACGCCGCGGGCGATGACGCGGAAGCGGTCGAGCAGCTCGTCGAGGCCGGTGCGGGCGTCGGCGAGGCGCCGGGCGGCCGCGGCGCCGTCCTCGGCGCCCTCGGTGAGTACGGCGTCCTGGGCGGCGACGACGTCGGCGCGCAGCCCGGAGAGGCGGTCGGTGGTGGCGTGGGACAGCTCGACGACGAGCCGGCGGCGCTCCATGTCGCGGGCCCGGGCGAGCCGGGCCCGGGAGGCCTGCAGGGTGGTGGCGAGCTCGTCGGCGCGGCGGACCCGCTCGGCGAGCTCCGCGTTCTGCGCGACGCCGCGCAGCAGCATGGAGGCACCGTTGGCGACGTCGCGCATCAGCTGCTGGTCGGCCGGGGTGATCGATGCGCCCGGCTTGCCGACGGTCAACGCCGCCCGCAGCTCGGTGCCGTCGAGGATGGGGACGACGTGGTCGGTGTCGTCGCGGGTCAGCAGCACGGCGAGGTTGTCGACGGCGAGGTTGCCGGGCTGGGCCGCGGCGGGCGCGGTGGGTTCGGCGGGGTGGTGCGCGGCGAGGACCAGCCGGTCGCCGACCGCCAGCCACACCTCCCCGCGCGCGGCCGACGTGCCTTCGGCGACGACCTCGGCGAGCCCGGGCAGCGCCTCCTCCAGGGAGCCTGCGCGGATCCGGGCGGCGGCGTCGGCGAGCGCGCTGTACGGGGTGGTCTCCCGGTGGTGGGTGAGCCGGGTGACCAACCGGGTGATCCGGGGTGCGAGCAGCGCGAGGCCGACCGCGCACACCGCCGCGGCCGCGAACGGCAGCAGCACACCGATGCTGTCGGTGGGGCGCAGCAGCAGTCCCGCGCCCTCCACGACGACGACGACCACGACGGCCACCGCCGCCGCCACGATCAGGCCCCGCACCAGCCGTGCGAGTGTCGTCCGGTTCATCGCCCACCATGCCCGTCCGGCCGGGACGTGCCCGGGTTCGAGACGGTCACGCTAGAGGTACGGCGACCCCGCCGAACAGCCCCGGCGGGTGGTCAGTCGTCGTCACGCTGGGACCGCAGGAACGCGAGCACCGCCAGGACCCGGCGGTGGTTCTCCGAGGTGTCGGCGTGCAGGCCGAGCTTGCCGAAGATGTTGGCGATGTGCTTCTCCACGGCCTTGGGCGTGACGAACAGCTGCCCGGCGATGCCGTTGTTGGACCGGCCCTCGGCCATCAGCTTGAGGACGTCGGTCTCGCGCTCGGACAGCGACGCGACCAGGCCCTTCTTCTCCCCGCGGGGACGTTCCACGAGCCGCTTGGCCAGCGACGGCTCGATGACGATCTCCCCGTCGCGGATGCGGTCGAGGGTGTCGGAGAGGACCTCGACGCTGCCGACCTTCTCCTTGAGCCGGTAGCCGATCGCGTCCGTGCCGATGTTGAGGATCCGCATGAGGTAGTGCGACTCGGCGTAGTGCGACAGGAACAGCAGGCCCATGTCGGGGTACTTGGCGCGCAGGCGTTCCGCGGTGATCAGCCCCCCGTCGGGTTCCGGGGGCATGCGGATGTCGAGGATCGCGACGTCGCACGGTTCGGTGGCGAGCAGGTCGAGCAGCGAGTCGCCGTCGGCGGTGGCGCCGACGATCTCGTGGCCCGTGGCCTGCAGGAGCATCAGCAGGCCCTCACGGAACAGGGCACCGTCCTCGGCCAGTGCTACGCGCATGGAATCCTCGCAAGAATCGTGCCGACGCCGGTGCCGCCGGTCACGTCGATCGTCCCACCGAGGCCGGCGACCTCGTCGAGCATCTGCCCTCCCGCGTCCACCGGGACGTTGTCGACGGCGACCACCAGCGCCGCGTCCTGGGCGGTGATGGTGACCGTGACGTCGCGGTGCTCCCCGCCGAGCCCGGACAGGACCTCGGCGAGCGCGAAGTAGGCGGCGCCCTCGGCGGCCGGGTCGAACCTGCCGTCGGGGGCGACGACGCGGACGACGGCCTCGCTGCGGTCGGCGGCCTCCCGCAGGGCCGGGCCGAGTCCGGCCTCGTCGAGCAACGTCGGGTAGATGCGACCGGCGACGTCGCGCAGCTCCTGCAGCACGGCGTGCAGTTGCTCCTGCAGCTCGTCGATCGTCTCGTCGAGATCGGGCGACGCCTGCGCGATCCGGTGGCGCATCACGCCGATCCGCAGCGCGAGCGCCGAGATGCGCAGCGACGCGCCGTCGTGCAGCTGGCGTTCGAGCCGGCGGCGGCGGGCCCAGTGCGCGCGGTGCGAGCGCAGCAGCTCCTGGGGGCCGGGCGAGAGCAGCCGGACCGTCGGCGGCGCGGACACCGGCGGCGCGGGGACCGGCACGGCGTCCGGCGACACTGTGTCCGGCGACCCGGCGTCCGGCGCCGCGGCGCCGCTGAGGGGCGCTACGGGATCCGTTCCCACGGGCACCTCCTGCCACTCCGGACCCGCGCCGGGGGCACCGCCGGGGCGGTGCGCGGGCTCGACGGTCATCGTCGCAGCCTGCCTCCCGGTGGACCAGCGAGGAATGGGGAAAACCCCACCTCGGAACGGGGCGTTCCCCCGTCGTGCCGACGTCGCCTCGATCGGTAACGTTGCGACGCGTTCGGGCGACTCACGAACGAGCCCTACCAGGGTGAATGCCACCCGCAGGTATCTCGATCCAGCGGCGACTGCTCGTTACGATGTGTGCTGGTTCTCAGGGGGAGGCGGCGGTGGGTTACAACCTCGGAGTCGATCTGGGGACGACGTTCGTGGCGGCCGCGGTCGCACGCGATTCCCGGGTGGAGATGTTCACCCTCGGGGACCGGACGGTCGTCACCCCGTCGGTCGTCTTCCTGCGCGAGGACGGAAACCTCGTCACGGGTGACGCGGCGAACCGGCGGGCGGTGAGCAACCCGGACCGGGTCGCGCGGGAGTTCAAGCGCCGCCTCGGGGACCCGACACCGGTGGTGCTGGGCGGCTCGCCCTACGCGGTGACGACGCTGCTCGGCACCCTGCTCGGCGACGTGCTCGGCCGGGTCACCGAGACCGAGGGCGGCAAGCCCGACAGCGTCGTGCTCACCCACCCCGCCAACTGGGGCCCGTTCCGCCGGGAGCTGTTCGAGGAGGTCCCGCAGTTCGCGGGGCTGACCGGGCCCGAGACCGTCACCGAGCCGGAGGCCGCCGCCGCGCACTACGCCGCATCGCGCCACCTGGCCGACGGCGAGGTCATCGCCGTCTACGACCTCGGTGGCGGCACGTTCGACGCGACGGTGCTGCGCAAGCACCCGGGCGGCATCGAGATCCTCGGCTCGCCCGAGGGCATCGAGCGCCTCGGCGGCGTCGACTTCGACGAGGCGATCCTGTCGCACGTCAACTACTCCTCCGGCGGCGCGCTCGCCGAGCTCGACATGGGCGACCCGCAGACGGCGATCGCGCTGGCCCGGTTGCGCCAGGACTGCGTGCTGGCCAAGGAGGCGCTGTCGATCGACTCCGAGACGACGATCCCGGTCTTCCTGCCCGGCCGCCACTTCGACATCCGGCTGACCCGGGCCGAGTTCGAGGACATGATCCGCGCGCCGATCGAGTCGACGATCGGGACGCTGTCGCGGACCCTGCGCTCGGCGCAGGTGGAGCCGACGAACCTGTCGGCCGTCCTGCTCGTCGGCGGGTCGTCGCGGATCCCGCTGGTGTCGCGGATGATCTCCGAGGAGCTCGGCCGGCCCACGGTCGTCGACGCCCACCCCAAGTACGCGGTCGCGCTCGGCGCGGCCACGCTCGCCGCCGCCAGCGCGTCGGGCGCCGGCCGCGGTTCCGGCGGTGCGGTCGCGTGGCCGGGTGTCGTCGTCTCGGCCGCGCCCGAGCAGGGCGGCATGCTGCCCGGTGGCGGCGCGGCCGCCGCCGCGGCCGCCGGTGCCGGGTTCGGCGCCTACGCCGCGAGCGGTGGTCCCCAGGCCGGGGCGGCGACGTTGCCGCCGCGCGCCCCCGGCGCCCCGCAGCAGGGCGGGCCCGCCCCGCAGGGCAACGGTGGTTGGGGAACCCCGCCCCCGCAGGGCGGCCAGGGTCAGGCCCCCGCGGCCGGCCCGCCGCCACAACACCAACAGCCGCAACACCAACAGCAGCAGGGCCGGCAGCAGCAGTTCCAGCCCGGCACCCCGCCCGGACCTCCCCCGGCACCGGGGGCGCCCGGCGCGCGGGGCGGCGGCTCCGGTGGCGGCAACAAGAAGGTGCTCGCGATCGTCGCCGCCGTCGTCGTGCTCCTCGCCCTGGTGGGTGGCGGGACGTGGTGGGCGCTGAGCCGTACCGGCAGCAGCGCCGCGACCGGCGGTGACACCTCGTCGACGGCGACGGCGGCCACCGACACGACCGCCGCCGGCGGCGGCGGGACCACCCCGGTCACGGTCGCCTCGAGCGTGCCGATCCCGTCGCTGGGCCAGACCATCCCGGGCGGCAAGCCCGCCGGGTTCGCGGTGGTCTCCCCGTCGGGCCGCCAGGTCTACGTCGCCAACCGCGCGACCAAGACCGTCACGGTCATCGACACGTCGGTCAACAAGATCACCGCGACCATCCCCGTCGACGCCGGGCCGCCGCAGTACCTGGCGTTCGCGCCCGACGGCAGGAAGATCTACGTCAGCATCTGGGATGACGCGCGGACCATCGCCGACGTCGCCGTGATCGACACGACGACCAACTCGATCGTCGCGAACATCAAGGTCGACACCCGCCCGTTCCTCGCGGCGGTCACCCCGGACGGCTCCAAGCTGTGGGTGCCCAACCACGACTCCGGGTCGATCTCGATCATCGACACGTCGACCAACACGGTGGTCAACACCCTCAAGGTGGCGCCCAACCCGCACTGGATCGAGTTCAGCACCGACGGCACCAAGGCCTACACGGCCAACCACGAGTCGAACGTCATCTCCGTGATCGACGTCGCGAACGAGTCCGAGATCGCCCAGATCCCGGTCGACAAGAGCCCGCACAGCCTCGCGGTGAACCACCAGCGGCCGCTCGTCGCGAACGTCAACTACGACTCGAACACCGTCACGATGATCAACACCGACAACGACCAGGTCGTCGCGCGGATCCCGGTGGGCAAGAACCCGCAGGAGATCAGCTGGGCGCCCGACGGCCGCTTCGCCTACGTCGTCAACGTCGCCGACAACACCGTGTCGGTGATCAGCGCCGACTCGAACTCGGTGACCGCGACCCTGCCCGTCGGCCTCTCGCCGACGTCGGTCGCGATCACCCCCGACGGCAAGACCGGGTACGTCACCAACCTCACCGACGGCACGCTGACGATGCTCAACCTCGCCGGCTGAGTTCCTCCTTCGGCAGCACACGGGTAGGGGCCACCCCACCGGATTCCGGTGGGGTGGCCCTTTCACGTGGGGGGTAGGCGTCATGTATCCGACGCCCGATCCGGCGCATCCTTCAGTGGTCCGCATCACAGCGGACACCACACCGAAGGGAGAACGTCATGAACGCCACCGTCACCCCCATCAACGGCCGCGACCGCGCCGTCCTGCGAGCCGTCGCTGCGGGCCGCGCCGAGTTCTCCCCCGCCGGGGGCGGCCTCGTCGTCGACGGCCTGAACCTGAGCGACCAGTTCGCCGGGCTGCGCCTGACCACCGCCGGGCTGATCGTCGACCGGCCCGGCCCGGCCGCGCTCACCCCGACCGGCGTCGCCGTCCTCGCGGCCGCGTGATCACGATGACCGCCTTCGCCGCCGCCACCGCCATGACCGCCGCCGTCGCCGACGCCGTGACCCGCCCGCTGACCCGCGCCGACCGCTGCGACGCCTGCGGTGCCGCCGCCCGCGTCCGGGCGCTGCTGCCGACCGGTGAGCTGCTCTTCTGCGGCCACCACGCCCGCCGGCACGCACCGCGCCTGCGCGAGGTCGGCGCGGAACTGGTCACCGACCCCTGACCCCACCTCCCACAGCCACCGCCGCCCGCACGAGGAGCCCGGTCGTCACCCGACGACCGGGCTCCTCGCCGTCCGGGGATCGGCGCGGGCCCGCCGCGCGTCGTCGAGGTGGGGCCGGGGCAGGTCGGGTGCTCCTCGGCGCTCTCGACCGCCCCGCCGACGTAGACGAGCCTCAGCAGCTCGGAGGTCGACGGGCCTGCAGCCCGCCGATGAGCAGGTGGACGAGCGCCCAGGGGGCCGTGGACAGCCACACCACGTGGACCGGCGACAGCCCACCCTCGAAGGGTGGTGCCCCACAGCCGCGGGGCCGGCGAACGCCGCACTCGTAGCGTGCATGCCCGTCCCCGGCAGCGGCGACCGGTACGACGACCTCGTGGCCGACCACATCCGGCTGCTGCGCGCCGGGCCCCGACGCGACGATGGTCGTCGAGAACACGTTGGCGCGCAGGGCCGCTCACCCCGCCGGGCAGGTCGGCAGGGTCCTGTCCGGGATGACCCGGACCGACGCCGCCGGGCGCCGGGCGGCGGCGTGCCCGGCGACGACCTCCCGGCCGTGCAGATCCGGCCGTGCAGATCCGGCCGTGCAGATCCGGCTGGGCGAATCCGGCTGGGCAGCAGGCCGTCGCGAGCGCGCGCTGCCCGCAGCCGGCCGCGCCGCCCACCCACGCCGGCGGATCCCCGAGGGCCGGCTCGCCCGGGTCCTCGCAGGCACGCTCCCCGAGACCTGACCCTCGGACCGCCCACCCCCGAACGCGCGCAACCTCACGGTCGCCCGCCGCGCTCGCGAGGACCGTGAGGTTGCGCCCGACCTCCGGCCCGGGGCCGGGTGGCGACCGCCGTCGGGCCGCCCCCGGAACGCGCGCAACCTCACGGTCGCTCGCCGCGTCGGCGAGGACCGTGAGGTTGCGCCCGGGTCGGGCGTCGGGCCGGTGGCGGCCCGCGGGGCCGCCGGTCAGGCGTTCGCCCAGGCCGCCTCGATCGAGCGGACCAGGATCGACAACGCGACGTCCATGACCTCGGCGGTCACGTTGAGCGGCGGCAGCATCCGGACGACGCAGTCGTCGCGGCCCCCGAGCTCCACGATCAGCCCGGCACGCAGGGCCCGGGCCTGGACGTCCTCGGCGAGCTGGGTGACGGTACGACCGTCGGCGGGGGCGACGAGCTCGATGCCCCACATCAGGCCCATCCCCCGGACCTCCAGCACCGCCGGGTGGGCCGCGAAGCCCGCCAGCCGCGAGGCGACCTGCCGGCCACGGTCCACGACGTTGCCGAGCACGTCGTCGCGGCGGACGATCTCGACGGTCTTGGCGCCGGCGGCGAAGGCGAGCTGGTTGCCGCGGAAGGTGCCGGTGTGGGCGCCGGGGGCCCAGGTGTCGAGCTTCTCGTCGTACATGATGACCGCGACGGGCTGGCCCATGCCCGAGAGCGCCTTCGACGCGATGACGACGTCGGGCTCGATGTCGTACTGCTCGAACGCGAACCAGGTACCGGTGCGCCCGCAGCCGGTCTGCACCTCGTCGACGATCAGCGGGATGCCCAGCTCACGGGTGAGCCGGCGGACGCGCTGCACGAACTCCAGCCGGGCCGGGATCACGCCGCCCTCGCCCTGGACCAGCTCCATGATGACCGCCGCGGGCAGCTCGAGGCCGCCGTTCGGGTCGTTGAGGGCGTTCTCGAGGAACGAGACGCAGTTGGTCTGGCAGGTCTGCGGGTCCAGCGCCAGCGGGCAGCGGCTGCAGGAGGAGAACGGGAAGAACTGCACGCCGGGCATGCCGTTGGCGACCGGGCGCTTCTGGGAGACGTTGCCGGTCAGGGCCATCGCGGCGTGCGAGGAGCCGTGGAACCCGCCCTGGAAGGAGACGATCTGGCCGCGGCCGGTCGCGGTCTTGCACAGCTTGATCGCGGCGTCGACGGCGTTGGCGCCGGTGGGGCCGCAGAACTGGATGCGCATCCGGTCGCGCATCGAGGCGGGCAGCATCGACAGCTGGGCGTCGGTGAAGGCGTCCTTGGCCGGGGAGGCCATGTCGAGGCCGTGGGTGAACACGCCCATCTGCTCGGTGGCGGCCGCGACGAGCTCGGGGTGGTTGTGCCCCAGGGAGAGCACGCCGGCGCCGGCGAGGAAGTCGACGAACACGTTGCCGTCGAGGTCACGGATGAACGGGCCCTGCGCCTCGGCGACGGCGAACGGGAAGTGCCGCGGGTAGACGCGGGCGTTGGACTCGCGGCGGGCCTGGCGGGCGAGCAGCTCGGCCGAGCGCGGGCCGGGCAGCGGCGTGGTGACCGACGGGCCGGTCATCGGTCCGGCGACCGGGACCTGCGGAGCCGGGACCTGTGCGACCGGGGCGAGCGGCGGCCGGGGCGCGGGCGCCCCCCGCGGCACGGGGCGTGGCCCGGTCGCGGGACCGGCGGCGAAGCCGGGCTGGGCCACCGGAGCGACCGGGGCGACGGGTGCGGGCGGCGTCGCGGGCATGGCCGGGACGGCGGCGAGCGGGCGGGCGGTGCCGGTGGTGGTGCTGGTCATGACGGTCTCCTGGTGGTCGCGCGGCACGGCCGCGGTGACGGGGCGCGCGGCATGCGCCGGCGCGGTGACGGGCCGCGCGGCAGCTGCCGGCGGGGTGGGGCGGTGGTGCGGGACGGGTCGGGCCGGCGGGACCGGCCGCTGCTGGGACGGCGCCGAGGCCGCGGCGCGGACGACCGCGGTCGGGTGCACTGGCGCCCGCTCGGCAGGCCGGGCGGCCGACGCAGGTGCGGGGGTCGCGGCCGGCAGCTCGCCGGCCGGGATGCGGCGCGTCGGCAGGACGACGGTCGCCTCGACCGCGGCCACGTGCCGGGCCGGGCCGGTGAAGACCGGGCCGGGTGCGGGCCGGTCCAGGTCCAGGTTCGGGACCGACCCCGCGGCGTAGGCGGCGAGCATGGCGGCCTTGTCGGCTGCCGAGCGCGACATGGGGACGGGCACGACGGCGGCGGGCCCGGTGGGGCGCGCCGGCTGCTGCGGCGCGGCCGGGGTCCGGCGCTCCCGCAGCTCGGTGGCCGGGTTGCCCAGCCACACGGCGTGGGGCTCGACGACCTCGCCCTTCATCAGGAACGCGTCGGCCTCGATGATCGCACCCTCGCCGATGGTGACGCCGTAGTGCACGAACGCCTCGACCCCGACGACGGCACCCGTACCGAGCACGGTGGCGTCGGACTTGAACGAGCCGTCCTCCAGCGAGTGGCACTGGATGACGCTGCCGGCGTTGAGGACGACGTCGTCGCCGAGGGTCACGAGCGTCTTCTCGGGGATCGCGCAGCCGTCGTCGAAGACGCGGCGGCCGATGCGCACACCCAGCAGGCGCCAGTTGAGGTTCTTGAACGGGGTGCCGCTGAACATCGCGCTGGCGCCGAGCTTCCACAGCCGCTCGTGGCGCCAGAAGTACGGGTCGTAGATCGACACGAACCGGGCGCGCAACGACCGGAAACCGAGGACGGCCCGCTCGACCAGCGCGGTGAAGACGATGGTGAACAGCAGCGTCCCGACCGTCGCGAGCGCGATGCCGACCTCGGCGAACAGGTAGTACAGGTCGGCGGCGATCGCGAAGGCCAGCATCGCGACGAAGAACTGGACGTAGCGGACCCCGAGGAACGCGAGCATCGACACGACGTTGTGCCGGTTCTTGCGGCGCAACAGCTTCTTGAGCACGGCCGGGTCCTTGAGGTGGTCGAACTCGGTGTCGCGGGAGACGGTGCGCGGGATCTCGAAGCTGGGCGAGCCGAGCAGACCGACGTTCTCGCGGACCGGGCCGTCCATCGGGACCATGACCTTGGTGCCGAGCAGGACGTTCGCGCCGACCCTGGCGTCGGCCGGGAAGGCGATGTTGTTGCCGATGAAGTTGTCCTGCCCGATCGCGACGTGGGAGAACCGGAACGACGAGGCGGAGAAGTCGGCGTTCATGACCGACAGGGCGTCGGACACCATCGTGCCGCGGCCGATCGAGGTGTACAGCGCGTTGTCCTGCTTGAGCTCCGTGCCGAAGTTCGAGCCGGTCTGGTCGACCTCGCCGAGGTCGTAGCCGATGGCGGCGAGGTAGCCGGTCGCGGCGGAGGCGTCACCGAACAGCGTCATGTAGAACGACGAGTTCGTCAGTCGGGTGATCGTCTTCGCGACGGCCCACCGGAAACCGTGCAGCGGGTAGGTGCGGCCCGGCTTCACGAGCACCGACAGGATGCGCGGGGCGACCACCATGAGGGCGAGCCCGCCGAGGACTCCGGCGAGGAAGACGCCACCGGTGGTGGCGGCGACCGTCAGGTAGAAGCCGGGGTCGGTGAGCAGCGCGTGGCCGTCGGCGACGGCGGCGCCCACCTGCGGCACCATCGTGGCGAGGGCGAGGAGCGCGGCGCCGGCCAGCGGCAGGACCGCGACGGCGAACAGCAGCTGCGCGGCGGCGTAGCCGAAGCGGCGCAGCGACCCGCAGGGCAGCGGCTCGACGACGCGGTAGTCGGTGGTGGTCGGCTCGGCGGGGACGCCGTGCCAGGTCTGGCCCGCCGGGACGTGCATGCCGGCGTGCACCGACGAGGTGTGCCCGAGGGTCGCGCCGTCGCCGATGGAGGAGCCGATGTCGAGCACGGTCTTCTCGCCGACGAGCACGTCCGAGCCGATGGTGACGCGGCCGGTGCGGATGGCCCCGGCGACGGCGTGGTAGCCGGCGAACGAGCAGTCGCGGCGGATGACGGTGTCGGCGCCGATGGTGAGCAGGTCGGTGGCGACGGGGACGGTGCGCGACAGGATCGTCGTGCCCTTGCCGATCTTCGCCCCGAGGGCCCGCAGGTAGAAGGTGTAGAGCGGGGTGCCGGCGGTGAGCGCCAGCGGGTTGGCCCGGACCAGGGTCTTCACGAGCCAGAACCTGAAGTGTCCGAGGCTCCACAGCCGGATCTCGCGTTCGGACCAGCGGCCCACGAGGATCCACTTGGCGGCGATGGGCAGCAGGCAGGCGGCGAGGTAGATGCCGGAGTTGTAGAGCGCGGAGCGGCCGAAGATCTCCAGCGGCGTCGCGCCCTCGACCGACCATACGAAGCCGCGCTCGAGGACGAGGGCACCGAGGTAGGTGAAGGCCAGGAACGTGATGAGCTGCAGGGCGCCCGTGGTCAGGTAGCCGGCGGTGGAGCCCTTCACCACCGGTCCGGTGCGGACCGCGGCCGACGCGCCGGGCGCCTCGCCGCCGAGGTGGATCGCGAGCTCGCGGATCGTCGGGTTGGCGTAGATCTCGCGCATCGACGGGGCCGCCAGCGACGTCTCCTTGCGCAGGGCCGCGGAGAAGCGGGCCATGAGCAGGGAGTTCGCGCCGAGGTCGTCGAAGAAGTGGGAGTCGACGGAGACGGCGTCGAGACCGATCGTCTTCGCCAGGGTGGCGGAGAGGATCTCCTCGGTGGCGGTCTCGGCGGCGACCATCTCGCCCGCGGGCCCGCCGGCGCGGCGCATCGTGGGCGGCGGGAGGGCCTTGCGGTCGGCCTTGTCCGATGTCGTCATCGGGATGGCGGCGAGGTGCTCCAGGTAGGCGGGCACCATGTAGGCGGGCAGCCGCTCGCGCAGGTGCGCGTGGATGGCGTCGGTGTCGAGCGGGGCGACGCCCGTCTTGAGGCTGTAGTAGCCGACGAGCTCGACCTGGCCGGGCGTGGGCTCGAAGGTGTCGACGACGGCCGCCGACACCCCGGGCACCTGCAGCAGCACGGACTCGATCTCGGTGAGCTCGATGCGGTAGCCGCGGATCTTGACCTGCAGGTCGATGCGGCCCATGTACTCGATCTGGCCGTCCTCGTTGACGCGGCCGAGGTCGCCGGTGCGGTAGATGCGCCCCGACGGGTTGCCCGCGATCCCCAGGAAGTCGGAGATGAACGACTTGTCGGTGAGGTCCTCGCGGTTGAGGTAGCCCGTCGCCAGGCCGATGCCGGCGATGCCGATCTCGCCGACCTCGCCGTGCGGCAGGGCCCGGTACGGGTTCTCCGGGTCGAGGACGACGGTGGTGTAGGTGGGCAGCGGCTGGCCGATGGTGACGGGCCGGTCGGGGTGGACCTCGGTCCACGTCGCGGTCACCGTCGCCTCGGTGGGGCCGTAGACGTTGAGGAAGCGGCGGCCGTCGCGGTGCCAGCGGGCGACGAGGTCCTGCGGGCACGCCTCGCCGGAGACGAGCAGGAAGCGCAGCGCGGGCAGGTCCTCCTCGATCGTCGCGAGCAGCGTCGGGACGACGCACATCGCGGTGACGTGGCGCTCGGTCAGGAAGGCGTGCAGGTCCATGCCCAGCAGTGACGTACCGGCGGGTTTCGGCACCAGCGTGGCGCCCGCCATCCACGGCACCCAGATCTCCTCGACGGAGAAGTCGAACGCGATCGTCATGCCCTGGTAGACGCGGTCGCTGGCGCGCAGGCCGTAGACCTCGGCGGCGACCCGGACGAAGTTGCAGATGCTCGCGTGCTCGATCGCGACGCCCTTGGGGCGGCCCGTCGTGCCGGAGGTGTAGATCAGGTAGGCCAGGTCCTCGACGGCCGTGCCGCGCTCGGCGTCGGTCAGCCGGGCCCCGGACTGCGCCTCGATCTGCGCGGCGAGCCGGTCGACGTAGATCAGGCCGGGCGCGAAGTCCTCGAGGCCGACGACGCGGTCGCGCACGTGCGACAGCGACAGCACCGTGCTCACCCCGGCGTCGGAGAGGATGTAGGCGATGCGGTCGGCCGGGAACGCGACGTCCAGCGGCACGTACGCGGCGTTGATCTTCATCACGGCGAGCATGCCGACGTAGGAGTGCACGGCCTGGTCGAACAGCAGCGCGATCCGGTCGCCCGCGCGGGCCCCGGAGGCCAGCAGCTGGCGGGCGAGGCGGTTGGCGCGCTCGTCGAGCTCGGTGAAGGTCAGGGTGACGTCGCCGGCGTCGACGGCGAGGTGACCGGCGCGGCCATAGGCACGCATCCAGTCGGCCTGCTCCTCGAAGACGTGGTCGAGGCGCTCTCCGGCGCGGGCCCGTGAGCCCTGGGCGTAGTCGGCGGCCACGAGCAGCGCCGGCGCATTCGTCGCCGCGGCGGGCGGCGCATCGGGTTCCTGCAACGTGGTCACGATCGGCTCCTGGCGGATTTTGGGGGTCTTCTCTGCTGGTCACAAGCCTGCCGACGACGCATGTCCGATTCGATGGTGTGCTCCCCCGAGCCCACGGGGCCGCCCCCCGAGCAGGCGTGGGGTTCTCCCCCGCACACACCTGTGAGTGGCAAGGTCGTTGTCGCGACCATTGCCACTCACAGGGAACGACCTGGGCTTTCAGGCGGCGGTGCGGCCCGCCCCGGCGGACTCGCCGCCGACGAGCGCGGCGTGCAGGGCGCGGACGGCGTCGTCGACCCGGTCGGCGGCGACGAGCACACCCACCCGCGACGGGGTCGTCGTGACCAGACGCGGCGTGATCCCGGCGGCGGCGAGCACGTCGAGCGTCGAGGCCAGGACCTCCGGTGCGCGGGCCAGGCCGAGGCTCACGACACCGACCGACCCCAGGTCCTCCCGGCCGAGCAGCGTGATGCCGGCGGCGTCGAGCGCGGCGGCGACCGCGGCCGGGTCGGCACCGGGCACGGTGACTGCCGTGGCTGCGCCGGGGACGACCGTGCCGAGCGCGAGGCCGCGGCCGGCCAGCGCGGCGGCGACCGACGTCAGCGGGGCGTCGACGGAGTACAGGTGCTCGTCGCGGCGGTGCGCCACCCCGGCCACCGCCGCGGTGCCGGCGACCTCGAAGTCGCCCGCCCCGCCACGGATCCAGGTGCCCTCCTCGGTCCCGAAGCTCGACCGCAGGTGGATGTCGACACCGTGCGCCATCGCCAGCTCCACCGACCGCGGCTGCAGCACCCCCGCGCCCGCCTCGGCGAGCTCGAGCATCTCCTGCGGGCTGATCGTCGGGAGCCGGCGGGCGTCGGGCACGACCCGCGGGTCGGCGGTGTGGACGGCCGGGACGTCGGTGAAGATCTCGCACTCCCGCGCCCCGAGCGCGGCGGCGACCGCGACGGCGGAGGCGTCGGACCCACCTCGGCCCAGCGTCGTCGTGTCCCCGTCGCAGGACTCGCCCTGGAAGCCCGTGACCAGCACGATCGCGCCGTCGTCGAGGGCCTTGCGGATGCGGGCCGGGTCGATGCCGAGCATGCGGGCGCTGCCGTGGGTGGCGTCGGTGCGGATGCCCGCCTGGCCGCCGGTCAGCGAGACGGCGTGGCCGCCGAGGGACGCGATCGCCATCGCGGTCAGGGCGCAGGAGATCTGCTCACCGACCGCGAGGAGGGCGTCGAGCTCGCGCAGCGGCGGGTTCGGTGAGATCGCCGCGGCCTGGGCGACCAGTGCGTCGGTCGACTTCCCCATCGCCGAGAGCACCGCGACGACGCCGCGCCCGCCGCGCTGGGCGGCCACCATCCGTTCGGCGACCGCGAGCACCCGCTCCTGGTCGCCGACGGACGTGCCGCCGAACTTCCAGACCAGCGGCGCCTGCGGCCCGCTGATGGACCGCGGTGTCGACTCCCCGCTCCTGCGCCCTGCCATGACTTCTCCTCGGTCCCCCGCCCGGTCGGTCCGGGACTGGGATCGAGCCTGCGGCCGGCGCCCGGTCCGCGGCGATGGTGGGCTCCCCCGGGAGCCGGGTGCGCTCCCCCCGACCTCGGGTAGGGCCATCCCGCCGCCGCGATCCGCCGCGTTCGTCCGATTCGGCGCGCTGCCCCCGGGTGCAGGAACGTGGGCACGCCCGACTCGGCCCCGAACCGGTCGCGACGCCCGCCGCACGCGCCCCTCGGAGTGCACGAACGGGCCGTTGCTGCCATTCAGTTGCGGGAAAGGGCCATTCGTGCAAAATCCGCCCGGCCCCGGCCCCGGCACCGAGCGGCGTGGCGCCGTCGCGCGGGAGGCCCGCCGCTCAGAGGACCCAGGGGTCGGGGCGGGTCGGGCCGCAGGAGTCGAGGCGGCGCAGCTCGGCGCCGTGGGGCAGCAGGTCGGCACGCACGGCGTCGTCCCACACGTTCTCCCAGTTGCGGGCACGGTCGGGCAGCTCTGCGGTCGGGTCCATCGTGGTCTCCCCCGGGTCGGCCCGGGCGCATGCGGCGGCCCGGGTGTCGGCAGGTTCCCCCAGCGGGCGCGCAGCGACGAGGGGGTGCTCCCCACAGCGGCCGGGGTGGACCCCCGGGATCAGATCGACTCGAGGATCTGCTCGAACGCCAGCTCGGCGGCGCCGACGAGGCGCGCGTCGCGGCCCAGCGGCGAGAGGGTGATCCGGGTACCGCCGACGGCGCGGCTCACGAGGCTGCGCTCGTGGACGATCGCGCGGGCCCGGTCGACGACGCGGGGCGGCAGCGCGGTGAGCAGGTCGCCGAGGACGACGAGCTCGGGGGCCAGCATGTTGACCAGCGTGACGAGGCCGGTGGCGAGCCACTCGGTGAACTCGCCGAGGGTGGCCTCGATCTGGTCGGGCGCGGCGGCGAGCGCGCGCAGCTCGGCGACGAGCGCGCCGCGCGGGGTGTCCTCGGGCAGCCCGAGGGCCCGGCACAGCGCGGGCTCGCCGACCTCGGTCTCCCAGCAGCCCTGGGCGCCGCAGAAACAGGCGCGGCCGCCGGGGCGGACCTGAATGTGCCCGATCTCGCCGACGTAGCCGCCGGTTCCGCGCAGGGGGCGCCCCCCGGCGATGACGCCACCGCCGAGGCCGACGTCGGCGGAGAGGTAGACGAGGTCGCTGGACTCGCGCGCGACGCCGCGGACGTGTTCGGCGAGCGCGCCGAGCTCGGCGTCGTTGCCGACGAGCGTGGGCAGCTGCAGCACCGAGGCCAGCCGGCGACCGAGCGCCACGTCGCGCCAGCCGAGGTTGGGGGCCTCGTGGACGAACCCGTCGACGCGCCGGACGACCCCGGGCACCGACACCCCGGCCGCCGACACGACGACGGCGAGCTCGTCGCGCAGCAGCTGCGCGGACTCGACGACGTGGGTGATGACCTCGCCGGGGAGCCGGGTGGTGCGGTGCAGGTTCCAGCTGTGCCTGCCGAGGATCTGGCCGCCGATACCGACCATGGCCATGGCGACCTGGTCGACGCGGATGTCGACGGCCAGCACCACCGCGGACTGCGGCTGCGGCAGGACCATCAGGGAGGGCCGTCCCGCCCCGGTGCGTTGGGACGGGACGGCCTCGGTGACGACGCCGGCCTCGGCGAGGCCGTCGACCACCGCCTTGATCGTGCTGCGGTTGAGCCCCAGCTCGGTGGCCAGGGTCGCCCGGGTGCAGGGCCCGTCGACGTGGAGCCGGCGCAGCAGGGCCGAGCGGTTGTGCCTGCGTGCGTCGTCGGGCCGGGTCCCGGACGTCGGAGCGGTCACAGGCCGGCTGAGGCCGATCGACGCCGGGACAGCACGTCGACACCCGCCGCGACCAGCAGCACGAGACCGGTGATCACGAAGACCACGGCCGCGGGCTGCTTGAGCAGGCCCAGGCCGTTCTCGACGGTCGCGAGGACGGCACCACCGATGACGGCGTTGCTGACCCGGCCGCGGCCACCGAACAGTGACGTGCCACCGATGACGGCGGCACCGACGGCGAACAGCAGGGTGTTGCCGCCACCGGCCGCGGGCGAGACCGACCCGACCTTGGACGAGTAGACGATCGCCCCGATCGCGGCGAACGCGGCGGCGATGACGAAGACGCTCGCGCGGATCCGGACGACGTCGATGCCGGCCCGGCGGGCCGCTTCGCGGTTGCCGCCGACGGCGTAGACGTGGCGGCCGAAGCGGGTCCGGTCGAGCACGTAGGTCCCGGCGATGAGCAGCACGAGGACCACCGGGACAACATAGGGCACACCGGATATCTCGGTCAGACCGGCCGATCGGTTGCGAGTCAACAGGTATGTCGCGACGGCACCGAGGACGACGACGGCGCCGATCTTGAGCAGCACCAGCCCGGTCGGCTGGGCGACGAGGCCCTTGGCCAGCCGGGTGCGTTGCCGGTTGAGCAGGACTGCGGCGTAACCGCCCGCGCCGACGACGAACAGGATCCAGCTGCCGAGGGTGGAGAGGTTGCCGTTGGCGACGGCGTTGATGACGGGGTCGCGCAGGCCGAGCGTGCCGCCGTCGCCGATCAGCTGCAGGATGACGCCCTGCCAGGTGATGAACAGCGCCAGCGTGACGACGAACGAGGGCATCCCCACCTTCGCGACGAGGAACCCGGTCAGGGTGCCGATGACGACGCCCGTGCAGATCGCGAGCAGCATCTCCAGCCAGGCGTTCTGTGGGAAGCCGACCACGAGCAGCAGGGCTGCCACGAGGCTCAGGACGACCGCCCACCAGATCCGCAGGTACGCGGCCAGTGCGGCGGCGACCAGCATCACGACGACGAACAGGATGAAGACGGTGGTGCCCATCGCGCCGAGCATGTTGCCGCCCGAGACCAGGTGCAGCGCCATGAGCGAGGCCGCGAGCCCGGAGGCCGTGCCGGCGGCGAGGTCGATCTCGCCGGTGAGCAGCACGAACACCAGGCCCATCGCGATGATGGTGCGCCCGGCACCCTGCTGGAGCAGGTTCGCGAGGTTGAGCAGGCTCGGGAAGACCCCGCCCCGGTCCAGGGCGGTGAACAGGATGAACAGGGCCAGCAGGCCCAGCAGGGCCGGCAGCGACCCGAGCTCGCCGGAGCGCAGCCGCACGACGTAGTCGCGCAGGGCCTGTCCGGTGGTGCGGGCGGTGGTGTCGATGCCGAAGTCGCCCTGGCGGCCGCCGGGCGCGGCCCGCTCCGCCGCGCCGGGCGCGTGGTCGGGCGAGGCGGCGGTCGCGACGTCGGTGCGCCCGTCCTTGGTCAGGTCCGGCCCGTGGTCGGCGTCGTCGGTCACTGGGTCACCCCCGCAGCCTCCGGGCGGGCGAGGCCGAGGTCCCCGGACCTGCCCGCGGTGATGAGTTCGACGACCTGGCCGTGGGTGACGTCCTTGGTGGGCACCTGGGCGACCATGCGACCGAGGTAGAGGGTCGCGATGCGGTCGGCGACCTCGAAGACGTCGGCCATGTTGTGGCTGATGAGCACGACGCCGAGGCCCTGCTCGGCGAGGCGGCGGACCAGGTCGAGGACCTGCCGGGTCTGGGCCACGCCCAGGGCCGCGGTCGGCTCGTCGAGCAGCACGACCTTCGAGTCCCACAGGACGGCCTTCGCGATGGCGACGGTCTGGCGCTGTCCACCCGACAGCGACGCGACGGGCATCCGGACCGAGGTGACGGTGCGCACCGACAGCGACGCCAGCGTGCGGCGGGCGGCCTGTTCCATGTCGGACTCGTCGAGCAGCCAGGGCTTGCCGCGCTCACGGCCGAGGAACATGTTCTGGACGATGTCGAGGTTGTCGGCGAGTGCGAGGTCCTGGTAGACGACCTCGATGCCGAGCGCGGAGGCGTCGGCGGGGGCGTGGATCGCGACGGGCTCCCCGTTGAACAGGATCTCGCCGCCGTCGATGGGGTGGATGCCGGCGACGCATTTGACCAGCGTCGACTTGCCGGCGCCGTTGTCGCCGACGAGCGCGGTGACTTCACCGGCCCGCACGGTGAGGTCGACGTCGTGCAGCACACGCACGGCGCCGAAGCTCTTGGAGACCGCCCGCAGCTGCAGGATCGGTTCGGACAACTCGCGCTCCTCTCTCACGGTCGGGGGCCGGGACGCGGCGCCGGCGTCGGGTCTCGACGCCGGCGCCGCGTGCTCGGCCGGACGGGGTCAGGGGGTCACTTGATCCCGAGCTCGGTGCAGGCGGCCTGCGTCTGCGCGACGCAGATCTCGCTCGCCTTCACGTAGCCGGCGTCGGTGACGACCTTGACGTTGTCCTTGGTGATCAGCTGCGGGGTGAGCAGGACGGACTTGACCTGGCGGTTGCCCTTGGGGTCGTCCGTGGTCTGCGTCGCGACGGCGTCCGCCGCGGCCGTGTCACCCTTGGCCAGCGCCGCGGCGAGTTTCGCGGTGGCGTCGGCCTCCTCCTGGATGGGCTTGAAGACGGTCATGTACTGGTCGCCGCGGAGAATGGCCTGCAGACCGTCGGCGGTGGCGTCCTGGCCGGTGACCGGGACCTTGCCGTTGAGGCCGTTCTTGGTGAGGACGGTGATGATCGCGCCGGCGAGGCCGTCGTTGGCGGCGACGACGCCGTCGACCTGGCCGCCGTTGGCGGTCAGGATCTGTTCGAACGTGGTGCCGCCGACCTGGTTGTCCCACTTGTCGATGGCCTGCTTCTGCACGAGCTTGAGGGCGCCCGAGTCGTACAGCGGCTTGAGCACGGTCTGCTGGCCGTTGTAGAACAGCGTGGCGTTGTTGTCGGTGGGCGCGCCCTCGATCTCGATCACCTGTGCGCCCTGCTTGCCCTGCAGTGCCTGCGCGAGGCCCTGGCCCTGCAGCGCGCCGACCTTCACGTTGTCGAAGGAGACGTAGTAGTCGCTGGTGCCGCCGAGGTTGAGCCGGTCGTAGTCGATGACGGGGATGCCCTGGGCCTTGGCCTTGGCGGCGACGGCGCTCCCGCCGTCGGACGAGATCGAGGCGATGACCAGGACCTTCACCCCGCTGGAGATCATCCCGTCGGCGAGGGTGGAGAACTTCTGCTCGTCACCCTGGGCGTTCTGGATGTCGGGGTCGAGCCCCTGGGCCCGCATGGCCTTCTCGATCATCGGCTTGTCGAAGCCCTCCCACCGGGCCGACGAGTCGGTCTCCGGCAGGATCACGCCGACCTTCACCCCGCCTGCGGCGGGAGCGGTGCTGCCCCCGGTGCTGCCGCCGGTCGAGGGTGCGGCGTTCTGGCCACATGCCGCCAACGCGAACGCCAGGCCCGCACTGACGACGGCAAGGGCCGTTCTCCGTATGCGCATCGATGTCCTTCCCACGTCGTCGTGGAACCGCCGCGGCGGCGCCCGAATGTTGCGAGCGACAACGTATGACCCGTACCGGGGTGACCGGAAGCACACTGGATCGGTTAAGGCCCCTTGCGAACATCACATTTGGGTCACGCAGCGGCGAATTTGTTGTCGGCGTCAGCCGAACACCGTGAGCCAGGCCACCGATCGGCGCAGTAGCGCGACACGCCCGAACGGATCGGAGCCGACAGTGTGGTTCCGGGCCGGCCCCGCGCCGTTCGGCGACCGGCCCGCGGCGCGGCGCCCCCCTGAGCCGTTCGTGCCGCCGCGCCGGCCCCGATTTCTCACAACATGCCGATCCAATAGGGCAATCCGGGCGAAATCAGGCGTCCTGTGATCCGGATATCACCCGTTCGCGCGACTGGGAGTCACGCGACGTCACACGTTGAGCTATCACTCTGAGTCACGAAGCGTGCCGCTCAGGACGGTGTCACCGACCCCGGCGCAGGCTCGTCGTCGTCCCGCGAGCGCAGCGCCACCGCCGCCACCACCGCCACGATCCCCACCCCCTCCACGGCTCCCGGAACCTGCCCGAGGAACACCAGACCGATCACCGTCGCCGTCACCGGCAGGAGCGCGAGCAACACCGCGAACCGGGCCCGACCCAGCCTGCGCAGCACCACCTGATCGAGCGCATACGGCACCACGCTCGACAACACACCGACCCCCACGGCGAGGGCCAGAACCGTCGGCGAGGACAGCGCGCCCAGACCCCCACGGTCGGCGACGAGCACCCCGACGAGGGGCACCGACGCGATCGTGAAGCCCACCGCCATGTCGTCGAGGCCGTTCCCGGCGAGCGCCACACGCTTGCCCACGACGATGTACGCCGCCCACAACGCCGCCGCCGCGAGCCCCCACGCCACCCCGGCCGGACTTCCTGACCAGCGCACATCGGCGATGCAGGCCACCCCGGCCGCCGCCAGCACGACCGCCGCCACGTCCCGGGGCCGCCGCGACGCCAGCGCCGCGACCGCCACCGGGCCACAGAACTCCACCGCCACCGCGGTGCCCAGCGGCAACCGCGCGACCGCCTCGTAGAACGCGACGTTCATGCCCGCCGTCGCGAGCCCGAACACCCCCGCCCACACCACCCGGCGGCCCCGCCACGCCGCCCGCCCCGGCCGCCGCCACGCCAGCAGTACGAGCGCCGCCGCCATGATCCGTAACGCGGCGACCACCGCCGGCGAGAGATCAACGAACAGGCCGACGGCGACGGCCGCCCCGACATACATCGAGGCGCCGCCGACGACGAACAGGGCAGGCGCCGGGACCCGGCGCAGGCCCGTCCGGGTCACGCCGGGAGCCCGTTCACCATGACTGCGCAGAGTAGTCATGACCCGACGAGAGTTAACGCACCCGGCCTTGCGAGGCCACCAGCGGCACCGCATCATTCACTCGTCGTCAACTGAATGCGCAGAGGTTCTCCGGCGTACACCGGAACGACGTCTCACCGGCCCCGAGTGGTCGAACGTGACGGTCGTCGCCCCCGGGTCGGGAACACGTACAGGGGTTCTGTACGTCTGCAAGAGTGGGCGTGCCGCGCAAGTGGACGTCCAGTGCACAGGGCACCGGATGTTCCGGTGTCAGACGGAGGGAGACCGCCATGCAGCCCGGAACCCTTACCCGACCCGAGTTGACCGCCGCCGACCGTTGCGACCGTTGCGGAGCGGCAGCCAAGGTTCGCGCGGTACTTCCCACCGGTGGAGAGCTCCTCTTCTGCGGGCACCACGCCCGAGCCCACGCGGACAAGCTGCGCGAGCTCGACGCGGACGTCCAGTCAGGCAGTTGACACACCGGCGGTCGTAGCCGGTCACCCAGTCGTCCAACGCAGGGCGGGAACCACCCCGGTTCCCGCCCTGCGTCGTACCCGGGGCCGGGTCGTGGCCGCACGGCCCACCCGCAGGGTCGCGACGGCAGGGTCGCGACGGCAGGGTCAGGGCGTGAGCGTGCCCAGCACGTCGAGCGCCCTGTCGACCTCCCACGCGCGGGAGTAGTGGTTCGGGCTCAGCCGTACGAGCCCGCCGTCCTCGCGTACCCCCAGCGCCCCGGCCGCACCCCAGGCATACGCCCAGCCCGCCCAGGCGTTGACCCCGGCGGCGTCCAGCGCGGCGACGACCTCGGCCGGTGTCCGTCCCGCGACGCGGAACGCCGCGATCGGGGTCCGCACGGCGGCCGGCCCGTCGGGGCCGTAGCGCCGGACGTGCGCCATCTGCCCCAGCGCCGTCCACAGCCGGTCGCCGAGCGCTGCCGTGTGCGCAGCCGCGGCCCGCTGCGCGGCGCGCGTGTCGCCGTCGTCGGTCATCGCGGCCCAGTGCTCCACCGCCGCGGCCACCCCGGCCATCGCCGCGAACGGGTTGGTGCCCTGCTCGAACCGTTCGGGGCCCGACGTCGGGGCCCCCGCCGGGCGCGGCGGGTCGATCGTCTCCAGGACCGCCGGGTCGGCCGCGACCAGCGCGGCGACGTGTGGGCCCGCCCACTTGTGCGCGCTCGTCGCGTAGAGGTCGGCGCCGAGGGCGCGGACGTCCACCGGCGAGTACGCGGCATGGTGCACCCCGTCGACGACGCTCCTCGCCCCGACCTCCCGGGCCGCCGCGGCGACCGCGGCGACGTCGACCCGCGCCCCGGTCAGGTTCGACGCCGCGGTGACGGCCACCAACCGGGTACGCGGACCGATCAACGACGTGACCGCCCCGGCGGGCAGCCCACCGCCGGGCCCGAGGCGCGCCGTGCGCACCACCGCACCGGCGCGGGCCGCGGCCTGTGTCCACGGCGCGACGTTCGCCTCGTGGTCGGCCTCGGTCACGACGACCTCGTCGCCGGGCCCCCAGGTCGGCTCCAGCGCCGCGGCCAGCCGCACCAACAACGCCGACGACGTCGGGCCGAGGACGACCCCGGCCGGGTCGGGGGCACCGGTGAACGCGGCGAACGCGCGCCGGGCCGCGCCGACGAGCGCGTCGGCCCGCCGGGCGGCGGGGAACACCCCGCCCTGGTTGGCCAGCCCGCCCCGCATCGCCGCCGCGACGGCCTCGACCACCTGCTCCGGGACCTGCGTCCCGGCGGCGCCGTCGAGCCAGGCCCGCCCGTCGGCCAACGCCGGGTACTGCCCGCGGACCCGCCCCACGTCGAAGCCCGTCACGCCGGCGGTCACCGCCAGGAGCGCAGCGTCGCGATGCGCTCCTCCAGCTGTTCGATCGTCGCCATCGCGGTGACCGGGCCCCCGCAGGCACGCCGCAGCTCGTTGTGGATCGCGCCGTGCGGCTTGTTCGTGCGGTGGTGGTACATCGCCACGAGCGTGTTGAGCTCCTTGCGCAGCCCGTTGAGCTGCTCGCGCACCGACACCTGCGGGCGTTCGGCCGGGGGCTCGGGCGGCGCGGGCGTGGCGCGGGCCTGCGCGCCCGACCGGCTCTTCCCCCGCTGCACCCAGTCCTGCTGGCGCTGGCTGAGCAGGGTGCGCACCTGGTCGGGGTCGAGCAGCCCGGGCAGGCCCAGGTAGTCCTCCTCGTCCGCGCTGAACGACGTGCCCTCGTAGATCAGCTGGTCGAGCTCCGCGTCGGCGTGCAGCGCGGTGAAGGCCTTCTCCTCCTCACCCGGCTCGTCCTCGACGCGCTGGGCCGCCGCGAGCTCCTCGTCGTTCCACGTCTCCGCGGCCCGGTGCGGCTTGCCCAGGACGTGGTCGCGCTGGGCCTCCAGCTCGCTGGCCAGCCCGAGCAGCACCGGGACGCTGGGCACGAACACCGACGCCGTCTCGCCCTGCCGCCGCGACCGCACGAACCGGCCGATGGCCTGGGCGAAGTACAGCGGGGTCGACGCGCTGGTGGCGTAGACGCCGACCGCGAGCCGCGGCACGTCGACACCCTCGGACACCATGCGGACCGCGACCATCCAGCGCGCGTCCGACGCCGAGAAGTCGGCGATGCGCTTCGACGAGCCCTTCTCGTCGGACAGCACCACCGCGGGCGCGGTCCCGGTGATCTTCTCCAGGATCGCGGCGTAGGCGCGCGCCGCCGTCTGGTCCGACGCGATGACGAGGCCGCCCGCGTCGGGCATGCCGCCCGCCCGGTGCCCGGTCAGCCGCTTGTCGGCCGCCGCGAGCACCGCCGGGATCCACTCGCCACCCGGGTCGAGCGCCGTCCGCCACGCCCGCGCGGTGTGCTCGGCCGTCATCGGCTCACCGAGCCGCGCGGTCATCTCCTCGCCCGCGCTGGTCCGCCAGCTCGACGTGCCCGAGTAGGCCAGGAACACCACGGGCCGGACGACGCCGTCGGCCAGCGCCTCCGCGTAGCCGTAGGAGTGGTCGGCCCGGCTGCGCAGCGCGCCCTCGGCGTCGGGCAGGTAGTCGACGAACGGGATCGGGTTGTCGTCGGACCGGAACGGCGTCCCGGTGAGGGTGAGCCTGCGTGCCGCCGGGTCGAACGCCTCCTTGACCGCGTCGCCCCACGACTTCGCGTCGCCCGCGTGGTGGATCTCGTCGAGGATCACCAGCGTCCGGCGGGTCTCGGTGCGGGCCCGGTGCAGCATCGGGTGGGCCGACACGCCGGCGTAGGTGACCGCGATGCCCGTGTAGTCCGACGAGGTGCCGCCGGTCGAGTTGCGGAAGTCCGGGTCGAGCGGGATGCCGGACTGCGCCGCGGACTCCGCCCACTGGTACTTCAGGTGCTCGGTCGGGGTGACGACGGTGATCCGGTCGATCCTGCGGTCGCGCAGCAGCTCCGCGGCCACCCGCAGGGCGAACGTCGTCTTGCCCGCGCCGGGCGTCGCGACCGCGAGGAAGTCCTGCGGCGATCCGGCGAGGTAGCGGGCGAGCGCGCTGCGCTGCCAGGCCCGCAGGGGACGCTGCTCGAGGGGGATCCCGGGGCTGCGTTCAACTGCCTGCGACACACAACTCCCTGGTCGGACGGTCATTCCGGGTCGGCGTCGGGGATCGGACGGGGTCGGGGCCCCCGCGCTCGCGGACCACGACGAGGGTAGCCCGCGCAGATTCGGCGGCGCGTCGTGACCCGCCGTCCGGGGCCCGCGGGCCATGCTGAGCGGCGATGACGTCCGACGACCGGCCCGGCGACTCCCCCGCCGGCCCACCCGCAGCCGACGCACCCCGGCGACGGCGGCTCGTGCGCCGCGTGGCGGGCCGGACGCTGGTGAAGGCGTGGGACGACGGCATCTTCTCCATGTCGGCGCAGGCCGCGTTCTGGCAGGCGCTGTCGCTGCCGCCGCTGCTGCTGGCGCTGCTGGGTTCGCTGGGCTACGTCGGCGACTGGTTCGGGCCGCGGACGGTCGACAGCGTCGAGGCCGCGATCGTCGGCTTCTCCCGGACGGTGTTCACCCCCGAGGTGGTCGACCAGATCATCGCGCCGACGGTCGAGGCCATCCTCACCCGTGGCCGCGCCGACGTCGTCTCCCTCGGGTTCCTCATCGCCCTGTGGGCGGGGTCGTCGGCGGTGGCCTCGATCGTCGACTCGGTCACCGAGGCCCACGGCCAGTACGAGGTCCGCAACCCGGTGTGGCAGCGGCTCGTCGCCCTCGGCATGTACCTGGTGGCGCTGGTGGCGGCGGTGCTCGCGCTGCCCGTCGTCGCCCTCGGCCCCGACCTGCTGCCGCGCGTGTTCCCCGCGGCCTGGCAGCCCGCGGTCACCTCGGCCGTCGACGCGTTCTACTACCCGGCCGTGGGGATCGGCCTGGTCCTGGGCCTGACGACGCTGTACAAGGTGGCGCTGCCGCACAGCCCGCCGTGGCGGCGGCTGCTGCCCGGCGCGCTGCTGGCGATGGTCGTGTTCGTGGTGTCCACGACGGGCCTGCGCGTCTACCTCACGCTGCTCACGGCGACCGGTTACACCTACGGCGCTCTGGCCACGCCCATCGCGTTCCTGCTGTTCGGGTTCCTGCTCGGCTTCGCGATCGTGCTCGGGGCGCAGCTCAACAACGCGGTCGAGGAGACGTGGCCCGCCCGTCCGACCCGGCGCCAGCGCAGGCTGCGGCGCCTGCGGGCGATGCGCGCGGCGGCGGGCCGGCGGGCGGTGCGGGCCGCGGCGGCGGGGACGGCAGCGGCCCGGGACGCCGGGGCGCGGGCCGTCGCGGCGGTCCGGCTGTCGCCGCCCGCCCCCACCCAGGCGCCGTCTCGTGACGTCGGGTCTGGCGAGTTGCCCGCCCCGGAGCCGCCCGACCATGCTGGCGGGGGACGATCAGACCGGCTGGCCGCGACGGCGGGCGGTGACCGAGCACCTCAGGAGATCATGTGAGCAGCGAGCCGCGGGTCGGCCGGGACGATCCCGCGACCCCGACACTGGCGGCCGCCGGGACGCGGCTGGCCTCGGCGTTGCTGGCCCGCCCCGCCGACCTCGCCCGCCACACCGTCGCCCTCGCCGGTGAGCTCACCCGGATCGGCCTCGGCCACTCCACGCTCTGCCCCGACCCCGGTGACCACCGGTTCGCCGACCCCGGATGGTCGGCCGACCCGGTGTTGCGCCGCGCCGTCCAGACCCATCTGGCGACGACCGGCGCCGCCACCGCGGTGCTCGACGACGCCGGCCTCGACCCCGCCGACGAGCAACTGCTGCGCGCGGTCGTCGAGTCGGTCGCCGACGTCGTCGCCCCCAGCAACAACCCGCTGCTGCGGGCGCTCGCGGCCCGCCGCCCGACGGCCGGGCCCGCGGCACCGGGGGACGTCGAGTTCCCCCTGCCCACCGCCGCCCCGCCCGCCGGGGCGGCCCGGCGGCTCACGCTCGGGGAGGAGGTGGCCGCCTCCCCCGGCGCCGTCGTCCTGCGGACCGACGCGTTCGAGCTGGTCCACTACCTGCCGCAGACCCGCGAGGTCCGCGAGCTGCCCGTGCTCGTCGTGCCCGCACCGGGGCTGCCCGGCTACCTCGCCGACCTGTCGCCGGGCCGCAGCCTCGTCGAGCACCTGGTCCGGGCCGGCGCGCAGGTGCTGCTCGTGAGCTGGCACCCCGCGACGTGCGGCGCCGACGCCCGGGGGCAGGCGTTGCTCGACGCCCTCGACGCCGTCGAGCGCATCTCCCGTGCCGGGTCGACGGTGCTGGTGGGGATCGGTGACGGTGGCGTCCTCACCGCCGCCGTGCTGGCCCACCTGGCCGAGGTGGGTCTGCAGGGCCGGGTGGCGGCCACGGTGCTCGTCGGGCTCGACCCGCGGGCCGCCCCGCAGGTGCCGGTGCCGCGCGATCTGCGGCAGTGGCTGGTCGATGCCGCCGCCGGCCCCGCCGCCTGCGCGGTCGCGCTGCCTGCGGAGCTCCTCGGGACACCACTCGACTCCGCCGTCGTCGACCGCGACACCCTCGTCGTCGCGTCGTCCGGGCCCGTGGCGTCGTCCGGGCCAGTGGCGTCGGCCGGGCCCGCGCCGGCGGACACCACCGCGTGGGTGGGTCTCGCGGGCAAGGGCGCGGTGCAGGTGGTCGAGGCGCCGGCCGCGGGGTTCGTCGCGCCCACGACCGACGACCCCGCGTCGTGGTGGGCGGTGCTCGCGGAGTGGCTCGACACCCGGACCGGCCGCCGTTGCGAGGCCCCGGCCGAGCTGGGCGGGCGCGGGATGCGCGCGCTCGCGCCGTCGCCCGGCGAGTACGTCGCGGCCCGGTGAGCGCCCCGACAGGTGGGTCCGAGCACGTCGCCGACGTCGCCGTCGCCGGGTTGACGCTGCGCGTGTCGGTGCGCCATGCGCGCGCCGGGTCGCGGCGCACACCGCTGCTGCTGATCAACGGCATCGGCGCCGAGCTGGGGCTGCTCGACCCGGTCGTCGCCGCCCTGCCCGGCGACCTGGAGACGATCCGGTTCGACCCGCCGGGGGTCGGCGGCTCCCCCGCACCGGTGCTGCCCTACCCGCTGGCGGGTCTCGCGACGGTCGTCGACGACCTGCTGACCCGGCTGGGCCACGGGCGGGTCGACGTGCTCGGGTTCTCGTGGGGCGGCGCGCTCGCGCAGCAGCTGGCGCTCTCGGCGCGGCACCGGGTGCGGCGCCTGGTGCTCGTCGCGACGGGGACGGGCGCGCTGATGGTGCCGGGTCCGCCGTCGGTGCTGGCACGGATGCTCACGGGCCGCCGGTACCGCGATCCCGACCATGCGCGGGAGGTCGCCGGGCGCATCTACGGCGGCACGATGCGGACCCGCCCCGAGCAGGCCGCCGAGGTGCTGGGCGCCGGGCGCTCGGGGGGGCCGGGTGATCGCGGCTACCGCTACCAGCTGCTCGCGGCGGCGAGCTGGACGAGCCTGCCGTTCCTGCCGCTGCTGCGGGTGCCGACGCTCGTCGTCGCCGGTGAGGACGACCCGATCGTGCCGCTGGTCAACGCACGGATTCTGCATCGCGGCATCGCGGGGTCGGCGCTGCACGTGCACCCGGGCGGGCACCTGGCGCTGCTGACCGAGCCGCACGAGCTGGCCCCGGTCGTCGACGCGTTCCTGGCCTCGCCCGCAGATGACGAGGCCGGGACGCCGGGGTGACGCGAGGTCAGTCGTCGCCGCCGGGCGGCAGCGACTCGAAGATCTTCTTGCAGTCCGGGCACACCGGGGATCCGGGCTTGGGCGACTTGGTGACGGGGAACGTCTCACCGCACAGCGCCACCACGAGGTTGCCCATGACCGCGCTCTCGGCGATCTTGGCCTTCTTCACGTAGTGGAACATCTTCGGCTCGTCGTTACCCGTGGAGTCGGTGCCCTCCGGGCGGGTGTCGACCTCGGGCAGCGTCTGGGTGGCCATGTCGTCCATGATGCCGCACGTGACCGAGCACGTCGTCCCCCGTTCCCCCCTCAGGCCCTGGTCGGGTCCGGACGTGTCGGAGGAGGTGGCCGACGCGCTCGCCACGGGCGGGCCCGTCGTCGCGCTGGAGAGCACGTTGCTCGCCCACGGGCTGCCGGCACCGCGCAACCGCGAGACCGCCGACGTCCTGGAGCAGGCGGTCCGCGCGCGGGGCGCGGTCCCGGCGACGGTCGCGGTGCTCGACGGGCGGGCGCGTGTCGGTCTGGACGCCGCCGCGCTGGACCGGGTGTGCTCGGGTGAGCTGGTGAAGCTGTCGGTGCGCGACCTCGGCGCCGCCATCGGGCTGGGCCGCGACGGCGCCACGACGGTGGCGGCGACGGCCTGGCTCGCCGCAGCGGCCGGGGTCGCGCTGTTCGCGACGGGTGGGCTCGGCGGTGTGCACCGCGGCGCCCGGGAGTCGTGGGACGTCTCGGCGGACCTGGGGGTGCTGGCCCGCACACCGGTGGCGGTGGTGTGCTCGGGGGTGAAGTCGATCCTCGACGTGGGTGCGACGCTGGAGGTGCTGGAGACGGACTCGGTCGGTGTGCTCGGCTACGGAACCGACTCCTTCCCCGGCTTCTACCGCCGCGACTCCGGGCACCCGGTGCCGTGGCGCGCCGACACCCCGGCGCAGGTGGCGGCGGTGTGGGCGGCGCACCGGACGACGGGGTCGGGCCTCGTCGTGGCCCAGCCCGTCGCGGTGGCCGACGAGCTGGCGGAGGCGCTGCACGACCGGCTGCTCGCGGAGGGGCTGGCGATGGTCGCCGGACGCGGGATCGTCGGGAAGGACGTGACGCCGGCGCTGCTGGAGCATTTCCACGCCGGCAGCGGTGGGGCGAGCCTGGCGACGAACGTCGCGCTGGTCACGGCCAACGCCGGGCTGGCCGCGGACGTCGCGGTCGAGCTGGCGGGCCTGGACCGGGAGGCGGGGGTCAGCCCTCGATGACGGGACGCTCTCCCGGCTCGATGGCGCGCCGGTCGGCCTGGAACCTGTTGGGGGTCTCGGCCTTGCGCGGCAACCGGTCGTTCGCGACCAGGACGGCGATCCACGGCAGCGGGATCGACAGCACGAGCAGCCCGACGGCGAGCCACGGGATCTGGTAACAGGCGGCGGCCGCGATCATGCACGGGATCCGCATGAGCATCATGACCTTGTAGCGCCGCTTGCGGACGGCGAGCTCCTGCTCGTACGACATCGCCGCGTCCGTGATGAGTACGGGCTGGTCCTGGCTGCTCCGCTGCGGCTCGGTCACGACGTCTCCCTCGCTGTCGCCGGGGAAGTTCTCCGGCGACCTCCACCATCGTTGCACCGTGACGGCGTCCGCGCCCGTCCGTCCTGCAGATGCGCCTGGGATCGTCACCCGAAGACTCGGACGAACCGCCCAGAAGTGCATGAACCGGGCGGCTCCGGAGCGGCCCGGCCGGGGTCAGCCGGTGACGACGTCCTGCGGGTCGGCGTGGCCGTGCGCGTGCAGCTTCATCGGCGCGACGGCGTCCTCGGAGACCACCTCGAGGAGCCTGCGGGCCGTGCCCTCCGCGACCCGGTACCGGACGAGGCGCCCCTCGCGGTGCGCGGTGACGATCCCGTGGGCACGCAGGAGCCGCAGGGCGTGCGACACCGCGCTGTCGCTCATGCCGACCGACACCGCGAGGTCGGACACGCACAGATCGCCCGCGTGGTGGAGCGCGAGCAGGATGCTGAGCCGGTTGACCTCGCCCAGCGCATCGAGCACGGTGGCCGCGCGGGAGAGTTCGTCGTGGTCGGCGAGGACTGCCGTCGCGTCACAGACCTGGTCCGGGTCGACGACGCGCAGGCCCTGGCGTTCGTTCGGGACCTTGTGCACGGCGCCGATGCTAGTCGGTCGACCTGAATGCATGTACACACCTGGGTGTGGCGCTCGTCGGATTCGGTCGCCCCGGACGAGCGGCCCGCGCCGGGCCCGTCCCTCAGCCCGCCGCGGCCTTCTTGGCCGCCTTCGCGGCCTGCTTGTAGTCGCGTACCCGGCCCAGTGAGTCGGCGTCGACGACGTCGGCGACCGACCTGTGCACGCCGTCCTCCCCGTAGCCGCCCGCGGCCTCGCGCCAGCCCTGCGGGGTGACCCCGCGCTGCTTGCCCAGCAGCGCGGTGAAGATCTGCGCCTTCTGCGTCCCGAACCCGGGCAGGCCCGCGAGCCGGGTGAACAGCTCCTTGCCGGTGGCGGCGTCGGACCAGATCGCGGTGACGTCGCCGTCGTAGCGCTCGACGATCGTCGCCGCCAGTGCCTGCACCCGCTGCGCCATCGACCTCGGGTAGCGGTGCACCGCGGGCGGCCCGGTGAACAGCGCGACCAGCGCGTCCGGGTCGTGGTCGGCCAGCTCGCGCGCGTCGAGCCGGTCGACGCCGAGACGGTGCGCGACCAGCGCGGGACCGGCGAAGGCGCGTTCCATCGGGAACTGCTGGTCGAGCAGCATGCCGATCAGCAGCGCGAGCGGGTCGCGGTCGAGCAGCGCGTCGGCGTCGGTGTCCTGGGCCAGGCAGAGCGTCACACCCGGAGCCTAGCGCCGCCGGGCCCCGGTGCCGACCGGCCCGAACGGGTGGGGAGGAAGGATGGGCGGGTGCTCCCCGATCTCGTCCCGGCGGCGCCGGGCCTGCGTGCGGCGTTCCTGACCCACGGCTACACCGTCGACGGCGTGCGTGGCCTGCTCGGCGGCGCCGCCCACGACGCGCTCACCCGCGGCGAACCCGAGGCCGCGTACCGCGCGAGCCGCGACGGCGGCGAGCTGGGTGTCGTCGTGCGGCTGCTGCTGCTCGGCGGCACCGAGGCCGCGCCCGCGGTGCGCGCCGCCCTCGGCGACCCGCAGGCGCTCGTCGCGGGTGGGCTGCTGCGTCCTGACGGCGACGGGTTCGCCGCCGCGCTCGACGTCCGCCCCTACGCCGACGACGCCGGGTCCGGCGACGCCGACGACGCCTGGTGGGTGGTGTCCGACCTCGACACCCCCGCGGCGCGGCAGGACCGCGACCACGTCACCGGCGTCGGCGGGGCGTCGCTGACGCTGGCGGCCGCGGCGATCCGCCGGCCGGTCGCCGCGACCCTCGACATGGGCACCGGCTGCGGCGTCCAGGCCCTGCACGCGAGCCGGCACTCCGCCCACGTCGTCGGTACCGATCTGGCGCCGCGGGCGCTGGCGATGGCCGCGGCGACACTCGCCCTGTCCGGGGTGCGCGCCGACCTCCTCGAGGGACCGTGGCTGGAGCCGGTGGCGGGCAGGCGCTTCTCCCACGTCGTGTCCAACCCGCCGTTCGTGCCGGGCCCCGCGCGGGTCGACTACGTCTACCGCGACTCCGGCGCCGACGGCGACGACGCGCTCGCCGCCCTGCTGGCCGACCTGCCCTCGGTGCTGGAGCCCGGTGGGGTCGCACAGCTGCTGGGATCGTGGCTGCACGTGCGGGGCGAGGACTGGCCCGACCGGGTCCGCGGCTGGCTCCCCCCGGGCTGCGACGCCTGGATCCTGCAGCGGGAGGCCGTCGACCCGGCGATGCACGTCGGCACCTGGCAACGCGACGCCGGCCTCGACCTCACCTCCCCCGCCGCCCGCGCGCAGGCCGGCGAGTGGCTCGACTGGGCCGACCGGCGCGACGTCGAGGGCATCGGGTTCGGGCACCTGCTGCTGCGGCGCACCGACGCCGAGCCGACCGTCGTCGTCGAGGACCTGGTCGGCGAGGCGGGCGGGCCGCTCGGGCCGGAGGCCGACGGCTGGCTCGACCGCGTCGACTGGCTGCGCGCCCACGCCCGCGACGAGGCGCTGCTCGGGGCGACGCTGCGGCTGAACCCGGCCTCGACGCTGGAGCGCTACGCGGTGCCCGGCGCGCAGGGCTGGGAGGAGGCGGGTGCCGCGGTGGCCCGTCGCGACGGGCCGGCGTGGCGCCACGAGGTCGACGAGCCGGCCGCCGCCCTGCTCGCCGGCTGCCGCGGTGAGCTGCCGCTCGACGAGCTGCTGCACCTGCTGTCCTTCGCCCACGACCGGCCCTACGACGCGCTGGTCGACGCGACGCTCCCGGCGGTGCGCGAGCTGGTCCGCCACGGGCTGCTGCTGCCGGCGGGGAGCGGCGGGTGAGGGCCGTCGCCGCCCGCGTGACCCGGGCGTCGGTGCGTGTCGACGGGGAGACCGTCGGCGAGATCGGTGCGGGCCTGCTCGTGCTGCTCGGGGTGCACCACGACGACACCGCCGAGCACGCCGCGACCATGGCGCGCAAGCTGCACGAGCTGCGCATCCTGCGCGACGAGCAGTCCTGCGCGACGGCGGGCGCGCCGCTGCTCGTCGTCAGCCAGTTCACGCTCTACGGCGACACCCGCAAGGGCCGGCGCCCGTCGTGGCAGGCCGCGGCCCGCCCGGAGGTGGCCGCACCGCTGGTGGACGCCGTGGTCGCGCAGCTGCGGGCGCGCGGGGCGACCGTCGGGACCGGGGTGTTCCGGGCGCCGATGGAGGTCGAGTCGGTCAACGACGGCCCGTTCACGGTGCTCGTCGAGGTGTGAGGCTCAGCGGGCCGGGGCCGCGCCCTCGACGAAGCTGCGCAGCACACCCAGCAGGGCGGCCTTCTGGTCCTCGCTGAGCCGGGGGTCGGCGCGGATGGCGTCCTCGGTGCCGGTGGCGACCGGCTCCGGCTCGGGGGCCGTCGCGGTGGGCTCGGCCGTCGACCAGCCGGCCTGCGACAGCAGCTGCTCGGTGGACAGCTGCAGCGCGTCGGCGATCGAGCGGAGCACCTTCAGCGACGGCTGGTGCAGCCCGCGCTCGACCTGCGACAGGTAGGCGTTGGAGACGCTGGTCAGCGACGCCATCTCCCGCAGCGACAGGTTCGCGAGCCGGCGCTGCGCGCGGATGAAGTCGCCGAGCGCGTTGACCTGCTCGGTCCACGGCCCGCTGTCCGTTCGCTCGCCTGCGCTCATCACTCTCCCGGTGTCGGGTGCCATTGTCGCTGATCCGTCGCCGCCCTCGATCAGGTCTCCCGCACGTACCTCCCGGGAGCCTCGTCGAGGGGTGGGTGGTCGGCGCTGCCCATCGGCGGCGGCGGGCCCAGTGGGCCCGCCCGCTCCCCCGCCCACACCGCCCAGTCCTCCCACCAGCTCCCCTGCCGTTGCGGCGTCGCGTCGCGCCACGCGTCGGGATCGGCCGGGACGGGTCCGGTGCCGACGCGGTGGCCCGCCCGTGGGGACGGGGGGTTCACCACGCCCGCGATGTGCCCCGACGTCGTCAGCACGAAGCGGACGTCGCCGCCGAGCAGGCGGGCGCCCGCGTGGACCGACCGCCACGGGGCGATGTGGTCGGTCTCGGCCGCGACGACATAGGTGTCGTGGGCGACCGCGCCCAGGTCCAGCCGCTCCCCGGCGAGCTCCATGCGTCCGGTGGCGAGCCGGTTCTCGAGGTAGAGGCCGGTGAGGTACTCCATCTGCATGGCGGCGGGCATGCGGGTGGAGTCGGCGTTCCAGACGAGCAGGTCGAACACCGGTGGTGGGTTGCCCAGCCACCACCCGTCGACGACGTAGCGCCAGATCAGGTCGTCGGGGCGCAGCGTGTCGAAGGTGGCGCGCATGGCCGGCCCGGGCAGGTAGCCGGGGCCGCGCATGCGCCGTTCGAGGCGTTCCACGGCGCGGGCGTCGGTGAACACCCCGAGCGGCCCGGGGTCGCGGTAGTCGAGCATCGTGTTGAGCAGGGTGAGTGTGCCGATGCGCCGGTCGCCGCGGGCGGCGAGCCACGCCGCCGCGGCGGTGGCGAGGGTGCCGCCGAGGCAGAGGGCCGCGATGTCGGCGCTCGACTCCCCCGTGACGTCCTCGACGACGTCGAGCGCGGCGAGCAGCCCCGAGCCCAGGTAGTCGGCCATCGTGAGGTCACGCTGCTCGGGCCCGGGGTTGCGGTAGCTCAGCGCGAAGACGGTGCGGCCGTGCTCGACGGCCCACTGCGCGAAGCTGCGACCCGGCGCGAGGTCCATGACGTAGTACTTGTTGATCCACGGCGGCGACAGCACCAGGGGCGTGCGGTGCACCGCGTCGGTGACCGGCGCGTACTGGACGAGCTCGACGAGGTCGTTGCGGTACACGACCTTCCCGGGGGTCGCGGCGATGTCGCGGCCGACGACGAGCGCGTCGCGCGGCACCTGCAGCGGCGCCCCGCCGTTGGTGGCGACGTCGCGGACGAGGTTGCGCAGCCCCCGCAGGAGGCTGCGCCCGCCGGTGCGCAGCGCCGTGGCGGGCACCTCGGGGTTGGTGAGGGGCCAGTTCGCCGGGTCGGTCGCGGCGACGACCTGGTCGACGACGAACGCGAGCTTGCGGGTGGCCACCGGACCCAGCTCGGCGCTTCCGGCGACGGCGCGGGCCCACTCTGCCAGCAGCGCGTGCTCGCGCCGGCACAGCACGTACCAGGCGTTGGTCTCCCACGCCGGGTGCGAGTGCCGGCGGTCGGCCGGCGGGGCCGGTGACGGGGTCGTTCCCGGGCTCGTGGCGGCGGCGAGGGCGTGCAGGCTTCCCCCCGCGAGGCGGGCCGTCGCGGCCGCTGCGGCGGCGGGGTCGGCCGCGACGGAGCGCACCGCCTCGGCGAGCGTGCCGACGACGTCGATGGGGTCGATGCGGGCCGCGAGCCACGACGGGGACACGACGTCGCGCAACGTCCCCATCCGCGCCCCCGATGCTTCCCGGCCACCACCGTGGGAGCTCCGGACGTTCCCGGCGTGACGAGACGCACGTTGTCACCCGCACGGCGGATGCGCCGGGCCGGGAACGATTGTCCACGACCTTGCGTTGGAACGAACAGAAGCCGGGGCGGCAGACGCCACAGCGTACCCCCCGGCAGCGCAGGGAGGGATACCACGATGACCGCAGCCACCGCCCGTAAGCCGAAGGCAGTTCCGTCGCAGCGTACCGCGCCCGAGCGAGAGGTGTGGGACACCGAGCCGACCGTCGCCGCGCCGAGTGTGGACGAGCTCGACGCGCAGAGCCCGGCCGCCGACCTCGTCCGTGTCTACCTCAACGGGATCGGCAAGACGGCGCTGCTCACCGCCGCCCAGGAGGTCGACCTCGCCAAGCGCGTCGAGGCCGGCGTCTTCGCCCGTCACGTACTCGACACCGCCGCGGCCGAGGGGCGCGAGCTCGCCGAGGACTATGCCCGTGACCTGCGGACCGTGGCGCGCGACGGCGCCCGTGCCCGCAACCACCTGCTCGAGGCCAACCTGCGTCTCGTGGTGAGCCTGGCCAAGCGCTACACCGGCCGCGGGATGCCGCTGCTCGACCTGATCCAGGAGGGCAACCTCGGCCTGATCCGGGCCGTCGAGAAGTTCGACTACGCCAAGGGCTTCAAGTTCTCGACGTACGCGACGTGGTGGATCCGGCAGGCCATCACCCGCGGCATGGCCGACCAGGCGCGCACGATCCGGCTCCCCGTGCACCTCGTGGAGCAGGTCAACAAGCTGGCCCGGATCAAGCGCGACATGCACCAGCGCCTGGGCCGGGAGGCCACGCACGCCGAGCTGGCCGAGGAGTCGGGCCTGCCCGAGGAGAAGATCGCCGACCTGCTCGACCACGCCCGCGACCCGGTGAGCCTGGACATGCCGGTCGGCGCCGAGGAGGAGGCCCCGCTCGGGGACTTCATCGAGGACGCCGAGGCCGCCGACGCCGAGAACACCGTCATCTCGCACCTGCTCCACGACGACCTGCGCCGCGTGCTCGCGACGCTCGACGACCGCGAGCAGAACGTGATCCGGATGCGCTACGGCCTCGACGACGGCCAGCCGCGCACGCTCGACCAGATCGGCCGCCGGTTCGGCCTCTCGCGCGAGCGGGTGCGCCAGATCGAGCGCGAGGTCATGGGCAAGCTGCGGGTCGGCGAGCGCGCCGACCGGTTGCGCGCCTACGCGAGCTGACCTCGCCCGAGCCGATTCGCGCGACCCGAGGACCTCTCGAGACGAGGCCGCGGTCGGCGACCGGGAACCCGGTCGCCGACCGTCGGGTCGCCGCCGCCCACCGGGCTCCCCACGAGTGACGGGCGACGACTTCCGTCGCCTTTGTACCGCGCGGGGTCCGGCCACCGGTGGGCGACAGGCAACCCGTTCGAGTGACGGAGGGTGACCGAAGGTCAGCCCAGCGTGAACGGATCGCGGGTGCCGCCGGAGAGCTCCACCCACACCGACTTGTTCTCGGTGTACTCGTTGACCGCGTCGATGCCGTTCTCCCGGCCCAGCCCCGAGCTCTTGAACCCGCCGAAGGGCACGCTGGGTGCGACGACCCGGTAGGCGTTGATCCACACCGAACCGGCCCGGATCTTCGCCGCGACCCGGTGGGCGCGGTGCACGTCCTTGGTCCAGACGGCGCCGGCGAGGCCGTACTGGGTGTCGTTGGCCAGCTTGATCGCCTCGTCCTCGGTGGTGAACGTGTACGCCGACAGGACCGGCCCGAACACCTCCTCGCGCACGATCGTGGACTCCGGCCCGACGCCGGTCAGCACGGTGGGCTGCACGAACAGCCCACCCATGCCGGGGTCGGCCGAGCCGCCGTAGGCGACGGTGGCACCCTCGCCCTTCGCCGTCTCCAGGTAGCCGAGGACCTTCTCGTACTGCGGCCGGTTGGCGACGGGTCCCATCTCGGTGTCGGGGTCGTTGGGGTCGCCGAGCCTGATGCGCGAGGCCCGTTCGGCCACCAGCCGCACCAGCTCGTCGTGCACCGACTCGTGCACGATCAGCCGCGACCCGGCCATGCACGTCTGGCCCGTCGCCGCGAACACGCCCGCGACCAGGCCGTTCGACGCTGCTTCGAGGTCCGCGTCGGGGAACACGACCTGCGGCGACTTGCCGCCCAGCTCCAGGGTCACCTTGTTGAGGTTCTCCGCGGCGGCGTGGGCCACCGCGCGGCCGGTGGCCGTCGAGCCGGTGAACGCGACCTTGTCGACGCCGGGGTGCCCGGCCAGGTGCGCCCCGACCTCGCGGGAGTTGCCCGTCACGACGTTGACCACGCCCGGCGGGAAACCCGCCTGCTCGAACAGCTCCGCGAGCCCCAGCGACGACGACGGTGCGTGCTCCGACGGCTTCACCACGACCGTGCAGCCCGCGGCCAGCGCGGGCGCCACCTTCCACGTGAGCAGCAGCAGCGGCGAGTTCCACGGGGTGATCGCCGCGACGACACCGACCGGCTCGCGCCGGGTGTAGACGAGGAAGTTCGGGTTCGGTGAGGGGATCTGGCGGCCCTCGAGCTTGTCGGCGATGCCCGCGTAGTAGTGGAACCAGCCGCCGAGGCCGTTGAGCTGGCCGATCATCTCCCGGTAGAGCTTGCCGGAGTCGTTGACCTCCAGCCGGGCGAGCCGTTCGGCGTTCTCGGCGACGAGGTCGCCGAGGCGGCGCATCAGCGCCGCGCGCGCGAACCCGGTCAGCGCACCCCACTCACCGTCGAGGGCCGACCGCGCCGCGGCGACCGCGGCGTCGATGTCGTCGGGACCGCCGTCGGGGAGCACCGCCCACGGCTGCCCGGTGTAGGGATTCTCCGACTCGAACGTCTTCCCCGAGATCGCGTCGACGGCTCTGCCGCCGATCAACATCCGGAAGTGCTCGAGATCCGCCATTGCACCGTCCTCCTCGACGTCACCGGGCGTTCGGCGGCAACGCTACGAGACCCGGACGGGCACGGCCACGCCTGCCACGCACCCACCCGGGTCGGGCGCAATGACCGCCGTCACACATCGGGGACCGTCGGGTGTGACACTCAGCCATGGTCGCGACGCGGACGGCCACCTAGGGTGCATCGGGTGACGGACTTGCAGCCGAGAACCGGTCGGTCCCCCGACCCTGTCGACCCCGCGACCATGCGCGACGTGCTGGGACATTTCGTCTCCGGCATCGTCGTCGTGACGGCGACGGGGCCCGACGGCCCGCTCGGCTTCACGTGTCAGTCGTTCGCGTCGCTGTCGCTCGACCCGCCGCTGGTGAACTTCTCCCCGGCCCGGTCGTCGTCGACGTGGCCGCAGATCCGTGAGGTCGGGACGTTCTGCGTCAACATCCTCGCCGCGGACCACCAGCACTACAGCGCCGGCTTCGCCCGCTCCGGCGTCGACAAGTTCGCCGGCGTCAGCTGGGGTGCGGCGCCGTCGGGGGCCCCGGTGCTCGACGGTGTGAACGCCTGGATCGACTGCGCGCTCGAGAACGAGTACGACGGCGGCGACCACACGATCGTCGTCGGCCGGGTCCACGCCCTGGGCGCCGACACGTCCCGGTCGCCGCTGCTGTTCCACCGCGGCGCCTACACGCTCGTCGCGCCGATCGTCGAGTCGGAGCAGGCCCGTTGAGCCCGGTGCTGGTGGGCCTCGTCGGCGGCCCCGACGTCGGCGGCCGGACCACGACCGCGGTCGAGGGGATCCTCGCGGGCGCGGCGAAGGCCGGGGCGACGACGTCGCTGCTGGAGATCAGCCAGGTCGGCCAGGACGAGATCGCGGCGGCGTTCGACGCCGCCGACGGGGTCGTGCTGGGCAGCCCGGTGTACCGGGCGTCGTTCAGCGCGTTGCTGCGCACGGCCCTGGAGGGCACCGAGCGTGGCCGCTGGGGCGAGAAGACGGCGCCGCTGCAGGGCAAGGTCGCCGCGACGGTGCTGACGGGCGCGAGTGCCCACCACTTCCTCGCGGTGAACGACCTGCGCAACGTGCTGGCGTCGTTCTTCGCGGTGCAGGTGCTCTCCCCGGGCCTCTACTTCGACCACGGGGCCTACGTCGACCGGACAACGCTGACCGAGGACCGCGCGACGCTCGCCGCCGCGCACGGTGCGGCGCTGGCCGACCTGGCCCGGGCGGTCCGTGGGTCGGCTGCGCTGCAGGCGATCACGCCCCAGGTCTGACCGAGACGGTCCGCGCGCAACCTCACGGCTGTCCGCGGTCGCGTCGGCGGCGGTGAGGTTGCGCGCGATCGACCGGGCGCAACGTCACGGTCGGCCGCGGCGCCCTCCGCGACTCCGAGGTTGCGCGCGGCGTCAGGTCGGGCCGCGGCGAGATCAGGGCTGCGGCGAGATCAGGGCTGCGGCGGGGGTCGGGTCAGGGCTGCGGCGGCCAGGGCACGGACGGTGTCGGCGTCGGGGGCGCGCAGCGCCTGCCCGGCGAGGGCCGTCGCGGCGGCGCGGTCGATCTCCCGGACCGACTGCTTCACGCCCGCGACCGCCGGCGCGGCGACGCTGAGCTCGCGCACCCCCAGCCCGACCAGCAGCGCGGCCGCCGCCGGGTCCGCGGCGACCTCACCGCAGACCGCGACGAGGACGTCGTCGCCCGCGGCCCGGCACGTCGCCGCGACGAGCGCGAGCACCGCGGGGTCGAGCGGGTCGGCCAGGGTGGCGACGGCGTCGTTGCCGCGTTCGGCGGCGAGCGCGTACTGGGTGAGATCGTTGGTGCCGATCGACAGGAAGTCGACGTGCGGCACGAACGCCGCCGCCCGCAGCGCCGCCGCCGGCACCTCGACCATCATCCCGATCTGCAGCTGCGCGGGGACTCCCCCGCCCTCGGCGGCGATCGCGGCGTCGAGGGCGGCGCGCGCGGCGGCGAGCTCGGCGACCGTCGAGACCATCGGGAACATGACGCTGACGGGTGTGGCGTGGGCGGTGCGCACGACGGCGCGCAGCTGTGTCGCGAAGAGCTCTGGTGCGCGCAGCGCGAGCCGCAGCCCCCGCACGCCGAGGTACGGGTTGGCCTCGGCGGGTGCGGGGACGTAGGGCAGCGGCTTGTCCCCGCCGACGTCGAGGGTGCGCAGCGTGATCCGGCGCCCGCCGAGCGCGGCGGCGACGTCGCGGTAGGCGGCCTCCTGCTCGTCGATGCCGGGGGCGTCGTCGCGGCCGAGGAACAGGAACTCGGTGCGGACCAGACCGGCGAGGTCGGCCCCGGTCGCGGCGGCCGCGTCGGCGGCCGATCCGGCGTTGACGCCGACCAGCACGGTCGTGCCGTCGCGGGTCACCGCGGGCTCGGTCGCGCGGGCGCGGGCGGCGCGGTCGCGGGCGGCGCGTCCGGCGGCGCGGGCGGCGAACCCGTCGGCCTGCGCAGGCGTCGGGTCGAGCAGGACCTCACCGGTGGTGCCGTCGACGGCGACGACCGTGCCCGCGGCGATGTCGAGGACATCCGCCCCGGCACCGACGACAGCTGGAATTCCCTTGGCGCGCAGCAGGATCGCGGCGTGCGCCGTGGGGCTGCCCGCGGCGAGGACGACGGCGGTGACGGTGGCCGGGTCGAGCCCCGCGGCGTCGGCGGGGGTGAGGTCGGCGGCGACGAGGACACCGTCGCCGGGGGCGGCTGCGGGGGCGGCGGCGCCGGTGAGGGCGCGCAGCACCTCGTCGCCGACGGCGCGGACGTCGGCGGCACGGGCACGCAGGTACTGCCCCGGCAGCGCGGCGAAGCGGGCGGCGGCGGTCTCGACGGCATCGGCCCACGCCCGGCCCGCGGCCCCGCCCGCGGCGATGCGGGCGTGGGCGTCGTCGAGCAGGTCGGGGTCGTCGAGCAGGGCGAGGTGCGCCTCGAAGATCGCGGCCTCGTCGGCACCGGCGGTGGTGGCGGTGCGGTCGCGGACGGCCTCGACGGCGTCGGCGGCGGCGGCGCGGGCACGGTCGAGCCGGGTCCGTTCGGTGGCGGGATCGCCCGCGGGGGTCGCGTCGACGTCGACCGCGCTCGCGCGCAGCGGGCGGGCGGGACCGACGACGATCCCGGGCGAGGCCCCGAGCGGACGGACGGGCACGTCCTGGGCCCAGGCCTGCCGCGGCCCGACAGCAGCCGGCCGGGTGGCCCGGGTCAGGCCGGACTCCGCCGCCGCGACGACGACCCGGTCCAGTGCCGTCGTGGCGTCGGGGCCGCTCGCGCGGACCTCGATGCCGTGCCCGACCAGGCCACCGAGCGTCGCGAGCCGCGACAGGCTCGCGACCGGGACCCAGTCCGACCCCGTGGAGATGTTGCGCGCGTGGACGTCGGCGTCGAGTCCGCGCACCGCACCGACGAGCCGCGACGCCGGGCGGGCGTGCAGGCCGTGCGGGTCGGCGAGGGTGAGGGTGACGGTCGGGCCGGCGGCGCCGGACTGCGCGGCGGGGCCGCGGGACGCGGCCGGCTCCGCGCTGAGCTGCGCGGCCTTCGCGGCCAGGGCGCCGGTCGCCTCGGCGGCGACGGTGGCGGCGTCGGCCGCTCCCGCCGCGGTGACGACGGCCGCGACGAGCCCCTCGACCAGCGGCGCGGCACTCAGGACGACGCGGGCGGCCACGTCGGGGTCGAGCATCTCCAGTGCCAGCTCGGCGGAGAGGACGGCGCTGCCGAGGTCCATGAGCACGACGACGCCGGCGCCGTCGTCGGCGGTCTCGATCGCCACCGTGATCGCGGTGGCGTCGGTGCCGAAGGTGGTCTCGTCGAGACCCGCGGCTACCTCGATGCGGGGGCCGCCGTCGTGCACCATCTCCCGGGCCAGGGCGACGGCGGCGTCGGCCAGCGCGCGGGAGTGGGAGACGACGACGAGGCCGACGAGGCCCGTCACGCCAGTGCTTCGGCCGCGGCGACCACGAGCATCGTCACCGACGTCGCGCCGGGGTCCTGGTGTCCGGCGCTGCGTTCGCCGAGGTAGCTGGCCCGGCCCTTGCGGGCGACGAGCGGGATCGTGGCGTCCCGGCCGGCCGCGGCGGCGCTCGCCGCGGCGCGCAGGGCCTCGCCGAGCGGGTCGCCGTCGGCCAGCCCCGCGTCGAGCGCATCGACGGCCGGGGCGAGCGCGTCGTACATCGTCTTGTCGCCCGGCTCGGCCTTGCCGCGGGCGACGACGCCCTCCAGCCCGGCCCGCAGCGCCTTGGCGAAGGCGGGGCCGTCGAGCTCGGTGACCTCGCCCGACGCGGTCGCGACGCGCAGGAACAACGTCCCGTACAGCGGTCCGCTCGCCCCGCCGACGGTGCTGACCAGGGTCATCCCGACCTTCTTGAACAGCGCGGCCGCGCTCGGCTGCGGCTCGGCGTCGAGGGCGGCGACGACGGCGGTCATGCCGCGGTCGAGGTTGGAGCCGTGGTCGGCGTCGCCGATCGCGGAGTCCAGCCGGGTCAGCTCGTCGCGGTGGGAGTGCACCGCGGCGGCGAACCGCCGTACCCAGTCGGTGAGCTGGTCGATGCTCGCGCTCATGCCCCCCACCGCAGTCCGGGAGTGTTGACCGGCGCGTCCCACAGCCGGATCAGCTCGTCGTCGGCCTTGAGCAGCGTGACCGAGCAGCCCGCCATCTCCAGGCTGGTGATGTAGGGCCCGACGAGCGAGCGGGCGATCCGCACGTTCGCCTTCTCCAGCAGTGCCGCCACCTCGGCGTACATGAGGTAGAGCTCCAGCAGCGGGGTGCCGCCCATGCCGTTGACGAAGCAGATGACCCCGTCGGGTCCGGTGAAGTCGAGATCGTCGAGGACGGGCTCGACGAGCATCGCGGCGATCTCGCGGGCGGGCGCGACCGGTACCCGGCGCCGGCCCGGCTCGCCGTGGATGCCGATGCCGATCTCCATCTGGTCGTCGGGCAGGTCGAAGGTCGGTTGCCCGGCCGCGGGCACGGTGCACGAGGTGAGCGCCATGCCCATGCTGCGGCCCTGGCCGTTGACCTTGCGGGCCACCGCCGCGACGGCCGCGAGGTCGCGGCCCTCGTCGGCGGCGGCGCCCACGATCTTCTCCAGCAGCACCGTGACGCCGACCCCCCGGCGGCCCGCGGTGTAGAGGCTGTCCTGGACGGCGACGTCGTCGTCGGTGACGACCGACAGCACGTCGACGCCCGTCTCGGCGCCGGCCAGCTCGGCGGCCATCTCGAAGTTCATGACGTCGCCGGTGTAGTTCTTCACGATGTGCAGGACGCCGGCGCCGCCGTCGACGCCTCTGGTGGCCTCGACCATCTGGTCGGGCACCGGGGAGGTGAAGACCTCGCCCGCGCAGGCGGCGTCGAGCATTCCGGGGCCGACGAAGCCGCCGTGCATCGGTTCGTGTCCGGACCCGCCGCCGGAGATCAGCCCGACCTTGCCCTGCACGGGCGCGTCGGCGCGGAAGACGATGCGGTTGGCGTGGTCGACGCGTAGCTCGGGGTGGGCGGCGTCCATGCCGCGCAACGCCTCGGCGACGACGTCGGCCGGATCGTTGATCAGCTTCTTCATCGTGGGCCCTCCGTTGGGCGCGACCGGGGTCTGGCGGCACGTGCACAACTCTGCTGAACGCGTTTCGACTATGCCGAACGCTCATCGGAAGCTACGCTCAGCCGGTGGACCGCACAAGGGTCCGCTGCCCTCCCCCGAGGACGGGCACACGCGACGGTGCGGGAGGTGGCGGTGTGATCCAGTCCGTCGACCGCGCCGTCCGCATCCTCACCGCGCTGCAGGGTGCCCGCCGGATGGGCCTCGGCGAGCTCGCCGCCCAGCTGGAGCTCGCCCCGTCGACGGTGCACGGGATCGTCCGCACCCTGCTCGACCACGGCATGGTCGCCCAGGAACGCGACTCCGGCCGCTACCGGCTCGGCCCCGCCACCCTGCGGCTGGGCAACGTCTACCTCGACACCCTCGAGCTGCGGTCGCGCTCGGTGCCGTGGGCCGAGGACCTCGCCGCCCGCACCGGGATGGCCGTGCGCACCGCCGTGCTGCTGGCCGGCGTCGACCGCGACCTGCCCGAACGCGACGTGATCGTCGTCGCCCACGAACCGCGGCCCGGCGGCGGGCGGCAGATGAACGAGGTCGGCATCGTCGTCCCCGCCCACGCGTGTGCGCTGGGCAAGGCCCTGCTCGCCTTCGACGACACGGCACTGCCGGAGACCGATACGTTGCGCAGCATGACGGGCGAGACCATCACCGACCCGGCGCGGCTGCGCGCGGAGCTGGCCGCCGTGCGCGCCGCCGGTGTCGCCACCGAGGCCGAGGAGGCCGTCCTGGGCGAGTACGGCGTCGCCGCCCCGGTCGGCGACCACAGCGGCGCCGTCGCCGGCGCGATCGGGCTGGTCGTGGCGCAGAGCGACTGGCCGCTCGACCCCGTCGCCGCCGACGCCCTGCGCGCCGCCGCCCGCAGCATCTCCCGCGAGCTCGGCGCCGCGTCCTGGCCCCCCGCGGTCACCGAGCGCCCGGCGGCGAGCGCGTGAGCGCGAAGCTGGGCATCGGGCTGGCCGCGGTCGCGCGACCGGCCTACATCACCCCCGGCCGCGCCCACGACCTCGGCACCGAACGCGGCGTCGAGGCGCTGCGGGCCCGCACCTGGCAGGTCCTCGACGCCGCGATCGCCTGCGGGGTCGACTACGTCGACGTCGCCCGCTCCTACGGCCGCGCCGAGGAGTTCCTCGCGGGCTGGCTCGACGCCCACCCCGGCGTGACCGTCGAGGTGGGGTCGAAATGGGGCTACCGCTACGTCGGCGACTGGCGCACCGACGCGGACGTCCACGAGGTCAAGGACCACTCGATCACGGCGTTCACCGAGCAGCTCGCACTGACCCGCGCCACGCTCGGCCGCCGGTTCGACGTCTACCACGTGCACTCCGCGACGCTCGACACCGGAGTCCTCACCGACACGTCGCTGCACATCCAGCTGGCGGCGCTGCGCGACGAGGGCGTCCGCGTCGGCATCTCGACCTCGGGCCCCCGCCAGAGCGAGGCGATCCGGCGCGCCCTGGAGATCCACATCGCCGGCCGGCCACTGTTCACCTCCATCCAGTCGACCTGGAACGTGCTGGAGCCCTCCGCCGGTCCGGCACTGGCCGAGGCGGCCGCCGTGGGCGCGCGGGTGATCGTCAAGGAGCCCGTGGCCAACGGGCTGCTCGCCCCCGGCGGCCAGGACGGCTCCGCCGTCGCGGCGAAGGCGGCCGCACTGGCCGCCCGCGCGGGAATCGGCATCGACCGGCTCGCGATCGCCGTGGCGCTGGCCCGGCCGTGGGCGTGGCGGGTGCTCTCCGGCGGTGTCGACGCCGCGCAGGTCCGCAGCAACGCCGCCGCCGCCGGTGTCGACCTGCGCCACGTCGACACCGCGGTGCTCGAGGAGCTCTCCGACCTCGCCCGACCGCCCGAGGAGTACTGGGCGGCACGCTCGGCGCGCGCCTGGAGCTGACCCGCGCCGTCAGGCCTGCACGGTCCCCAGGACGCCCAGCCTGCGCCCGACCGCGGCCGCCTCACTGCGCGAGTGCACCCCGAGCTTGCCGAGGATCGCCGTCACGTGGTGGTCGGCGGTCTTCGGCGAGATCACCAGCCGGGCGGCGATGTCGGCGTTGGTCAGCCCGTCGACCAGCAGGGCCAGCACGTCGAGCTGGCGGGCGGTCAGCCCCGCCGGGTTGGCCCGGGTCGTCGACGAGCTGCCCCGCGGGACCGCGCTGACCCCCGACTCGCGCAGCCGCGCGCGCACCAGGGCGGCGACCGCGCGCGCGTCGAGGGCGTCGAGCCGGCGCAGCGCCGCGAGCAGGTCGTCGGTGGACCCGCTGTCCCACAAGGCGATCGCCTGCGCGTAGGGCTGGTCGTCGGGTACCGGCGACGGTCCGGGGGCCGGGACCGTGCTCTCCTGCACCCCCGCCGCGGCCAACCGGCGCAACCACCGGCTCAGCGGCGCCACGACGACGTCGCGGCCGGCGAAGTCGCGGGTGTAGAGGTCCGCGACCAGGGGACCGTCGAGGCGCGGGTCGGGGGTCCGGGTGATCCACGCGTTCTCCGCGAGCGCCGCCGCCGCGGCCGCGACCAGTCCGGGGCTGTCGACCAGGTTCGCGATCCGCCACATCTCGTCGAGGTGCGGGTTGAGCGGCGGCGCCTCCCGGCGCGCGGCCAGCAGCCCGAGCACGAGGTTGGGCCACAGCCAGCCCAGCCGGATGTCGGTCGCGGCCAGCGCGATGCGGGAGTCGTCCTCGGCCTCGGCCCAGCGCCCCTGCAGCAGCCGCAGCCGGGCCCGCACCGCGTTGAGGTAGGCCACGCAGATCGGGGCGTCGCGCTCCTCACTGATCCGCAGCCCGTCGGCCACCGAGACCTCCGCGTCGGCGAGCCGGCCGTGGTCGACGTCGTAGTGGCACAGGTTCGCCATCGGCGTCGTCGTCAGGTCGTCGAGGCGGTATCGCATACCGACCTGCATCGCCGCGACGAGGTCCGCGCGCCCGCTCACGTCGCCCTGCAGCAGCCGGGTCACCGCCGTGCCGATCGACGCGGTGCTGCGCAGCACGACGTCGCCGCCCAGCTCGGCGGCGATCACGTCGACCTGTTCCCCTGCGCGCTGCACCGCGTGCGCGTCACCACGCCATGCGGCGAGGAAACCCTGCTTGCACAACGCGAACGCCAGCGCCCGACGGTTGTCGCCGGCCTCCAGGATCTCCACCGCGGCGTCGGCGTGGTGCTCGGCGGAGGCGCGGTCGGCCGCACCCCAGAAGAACCCGGCCAGCGCGGTGTGTCCGGCGCCGACGGCGGCGGTGTTGCCGGCTGCGGCCCGCAGCTCGATCGCCTGCTCCCGGGCGGTGATCGCGTCGCGCAGGCGGTCGGAGAGGTAGAGGTCCAGCGCCATCGCCTCGAGCAGCCACGCCCGGACGGCGGTCTCCCGCGGCGCACCCGCGACGTGGCGCAGCGCCGTCTCGTAGAAGGCGACGGCCTCCCGGTGCGCCCCGGCGCGCGACGCGTCCTCGCCCGCGACCGGCGCGTACGTCAGCACCCGCTCGGCGTCGCCCGCGGCCGCGGCGTGGTGGGCGAGCACGCTGGGGTCGCCGCCGACGGCCTCCAGCGCCTCGATCATCACCCGGTGCAGGGCGGCCTCGCTGCCGGGCGCGGTCGCCTCCAGCACGGCGGAACGGGCGATCTCGTGACGGAACGCGACGCCGTCGCCGTGCCGGTCGAGCAGGCCGGTCGCGGCCAGCAGCCCGACCGTCGACGTCGGCACCGCGAGCGCGCCGAGCAGCTCGCGCGTCACTGGCTCCGGGGTGCACGACAGCAGCTCCAGGCAGTGCCGGGCCTGCGGGTCGAGCCCCGCGACGCGGGCGAGCACCGCGTCACGCACGCTCGCGGGCAGCGGCGAATCGGGCTGGGCGAGGATCTGGCTGACGAAGAACGGGTTGCCCGCGGTCCGGTGGTGCACGTCGGCGGGGTCGGCGCCGAGGCCCGCGAACAGCTCGGCGACGGCGTTGCGGCTCAGCGGGGTCAGCTGGAGCCGGCGCGCGTCGGGGGTGCTGACGAGGTCGCCGACGACCGGGCTCAGCGGATGGTCCACGCCGAGCGCGTCGCGGTAGGACAGCACCAGCAGCAGCGGCAGCCCCGCGATCCGCCTGCCCAGGAAACGGACCAGGTCGAGGGTCGCCTCGTCGCCCCAGTGCACGTCCTCGACGACGAGCATCCGCGGCCGGGCGCGCAGCGCGTCGAGGACGGCGGCGAAGACCTCGTGCGGGGCGGCGGTGCTGCGGAGCAGGTCGGGGACCGGGTCGCCGAGGTCGTGGGCGACGTCGCGCAGCGGCCCGAGCGGGCGCGGGGTGCTCAGCGAGTCGCACATGCCCCACAACGGCTGCAGCTGCTCGCGCGTCCGCTCGGCGAACGCCCGCAGCAGGACGGTCTTGCCGATCCCCGCCTCACCGGCGACGAGCACGACCGAGCCCGCCCCGGCGGCGGCGCGGCGGGCGCCGTCGCCGAGCACCTCGAGGTGGTGCTCGCGTTCCATCAGCTGCACGAATCGGACTGTAGGAGACGAACGGCCCGGCGGCCACGGCCGGACGGAGGGCATTGCGGCCGGTCGGAGGGCATTGCGGCCGCCCCCGCGAGGACCGTCGGGGGCCGTGGTGGACTGTCGGACGTGGAACCGGTCACCGTCGCCGCCCGCCGCGCACGGCTCGTCACCCGGCACCGGTTGGGTGCCGCGGCCCGGGCGAGCGGCGACCCGGACGGCGTCGTCGCGGCGGCGGCGTCCGTGCTCGGCCTGCACGCCACCGACCCGGCCACGGTGCACCTGTCGGCCCTGGCCCGGACCGGTGGCGCGGCCGTCGCCGACGTCGAGCACGCCCTCTACACCCACCGCCGTCTCGTGCGGATGCTCGGGATGCGCCGCACGGTATGGGTCCTCGATCGGGACACGGCGGCGCTGGTCCAGCACGGCTGCGCGCACACCGTCGCCGCGACGCAGCGCCGCCGCCTCGTCGCGCACCTCGACGGGTCCGGGGTTCCCGACGCCGGCGCCTGGCTCGCGGACGTGGAGGCCGAGACCCTCGCGGCGCTGCACGCCCGCGGGGAGGCGTTCGCCGCCGACCTCGCCGCCGACGTCCCGCGGCTGCGCACCCGGATCGCCGCCACCGGGCAGAACGCCACGGCCCGGGTACTGCTGCAGCTGGCCGTCGACGGGCACATCGTGCGTGGCAGGCCGCGCGGGTCCTGGACGTCGACGCAGTACCGCTGGTCACCGGCGGCGACCTGGCTCGGCGAGCCGCTCGGTGCGCTGCCCGTCGAGACCGCGCAGGCCCAGCTCGCCGCCCGCTGGCTGCGCGTGTTCGGCCCCGCCCCGGTGTCGGACCTGCGCTGGTTCACCGGCTGGACCGCCCGTGAGACCGCGCGGGCGCTCGCGGCGCTCGACCTCGCCGCGGTCGACCTCGACACCACCCCGGGCATCCGGCTCGCCGACGACCCGGTCGATCCCGCGGACCCACCCGCCGAGGCGGTCCTGCTGCCGGCGCTCGACCCCACGCCGATGGGCTGGCAGTCCCGCGACTGGTTCCTCGGCCCGCACCGCGACCTGCTCTTCGACCGGACCGGCAACATCGGGCCGACTGTGTGGTGGGCCGGCCGCGTCGTCGGCGGGTGGGCGCAGCGCGCGGACGGCGAGGTCGTCCTCCGGCTGCTGGAGGACGTCGGGGCGGAGGCCGGCGACGCCGTCGACACCGCCGCCCACCGCGTCGCGACGCACCTCGGCGGTACCCGGGTGGTGCCGCGCTTCCGGACCCCGCTGGAGAAGGAACTGGCCGCGAGCTGAGTGCTTGTCCGGCGCCCGCCCCGGGGAGCATCCTCGGACCGGGCACCCGGGAGGTGACATGTCGGTCTGGGACATCGCGCGGCGACCACCCGCCGAGCAGTTCGCGGTGTGGCACGACGTCATCTGCCGCGCGTTCGTGCCGCTCACCCCGACCCGCACCGCTGTCGACGCCCGCGGGTTCCCGGCGCGGGTGGAGACCCGCGAGCTGGGGACGGTCAACCGGGCCCGCATCGACTCGCAGCCCCAGCTCACGGCGCACGGCCCCCGCGAGGTGGCGCGCTCGGACGGCGAGTACGTCTTCGTCAACCTGCAGCTCAGCGGGCACTGCCACGTCCGCCACCGGGTCGGGTCCGACGACGTCGACGCCGTCGTCGCGCCGGGCCAGTTCGTCGTCCTGGACACCACCGCGCCCTACCACCTGCGGTTCGACGAGCCCTGGCGGATGCTGTCGTTCCGCGTCCCCCACCGCGGTCTCGGCGGGCGGCCGCGGCCGGCGCTGCTGGGGCGGGCGGTCGACGGGGGCTCCGGCACCGGGCACGTCGTCGCGACGCTCGTACAGGCGTTGTGGCGCATGGACGACGACGACGGCACCCCCGGTGCGGGCGCGGCCGACGACCTCGAACGGTCCTTCACCGCGGCCGTCGCCGCGCTCCTCGGGGCCGGGGACGACGAACCGGGACACGCCGCGTTGCGGGCCGCCGTGCTGCGCCACGTCGCGGCCGAGCTGGGCGACCCCGGGCTGTCGGTGGCGTCGGTGGCGCGCCGGTTCGCGGTCTCCCCCCGCACCCTGCACGCGGCGTTCGCCGAGCACGACACCACGTTCGCTGCGGCCGTGCGCACCATGCGGCTGCAGCGTTGTGCGCGCGCCCTGCGCGATCCCGCCGAGACCGCGACCGTCACCGCGATCGCGGCCCGTCACGGCTACCTCGACCCGTCGGCGTTCAGCCGGGCCTTCCGCCGCGAGTTCGGGATCGCGCCCCGCGACGTGCGCCGGGGCTGACCCGTCACCGGGTGCACGTTCTGCACGGTCGCCGTGCACGTCCGGCCGGGACCCGCACCGCAGGCGCGCCCGAGAGTGGGTCCCCACGTATCGACGCAAGGGAGCACCCGTGGCCGTCTCCTTCACCCTGTCCCCCGCCCAGCAGCAGCTCAAGCACGCCGCCCGCCAGTTCGCCCAGGAGCAGCTGCGCCCGCTCGCCGACGCCGTCCGCGCCGAGCCCGATCCGCTGCGCCGGGCGCTGCTGGCCCGCCCCGCGTTCGAGAAGGCGGTGACGGCCGGGTTCCTGAAGGGCCTGATCCCGGCACCGTTCGGCGGCGCCGCCGGTGACGGCGTCGACGCCGCGATCCTCGTGGAGGAGTGGGCGGCGCAGAGCCCCGACTTCGTCATCTCCATGGCCGGCCCGCTCATCGCGCTGATGCCCGTCTACCAGGTGGGCACCCCGGAGCAGATCGAACGGTTCGTGGCACCGTTCCTCGCCGACACCGGCGCCCCGGTCGCCGCGATGGCCTTCTCCGAGCCCGACGGCAGCGTCAACTTCGACGCCCCACCGCCCGCGGAGGGGATCCGCACCACCGCGGTGCCCGACGGCGACAGCTGGGTGGTCAACGGGCGCAAGCAGTGGGCGTCGCACCTGCCGGGCTGGGACGGCGACGGTCCCGACGTCATGACGATCGTGTGCCGCACGCCCGGCGGGGTCTCGCTGCTCGTCGCCGAGCGCGACCAGCTCGCGGGGCACATCGAGGTCGAGGAGTACCTGGACCTGCCCGGCCTCACCGGCTGCATGACGGCCCGGATCCGGCTCCACGACGTGCGGGTCCCGAAGGACAACCTCCTGGGCGCCGAGGGCCAGGGCGGGGAGCTCACGCGCAACGCGTTCTTCGCCAGCGGCGCGTCGATCGGCACGTTCGCGACGGCCGCGATGCGGCAGGCGTTCGACGTGGCGTACCGGTTCGCGACGACGCAGACCCGCGGCGGCGGCGTCCCCGTCATCTCCCACCAGTCGGTCGCCGACGTGTTCGCCGACGCGAAGGGCCGCATCGAGGCCGTCCGGCTGCTGTCGTGGCGCGCGCTCGACGCCGTCCTGTCCGGCGACCCGGCCGGTCCGGAGCTCGCCCTGCACTCGAAGATCTTCGGCTCCGAGACCGCCGTCGACGTGATCAACGCGTTGGTCAAGGTGGTCGGGGTGACCGCCTACGACACGGCGTTCCCGCTGGTCCGCCACCTCAACGAGGCGCTGGCCTATCCGGTGATCGAGGGCAGCAACGTCGGCATGCGGCGCCGGCAGCTGCAGGCGATGCTCGCCGCCCCCGGCTACGACCCGCTGGCCGCGTCCGGGATGAGCTGAACCGCCTGCAGGCTCAGGACGGCAGGCCGAGCAGCGCGGGTAGGTCGGCGACGGAGTCGACGATCGCGTCGGCGCCCGCCGCCCACAGCGGCGCGGCCCGGTGCGCACCCGACAGCACACCGACGGTCAGCCCCGCACCGGCCCGGCGCCCGGCGACCATCGCCGACGTCGCGTCGCCCGCGGTCACGACGTCGGCGGGTTCGGCGTCCAGCCGTGCGGCGGCGGTGAGCAGCATTGCAGGATCGGGCACGCCGCGGCCGTCGACGTCGGCCGGGCAGACGGTGACGTCGACGAGCCCGGTCCAGCCCAGCGCGTCGACGATCTCGGCGTGCAGCGACGGCTCGAACCCGCTGGCGAGGCCGACGGAGATGCCCGCCTCCCGCAGCAGCGTCATGGTCGTGGTCGCGCCCGGCACCTCGCGCAGCACCCCCTCGGCGAGCCGGGCCCGCAGCCGGGCGGCGAACGCGGCGTCGGCGTGCCGGGCCCGGCACATGTCGCCGTCGAGCAGGTCGCCGAAGACCGCCAGCGACGCCCGGTCCATCGTGGCCTGCGCCTGGCGGCGCAGCGCCGGGAACCGGGGGCCCGCGCTGGGCACCCGGACCGCGCCCAGGCCGGCGAGCACCGCGTCGAGGACCAGCCCGTCGTCGCACACCGTCGTTCCCGCCATGTCGAGCAGCGCCAGCCGCAGCGTCACCGGCACCCCTGCGGGCCGTCGAACACCATCGGGGAAGCTCACCGGTCGGCGATGACCGCTGCCCGACGACGGGGTGTCGGCGGGGTGAACGCCGGGAGACCGCACGGCCGTGGGCCCCGCGCCGCGCAGTGTCCGGCGCCCCCGACGGGTGCGGCGGGGGCGCGCGAGGGCCGGCGCCCCCGTGACGGTGACGTGGTTCACCCTGCGCGGCACGGGGTGACGGACGGGGGTGCCGTCACGCATCCTGGGGTGAGCCGCACGAACCGACACCGCGGGGGGTCCCGGTCCGAGATGGCGTCACCGACCGAGCAGCGCACACGCACCGCTCCGACCGCGACCCGTCGCCCGCGGACGCTCCCGGCGCTGTGGCGCGAGCTCAGGTCGTGGCCGACCCTGCTGGTGCTGGCCGTGTGCCTGCTCGGCGGGCTGCCCGCGACGATCGCGCTCACCCCGGCGCAGGACGTCACGGTCCTCGGCCAGCACGTGCAGCTCGGCGCGCGGACGCCGACGCCGTCGGTGTCCGGGCCCGCCCAGCTCGTGCAGATCGGCAACACCCGGCTCGACATCGCGCCGCTGCAGGTGTGGGGACCGATGCGCCCGCAGATCACCCTCGGCCCGGTCCAGCGCAACGCCGCGGCCGCGCAGGTGCTCGACCCGGAGCGGACCGTCGCGGCCCGCGCGCAGGCCGCGGACACCCTGACCTCGGGTTTCGTGCGCTGGTACGGGTGGGGTGCGCTGGGGCTGGTCGGGGTGTGCGTGGCGATCTGCGCGGTCGCCGGGTGTGTGCGGACGCTCGCGCTGCTGCGCCGGGAGAGCCGCGGCGCCCCCGGCGGGCACGTCACGATCGCCGAGCTGTGGCACCGCGGCGCCGGTACCGTCGGCCGCACGACCGTCCTCGCGTTGGCGGCGTCCCTGCTGGCCTGGGCGGTGTGCGGGGTGCTCGCCTGGTCGGGCGCGACGCGCGGGCTCTCGGACATCCGCTCGCTCACCCAGCTCGTCGGCTCCTACCACCTGTCCCCGTCACCGGAGGGACCGACGGTGTTCGGCTACACCGGTGCGGTCATCGGCGACTCCCGCGCCGCGCGGGTCGGCGGCCCGCCCGTGCCCGACGCGACGCCCGAGGACACCGCGTGCGAACGCAGCGCCGACTCGCTCGCCTCCGAGCTCACGCTCGTCACCGGTGCACCGGTCCGCAACCTGGCCTGCTCGGGCGCGAGCATCTCCCAGGGCCTGCGCGGACCGCAGGCACGCGGTGGGGACACCAGCGTCCCCGCGCAGGTCGGCCGGCTCAAGCAGATCGCCGGGCTGCAGTACGTGGTCGTCGCGATCGGGCCCAACGACCTGGGCTGGAGCGACTTCCTCGCCTACTGCTACGGCGTCCCCGACTGCGCCGACCGGTTCACCGCGGGCGAGTTCGACTACCGCCTCGCCGCGTTCGACCGCGACTACGGCGACCTCCTGCAGGACCTGACCGCCCTGCCCGGGCGCCCGCAGATCCTCGTCGCGACCTCCTACGACGTGTTCGCGCCCGGCCGCGAACCCGGTGACTGCGCCGACGCCCGCGGCCCGGCCGGCGTCCCCGGGCTCGACGCGGCGAAGACCGAGCTCATGCACGAGCGCAACCAGGCCCTCAACGACGTGCTCCGGGCAGGCGCGGCCAAGTACGACCTCGCCGTCGTCGATCCCCCGCTGGCGCCGCTGTGCAGTCCGCCGTCGGCCGACGGGCTCGGTGCCGACCTGCAGGGGCTCGGCGACCGCTACCCGTTCCATCCGACCGGCGTGGGGTCGCTGCGGGTGGCGGCGGCGACGGCGCGGCTGCTCGACCACGAACCGTCGTGACTACTCCGCGCGCCGGTCGAGCGGGGTGACCGTCCCGGCGGCACCGTCGACCCGGACCACCTGCCCCGTCCGCAGCCGGGTCGTCGCGGCGGCCACCCCGACCACCGCCGGGATGCCGTACTCGCGGGCGACGACCGCGCCGTGGGAGTTCGACCCGCCCATCTCCATGACGAGCGCGCCCGCGGTGAGGAACAGCGGTGTCCACCCGGGGTCGGTCGAGGGCACGACGAGCACCTCCCCCGGCTGCAGCGCGGCGTCGGCCGGGTCGAGCACCACCCGCACGGGCCCCTCGACGACACCTGCCGACGCGGCGGTGCCGGTCAGTGCGCCGTCGGCGGTCGCGGGCGCGGGCGCGGCCACCGCCTCCGGCTCGGTCCCGTCGGCGAGCACGATCCGCGGGACGTGGCGCCGGCGCAGCTCGCGCGCGTGGATGTCGCGGCGGCGGGCGACGAGTAACCGCTGGTCGGCGCCCGCCACGGCCGCGGCGATCTCGGCGAGGTCGAGCAGCACGACGTCGGCGCCCACTTCCAGCAGGCCGCGGCGCGCGAGGTCGGCACCGACGAGCAGCAGGTTCGCCCGGGCCGCGGCGAGCAGCCGCACCAGCAGGTCCTTGTGCTCCTCGCGCAGACCCGTGAGCGCCCTGGCGCGGCCCAGGGCCGCCCGGACGAGCACCGCACGCAGCCGCGACCGGGCCCGGACCCGGGCCGTGACGGCCGCGACGGTCTCCTCGGCCGCCCGCGCCCCGCGGGCGAACTGCGCGTCGGGGGCGAGGTCGGGACGCTCGTCGACGGGCAGGCGCAGGTAGCCGGCCAGCACGGCGAGCACGGGCGTCGGGTCGTCGGACCAGCGCGCGACGCCGAGGTCGATCTCGGCGGCGGCGCGGTGGCCGTGGTCGCGCAGGAACCCCGCGAGCCCGGCCTGCAGGACCGCGGGCAGGGTGCCCGCGTGGAACGCCGCGGCGAGGTCCGCGGGGTCGCGGTCGGCCAGTGCCGCCGCCGACGCCGGGTCGGTGCGCAGCCGTGCCGCGAGTGCCCACAACCGCAGGTCCATCTCGGTGGTCACGTTGTGCGGCAACGACCGCAGCACCTCGTGGACGTCTGCGGCGGGTAGGTCGGGGCCCGCGAGGAGCCGTGCCAGGCCCAGCGCGACGAACCCGCCCCCGGCGGCGGGCGCGGTCGTCGGCAGCACCGGGAACACCGCGGCGACGATCTCCTCCGCACGCCGCAGCCGGGCCGCCGTCGGCAGGTCCGGCGCCACGACGCACAGGGGCGCGACGCCCGCCCGCACCCGCTCGACGTGGCGCAGCGCGTAGCCGGGGGACGCCAGCGCGCCCACCAGCCGCACCGGCACCCGGAACCGGACGGCGATCCGCCCGACACCGCGCAGGAACGGCAGCCACGAGCGCCGGTCCGCGGGCCCGGCCAGCACGTGGCGGTCCGCGAGCTCGCCGGCCAGCAACCCGCGCGCGACGACGGCCGAGCGCGCCTCCATCACGTCGAGCACCCGCGGCGGGCGCGGCCGGGGGCGCTGCGCAACGCTGTCGTGACGTCGGCGAACGGGCGGCCCGCGGCCACCGCCACACCGCGCGGGCCGCGCCGGGGGTCGGCGGACGGTCTGCCCGTCATGGCCCCGACGGCGGTCGCGCCGACGACGCGGGCCGCCGAGACCCCGAGCGGGGTCATCGGCCGCACCAGCCCCTGCGCGAGGCTGACGCACAGGTACACGTGTCCCGGCTCGGCCGGCTCGACCAGCGGGAACAGCGTCGTCACCGGGCGGGACTGGGTGAGTGCGACCGTGCCGTCGGCGGCGACGGCCCACTCGACGTCCTGGGGTGCGCCGAAGTGTGCGGCCGCCCGCAGCCCGAGCGCGACGATCTCCGCCACCTGGGCGTCGGTGAGGCAGCGGCTGCGTTCCCCGGCGTGGTCCTCGGTCACGGTGCCGCCGCCCGCGACGGCCCGGACCGCCACACCCGCCTGGCCGACGCGGTAGTCGAGGACCCGGCCGTCGTGGCCGGCGACGACGTGGTCGGGGTCGACCGCCCCGGAGACGACCGCCTCGCCGAGTCCGGGGGCGGCGTCGAGGACCGCGTGGTCGCGGATGCCGGTGAGCGGGTCGGCGGTGAAGAGCACGCCCGCGGCCACGGCGTCGACCATGCGCTGCACCACGACCGCGAGCCGCACCGTCGACGGCTCGATCCCGGCGGTCTCGCGGTAGGCGACGGCGCGGTCGGTCCACAGCGACGCCCAGCAGCGGCGCACGGCGTCGACGACCGCGTCGGCACCGACGACGTTGAGACAGGTGTCCTGCTGCCCGGCGAAGCTGGAGTCGGGCAGGTCCTCGGCGGTGGCCGACGAGCGGAGCGCGACCGCTCCCGCACCCAGCGCGCGGTAGGCGGCACGGACGGCGGCGGCGACTCCTGCCGGGACGCGTGCCTGCTGCAGCCGTGCCCGCAGGGCCGCCGGGTCCTCGCCGGCGGCGAGGGCTGCCGGGAGTCCCGCCGCGTCGGCGGCCAGCGCGTAGGCCTCGGTGGTGAGGCAGAACCCGTCCGGCACCGGGATCCCGGCGGCCAGGAGCTCCCCCAGGTTGGCCGCCTTGCCTCCCGCGATCCCCAGGGAGGCGCGGCCGAGGCCGGCGAGCCCGACCACGAGCGCCGCGGCGGGGGCGCTGGCAACGGCGTCGGTCATGTCGGGACGGTAGCGCCGTCCCGATATCAACTCAACAACTGATGAATAGAATGTCCGCAGTCGGCAGCGGCGACGATCCGCGCCTCCGGAGCCGCAGCGGCCGGACGGCCGCGGCCGCGACCCGCGCACGGCCTTCACCGCACACCTGACGGTGTTCGACTACGCCTGCGGGACCGCGGTCGACCTGGAGCCGGAGCGCACCGCCCAGGCCGAGACCGGCCTCGACAGCGACGCGTGGGTGGAGGCCGATGTGGACTCACCCCGGACGCTGCCCGGCCGGCCCGGTGCGGCGACCGGAGCGGAGCAGGCGCTGAAGGGCGCGCCGGCCGGGGCGCGGTGCGCGGCCCGGCCGTCGGTCAGCGTTCGCGGACCGGCGCCGCCCGGCGGCGCTTGCCCTCGTCGGAGTCGAGCTGCTGCTGGACCGAGCGCAGCGAGTTGCCCAGCCGACGCATCGAGTCGGGGCTCAGCGAACCGACGACGAAGGCCTCCTCGGCACCGAAGCGCGGGAACAGCTTGTCGACGAGCGCACTGCCCTCGGGGGTGAGCTCGACCAGCACCAGCCGCCCCTCGGACTCGTGGCCGCGACGCGTGAGCAGGCCGCGGCGTTCGAGGGTGGCCAGCACGCCGCTGAGCGTGCTGCGGTTCACCCCGACCTCCTCCGCCAGGTACCGCGTCTGCATCTCGCCGAAGAGCCAGAGGACCCACAGGACGAGGAATCCCGTCCAGGTCAGCTCGCTGTCCTTGAGAACGCCCTGTTCGAGGTGGTGCCGGATGCGCATCGCGACACGCTGGATCGACGCGATCGTCGTCATCGCCGCGACCGTCTCGGGAGAGGTCTCGCGCTCGCTGAGGATGTCCGCCGCCGACCTGTCGGCGGGGGGCTCCCCCGCGAGCGCAGGACCCGTCCTGGAATCCGACCCGGGCCTCGCCCGCCGTGGAGAAGAACTGCCCGCCATGCCTCGGATAATAACCATGAATCGTGCGGGTACGGTCGACCCGTCCGGCGAGGACGCCCGTTTCGTGACGCAGGGCTCAGGACGTGGGACGCTGTTCCCGCGCTGTGGCACGAATCGAGGCCGCCCAGCCTGACGAGGAATGGACTGGACGGTCGTCCAGCTATTGTGGACGCATTCTCGATGATCGTGACGGCCCGTGAGTGGGCCCTCACGGATGGCGCGATCGTGCGCAACTCGCCAGATACCGACCACAGACCGTCACCGGGGCCCCACCCGTCCCGGCTCGGCCGTCGTCGCCGCCCCGGCCGGCGACGGCCGACCGCCGACGTCGCGGTCCGCCTGGGACCCCCGATCACGGCGTGGACTCGGCGACGACAGGACGGCCCGCGATGGGGCCGACCGGACCTCCGATGCACCCGAACGGCCCAGCCCCTCCGACGAGGCCACGGCCGGTGTGCCGCAGTCGTCCGAATCGTACCGTCTGATCGCGCTACGCAATCGTTCTTGCATACCTTCGCCGTTGCACCCTTCGGGTTCCGTGCGGACCGCAACCGCTTTCGCGCACAACACGAGTCCCCTGATCACACCCACAACCGCCCTGCAGAATCGCCCCGCCCACCCCGCGACGGTCCCGATCGGTGACCGACCATTCACAATTCGGCACGATTCCGGGGTCCCCATCCTGAGAATTTCGTTAACGCGTCCACGTGCGGGTGCGCAACCATTGAGCCGACGCGTGTCGACACGGGGGCGCAGATTGCGCGGTCGCGTCGACACAGTCGGACACCGGCGCGGCGGCGCCGGGTCGTAGCCTTCCGCAGTGCCGATCACGCTCGACGCCCTGGCCGACCGGACGTTCGCCGCCGTACTGTTCGACATGGACGGCACCCTCGTCGACTCCACACCCGCCGTCGTCCGGTGCTGGGCCCGCTGGGCCGACGAGTTCCGCGTCCCCGCCTCCGCACTCGCGAACGCCCACGGCAGGCCCGCCGCCGAGATCGTCGCCGACGCCCTGCCCGCCGACCAGGTCCCCGCCGCGCTGGCCCGGATCATCGCCCTCGAGCTGGCCGACACCGACGGCGTCGTCCCCCTCCCCGGCGCCCTCGACGCCCTGCGCGCCACCGCCCCCGCCGCCATCGTCACCTCCTGCACCCGCGACCTCGCCCTGGCCCGCATCGCCGCCGCCGGCCTCGCCGCACCCGCCGTGGTCGTCACCGCCGACGACGTCCGCGCCGGCAAACCCGATCCCGAGCCGTTCCTCCGCGCCGCCGACCGCCTCCGCGTCGACCCCGCCCGCTGCCTCGTCGTCGAGGACGCCCCGGCCGGGCTCACCGCCGGCCATGCGGCGGGGGCGACGACGCTCGCCGTCGCCGGCACCCACGACCTCGCCGCGCTCGTCGCCGACGCCCACGCGCCCGACCTGGCACACGTCCGCTTCCTGCGCTCCCCCACCGGGATCCGGGTCGGACACGTCGCCGGCTGACCGTCGGACCCGGCCCGCCGCGGAGATCATCCGCAGCTCAGGCCCCGGTACCGGTGCCCGGTCCGCACCGGTGACGTGGTCCAATCGACCACGATGCTCCCCAAGCTCCGGCCCGGCCCCGCGGTCGTCGGGGCGACCGCGCTGGCCTCGGCGGCGGTCGCCGTCGGCGGCCTGATCGTGGCCGCGTCGATCTCCGCCCCCGCGCCGCCCGCCGAGCTGCCACCCGCCGCGGCCGTCGTGTCGACCGCGCCACCCGACACGACGCCGCAGGCCACCACCGCGGACCCCGCACCGGCCACCACCGACGCCCCCGCCGCCGAGGCCACCCCCGACCGCAGCCGCGCCACCGGCCCGATCCTCGTCGTCGGCGACTCCATCTCCCTGGGCAGCGCCGCGGCGATCAAGGCCGCCCTCGGCGCCGACACCACCGTCGACGCCGAAGTGGGCAGACAGTTCTCCACCGCCCCGGCGAAGGTCCGGACGTGGGCGGCCCGCAACCCCGGCCCGATCGTCGTCGACCTCGGCGCCAACGGCACCGTCTCCGCCGCCGACGTCGACGCCGTCCTCACCGCCGCCGGCCGGCGCCCCGTCGTGCTCGTCGGCACCTTCGTGCCCCGGGCCTGGCAGAACGCCAACAACACGATCCTGCGGGCGGCCGCCGCACGGCACGGCTCCAACGTCGTGTTCCTCGACTGGGCAGCCGCCGTCCGCGCCGCCGGAACCGGTGTCCTCGGTGCCGACCGGATCCACCCCACCCCCGCGGGCCGCACGGTCCTGGCGACGGCGATCCGCGACGCGCTGTCCCGCGCCGCGTGACCCGGGCGGGCGCGGGCACACCCCGGCCGTGGCGAGCGGCGACCAGGCCGTGTCGTCGTACGGCGGCGGGCAGGTGCGGGCACCCGGGCCGTCCCGACACCCCCGGCCGGTGCGGCGAGCACGGCGTCGCGCCGCAGGTCAGAGTTTCCCGGCGCGCTCGCTCCAGCTGATCGCGTCGAACAACGTCCGCAGCCGAGCGGCGCGGGCCGGGCTCCCCGTCGCGACCCAGCCGATGCGGCCCAACAGATGGGCCCGGAAATCGGGATGTGCCCCGCGGTTCTACGACGACGGGCTGGCCGAGCTCGCCGTCCGCCACGGGGTGGCGGTCGAGGGCTGAGCGCTGCCGGCGCGACGGCGCGCGTCATGGATTCGTCGCATACCCTCCGCCGACCAGCGCGGTCCGACCCGCCCCGGCGGCCGGACGCTGACCGCAGGACGAGCGCTGCCGTGTGGAGCATCTTCCGTGCGGGCTGCGCACAGTCGCTGCGGACATGAGCGGCAGGTCGGGGACGTGCGCGGACGAGTCGGTCTGTAAGCCGGATCCTGTTCCCGGGGACCTCGCGGTCCTCCGTTCGGCGACCATCCATCTCGGTCCGCCGTTGCCGACGCACTCTTGCGGCCTACCCGCAGACTCGGACGGGCCGCCCTCGGACGTCTGCGCAGCTCCCTCGCGGGAGCCTTTTGGCCTTGCTCCGGGTGGGGTTTACCGAGCCACCCCGGTCACCCGGGGTGCTGGTGGTCTCTTACACCACCGTTTCACCCTTACCGCCGGCTCGCGCCGGAGGCGGTCTGTTCTCTGTGGCACTGTCCCGCGGGTCGCCCCGGGTTGCCGTTGACAACCACCCTGCCCTGCGGAGTCCGGACTTTCCTCGGCGACGACCCGGAGGCCGTCGACGCGGCCGCCCGACCGACTCGTCCGCACCCCCGACTCTACGTGCCCACGGTGTGACGCGATCACCACGGGGTGGACATGCCTATCGCGTGACCGCCGATTACCGTCGGTCCGTGCTACACCTGACCCCCGGGAGCCTGACGTTCCTGCTCATCGCCGGGCTCGTCGCGGGAGCGGTCAACGCGATCGCGGGCGGCGGGTCGCTGCTGGTCTTCCCGGCGCTGCTGGCGGTGGGGCTGCCCCCGTTGAACGCGAACGTCACGAACTCGATCGCGCAGTGGCCCGGCTATCTGGGCAACGTGGCGGGCCAGCGCACGGAGCTGGTGGGGCAGGGCAGGCGGATCGCGTGGACGTCCGGGGTGGCGGTCGCGGGGGCGGCCGTCGGGTGTGTGCTGCTGTTGTTGTTGCCGCAGAGCGTGTTCGACGCGGTCGTTCCAGTACTGGTGTTGCTGGCGAGCCTGGTGATGGCGGTCGGGCCGTGGCTGAAGAGGCGGATCGGCACCCCTGAGGCCGGCGCGCCGGACCGGATGACGGTGCTGCTGCCCGCGGTGTTCCTGGCCGCGGTGTACGGCGGCTACTTCGGGGGCGCGCTGGGCGTCATCCTGATCTCGACGCTGTCGTTGCTGGCCAACGACACGCTGGTGCGGCTCAACGCGTTGAAGGGGCTGCTGTCGCTGATCGTGGCGACGGTGACGGTGCTGATCTTCTCGTTGCGCGCGCCGGTCGAGTGGCTCGCGGTGGCGTTGCTGGCGCCGGCGACGCTGGTCGGCGGGTTCGTCGGGGCGCGGATCGCGCGTCGGATGCCAGAGAACGTGCTGCGCTGTGGCGTCGTGCTGCTGGGTGTGGGCGTCTCGATCTGGCTGTTCCTCAAGTAGATGGGTGCGACGGCGGGTGCGGCGGCGCTGCTGGCCGTCGTGCTCGTCGTCGCGGTGGTGCGTCCGCGCGGGCTGCCGGAGGCGGTCGCCGCGGTCCCGGCGGCGGGGATCGTCGTCGCGACGGGGTTGTTGTCGTTGCCCGCCGCGTGGGCGGAGGTGGTGGCGCTCGGCCCGACCGTCGGGTTCCTGGCGGCGATCCTGCTGTTGGGCAGGCTCGCGGAGGCCGAGGGCGTCTTCGACTGGTTGGGGGCGCGGCTGGCGGCGGGGTCGCGGGGGCGACCGGTGCGGCTGTTGGGCCTGGTGTTCGGGGCGGCGTCGGCGACCACGGCGGTGCTGAGCCTGGACGCGACGGTGGTGCTGCTGACGCCGGTGGTGCTGCTGACGGCGCGCCGGCTCGCGCTGCGGGCCCGTGCACACGCCTACGCGTGCGGGCACCTGTCGAACTCTGCGTCGCTGCTGCTGCCGGTGTCGAACCTGACGAACCTGCTGGCGTTCGGCGCGGCGGGGGTGTCGTTCCTGGGGTTCGCGGGGCTGATGGCGCTGCCGTGGGTGGTGGCGATCGCCGTCGAGTACGTCGTGCTGCGCGTGTTCTTCCGCGTGGACGTCCCCGAGCCGGTCGCCCTCGTCGCCGTCGAACGGAATCCGGCGCCCCGCTTCGCGCTCGGCGTGCTCGGGCTGACGCTGGTCGGGTTCGGGGTGTCGTCGACGGTCGGGCTGGAGCCGGTGTGGGTCGCCGCGGCGGGGGCGGTGGTGCTGGCGGCCCGCTGCCTGGCGACGGGGCGTATCGACGTGGCCGGTGTGGGGCGGGCGGTCGATCCGCTGTTCTGCCTGTTCGTGCCGGCGTTGGCGGTCGTGGTCGCGGCGGTGAGCGCCCACGGGCTGAGCGACCTGCTGCGGAGGCTCGTGCCGACCCCGGACGCCACGTCGTTGCTCGCGCTGCTGGCGGTGGCGGGGATCGCGGCGGCGCTGGCCAACGTCGTCAACAACATCCCGGCGACGCTGGTGCTGCTCGACGTGCTCGCGACCGCTCCCCCGGGCGCCCGGACGGGGCTGGTCCTCGCCGCGCTGCTGGGGGTGAACATCGGGCCGAACCTGACGTTCGTGGGGTCACTGGCGACGTTGTTGTGGCGGCAGGTCCTGGGGTCGCGCGGCACGCGGGTCGGGGCGGGCGAGTTCACCCGGCTCGGTGTGCTGACGGTGCCGTTGGCCCTGGCCGGGGCGACCTGCGCGCTGTGGCTGGGCCTGCGCGTCGCCGGTCTCTAGGCCGCTGCGGGAGCCGGCGGTCAGGACGGCAGGTGCGAGGTGTCGTTGACCAGCCGGACCGAGGTGCCGCCGTCGGGGTAGAAGTCGGCGACCGAGAGCGAGGCGGTGTCGAGGTGGAGCCGGTAGAGGATCGACGGGCCCGCGCCGAGGGCCTGCTGCAGCAGCAGCTTGATCGGGGTCACGTGGCTGACGACGACGACCGTCGACGCCGGGTACTCGGCCAGGATCGCGTCCCGCTCGATCATCACCCGTGCGCCGACCTGCGCGAAGCTCTCCCCGCCGGGCGGGGCGACGTCCTGGCTGCCCAGCCAGCGGGCGTGAGCGTCGGGGTCGAGGTCGCGGGCCTCGGCGAAGGTGAGTCCGTCCCAGGTGCCGAAGTTCGTCTCGATCAGGCCCTCGCGCACGACGAGCGGCGCACCGGTCGCGTCGGCGACGGCCTGGGCGGTGGCGCGGGTGCGGCGCAGCGGCGAGGTGAGGACGGCCGCGATCCCGGTGACGCCGGCGAGGCGGGCGGCGGCGCCGGCGGCCTGGGCGCGGCCGAGTTCGGTGAGCTCGGGGTCGCCGTGCCCGGAGTAGCGGCGCTCGACCGACAGCGGTGTCTGGCCGTGGCGCAGCAGCAGCATCCGGGTGGGCGCACCGACCTGGCCGGTCCAGGCGGCGCTCGCCGCCGGGGCGGACGAGGTCACAGACCCGACTCCGAGGTGCGGACCAGGATGGCGCCGCACTCCTCGCAGTGGACGACGTCGTCGGCGGCCGCGGCACGCAGCTGGCCGATGAACGTGCGGTCGAGCTCGAGACGGCATGCGCCGCAGCGGCGTTCGCGCAGCGGCCCGGCCCCGACCCGGCCCTGGGACAGGCGGGTCTCGTAGGCGGCGAGCAGGTCGGCGGCGCCGATCGCGGCGACGGCGGCGGCACGGGCGCGCCGGCGCCCCGCCTCGGAGGCGGTGATGTCGGCGAGGGCGGACTCCCGGCGGGCGGCGACGTCGGTCAGGGTCTCCTCGGCGGTGGCGAGCTCGCCGCGGGCGTGGTCGAGGTCGATGCCGACCGCTTCCCGCTGTTCCATGATCTCCAGCTGCTCGTCCTCGAGGACGCCTTGGCGGCGGCCGAGGGTTTCGAGCTCGTGCTGCAGGTCGGCGGCCTGCTTGGCACCGACCCCGGCGGCGGCGAGCATCTCGTGGTCGCGGACGGTGCGGGCGCGCACCCCCTCGACGTCGCGTTCGATGCGGCGGATGTCGCGGTCGAGGTCGCCCGCGGTGGTCTCGATGCCGATCAGCTTGTCCTTGGCCGCCTGCACGGCCTTCTCGGCGGTGGCGTGCTCGCCGTCCTCGGGGAGGGTGCGGCGGCGGTGGGCGAGCCGGGCCAGCTCGGCGTCGATCTCCGCGAGGTCCAGCAGCCGGCGTTGGTCGGCTGGGTCGGCCTTCATGTGGGGTTCCTTCCGATGGTCCACGGGTCGGTCCGCAACCGCGAGACACCGACGTCGACGCTACCGCCTGTCGCGGCGCGCACGACGTCGGCGGCCTGCGCACACCACGGCCATTCCGATGCCCAGTGTGCGACGTCGACGAGCGCGGGGCGTGGCGGGCGGGGCCCGGTCCCGGCGAGGACGTGCTCGGAGGCGGGATGGTGGCGCAGATCGGCGGTGACGTAGGCGTCGACGCCGGCGGCGGCGGCCGCCTCCAGTGCGGAGTCGCCGGCGCCGCCACAGACGGCGACGCGGCGGATCACACGGTCGGGGTCGCCCGCGGCACGAACGCCCCACGCGGTGGCGGGCAGGCCGGCGGCGACGCGGTCGGTGAAGGCGGACAACGGTTCCGCAACGTCCAGCGTCCCGATCCGGCCGAGCCCGAGCGGTGACGGCAGCTCGGCGAGCTCCAGGACGTCGTAGGCGGGTTCCTCGTACGGGTGGGAGGCGAGCAGCGCGGCCACGACGGCGCCGCGGCGGTGTCGCGGCAGGACCATCTCGATGCGGGTCTCGGCGACGCGTTCGAGCCGCCCGACCGCGCCGACGGCGGGTGTCGCGCCCTCGTGCGGCAGGAACTGGCCGGTGCCGGCCGTCGCGAACGAGCAGTGGCTGTAGTCGCCGATCTCACCGGCGCCGGCGTCGGCGAGCGCCTCGTGGACGGTGGAGAGCGCGGGCCCGGTCGGGACGAAGGCGACGATCTTGTCCAGCGGTGGGGCTGCAGCGGGCTGCAGCGGGCCCTCGACGGTGAGCCCGATCGCGGCGGCGAGCGCGTCGGACACGCCGGGTGAGGCGGAGTCGGCGTTGGTGTGGGCGGTGAACAGGGCGGCACCGCCGCGGATCAGCCTGTGCAGCAACGCCCCTTTGGGGGTGTCGGCGCCCACGCCGTGGACGCCGCGCAGCAGCAGCGGATGGTGGGTGACGAGCAGGTCGGCACCGGCGGCGAGCGCTTCGTCGACGGTCTCGGCGACGGCGTCGACGGCGATGTGGACGCGGCGGACCTCATCGTGCGGGTCGCCGCAGACGAGGCCGACGGCGTCCCAGTCGGCGGCGAGCCGCGGCGGGTACGCGGCTTCGAGGGCGGCGATGACCTCGCGCAGCGTGGTCATGCGGCGGCCTCCGACGTAACGTCGGCGAGCGCGGTCCGCAGGGCGTCGGCCAGCCGGGCGGCCACGTGGGGGGCGCGGACGGCGACGCGGACGTGGTCGGGTCCGAGCCCGGGGAACGTGTCGCCGCGGCGGACGGCGATCCCCATGGTGCGCAGCCGTTCGCGCGCGGCGGTGCCGGCCCCGCACGGCAGGGTGAGCAACAGGTACGGCGCGACGCCGGGGGCGACGTGCACCCCGGGGACGGCTGCCAGCGCGGCGGCCTGCTCGGCCCGCCACGCCGAGAGCCGGGCCGCGGCGTCGGCCGCGGCGGCGACGGCGGCGGGTTCGCTGCAGGCCCGTACCGCCTCCAGCACGAGCGTGCCGACGGGCCAGTGCGGCCGCCCGACCGCAAGGCGCGCAAGGAGCTCCGGGGAGCCGAGGGCGTAGCCGGCGCGCAGCCCGGCCAACGCCCAGGTCTTGGTGAGGCTGCGCAGCACGAGCAGCCCGGGGACCGAGGTGTCGTGGGCGAGGGACTCGGGTTCGCCGGGGACGGCGTCGGCGAACGCTTCGTCGACGATCAGCGTCCGTCCCGGCCGGGCCAGCGCGCGCACGGTGTCGGCGGGGTGCAGCACACCGGTCGGGTTGGTCGGGTTGCCGACGACGACGAGGTCCGCCTCGGCGGGCACGGCGGCCGGGTCGAGGCGGTGCTCGGTGGCGGCGTCGGTGAGGACGCGCACGACCGGCACGTCGGCGTCGCGCAGCACGGCCTCCGGCTCGGTGAACCCGGGGTGCACGACGGCGGCGAGCGAGGGCCGCAGCCGCGGGAGCATCGCGAACCCCTCGGCGCTGCCGGCGAGCACGAGGACGTCGGCGGCGTCGCGGCGGTGCCGGGCGGCGACGGCCTCGCGGGCGGCGGCGTCGTGGGCGGCCGTCGGGTAGGCGGCGAGGTCGTCGAGGGCCGCGGCCAGCCGGTCGCGCAACCACCGTGGCGGCGCGTCGCCCTGCACGTTGACGGCGAGGTCGAGCAGGCCGGGCGCGGTGTCGACGTCGCCGTGGTGACGCAGCGGGTCCGCGGGGGGCGGGCCGGGGTCGTCGTGGTCTCGCACCATGGGACGCCACCCTACGGTGATCGGTCCGGGCCCCCTCCCGGGACGAGCCTCACCACCGCGAGCCGGCCGGTTTGCGCGGCACGGTGTGCGCTGCATCGGGGTAGGTCATACCGGTCGATGGCCGGAGCTTCCCGGCCGTGCGGCACAGCACGTGCCCGTCCCGACTGGTCGCGTGCCGGAGACAGCCGTTCTCACCACGACCGGCCCGCGCACGACCTGACGACCCGACGCAGGCGGTTCCGCGGACCGCTTTCCGCCGAGCCGGGAGAGCCCCATTCCTCGTGCGGTCCTCGCGCCGAGCCGGGGTCTCCATCCACCCTGCGTATGTGGACGTCGGCACCGCTGCGGCTGCCGGCCTTCACCCCCCGCCCGTGGTCGGATCGCCGACCAGATGTGAGCAGATATCACCTCGGTAGAAATCCCGGGGATTGTCGTGAAACACCCTTCGACGAAGGCTCGACGGGATGCGCCGCATCGAGACGGAGGGGTCGTCGCCGTCCCAGTGCGGGTAGTCGGTGCTGAACATCAGTACCTCTTCCGCGTGAATCATGTCGAACATCTCCAGCAGATGCGACCTCTTTTCAGGTTCATACATCGGCTGCGTCGTCACCCGAATGTGCTCTCGCACGTAGTCGCTGGGAGGGCGCCGCACCCATGGCGTCTCTCGGCGCAGACCCTTCCAGTTCGAATCCATCCGCCAGAGAAAATGGGGCAGCCAGGCAAATCCGGCCTCGACAATTCCCACCTTGAGGCGCGGGAACCGCTCGAAGACCCCCTCGAAGATGAGGCTGCACAGATGCGCCATGAATGTCGTGGCCGAGCACGACAGGTACTCCACGAAGTACGATGGAGCCTGGACGGGCAGGAGGGCCGAGTTCACGCCGGCCGCGACTCCGCCCGGATGCACCGTGATCGGGAATCCACACGACACCGCGGCCTCGTATATCGGGTACATCTGCCGCTTTCCGAGCAGAACGTTCGCGTTGGGGACGAACACGCACACCATCGAAGGATGATCTGCCCACCGAGAGATCTCCTCGGCGGCCTGCACAGGATCCTGCGGAGCCACCACCACAGAGCCCTTCCACCGGGGATCGCGGTTCAGCCAGTTGTCCGCAAGCCAGGAATTGTAGCCCGCAGCCAATGCCGCAGCGAGGTCTGCATTCGCCAGGCCACCGAGACCGAGGATGTCACCGCCCATGAGGACCGCGGCACCCAGGTTGTGACGATCAAGGAGGTCAGCGGCGCTGAACGCCGGGTCCGAGCATGCCGCTGCGCCCGATGGCGGAGCTGCATCGAGCCGGGTCGAGCCACCGAGGTTCACGTAATGGGTGGACGGAGGGGCGAAGGAGGCCTTGCCGCCGGCTTCAGGTCGGCCGGCGCGAAGGTGACCATGCCATTCCTCTCCCATGTAGTCCTGGAGGTCGACCACGCCCCCCGGTAGGTAGGGGTGGACGTCGGAATCAATGACCGGTCTGCTCAACATGTCCCCGCCGCCCTGGATCATCATCTGATCGACCTGTGCCATCCTCGACGAGCTGCGCATACAGTCGCCCTTCGTACAACCGGACCGGAATACTGCGCAGCGTGAATCGAGGATCTGCCAGGCATTGCAGGGTCGTCATGTTGAACTCCCAGCGATGCCAGGGACAGACGAGAACCTGGAAATCTCGACCCAGTTCCAGATCGTGTGGCGCAGAGGGAACCAGCGTGCGCTCCACGCGTCCACGCCCTATGGGAGCCCCGTGGTGGGGGCACCAGTTGCGAAGTCCGACGAACTGACCGCCGACGTTGACGACGACGACGGAAACGTTTCCGACGTCGAACACCCGCATTTCAGCGGGGGGAACGTCATCGGCCAGGCAGAGGGCCACCTCCGCCATCACATCGACACCTCGTCGCGGGTGGGATGGATCGGGGCGTCGTCGTCCACCGGTGCGCGGGTGTCGCCGCCGCGGGCCCGGCGGTTCACGGCCACCCCAAATGGTTCGACGCGTCGAAGTAGATGGCGGGACGAGGGCCACCTGCCTCCCACTCTCCGACGGGAACACCGCCCGAGCACTCCTGCAGGAACGCGGTCCAGCCGGCGAGAACCTCCGCCGGCCCGCGCGCCAGCATCAACACGCCGAACCTGAGAACAACGTTGTTCCCTTCCGCGAACGTCCGGCGGAAGTAGTTCATCGCGTTCGCGACATCCAGCTCACGAAAATAGAGCAGCGACAAGTCGGAGTAGTCCGAGCTCGGGACGTGGCGCAGACCGTCCGGAACGTCCGCAGGAACATAGCGAACGGGCGAGAGGAACCAGTCGATGTCTGCGTCCGCGACACCTGCCAGCACCTCGCGGTCGAGGCGCTCGCTCCCACACATCCACAGGCCACGGGCACCGGCTCCGAGCGCACGGAGGTCGGCCACACACCGCGACAGATCCTGCGCAACGTCGTGCCGGCTGAACTGGCGGGTGAAGAGAAAGTGGCGGGAACCGTGCGTCACGACCTCATGTCCCTCGTCGACCATGCGGGAGATGACCTCTGTACGGTGCGGGACGTCGCGGCCCAGGAACGCGAACGTCGCACGTGTCCCACTGGCCTTGGCGGCGTCGAGGATCCTGGCGTAGTCCTCGACGGTCCACCACTTCGAGTGAAGGTTCAGCACCTTCTCCCGTCCGGCAGGGTTTCCGTCCAGGTCCTGCAAGAACCATTCGAGTTCCAGCCTTCGGGTGTCGAGCTCCTTCGTCACACCGGCTCCAATCTGTTCCGGGCTCGCAGGCCCGATGGTCGACAAGCCCCGGTCCGGCGACCGGACTCGGTGCACGTGTCTCGTGAGACATGACGAACGGGTGGTGCCCCGGAACCCACGACCCGCGGACTGTGGCCTGCTGGTCACCGGTGGAGCCAACGTCCCCGGAACGTGATCCACGAATGTCACATCACGGCGTCCCGGAGCAGCAGGACCGCGTCGCATCCCTGGCGCCCGGATCGACCGCATCACCGACGCGGCGGCGCCGGGTCTTCGAGGGCCGCGAGCATCAGGCGGTAGTGACGTTCGACTGCTGCACGTCCCACGATCGGGCATCCATGGGTCGGAGCGATGACCAGAACGTCGAGCGCCTCGAAAATTGCCTGCAGGTCTTTGCGGAGCGGTTCCGGGTCCGCGCCCGAGATCCAGTCGAACTTCGTCAGGAGATGTCGACGCACGGACTCGACGGTTGTGTCGTCGTCGTCGTCGGAACGCAGGACTCGCCGATCGTCGGCGGACCGGAGCTGAACATGGCCGAACGTGTCCGAGGTGAAAAGGGCCCCCGTCCTGCTGTCGAATGCCCACGACGTGGCGAGAAGCCGAAGACTGGGTGCGACCAGTCGAACCGACCGCGAGCGGCCGACAGGCACTTCGCCCTGAGCCGGAACCCTGATCAGCTCTGCCGAGTGTTCGGCGCGGATCGTTTCTCGCTGCGCTATGTCGTCGAAGAAGTCGAACGGGTTGGACACACCCGCGCCGTAGACGTTCTCGATCTCATGTCTGCCCATCAGCCACGCTCCGTTGGCCACACAGTCCGGCTCGAATCGGGTGAAGAAGATCGACAACGGACGCGTCGCCGGCAGCACCGCATCGAGTTGGCGACCGAGACGCTCCCGATCAGCAGGTACGCCGCCGTCGATCAGGAGTGCCCCGTCTTCCTCGAGGAGGAGATACGAGTTCACGAGGGTGTGCGACCCGGCGCCGGGGGGCAGCCAGCTGATCCGCCCGTCCGACGGTAGCGATCCGCCCAGGACGTGAAGTCCGTCCGCAACGAGCTCCGCCGCCGAATGGTTGTGCACCGTGCGCCGCCTTCCGTCGATCATCGTGGTGTGTGCCCGTGGATCGTCGACCCGCATCGACATGCGGACGAGTGTGGACACGAGCGGTGAGGCACCGGGATGTCCCCCGCCTAGAGCGCGGTCAACGTCACCGGGAGCGACACGTACTCGTCGTAGAACGTCGATGACGTCAACCTGGGCGGGCTGTCCGGATCGATCTCGAGCCCGGCCTCGAACAAGTGCAGGGCCAACGTCGTCATCGTTCCGTAGACATGCGCGCTACCACCGTCTGCGGTGCGCCGCGGGAAGCCCGTGATCACCGTACGGCCGATACATGAATGGGGACCCGCCCCGAACGCCAGACCCCACGGCCGGTTCCGCCCGTCCTCCCGCAACGGGTTGAACTCGAGCGCGTCCGGGCCGAAGGTGGCGGCCTCCATGTTCGCGGGCACGAACCAGAGTGCGAACTTCGCACCGGCCGTGACGCGACGCCCGGTCGACGCCAGTAGACAGTCCTCACGAGCCTCCCGGAGGCGCGCGGGCGATGCCACGAAGAACCGCAGCGACTCGTTGACCGCTCTCTGGATGAAGTCCTGGTTCACCAGTTCGGGCCGGTACTCCGGATGGTCGGCCATCCAGTCGAGCAGCCGCACGATGAAGTGCGGGAAGGCGCCGGCCGTGGTGGTGATGGACGCCATCAGGAACATCATCGTCTCGGCGAGAATGGTGCCGGCGTCCTCGTCGGGACGAAGATTCTGCAACAACAAGGAGATCAGGTCACGAGGAACGTCCCCGGCAGCACGCCGACCGGCGCGTACCTCCGCCAGGAGGTTCCGGCGCCGGGCTACCGAGCTGTCGAAGAAGTCTCGACGCAGAGCCGCCCGGGCCTCGAGGCCCCGTCGGAGGATCTCCTCATGGTCACCGACCTGCCAGCCGATCGTCACCGCAGCGGCAATGTCCTTGACGTACGTCGTCAGTGTGGCCGCACCCGCTGCGTCACCGGCACCGTCGATGCCGGCCAGCACCGCCGGGATGGCCTGCGCCATCCGCCATGTCAGTGGCACGAGGTCTGTCCGAACCACCCCCGACGCGTCCTTCAGGGACCTGAGCTCGTCCATTGCGGCAGCCATGGAAGGCAACAGCGCAGCCTGCCGGTAGTACTCGATCCGGTCGGGACGGAACAGCTTCGACTCGATCCTCCGGCGTTGTGAGTGCTCCAGCCCGTCCAAGGTCGACAACGCGCCGGGGATGAGCTGTGAATGCCCGACACGGGACGCGACCTGAATGAAGGAGGACGATTTCAGGATCTCCTCGATCTCTGCGGAATCGGTGACGTGCACCATTCCGGAGACGAGGGGGCTACGAACAGGGTCGAGTGCCATCAGCCCTCCACGATCGACAGAGTCTTGCGCGACTGATCGGTCGACTTCGATGTACTCTGCTGGCCACGACTGTTACCGGGCGCCGACGCTTTCGATCTCGGCCCTGCCGTCGGCTGCGAATGCAGACGCACTCGATCCTGCAATCCGCCCGAACACCGAGCCGGACGTCAGCCCCGTGCCACCCGGGTAGTTGAAGTAGAAGAGTCCGCCGACCAGCTCACCACACGCGAACAAGCCTGGGATCGGAGCAGCCTCGCTGTCGAGGACCTCCGCGTCGGTGCTGATCCGAAGTCCACCGAACGTGAAGGTGATGCCACACGTGACCGCGAACGCCTGGAACGGCGGCGTGTCGATCCGCTGTGCCCAGTTCGACTTCTCGATGCGCAGGCCTGTCGTGCGCTTACCGTCCCGAATGTTCGGATCGAACTCGACGTCGGACACCGCGGAGTTGAACTGGTCGACCTCGCGAAGGAAACCTTCCGGGTCCACGCCGTCCATCCGCTTCACGAGCGCTGCCAGGCTGTCGGCCCTGACTTTCGACGTCTGGCGGATGCGGTACTCGTCCCGTAGCAGGTGCTCGCTCTTCCCGTCGAACACCTGCCACGCGAACTGGCCGGGCTGGGCCAGAACCTCGCGTCCGTACTTGGCATAGGTGTAGTTGCGAAAATCGGCGCCCTCGTCCACGAATCGCTCGCCGCGCGCATTGACCATGATGCCGAACGGATAGCTGTGCTTCTGAAACCCGTCGCCGACTGTCAGATCGCCGAATTCGGGAGCATTCAGGTCCCAGCTGACAGCATGGCATCCCGACCAGTTCCCGGCCGCGCTGGCACCGACATCGAGCGCGATCCGAATTCCATCGCCCTGGTTGTAACGAGTGCCGCGAACCTTTGCCAGATCCCACCCCGGACCCAGGTAGCGGGTCCGCCACTCCGCGTTGGCCTCGAATCCTCCGCTCGCAAGGACCACGGCATCGCACGCCAGCACGCGCGTACCGTCCTTCTGGCGTACCCGCACGCCCTCGACCCGGGCGTCGCCCCGCTCGAGCCCGATCGCCCTGGTGTCATGGAGGATCGTGATGCCGGCACGCCCGGCGGCGGCCATCAGCGCACTGACCAGGCCCGGCCCACCGCCGTTCGCCTCGACCGTCATACCGCCCCAGAAGCGGAACCGCCCGTTGACCTTGAAGGCCTGACGGCCATACATCGGCAGAAACCGGACGCCCTTCTCGCGCATCCAGCACAGCGTCTGGAAGGAGCGCTCGACCAGCACCTCGACGAGCTCCGGGTCGGCCCGGTGCTCGGTGACCCTTTCCATGTCCTCGTAGAAGGCGGAGGCCGGATACGAGCCGAAGTCGGTGTCGTCGACCTCGCGCTGGCTCAACTCAGGCATCAACCGCCTCAGGTCCTCGACGCCCTCGTAGACCACGCGCATACCGCCGGCCGTGTAGGCGGTGTTCCCGCCCTGCTCCGCCTCGGGCGCAGCCTCGAGAACCGTGACCGACGCACCCTGCTCCCGGGCAGCCAGCGCCGCACACAGACCGGCATTCCCTGCACCGACCACGATGACTCGCATGTTCGGCTGTCGTGCGTCCACATCTACCTCCACGCTTGTGTATGCCGCTGCATACGGGTGGTCGGTCTGACCATCCGCCTCTGAGCTGTCGGCCGACAGTGCACAGAGTCCGGCCGTGGTGGTCGAGCGTCGCTCCGAAGAGCGGACCGGCGCGCGGTCTAGCGACCGCTTCCGTGGTGCCCGCTGCACGGCGCGGTCACCCCGCAGGCCGACCGTTCCGTCGAGGCAGAGCCCGACCGGAACCTCGTCGACCCCGGGACAGGGATCGGAACCCGGCCTCTGCCCTCGCCGAGCAGAGGTCCGCTACAGGTCAGAGGGGACCCTCCTCCAGTTCCCAGACCCGCAGCCTGATGTCCCGTGCACGCGAGAAATGGGCCTCCGCGATGTTTCCGGCTTCCGTCGCGTCGCCCGCGACGATCGCCGCGACGAGTCGCTTGTGCTCCCCGAGCGCCTCCGCCCATCTGTCCTTGTACGACAACGTCGTCGCCGGATAGCGGATGAGGTGCATGTTCAGCCTGCCCAGCAGGTCGACCAGCGACTCGTTGTGCGAGGCCGCCCAGACACCCTTGTGGAACTCACGGTTCCTGCGGGCCATCTCGGCGGGATCGCTGGTGTCGACCTCGGTGAGCGCTGTCATGAGGCGCTCGATCCGGACCAGATCCAGCTGCGTCCGCCTCGCTGCTGCGACGCGCGCAGCCGTCGCCTCCAGCACGATGCGCACCTCGTAGATGTCCAGAATCTCTTCCGGGCTGCGCTCCCTGACGACCAGACCTCGCTCACCCCGCCGGACGAGGCCGTCCTGTTCCAGCCGCGACAGCGCCTCCCGGACCGGGGTCCGGCTGACCCCACACCACTCGGCGAGCGCCGATTCCACCAGCTGCGCCCCCGGCTCGAGTGCGCCGCTGACGATCGCGTCACGAAGTCGTTCGTACGGCGCCGGCCGTTGCTGACCATCTGGAAGATGGCCTCGGCCGCCGTTCAGCAGTCCCGACACTGATGTCCCCTTGCCGTGTTGGACACGGTCCCCACCCTGTGGACCCGAACAAGAACTGTCAGTCGGCATGGTATGCCTCGTACGACGGCCCTCAGTTCGATGACGTGGAAGCATCACCTCTGACCGAACGCGGGATGTACCTGCCGCCGCCCGCAGGACCCACAACGGCCCCGTCGTCCAGCACGACCCGCCCGCGCTGCATGGTCCACAGCGCCCGACCGCGGACGCGGCTCCCCTCGTACAAGCTGTAGTCGGAGTTCCCGTGCTGGTCCGCCGCGCGGACGGTCCATTCCTGCGCCGGGTCGAATATCGCGACGTCGGCGTCCATCCCCACTGCGATACGTCCCTTCCGCGGGAGATCGAAGATCTCCGCCGGGCGTTCGCAGACCCGCTTCACCAGCATCTCCACAGGGACCGATCGTCGGTGCACGCCCTCGTTGAAGATCAACGGGAAGAACTGCTCGACGCCCGGGATTCCGGACGCGACATCGAAGATGTTGGGCTCGCCGTGATGCTTTGCGACGCAGGTCTGCCCCGAGCAGTCACTGGCGACGATGTCGATGCCGTCGTCGAGAACCCCCTGCCAGAGGCCATCACGATCGGTGGCCGTCCGCATCGGCGGGGAGATCTTGGCCCGACCGCCGATACGGATCTGGTCATGATCCTCCAGAAGCAGGTAATGAGGGCAGGTCTCGGCATAGCGGGCCGGTCCACCGCGCTGCCGGAACTGGCGGACGATGTCGACGGACTCAGCGGTACTGACATGCACGACATAGCAGTCGCAGCCCGCGACCTCGGCCAGTGACAGCGCCCTGTAGACGGCCTCGCCCTCGAGCTGGGGAGGACGCGACGCAACGTAGTCCGACACCGAGACCCGGCCGGCACTCCGCATCTGGTCCTCGAGGAGCTCGATCGCCAGACCGTTCTCGCAATGCACCATGCAGAGCCCGCCGACCCGCGCGATCGCCTGCATGAGGCCCAGCGCCATGTCGTCGGCGAACATCCGCTTCTGCCGGTGGAACGCGAAGAAGATCTTGAACGAGGTGACTCCCCGGTCCAGCAAGGGGGCCAGAACATCCAGCGGGTCGTCCGCAGGCGTCAGGATGACGTGCAGGCCGAAATCCAGGTACGAACGTTGCTCACCATCCCGGATGAACTCGTCGACCATGTCGATCACGTCCGTGACCGGGGAGTTCAGAGGCCGACCCGCGAACGACATGAGGGTCGTCACACCACCGTGCGCGGCTGCGTAGGAGAACGACTCCAGGTCGTCGTAGTAGTACGGGTGGTTGTGGCTGTCGATGAGTCCCGGGAGGACCAGCCTTCCGCCCGCATCGACCACCGACGTCGCGTCGCCGCGACTCAGCGAGGGGGCCACCTCCACGATGCGGTCGGCGACGATCCCGACATCAGCGATACGTGATCCGCTGCCACTGACAACAGTTCCGCCCTTGATCAGCCAGTCGTACACGATGACCTCACTCCGCGTCTCCGGCGATGTTCATGATGTTCGGGTACCGCTCACGACGGGGTTTCACTCGCAACCCCGAGGAGGGAGCGATAGAGCCACTGGATCACGAACCCGTTGTTCTGCAGCCACAGGAAGTCGAATCCCTCGGCGGTGAGGGTGTCGATCCGGGCGCGTGTCTCCGACACCGACCGTGAGAACTGGTAGCCGACGTTCGCGCCGACGAGCACCCCGTGCTCGCGCCCGGCCTCGATCACGGAGGCAGTGAACTTCCGCACGTCGGGATGCTCGTACTCGAAGTCGTGTCCCAGCATCCGGGAGATGTCGGTCATGCCGAGCGACACCGCTCGCAATCCGGGGATCGCGAGTATGCCCTCGATGTTCTCGATTGCGCTCGCGCTCTCGATCAGCGGCATCACGAGGCATTCCGCGGAAACCGTCTTCGCATACTCGGCGAACTCGTCGTCACCGAACGGGTGCAGATGGATGTCACGATGCCAGTCCTTCGACACCGCGACGAGCTGCTCCACCTCTTCCACCGTGGCGCACGACGTCATCACACCTGACGCACCGCAGCCGAGCGCACGAACGGCATCAGCCGCCATGTGGTGGTCGGTGCGGTCGAACCAGGGGTACCCCGGGATACGCACCAGCACATCCATGTCGAAATGCTGCCCCGCACGGACCATGGCCGCGATCGTGGACCAGTCGGTCGGGCAGAACATCATGTCCACCAGAGCGGCGTCGACGCCCGCGAACCCCATCACCTCGGTCAGCCTCGGACTCCCGATCGTATCCATGCTCCCGAGGGGACGACCCCCACTGCTCAGCTTGTCCAGAAATCTACCCATCAGCCTGAAGCCTCCGTGCGTTCTCCCGCCCAAAATTCGCGGATGGCGGTACTCGGCGCAAAATCGTAACGACCTTTCTGGCACAGCATCGAGGCGTCGTGCACGTGCCGGTCGGTCGTGCCGACACAGTCGCTCGCGTGGACGACGTAGTAGTCGTAGAACGTCGCGTCACGGGCCGTCGACTCGACACAGCCCTGCGTCACTGCTCCCCCGATGACGACCGAAGCGATCCCGTTCGAACGGAGGATCAGGTCGAGGTGGGTGCCGACGAACGCGCTCGACCGGTGCTTCTTCACCACCGGCTCGCCTGCCCGCGGCACCAGCGGTGCCACGAACTCCTGGCCCCAGGAGCCGTCGATCGTCCACTCCGGCGGCGCAGTCCCCTGCGTCCGTCGGCGAAGCCACGCCGCTGAGTCGGCACGGGCATCGGGGAGCAGGGTCTGCTGGATCCACACCACCAGGACGCCCGCTTCTCTCGCGGCGTCCACCAGGACACTCATTCTCCGCACGGCCAGCTGGATCGCGCTCAGGTCCTTTCCCAGCTTGCCGTAGTAACCGTCCTCGGCGCAGAAGTCATTCTGCATATCCACGACGAGCAGCGCCGTGTGTTCGACGCGGACGATCTCGGCGACGCTGCTGAATACGTCCTTGCCCCAGATTCGCTGCATCAGCCGACGCCAATCGGAGTGTTCAGGGATTCGAGCACCGCCGGCGATGGGCGCCGACGCTCGATGGTGGCGAAACCCTCGCAGAGGTCCAGCGCGGAATCGTGGAGGTCCGCCCGCGTGCTCGCCACACAGGTCGCCATCACGATGACCCGGAAGTCGAGATTCGCCGCTTGCACGACCGTGGCCAGCACGGACTGCTGAGTCTCGACTCCCGCCAGGAGGAGCGTGTCGACTCCTTCGGACCGCAGGAGCACCGTCATGCTGCTGTCGGACATCGCACCCGATCGAAACCGGGGTACGACGAACTCGCCCATCCGGTCCGCGAACCCCTGGACCGGCTGCGATCCCCACGATCCCGACCGGGCGAACCCGTCCGACAGGCCGTTGCGCCGACACCCGGCGGTCCACGCCGGCGAGTCGGACACACCCGCCGCCAGCGACTCGAGTCGGGAATGGAACACCGGCACCGCGGAACTCCGGCACAGCTCCAGGAGCTCCTCCGCAGCCGGCGCCATCGCGGCGATGGAGTCCACCGCCGCACCCGTCGACGACAACGCGCCACTCGGACTGCAGTAGTCATTCTGCATTCCGGTCACGATGAGCGCTAACACTCCACCCTCCTTCCGACCACCAGATCAACTGTCGAGCGCTTCACGAGGCGGCCGACCGTGCGTATCGGCTCGAATTCTTGACCTCCACGAGTACCGCACGATTCCTGTATACCGCAGTACACCGAATCGGGTCAAGCATTCGAAGAATTTCGTGGACGGTGACGGACCCAGCAGGACACGCCGTCCCGGTTGCACGCTTCGGCTCCACGAATTACTCCGACATACTTCCGGAGAATTGCCTTGCAACCCCCCGCGAGTATCCCCACGGAACGATCACCTGCGACTGTGGGCCCGGCGCGCCCGCCACCACGACGACGACGTCGTCCGGATTCTCGACGATCGGCACCGCCTGCCCGACCCACGGCTTCCAGTTCGGTGTGATTCCTCTTCCTTCCAGGTCAGAACGCTGCCGCCGCGCATTCTCGAAGATGAACATCTGCACGTCCCGCTTGGACCAGCCAGCCTCGGCGAGAATCCTGGCGTGCTCCGGATTCAATACGATCACCGTTTGCGCTCCGGGGCTGTAAAGGTTGTTTCCGCCGAGACTGCTGGCTGTGTCTGCGATACCGCCGAGGAGCGCCAGCGGATCGCGACTCGTGTGGTCGAGGACATTATGACCGCCCTCGGCACGCAATACCAGGACGACTGACGAGTCAGCAGCGGCGATATCCTCGTTGAGTCCGCTCCATGGACTCTCGGCCACATTCTCGGCGACACAGAACGAATACTCCGCCGGCGATCCCTGCACACCGATGTCGCCGTGGCCGGGCCGCATACCCAACAGGAACCCGTAGCTCAGCGCCACTGCACGCCCGATCGTGGCGTTTGCCCTCGATCCCGGCCCGAGGCATCCGTACCCGGAGTTCATCCCGGCTGCGTCAGCGGCCGGTCCGCTGACCAGAACCAGTGTTCCGCTCGGATGGGCGGTGATGGCCGCCTGGAAGAGACGGAACTCCGCTGCGGCCATGCATCGGAACGCCTCGAGGACGATCCGCCCCACCGCGGGTCGACAACCGGCCATCACCGCGATCGCGGCGACGTCGCGGACGACGACACTGGACCGTCGCGCACCCACCGGGGCCCAGACGACATCGTCTGCAGGCGCACCCATCGCCTCGACCATGGTGGAGACGAGGCCCGATCGTGGCGCGATCAGCGGGAGCCCGTCCCCGAACCCGTCGGACTCGACAACCTCGGTGAACTCACCGTCACTGAGCTCGGACTCGACATCCAGCAACCGCCAGCCGGTGCTCACCGATCCGGCGGCGCGGGGCGCGCCGTCTCCCGTCCTGACCACGCCGGCGAGGACATCGGGCCACAGTTCCTTGGCGTCGACCCGCACGTCCTCGGCGGCGGACAGCCGCCAGACCCGCAGCGCGTGGATCGGCAGGCCAGGCACGAGGAAGCTCGCCATCGTGCGGACGACCGACGTCCCGACGCCCTGGCAGATGACACCGGTCGGAATCCCGAGGCCCTCGAGATGGGCTGCGAGCACGACCGATGGTGCGCTCACCCCGGCGTCCGCCAAACCTATGATCACTGCGTCGGTGCTGCCGGCGATCGACGCGGCGAGCTGCTGCAGTGCGGGCTCGCTGAAACCTCCGCCGCCGAGAAGGTCCACCGACCTCCGTTGCACGGTTGCCCCGGCAGATGTGAGCTCCTCCGCGAAGAGTTCGAAAGCTGCGTCGTACGACCCGTACTCGGACCGAATCTTTCCGTTGTCGAACAGCAGCACCTTCTTGCCACTCACCGAGCCGGTACCCGCCGCCGGCTCGAGCGGCGCAGAACCAGGCATCCTGGGGTCGATGATCTCGTTCTCGGTCATCTTTGCCTCCTCTCATTCTGGACGCGAACGACCAGCAACTCAGGAACGGAATCGTGCTGCGGACGACAGACCACCGTCGACCGGTATCGCCGCCCCGGTGATCCAGCCGCTCTCGGCGCTCGCGAGGAACACCGCGAGGTGAGCAACGTCGTCCGGATCTCCGATCCGGCGGAGCGGGAACCGCTGGGCTGTTCGCCGCAGCCGGTCCGACAGCGGCTCCCGGTCATCGACACCGGCCTTCGCATCGCGCTCCATCAGCACGCCCTCGGCGAAGGGAGTGAGCACGAAGGACGGACACATCGAGTTCACACGGATCCCGCTCGGACCGTATTCGGCTGCCATCTGCCGCGCCAGCGCGATGACACCCCCCTTGGCCGCCGAATACGGCGCGTCTCCCAGCTCACCGATCAGTCCCGCTGTGCTCGCGTTGCAGATTATGGACCCACTACCTTGGCGAATCATCGTGGGAAGGACAGCTCGAGCAGTGAGCCATACGCCGGTCAGATCCACCGACAACACGGCGTTCCATGCCTCGAGCTCCGTCTCGTGGGCTTTTCCCGGAATATTGATCCCGGCATTGGCGAACAGGATGTCGACTCTGCCGAACGCGGTGAGCGTGGCCTCCACCATCGCTGTCTGATCCGCTTCGGAGGTGACGTCGGCGACCGAGGATCGACTGGTCCCACCGCCCGCCTGGATCGACGAGCTGCAGTCCGCACCGGACGTCTCGTCGATATCGACGCACATCACCGCCGCGCCTTCACGAGCGAATGCATGAGCGACGGCCCGCCCCAGCCCGGACCCGGCTCCGGTGACCACCGCGACCATGTTCTCGAGTCTCAACACTGCGGGTCTCCCGTCCGGGCATTCCCTCGGCCGCTCGGCAATGGTGCGCTGATCGGCAAATACAGGTCCGTCACGAGAGGTCGTCCCCGCACACCGTGGCGGGGACGGCCGGCGAGATCCGGTGCCGATCGTCCTCCCGGGCGACGAAGCACGCGCAGCGCTGTCCGGCCGCCAGCAGCTCGAGCTCCGGTACTTCCTCCGCACACCGGGACTCGGCCCTGTCGCATCGGGTCCGGAACCCGCAGCCCGACGGTGGATGAGCCGGATCCGGCAGCTCGCTCCCCATCCGCACTCTGGCCGAGCCCTTGCTGTGAATGCTCGGGACGGCAGCGATGAGTCCCCGGGTGTAGGGATGCGCTGCGGAGCGGAAGATCGTCTCCGACTCCCCTGTCTCAACCATTCTCCCGAGGTACATGACGGCGACCCGATCAGCAATCTGGCGAACCACACCGAGGTCGTGCGAAATAAACAGATAGCTGAGTCCCAAGTCCCGCTGGAGCTCGCGCATGAGCTCGATTATTTGCGCCTGGATCGATACGTCGAGGGCCGAGAGCGGTTCGTCGCACACGATCGCCTCCGGCCGGGCCGAGAGAGCACGCGCGATTCCGATCCGTTGACGTTGCCCACCCGAGAACTCATGCGGGTACCGCGCCAGGTGGTCCGGATGGAGCCCTACACGCTCGATCAGCAGAGCCAGTTCGTCCTCACGGTCGGCTGGCGCCGGTCGTAGGTGCGGGTGGATCGTCCACGCCTCGCTCAGAAGCTGACGGACCGTCATTCGTGGGTTGAGCGCCGCATGCGGGTCCTGGAAGATGATCTGAACACGCTGACGGAGCCGTCGCAGATCGGCACCGGTCGACTCGAGGACGTTGTGCCCGTTCACGAGGATCTCACCGCGGTCCGGTCGAAGGAGGGAGACCACGAGGCGCGCGATCGTGGATTTGCCGCACCCCGACTCGCCGACCAGCGCCAGGGTCTCGCCCGCCCGGAGCTCGAACGACACGCCTCGGACAGCCTGCACGCGCTCCTTCCGGCGCCGCCCCGACCGCCCTTTCACGGAGAAGGATTTCTCGATGTCTCGAGCCGCCAGCAGCGGTGGACCATCGACTTCCATCGCGGTCATGGCGACACCGCGAGTTGCTCGCTGAAATGACAGCGCGCGCTACCGACGCCCACTTCGCGCAGAAGTGGACGCTCCCCCACGCAGAGGTCCTCGACGAAATCGCACCGGGGTGCGAAGAGACAGCCGGACGGCAGGTCGTGCAGGTTCGGAACAGCACCCCCGATCGGGTGCAGCACTTCCTTCGGCCGATCCAGGTCCGGCAGCGAGCGGAGCAGGGCCTTCGTATACGGATGAGCCGGCCGCTGCAGGACGGCTGAGACCGGTCCGCTCTCGACGACCTGGCCGGCGTACATCACCACCAGCTCGTCGACGACGTTGGCGACCACAGCGAGGTTGTGACTGATCAGAATGACGCTGAGGCCCATCTCCGCTGTCAGGGACTTCAACAGGTCGATGATCTCCGCCTGAACGCTCACGTCGAGCGCCGTCGTCGGCTCGTCCGCGATGAGCAGCCGGGGCCCGCCGATCAGACCCATGGCGATCAGCACGCGCTGTCGCATACCGCCGGACAGCTCGTGCGGGTATGCGTTCATCCGCGCCCGGGCCGACGGAACCTGTACTCGTTCGAGAAGGTGGACCGCGCGCTCACGCGCTGCTTCCTTCGTCAGTTCACGGTCCGCCTGCCGGGCGGCCTCCACCAGTTGGTAACCGACCTTGAGCCTCGGGTTCAGTGAGGTGAGGGCGTCCTGGAAGACGATGGCGATCTGCCTGCCGCGTATCGCCTGCATCCGGCGTTCCGGGACTTCGAGGAGATCCACACCGTCGAACAGGACACGTCCACCTTCGACCCTCCCCGGCGGGCTGTCCAGGACGCGGAGGATCGCCTGTGCCGTGACGCTCTTGCCCGACCCGGACTCCCCCACTATCCCGAGAGATCGCCCTGCCCGAACGGTGAAGCTCACGCCGTTCACCGCCTGTGCCGGGCTGCCGATCCCGTCGAAGACGACCGTCAGATCGACGACGTCCAGCAGCGTCTCACCTACGCGCATGTCACCTCGATTCATCCTTCCGCCGCCGCCGCGATCCTCGGGTCTTGTGCGTCGAGGATCCGCGCAGGAGCCAGCGCCATCGATCCGTCGGATCCGTGATGCCGCGGAGCCACGTCGCGAAGAGAGTCACGGAGAGTGCTGTCAGGAACATCGCCGTCCCCGGCATCGTCACGAGCCACCACGCAGTTCTGATCTTCTCGTTGCCGACCTCGATCTGCAGACCCCACGACGTCAGCGGCGCCTGAATTCCGAGCCCGAGATAGCTGAGAGTCGCCTCGAGGAGGATCATCCGCGCGAGTTCGAGCGTGGCGAGCACCACGAGCGGCGACACAAGATTCGGGAGTATGTGCCGGAAGATGATTCGCATCGGCCCGGCGCCGAGTGCCACCGCGCCCTCGACGAATTCCCGCTCACGTAGGGAGAGAACGAGTCCCCGGGTCAGGCGAGCGTAGACCGGCCACCGGAGAATAGCCATGACCAACAACATGTTGGCAAATCCGGGGCCGATGGTGAACAGCACGAACAGTGCGATGAGCAGTGTCGGAAATCCGAGTTGCAGATCGGACACCCGCATCACGAGATCGTCGACCCAGCCACGCCGGTATCCCGCGACGAGACCCAGGACGACGCCGACGAGTCCCGACAAGAGCACGCTGATGACCGCGACCGTGATCGAGATCCGGCCGCCTTCGATCAGGAGTGACAGAACGTCACGGCCGACGGCATCGGTGCCGAGGATGTGAGGCGGGCCCCCGTCCCCTGGACTGAGGGGCGGCAGCAACGCCTGTCGCAGGTTCTGTTCCTGTGCGGAGTACGGGCTGACGAATGCGGGAAAGGCGACCGACACGAGCAGCACCACGATGTAGATGCCGGCGAGCAGGGTCACCCAGTCCCGCAGAAGACTGCGAAGGGCCATTCGCCACGAGGACGGCTTTCCCGCCGCCCCGCGAGCGCTCGTGTCTGCAGCGCCGATCGTCGGCGGCCGGGTGGTCGTCATTTGAACTCGATCTTCGGGTCGATGGCGGTATAGGTCAGGTCCACGACCAGGTAGACGAGGATCACGATCACCGCTATCACCAATGCCGTTGTCTGCACCAGCACGAAGTCCCGGTTCGTTATCGACTGGATCATCATGAGGCCGAGGCCGGGCCAGGCGAAGATCGTCTCGATGACGATCGTCCCGCCCAGCAGTTCAGCTGCATCGTCACCGACGGTGGTCACGATGGGGACGCCGGCGTTCTTCAGGGCGTGGCCCACGACACGTACCGTCCCGCAACCCTTGGCACGGGCCGTTTTCACGTACGGCTGCCGCAACTCCTCGAGCACCGAACTGTAGGTGAAGACCGCAATCCTGCCGAATGGACGGAAGGCAAGTGCCAACGCAGGCAGGAATACATAACTCCACCCCTGGAGGCCGTACCCTCCGAAGCCTCCCGTCTTGAACAGACCCAAACTGATCGGAAAGATCAGGATGAGCATCAGGGCCAGCCAGAAATGCACCACCGACGTGCCGATGTAGGAGAGCACGTGGACCGCCCGATCCAGGACCGATCCCGGTCGCAGCGCTGCCACGGTCCCGAGGGCGATACCCGCAGGAATCGCCATCAGCAGCGCGACTCCTGCGAGGAACAACGTCGCCGGAACCTTGCTCAGCACGAGCGGCAGGGACGGCACCTTCTGCCACAACGAGTCCCCCAGATCACCGGTGACGACACCGCTCAGATACGCACCGAGCTGTGTTGCGATCGACTGGTCCAGTCCGAGACTCGTTCGAAGCTGGTCCCGCGCCTCCGCCGGGGCGTCGGGCGGAAGCATGATCGAGACCGGATCACCGATCAGCCGCGTCATGACGAAGACGAGGATCAGGGCGGCGACGACCACGCTCACCGACTGGACGACGCGCCGGGCGGCATAGTTGATCATCCGACCTCCGGATGTCGTTAACTAGCGGACGGCCTGGTCACATACTCGCCAGACCCATGTCCTTGACGTAGAAGAAGCCATCCGCCCGCGGCGTCCATTGGAGGTTCTCGCCGACTCCATGGCGCAGCTCGGTCTGGAACAGGGGTATCCACGCGTACGCGTCGTAGAGCTTCGTCATCACAGCCTGGTAGGCGGTGTCGCGCTCGGAGCCACCGGCCGCTGCTGCGGTCTTGGCATCCTCGTCGATCGCCGGGTCACAGAACGCGGAGTTCGGCCCCCCGCACCGGGCATAGGATCCGTAGGTTCCGGATGCATCGAACACCTGGTTTGCGTGTTCGTGGAGGGTGATGAGGCTGCGCCCCTCCGGAGGGGTCCCGAGGAACTCCTTGAGGAAGGCCTGCTGGTCCTCGATCTCGACGGTGATGTTGAGCGGGAGCACCTTGAGCGCGTCCCTGATGATGTCGGTCAGGTTCTGAATGCTCCGCAGACGGGTCGGCTCGGCGACGATACGAATGGGTGTGCTCGTGGGAACGCCGTCTGCTGCTGCCTGGTTCACCAGCTCCACGGCCTTCGCGGGGTCGAACGGATACGGGGCGAGGCCGTGGGGATATCCGACCATGTAGTCGGCGATGATCGTCGGGCTGACCGGCGCGTTCGCGTACAGCTGCTTCGCGATGGTGTCCTTGTCGATCGCGAGAGCGATGGCCTCACGGATCCGCGCGTCCTTCAGCACCGGGCTGCTGGTCTGGTCCGGCCGCAGGAACGAGAAGGCATTGCTCGGCGCGGAGATGCAGCGGTCGTCGAGAGCCTGCAGGCACGAGTCCACAGCGAGCCGGTCCGCGAGCTGCGCCTCACCGGACTGCACGGCCGCGAGCCTCGACTCGTCATCCGGCCGCTGCAGCCAGATGACCTTGTCGATCTTCAGCTTGTCCGCGCCCGCCCACCAGTCGTTGTTCTTGGTCAGGATGAACTGCCGGCCCCGCTCCCAGGAGTCCATCACGTAGGGACCCGTCCCGATCGACTTCTGCTCCCAGGCGGCTTGCCCACCGGTGTCGAACTGCTGTTTCGACTGAATCAGTGCGCTCGTCATCCGCTGCTCGAGGATCGGGTCCGCACCAGCAGTCACGACATCGACCGTGTGGTCGTCGACCACGTTCGCCGTGATCTGCGGTCCCATGACCTGCCGGATCCCGAAGTTGTTCTCCTTCGCGAACAGGCGGTTGATCGCGAATGCCGCCACCTCGGCGTTGAAGTCCGACCCGTCCTGGAACTTGACGTTCTGCCGCAGTTGGAAACGCAGCGTCTGGGGGTCGACACGGGTCCAACTGGTCGCGAGGACCGGCACCAGAACCGACGGGTCCTTGCCGTCACGGTCGAGGAGGGGTTCCATCACCTGGCGTTGGACCTGGCCCCGCGTGGCGGCGAAGGCGAACGACGCGTCGACGGTCGGGTACTCGCCGAAGCTGGCAACGGTGATCTCAGCCGGGGCGTCGTTCGCCGGCGATCCCGAACCACCGCAGGCGCTCGTGACCAGTGCTATGGCGAGGGCAGTGGACACGACCGGAACACATCTCGATATTCGACCCCGCCGAAGTTTCATCGTCATTTTGGTCTCCACGATCGGCTTTCGATCCAGAATGGTTGTTGAGAGGGCCGTGCAACTCGAGCTAGGCAGAGTAGCCGACAACCGGTCTGTTCTCTCTCTCCGCGAGAGTCGTGACCATCCCTTCGTAGATGAGCTGCGTCATCTCGTCGATGTTCGTGATGACGCTGCCGTGCGCCGGCGCGAGCATGGCCGGGGGGTATGTCGCGAAGAGTTTTTCGATCTCCCGGAAGGCCTTCTGTGGTCCGACGTACCGGGTCCAGAAGAGCGCCCGTTCGTTGAACCAGGCGATCTGACGTTCACTCGGGACCGATCGCTCGGTCGAGAGGAGCGCACATTCGCCACTCCGATGGTCGTGCAGGTAACAGAAACCATCGGAGACGAACATCGTCCGGCTACGGGTGTCATACCCCCAGACCGTATTGGGAAGGTCTCGGAGCAGGGCGGGCAGGACCACGAAGTCGCGGCCACCCAGTTCGATCTTCTCGCCGACACCGCGCGGCTCCAGGCGGCCGGCGAACCTTGGATAGAAGAGGTGGTAGTCGCGGGTGTCCCCGACGACACGGGCCTGCGGATACTTCTCCAGAAGCCTTGCAACGTTTCCTGCATGGGGATACTCGGTATGGCTGGGAAAAATGTAGTCGAGGGGGCGGTCCCCCAATATCGCGTCGAGATCGGCGCTGACCTTCTCCCAATGCGCCGGATGGCCGGTGTCGACGATCAAGGATGCATCCGCCCCGACGACCACGTAGGTGCACATGTGGCTGTGAATCTGAGCATCTCCGCTACCGAAGACCATGCAACCACCGGTCCAGAAGACGCCTGCCTCGAATTCTCGGGGAAACGCCGGGTCGATCACGATCTCGTCATCACTCATGCATTGACCTCCGCGCCGCACGCAATGACCACCACCTGATCCGGACACAATCTCTCGACCGAGCTCACCGACGACATCTCTCGCTGTTCCCGCAACTGTCGAGCAGTCTGCACAGCATTACCGGCACGGATCTCCGCGCCGGTCGTGGAACCGCCAGTGACCGGCATCGTGAAGAGCTGCCGATCCACGAGGACCGCCGCCCAGACGGACCCGCAGTTCGCGGTCAGAAAATAGGGTTTTCGTGAAGTACGAGTGCGGAGCCTTGCCTCTTACGCATCATCGTCATGCTCGCGCCGCTCCGACCTCGAGAGCGGCGCCGACCGTCGTACGAGGCGATAATATACAGCTGTCTACGATTGTCAACTGCTGTATACCGTCGTCGTCCGTGCATGGATTCTCGCCCGGTCCGCCCCGCGGCACTTCCAGCTCTCGTCGCACCGCGACGACCGCTGTCAGTAGCTGCGCGGGACGTCCACAGCAGCCCGGGCGGGTCGCCCCGCGGTTCGCGATGAGAGCAGCGCGCCGCGGTGGACGCCGCGATCAGCAGTTCGTGAATCCATGTAGCCCGACCTGCGTCAGGAGCCTCACCCGGCAGCCGAGCCGCCGCCCGCACCTCCGACCCCGAACCGTGGAACCGCTACGTGCAACCCACCGCTGCTGCAGCGGACACTGTCCCGGCACCGTCGGCGGACGGTCGTCATTCGCAGCCCAGATGACGCCGAGCAGCGTGGCCGGCAACGAGCACGTTGCACGGGGCCCCCGACGCTGGATTCAGGCAGCACCTTGCCCGGCCGGCAGGAGCGACCACGGCCGGCGGCCTCCAGGAGCCGCCGATATCCGTTCCTGGGGGGCCAGGGCCTCGTCCCAGGGGCGCCGATCAGACGCTTCCTCCGGCGTTCCGTCACCAGGGCTGCAGGTAGGCACCCCTCATCGCTCCGAGGATCCCGAGGGCCTCATCGGAGCCGGGCGCGGGTCCGTTCCGTCGTGTTCCACCCGTATGCCTGGTCGAGCCGGGGACCAGGCGGCGGCAGGTACCCACAGCACGCCGCCCTGGCGTCGCCGAAGATCGAGAGCGTGTGATGCAGCCCGGCCACGGGGCAGCTGTCGTACTCGTCGATGCATCGCAGCGCGGCGCGAGGCACGAATGCGCCCGACATGCCGTCCATGATGGACGGCGTGCGTCGCCGGGACACCCTGTCGCACGCACCTGGTCCGATCGCCCAGCGGCGACCCCAACCGCTCAGGTGTCAAGATGAGGTCCTTCGGCGCGGTCGTGAGTCGGCACCGGCACTCCGCCACGGCCTCTCATCCTGGTTGCCCCGAGTGACCAACGTCAGTGGTCGAACGGGAGCAATTGCGCACAGCCACTAGCTACGGTTGGCCTATGGCTGGACACCCGGCGCGCCTTCATGTGAGTTTCGTCTGTACGGGCAACATCTGCCGCTCCCCCATGGCCGCGCAGGTGCTCCGCGCCCACCTGGACCATGCCGGAGTGCGTGACGTCGTCGTCACCAGCGCCGGGACGGGTGGTTGGCACGCCGGTGAGCCCGCCGACCCCCGGGTGGTGGAGGTGTTGCGCAGCAACGGGTACGGCACCGAGCACGTGGCACGTCAGATCGACTCCGGGAGCCTGTCGGCCGATCTGGTGGTGGCGCTCGACCGTGGCCATCTGAGCTTGCTGCGCGGGCAGGTGCCCGAGCCCGACCGGGTGCGGCTGCTGCGTTCCTTCGACCCGGGCGCCCCGTCCGACGCCGAGGTTCCCGATCCGTACTACGGCCCGCCGGAGGGTTTCGACGAGGTCCTGCGGCTGATCGAGGCCGCGATGCCGGGTCTGGTCGAGTGGGTGCGGGCCGGGGTGTGACCCGGCCGGGCGGCGCGGTGGCCCGGCTGCTGGGCCTCGACGTCGTCTCGACGGCGTCGCTGGGTGGCGCGACGCGGGTGGAGCTGGCCGACGGGTCGGCGGTCGTCGCGAAGTCCGGGGCCGCCGTCGTGGCGGAGGCCGCGGGGCTGCGGTGGCTCGCCGAGGGCGCCGGGCCGGCGGTCGCGGAGGTGGTGGCGGCCGACGAGGACTGGTTGGTCACCGGTTTCGTGCCGACGAGCGCGCCGACGGCCGCGGCGGCCGAGGCGTTCGGGGTGGCGCTGTCGCGGCTGCACGCCGCGGGTGCTGCGGCGTTCGGCTCACCGCCACCGGGTGGGCCTGTCGACGCCTGGATCGGCGGGGCCCCGATGCGCAACGTCGAGGGACGGGACTGGGCGAGCTGGTACGTCACGCACCGGGTGCTCCCCTATGTCCGGGCGGCCCGCGACGCCGCGACCCTGGACGCCGACGAGGTCGCGCTGGTCGAGCGGGTCTGTGCGCGGCTGCCGGAGCTGGCGGGGCCCGCCGGGGCACCGGCGCGGCTGCACGGTGACCTGTGGTCGGGGAACGTGCTGTGGACGGCTGCCGGGGCGCTGCTGATCGACCCGGCCGCGCACGGCGGGCATCCGGAGACGGATCTGGCGATGCTGGAGCTGTTCGGGCTGCCACACCTCGTGCGGGTGCGTGCGGCCTACGACGAGGCGGCGCCGCTCGCCGCCGGGCACGAGGCGCGGATCGGGGTGCACCAGCTCTTCCCGCTGCTGGTGCACGTCGTGCTCTTCGGTGGTGGCTACGCGGGCCGTGCCGTGGCCGCGGCCCGTGCGGCGCTGCGGGCGGGCTGACGGCCGCCGCCATCCGGCGGAATTCGGCGTCGCCCCGGGTCCTCGCGCGCCGCGGGTCGGGCCGGTGCCGAGCGCGCCGGGATCAGGGCTTCGACCTGCGGGACTGCGCGGGGCCGGGCGGAGCCGAGGGGCCGGGGGAACCGGACATCGAGCGCGAAACCCCGGTGCCGGCGTCACCATAATTGTTAACAATCTGGTTGCCATGTTTGGGCCCGCCTCGCTACCGTCCGTTTCATACCGAGAGCCGGAGGCCCATCATGGGTGTTGCCGTCAACGTCGACGGACGAGCTGACCGACACGTCGTGGCACTTCCCCAGGGGGTGGTGCCGGTATGAACCGGTCACTCCCACGCCGCCGGCACCGCCGCGCCGCGGTGACGGTCCTCGCGATCGCCACACTGGTCCTCGGCGCCTGCGGCAGCAACGCCGGCTCGTCGAACGGGCCGCAGCTGCGCACCGTCAACCCCTTCGGCGACGACCTCGCCTCCGAGGGCACCGCCAAGAACGGCGGCACGCTGATCCTGGCCGAGGACCGCGAGATCGTCAGCTTCGACCCGACCGTCCAGAACTCCAACATGGCCGCGCTGGCCGTCTACGACTCGCTGCTCAAGCTCGACGACAAGGGTGTCCCCCAGCCCTACATGGCGAAGTCGATGGACACCACCGACAACGGCACCACGTGGCGGATGGGCCTGCGGCCCGAGGTGAGGTTCTCCGACGGCACCCCGCTCGACGCGCAGGCCGTCATCACCAACGTGCAGCGCCACATCGACAAGAAGTCGTCGCCGTCGAACCGGTACGCGGTGGTCATCGCGTCGATGCGCGCGGTCGACCCCACGACCGTCGAGTTCACGCTGAAGAACCCCAGCGGGACGTTCCCGCAGCTGTTCGCGCTGCCGTTCAACTCCGGCAACCTCGGCACGATCGTGTCCCCGAAGGCGTTGCAGGAGAAGGGTGAGGCCGGAATCGCGAAGGAACCGGTCGGCGCCGGACCGTTCGTGTTCAGCAGCTGGGTCCGCGACTCGAAGCTGACCCTGTCGAAGAACCCGACCTACTGGCAGCAGGGCCTGCCCCATCTCGACGGCCTGGAGTTCCGGCCGTTGCCCGACACCGAGACCCGCTACGCCTCGATCGAGAACGGTGACGTCGACGTGGTGTACGGGGGCTATCACACCGAGCTGATCCGCGGTCTGGGCAACCCGAACCTCAAGGTCTACTACGGCTCCGGGAACGGCGCGGAGTACATCTACTTCAACCAGACGCGAGCACCGTTCGACGACCGGCGGATGCGGGAGGCCGTCGTCCGGGCGATCGACCTGAACGCGTTGGCGGCCAGCCAGTACCGGGGTCAGATGGAGCGTGCCGACGGCTACTTCGGCACCGACAGCCCGTTCGCCACCCAGGCCTCGCGCGACGCGTGGCCGGCGTTCGACCTCGAGAAGGCCAAGCAGCTCGTCGCCGACTACAAGGCGAGCGGCGGCAGCGCCGTCGTCCAGTACAAGACGACCAACGCCCCCAACCGCGTCGCGTTCGCGGAGTTCCTGCAGGCCCAGCTCAAGGCGGCCGGCATCGACATCCAGGTCCAGTTCTACGACCTCGCGCAGTACTCGTCGAGCGTCGTGCAGAGCCACGACTTCCAGATCGCGGGCTGGGTCGGCGGTCCGGTCGACGGGCCGTTCCCGGGCGCGTTCAACCTGTTCCATTCCGGTGGCAGCACGAACTTCGGGGAGTACTCCAACCCGCAGGTCGACGCGGCGCTCGACACGGCCGTCGCCACCACCGACCCGGAGGAGCTGGCGAAGGCCTACCAGCAGGTCCAGCAGCTCACCAACCAGGACCTCGCCGTCGCCTACTACAGCCGTGGATACCTGTCGACGATCGCGAAGCCCGAGGTCGAGGGCATGCAGCGGTACCTGACCCGCGACACGTTCTTCTCGAACATGTGGCTCGACCGGTGACCGCCCGGCACATGGCGACGACCCACATGACAACCCGCACGGGAGGGCACTGACATGCCGATCGACCCGGGCGCCGTGGGGCGCGAGGGTGAGCCCCGCACACGGTCGTGGGACTCGACGGACGCGCTGCTCTACGCCGTCGGGGTGGGCGCCGGGCTCGGCGCTCCCGCGCAGGAGCTGGAGTTCACGACGGAGAACTCCGACGGCGTGACGCAGCGGGTGCTCCCGACGTTCGCCGTCCTGCTCTCCCAGGCCCCGACGCCGGACTTCGGCGAGTTCGACCGGTCGATGCTGGTGCACGCCGAGCAGCACCTCGTGCTGCACCGGCCGGTGCCCGTCGAGGGCAGCGTGACGACGACGGCGCGTGTCACCGGTGTGCACGACAAGGGTTCGGGTGCGCTCGTGAGCGTCGAGGCCACGGCGGTCCTCGACGGTGGCGAGCCGCTGGCCACGAACCGCAGCGCCGTGTTCATCCGCGGCGAGGGCGGCTTCGGCGGGGAGCGCGGCCCGACGCAGACGTGGTCACCGCCCGACCGGGCGCCCGACCACACCGTCACCTACGCGACCCGGCCGGAGCAGGCGCTGCTCTACCGGCTCTCGGGCGACCGCAACCCGCTGCACTCCGACCCGGCCTTCGCGGCCAAGGGTGGGTTCGACACCCCGATCCTGCACGGGCTGTGCACCTACGGGGTGACGGGCCGGGCGCTGCTCGCGACGGTGTGCGGCGGCGACCCGGACCGGCTGACGGCGATGTCGGGCCGGTTCTCCGCGACGGTGCTCCCGGGGCAGTCGCTGACCGTCGACGCCTGGCAGGACGGGGCCGACGTCTGGTTCCGCACCAGGCTCGACGACGGCACGGTGGTCATCGACCGCGGCAGAGCCACGGTCGGATGATCGACTTCTCGCTGTCCGACGAGCAGCGCCAGGTCCGCGACACGGTCCGCGCGTTCGTCACCCGTGAGGTCGTCCCGCTCGAGGCGCAGGTGCTGCGCAACGAGCGGGACGGCCGGCCCGGTCTCGAACCGGGCGTCCTGGAGACGTTGCAGGACAAGGCCCACGAGATGGGCTTCTGGGGCGTCACCACCCCGGAGGAGTTCGGCGGGATCGCGCTCGGACCCGTCATGGACGCGGTGCTGGCGATGGAGCTGGGCCGCACGTTCGTCCCGTTCCGGTTCGGCGGCTCGGCCGACAACATCCTGTTCGACGCCTCGGCGGAGCAGCAGGCGGAGTACCTGGTGCCGACGATCGAGGGTCGCCGACGCAGCTGTTTCGCCATCACCGAGCCGGGCGCCGGGTCGGACGCCCGCAACATCCGCACCCGGGCCCGCCGCGACGGCGAGGACTGGGTGATCACGGGTGAGAAGACGTTCATCACCGGCGGGACCGAGGCCGACTTCTGCATCGTCTTCGCCGTCACGGACCCCGACCTGGGCGCCGACGGCGGCATCACGTGCTTCCTCGTCGACCGCGCGATGGGCTGGACGTCGTCACCGATCCCGACGATGGGCGAGTGGGGCCCGGCCTCGCTGAGCTTCGACGAGGTGCGGGTGCCGGCGCGCAACGTCCTGGGCGAGGTCGGCAAGGGTTTCGAGAAGGCGCTGCGCTGGATCGGGCAGGGCCGCTACCTGATCCCGGCACGGGCCGTCGGGTCGGCGGAGCGGCTGCTGGGCATGGCGGTCGACTACGCGCAGGTCCGCGAGTCGATGGGGCACAAGATCGCGGAGTACCAGGCCATCCAGTGGCAGATCGCGGACTCGGCCGTCGAGATCGAGTCGACGAAGTGGCTGACGCTGCACGCCGCGTGGCGGGCCGAGACCGGTCGCGACGCCCGGCACGCCACGTCGATCGCCAAGCTGACCGGCGCGCTCATGGCCAACCAGGTCGTCGACCGGGTCCTGCAGATCCACGGCGGCATGGGCTACACGAAGGAGCTCCCGATCGAGCGCTGGTACCGCGAGCTGCGGCTGCTGCGCATCTACGAGGGCACCGACGAGATCCAGCGCCGCACCATCGCGCGCAACCTGCTGAAGGGCCACGTCGCCCTCGGCACGATCGGGGAGTGATCAGGAGATGCTGACAGGACGTTCGGTCGTCGTGACCGGATCGGGGCGCGGGCTGGGCCGCGCCTACGCGAAGGCCGTCGCGGCCGCGGGGGCGGGTGTCGTGGTCAACGACGTCGACGCCGAGGCCGCCGACGCGGTCGTCACCGAGATCGAGGCCGACGGCGGCCTGGCCACCTCGGTGGTCGCGCCGGTGGGCCCCACCGAGACCGCCGACGCGCTCGTCGCCGCCGCGGTCGAGCGGTTCGGCCGGCTCGACGCCATGGTCACCAACGCGGGCCTGCTCCGCGACCGGTCCGTCGCCAAGATGAGCGACGACGACTGGGACGCCGTCATCGCCACGCACCTGCGCGGCACGTTCACCTGCGCCCGCGCCGCGATCGCCCGGTTCCGCGAGCAGGGTGACGGGGGCCGGCTCGTGCTCGTCGGCTCCCCCGCCGGCCAGCGCGCGAGCTTCGGGCAGACCAACTACTCCGCGGCCAAGGCCGGGATCGTCGGCATGGCCCGCACGCTCGCCGCCGAGACCGCCCGCCACGGGATCACGGTGAACGCGCTGGTCCCGGTCGCGCTGACCCGCATGGTGGCGACGATCCCCGCGTTCGCCGACGCCGTCGCCGCCCTGGAACGCGGCGAGCCGGTCCCGGAGCAGCTGCGCGCGAACGGGGTGGGCAGCGCCGAGGACGTCGCGCCGCTGCTGGTGTGGCTGCTCTCCGACGCCGCGGCCGAGGTCACCGGGCAGGCGCTCGGCGCCGGCGGCGACAGGATCACGGTCTGGACGCACCCGACGGTCGCGGCGGAGGCGTCTATGCCCGGCGGGTGGACCGCCGAGGCCATCGCGAAGGAGTTCCCCGCCCAGCTCGCCCCGCACCTGCAGGCCTACGCCCCGGAGCGCCACGCATGAGTCTCGACATCAGCACCTTGGCGGCCATCGACGTCCACACCCACGTCCACTTCTCGCAGGCCGCCGCGGCGAGCCCCGAGGGTGGGGCGCGGATGGAACAGATGCGGGCCCGGTTCGGCTCCGACATCCTCGGCATGGACCTGCCCGGGATCGCCGAGTTCTACCGGCAGCGCAACATGGCCGCGGTCGCGTTCACCATCGACAGCCTCGGCGAACCGTCGGAGCACGCCCCGACCAACGAGGAGATCGGCGAGCTCGCCGCGCAGCACACCGACGCGATCATCCCGTTCGCGAGCGTGCACCCGTTGCGCGGCAAGGGTGGCGCCAAGATCGCACGCCGGCTGATCGAGACCTACGGGTTCAAGGGGTTCAAGTTCCACCCCAGCGTCCAGGAGTTCTACCCCAACGACCCGGTCGCGTTCCCGATCTACGAGGTGCTCGCCGAGTACCAGCTGCCCGCGCTGTTCCACACCGGCCAGAACGGCGTCGGCGCCGGGACGAAGGGCGGCGGCGGGATCCGGCTGAAGTACTCCGATCCCCTCCACCTCGACGACGTCGCCGTCGACTTCCCCGACATGCCGATCGTCATGGCGCACCCCTCGTTCCCGTGGCAGGACGTCGCGCTGTCGGTGGCCACGCACAAGGCGCAGGTGTGGATCGACCTGTCGGGCTGGTCGCCGAAGTACTTCCCGCCGCAGCTGGTGCAGTACGCGAACACGTTGCTGCGCAAGAAGGTGCTGTTCGGGACGGACTTCCCGCTGTTCACCCCGGAACGCTGGATGGCCGACCTGGAGAAGACCGAGATCCGCGACTCGGTGAAGCCCGACATCATGCTGCACAACGCGGCGCGGCTGTTCGGGCTGGAGCCGACGGGATGACCCCGCTGCCGGACGACTTCGCCAGCCACTTCGAGCTCGTCGCCGACCTCGCCCCGGACCGCCTCGCGGTCGCCCGGGGCGAGGTGGCGCTGACGTGGGCGGAGTTCGAGGACGGCGCGGCACGGCTGGCCGGGTGGCTCGCCGGGCAGGGCATCGGCGACGGCGACCGCGTGGCGATGATGGCGCGCAACTCCCCCGGCTACCTGGTCGCGCTGTTCGCGATCTGGAAGCTGCGGGCGACGATGGTCAACGTCAACTACCGCTACCGCGCCGAGGAGGCGGCCTACGTGCTGGCCGACGCCGGCGCGACGGCGGTGCTCGCCGACGACGACCTGCTCGACGTCGCGCGGGCCGCCTCGACCGGCACGACGCTCGTCGTGCGGCTCGGTGCCGGGACCGGCGGACCCGCCTTGCCCCGGACACGGCGCGACGGCGACCGGGAGTGGCTGCTCTACACCGGCGGGACGACCGGCAACCCGAAGGCCGTCGTCGGGTCGCACGCCGAGCGGTGCCGCACCGCGCAGTCGGGGACGCTGCGCAGCCTGGGGCTGGACCGCGCCGACGGCGTCGACGCCCTGCGCGCCGCGCTCGCCGTCGACCCGCGGGGACCCGACGGCATCGTGTGGCTGCCCGCGCCACCGCTGATGCACGGCACCGGGCTGTACTCGGCGCTCGGGGCGCTGGCCGGCGGGGCGCCCGTCGCGCTGCTGCCCGGCCGCGGCACCTCGGGCGACGACCTCGCCGACACGATCGCGGCGCACGGCGTCACCGACCTGACGATCGTCGGCGACGCCTTCGCCCTGCGCCTGCTCGACGCCCTCGACGCCGACGCGGCCGCGGGCCGGCCCTCGCGCATCCCGACGTTGAGCCGGATCCGCAGCATCGGGGCGGTGTGGAGCCCGGCGGTCAAACGCCGCCTGCTCAGCCACGCCGACCTCGCCCTGCACGACTCCATCGCCGCCTCGGAGGGCGGGCTGTACGCCGTCTCGGTCGTCACCCGCGACACCCCCGACGACCGGCTCGGCGGCTTCGAGCTCGCCCCGGACGCGCGGCTGCTCGACGAGGACGACCACGACGTGGTCCCCGGCTCGGGCGTGGTCGGGCTGCTCGCGGCCCCCGTGGTCGAGGACGCCGGGTACGCGGGCGACCCGCAGCAGACGGCGCGGGCCTTCCGCGATCTCGACGGGGTGCGGTTCTCGATCCCGGGCGACATGGCCCGGCTCGGCGCCGACGGCCGCCTGGAACTGCTGGGGCGCGGCAGCTCGGTCATCAACACCGGCGGCGAGAAGGTCTACACCGACGAGGTCGAGATCGTGCTGCGCGAACACCCTGCGGTGCGCGACGTCGTCGTGGTGGGGGTGCCCGATCCCGTGTACGGCAGCGTCGTCGGCGCCGTCGTCGCGCTGGAGCAGGGCCGTCACGCCGACCCGGACACGTTGCGCGACTTCGTCTCCGCCCGGTTGGCGTCGTACAAGAAGCCGCGACGGCTCCTGCTGGCCCCGGAGGTCGAGCGGCTCGCCAGCGGCAAGGCCGACCTGCGCTGGGCCAAGGAGCAACTGAGCCCGTGAGCGACCGCTGACCGGTCGGACCGTTCCGCGAGCGGCACGCCGCCGCTAACGTCGGCGTGTGACCACAGTGGCCGAAGTGACGGCACAGGACGGCCAGGACGTCGGCAGGGCCGCTCGGGAACGCGCACCGCGGCGCGCGTTCGGCGACTGGACGCCGTCGCTGCGCAGCGTCGACGTGATCGGGATGCTCACGGCGCAGAACACGATCCGCGCCGCGGACCTCGTCCCGGTGCGCTGGGCGCGGATGAGCGCGTCGCCGTGGACGTTCTACCGCGGCGCGGCGGCGGTGATGGCCGCCGACCTCGGCGCACGGCCGCACAGCGGGCTCACGGTCCAGCTCTGCGGCGACGCCCACCTGCTCAACTTCGGGCTCTGGGCCACCCCCGAGCGGAACCTGTCGTTCGACCTGCGCGACTTCGACGAGACCCTCCCCGGCCCGTTCGAATGGGACGTCGCCCGCCTCGTCACCAGCATCGAGGTGCTCGCGCGCGTGCACGGCGGGGACGCCGCCGCCGCGATCGCGCACTGCCTCGCCGCCTACCGCACGCAGATCGCCCGGTACGCCGGCGCGCACGTCCTGGACACCTGGTACGACCTGATCCACGTCGACCGGTTCCTGTCGGTGTTCACCGACGCCGACCGGCCGCGCGCCGCCGCGCACATCGCGCGCAAGGCGCAGCGCCGGACCCACCGTGGTGTGCTACGCAAGCTCACCGAGATCCGCGACGACCGGCTGCGGATCAGCGAGGACCCGCCGATCCGCGAGCACCGTCCCGACGGTCCCGCCGAGGAGCTGTTCGCACGCTACCGCGAGTCGCTGTCCGACGACCGTCGTCACCTCCTCGACCGTTTCAGCCCCGTCGACACGGTGCGCCAGGTGGTGGGCGTCGGCAGCGTCGGGATGCGGGTGCACCTGCTCCTGCTGCAGGGCCGGGACACGACCGACCCGCTGTTCCTGCAGATCAAGCAGGCGGGCGCGTCGGTGTACGAGCCGTTCTGCGGCGCGAGCCGCTACGGCGCGCACGGACGCCGGGTGATCGAGGGCAAGCGGCTGGTGCAGAGCGCGACGGATGTGTTCGTCGGCTGGGCGAGCGCCCGCGGCCACGACTACTACGTGCGGCAGTTCCGGGACATGAAGGTCATCGCCGACGGCACGCTGATCGCGCCGCGGCTGCCGGAGTTCGCGACGGCCTGCGGACAGGTCCTCGCCCGCTCCCACGCCCGGTCGGGCGACGCGGTGGCGATCGACGCCTACATCGGAAAGGGCCGGGCCTTCGACGACGGTATGACGGCGTTCGCCGCCGCCTACGCCGGCCAGAACGCGGCCGATCACCGCCGCCTCGTCGACGAGATCGCCGCCGGCCGCCTGCCGACCGCGAACGACTGGTGAGCGGCCCACCGGCAGGCGTGCGCGCTCAGGCCGGGACGCCGGCCCGCGGCTCGACCGCCCGCTGCAGCCCACGGACCGTCGAGAGGAGCTGGCCGGCGAAGGCCTGCAGCTGGGGCTCGACCCGGGGTCCGGGGCCGGACAGGTTGACCGCAGCCACGATCTGCCCGGCGCGGTCCCGCACCGCGGCGCCGATCCCCACGAGCTCCGGGCCGAAGATCCGGTCGGCGACGGCGAACCCGGACCGTCGGGCGGCCCGCACCCGGGCGAGGTAGTCCTGCGTCTCCCGGGGCCCGATGCCGTTCGGGCCCCGGCGGACGATGTCCACGATGTGCTCGTCGTCGTGGTCGAGGAGCAGGGCCATGCCGCTCGCGCAACAGTTCACCGGGACCGTCCGGCCGGCCCATCCGGCGGCCTCGCCCGGGCGGTGCGAGCTCTCCGAGTGCACCGTGAGTACCTCGCCGCCACTGAGCACGGTCAGATAGCTGCGCTCACGCACGAGGGCCGTCAGCCGGAACATCAGGGGCACGGCCGCCCGGGTGAGCAGCCGATCACCGGCCCGGATCGCCAGCCCGTACAGCCGCCAGCTCAACGTGTAGTGCCCTGCGGGGGTCCGCGACACCAGGCCGGTCTCCAGGAGGCTCCGGAGCTGCCTCGACACCACCGACCGCTCGCGTCCCAGGAGCCGGGCGACGTCGGCGGCCGTCGGACCGTGGGGGAACTCCGCCGGGTCGGCGGAGCCGAGCACGTCGAGCACCGCCATGACCTTGGCCGCGCCGCTCTGTTTCTGATCCATGTCGATCTCCGGCGACTCGCAGACGGACAGATTTTGGGATCCCAAACTAGGCCCGACGGCGATGCTAGGGACAGCCCACATGGGTGTCAACGACGACGGCTACAGGCGTACTCCCTGCACAATGATCCTTTCGGGGCCGCGACCAGCCCGCTCCCGAATCGTTGACAGTGAGCGGCCTCACTCTTAGAGTCCCGTTTTGGGATCCCGAAACCAGTGCACCCCGGGCTGCGACGCGTCTGCAGCCGTACGCGGGGCCGCAGCCAACCCGCTCACAGCGCGGAGGTCCACCCGATGAAACCGACCGACGACGACGCCGGACCCGAGACCGGAGGCGTCGCCACCGCTCGTCCCGAGGACGAGAACCTCCCCGTGACGAGCACCTTCGCCTACGGTTTCCAACACGTGTTGAGCATGTACGGCGGCATCATCGCCGTCCCGCTGATCGTCGGACAGGCCGCCGGCCTGTCCGCGGGCGACATCGGCATCCTCATCGCCGCCGCCCTGTTCGTCGGGGGCCTCGCGACCCTCCTGCAGACCCTCGGCGTCCCGCTCCTCGGCTGCCGGCTCCCGCTGGTACAGGGAGTGTCGTTCTCCGGTGTCGCCACCATGGTCGCCATCGTCTCCGACGGGGGCGGCCTGTCCGCCGTGTACGGGGCGATCATCGTCGCGGCAGCCGTCGGGCTCCTGATCGCACCGGTCTTCGCCAAGATCGTCCGCTTCTTCCCCCCCGTCGTGACGGGCAGCGTCATCACCACCATCGGGCTCTCCCTGATGCCGGTGGCGGCCAACTGGGCCATGGGCGGCAACAAGACCGCCCCCGACTACGGCAGCGTCTCGAACCTGACCCTGGCCGCCGTCACGCTCGCCCTCGTGCTCGTCCTGAGCAAGGTCGGGGTCGCGGCGATCTCCCGGCTGTCGATCCTCCTGGCCATCGTCCTGGGCACGCTCGTCGCGGTGGCGGTGGGCAAGACCGACTTCTCGAAGGTCGACGACGGGGCGATCGTCGCCTTCCCCACGCCGTTCCACCTCGGTGCCCCGACCTTCGACGTCGCCGCGATCGTCGGCATGCTCATCGTGATGCTGGTGATCCTGACCGAGACGATGGCCGACATCCTCGCGGTGGGCGAGATCATCGGCACGAAGACGGACTCCAGGCGCATCGCAGCAGGGCTGCGGGCGGACATGGCCTCCAGCCTGGTCGCCCCCGTATTCGGCTCCTTCCCGCAGAGCGCCTTCGCCCAGAACGTCGGGCTGGTGGCCGTGACCCGGGTGAAGAGCCGGTACGTGGTCGCCGCCGGAGGCCTCATCCTCGTGCTCCTGGGCCTGCTGCCGGTGCTCGGGCGCGTCGTGGCGGCGGTCCCCACCGCGGTCCTCGGTGGGGCGGGCATCGTGCTCTTCGGCACCGTCGCCGCGAGCGGGATCCGGACACTGGCCAAGGTCGAGTACCGGGACAACATGAACCTGATCATCGTCGCGACCTCGATCGGCTTCGGCATGATCCCGATCGCCGCGCCGGCCTTCTACGAGCACACCCCGAGCTGGTTCGGCACGATCTTCCACTCCGGGATCAGCTCGGCCGCGGTCATGGCGATCGCGCTCAACCTGCTCTTCAACCACCTCAGGCCGGGCAGCTCCAGGGCCGAGCAGCCGGCGACCGCCGTTACCGGGCGTGTCGTCTCCCCCAGGGACCTCGAATGCCTCGTCGAGGGAGACCGCTACGAAGGCGGCAGGTTGATCGACCGCGACGGCATCGAGGTGGCACGCGCGCCCGAGGGCCTGTCCGGACACTGAGCCGTGGGTCCGGGCAGCGGCCACCACCGCCTGCACCCGACCCTGCCGGTGACGCCGCCGGTTGCCACGCGGTGCGGGCGATGCACGGCTCCGCCGGCGCGCTGAGCCGGCAGCGCGGCACCGTCGCGCCGTCCACATCCGTGGCGACGGCGTCCGATTGCCGCACCCTCCGCCGACATTCGCGCATTGTCTGGGGGCGCGACGGAGAAATGTGCAATGGTCCGGCGGGTCGCCGAAGGCGCATTCCCGACGATGGTGCAAGAACTGCAACAGTTGTTGGGGACCGACCGGCGGCCGTTGCTAGGTTCGTGTCGTCGCCGACGCACCGATGAGACTCCTCCGGTGCAGGTCCACACCTTCGAGGTGAGCGCGACGAATTCGTCCGGGCTCTGTCATGAGCCGACTCAATTCTCAAGACGAGGAGAACGACATGCGTCAGGGTTCCCCTGTTGGTTCGGGCAAGGTCATCGCATCCATGACCAACGGGTTCAACATCTACACGCGGTACCTGTCCAGCGGTGTGCAGAAGGGGCTCGAGGGCACCGGCTACGGCTACATTGGCCGGCAGAACGGCTTCGACAGCGGCCGGGAGCTCGCCAACTTCGAGGAGCTCATCGAGCTCGGCGTGGACGGCATCGTCATCATGCCGCACAAGCTGGAGTCCGCCGCCCGCGGCGCCGAGCTGGCCGCGAAGGCGGGCATCCCGGTCGTCAGCCTGCTGCGGTTCGGTCCCGGCCCGATGGACGAGCACATCGTCGGTTCGGTCCGTCAGGACGCCCGGGTCGCCGACATCGCCGAGTGGGTCACCGCGAACACCGAGCCGTGCGAGGTCCTGCTCGTTCCCAGCGTCCTCGGGCAGGGCTTCTCCGAGACCTACACCAAGACGCTCGAGGACGCCTTCGAGAGGTTCGGCGGCGGTCGCTGGAAGATCGTGGGCGCGGCCGAGGGGCACTACGACCGGTTCAGGGCACGCGCCGCCGTCGAGGGTCTGCTGCGCGAGCACCCGGGTGCGAAGGTGGTCATCGACTACGCCGCGGAAATGGCGATCGGAATCGCGCAGTACCTGAAGGCGAACGACATCCAGGACGTCGTCACGATCACCAGCGACTGCACCGAGGAAATGATTCCCTGGGTGAAGGACGGCTGGATCACGGCCTCGCGCTACTACTCGCCGGCATGGCACGGCCTCACCGGCGTGCAGGTTCTCCGCGACTACCTCGAGAACGGGGGGAAGAAGCAGCTGGAGGCCGTCGAGGTTCCCGTCGCCGACGTGATCGTCACCAAGGAGAACATCGACGAATGGACCGCGAAGCAGCCGGTTTGTTACGAGGAGTACTTCGCGAACGTCGTGCGCATCCCGTGACACGCACGGCCGCGTCCACGGCAGCCACGCTGCCGGGACCGGCCCCGGCCCCCTGATCTCGTCCTCCCTGCCCCCGAGCCCCGGGGGCAGGGAGGACCTACCGCGAGAAAGGCCGCTCGAGCATGGACGACCTGCTGATCGAAGGGGCTCGGTTGTGGACCGGTGGACCGCTGCGCACCATCCACGTCGCCGGGGGCCACATCGTGTCGGTCACGCCGGAACCGGACCGCCGGGAACGCAGCGCCGACGTCGCGGCGGGGACGACGACGGTCCGCCTGGACGGGCGGCTGGTGTTCCCGGGCTTCGTCAACGTGCACGCCCACCTGGACAAGGCGATGCTGGCCGCGCGCGTCCCGGACGAGACCGGGACGATCGACGAGGTCCGGCGCACCATGGCCCGGGCGAAGTCGTCGTTCACCCACGACGACGTGCGCGAGCGCGCCGCCCGAACCCTCGACCGGTGCATCCGGCACGGCGTCACCGCGGTACGGACCCACGTCGACGTCGACCCGACGGTCGGGCTGGTGAGCCTGCGGGCTCTCGCGGAGCTCAAGAAGGAGTACGAGCACGCGATCGACCTGCAGATCGTCGCGTTCCCCCAGGAAGGCATCGAGGAGTTCCCCGGTACCGAGCAGCTCCTGCGGCAGGCGCTCGCGGACGGCGCCGATCTCGTCGGTGGCCACGCGAGCATCGCGGCCGGGACCGCCGAGCTCCGACGTCAGGTCGACATGGTCTTCGCGCTCGCCGAGGAGTTCGACGTGGACGTCGACTTCCACGCGGACTTCGGCATCACCGAGGACTACGGGCGGGAGGTGACCCGCCACCGCGACGGGCGCGACTACCCGGACAACCTGGGCGCGGTCCACATCGCCGAGCGAACCGTCTCGGCGGGCTACCAGGGGCGGGTGACGGTCGGTCACCTCTGCGGGCTCGACATGGTGGCGCCCGCACTGCGGGCGAACGTCTGCGACCTGCTGCGCACCGCCGGGGTGGCCGTGGTGTCGACGCCGGCGAGCAACCTCTACGGCAACGGTCGCGGCGACGCCGTCGGGGCGCGGCGCGGGGTGACCCGGCTGACCGAGCTGATGGCGGCCGGGGTCGACGTCGCGGTCGGTACCGACAACATCCGGGACGCCTTCAACCCGTGGGGCAACACCGACCTGATCCAGAACGCGGTCATCGCCTCACTGGCGTGCCACCTGGTCACCGAACAGGACTTCATGACCATGCTCGAGCTGCACACCACGGCACCCGCGAAGATCATGGGGCTGGCCGGCTACGGACTCGCCGCCGGCGACGAGGCCTCCCTCGTGGTGCTCGAGGCCCGCTCCCTCGCCGATCTCCTGGACGGCGACGTCGCCAGGCGGCTCGTGCTCAAACGCGGCCGGTCGGTGGGGCCGCCGCCGCCGGCCCCGCTCGAGGTGTGCGGCGGCCCATTGCCGGGTGTGGCCCCGTGACACGGCGGCCCCTCGACCTCAGAAGTGACACCGTCACCACACCGACCGCCCGGATGCGGTCCGCGATGGCTGCCGCGGAGGTCGGCGACGACGTCTTCGGGGAGGACCCGACGGTCCGGGCCCTCGAAGCGAAGAGCGCCGGGATGTCGGGGATGGAGGACGGGCTGTTCGTCCCGTCCGGCACGATGGCCAACCACCTCGCCATCCTGGCCCTGTGCGGACGGGGCCGTGCCGCGATCGTCCTGGAGCACTCCCATCTCGCCCGGATGGAGCGAGCCGGCGCCGCGGTCCTCATGGGGGTGCCGCTGCTCGCCGTCACGACGGGCAACGGCGTCGTCGACGACGTCCGGGTCGAGGCATCGCTGGCCCGTGTCGCCCCGATCCAGATGCCCAAGCTGGGCGTGCTCTGCCTCGAGAACACCTACGACCTGAACCGGGGGCTGGTGATCTCACCTGCCGAGACCGCCGCCATGGCTGCCGTCGGGCGGGGCCTCGGCGTCCCGGTGTTCCTCGACGGTGCGCGGATCTTCAACGCCGCGGTCGCCGCGGGCGCACCCCTGGAGTCGTTCACCCGCACGGTCGACGCCGCCCAGTTCTGCCTCTCCAAGGGGCTGTCGAGCCCGATCGGGTCGGTACTGGTCGGCCCACGGGACCTCATCGCCGAGGCGAGATGGCTGCGCCAGCAGCTCGGCGGTGGTTGGCGGCAGGCCGGGATCATCGCGGCGGCGGGGCTGGTGGCGCTCGACGAGATGGTGGGCCGCCTGGCCGAGGACCACGCCCACGCGCGTGAGCTCGGACGGTTGCTGGCGGAGGCCGGCCTCGGCGTCGACCACGCACAGATCCAGACCAACATCGTCAGGGTCGACGTCGGCGGGGCAGGTCTGACCGCCGAGGCCTTCGTCGCCCGGATGGCGGCCCGGCGGGTCCTCGTGAAGCCGGTCGGCCCCGACACCGTGCGCCTGGTCGTCCATCGCGAGATCGCCGCGAGCGACCTGACCGTGATCGCACGAGCGGCCGGCGCGTCCGTCGCCGCGTGAGGCAGAAACCACGCCCAAGGAGGGTGAGATGTTCGATCTCCTCGTCAGGAACGGCACGCTGGTCACCGCGGAGGAGGTCTTCCCTGCGGATGTCGCGATCCGCGACGGGAAGATCGCGGAGGTCGGTGCGCCCGGCACCCTCGCCGGGGCCGTCGAGACCGTCGACGCCGACGGCCTGCTCGTACTCCCCGGGCTGATCGACCCGCACGTCCACTTCGGCCACCGCGTCCACCTGGACCACGGCTGGGTCGGCGCACTCGACGACATCGCCTCCGGCTCGGCGTTCGCGGCCGCCGGCGGCACCACCACCGCCATCGACTTCGCCGTCCAGCGCGAGACCGACGTCATGGACACCCTGGAGGCGCGCCGCACCGAGACCGAGGCCGGGGCGGTCATCGACTTCTCGCTGCACTCGGTGCTGACCGAGACCTCGACGGGCACCGTGGACCGGCTCCCGGAGCTGATCGAGGCCGGGTTCCCCACCTTCAAGCTGTACATGCTCTACAAAGCGCAGGGCCGGATGGGCGACGACGCGCTCCTGCTGGCCGCGCTCGACGCGTCGGCGAGCCGGGACGGCATGACCATCGTGCACGCGGAGAACGCCGCGATGATGGAGTTCAACGTCGCCCGCCTGGTCGCCGAGGGCCGGACCTCGGCCCTCGACTTCGCGCGGACGAAGCCCAACATCGCCGAGGCCGAGGCCATCAACCGCGCCCTGTTCCTCGCCGAGCAGACGGGCGGCAGCATCTACGTCTTCCACACCTCGACACGCGAGGGTGTCGAGCTGATCCGGCAGGCGCAGGCGCGCGGGGTCGCGGCCTTCGCCGAGACCTGCCCCCACTACCTGACGCTCACCGAGGACGTCCTCGCCGGGCCCGAGGGGCACCGGATGCTGTGCAGCCCGCCGCTGCGCACGGCCGCGGACGCCGACGCCCTGTGGCGGGCCCTGGCCGACGGGGTGATCCAGGTCGTCAGCTCCGACCACTGCGGGTACGGCACGGCGGTCAAGGACCTCGGCCGCGACGACTTCCGCCGCGGCGCGAACGGGCTCCCGGGCGCGGGACTGCGCCTGCCGCTCGTGCACACCCACGGTGTGCGGGCCGGACGGCTCGGCCTGACCGAGATGGTCGCGGTCCTGAGCACCAACGCCGCCCGCCTGTTCGGGTTCGCGCCCGCCAAGGGGACGATCACCCCCGGTGCCGACGCCGACCTGGTCCTGTTCGACCCGGAGCGCGAGTGGGTCGTGCGGGCGGCGGAGCTGGACTCGCCGGTCGACTGGTCGCCCTACGAGGGCATGCCGCTGACCGGTTGGACGGTCATGACCCTCTCCCGCGGTGAGGTCGTCGCCGAGAACGGCAAGTGCGTGGCGACGCCCGGGCGTGGGCGGGTCGTCCACCGCGCCGTGTCCGGGCTGGCCGCGTTCGGCCCCGCCGGCGCACCCCGCACGTCCTCCTGAACGCCCGGCGTCGCCGGGTCACAGCAACGAGAGAGGTGAGCTCCGGTGAGAGAGCGCATCGAGAACTTCGAGCACGACGTCGCGACGATGCTCGACCAGCTCTACGCGCTGGGTGCGCATCCCGACGGCGGGACCTACCGGTCGTTGTACGACCCGGCCTGGACCCGGGCGCAGGAGCTGATCACGAGCTGGATGGTCGAACGCGGCCTCGACGTGCGCGTCGACCCGGTGGGCAACGTCGTCGGGCGCCTGCGGGGCAGCGGTGACGGGCCCGTCGTCGCCACCGGGTCGCACATGGACACCGTCAGGAACGGCGGCCGGCTCGACGGCGCCTACGGGGTCGTCGGCGGCATCCTCGCCCTGGGCGCGCTGGCACGGTCGGCGGGCACACCCACCCGCACCCTCGAGGTCATCGCCTTCTGCGAGGAGGAGGGCAGCCGCTTCACCAACCACTACTGGGGGTCCCGGTCCATCGTCGGGCTGACCGACGAGCGGGAGGCCGACCGCAGCGTCGACAAGGCCGGGACGTCGCTGGCCGAGGCCATGCGTGACCAGGGGCTCGACCCCGGGGCCATCGGGGCGGCCCGGCGTGACGACATCGGCCACTTCCTCGAGCTGCACGTCGAGCAGGGCGGGATCCTCGAGAGCGAGGGGCTCGACCTGGCCCTGGTCACCGCGATCACCGGGATCACCCGCTGGGACGTCGTCGTCACCGGGGAGGCCAACCACGCCGGGACCACCCCGATGAACCTGCGGCACGACGCGCTGGCCGGCGCGGCCGAGATGGTGTCCGCCGTCGAGACGGCCGCCCTGCACGCCGGGGCTCCCGCGGTCGCCACGGTGGGTCGGCTGTCGGTCGTCCCCGACCAGATCAACGTGGTCCCCGGAAAGGTCGTCCTCACCGTCGAGCTCCGGACCCCCGACCGCGAGCAGCAGGTCTCGGCAGGCAAGGCGATCGAGACCGCCCTCGTCGAGATCGCGGCCCGCCGCGGACTCGGGATCGACCTGGACCTCCAGCACGACCACGAACCGGTACCGATGAGCCCCGACGTGATGGAGGCGGTCCGGGCGACGCTGGACGAGAGCGGGCTCCCGTACCGGCGGCTGTCGAGCGGGGCCGGCCACGACACCCAGCTGATGTCCCGGGTCGCGAACGTCGGCATGATCTTCACCTCCTCCCGGGGCGGCATCAGCCACTCCCCGCTGGAGGACACCGACCCGCGCGCGCTCGGCGCGGGCGTGGCTGTCCTGGCCGGTGCCCTGCGGCGGCTCGCCTACGGCAGCTGACCGCTGCCGACAGTGCCCGCCGGGCGTTCACCCGCGCCCGATGCCCCACGCCGTACTGCTCTCGAGGATGGTCGGATGTCGCTCGGATGGAAGATCCACGCGGACGGCAGGTCGCTCGCTCCGGGTGGCTCGGTGGCCCACGACGAACGCCTGACGTGGCCGAGGACGTTCGGTCTCGCCGTGCAGCACGTCGGCGCCATGTTCGGGCCCACGTTCGTGGTGCCCCTCCTGATGGGCCTCGACGCCAGGCTCGCGGTGATGATGAGCGGCGTCACCACCATCATGTTCCTGCTCGTGGTGCGGGGCAGGGTTCCCGCCTACGTCGGCACGAGCGGGGCGTTCGTCGGCGCGGTCGCCGTCGTCCGGTCCCAGCCCGGAGCCGGGTCGGCCGAGGTCACCGGAGCCGTCCTGGTCGCCGGGGTGGTTCTCGTCCTGGCGGGGCTCCTCGTCCACCACGCGGGGGCGGGCGTGGTCAACCGGGTCCTGCCGCCCGTGGTGACCGGGGCCATCCTGGTAATGATCGGCTTCAACCTCGCCCCGGTCGTCGCCGACACCTACTGGCCGCAGGACCAGTGGGTGGCCCTCACGGTCATGGTCGTGACGATGGTCTGCGCGATCGCGCTCCGCGGGTTCCTCGGTCGGATCGCGATCTTCCTCGGCCTGGTCCTCGGCTACGTCCTGTCCTGGGTGCTCGATCGCGTCCTGGGGCCAATCACGTCCTACGACCCCGGTGTCGGCCGGGTCCTCACCCATCCGCGTGTCGACTGGGCGCAGGTGCGCGAGGCCGACTGGATCGGGCTGCCCTCCGCGACACGGCTCGCGGCCGACGGGCACGAGATCGTCGGTTGGCACCTGCCGTCCTTCTCCGTCGCGGCGATTCTGGTGATGATGCCGGCGACCGTCGCGGTCGCCGCCGGAGTGATCGGACACGTGAAGGCGATCGGCGAGGCCACCGGCACCGACCTCGACCCGCTGATGGGGCGCTCGGTCGTGGCCATCGGGCTCGGTACGGCGGTCGCCGGCTCGGTCGGTGGCTCACCCGTCACCACCTACGGGGAGAACATCGGCGTGATGGCAGCCACCCGGGTGTTCTCCTCGGCCACGTTCCACCTCGCCGGCGCCGTGGCGATCCTGTTCGGGTTCTGCCCGAAGTTCGGCGCGCTCTTCGCCGCGCTGCCCGGGGGTGTGATGGCAGGCAGCACCGTCATCCTCTACGGCATGATCGGCCTGCTCGGGGCACAGATCTGGAAGGAGAACGGGGTCGACTTCGGCGACCTCGCCAACATGGTGCCGGCGTCCGCGGGCGTGATCATCGGGATCGGCGACACGAGCCTGCGGATCAGCGACTCGTTCGCGCTCGGCGGGATCGCACTCGGGACGATCGTCGTCATCCTCGGTCATCACCTGTGTCGCGCCCTCACCCCACGCGGGCCGCGGGCGGGGGCCGGCGACGAGCACCTGCCGCGGATCCTCCGCTGACGTCCGCCCGGCGAACGGGAACGGCCGCCTGACCCGACGACCGGGAACGGCTGCCCCGACGCCGTGCCGGCAACGCGACCGCCACCCGGTTCCCGCCCGCTCGGCGGTGCTCACCTGCCCGGTGCCCGGCAGTTGGGCGAGCCGTCGGCCGGCGCTCGCTCCCGTACAATCGGTGCGGGCGGTCGCACGTCGTCCGAGGTGGGTGTGTGGCGGTTCGACAGCACGACGGGGGCACCATGGCTGCGTCCAACGGGGTGTATCGGCACGAGGTCCCGCTCGCCGAGATCGTGGGCGAACGGATCCGCAGCCGCATCCTGAGCGGCGTGTTCCTGCCCGGGTCGAGGCTGGTCGAGCGGGACCTCGCAGCGGAGTTCGAGGTCTCCCGGTCGCCGGTGCGCGAGGCCCTGCGCAACCTGGACAAGGAAGGGCTCGTCGAGAAGCTGCCGACGCGGGGAATCATCGTCAAGGAGCTGACCCGGCGCGAGGTGTCGGAGATCTTCGACATTCGCGAGGCCCTCGAAGGGATGGCGTCGAAGGCCGCAGCGCAGCGGATCGCCGACGGCGAGGCGAGCAACCTGCGCCAGCTCGTCGAGCAGTCACGCGCCGCGCTCGACGCGGGCGATCTCGACGCCGTGCGCGAGTCGAACTGGGGCTTCCACGACGAGATCATCGCGTTCTCCGACAACCACATCCTGCAGCAGATGCTCACCCCGCTGATGGGCCGGCTGCACTGGATCCTGCGCCAGGTCACCGACTTCGAGCGGATCGAGGTCGATCACCTGCGCCTCGCGGCGGCGATCGAGTCGGGGTACCCGGACATCGCCGCGGCCGAGGCGCAGCAGCACGTCCGGACCTATCGCGCCATCACCGTCGAGCACCTGTTCGGCGACGTCCTGCCCGCGTCCTGAGCGACGGACCGTGCCGGTCCCGGGCCACGAGCGACCCGGGACCGGCAGCGGTGTCGGTCAGTCGACGATGGTGACGACCCCGCTGTCCGCGCCGAGGACCGCGACAGTGCGGGCCGCGGCGCGGTCGATGTGCACGCGCGGCTCGGCTGGGACGCCGTCCTCGTTGTAGGTGCCGGGGCCGTAGAACTGTCCGTAGCTCAGGACGACCCCGCCCTCGGCCAGCACCGACGACTCCAGCTGTTCGACCGCGACGGCGTCGGGCCCGTCGGGCAGCGTCCAGGCGACGGTCTGGGCGAGGATCCGCGGCGACCCCGCGGCCCGGGCGGCGTCGATGATGTTCTGGTTGCCCTCGGTGCGGATGCGTGCGTTGAGATCGCCGAACTCGGCGATCCGGTTCACGTCGTCGGGCAGGTCCGTCAGCTCGTTGAGGACGATGTCGGGGCGGAACTCGACGACGGCGGCGATGAGCGCGTCGCGGTCGAAGACGTCGACGACGACCGGTTGCGCACCGAGGTCGGCGACCTGCTGGGCCTTGCCCGGCGAGCGGGTCATTCCGGCGACGACGTGGCCTGCCCCGACGAGCAGCGGGACGAGCCGCCGGCCGATGACGCCGGTCGCGCCGGCGAGGAAGATTCTGGACATGGTGTTCCTTTCCCGAAGGGTGGGGGGTGTGGGGGCTCAGCCGCGGCGGGCGGGTCGGGTGCGGGCGACGAGGCCGGCGACGGCGAGCAGGATCGTGAGGGCGGTGTAGCCGACGACCACCGGGATCTCACCGAGAGGCCCGGCGAGCCGGCCCTCGACCACGATCGGTACCCCGAACGCGGTGTAGGCGACGAGATAGACGGCGGCCACGATCCCGGCGCGCTCGTGCGGCGCGACCAGTGGGATCACCAGTTGCAACGCGGCGGTGAACGCGGATCCGAACCCGATGCCGGCGACCGCCTGCCCCACGATCATGAGGGCCAGGCTCCCGGCGAGGACGCCGCCGATGATGCCCACGGCCCCGAGGACCGAGGCGTGGATGCCGATGGTCATCGCCCGCCGGGGCGAGATCGTGGCGGTGAGGAGCCCGACGACGGTGGCGACCGCGGGCGCGACGAACCCGGCGAGGCCGCCGAGGAACGCGCTGTCGAGACCGAAGACGGTGCGGACCATGTTCGGGGCCAGTCCCCCGGACAGCCCCGCGAGCATCCATGCCGCCGCGACCACGGGGGCGCAGGCGTAGAACTCGCGGCGGGCCGCCGCGGGCACGACGATCCGGGGGGCCAGCGACCGGACCGACCCGGGGCCGGGGGTCACGGTCTCGTTCGACGCCAGCACCGTGACCCCGCCGAGCACGGTGAGCGCGATGAGCACGACGAAGATGATCGTGTTGGCCGCCGGGGTCAGCTCGACGGCCAGCCCGGCCAGGAGCGAGCCGACGGCCAGTCCCCCGGTGAGGCTGACGCTCGCGAGGATCGCGCCGATCCGCTTCCTGCCCTCGGGTGCGAACTCGACGATCGCGGCCGTGAACGCCGACGTGGCGGCGCCGCTCGCGATGCCCTGCACCACCCGGCCGGCGACGACCCAGCCGATGTCGGTGCCGACGAGGAACAACACGTTGGACAGCAGCTGGACGACGAGTGCCGCCACCAGCACCGGGCGGCGGCCGACGTGGTCCGACAGCGAGCCCAGGGTGAGTGTGGCGACGAGGAACCCGGCGGCGTACACGGCGAACGCGACCGTGAGCAGCTCCGGCGCGAAGCCGAAGTCGTGTTCGTAGGTCACCAGGAGGGGGGTGAGCGCCCCGGCTCCCAGGTAGAGGCTCATGAAGGCGACGGACGCGCCCACCATGGCCACCCCGGCCGGCAGTCCCCGACGTGTCGCGGGGCTCGCACCGTGGGCCGGTACTCGGACGGAAGACACGGGACGCTCCTTCGGCTGCGACGAGGTCGGGCCCTCGTTGTCTTCACGCTAACGAGAGTTGGTCTCCTTCCTCGGTCCAATTCAGCCGCGAGAGCTCGGACCACTTCGACCGTCCGGTGCCGCGTCGACGTCCGGTGCCGCGTCGACGACGGCTCCGGATCACAGCAGCGGAGGCAGGGCGCGCGACAACGCCCGCAGCGCCCCGGGCCACGCGCTGTCGGAGACATTGGAGAAGTTCACGACCAGCGCGTCGCCCCACGACGGACGGCCGCCCGCCGCGGGGTGGCGGAACTCCGTCAGGCCGCTGACGACCAGGCCCTGCCGCCCGGCGGCCCGCAGTACCCGTGACTCCGTCCCGGCAGGCAACGCGAACACCGCCTGCAGCCCCGCCGCCATCCCGATGACCTGCACCGACGGTGCGACCCGCGCGAGCGTCTCGATGAGCTCGCCACGACGACGCCGGAACTTCTGCCGTCTGCCGCGGACATGCCGGTCGAACGCCCCGGACGCGAGGAACTCGGCGAACACGAGCTGGTCCAGCGCGCTCACCGTGTCGACCCGCCCCTTGGCCTGCGCGACTGCCGCCAGCAGCCGGCCCGGCACCACCACCCACCCCAGCCGCAACGCCGGCGCCACGGCCTTGCTGGCCGTCCCGAAGTACGCCACGTGGTCGGGGTCGAGACCCTGCAGCGCCCCGACCGGCCTGCGGTCGTAGCGGAACTCGCCGTCGTAGTCGTCCTCCAGGACGACACCACCCGTGCTGCGGGCCCAGTCGACGACAGCGGTCCGCCGCTGCGCGGACAGGGCGTACCCCGTCGGGAACTGGTGCGCCGGGGTGAGCAGGACGGCGGCGGCCCCGGCGACGTCGTGCAGCTGCCCGACCCGGGCACCGGCCTCGTCGACCTCGACGGGCCGGGTGTCGAGACCGGCGTCGGACAGCACCCCCCGGTAGATGTCGAGGCCGTACTCCTCGACCGCCACCGTGGCGGCGCCCCGCGTGCCCAGCGCGCGTGCGAGTACCCCCAGCCCGTGGTGGAAGCCCGAGGTGATGACGATGTGTGCCGGGTCGGCGTGGATCCCCCGGGCGCGGGCGAGGTACTCGGCGAGCGCGGTGCGCAGCTCCGGGCGGCCGAGCGGATCGCCGTAGCCGTAGGTGCTGTGCGGCGCGGTCGCGAACGCGCGGCGCGCGGCGGCCAGCCAGGGCCCGCGCGGGAACTCGGCGTAGTCCTCGGCGCCGGGCTGCAGCCCGCGTGAGGGCTGCGCCCGTGCGGGCCGCCGTGGTGCGGCCGTCGCGTCCGGGCGCGACGGCACGCGCGCGGCGACGCGGGTGCCCGAGCCGGGCCGGGCGGTGAACCATCCCTCCTCGATCAGAGCGCCGTAGCACTCGGTGACCGTGCTCCGGGCGATCCCGAGATCGGCGGCCAGGGTCCTCGTCGGGGGCAGGCGGGTGCCGGGCGCGAGTCGCCCGGACCGGACCGCGTCACGGAGGGCATCGGTCAGGCCCGCCCGCAGGCGCGGGCCCCGGAGCTCGAGGTGGAGGTCGACCCCCGCGTCCGGAACCACGTCGCGACGCGATGTGGTCCGACGTTCCGCCATGGAACCGGACCCTACATACCGGCCATCGCCCACCCCGCCGGCGAGTTCGGGGCCACCGGGGTCGTCGTCGGGGGCGTGGGCTACTCCAGGAGCTCTGCCAGCGCCGAGTTCATCGCCTCGGCGAGGACGTCGACGTCGGGCATCGTGTCCCGGTCGGCGTTGAGGCCGTAACAGACCGAGCCGCCGTAGGACGTCACGCCGATCCCGACGGCCTGCCCCTTCGCGAGCGGCACCACCGGGAACAGGTCCTGCAGCCGTGCACCCATCGCGTAGAGCGGGCGCGGCGGGCCCGGCACGTTGGTGACCAGCACGTTGAACAGCCGGCTCGACAGGCGGCTGGTCAGCTTGGCGCCCATGCTGTGCAGCGGCGGCGACATCAGCCCGGCGAGGCCGACCAGCGCGGTCGGCGCCGCGTCGTGCGCGCCCCGTTTCCGGGCCTGCATCTGCTCGGCGACGCGCTGCAGCCGCGCGGCCGGCTCGTCGAGCCCGACGGGCAGGTCGACGAAGTAGGCCGAGATCCGGTTGCCGCCCGACGTCTCCCCCGCGTCGCGGCGGCGCCGCACGCTCACCGGGACCATCGCCCTGATCGTCGTGTCGGGGTGCAGCGCCTCGCCGCGCGTCATCAGCCAGTAGCGCAGCGCGCCGCACACCACGGCGAGGACGACGTCGTTGACGGTGCCGGCCCCGCCGCCGCAGTGGGCCCGGCGCGCGGCGCGGTGCCCGGCCAGCGATGTGCGCGCCATCGAGTAGCGACGCTGCTCGCCGATCGGGCGGTTGAGGGCGTCGAGGGGGCCCGACGCCTGCGCGGCGCCGCGGGTGGCCGCGGCCAGGCCCGACATCGTGCGGCCCACGGTGGCCACGGCCGCACGCAGGTCGGCCGCCGCGCGGGTGGCCGCGTCCAGCGCGCCGCGCGGGCGGCGCAGGTTCTCCATGACCGCCGAGGCCGCCAGCTCGATCCCCGACGGCTCCCGCTCGGGCACCCACTCGTCGTCGGGCACCTCGCGCGGTTGCGGTGTGCGGTCGAGCAGCAGCGCCCCGATGTCCATCGACGCGACACCGTCGACCATCGCGTGGTGGGTCTTGGTGACCAGCGCGAACCGCCCACCCGACACCCCCTCGACGACGTAGATCTCCCACAGCGGGCGGTCCCGGTCCAGGCGCCTGCTCAGCAGCCGCCCGACCAGCTCGCGCAGCGCGTCGTCGGTGCCCGGCGCGGGCAGCGCGGAGCGCCTGATGTGGTAGCTGAGGTCGAAGTCCGGGTCGTCGACCCAGACCGGCAGCCCCAGCCGTCCCGGCACCTCGCGCACCCGCTGCCGGTACCGCGGCACGAGCGACAACCTGCTGCCGACGAGCCGGACGAACGCGTCGACGTCGAACTCCGACCCGTCCGCCGGCGGCAGGAAGGTCATCACGCCGCCGACGTGCATGCCCGTCGTCGGCTGTTCCATGTAGAGGAAGGACGCGTCCAGCGGGGACAGTCGGTCCGGCACGATCACCAGCCTACGAGGCCGACCTCCAACCGCGGAGCGGGAACCCGGACCGTCCGTGCTCGCCCAGCTTGACGCCCAGCACCTGGTGGAGCTGGATGTTGTCGCGGGCGAAGCCGAGCCTGCTCGCGGCCATGTAGAGCCGCCACACCCGGGCACGTTCCAGGCCGACCTCGGCCACCGCCTCGTCCCAGTGCGCCTCCAGGTTGTCGCCCCACCCGGCGAGCGTCTTGGCGTAGTGCTCGCGCAGGTTCTCCTCGTGCCGGATCTCGAACCCGTTGTCGTTCATCGCGGTGATGATCGTCCCGACGGTCTCGAGCTGGCCGTCGGGGAACACGTAGCGGGCGATGAAGGGGTCGAGACTGCGCTGCGGGGTGGTGAAGGGGTGGGTGATGCTGTGGTTGAGCAGCCGCCCCTCGGGGCGCACCTTCGAGGACAGGAAGCGGAAGTACGACGGCAGCTGCGCCTTGCCGATGTGCTCGGTGAGCCCGATCGAGCTGACCGCGTCGAACCCGGACTCCTGCACGTCGCGGTAGTCGAGGTGGCGCACCTCGGCGAGGTGGGCCAGGCCCTGACGCTCGATCTCGGCCTGCGCCCACTCCGCCTGGTTGCGCGAGAGCGTGACCCCGAGCGCGCGCACGCCGTGGTGGGTGGCCGCGTGGCGGACCATGCCGCCCCAGCCGCAGCCGACGTCGAGCAGCCGCATCCCGGGCTGCAGGTCGAGCTTCTGCGCGACGAGCTCGTACTTGGCCTCCTGGGCCTGCTCGAGCGTCGAGGTGTCGGTCGGGTAGCAGGCACACGTGTAGGTCATCGACGGCCCGAGGACCCACTCGTAGAAGCGGTTCGACACGTCGTAGTGGTGGGAGATGGCCTGGCTGTCGCGGAACTTCGAGTGCAGCCGCCCCCGTGGCCGCGCCTCGATCGCCGGCGCCGGCCTGCGGTGGCGCAGCCACACCGGCGCGAGGTCCCGGACGATCCGGAACTGCTCGCCGCGCGGGATGCCCTGCAACGCGACGTCGGCGAGCGCGTCGAGCGCGGTGTAGAGGTCGCCCTCGACCTCGATCTCACCGGTCACGTACGCGCGCGCGAGCCCGAGCGTGCCGGGCGCGGAGACCAACCGCGCCAGCGCCGCCGGGGACTCCACGCGCAACGCGACGTCGCTGTCGTCCGGGCCGGTCTTGCTGCCGTCGTAGGCGACGATCCGGATGCGCGCGTCGCGCCCGATGATCCTGCCGAGGATGTCGGCCACCCTCATGTCACCCCACCACCTTCGAGTAGAGACCCGGCAGCCGCCCGGCCGGGTCGTAGCGGTCCTTCACGGCGCGGTAGGCGTCGCCGTTGTAGCGGCGCCAGAACTCGTCCTCGCCGTAGTGCACCGTGGAGTACAGGGACTTGTGCCCGCCCAGCTCGGCGACCAGCTCCTCGACGAGCCGGTTGTGGGCGTCGGGCCGTCCGGGCACCTCGTCGACGGTCGACCAGAAGCCGACGTTGACGTAGAGCCGGCCGGCCTCCATCGGGTAGAGCGGCCACTCGCGCTTGCCGCGCAGCCGGATCGGGCACAGCCACACCGGCGAGATGCCGACGTCGCGGTGGAAGACCTCCAGGAACCGGTCCAGGTTCTCGACCGGGATCTCGACGTCCTGGACGACCATCTCCTGGCGCGGCGAGTGTGTCAGGTCGCTGATCCGGTTGGTGATGCCGTGTCGCTGGTCGAGCGCGACGAGCCGGCGGTAGACGTCGGAACGCCGGTAGCGGCGCGGCCAGACCCTGCGCACCAGTGGGTTCTGCACGCCGAACGCGCGCGAGCACCAGAACCAGTCGGTGTCCCAGCGCCAGATGTAGTCGCGGGTGGTGAGGTGGTCGACCGGGCGCTGTTGCAGCGACCGGTAGAAGACCTGCTGTCCGGTGTAGTCGGAGACCTGGGCACCCGGCATCGGCTCGTCGACGAACCGGCCGACGGTCACGTACTGCTCGCCGCCGGCGAAGACGGTGCCGTCGACGAAGTCGATGCCGGCGCCCGCGCCGTCGAGGTCGCAGAGCCGTTCGATCGCGGCGGCGGCCTCGGTGGCGGTGCCGAAGCGGTGGTGGGTCAGCCGCACGAACGGTGCGACCGGCTGCAGCTCGATCCGCAGCCGCAGGGTGTAGCCGAGCGTGCCGTAGGAGTTGGGGAAGGTGGCGTAGAGGTCGGCGTGCTCGCCGTCGGGCCTGGCGGTGACGACGTCGCCGGACCCGGTCAGCAGGTCCATCTCCAGCACCGACTCGTGCGGCAGCCCGTGGCGGAACGACGTCGACTCGATCCCCAGCCCGGCGACGGCACCACCGAGGGTGATCGTCTTGAGCTGCGGGACGACCAGCGGCATCAGCCCGTGGGCCAGGGTCGCGTCGACGAGGTCCTCGTAGGTCGTCATGCCCTGGACGTCGGCGGTCCGGGCCACGGGGTCGACATCGATCACACTTGTGAGCCGCGACGTGTCCAGGAGACGGACGTCGGGGCGCGAACCACCGAAACGGAACAAGTTCGACGACGGCTTCCCGAGCCGGACCCGCTGGCCCGGCGGCACCGCCCGGTAGCGTTCGACCAGGTCAGCTACGGCGTCGGCATGATCGGACCGGCCGGCCGACGCCACGCTGGAGTTCATGTCGGGGACGCTAATCGGCAATCGCCGCCGGTGCACGCCCCTTCCGCGTTCTGCGACGTCACAGGCCGTACACGCGTGGCGTCCGCCACCGTCGCCCGGGGTACCTGCCCGGAGCGCGCCGACACGGCACCGGTAGAACGCTCACATGGCGTTCCGGTTGACACCACATGAACGAGGGTTCTACCCGTTGTTCACGCGCGCGGCGGAGAACATCGTCGCGGCGGCCGAGGGACTGGCCGAACTGGTCGCCGCGGATCCCGCGGACCGGCCACCGCTCGCGGCCCGGGTGAAGGACCTCGAACACGCGGGCGACGACCTGACCCACGAGATCATGGTGAAGCTGAACTCCGTCTTCGTGACACCGTTCGACCGCGAGGACATCTACCGGCTCGCCTCCTCGCTCGACGACGTCCTCGACGCGATGGAGGAGGCCGCCGACCGGATCGTGCTCTACCGGCTCGACGAGCTCCCCAAGGGCATCTCCGTGCAGACCGACGTGCTGCTGCGCGCCGCGATCTCGACCGCCGCGGCCATGCCCGGCCTGGAGAAGCTGGAGTCGCTGCGCGAGTACTGGGTCCACGTCAACTCACTCGAGGACGAGGGCGACGCCGCCTACCGCTCGTTGCTGCGCGACCTGCTCGCCCCCGACGACGACGTCACCCCGCTCGACGTCCTCACGGTGCTGAAGATCAAGGAAGTCGTCGAGACCCTCGAGGAGGCCGCGGACGCGTTCGAGACGGTGGCCAACACCGTCGAGAGCATCGCCGTCAAGGAGGCCTGAGGTGGAGTTCGCGCTCATCCTCGTGGTCATCGTCGTCGCACTGGGTTTCGACTACACCAACGGTTTCCACGACGCCGCCAACGCCATCGCCACCTCGGTGTCGACGCGGGCGCTGTCCCCGCGCGCGGCCCTGATCATGGCCGCCGTCATGAACCTCGCCGGTGCGTTCCTGGGCACCGCGGTGGCCTCGACCGTCGGCAAGGGGATCATCTCCGCCCCCGAGGGCACGGCCGGGCTCGTCGTCGTGCTCGCGGCGCTGATCGGTGCCATCGCGTGGAACCTGATCACGTGGTGGTTCGGGATGCCGTCGTCGTCGTCGCACGCGCTGATCGGCGGCCTCGTCGGCGCCGCGCTGGCCTCGGCGGGCACGGTGCAGTGGGCGGGCGTGCTGGAGAAGGTCGTCATCCCCATGATCGTGTCGCCGATCGTCGGGTTCGCCCTGGCCGGGCTGGTGATGATCGGGCTGCTGTGGCTGTTCAAGGACGCGCGCCCCAACCGGGTCTCCCGCGGGTTCCGGCACGCCCAGACGGTGTCGGCAGCGGCGATGGCGCTCGGGCACGGCCTGCAGGACGCGCAGAAGACGATGGGCGTGATCGTGCTGGCCCTCGTCGTCGGCGGCTACCACGAGGGCTTCGACATCCCGTGGTGGGTGATCCTGGTGTCGGCGGGTGCGCTCTCGGCGGGCACCGCGGCGGGCGGCTGGCGCATCATGCGCACCCTGGGCAGGCGGATCATCGACCTGGACCCGCCGCGCGGGTTCGCCGCCGAGGCCACCGCGTCGGCCGTGCTGTACACCACGGCGTTCGCCTTCGCCGCACCCATCTCGACGACGCAGACGATCACGTCGTCGATCCTGGGGGTCGGGGCGACCAAACGCCTGTCCGCGGTGCGCTGGAACGTCGCGGGCAACATCGTCGTCGCCTGGGTGCTGACGCTGCCCATGGCCGCGCTGATGGCCGCGCTGTCGTACTGGGTGCTGCACTTCTTGCTGCTCTGAGCCCCGGCTCCGCACCGCGCGCGTCAGACCGCGGCGCGCACCCTGGCCTTCTCCGCCTCGACGTCGAAGTCGGCGGGCGGGTACCGGGGGTCGATCGCGTCGAGGGTCTCGGCCAGCAGCGCCGCGACCGCCCAGTTGCGGTACCACTTGCGGTCGGACGGGACGACGTACCAGGGCGCGGCGTCGGTGTCGCAGTGGCTGAGCGCGTCGGCGTAGGCGGCCTGGTAGTCGGTCCACCTGGCGCGCGCGTCGAGGTCGCCGGGGTTGTACTTCCAGTGCTTCTGCGGGTCGTCCAGGCGGTCCGCGAGCCGCTCGGCCTGGGCCTGCGGCGAGATGTGCAGCATGCACTTCACGATCGCGACGCCCTGCTCGTCGAGCTCGGCCTCGAACGCGTTGATGCGTTCGTAGCGGCTGCGCCACTCCGCCTCGGGGACCAGCCCGTCGACGCGCACCACGAGCACGTCCTCGTAGTGGCTGCGGTCGAACACGCCGATCATCCCGGCGCCCGGGACCTGCCGGCGGATGCGCCACAGGAAGTCGTGCGCCAGCTCCTCGGGGGTGGGCCGCTTGAACGAGGCGATGTGCAGGCCCTGCGGGTTGACCAGCCCGGCGACGTGACGGATCACCCCGCCCTTGCCCGAGGTGTCCATGCCCTGCAGGACGAGCAGCACCGCGCGCGGGCTCGACCCGCCCACCGCGCCGGCGTAGAGGGCCTCCTGACGGGCGTCGAGGCGGACGGCCAGGTCGGCCAACGCGGCCTCGGCCTTGGCCTTCGGGCCGACGGGCCTGCCGGCAGGGTCGATCGCGGACAGGTCGACTCCGCCGCGGGGCACCCGGAAGACCTCACGCGCGGCCCGCTTCTTCGCCATCCGCGCACCCTAGGTGTACTGCTCGGTGACGTTGGTGCAGCGGGTGATCGGGGGCTGGTTACCGAGCGCGGTGTGAGGCCGGTGATGGTTGTAGTGGTGCAGCCATGCTGGCAGCGCCTTGCGGCGTGCGCGTTC
>NZ_JBFWOY010000007.1:0-178537 GCF_050250275.1 Pseudonocardia sp.
GGGCGAGGGCGGTGAAGAAGAGGGTCTGGAGCAGGGGGCGGAACTCGCCGGTGCGGCGGCAGAGGGCGGCGGCGCGGGCGAGGACGGTCTTGGCCTCGGTGAAGCGGTCGAGGTGCTGGAGCAGCGCCCCCCGGTAGGCCAGGGCGACGGCGGTCGTCGGGTCGCCCGGGTCGGACCCCAGCACACGCTCGTAGGCCTGGCCCGCACCCTCGTAGTCCCCGTCCCAGTGCCGCACCCGGCCCAGCAGCAGCGTCGCGCTCGGGAGCGCCCCGGGGGCGGCGGCGGCGCTCTCGGCGAGGTCGGTGGCCTGCTCGGCGAGGTCGACCGCGGCCATCGCGTCACGGGCGTAGAGCGCCGTCCAGCCCAGCTGTTCGAGGACGCGGGCCTCCAGCTCGGAGTCGCCCACGTCGCGGGCCAGGGCCAGCGCCTCGTCGAGGTCGGCGCGGGCGTCGTCGTAGCGGCTGAGGTCGCCGCGGGCCCGGCCGCGGCGCATCAACGCCTCCGCCAGCGGCACCGGCTGACCGACGGTCCGCGCCGCCTCCACGGCCTGGGAGATGAGCTGCTCGGCGTCGATGTGGGCGAAGCCGAGGTTGGCGACGTGCGCCGCGGAGAGCCACGCCGTGACGGCGCCGGACCAGTCGCGGGCCTCGGCGAGGTGGCGCGCCGCGGCCTCGGGACGGCTGCGCAGCATCCGCGCCGCCCGCCGGTGCCGCGAGATGCGGACCGGCTCGGGCATCGACGCGTAGGCGACCTGCCGCACGATGTCGTTGCTGAACCGGAAGCTCTCGCCCTGGGTGACGATCAGCCCCGCGCGCAGCGCCCGGCCGGCCCGCCGCGCGCAGTCCTCGACGTCGAGCCCGCTGAGCTCGGCCACGTCGTCGAGGGAGAAGGCCATGCCCAGCACGGCGCCCTGCGCGAGCAGCAGCGCCACGGGCTCGCCCGCGTGCTCGATGCGTTCGGCCACCGCGTCCTGCAGCGTCGGCGGTACCGGCACCCCGCCGCGTGAGGACGACGGTGGCGGCTGGCGCAGCAGCTCGGTGAGGAACAGCGGGGAGCCACCCGTCCACGACAGCAGCTGGTCGGGGTCGTGCCCGGTGCCGGCCCGCTCCACGAGCACGTCCACGTCGGCGCGGGTGAGCGGGCCGAGGTCGATGCGCTGCGCGACGTCGCGCAGGATGTCGGTGACGGGCTGGTCCTCGGAGGTGCGCTCGGTCAGCACGACCATCGCGCGGCTGCCCTCCCAGTGCCCGGCCAGCAGGTGCAGGGCCTCGAGGGTCGGGGTGCCGGCGTACTGCATGTCCTCGATGATCAGCAGCACCGGCTGGCGGGCCGAGAGCCGCACGATGAACCCGGCCAGCGCGTCGAGGCTGCGCCGGTGTTCCAGCTCGGGCGCCGCGCGGGTGTAGGGCGTCTCGCCGACGACCCCGATCAGCTCGGGGACCAGCTCGGCGAGCGTGCCGATCCGGCTGCCCGCCAGCTCGCGCACGTCCGCCGGTGCCATCCGGTGCACGACGGTACGGATCGCCTCGACGAGCGGCTGCAGGTACAGCGAACGCTCGGCCTCGAAGCAGTCGACCCGCAGCACGAGCCCGCCGGTGCGGCGTGGCTCCGCCGCGAACGCGGTGACCAGCGCGCTCTTGCCGATGCCGGCCTCGCCGGTGACGACGGTCAGCGCCGGCCTGCCCGCGGCGGCGCCCTCCCACAGCTCGCGCAGCGTCGCCAGCTCGGCGTCGCGGCCGACGACGGGTTCGACCCGGTCGGGCACACCGACGTGCGGCTGCCGCGACGGGTGGTCGACGGCGTTGGGGCTCTCCGAGCGCAGCACCGACAGGAACAGGGCCTGCGTCGCGGGGGAGGGATCGCTGCCCAGGTGCTCCGACATGGCCATGCGCAGCGTCCGGTAGGCCACGAGCGCGGCGCTCGACCGGCCCGCCCGCTGGTGGCCGAGCATGACAGTGCGGCAGGCCTCCTCGTCGAACGGGTCGTCGCGCAGCGCGGTGGCCGCGATCTCGACCGCGGCGTCGTAGGCGCCGAGCTCGATGGCGGCGGCGCTCCAGCAGATCCGGGCGCGGCGCAGCAGCCGCTTGACCGACCGGCGCAGGGTGTCGACCCAGGGGCCGTCGTGCTCGCCCGCGAGGGGGACGTCGGCGTCGAGGAGCTTGGCGGCGTGCTCGGCGCTCGTCGAGGCCAGTGCGCTGCGGCCGTGCGACAGCTCGAACTCCGCGGTCTCGACGAGCTCGACGGCCTCGTGGAGGTCGACGGCGACGTCGTCGGCGACGAGGCGGTACCCGGCGGCCGATCCGTCGATGCGTTCCTTGCCGATGGCCTTGCGGAGCCTGCTGACGAGAGCGGCGATGTTGCGGTCGGCCCGTTCCGGGGGCTCGTCGTTGTCCCACAGCGCGTCGACGAGGGTGCCGACCGACACGAACTCGCCGCGACGTTCGGCGAGCACGGCCAGTGCCCTCCGCGCCTTCCCGGTGGGGACGGGACCCGCAGTGGGTCCCTCGACCGTGAAGGGGCCGAGCAAGCGAATGCGCAGGCCCGTCGTCACTGTGTGGACTCTACTCGGACTCACGACTCCGATCGGCCCTCGGGATCGGTCCGTGACCTGTCCCGGCCTGCGGATTCAGGAGATGGGTCGCGATATCGGGGCAGCCACGGAAATCGTCGGGGAATTGCACGGGGTGACAGTCGAAAAGACCCGGTGGAAAGGAGGTCCGAATCACGTGCGGTGACGAACGACGGCCGCATCCCGAAGGATGCGGCCGTCGTTCGTGGACGATGCCGGGGCGGGCGGTCAGTGCCCGTGGCCGTGCCCGTGCCCGTGGCCGTGCTCGTCGTCGCGGTGGTCGTGACCCGCGGGACGGGCCGCCAGCTCCTCGGCCCGCTGCGCGATCTCGTCGGTGAAGACGGTGCCGTCGCCGGCGAGGACGTCCTCGAGCGCGCCGAGCCACTGCGTGTAGTACGAGAAGCACTCACCCTCGGGGTGGTGGTTCTCCCACGCGGCGATACGGGCGATGAGAGCGGCCTGGAACTGCGGCCAGGCGAACAGGCCCGAGTCGTGCAGGGTCAGCGCCATTCCGAACGCGCGGGACTCCCACGGCTCGGCGAACACCAGTTCGCCGTTCGCGCGTGGAGGTGCCGACGTCTCGACGGAGTCCAGGTCGATCAGGTTCGGGGCCGCACTCATCGTTGTCCGCTTTCGCGTCGGGGGATCGGTGTCAGGGAGCGCTGATGTGTGCGACGCCCACCATGGCGTCGCGGGTGACGAGCTCGACGAGCTGCTCCTCGGAGAGGTCCTCGGTGCCGGCCGGCCGCTGCGGCAGGACCAGCCAGCGGACCTCGGCGGAGGAGTCGCGCACGATGATCTCGACGTCGTCGCCGAGCTCGCAGCCCATCTCCGAGAGGACCTTGCGGGGCTCGCGCACGACGCGGGCACGGTAGGCGGGGTCCTTGTACCAGGCCGGGGGCAGTCCGAGAACCGGCCACGGGTAGCAGGAGCAGAGGGTGCAGACGACGACGTTGTGCACGCTGTCGGTGTTCTCGACGACGACGATGTGCTCGCCCTGCGGGCCGGCGAAGCCGAGCTCCTTGATGGCGGAGGTGCCCTCGGCGAGCAGCCGGGCCTTGTACTCCGGGTCGGTCCAGGCCTTGGCGACGACCTTGGCCCCGTTGAGGGGGCCGACGGCGGTCTCGTAGGTCGCGATGAACTTGTCCATCACGGTGGGGTCGACGAGGCCGCGCTCGGTGAGGAGCTGCTCGAGGGCCTCGGTGCGCAGCGCCGGGCTGATGCGGTTGCCGGAGCCGTCGAGGTGCTCGTCGGGGTTCAGGGCGGTGCTCACGCCTTCTCCTGCAGGTAGTCGTCGAAGATCTCGATGGTGAGGTCGAACTTCTCGGCGTCGGGGCCGTAGAGCTCGGTGGAGGTGAACCGCACCGAGTACACGTGCTGCGGCTTCTCACCCAGGAAGCGCGCGTGGGTCTCCGGGAACACGTGCGCCGGCTGGATGGACTCGACGACGCCGGTGCGGCCGCGGACGTAGAGGGGCAGCTTGTTGGCGTCGGACTCGACGGCGGTGAGCGTGGTGACGGTGTCGCCGACGGCGAAGCGCGGGGCCTCGTCGACCTGGCGGAGCGAGCCCGCGGCGGTGGCCGCGTAGTCGGGCTTGTTCTCCTCGGGGATGCCCGGCTCCTCGACCGACTCACCCGCGTTCTTGCGGGCGCGGGCGTCGACGGCGCCGGGGGCGATGATCCCGGACTCCACCAGCATCAGCTCGGAGGCGTTGAGCCAACGGCCGTAGTAGTCGTCGTCGAAGTAGGACTTCGCGTCGAGCCGGCCCAGGGCGTAGCGGAAGGCGTCGAGGTTCTGCCCGGACACCCGGCCCATCGTGAGCAGGGTCAGCGCGAACGCGCGGCCCTCCCAGGGCTCGTGGAACACGGCGTCCTTGTCCTGCGGGGTGGGAGGGTCCACCTTCCCCCAACCGGTGGCACCACCGATGTCGGCAACGCTGTCCATGCACACCACACCTTTCTGACGCAAGCCCGGCGCCCGACGCCCGGGTGTCGATCACGGCTGCGGCCCGCGCGTGGCGTCCTGTCGGTCCGGTCCAGCCGCGTCACATAGTAGACCTGCGCACACTATTGGATACGCGGGCAGGGTGTCACGGGTCACCCCCGACTCGGTCGACCGGCATGCCGCGACGGCGTCGGTCAGGGGCGTGCGGCGGCGATCACCGAGGTCAGCGAGGTGTGCAAGGACTCCAGCGTCGACAGCGGCATGCCGAGCCGGGCGATGATCGCGGGAGGCACCTGCTCGGCCTGTGCGCGCAGTGCGGCGCCTTCCTCGGTGAGGCTGACGGCCAGCACACGTTCGTCCTCGGCCGAGCGGCGGCGCACGACGAGCCCCGCCGCCTCCAGTCGTTTGAGCAAGGGTGACAGCGTCCCCGGGTCGAGCGCGAGCAGGCCGGCGAGTTCCTTCACCGACAGCGGTGTGCGTTCCCACAGTGCGAGCATGACCAGGTACTGCGGGTGTGTCAGGCCCATCGGCTCGAGCACCGGGCGGTAGAGCGCGATGACGTTGCGTGCCGCGACCGCCAGCGCGAAGCAGACCTGCCGGTCGAGCTTCAGCAGGTCGACAGGTTCCTCGGCGGCCGCCGAGGAGACGGCGCCGTCGGTTCGGTCACTCCCGTGTACCTGGGTCACGTCGGCCAGCGTACTCTTGTTTTGTACACCAATCATTGGGGTGAGAAATGAGCACATCGCGCCGTCCGGGCCCCCTGCGCTGGCTCCTCTACGTCTTCGGTGCCGGCCTGCCCGCCGAGTACAAGGACTGGGTGCTCCACGACGTCAGCACCCGCACCTGGCAGCTGCGCCACCTCGCACGCACCAGCGTGCAGATCGCGCCCATCGCCATCCTGCTGTTCGTCTTCATCCCCGGACCGGTCTGGGTGCGCGCACTCGCCGTCCTGTCCGGGCTCATCCTCGGCTTCTTCTACTCCGTCGCCTACATGTACGAGACCGCCGAACACCGCGCGGTCAAGGCCGGATGGCCGCTCGGCACCGCCGCAGGCACCCGCGACGCCGACAAGGCCGACGAGCGGGAAGCCGAGAAGGAGCGCTACAACCAGCGCTGGCGCACCGAGCTGCCGCCGAGCTGACCCGCGCGGCTCAGTCGCGCAACAGCCGCGCCCGGCGCATCGCCACCGCCGCGAGCCTCGTGTCGCCCGGCGGCAGCAGGGCGACGAGCCGATCGTGCAGCTCGAGGTCGTCGCGGCCCAGCGGATGACCGGCGAAGGTGTGCAGCAGGTCCGGGTCGTCGGTGTCGAGCACCGCCCGGCGCAGCCCCGCCTCCAGCTCGTCGCGCAGGTCCCGGATCTCCGGAGCGTCCGACCGCGGCAACAACGTGCCCCCGCACGCCGCCAACGCCGCCTCCACCCGGCCCGCCTGCAGCGCCGCGCGCACCGCGCCGAAGTCGCTGTCCACCGTCGCGTCCAACCGGTACGGGCGCGTCCGCAACACATCGGACCCGATCAGCGCCCGCAGCCGGCGGATCTCACCGCGCACCGTCGTCGGGTTCCCGTCCTCGCCGTAGAGCAGCTGGGCCAGCCGCTCGCCCGACACCCCGTCCGGGTGGAGCGCCAGCACCGTCAACACCTCGGCCGGACGCAACGTCAACGGCACCGGCCGACCGTCGCGGGTCAGCCGCGGCGACCCGTCGCCCATGAACCGCATCGACAACGCCGTGCGCGGCGCCGGCCGTGTCGGCGCCGTCGTCGCCCGCAGCAGGAACCCCTCCGCCAACGGCTCGACCTGCATCTCCCGGCCGTCCGACAGCACCACCCGGTCGGAGCCCTCCGTGATCGCGACCCGCTCGGGCCACCGCCCGTACGGCTCGCCCGCGATGATCCGGCCCGTCGGCGTCACCAACGCGCCCGGCGCGCCCCGCAGGCTCGCCAGGTGCGGCATGTTGCGCATCCGCAGCTGCTCGTCGGCGATCGCGACCCGCACCCGCAGCTGGTTCTCCGCGAGCGTCGCCGTCGTCGCCACCAGCTGGACCAGCGCCGGATGCGCCGTGTGCAACGGACCGCTGATGTCGATCGCGCCCAGGATCGCCCCCGTGTCGGGGTCGTGCACCGGGGCCGCGACGCACGTCCACGCGTGGAAGGCGCGCACCAGGTGCTCCGCCGAATGGATCTGGACCGGCACGTCGACGGCCAGCGTCGTGCCCATCGCGTTCGTGCCGATCGACTCCTCGCTGACCTGCGTACCCGGATAGAGACCCACCCGGTCGGCCTCGACGAGCAGCCGCGACGCGCCGTCGCGCCACAGGATGTGGCCCTCGGCGTCGGTCACCAGCATCACGTGCATCGCCTCGTCGGCGATGCTGACCAGCGTGTTGCGCAGCAACGGCATCACCGAGTTCAGCGGGTGATCGGCGCGCAACGTCGGCAGGTCGTCGGAGCTGAAGACCAGCGGCGGGTTGGGCTTCTCCGGATCGACGTGCGCGGCCAGGCTCCGCTGCCACGACGCCGAGATGATCGGCCGGGGCGCCGGACCGTCGCCACCCCTGGCCGAGGCCGGGCCACCCGCGGCCATCACGTCGTCGAACACCTCGGACAGGGCACGGGCACGCGCCACCGGATCGTTGACGTCGCAGTGCGCGGATCGCGGACTCGGCACGTGCCCCCTTCCCGCATTGTCGACGGGCGGTACGCGGTGGTGGTGCCGCGCGGTACGCCGGACCCCCGACGCATCATCGCCCACCCGCATCGGCGCAGGCAAGCGAGGGGGCGACCTCCCCTAGTGGTCAGTGCAACGAACACGCAACGTGGCCCTCGCTACCTTGCGGGGAGCAGGGCGTCGGGCACGTCACGGCGCCCCGACCAGATGTCTGAGGAGGCACCGCCGATGACCGTCGACGCCGTACTCGCGAGGCCCGGGACGGCACGTGGGACCGACCGCGACGACACCGTCGCGCAGCGCACCGCGCGCATCCTCGTCGTCGACGGGGAAGGGATCGTCCGCTTCGGCCTCCGGCAGCTGTTCGCCGCCGAACCCGACCTGGCCGTCGTCGGCGAGGCCGGCACCGCCCGCGACGCACTGCTCATCGCCGACCGCTGCCGCCCGGACCTCGTCATCATCGACATCGAGCTCGGCAGCGGCGCCGGCGCCGGTGGCGCCGAACGCGTCGGCGTCGAGGTCGCGCACCCTCCTGCAGCGCCGGCGGGGCGTCCGCGTGCTCGTCCTCACCAACTGCCGCGATCGCGACGTCATGCTCCGCACCGTGCGCAGCGGGGTCCACGGCTACCTGCACAAGGGCGTCGAGACGTCCGAGATCGTGCGCGCGGTCCGGTCGCTGCTGCGCGGCGAGAGCGTGTTCGACTCGCGCACCACGTCCGTCGTCGTCGACGTGCTGCGCGACGAGGACGGCGGCGGCCGACCCCGCGGCCAGATGCTCACCGAGCGTGAGAACCAGGTCCTCAAGCTGCTCGCCGTCGGCATGAGCAACCGCGAGATCGCCGTGCGGCTGCTCATCTCCGAGGCCACCGTCAAGTTCCACGTCCGCAACCTGCGCGAGAAACTCGACGTCCGCCGCCGGACCGAGATCGTGTACACGGCGACCAGACAGGGCATGGTGTGACCAAACCCGCGGCCCACACCGGACACCCAGGTGGGAGGCTCGGGCCCGACCCGGCGCCCGGTCCGGCTCGGTGGACGCGTCCAGACCGGTGTGCCACCGTGGTCGACACGATCGGGTGATTGGGACCGGCGCTGCCGGTTCGGGGGACGCGAGGAAGCAGGCGACGACGCCATGGCCACCACACCGCGACGACGCGCAGCCTCGAAGGCCACGTCGAACGGCACGTCCAAGGCCGCGTCGAAGGCCGCTGACCCCGCCGTCCCCGAGAACACCGACGTCACCGGGGAACCGCCCCGCGCCGCCGGCTGGGAGACGATCGTCGGCGCCATCGGGCCCAAGGTCCGCGAGGTCCGCCAACTGCACGGCCTGTCCCTCCAACAGCTCGCCGCCCGCTCCGAGGTGTCCGCCGCCGCCATCCACAAGGTCGAGCGCGGCGACATGGTCCCCACCATCACCACCCTGCTCAAGCTCGCCGCCGCCCTCGGCAGGCCCATCGGCTTCTTCGTCGACGACGCCGAATGGGCCGGACCCGTCGGCGTGCACCTGCGCGCCGCGGACCGCCCCGTCGCCCCCGCCGACTGGGCCCCCTCCGCCGAGGGCGTCGACGCCGGCGCCATCGCCGTCCCCAGCGAACGCCTGCGCGCCGGCGCCGTCTGGGCCCGCATCGAACCCGGCGGCAGCAGCGGCGACGCCCGCTCCGTGCGGTCCGGTGAGGAGCTCGTGCTCGTCGTCGACGGCAGCCTCACCGTCGACATCGCCGGCGAGGTCTACCGCCTCGAACGCGGCGACTCCCTACAGTTCCCCGCCGACCGCCCCCACACCTGGCGCAACACAGGCCGCCGCACCGCCGACATCGCCTGGTGGTACCTGCACGGATGAGCCCGCGATACGTCGTCGTCGGCGCCGGCGCGATCGGCGGCACCATCGGCGGGCGGCTTCTCGAGGCCGGCCGTGACGTCGTCCTCGTCGCCCGCGGCGCCCACCTCGACGCCCTGCGCCGCGACGGGCTCGTCCTCGCCGAACCCGACCGCGTCCGCACCCTGCACGTACCCGCCGCCGCGTCCGTCACCGACGCCCGCCTCACCGACGACGACCTCCTCGTCATGGCCACGAAGCTCCAGGACGCCCGACCCGTCCTCGACGAGGCCCACGCCCTCGCCCCCGGCGCGACCGTTCTGTGCGCGCAGAACGGCGTCGCCGGGGAACGCTGGGCCGCCGCCCGCTTCCCCGACGTGCTCGCCATGCTCGTCGTGCTCATGGCCGCCCACCTCGACCCGGGCCGCGTCGCCGCCTACATGCGCCCGTACCCCGGCATCCTCGACCTCGGCCGCTACCCCGACGGCGAGACCGACCTGACCCGCACCGTCGCCGCCGACCTCACCGCCGCCGGGTTCAGCAGCCACTCGGTGCCCGACGTGATGCGCTGGAAGTACCGCAAGCTCATGTCCAACCTGGGCAACGCCGCCGAGGCCGCCTGCGGCAACCGCACCCCCGGCGTCCTGGAGCTCCACGCCGCCGCCCGCGACGAGGGCGAACGTTGCCTCGCCGCCGCCGGGATCGCCGTCGCCGGCGAGCACGAGGACGACGTCCGGCGCGCCGACCTCGTCCAGCCCCACGACGTCGCCGGGCACGAACGCGGCGGCGGCTCGTCCTGGCAGAGCCTGCGCCGCGGCACCGGCAGCATCGAGGCGCGATACCTCAACGGGGAGATCGTCGCCCTGGGGCAGCGGCACGGGATCGCGACGCCCGTCAACGCGATGCTGCTGCGCGTCGCCGAGGAGATGGCCGCCGCGCGCGAGCAGCCCGGCACCCGCACCGCCGCCGACCTGCAGGCCCTCGTCAGTCCGTGACGACCGTGCCCTGGTGGTACAGCGCCCGCCAGCCCGACCCGGCGTCGGTGCGTTCCCACACGGTCGCGCGCCGGGTCACCCGCGTGCCCTGGGTGAGCGTGTAGGTCAGCAGGTAGGTGCCGGGGCCGAGCGGACGGCAGGCGAACCCCTCGGCCGACCACGGATCTGGCTCGTCGGCCGCGTACCGCTGCAGCAGCACGTCCACGACGAACGCCCGGTCGTGCACCCGCCCCGACGCTCCGACCTCCCAGTAGTCCGGGGCGGTCATCGCCTCCAGGTCGGCGCGGGTGGTGCCGAACTCGGTCCGGTGGAACAGCGGTTCGCGGGCCACGAGCTCACCGAGAACGTCGTCCATCCATCCGTCCTACCCCTCCGCGCGCAACCCATGGTCGTTCGGGTGGGCCCCGGACAGCAATGAGGTTGCGCGCGGGTGTCCAGACGCTCCGGGGCGCGGTGGCCGCCCGGGTGGGCGCCGGCTGCCGTGGGTTCGTCTGGCGCAACCTCACTGTCGTCGACGGGCGGTGGGGGAGCAGTGGGGTTGCGCGCGGGTGTTCGGCCGCTCCGGTGGGCGCCCGGTCGGGCGGGCGGTTCGTCGGGCGGGCGGTTCGTCGGGCGCCACGTCACTGTCGTCGTCAGGGCGCCCGGAACTGGGGGTCGTGGAGCGCAACCTCATGGTCGTCGCGGGGCCGGAAAGACAGCAATGAGGTTGCGCGCGAGGGGATCGGGGCGTCGCGGTAAATGTCCGGTCGCTCCCCGGGCGCAGGCGGCCGGCCGATTCGTCACCCACCGTCATCCTCACGTGCGGTGCAGAGCCGGTGCCCGGCTCGGGGGAGTGCGCGCGCGGCTCACCCCGCCCCAGGTCGACGCAGGGTCGGCGGCGCGGTTCCCGGCCTCGTGTCACACGATCCGGTGATCACCGGCCGGATTCGCCATGGTGCAGGAGCGGACAAGTCGATCTTCATCGCTGCAGCTCAGAACAATGTCCGGACGATTGTGCAGGTCTGGGACCAGCGCGGATGCATGCGCTACCGCCGTTGCCGCGGCCGGGTCTGTTTGACGCCCGAACGGGTCGGCGGCAATCCTTCCGGCATGCACGTTCCGGCCCGTTTCGCCGCCTACCGGCGGCATGTCGACCTTCGTCGGCAGGCCAGCGCGCTGTGTCCGGCGACCGTCTGAACCCGCCCGGCCCGGCCGTCCGGCCGCCACGATCCCTGCGCACCGCCCTCGTCTGACGTAGGCGGCGCGCACCTCGATGCGCCCACGGCCCGGGACGCCCGGCCTCGTCGCCGCCCCCCCCGGCCATCCCCCTGGCGTGCCGTCCGACCCGACGCACGCACGTGCCGGACCCGCCATCGGCCACACCCCGCCCCGACGCGCTCCCCGGCGCGCCGGGCGAACGTGCGCCGGTGGTCCGCTCCCCGCTCAACCATCGAAAGGGTGCACAACCGTGCCACTCCACAGGACGACACGCGTCGCGATCGGCGGGCTCCTGCTCGCCGCCGCGGCCACGATCGGGACCGCGGTGCCCGCCCTGGCGGCGCCCGTGCTGCCGCTGCCGGGCGGCCTGCCGGGCGGCCTGCCCGTCGGTACCGGACAGAGCTCCGACCTGGACCCCGACCAGCCGGCGCCCGCCCCGACGGCGCCGCCCGTCACGCCCTCGGCCGAGGCGTACCGCGACGGCGACCTGCTGAACCGGGCGAGTGACGTCGCGCCGGCCGGGCTGCCGGTCACCGGGCTGGCGCAGTCGGTCGTCGGCGCCACGAAGATCATCCCGGGGCGTTGACGATGCGGAACATGTCATTGCGCCACAAGCTGTTGCTGGGCGCGCTCGCGGTGGCGGTCGTCGGCGGCGTCGTGGCCGTCCCCGCGACGTCGGACACCGCCTACGCCGACATCCAGGCTGTGCGGTCGACCCTCACCGGTGCCGACGGCAAGGACTACTGGGTCGAGAACCACGTCGACACCGATGCGGTCGACTCGACCCGCGAGGCGCTCGCCGACGAGGGCAAGCGACCCGAGTACCTGGTGGTCTGGGCCGGTGACGAGAACGTCGCCGACACCGTCGTCCCGGACGTGAAGAACCTCCCCGGCTCACTCGCGAACACCACCGAGAAGGTGCGCAACGCGCTGCCCGGCCCCGACTTCATGGCGGTCGTCGACGCCACCCAGGGCTCGCCGACCTACGGCAAGGTCGTCAACACGGCGACGGTCGGCCCGCTGGTCGAGAACGAGCCGCACCACATGCAGTACTCGTGGCGCAAGGGCGACAAGATCTACGCGGGTGGCCTCTACAGCGCGGCGACCTACGTCTTCGACGTGTCGAAGCTGCCGGCGCTGAGTCTGTCGGGCATCAGCCTGCCGTCGCAGACCCTCTGCGGCTCGGTCCCCGACGCCTACTGGGTGCTGAACGACGGCACCGCCTACGGCACCTACATGGGCGGCCCGGTCGTCCCCGGTCCGTGCACGTACACCAACGGCGAGGTCCGCACCGGCAACGGCTTCGCGGGCACCCCGGGCGCCGTGGTGCGCTTCGGCCCGGACGGCAAGAACCTCGTCGAGGCCCCGGCCGCGACGACGACCGCCGAGGACCCGAAGCAGTGCCTCAACATGCCGTCGCTGGGCAAGCCGAGCTGCGCCAACCCGCACGGCATCCAGGTCCGCGAGGACCTGAACGCGATGGTCACCAGTGACTACGCCGAACCGCGGACGATCATCCTCGACCCGGTCAAGGCGCCGTCGCCGTACCTGCGTCGCCCGACGGTCCGCACCTGGGACATCAGCGACCTGAACCACCCGAAGGTCAAGGCGGTCTCGTACCTGCCGACGGGCCCGCGGTCCTCCGCGACCGACCCGCTGCACAACGAGAACCGTGCGGTCATGGAGACCACCGTCACGAACCTGCCCGGCCACAAGGGTGCGTTCGCAATGACGATGCAGGGTGGCGCGATCTTCTACATCCCCGACATCACGTCGGACGAACCGGTGTGGAAGGAGGTCTTCGACAACACCGCCGCGATGAAGCTGATCGACCCGGCCGTGACCAACGGCGGCCCCAGCGACAACGGCGGCTGGCTGCAGACCAGCCCGGACGACACCAAGCTCTACCACGCGGTGATCGGCCGTAAGCCGGGCGCGCTCGGCAAGGACGACCCGGGTACCGCGGGTGGCGTGTTCACCCTCGACATCTCCCAGCTCGTCGAGGCCGGCGACGACTTCGACTGCTCGATCGAGACGAAGGACGAGATCGAGAACGGCGGCGCGGGCGCGGACTGCCCGTCGGTGCTGGGGCACGTCGCGATCAACCCGGGCTCGAAGGCCAGCGGCCCGCACTGGGGTGCGCTGGACAACCTCGAGATCGGTGCCGACGGCTTCTACCACGAGACCGACCAGCCGACCCGGGTCGCGACCGCGAACTACTTCGTGGCCCGCACCGGTCTCGACGGCGACCACCGCGTCTGCATCGTGGACGAGGCCGACGACGGTTCGCTCGCCCTCGACGAGGGGTTCCGTGACGAGAACTCCGGTCAGCCGTGCATCAACTTCAACCGCAAGAGCTGGCCGCACGGCGCCTTCGGGAACGCCAAGCCGCACTCGATGCTCTTCGTCGCCGCTGATGACGACATCAAGTAGCTCGACCGTCCGGTCCGTCCGGCGGCGTCACCTCTTCCGGTGGCGCCGCCGGGCGGCGGCCCTGCAACTCCGCCGCCGGGTGGCGGCCCTCCTCTCCACCACGGCAGTGTTCCTGGTCGCGACGGCGGGATCGGCCCATGCCGACGCCTCCGACGCGCTGCGCGTCGCGGCCCAGCTCGGCCCGGGCCACGGGCCCGCGGCGGTGCTGCTGCGGCTCGTCCTGCTCGTCGCGACGGCGTTCACCGCGGGCGCCGGGCTCGCTGCCGCGGTGTCGCGCGACAGGCCTGCGCGACGGCTGTCCGTGCTCGCCTGGGCCGCGGCGGTCGTCGTGGCCGTCGGCGCCGAGGTCACCCATCTGATCGGGGCGAGCACGATGACCGGGACGATCGTGGCCGCGCTGACCGCGCTGGCGGTCCCGGTGCTGCTCGCGTCCCGCTGGGTGGTCGCGCCCACGGTGGCGACGACGCTCCTGCTCGCCGTGGGCCTCGCGTCCGCGCACTCGGGAGGCGCGTTCGCGCTCGACGCGGTCTACGCCGTCGGCGCGGTGGTCCTGCTGGGCCTTTCGATCCTCGGTGTGACGACCGGCCCGGCGGCGGGCCCCACATCGGCGGCGGGCCCCAGGTCCGCGGCGGCCCCCGCCGGCCGCGTACGCCGCGACCACGACGGCCACGGGGCGCCGCGCGACCGCGCCGCCGTGCCCTCCCGCGCAGGCGTCCCCGCACGGCCCGACCGCGCGGGGGCACCCCGTGCCGCCCGCAGGTCCACAGAGCTGCCGGTCGTCGTGGGCGTCCGCCGCGGGGTGGCGGACCCCGCGGTCGACGGGGGACCCACGGCGACCGGCACCGCCCGCCGCAGCGGCACGGCGACGTTGCGCCGCGCCGAGTCCCGCGCCGATGTCCGTGCACACGTCCGTACCGACACGCGGGCCGACGTGCGGGCCGATCTCGCCGCCGCGACCCGCCGCCGCCCGGCCCGTCGCCCGGTCGCCGCCCCCGCCGCTCCCGCCGCTCCCGTCGCCCCCGACGCCACGGGGACGCGGCGGGCCGACCGGCGCGCCCGGCCCCGGCTCCCGGTGCGGCGCATCGCGATCGCGGCCGGTGCCGTGACGACCCTGGCCGGCCTGCTGCAACTCGTCGTGTCCGGGCCCGCGACCCTGGACGACGTCGTCGCGACGCCGTACGGGCTGGTCGCGCTGGCCGGGGTGCTGCTGCCGGCCGTCGCCACCGTCCTGTGGGTGGTCACCGGCTCCCGGGGCGGGCGGGCGCGTGCGGTGGAGCTGCAGCGGTTCGCCGTGGTGGCGACGGCGTCGGGTCTCGCCGCGGTCGCCGCCCTCGCCGCGCTGCCCATCCCCGCGCCGGGCGTGACCCCGGGCGAGCCGCTGCTGCGGGCCGTCGACCTCGGCGGCACCCAGCTCGCCGTGCTCGTCGCGCCGATGCGTCCGGGTCCGAACCTGGTGCAGGTCAGCGGTTCGAGCTACCCGGCCGAGGGCACGACCGTCGCCACGCCTCAGGTGGAGAAGGGTCATCACGGCGGCGCGCCGGCCGGGCCGGCGGGACTGACCGTCGACGCCGGGTCCGGCCCGGTCACCGTCACCACGCGGGACGGGGCGACCGGCGGCTGGGCCGTCGTCGACATCCCGGCGGGCACGGAGCGGCTCACGCTGCGCGCGGGCCCGGCCGACGCGTCCGTGCCCGTCGACGTCGGCACCATGGCAGGTGCGCCGACCGCGCTCGCCGGGACCGACGGGCCCGAGTGCGCGAGCGCGCTGCTGGGCACGTTCGTCGCCCGCACCGCCGCGGGCGCCGAGGCGCCGATGCCGGCCTGCCCGTCGGACGTCCTCGCCGCGGGCGACGCGGTGTCGTTGCGCGCCATGACGAACTTCGTCGGGGAGCACGGCGTCGCCGCGATCCGGCTGGTGTCCGACGACTCGCCCCGCTCGCAGGCGGCCGCGGGCGTCGTGCGCGACGAGGCGGCCCGCCACCAGGTGCGGCTCGTCGACGGACCGGGCGCCGACGTGGCGCTGGTCGTCGTCGGCGGGTGGGCGCAGGCGGCCGACACGCTGCGCACCGCGACGTTGCTGGCCGGGGAGGAGCCCACCTATCTGGGCGGGACGTTCCTCGCGCCGTGGCTGCTCACGCCGTCGGTGGTGACGCAGGCGCAGTCGTCGGTGCTGCCGCTGGAGTTCAGCCCGCAGGACGCCGGGCCGCAGCAGTACGCGGCGACGCTCGCGGCCACGTTCCCCGGGGCGGCGCCGTCGGCATCCGGGTACCTGGCCTGGGTCGCGGCGACCCGCTCGCTCACCGACGACCGGCCCCGCCTCTACGGCGCCGCCCCCGTCGACGTCCCGATGATGTCGGGCCCCGGCGACATGGCCGACATGGGCCACGGCGCCGTCAACCCCGCGGCGTGGTTCCCCGGCGGCACCGTCGTGCCCGTCACCGGCCCGCTGGCCGGGACGTGAACACCGAGATCAGGAGCTCCCCATGACAGTCAGCGACGCACCACGACGAACAGTCGTGGGCGCACTGCGGTTCGTTTCCGAGGCCGAGCGGGTCTCGTTCACCCCGGACGCGCCGCCGGCCCCGCCCGCCAAGAGGGTCGTCATCGCGATCGGGCTGGTGCTCGCCGTCGCGCTGGTGTGGGCCGTCGCCCGCACCGCCGGGCCCGTCATGGCCGGGACCGCGGCACTGGGCCTCGCGCTCGGCTTCACGCTGTTCCACTCCCGCTTCGGGTTCACCTCGGGATGGCGCCAGCTCGCGGCCGTCGGCCAGGGCGCGGCGGTGCGTGCGCACATGCTGATGCTCGCGACGGCGACGATCCTGTTCTCGGTCCTGCTCGCGGGCGGGTTCTCGCTGGCGGGGACGCCGAAGCCGTCGGTCGCGGCCGTCGGCATCCCACTGCTGGTGGGCGCGTTCCTGTTCGGGATCGGCATGCAGGTCGGCGGCTCGTGCGCGTCGGGGACGCTGTTCGCCGTCGGCAGCGGGCAGACCGCCGTCGTGCTGACGTTGTTCGGCTTCATCGTCGGCTCGGTCCTCGCGGCGCTGACGTTCACCTTCTGGACCGTGACGGTCCCGGCCGGCACCCCGATCTCGCTGGCGGAGACGTTCGGGTTCCCGGGCGCCGTGGCGTTGTCACTGCTGGTGATGGCGACGATCGTCGCGATCACCTACGTCGTCGCCCGTCGCCGCACCCCGCCGCCGGTGGAGCGCCCGCCGTCGGCCCGTGGCATCGCGCGCGTGCTGCGCGGGTCGTGGCCGATGTGGGTCGGCGCGATCGTCCTCGCCGTGCTCAACGCGGGCGTCCTCTTCGTCTCCGGTGGGGCGTGGGGGGTGACCTCGGCGTTCGGGCTGTGGGGCGGCAAGGTGCTCGCCTCGCTGGGTGTCGACGTCGCGAGCTGGGCGTACTTCCAGGTTCCCGCCAACGCGAAGGCGCTGCAGGGCTCGGTGTTCGCCGACCGCATCTCCGTCCTCGACTTCGGTGTCATCGTCGGCGCCCTCGTCGCGTCCGCGCTCGGCGGCGCGTTCGTCCTGCACAAGCGCGTGCCGTGGAAGCTCGCGCTCGGCTCCGTCCTCGGCGGCATCGCAATGGGCTACGGCGCCCGCCTCGCCGGCGGCTGCAACATCGGCGCCTACTTCAGCGGCATCGCCTCCATGAGCCTGCACGGCTGGATCTGGGGTGTCGTCGCGCTCGGCGGGACGTTCGTCGGCCTCGGGCTGCGGCCGCTGTTCGGGCTCACCAACCCGAAGCCGACCGACTCGATCTGCTGACGGGCCCTTCCGTCGGCACCCACAGGAGAGGAACCCACATGTTCGTTCGCAGGATCGCGGCGGCCACCGTCGGAGCCGGGGCGCTCGCGCTCGCCGGCACCGGCATGGCGCACGCCGACGAGACACTCCCCGCCGCGGGGCCGGCGGCCGGGGCGGTGCCGCTGCAGGTGCTGCACTTCGCGCCGGCCGTCCCCGTGCCGGACCCCACCCTCGGACTGGGCACCGCGCTGCCGCCGGTGTTCGACCTCGTCGGCGGGCTCGGCTGATCCCGGACCCGTCGCAGGGGGACGTGGGGGCCGTCGCGCACGCAGTCGACCGACTCGTGGCGCGGCGGCCCCCACGCGCAGGTCGCGGCCCTCACCCCGACGGGCGTGTGCCGGGGCCGACCGATGAGTCCGGGGCCTCCCCGTCGTCACATGGACGTGATGACCGTCGTGTTCGGCGCGGGCGGCCCCGACCACGCCGTGGCCAGGGTGCGCGCGCTGCTGTGCACGGGGGCCGACGTCACGTGTGACGTCGGCGCGGTGGTCGCGCCGGACGCGCAGGCGGTCGACGCCCTGTTGCGGCTGGTCCTGCACGCCCGCCGGTGCGGGGGCCGGCTGCGGTTCGTCGGCGCCCCGCAGCGGCTCACCGACCTGCTGGTCGCGTGCGGGCTCGACGGCGTCGTCGACATCGAGCCGCGCCCGCCACCGGATCAGCCGAAGAACACCTCGGCCTCCGCGTAGAGGGCGGGGTCGACGAGCTTGAGCTGCTTCGTCGCCTCCTGCAGCGGCACCGTCACGATGTCGGTGCCGCGCAGCGCCGTCATCTGGCCCCACTTGCCTGCGGCGACCGCGTCGATCGCGTGCAGGCCGAACCGGGTCGCGAGCCAGCGGTCACGCGCCGTCGGGGTGCCGCCGCGCTGGACGTGGCCCAGGACGGTGGTGCGGGCCTCCTTGCCGGTGCGTGCCTCGATCTCGCGGCCCAGCCAGGCGCCGACGCCGCCGAGACGGGCGTGCCCGAACGCGTCCTTGTCGCCGGTGAGCAGCACCTCCTCGCCGTCCTTGGGCATCGCGCCCTCGGAGACGACGATGATCGGCGCGTAGTCGAGTCGGAAGCGGCTCTCCACCCACTCGCACACCTTGTCGATGTCGAACCGCACCTCGGGGATGAGGATGGCGTTGGCGCCGCCCGCCATCCCGGAGTGCAGCGCGATCCAGCCGGCGTGCCGGCCCATGACCTCGACGATCAGCGTCCGGTGGTGCGACTCGGCCGTCGTGTGCAGCCGGTCGATGGCTTCCGTCGCGATCGTGACCGCGGTGTCGAAGCCGAACGTGTAGTCGGTTCCCGACAGGTCGTTGTCGATCGTCTTCGGCACGCCGACGACGTTGACGCCCATCTCGTGCAGCTTCGTCGCGACCCCGAGGGTGTCCTCGCCGCCGATCGCGATCAGCGCGTCGACGCCGAGGTTCTGCAGGTTCTTCTTGATCTTCGCGACGCCGTCGTCGATCGCGAACGGGTTGGTCCGCGACGAGCCGAGGATCGTGCCGCCGCGGGGGAGCAGCCCCCGCACGGCCGGGATGTCGAGCGGCTTGGTCAGCGCTTCGAGCGGTCCGCGCCAGCCGTCGCGGAACCCGAGGAAGCTGTACCCGTACTCGGGCACGCCGCGGCGCACGATCGCACGGATCACCGCGTTGAGTCCGGGGCAGTCGCCGCCTCCGGTCAGGACGCCCACGCGCATTCCGGTGGTTCCTCTCCATCGATGCAGAAGCTTCGCGGTGAGGACGCTATCGGGTGCGCCGCTCGGGCGCGCAGCCGCACGTCGCGACGCGGACCGTCGGCTCAGACCTCGCCGATCACCTCGTCGACGAGGCCGTACTCGCGGGCCTGCTCGGCGGTGAACCAGCGGTCCCGGTCGGCGTCGGCGGTGATGGTGTCGACGTCGCGTCCGGTGTGGCGGGCGGTGAGCCGCGCGATCTCGCGCTTCATGTCGGCGTAGGCGCCGGCGCGGATCGCGATGTCGGAGTGGGTGCCACCGAGTCCGGCCGACGGCTGGTGCATCAGCATCCGGGAGTGGGCCAGCGCGTGCCGCTTCCCGGGGGCACCGGCGGTGACGAGGAACTGCCCCATCGACGCGGCGAACCCGACCGCGTAGGTGGCGACGTCGGGGCTGATGACCTGCATCGTGTCGTAGATGGCCATGCCGGCGGTCACGGAGCCGCCGGGGGAGTTGACGTAGAGCGTGATGTCGGTGTCCGGGTCGTCGGCGGCGAGCAGCAGCAGCTGGGCGGTGATGCGGTTGGCGATGGCGTCGTCGACCTCCTTGCCCAGGAAGACGATGCGTTCCTCGAGGAGCCGGTCGTCGAGGCCGTTGCCCGTGGCGCCGGCGCCGGCGTGGCGGAGCACGGCGCCCGCGGTGCCCGGGGCGAGCGGCTGCGGTGGGCGCACCGGCTGCGGGGGGACCGGGAGCGGGACCGGCGGTGTCGGCCGGTCCGAGCGCAGTGGGCCGCGCCCGCTGCCGCGGTGGTCGACGCCGAGCCTGTCGTCGACGGCGCGGGGGAAGCGGTGGACGACGGTGTCGGTGGGGTGCACGGGGTCTCCCGGGGGTCGTGAGTGGTGGTGGTCGCGATGGCGACCATCGCCCCTCACCGGGCCTTCCGGGGGGCGTGTTCGCCGCGAGCCGACGGTGTTCGCCCGTGGCGGACGGCGTTTCCGCGGGGATCGGACCGGGTAGAGCGGCGCGTGACCGAACCGCTGGACGATGCCCACGCCCGCCCCGCCGGTGCCCCCGACGAGCTCGTCGCCGCCGTCGGGAAGCTGTCCGAGGCACTGGAGACGATCGAACGGGCCCGCGGTGCCCTCTACGACGCCCACCAGCTCATCGGCGGCGCCGACGGCATGCTCGACGACGTCGTCGACGGCCTGCGCGCGACCGGTCACGACGACTGGGCCGACCGCATCCAGCGGGAGTTGATCGGCCGCAACGTGCTCCCCGGGCGGTGGACGTTCCAGGTCATCGAGGAGTTCGACGACGGCTACTACCGTGCCTGGAAGGACCTGGAACGCGAGGTGCGGGAGGCCACGATGGACGGACGCCGCCACGTCCACGAGGCCGAGATGAAGCGCCGCCGGATCAGTCCCGGCGGGCCCGACCAGGACCCGACGCCCTGACCGGTCAGCTGCAGGTGCTCGCGTCGGGGTTACCCGCGCCCGCGGACCGCTCGAACGAGATGTGCACGTGGTCGAAGTGGTTCTCGGTCTCGTTGCCGCGGTTGGGCATCCGCTGCCAGCCCGAGCCGTAGTTGATGCGCTGTTTCCAGATCACGTAGCTGATGCCGAGCGCCTCGCGGTTGCGCAGCGCGCATTCGGCGATCCGGTCGCCCTCGGCGCCGCGGGTCATGAGGTCGAGCGCGAGGCCCAGGGGATGGTCGGAGACGCGGCCGCGGCCGGCGACGCCGATCAGGTCGGGCTCGTCGTAGAGGCAGGACAGGAACTTCGCCGCGGACGACACCCACGGCTTGACCCGGCCCAGCCCCGACAGGTCGACCCCGCACTCGGCGCGTGCCTGCGCCGCGGCGGCCTTCTGCGCGATCTCGGCCATGCCGACGGCCTTGAGCAGTGACTGCGCGTCGGCGGAGGTGGGCTCGGCCCCGTTCTCGGAGGTGACGGCGACCGGGCTGAAGGAGCGCAACCGGCTCGTCGTCGGGGAGACGACGGGCTGCGCCGCGTCGCCCGCGGTGAGCTGCAGGGTCGCGGTCGAGGCGGTGACGTCGGGGGCGTCGTTGTCGATCAGGGCGATGAGCGGGAGCGTGACGGCCAGCGTGCTGCCGGCGACGGCGGCGGCCGCGACGGCCTGCGCGCGGCCGCCCCGTGCGGGTGGCCGGGGTGCCCGCCGGGGTGCGTGGCGCGCTGCCGGGGCCGGGGCAGGGGCAGGGGCGGGGGTGGTGTGGGCCCGGGGTGTCGCGGCGACCGGTGGTGCGAAGCGCGGCGCGAGGTCCGTCACCGGCAGCAGCGGGCGGGGTGCGGTGTGCCGGCCGCGGGGGACCGGTTGCGGCCGGGGTGGTTGCGGTTGGGGCGGCGTGCTCGTCGTGGCAGGCCCGGGGTGCGGCCGCGGACGGGGTGGCGCGGGGCGCTCGAGCACCGCGACGGAGCCCGGGCCGGCCTGGGCCGGTGGGTGGGGCGGTACGCGGCGCGCCGCAACCGTCATGCCGGAGTACACCGGCTCGAGGTCACGTCGCGCGCGCCGGCCGCCTGGGGAGCGGTGCCGGGACACGACCTGCCTTCCGACCACATGACCGACCGGACGCCCGGTGGGGAGCCGGGTGGACAGGTGTCCTCGTCCGCGGGGAGCCGATCGTCGTGATCCGGTCGAAAGCTAGTCGATCGGTCACATTTCCGACACGGCGACGGTCCGCCGGTGATCTCTGCGCGCCGAACGGCCGCCCCGGTGCGACCGGCGTGCGGTCGTTCCGGGGCGGCCGGGGGAGCGGACGCGTTGTGCGGCCCGGGTCAGCAGGCGACGGGCTTGCCGCCCGGCGCCGACTTCGCGAACGACAGGTGCACGTGGTCCATGTGGTTGGCGGTCGCGCCGCCGCGGTCCTCCATCGCCTTCCAGCCGCTGCCGTAGTTGATGCGCTGCTGCCAGATGACGTAGGTGATCCCGAGCGCCTCCTTGTTGCGCAGCGCGCACGCGGCGAGCCGGTCGCCGACCGACTTGGACACCATGAAGTCGAGTGCGAGCCCGCTGGGGTGGTCGGAGGCGTTGCCGCGGCTGCCGACGCCCAGCATCTGCGGCTTGCCGAACAGGCAGCCCAGGAACCGGGCGGCGTCGGCGACCCATGGTTTGATCCCGCCGAGCCCGCGGGTGGCCAGCCCGCAGTTCGCGGATCCGGCTGTGGTGGTCCGTGCGGTGGCGGCCTTGGCCTCGGCGGCCTTCCGGTCGGCGGCGGCCCTGGCCTCGGCGGCCTTCGCGTCGGCGGCGGCCTTGGCGTCGGCGGCGGCCTTGGCCTCGGCCGCCTTGCGCTCGGCCTCGGCCCGCTGGGTGGTGGCGATCTGCGCGGCGTGCTGCTGCGCCTGCTGCACCGCCGCGGCCAGTGCGGTGGTGTCGAGCGCGGGCGGGGGGACGGACGGGTCGGGGGTGCCGGTGCCGGCCGTGGCGGTCTCGTCGAGCTGCAGGGCGGCGTTCGTGCCTGCGGGGACGTGGGGCAGCGCTGCCACCGTCCCGACGATCGCGAGCGCGCTGCCCGCGGCGACGACGACGGCCGCGGTCCGCTTCACCGTCGTGGGGACGCGCGCGAGGCCGCGAGGGCGGCCCGGGGTGTCGGCGCCGACCGGGGTGTCGGGGTCGACGGGCACGTCGGGGTCGTCGACCTTCCCCGGGCGCACAGCGTCGTCGGCGCGCTTTCCCGCGCGCTCGGTGTCGTCGGCGAGGCCGGCGGGGGCGTCGGCATCGCGGGCCGGGCCGGGGTCGTCGAGGGCGCCGGTGCCCGGGGTGAACAGCGGGGAGCCCGACGCGCGGCGCTGGGCCGGGACGAGCTCCTCCGGGTCGCGCACCGTCGAGATCCCGAACACCGGGGTGTGCGTGCCGGGGGTCCAGAACTCCGGCGACCAGATGTCGGTGGCGGTGTCGACCATCGGGTCGCGATCCGGTTCGGACCGCTCGCCGCGGTCGCTACCGGGGGCCTCGGCGGGTGCGGTCGTCGCGGCGGAACCCTTGCGGCGCAGGACGCGCTGCGTCCCGCCGACGCCGCGCCGGGCGGGAGCCAGGGCGGCGGGGACGCGCGGGAGCGACGACCGCTCGGCCGCTGCGACGACCGATCCGGGTCTGACCGGGGTGTCGTCGTCGGCCGCGTCGACGACGGACACGGAACCCGCCTCCGTTGCGGAACCGGTCGTCGCCGCGGTCGCGGACCGGGTTGCCGCGCCGTCGGACGCGTCGGGGGCGGAGAGTGCATGACGGGGCCCTGCCGCACGGCCGGAGCGTGTCCGGGCGGCGTCGAGTGCCGCGCGGAGCTCCGGTTGTGTGGGGCGGCCCTCGGGGGAGCGATGCCGTGCCACGACGAACCTTCCTGATCACTCGTCGGCGGACGTCCGGGTCGGGGGAACCCGGCGGAGTGGGGAGTCTCCGCGTCCTGCGTGACCGATTCGTGATCCGGCATCGACGGTAGGGCGGGTGTCGGTCGACCGGGTCCGGCACTCGGACGTGCTCGCCGAGACGCCGACGACGCGCGACGAGCGGCCGAGTTGCGGTGAACCGCATCACATGTTCGACGCAGCGAGTAGCGTCGGTCACAGCCGGTTCACCCGTCGGGGGACACCGTGCGGGTGACGCAGCCATGTCCGCGCGGTGCGTAGTCGTACGGATGCGTCGGCGCCGGGGCCTCGGCGACGATCGGGCCATGATCTCGAACCGGAGCCTCGTGGCCCGTGCCGCCGGGGCCGCCGCACTGGCCGTGGCGAGCGCTGCCTGCTGGTGGGCCTGGGCGGCGTGGGACACGACCCACCAGGTCGACCCGGTCACCGGCACGACCTCCGGCCCCTACGCGGGCTGGCAGATCGCGGGCTGCGTGCTGTCACTGACGGTCGTCACCGCCGTCGCGGGCACCCGGCTGCCGGTGTGGGTCGTGGTGCCGACGGTGACCGTCGCGTTCACCGCCGCGTGGGCGTGGACGGCGGCCGGTGACGCCTCGGGCCTGTGGGCCGTCGGCGCGGTGATGGTCGCGTGCGCGACGTTCCTCGGGTCGGCGTTCGTCGCCGGGTGCGCGGTGCCGGTGCGGTGGGCCCGGCGCCGGCTCGAGACCTGACCGGTCGGCCCGGGTAGCGTCGGTCGACCCGACCGCGGAGGACCGGTGCCCGACCCCCGAGCAGCCTTGCGCGCCGACTGCGGCGCCTGCGCCGGACTGTGCTGCGTCGCACCGGCGTTCGCGCGGTCGTCGGACTTCCCCGTCGACAAGCCGGCGGGCACCGCCTGCCGGAACCTGCAGGGCGACTTCCGCTGCGGCATCCACGACCGCCTCCGCGACGAGGGATGGGCCGGCTGCGCCGTCTTCGACTGTTTCGGCGCCGGCCAGCAGGTCGTGCAGGTGACCTTCGGGGGCCGCGACCGGCGCACCGACCCCGGCGTGACGACGGCGATGTTCGCCGCGTTCGAGGTGCTGCGCCCGATCCACGAGCTGCGCTGGTATCTCGCGGAGACCCTGGCCACGCCCGTCGCCGCACCCCTGCACGAGGCCGCCCTCGCCCTGCTCGCCGAGACCGAGCAGATGGCGGCCCTCGGCCCCGAGGCGCTCGCCGCTGTGGACGTCGACGCGCACCGGGCACGGGTGGACGAGGTCCTGCTCGGCGTCGGGACGCTGGTGCGTGCCGGCTCACCGGGACCGGACCGGCGGGGCGCCGACCTCGTCGGGGCCCGGCTGAGCGGTGCCGACCTGCGTGGGGCGAACCTGCGCGGCGCCCTGCTGATCGGGGCGGACCTGCGGGGCGCCGACCTGCGCGCCGCCGAGCTCATCGGCGCCGACCTGCGCGGTGCCGACGTCTCCGGCGCTGACCTGTCGACGAGCCTGTTCCTCACCCGCTTCCAGGTCCACGGCGCCCGCGGCGACGCCTCGACGCTGCTGCCCGCCGTGCTCGACCGCCCGGCGCACTGGCCGTCCACGACGACCGCTCCCTCGGCGCCCGCCGCCACGGCGCGGGCCCGTAAGCGTGGCCGGCGGCGCCGGTAGCCGGGGACGCGGCCCCTCGTCGGACCGTCCGCGGGGAACCGGCACCCCGGGGCGACGCGCCCACCCGTGGGACAGCCCGCCGCCGACCCCGGCGACGACCCCCGGGTGAGTGGTCAGAAGCGGCCGCCCCCGCCGCGGCGGCCGCGGCTCGAGGAGCCGCCGAAGCTCCCCGGGGACCGGCCGCCACCGAAGCCCCCGCCGCGTCCGCCCCCGTAGCCGCCCCGGCCGCCGCCGCCGAGGGCGCCCGACAGGATGCCGCCCAGGACGAGGCTGCCGAGGTCCACGCCCATGCCGGAGCCACCGCCACCTGAGGGTCCGGACCAGCGTGAGACGTCGGAGCGGGCGAGGTCGAGGGCCTGGCGGGCCATCACCTCGGCCTGCTGGGCCTCGCGCAGCCCGACGGCCGGGTCGCCACCCGCGGACGCGGCCGCCAGGTGCCGCTGCGCCTCGGCGAGCCGGGTGCGGGCCTCGGTGCCGACGGCGCCGCGGCGCGTCGTCACGAAGTCCTCCGCGGCGGCGACGGCGGAACGCGCGGTGAGCAGCGCCTGGTCGCGGGCGGCGGCGGTCCGCCGGTCGCGGTCCTGCCGCTCGCGGGCGTCGGCGATGGTGCGGTCGAGCGCCTCGTCGGCCTCCTGCAACAGGTGCAGCGCCGCGATCGGGTCGGGTGTGGGGCCGGCGGCGGCCTGCGCGGACGCGACGAGCGCGGCCCGGGCCCGGGCGACGACGCCCTGGTCGGCCGAGGGCAGCGCGGTGGCCTCGGCGAGGTCCTGCTCCACCTCGGCACGCACCGCCGGGACCTGTCCAGCGACCTCGGTGAGCTCGTGGTCACGACGTTCGACGCCGTCGAGCAGCGTCTCCGCCTGGGTGACGGCGTCCTCGGCGGCGCGCCCGTCGACCACCGCCTGCGGGGGCGTCGCGAGCCGCGAGCGGGCCTCGGCGATCTCGGTGCGGGCGTCGGTGAGCAGCGCCCGGGCCTGGTCGAGATTGCCGGCGACGGGGTCGAGAGCCGTTGCGGCCCAGCGTGCCCGCAGCTGTGCCCAGGCAGCCTCGGCAGGCGCGACGCGGGCCGCGGCGGCCTCCAGCCGGGCGGCGACGCCCTCGATGTAGCCGGGGGCGTCGGCCTCGAGTGCGCGGAGCCGGTCGAACGCCTCGACCTGGGCGTCGAGCCGCTGGTCGGCGCTGGTGGCCAGGTGCAGGATCTCGGCGTGCATGCGGCGCTGGGTGGGCTCGTCCTCGGGGATGTCGTCGTCGAGCTGCTGGCGGAGCTCGAAGGCGGCGAGCATGTCGGTGCGGGCGGCGTCGAGCGCGGCGGCGAAAGGGGCGACGGGCTCGTCGCCGAAGTGGGCCCGCGCGGCGGCGAGCTCCAGCTCGGAGGTGCGGACCGCGTCGTCGACGGCGAGCAGGGCCTGGCTGGAGCGGTAGCCGAGATCGGTGGTGGCCTCACCCGGGAATGGGTCGGCGGGGACGTCGGGCGTCGGCGCCGCCGCCGGGGCGTTCCCCGTGTGCGCCGCGCCGCGGCGGCGCCGGGTGAGCAGCCACGCCCCGCCGCCGACGATCACGACCCCGCCGACGACGAGCGGCAGCGTCCCGACGCCGCTGCTGCCGCCTGCGCGCAGCCCGTCGGCCATCGCGGTCGCCGCGCCCGCCCAGTCGCCCGCGGCGAGCTGCGGCTCGACCTGGTCGGCGACGATGCGCTGGATCGTCGAGTCGGACTCCGGGAAGTTCTCGGCCACGTCGTAGCCGTAGGCCCGGTCCTGGGTGGCGACGGCGAGCAGCACGTCGCGATCGCCGAGCTGGGACTGCACCGCGGTGGCGCGTGCCCAGTCGGGACCGCTGCGGCCGTCGAACGAGCGGACGTAGACGACGAAGAGGTCGTAACCGGTGTCGGTGCGCAGCCGGGCGATCGAGTCGCCGACGCGGGCGCGCCCGGACGCGTCCAGCGCGTTCGCGTTGTCGGTGATCCGGTCGGCGGCGCGCAGCGGCGGCTCGGCCGCGGCGACGCCGGTGAGCGCGGCGAGAAAGGCGACGACCAGCGCCGCGAGGAGCGCGGCGGGGGCGAGGAACCGGCGCACGGGAACTCCGATCATGGGGTGACGATCCCATCATCACGTGTCCCCGTCACGGCGTGACGGTGGCCGCGCCCGAAGCCGACTCTGCCCGCACCGACAAGGACTGTGTTCCCCGCGTCAAGCGTGCGGCGGCCGGTGGCGACACTCTCACAGAGACGCCCGACCACCACCACGCGCGCGACGGGGGACATCCATGACGGTCACCGCCTCACCCGGCACGGACACCGGTGACGAGCCGATCGGGACACGGACCGTGCGGGCCGCCTGCCCGCAGGACTGCCCGGACACCTGCGCGATGGTCGTGACCGTCGACGACGCGGGCCGCGCCACCGAGGTCCGCGGCGACCCCGAGCACCCGTACACCGCGGGCGGGCTGTGTGTGAAGGTCAACAACTACCTCGACCGCGTCTACGACCCCGGGCGCGTCCTGTTCCCGCTGCGCCGCACCGGCCCCAAGGGCAGCGGCCGCTTCGAACGGATCAGCTGGGACGACGCGCTCGACGAGATCGCCACCCGCTTCCGCGGGATCGTCGACGAGCACGGCGCCGAGGCGATCATGCCCGTCAGCTACCTGGGGACCCAGGGCATCCTCAACGGCCTCAACGTCGGCGACCCGTTCTTCGCGAAGCTCGGCGCGACGATCTCCGAACGCACCTACTGCGACTCGGGCTCCTGCACCGCGTACGCCATGACGATCGGCGACACCGCGGGTGTCGACCCCGAGAGTCTCGTGCACTCGAAGTTCATCCTGATCTGGGCCTGCAACGTCATGTCCACCAACCTGCACCTGTGGCCCTACATCGCCGAGGCCCGCAAGCGCGGCGCGAAGGTCGTCGTCATCGACCCGGTGCGCACCCGCACGGCCGCGGCCGCCGACCAGCACATCCCGCTGCGCCCCGGCACCGACGGCGCGCTCGCCCTCGCGATGGCCCACGTCATCATCGCCGAGGGCCTCACCGACCAGGCCTACGTCGACGCGTACACCGTCGGCTACCCCGAGTTCGCCGAGCGGGTCGCCCAGTACACCCCGGAATGGGCGTCGGCGGAGACGGGCGTCCCCGCCGACACCATCCGCACGCTGGCGCGCGAGTACGCGGGCGCGCAGCCGTCGGTCATCCGGATCGGCGTCGCGGTCGAGCGCCACGCCGGTGGCGGACAGACCGTGCGCACCCTGGCCTGCCTGCCCGCGCTCGTCGGCGCCTGGCGCAACCCCGGCGGCGGCATCCTGCAGCTGCCGCTGTGGGCGTTCCCGGTCAACTGGGGCGCGATGATGCACCCGGAGATGCTCGCCCCGGGCACGCGCGTCGTGAACCAGTTCCTGCTCGGCGACGCACTCACCGGTGGCCTCGCGCTCGACCCGCCGATCAAGGGCCTGTTCGTCTACAACTCCAACCCGGTCGTCGTGTGCCCCGACCAGGACAAGCTGATCACGGGCCTGCAGCGCGAGGACCTGTTCACCGTGGTCAGCGAACAGTTCATGACCGACACCGCCGACTACGCCGACATCGTCCTGCCCGCGACGACGCAGCTCGAGCAGGACGACATCATGTTCTCGTGGGGCCACCTCTACGTGACCTACAACGAGCGCGCCATCGCCCCGCTCGGCGAGGCCGTCCCCAACACCGAGATGTTCCGGCGCCTCGCCGCCCGCATGGGGTTCGACGACCCCGTCTTCCGCCGCACCGACGACGACATGATCGCCGAGGCGTTCGACTGGTCCCACCCGAACATGGCCGGGATCACCGTGGGGTCGTTGAAGGAGAAGGGCTGGCAGCGGCTCAACGTCCCGTCACCCGACGAGTACGCCCCGCACGCCGAGGGCGCCTTCCGGACCCCGTCGGGCAAGACCGAGCTCGCCGCCTCCGCCGCGGCGGGCGGCAACTTCGTCGTCCCGCTGTTCCGGCAGGGCTCCAACGAGTTCCAGCCCGGCCAGCCCGTCGACCCGTTGCCGCACTACATCCCGCCGCGCGAGGCCGCCCACACCGACCCCGAGCGGGCCGCGCGGTACCCGTTGAACCTGTTGACGCCCAAGGCCCACGCCTACCTGAACTCCAGCTTCGCCAACCACGCCTTCCACCGGCGGGCGCAGAAGGAACCCAACGTGATCATGCATCCCGACGACGCCGCGGCGCGCGGGATCTCCGACCAGGACGCGGTACGTGTGTTCAACGACCGCGGCGAGTTCACCGTGCTGGCCAAGCTCGACGACGCGGTCATGCCGGGCGTCGTGGTGTCCAGCCTCGGTGGCTGGCGCAAGCACTCCAAGTCGACGTCGACGCTCGCCGCGGTCAACTCGACGAGGTTCGCCGATCTCGGCAACGCGCCGACGTTCTCCGACACCCTGGTCGAGGTGGAGATCGCCTGACCCCGGGGGTCAGCCGGCCCCCGAGCCCGCCGACCGGGCCCGGTGCACGCTGGGGGAGACCCCGAACCGGGCCCGGAACGCGCGGGACAGGTGTGCCGAGTCGGGCAGCCCCCAGCGGGCGCCGATCGCGCCGACGGTCAGCTGGTCGCATCCGGAGCGCGCGAGATCGGCGTAGCAGCCCTGCAGGCGTCGCTCCCGGACGTAGGCGGCGACGCTCGTGCCGGTCTCGCCGAACAGCTTGTGGAGGTAGCTCACCGAGATCGAGCAGGCCGCCGCGACGTCGGCCGGGGCCAGCCCGGGATCGGCGAGGTGTTCGTCGATCCAGGCCTGTGCCCGCATGAGGTGGACGTTCGGCGACGCCGCCGCGTCCACCCGGCTGCGGACGAGCGCGACGTACACGTCGCCGATGGACTGCATGATCGCGGTGCGACTCGCCGCGGGCAGGCTCTCGGGGTCGAGCCGGTGCAGCGCCGCGAGCAGCGGCGGGACCATCGCGCCGAGACCGGAGCGACCGTCGAACCGGATCGCCGTCGCGGCGCCCAGCTCGGCGCGGGTCAGCGGCAGCAGCCGCGTCGGGAACAGGCACACCGAGTACTCGAAGTCGCCGGCGGTGACGAACCGGAACGGCCGGGCACTGTCGTAGAGGACGAAGTCGCCGGGGCCGATGACCGCCTCGCGGCCGTCCTGCGCGACGAGGGTGCGGCCCTTGCGGGCGAGCGCGATCTGGAAGTAGTCCTCGTCGGCGGTGCGGGCCTGGTGGGTGGTCCGCTCGAAGCGGTGCGCCCCGGCCGCGATCTTGCGCAGCTGGGTGTCGGCCATCGACACGGCGGTCACGCGGCCGTGCACGTCCGTCCCCGCGGCGGGGCGGACGTCGAGGGTCACGAACTGGTCGCACACCGTCGACCGCCAGAAGTCCAGGCGGTCGCGTTCGGCGACGGCCGCGGTGTCGATCGTGGTGTGTCCCATGATTGGTCGACGACGCTATCCCCAACCCGCGCCGCCGCGCATCCGGACGAACGGGTGCTCCCACCTGCGAAGACGGACCGGATCCGCATCGTCGACCCAGCGGATCCGCAGCTGCGGATCGAAGTTCGATCCTGGCCCGCGGCTACGGGTCACGGCGGAGTCGGGAACGGCGTGGTGTCAGGTCGGCAGACCGTGCCTTTCGGTGGGGTCACCAGGTCCACCAGGTACCGGGTCCGGGCTCGGTCGATGCAGACGCTCGGGTCCTGGTAGGTGGGGTGGCCGTAGCCGTTGTTGGTCAGCAGCGTCGAGTTGCCGATCCGCTTCTCCGTCGCCTGCGCGTTGGGGTAGCTGGTCGCGGGGTCGAAGGTGTTGTTGATCAGCAGGATCGGCACCTCCGCGGTGAAGGCCCACGGGCCGCGGTAGGCGTCGTCGGTCCGGCCCGGCCAGTTCGACGCGCACGGCGCCCACAGCCACCAGCCCAGCACCGGGCCCCAGAGCTTGCCGGAGTCGGTGAAGCGGTCCAGCGCGGCGGGCCAGGCCCTCGACGGCGTCGAGGCAGGACCGTCGACACAGGAGATCGCCGATGACACCGTCGCCCCCGCGAACCCGGCCGGGGTCGTCATCGGTCGCGCGTTCGTGAGCAGCGCCGACCCGTCCCCACCGGCGGCCGCCTCCAGGTCCTTCGCGAACTGCGGCCACTCCGACGGCAGTCGCAGCGGGTTGAACGTCGCGGTCAGCAGGTCGCCGTACTGCAGGGCGCCCGGAGGATCGGCGTGCGGCGCCGGGATCGGCGACTTCTTGATCCGCGCGAACAGCCGGTCGACACGGGAACGGACGGACTCGCCGTTCCCGGCCAACGCACAGCGCGCCTTGCCCGCCTCCTGGCAGAGCGCCACGAACCGGTCGAACACCGTGTCGGCGAACGCGACGTCGTTGGCGGTGCGCGTCTCGGCGTCGGTGGTGTACTTCGCCGCGTCGACGAGCCCGTCGAGCAGCATCGCCCGCACGTTACCGGGGAACAGCGCCAGGTAGGTCTGGCCGATCACCGTCCCGTACGACAGCCCCACGTAGGTGATCTTCCGGTCGCCGACGGCGGCGCGCAGGGCATCGAGGTCGCGGACGGTGTCGGCGGTCGAGATGTGGTCGAGCAGGTCACCGCTGACCTGCCCGCAGCGGCGCGCCAGCTCCACGGCCTTGCGCTGGTAGGCGCGGGACTCCTCCGCGGTCGTCGGGATCGTCCGGCCGCCCCAGAACCGGTCGCGGGCCGCGTCGCTGGTGAAACAGTCGACCGGCGAGCTGCGGTTGGTCCCGCGCGGGTCCCAGCCGACGATGTCGAACCGGCCGCCGCCCCACCGGTCGAAGTCCTCGCCGCCACCGCGGACGAGATCGACGCCGCTCTGCCCCGGGCCGCCCGGGTTGACGAGCATCGACCCGATCCGCCGCCCCGGGTCGGACGCGGCCCTGCGCACCACCGCCAGGTCGAGGGTCTTCCCGCGCGGCCGGTCCCAGTCCAGCGGGACCGCGAGCGTGCCGCACTGCAGGTCCGCATCCGGTGGGTCGCAGGGGCCCCAGGCGATGCGGTGGGTGTCCGAACCGGATCGCCCGGACGACGCGGCCGCCGGTCCCGCCGTCGCGACACCCACCACCGACGCTGCGACGACGCACACGGCGAGCGCCGCTGAACGGACACGTCGGCGGCCACCTGCGGACCCGGCACGGGACATCGCAACCACCCATCTCGGGGCGAAGGGGCCGCCAACGTACATCACCCGAACGTGTCGTGGATCTCAGACGACGCTCCACTGTGGCCGTGCCGGCACTGCGGGTCGAGCGATTGAGCCGACCGGTCCAACGAGATGTGGCGAACGGGCGCAGGACGCGGCGCCGACCGATCGGGGGACGGCGCTGTCGTCCCAGCGCGGGCCGACGGACCGACGGCGGCGGCGGCCCCGCGGGACGAAGGTCGAGGGAGCCGATCAGGGAAGGTGACCACGATGATCTTCGCCAGGACCACAGCAGCAGTACTGACCGTCGGAGCGCTCGCGGTGGGCGGGGCGATGCTCGGCGCCGCGCCCGCGTCCGCCGCGACCCCCGCCGCGTCCGCCGCCACCGGCGTCCCCGCGGACGAGACGGTGCAGGCCTACCGCGCCCAGCTCAACGGGCTGCAGACCGTGCACCTCGACGACTTCCAGTGCCCCGCCGACCACCCGTGGCTCGAGGACGCGAACCTGTCGCCGGGGCGCATCGTCCCGCCCGGCGTCGACGTCGACGAGCCGGGCAGCATCGGTGTCACCATCAGCAGCGAGAAGGCGGACGCGTCCGGGCTGACGACGGGCTTCTCGGGCGAAGGGAGCTCGGCCACCAACTGGGACGTCCACGCCCACGTGCTGGCCGTCTCGGCGGTGTGCACCGCCGACCGGGCCCAGGCCTACCAGGTGGCCGGGTGATCACGGCGGGCGCGCCCGCGGGCCCCCGACGACCGGACGCGACGCGAAACGGCCCCTCGCCCTGTTCCAGCAGGTGAGGGGCCGTTTCGGCTGTAGGCACAGATTGTGCCCCCGGTAGGATTCGAACCTACGCTCCCGCCTCCGGAGGGCGGTGCTCTATCCCCTGAGCTACGGGGGCCGTACATCGAGAACCCTAGCGCACCTACTGGAGCGGCAGCGGCTGGGCCCCGCGCTCGGCGAGCAGCTGCGTCATGTACTGCGACTCGCTGGTCTGCGAGCTGAGCATCTGCGCGGCGAGGTTGCGGACCTCGGGAATCTGGGCGTACCGGGCGCCGTACTCCAGCATGCCGACCCCGCCCTGGTGGTGGCGCAGCATGAGCTGCAGGAACAGCACGTCCATGTCGGTGCCGGTGGAGGCGCGCAGCCGGCGGAGCTCGTCGGCGGTGGCCATGCCGGGCATGGCGGGGAGCCCGTTCTGCGCGACGGCCGCGCCGTGGGTGTGGGCCGGCGCGCCCACCATCCACTGCATGTAGTCGCCGGAGTGCTGCGCGGGTGCGCCCCAGAGGGCGAGCCAGCCCTGCATGCGCCCGATCTGGGCTTCCTGGGTCGACTCGATGTCGTAGGCGAGCTGGCGCAGCTCGGGCACGGTGGTGTGGTCGCGTTCCCACGTCGCCATCTCGACGGCCTGCTGGTGGTGGGTGCTCATGTCCTGCGCGAAGCCGACGTCGACGGAGTCGGACGCGGGGGCGACCAGGTCGCCCGTGGCGTTGTGCAGGCCGAGGAGCAGACCTCCGGCGCCGCCGAGGAGCAGCAGCGCGAGGACGGCGCCGACCACGAGGACGGGCCGCACCCAGCGGGGCTCACGACCGCCACCGTCGTCGTCGGGGCCGGTGTCGGCCGGGGGCGGGCCGGGCGGTGACCCCGCCCCGCTGGGCCCGTCGCGGTGCGTCACGTCCGTCGAGGTCACTGACCCGAGCCGGTGCCGGTGCCCGTGCCGCCGGTGCCCGTGCCGCCGGCCGGCATGCCGCCGGTGGCGTCGGTGTTGGCCGCGGCCGGGTTGCCGATGTTCTCGTCGACGACGGTCTTGTCGTCGATGTCGGACGTCGGCGGGGTCGGGGCGAACGGCGGGGGGTTGTCCTGGTCGAACTGGCCCGGGCCGAGGGCCGCGCAGGAGGCGCCGACCTCGGGGTACTGGTAGCGGTTGAGCCGCAGCGCCTGGATGAACTGGTCGATCCGCGGGTCGCCCGGGTCGGACAGCTTGAGCTGGTGGCCCCACGACTGCAGCGAGATCGGCTGGTCGAGGCCGGGGTAGGGCGCCATCATGATGTAGGTCTGGCCCTGCACCCTCGCCGCGAGCTTGGCGACGCCGTCGGCGTTCACGAGGTCGGGGTTGTAGGCGATCCAGACCGCGCCGTGCTCGAGGCCGTGGACGAGGTTCTCCTGGCGCACCGGGTTGGGGTAGACGATGCCGTTGCAGGCGGCCCAGTACCCGTCGTGCGCGCCGCCGAAGGGCGGGCTGTGGGTGTAGGCGACCTGCTGTGTCGGCAGCACGTGCTGGCCACCGGCGTACTTGATCGTCTGGACCCCCGCGATCTGCGACGACGGGTCCTGGTTGCGGTCCGAGGGGGTGAACGAGGGCTCGTTCGACTTCGCCACCAGGAACCACGAGATGCCGCCCGCGAAGAGGACGACGACGAGGACCGCCGCGATCGTCCCCCAGGGGGTGGAGCGCGTGTTGACGACGGACGTCTTGCGCGCGTTCCTGACCGCCTTGCTGCTCTTACCGCTGGGCATCGATCCGCCGACCTCTTCCGACCACCTCGGGCACCGTCGCGGGCGCCACACGCCGCGCGGTGCCGCAGTGTAGAAGCGCCGCCTGAGAGCACTCTGAGCAGCACCTCCTAGACTCGTGCGGGTGACTCCCGACGTGCTCGCCGACCTGGTGCGGGCCACCGCGCATGCAGTGCTGACCGATCGAGGCCTCGACGTGGCGGCCCTGCCCGACGACGTGGGCGTCGAGCGACCCCGCAATCCCGACCACGGCGACTACGCCACGAACGTGGCGCTGCGCACCGCGAAGAAGGCCGGTGTGCCGCCACGTGAGCTGGCGACGTGGCTCGCCGAGGCCCTCGCGGCCCGCGACGGGGTGGCCTCCGCGGAGATCGCCGGCCCCGGCTTCATCAACCTGCGGCTGGCCTCGGACGCCCAGGGCGCCATGGTCGGTCAGGTCCTCGCCGCGGGCCCGGCCTACGGCACCGGCGACGAGCTCGCGGCCCGCAACGTGAACCTGGAGTTCGTCTCGGCCAACCCGACCGGTCCGCTGCACCTGGGCGGCACCCGGTGGGCCGCGGTGGGCGACGCGCTGGGCCGGGTGCTCTCGGCTCGCGGCGCGAAGGTGACCCGCGAGTACTACTTCAACGACGCCGGCGCCCAGATCGACAGGTTCGTCGCCTCGCTCGTGGCGGCGGCCGAGGGGGAGCCCGCCCCGGAGAACGGCTACGGCGGCGCCTACATCGGCGACATCGCCGCGCGTGTGGTGGCGGCCGAGCCCACGGCGCTGGGCGCCCCCGACCGGGACGAGATCTTCCGCCGCGTCGGCATCGGCTTCATGTTCGACGAGATCAAGGCCGACCTGCACGCGTTCGGCACGGACTTCGACGTGTGGTTCCACGAGCAGTCGCTGCACGAGTCGGGAGCGGTCGAGGCCGCGGTCGCGCAGCTGAAGGAGTCGGGCAGCCTCTACGAGGCCGACGGCGCCTGGTGGCTGCGCTCGACCGACCACGGCGACGACAAGGACCGCGTCGTGATCAAGAGCGACGGGCGGCCCGCCTACATCGCCGGCGACATCGCCTACCTGCGCGACAAGCGCGCCCGTGGGTTCGACCTGTGCATCTACATGCTGGGCGCCGACCACCACGGCTACGTGGCCCGGCTCAAGGCCGCGGCGGCCGCGTTCGGCGACGACCCCGCGGTCGTCGAGGTGCTGATCGGGCAGCTGGTCAACCTCGTCAGGGACGGGCAGCCCGTCCGGATGAGCAAGCGCGCCGGCACCGTCGTCACGATGGAGGACCTGGTCGAGGCCGTCGGCGTCGACGCGGCCCGCTACTCGCTGATCCGCAGCTCGGTCGACTCGTCGCTCGACATCGACCTCGACCTGCTCGTCAAGCGCAGCAACGACAACCCGGTGTTCTACGTGCAGTACGCGCACGCGCGGCTGTCGTCGCTGGCGCGCAACGCCGCCGACGTCGGGCTCACGCCGGGCGAGGAGTTCGGCCTGCTCGACCACCCCCGCGAGGGGGACCTGATCCGCACGCTCGGCGAGTTCCCCGAGGTGGTCCGGGCGGCGGCCGAGCTGCGCGAACCGCACCGTGTCGCCCGCTACCTCGAGTCCCTGGCCAGCGCTTACCACAAGTTCTACGACGCCTGCCGGGTGCTGCCGATGGGCGACGAGGAGGTCACCGAGCTGCACCGGGCCCGGCTGGCGCTGTGCGAGGCCGCCCGTCAGGTGCTGGCCAACGGCCTGGAGCTGCTGGGCGTGTCTGCGCCGGAGCGCATGTGATGAACGCGCACCCCGCCGGCCCGCTGCACGCGGGCGTCACGACCCCGCCGGAGACGGCCGGCCCGCGCCCCGGTGACGCGGCGGCCATCGACGAGCTGGCGCCCGCGGTGTGGCCGCGCAACGCCGCCCGCGGCGCCGACGGCGTCGTCACCCTCGCAGGTGTCGACGTGCGCGAGCTCGCCGAGACCTACGGCACCCCGCTGTTCGTGCTCGACGAGGCCGACTTCCGCGCCCGGGCGGCCGAGTTCGCAGCATCGTTCGGCGCCGACGCGGTGCACTACGCGGCCAAGGCGTTCCTGTGCACCGAGGTGGCCCGCTGGGTCGCCGAGGAGGGCCTGAGCCTCGACGTGGCCAGCGGCGGCGAGCTCGCCGTCGCGTTGCGCGCGGGCTTCCCGGCCGAGCGGATCGCGGTGCACGGCAACAACAAGTCGGTCGCGGAGCTCGTCGAGGCGGTGGAGGCGGGGGTCGGTCGGATCGTCGTCGACTCGTTCCACGAGATCGCCCGGCTCGACGCCGTCGCCCGCGAGCGCGGCCTCGTGGTGCCGGTGATGATCCGGGTGACCGTCGGCGTCGAGGCCCACACCCACGAGTTCATCGCGACGGCGCACGAGGACCAGAAGTTCGGGTTCTCCATCTCCGGCGGCGCCGACAGCGTCGCGGCCGAGGCGGCGCGCCGCGTGCTGGAGGCCCGCGGGTTGTCGCTGGTCGGGCTGCACAGCCACATCGGCAGCCAGATCTTCGACACCGAGGGCTTCGAGGTCGCCGCCCACCGCGTGGTGCGCTTCCTCGCCGGGCTGCACAAGGAGCACGGGGCCGACGCGCTCGGCGACCTGACGACGCTCGACCTCGGTGGCGGGTTCGGCATCGCCTACCGCGCCGACGAGACCCCGCTCGACGTCACCGAGCTCGCCGAGGAGCTGCGCGGCATCGTCAAGAACGAGTGCCACGGCGCGGGACTCGACGTCCCGAAGCTGGCCGTCGAGCCGGGCCGCGCCATCGCCGGACCGGGCACGGTCACGGTCTACGAGGTCGGCACGCTCAAGGACGTCCCGCTGGGCAGCGGCGCACGTCGCTACGTGTCCGTCGACGGCGGGATGAGCGACAACATCCGCACCGCCCTCTACGACGCCGTCTACGACTGCCGGCTGGTGTCGCGCTCGTCGGCGGCCGACAGCGCCGACGGGGCCGTCGACGTGGCGCTGTCCCGGGTCGTCGGCAAGCACTGCGAGTCCGGCGACATCGTCGTCCGCGACTGCTGGCTGCCCGCCGACCTCGCCCCCGGCGACCTGCTCGCCGTCGCCGCGACCGGCGCCTACTGCTACTCGATGGCCAGCTCCTACAACCGGCTGCCGCGCCCTGCCGTCGTCGCCGTGCGCGACGGCGTCGCCCGGCTGCTGCTGCGCCGCGAGACCACCGAGGACCAGTTCCGGCTGGAGGTGGGTGCGTAGTGACACCGGCGACGGGCCGTACCGTGACGGACTGCGAACGAGGATGATCTGGCGGTCGCCCCGGGGGCGACCGCGCGGGACGGGCCCGCGACGAAGCGGGTCCGGTGCGACACCGCAGGTGGGACACGCCTGCGCAGGCCCGTGTGCGCCGACGACCCCGTCGGCCGGGTGACGAGAACAGGCGCAAGGGGAGAAGCGAAACGATGACCGACAGGGGTCCGGGCGCGCCCGTCCGGGTGGCACTCCTCGGCTGCGGCACCGTCGGCGGTGAGATCGTGCGGCTGCTGACCGAGCAGGCGGGCGACCTCGCCGCGCGCATCGGTGCGCCCGTGGAGCTCGTCGGCGTGGCGGTCCGCCGCCCGCACCGCCATCCGGAGCTCCCCGAGGGGCTCGTCACCACCGATGCGACGACGCTCGTCGGCAGGCCCGACGTCGACGTCGTCATCGAGGTCATCGGCGGCATCGAACCGGCGCGCACGCTGCTGCTGGAGGCGCTGAAGGCGGGCAAGTCCGTCGTCACCGCCAACAAGGCGCTGCTCGCCGAGGACGGTGCCGCGCTCGCCGAGGCCGCCGACGCCTCCGGTGCCGACCTCTACTACGAGGCGTCCGTCGCCGGCGCGATCCCGCTGCTGCGGCCGCTGCGCGAGTCGCTCGTCGGCGACCGGATCACCCGCGTCGCGGGCATCGTCAACGGCACCACGAACTTCATCCTGTCGTCGATGGCGTCCTCGGGCGCCGGCTACGCCGACGCGCTGGAGGAGGCCACCCGGCTCGGGTACGCCGAGGCCGACCCCAGCGCCGACGTCGACGGCTACGACGCAGCGTCGAAGGCCGCGATCCTCGCCTCGCTCGCGTTCCACACCCGCGTCACCGCGGCCGACGTGTACTGCGAGGGCATCCGCGCCGTCAGCGCCGCCGACATCGCCGCGGCCGACGGACTCGACTGCACGATCAAGCTGCTGGCCATCTGCGAGCGCCTGGAGGGCGACGGCGACGGCGACGGCGAGGCCGTCTCGGCCCGCGTCTACCCGGCCATGATCCCCAAGGCGCACCCGCTGGCCTCGGTCGACGGCGCGTTCAACGCGGTGTTCGTCGAGGCCGACGCGGCCGGCCAGCTCATGTTCTACGGCCAGGGCGCCGGCGGCGCCCCGACGGCCAGCGCCGTCCTGGGCGACCTGGTCGCGGCGGCGCGCAACATCGTCGTCGGCGGCCGGGGACCGCGGGAGTCGACCTACGCACGGCTGCCGGTCCGCGCGATCGGGGCCGTCTGCACGCGCTACCACGTCAGCCTCGAGGTGGCCGACCAGACGGGGGTGCTCGCCGCCGTGGCGCGCGCGTTCGCCGAGCACGACGTCAGCATCGCGGCGGTCCGCCAGTACGGCGGGGGTCGCAACGGTGGGGCGGGCGGCAGCGGCGCCGTGCGGCTCGTCGTCGTCACACACGCGGCGCCGGACGCCGCGCTCGCATCGACCGTGGAGGCGCTCGGCGACCTCGATGCCGTCCGGGGCGTCGAGAGTGTGCTGCGCGTCGAGGATCTGGGCCGCTCGGTGAGCGCCCTGGGGGTCGCCGGATGAATGCCGTAACGCCGTCACGGACGGGCGCGGTGCGCTGGCCGGGTGTGATCGAGGCCTACCGCACCCGGATGCCGGTGCAGGACGACTGGACGATCGTCACCCTCGGGGAGGGCGGGACCCCGCTGCTGCCCGCGCCGGTGCTGTCGGAGCTCACCGGCTGCGAGGTGCACCTCAAGGTCGACGGCGCCAACCCGACCGGCTCGTTCAAGGACCGCGGCATGACGATGGCGGTCACGGCCGCGCTCGCCGAGGGCAAGCAGAGCGTGCTGTGCGCGTCGACGGGCAACACGTCGGCCTCCGCTGCCGCGTACGCGACACGAGCGGGGATGACCTGTGCCGTCCTCGTCCCGCGCGGCAAGATCGCGCTGGGCAAGCTCGCGCAGGCCGTGGCGCACGGCGCCCGCATCCTGCAGATCGACGGCAACTTCGACGACTGCCTGGAGCTGGCCCGCAAGACCACGTCGGACTACCCGTCGATCGCTCTGGTCAACTCCGTCAACCCGACCCGGATCGCGGGCCAGGCCAGCGCCGCCTACGAGATCTGCGACGACCTCGGCAGCCGCGCGCCCGACGTGCACTGCCTGCCCGTCGGCAACGCGGGCAACATCAGCGCGTACTGGAAGGGCTACCGCGCCTACCACTCCGACGGCCTGATCCCCGAGCTGCCGCGCATGTTCGGGTTCCAGGCGGCGGGCGCCGCGCCGCTGGTCGCGGGCGCCCCGGTGAAGAACCCCGAGACCATCGCGACGGCCATCCGGATCGGCGCCCCGGCGTCGTGGGGGACCGCGGTGGCCGCGCGCGACGAGTCGAACGGCCTGTTCGCCGCCGTCACCGACGACGAGATCCTCGCCGCCTACCGGCTGCTCTCGGCACGCGAGGCCGTGTTCGTGGAGCCGGCGTCGGCGGCGAGCGTCGCGGGCCTGCTGAAGTCGTCGGCCGAGGGGACGTTGCCCCGCGGGTCGCTCGTCGTGTGCACCGTCACCGGCCACGGGCTCAAGGACCCCGACACGGCCCTGCTGACCGCACCCGACCCGGAGATCGTCCCCATCGACCCGACGGCCGTCGCGGCCGCCCTCGAGCTGGCCTGATGGGTCGCCCGACCGAGGTCCGGGTCCGCGTCCCGGCGTCGTCGGCCAACCTCGGACCGGGATTCGACTCACTCGGCCTCGCGCTCTCGCTCCACGACGAGATCGAGGTCTCCGTCGACGGCCACGACGACGTGCGCGTCGAGGTCGTGGGGGAGGGCGCCGGGCAGGTCCCCTGTGACGAATCGCACCTCGTCGTCTCGACGATGCGCACCACGTGGGCGCTGCTCGGCGAGGAGCCGCCCGCCGGGCTGCGGATGCGCTGCCGCAACGCCATCCCGCACTCGCGGGGGCTGGGCAGCTCGGCCTCGGCCGCCGTCGCCGGGGCCGTCGCGGCCGCGGTGCTGGCCGGGCGCGACCTGGAGCTGGAGCAGTCGGCGTTGCTGCAGGTCACCGCGGGTATCGAGGGTCACGCCGACAACGCCGCGGCCAGTCTCATGGGCGGCTTCGTCGTTGCCTGGGAGACGGCTGGGAACACTGCCGACCGGTTCCACGCGGTGCGGCTGGACACCCACCCCGACATCCATCCCGTCGCGCTCGTCCCGCAGGTCGAGTCGTCGACGAAGATGACGCGCGGCCTGCTCCCCGAGCGCGTCCCGCTGGCCGACGCCGCGTTCACCGGCAGCCGCACAGCCCTGTCGGTGCTCGCGTTCACCCGACAGCCCGACCTGCTGCTCGCGGCCACCGAGGACCGGCTGCACCAGGGCTACCGGCGGCCCGCCTACCCGGAGTCGGCCGACCTGGTCGACGCGCTGCGGGCCCGTGGCGTGCCCGCGACGATCTCCGGCGCCGGTCCCACCGTGCTGGCCCTGACCTCCGACGCGCGCATCCCCGACGACGTCGACCTTGCGGGCTTCACCACGCTGGTGCTCCCCGTCGACACCCAGGGGGCGCAGGTCGAGATCGCCTGACGCGCCCGGGCGGATCGGTTCGGCGCGCCGAGCAGGGGGTTGGTTGCCCCGACCAGGGCGGACCGACTACCCTCGACGTCGCACGGCGATACACGCGTCATCCGCGTGGTCCTCTCGAAGCCGGCACCCTCGCCACCCCTCCCGCAGAGCGGACTGGCGGGCGAACCGGCACCGAAGGGCCTCTTCCCCGCGACCGTCGCATCCATCGCCACCCATTTGTCGTCGGGACGGCAGCCGGCCACGCGGCCCCGTCTCCGATTCTCGTCCGGCGGACCGTTCGGACGAGCGTGTGAATCCGCTGGTCCGGGCGGGACGACCCGGGCTGGTCAGGAAGGACCTTCGTGAGCGAGACCGATCTCGTCAGCACCGCCGCCCCCGCCAAGCGCAAGGGCCTGTCCGGCATGGTTCTGGCGGAACTCCGCCAGCTCGCTGGTGAGCTGAACATCCCTGGCACGGCCGGGATGCGGAAGGGTGATCTGATCGCCGCCATCAAGGAGCGCCAGAGCGGGGCTCCCGCTGCCGGCACCTCCTCCCAGCTGTCGCTGGGCGACACCGCGCAGGGCAACGGCTCCGCGTCGTCCGTGAGCAGCGAACCTGCCGCCGACGCGACTGCAGCCGACGCGGCTCCTGCCGCGCCGGCCCGGGGGCGTCGCCGCGCCGCGACCCGCCCGGCCGGTGCCCCGAGCAGCCGCGCGAGGGCTTCCGAGGCCCCGGCCGTCGAGGCTCCTGCCGCTGTCGAGGCCCCTGCGGCTGCGGCGGCCGAGGCCCCTGCGGCAGAGACCACGGCCCCGGCCGAGGCTCCCGCCGGCCGGCAGGCTCCGGCCGTTCCCGACACTCCGGCCGTTCCCGACACTCCGGCCGTTCCCGACGCCGCGGCTGTTCCCGACACGGCGGTTGTGGAGAGTCCGGCGGCCGACGCCGCGACGACCGACGCCCCCGTCGACACGCCGCCGGTCGACGGCTCGGCCCCCGCGGCCGACACCGCCGCCGACGCGCCCGCGGAGACGACCGGGCGTCGGCGCCAGACCCGGCGTCGTGGTGGCGACCAGGTCGACGCCGAGGCCGAGGCCCGCACCGACACCCGCCCCGAGACCGACGGCGGCTCCCGCCGCACGCGCGACGAGGGCGAGGGACGCAACCGCGACCGCGACCGCCGCGACAACGACCGCGGCGAGCGCAACGACCGCGACGGTCGTGGCGACCGCGCCGGCGACGACCGCGAGTCCGGTCGTGGCGACCGTGGCGGCCGGAACCAGCGCGGCGGCAACGACCGCAACAACGACCAGCGCGGGAACGACCAGCGCGGGAACGACCAGCGCGGGAACGACCAGCGCGGTGACCAGCGCGGGAACGACCAGCGCGACCGTGGCGGCAACGACCAGCGCGGCAACGACCGCGACCGGGACAACCGCGACCTGCGCGACGACGACGGCGACGACGACGGTGACGGCCGCGGCCGCCGCGGTCGCCGCTTCCGCGACCGCCGCCGTGGTCGCGACCGCACCGGGGCCGGCGGCCAGAACACCGTCGACACCGAGGTGCGCGACGACGACGTGCTCCTGCCCGTCGCCGGCATCGTCGACATCCTGGACAACTACGCGTTCGTCCGGACCACCGGCTACCTGTCGGGCCCGAACGACGTCTACGTGTCGCTGTCGATGGTCCGCAAGTACGGCCTGCGCCGCGGCGACGCGATCACCGGCGCCGTCCGCCAGCCCCGCGACGGCGAGCAGCAGCGGCAGAAGTTCAACCCGCTGGTGCGCGTCGACACCGTCAACGGCCGTGACCCCGAGACCGCGAAGGCGCGTCCCGAGTTCACGAAGCTGACCCCGCTCTACCCCAACGAGCGGCTGCGTCTCGAGACCGAGCCGTCGAAGCTCACCACGCGCGTCATCGACCTGGTGATGCCCGTCGGCAAGGGGCAGCGCGCCCTCATCGTCAGCCCGCCCAAGGCCGGCAAGACGATGGTGCTGCAGTCGATCGCCAACGCGATCACCACGAACAACCCCGAGGTCCACCTCATGGTCGTGCTCGTCGACGAGCGCCCCGAGGAGGTCACCGACATGCAGCGGTCGGTGAAGGGCGAGGTCATCGCCTCCACCTTCGACCGGCCGCCGTCGGACCACACCGCTGTCGCGGAGCTCGCCATCGAGCGCGCGAAGCGCCTGGTCGAGATGGGCCACGACGTCGTCGTCCTGCTCGACTCGATCACCCGCCTCGGCCGCGCCTACAACCTGGCGGCGCCCGCCTCGGGCCGCATCCTGTCCGGCGGTGTCGACTCGACCGCGCTCTACCCGCCCAAGCGGTTCCTGGGTGCGGCGCGCAACATCGAGGACGGCGGCTCGCTCACGATCTTCGCCACGGCGCTGGTCGAGACCGGGTCGACGATGGACACGGTGATCTTCGAGGAGTTCAAGGGCACCGGCAACGCCGAGCTCAAGCTCGACCGCAAGATCGCCGACAAGCGGGTCTTCCCGGCCATCGACGTCGACGCCTCCGGCACGCGCAAGGAGGAGCTGCTGATGTCACCCGACGAGTTCGCGGTGACCGTCAAGCTCCGCCGTGTGCTGGCCGCGCTCGACGACCAGCAGGCCATCGACCTGGTCCTCGACCGGCTGCGCAAGACGCGCACCAACATCGAGTTCCTGATGACCGTCGCCAAGTCGACACCGGGCAACGACAGCGACTGACCCACGACCGTCAGGGGCCGCCGGGAACACCCGGCGGCCCCTGGTGGTTCAATTGACCGTCGAGCTACCGGCACCGGTTCACCCCGTACGGGGACCCGGCGGCCACCACGAGAGGAACGAACCATGAAGTCGGGCATCCACCCCGAGTACGTCGAGACGACCGTGACCTGCGGGTGTGGCAACACCTTCACCACCCGCAGCACCAAGTCCAACGGCTCGATCCACGCCGAGACCTGCTCGCAGTGCCACCCGTTCTACACGGGCAAGCAGCGCATCCTCGACGCCGGCGGCCGCGTGGCCCGCTTCGAGGCGCGCTACGGCAAGCGCCCGGCGCGCGACGCCAAGTAGCTCCACCGACGGCGCCCACCACGGTTCGTGGTTGGGCGCCGTCCGTGTGTCCGGACCCTGCACAGGAGGTGAGATGAGCACCGAGGAGACCACGGCGCCGACGGCCGAGTCGTTGCTGAGCGAGTACGCCGAGCTCGAGCTCACGCTCGCCGACCCCGCCGTGCACACCGATGCCGCGAAGGCCCGCCGGCTGGGCCGCCGCTACGCCGAGATCGGCCCGACCGTCGCCGTCGCCAGGGAGCTCGCCGCCACCCGTGACGACCTCGCCGCTGCCCGCGAGCTCGCGGACGACGACCCCGGCTTCGCGTCGGAGGCCGCGGAGCTCGCCGCCCGCGTCCCCGCGCTCGAACAACGCCTCTCCGAGCTGCTCGTCCCGCGCGACCCCCACGACGCCGACGACGTCCTCCTCGAGGTCAAGTCGGGCGAGGGCGGCGAGGAGTCCGCGCTGTTCGCGGGCGACCTCGTCCGCATGTACACCCGCTTCGCCGAGAGCCGCGGCTGGACCACCCAGATCCTCGACGCCACCGTCTCCGACCTCGGCGGCTACAAGGACGTCACGCTGTCGGTGCGCTCGCGTGTCCCGTCCGCCGACGGTGTGTGGGCGGCCCTGAAGTTCGAGGGCGGCGTGCACCGCGTCCAGCGCGTCCCCGTCACCGAGTCGCAGGGCCGCATCCACACCTCCGCCGCCGGCGTCCTCGTCTTCCCCGACACGGGGGCCGACGACAGCGGCGTCGAGATCGACGAGGGCGACCTGCGCGTCGACGTCTTCCGGTCCTCCGGGCACGGTGGGCAGAGCGTCAACACCACCGACTCGGCCGTCCGCATCACGCACCTGCCCAGCGGCATCGTCGTGAGCTGCCAGAACGAGCGTTCGCAGCTGCAGAACCGGGCCCGCGCCATGGAGGTCCTGCGGTCGCGGCTGCAGGCCCTCGCCGAGGAGGAGGCCGCGGCCAAGGCCTCCGACGTCCGCCGGTCGCAGGTGCGCACCGTCGACCGCTCCGAGCGCATCCGCACCTACAACTTCCCCGAGAACCGCATCGCCGACCACCGCGTCGGCTACAAGGCGCACAACCTGTCCGCGGTCCTCGACGGCGACCTGGGCGACGTGATCGCCGCGCTCGTCGCGGCCGACCGCGCCGACGCCGTCGCGATCGGGGACGGCGGGTCGTGAAGCGGCTGCCGCTGCGGGTCGCCCTCATGGAGGCCGAGCGGACACTCGCCGAGGCAGGCGTCGCCAGCCCCCGCGTCGACGCCGAGTGGCTCGCCGCCCACGTCGTCGGCATCGAACGCAGCCGGCTGCCCACGGTGCCGCTCGTCGACGCCGACCTCGTCGAGGCGCTCCAGCAGCTCGTCGCCCGCCGCGCCACCCGGGAACCGTTGCAGCACATCCTCGGCACCGCCGTCCTCGGCCCGGCCGAGGTCGCCGTCGGCCCCGGCGTGTTCGTCCCGCGCCCCGAGACCGAGGTCCTCCTCGAATGGGCTCTGAAGCGGCTCGCCGACGTCTCGTCCCCGCTGGTCGTCGACCTGTGCACCGGTTCCGGCGCGCTCGCCCTCGCGATCGCCACCTGCCGTCCCGACGCCCGCGTCCACGCCGTGGAGGCCGACCCCGCTGCGCTGGTCTGGACGCGGCGCAACGCCGACGCCCACACCGCCGCGGGCGGCACCCCCGTCACCGTGCACGCCGCCGACGTGCGCTGGAACGACCTCCTCGTCGAACACGAGGCCAAGGTCGACCTCGTGGTCTGCAACCCGCCCTACGTCCCCGACGGCACGCCCGTGCCCGCCGAGGTGGCCGACTGGGACCCGCCGGGCGCCGTCTTCGGTGGCCCCGACGGACTCGAGATCATCCGCGCCGTCATCACCACCGCAGCCGGGCTGCTGCGCCACGGCGGGTGGCTGGGCATCGAGCACGACGACACCCACGGCGAGACCGTCCCCGCGCTGTTCGCCCGTCGCAAGGTCTTCTCCGACGTCGTCGACCACCTCGACTGGACAGGCCGCCCCCGCTTCGTCACCGCACGCCGCAGCCCGCTCGGGGGCTGAGTCGGCACGGCCCGCTCGCGGGCTGAGTCGGCACGGCCCGCTCGGGGGCTGACGGCGGCCGGTCGTAGAGTCGGCCGGTGACCACGTACGACTGCGCCGACCCGGACGCCCGGGCCGAGGGCCTCGCCGCTGCGGCACGCGCCGTGCGGGCGGGAAGCCTCGTCGTGATGCCCACGGACACCGTCTACGGCATCGGCTGCGACGCCTTCTCCGCCACCGCCGTCCGGTCGCTGCTGGCGGCCAAGGGGCGCGGACCCGACATGCCCGTCCCCGTGCTCGTCGGTTCCTGGTCGACGATCGACGGCCTCGTCATCGGCGTCCCCACCGTCGCGCGCGAGCTGATCGAGGCGTTCTGGCCCGGGGGGCTGTCCCTCGTCCTGCCGCACGCCCCGTCGCTGGCCTGGGACCTGGGGACGACGCGCGGGACCGTCATGCTCCGGATGCCGCTGCACCCCGTCGCCCTGGAGCTGCTGCGCGACGTCGGCCCGATGGCGGTGTCCAGCGCCAACCGCTCCGGCTCCGCGCCCGCCGCCGACGCCGCCGACGCCGAGGCCCAGCTGGGCGAGCACGTCGCGGTGGTGCTCGACGGCGGGTCGTCGGGGGAGAACGTGGCCTCGACGATCGTCGACCTCACCGCGGACGCCCCCCGCGTCCTGCGCGAGGGTGCCGTCTCGCTGGCGGCGATCTCCGAGGTCCTGGGCCGCGAGGTCGCCACCGCCTGACCCCCTTCCGCGCGCAACCTGACGGTCGTGCCGCGGCTGATCCGCGACAGTGAGGTTGCGCCCGCCCGGCCGAGCACAACCTCGCTGTCGTCCCGGCGGCCGCGGGGAGCGCTGAGGTTGCGCGGGTCAGGGACGGTCGTGGAGCAGCAGGCGTCGTCGCAGGACGGCGCGGACCGCCGCCGCCGTCTCGTCCGGGGTCCGGAAGATGTCGGCCGAGACCAGCCGGATCGTCTGCCAGCCGAGTGCACCGGTGCGCACGTCGCGCTGCCGGTCGAGGACGTCGTCGTGGGCGGCGCCGTCGTACTCGATCGCGAGCCGGGCGCCGGGATAGGCGAGGTCGAACCGGGCGACGAGCCGCCCGTCGACGACCAGCTCGTACTGCGGCACGGGCGCAGGTAGCCCGGCGTCGGTGAGGACGAGCCGCATCCGGGTCTCCATGGGCGACTCGGCGCGCGCATCGGCGAGGGTCGCCGCCGCCCGGACGAGCGCGGCGCCCCGGGCCCTGCGAAGGCGGAAGGCCATGTCCATCAACGCATCGAGGGCGAGACCGCTGTTGCGGGCCAACGAGTCGATCGCGACGACGGAGTCGGCCCGGCACTCCCGGCGGGCGATGTCCCATGCGGTCCGCAGCGGCGTCGTGACCCGGCAGCCGTCGACGACGGTGACTTCCTCGGGCAGCAGGCGCCAGCGGCCGACCCGCACGCCGGGGGTCGGCTTCACGAAGCGGGGCACGACGATCTGCGCGTCCGCACCCGGAGGGGCGCCCGGTGCACCGAGCAGGGCTGCGGCCGACCAGCCACCGAGCACTCCGCCGATGTCCTCGACGCGGCGGTAGGCGGCGACGGACCGCGTCGTCAGGTCGGGGTCGGTGCCGGCGGCGACGTAGACGTCGGGTGCCAGCCGGACGAAGTCGCGGCTGCGCAGCCGGCCGGGTGTGATGTGGCCGGCGGCGATGGCGGTACTCCCGCGAAAGGGTTGCTGCACGCCGCGATGGTGGCCGCGGCCGGCGCGCGATGTGGACGAACGCGGAAGCCGTCCGCAGGTGTGAAGACCCGGGCACGATCCGCGCACAACCTGACCGTCGTCCCGGGGGCGCCGGCGAGCAGTCAGGTTGCGCGCGACCAGCCGGGCGCAACCTCACTGTCCTGGTTCGCCCCAGCGGGAGCAGTGAGGTTGCGCGCGGGTCGTCAGCGCACCATCCGGACCTCGACCATCGCCGGATCGTCCGGGTCGGTGAACTCGACGCCGTCCGGGGCGAAACCGTTGCGCGCGTAGAAGGCGATGGCGCGATCGTTGTCGCGTAGCACCCAGAGCTGGGCGGGATCGCCGTCGAGGACCTCGTCGAGCAGGGTCTGGCCGAGACCGCCCCCGTGGTGCGCCGCGAGCAGGTAGATCGCGTAGAGGTGCAGCGGTCGAGCAGCGGGGAAGCCCTGCTCGGCCGCCGTGGCGTCGCCCGCGCAGGCGAACCCGACGACCTGACCGTCCGCCGTCGCCACGACGAGTCGCGCAGGGAGCGGGTCCGTCGCGAAGAACTGGGTCCACTGACGGCGGCGGCGTTCGAGGGCGTCGTCGCCGAAGTGGTGGTCGGCGAGGATTCCGGAGTACGTCTCCCGCCAGGAGCGGACGGTCACCCGGGCGATGCCGTCGACGTCGTCGACCCGTGCCGGTCGTACGTGCTCACCCCGTGTCACGCCGGGACGCTAGCGCGGTCGTGGCCGGGATGACGACGCGCAACCCCTCTGTCGCGAATCGGGCCCGCGGGAGCAGTGAGGTTGCGCGCGGATTGTCGGGCGCAACGTCGGTGTCGCGGATCGCTGCAGCTCAGGGGAGGCCGAGGGCGTCGGCGTGGGTGTCGACGACCGCCCGGAACCAGGCGGCGTGGTCGGTGACGATGTTGTGGGTGTGGCCGTGCAGTTCGAACCCGATGGCGCCGAACAGGCCCGACCAGGCGGCGACGACGAGGGCGGCGCGGGCGGGGTCGGCGGTGAGGCCGACGTCGGCGAGGGCCTGGGGGGCGATCATGTCGGCGCCGCCGGGCGCCGGGGTCAGGGCCGCGGTCGCGAGGCCGTCGCTCACGATGCCCGTGAGCAGCAGGCCGACGCGTGCGGCGGGGGCGATGGTGGTCGCGGGGGCGGCGTAGCCGGGGACGGGGGAGCCGTAGAGCAGGGCGTACTCGTGGGGGTGGGCGAGGGCCCAGTCGCGGGCGGCGGCGCAGGCGGCGTGCAGGCGGCCACGGAGGTCGGCGCGTGCGACGGCGGCCTCGGCGCGTTCGGCGGCCTCGCCGAGTGCGTCGTAGGCGTCGACGATCAGGGTGGTGAGCAGGTCGTCGCGGCTGGGGAAATAGCGGTAGACCGCGGAGGAGGCCATGCCGAGCTCGCGGGCGACGGCGCGCAGCGAGAGGGCGGCGGCGCCGTCGGTGGCGAGGTGGGTGCGGGCGACGTCGGCGATCTCGCTGGTGAGCTGGGCGCGGACGCGGGCGCGGGCGGTTCGGGGCGCGGACACGGGGCGCATTCTGCCGTAGTTCGAGAGCATCGACAAGCGATGAGAGCATCGCTCTGTGTGGTGTGCCCCTCCCGTTGAGGTGATCAGCTACGGCGCAGGTAACCTCGGCAGACGTGAGCACACCGTTCTGGGGCCCCGATTTCGACGCACTGCAGCAGCAGGATCCCGAGATCGCGGGAGTCGTGCTGGACGAGCTCGATCGGCTGCGTGGCGGACTGCAGCTGATCGCGAGCGAGAACCTCACCAGCCCCGCGGTCCTGGCGGCGCTGGGTTCGACGCTGTCGAACAAGTACGCCGAGGGCTACCCGGGCAGGCGGTACTACGGCGGGTGCCAGGTCGTCGACGTGGCCGAGGAGATCGGCAACGCGCGGACGAAGGAGCTCTTCGGCGCCGAGCACGCCAACCTGCAGCCCCACTCGGGTGCGAGCGCGAACCTCGCCGCGTACGCGGCGTTCACCCAGCCCGGCGACACTGTCCTGGCCATGGACCTCAAGCAGGGCGGGCACCTGACGCACGGCAGCAAGGTCAACTTCTCGGGCAAGTGGTTCAACGCGGTGTCCTACACCGTGCGCGAGGACTCCGAGCTGATCGACTACGACCAGGTCCGTGACCTGGCCCGCGAGCACCGGCCCAAGATGATCATCTGTGGCGCGACGGCGTACCCGCGGCTGATCGACTTCAAGGCCTTCCGGGAGATCGCCGACGAGGTCGGCGCCAAGCTCATGGTCGACGCCGCGCACTTCATCGGCCTGGTGGCCGGCAAGGCGATCCCGTCGCCGGTGCCGTTCGCCGACGTCGTGACCGCGACGACGCACAAGGTCCTGCGCGGCCCGCGCGGCGGCATGGTGCTGTGCCGCGAGGAGCACGCGAAGGCCATCGACAAGGCCGTCTTCCCGTTCTCCCAGGGTGGCCCGCTGATGCACGCGGTGGCGGCGAAGGCCGTCGCGATGCGCGAGGCGGCGCAGCCGCAGTACCAGCAGTACGCGACGCAGGTCATCGCCAACGCGCAGGCTCTTGCGAAGGGGCTGGAGGCCGAGGGCATGCGCGCCGTGTCCGGCGGCACCGACACCCACCTCGCCCTGATCGACCTGCGGCCCATCGGCGTCACCGGCGCCGAGGCGGAGTCGCGGTGCGACGCGGCCCGGATCACGTTGAACAAGAACGCGATCCCGTACGACCCGGCCCCGCCGATGAAGCCGTCGGGCATCCGGGTGGGCTCCCCGTCGTCGACGACGCAGGGCATGGTCGAGTCCGACATGGCCGAGGTCGCGTCGCTGCTGGCGCGGGCGGTCAAGGCGCCGCAGGGCACCCCCGAGGGTGACGCGGAGGTGAGTGCGGTCGCCGACGCGGTGTCGGCGCTGGTGGAACGGGTCCCGGCCTACCCGCGCGGCTGACGGTCGCGGTCCGTGCCGCTCGCGGCAGCGTCAGCCCTCGCGCCCGTCGGTCTCGGGCTGCCGATCCGCGAGTACCTGCTCGCGGGGCTGACGGCCGCCGTCGTCACGTTCCTGCTCACCGGCCTGGTGCGCGTCCTCGCGCTCAAGGCCGGTGCGGTGGCGTGGCCGCGCAACCGTGACGTCCACACCACGCCGACGCCGCGGTGGGGTGGGCTCGCGATGTTCGGCGGCGTGCTGGCGGGCATCGGGCTGGCCTTGCAGCTGCCGGCGTTGCGGCTGGCGTTCGACTACTCCGACGACGTCCTGGGCGTGGTCATCGCGGCCGCGCTGATGTGCGCGGTGGGTGTGCTCGACGACCGGTGGGAGCTCGACGCCCTCACCAAGCTGGCAGGCCAGATCACTGCGGCCGGGGTGCTGGTGCTCTTCGGCATCCAGTGGGCGGTGTTCTGGGTGCCGTGGGGCGGGGGCGGGGAGAGCTCGGGCTCGCTGCTGATCCTGGGGCAGGGCCAGGGCGTGCTGTTGACGGTGCTGTTGACGGTGGCGCTGGTCAACGCGATGAACTTCGTCGACGGGCTCGATGGGCTGGCGGCGGGTGTCGGCATGATCGCGGCGGCGGCCACCGGGGTGTTCGCGATCGGGCTGGTGCACCAGAACGGCAACGATCCGTCGGCGTACTCGCCGGCGCTGCTGGCCGCGGTGCTGGCGGGGGCGTGTCTGGGGTTCCTGCCGCACAACTTCAACCCGGCGCGGATCTTCATGGGCGACTCGGGGTCGATGCTGATCGGGCTGCTGCTCGCGGCGGCGACGACGGGGGCCTCGGGGAAGCTGCCGATCAGCGTCACGACCGACGGGACCGACATCGTCGCGTTGTTCGCGCCCGTGATCGTGGTCGCGGCCGTGATGTTCGTCCCGCTGCTGGACCTGCTCATGGCGGTGGTCCGGCGGACGCGCGCGGGGCTGAGTCCGTTCTCACCCGACAAGATGCACCTGCATCACCGGCTGCTCGAGATCGGTCACAGCCACCGGCGCGCGGTGCTGCTGATCTACCTGTGGGCGGCGATCGTGGCCTTCGGTGCGGTGGCGCTGGCGTTGGTCGAGGACCCGACGGTCGTGCTGTGGGCCGTGGGGGCGGGGATCGTCGTCGCGGTGGTCGCGACGCTCGTCCCCCGCGACCGCGCGCTGGCCGTCATTCGCCGTGGTTCGCCGACGCGGCCCTGACCTGGGCTGCGAGTCGCCGTTACACGTCGCAGGGGTCGCCGTCCTCACAGGTCAGGGGGGTGCGGCGGGTGAAATTTCCTGTGATAGCGTCCGTTTCGAGACCGGTCGCCGGATGGGTCCATCCGAGCTTGTGAAAGTATCCACAAGCTCGCGGAGGGTACGACGGCGTCGAGGCGAGGACACAGGTGCACAGCAGCAGTCCGCAGGGCCCGCAGGGTCCCGAACTGGGCGATCTCCTGTCGATGGGCTTGACCATCGCGCTCTGCGTGATGGCCGGTTTCGGACTGGGTTGGCTGGTCGACCAGCCCTTCGGGACGTTCCCGGTGTTCGCGTTCGTGGGGCTGTTCCTCGGAGTGGCAGCGGCCGCAGGGCTCGTCTATCGACAGTTCAAGAGGTTTCAGTGACGAAACGAGGGCAGTCTGTGACTGAGCGAGACGGGGTGAGACACCCATGATGACCGCGGTACCGGGCTATGTGCCCCCTGTCAGCCGGGCCACGTTCCGGCGCACGGCCATCGCGGGCGTCGCGCTCGCGATCGTCGTCGTCGCGGTGTGCGTGCCCCTGGGCTACGGCCTGTTCGCACTCTTCGGGTGCGTGGGCATCGCGCTCGGAATCATCAACTCCGCCTTCGCGATGGGGTCGGTCGTGCGCTTCTCGCACGGCAGCGGGGCGCCGTCGAAGGCGAAGTTCTCCGGCGGCGTGCTGCTTCGCCTCGCCGTCATCACCGTCGTCGCGTTCGGCTGTGCGCTCCTGGTGCGTCCCTACGGGATCGCCGTGTTCGGGGGGCTCGCGGTCTTCCAGCTGCTGGCGACGGTGAGTTCGATGCTGCCGTTGATCAAGGAGATCCGACAGAAATGAACGTTGAGGTCCTCGCGGCCGAGGGCGAGATCAAGCCCGGTGAGCACTGGACAGGGTCGCTTTTCGGCCTGACCGTGAACCTCGACACGATCATCGGCACGCTCATCGCCGCGGTGATCGTCTGTGGTCTGGGCTATTACATGGCCCGCCGCGCGACGAAGGGCCGGCCCTCGGGCCTGCAGGTCGCCTTCGAGGCGCTCACGGCATGGATCCAGGGCCAGATCCGCGACGGGATGGGCCTGCGGGCACCGCGCGGTGTCGTCGGCCTGTGCATCACGCTCTTCGTCTTCATCCTGACGTGCAACTGGCTGGCCACGCTCCCCTCCGAGCACTGGATCCCGCCGCCCACGTCCGACGTGAACCTCGTCTACCCGATGGCGCTACTCGTGATCATCTGGGTGAACGTGGCGGGCATCCGCAAGAAGGGCGCCGGGAACTACTTCGGCCACTTCACCAAGCCGTACGCGTTCCTCGCCCCGATCGAGTTCATCACCCAGTACTTCTCCCGGCCGCTCTCGCTCGCGCTGCGGCTCTTCGGCAACATCTTCGCCGGCGGGATCATGGTCGCGGTCATCGGCCTGATGCCGGCCTACATCCTGTGGGCGCCCGAGGCGGCCTGGAAGCTGTTCGACATGTTCATCGGCGGCATCCAGGCGCTGATCTTCACCCTGCTGACCCTCATCTACTTCACGGAGGCCGTCGGCAGCGAGGCCGACGAGCACGCGCACTAGCGCGTCCGTCCCGTACCGAGCACAACAAAAAACCTGCCCCGACGCACGACTCGCGCCGCGTGACGGCGCGGTACGAGAGAGCACGAGGAGAGTCAGTCATGAGCATTTCCTACCTGGCCCAGGAAGCTGCCAGCGGCGGGTCGAGCACGCTCGGCCTCGCGATGATCGGTGGTGGCATCGCCCTCGCCGGTGGCGCCATCGGCGCGGCGATCGGTGACGGTCTCGCCGGCGCCTCGGTCATCCAGGGTGTCGCCCGCCAGCCCGAGGCCGCCGGTCGCCTCAACACGACCATGTTCCTGATCATCGGTCTGGTCGAGGGCATGTACTTCATCAACCTGGCGTTCATGGCGCTGTTCGTCTTCGTCCTGGCGTGATCCGGCCATGACGACCGAGGTGCTGGCGCAGGACGGTGGCGAGACCACCAACTTCCTGCTGCCCAACTTCACGATCGTCGTCGAGATCGTGATCTTCCTCCTCGTCCTGTTCTTCTTCTACCGGTTCGTCGTCCCGCCGCTGACCACGGCGATGCGGGAGCGCGACGAGATGGTGCGCAAGCAGGTCGAGGAGCGCGACAAGGCCGTGCGCACGCTGCACGAGGCCGAGGAGCGGTACTCGAAGTCGCTCGCCGAGGCGCGCGCCGAGGCGACCACGATCCGCGACGAGGCCCGGGCCGACGCGCAGAAGATCCGCGACGGCATGCGTGCCGAGACCGACCGCGAAGTCGCAGCGCTGCGGGCACAGGGTGAGGCCGAGCTGGCCGCCCAGCGTGCGCAGACCGCGACCGCCCTGCGCGCGGAGATCGGCGGGCTGTCGAGCGGTCTCGCGTCGCGCGTGCTCGGCCGTCAGATCGACGACGGGCGTCACCGCGCGACCGTCGACAGCTTCCTCGCCGAGCTCGAGCAGGGCCAGGCCAAGGACGCCGAGGGGGTCCGCTGATGGTGCACTTCATCGCGCAGCTCGTCGCCTTCGTCATCGTCCTGCTGGTGTTGTGGCGCTTCGTGCTGCCGCTCCTGTCGAAGATGGTCAAGGCCCGACAGGACACCATCCAGCAGCAGGTCGACGACGCCGAAGAGGCGACGCGCAAGCTGAACGAGGCCCAGGACAAGCTCGACTCCGCCGTGGAGGAGGCCCGCCAGGAGGCGGCCCGCATCCGCGACGACGCCCGCGCCGACGCCACCCGCATCCACGAGGAGCTGGTGGAGCAGGCCAAGGCCGAGGTCGAGCGCATCAAGGCCCGCGGTGGCGACCAGCTCGCCGCCCAGCGTGACCAGGTCGTGCGCCAGATGCGCGCCGAGCTGGGCGCGCAGTCGATGGGACTGGCCGAGAAGCTGGTCGTCGAGTCGCTTTCCGACGAGAGCGCGCGCCGCGCGTCGATCGACGACTTCCTCGACGACATCGACCGTCTCGTGACCGACCGCGCCGGGCAGCCGGCCGGGGAGCGCGCGGGCGCAGGAGGAGGAGCCTGATGGCCGAGTCGACGCCCGAGTCGACCATGCAGTCGGCCAGCCGTGAGGCGCTGGCCGAGGCGGTCCGCAGGCTCGACGCCCATGTCGACGCGTCGTCGGGTGCCGATCTCGCGGTGCTGGGCGACGACCTGTTCGGCGTCCAGCGCCTGTTGCAGGCCGAGCCGGCGCTGCGCCGCCACCTGGCGGACCCGGCGGTCCCCGCCGAGGCCCGTACGGAGCTGGCGCGGCGGCTGCTCGACGGCAAGGTCGGCGCCGCGGCGCTCGACCTCGTGAGCAACCTGGTGGCGTCGCGCTGGTCGAGCTCGGTCGACCTCGGCGAGGCGCTCGAGACGCTGGCGCGCAGCGCGGTGCTGGGTGTGGCGGAGAAGGACGGCAGCCTCGACGAGGTCGAGGACGAGCTGTTCCGCTTCGGTCGCGTCCTGGACCGTGAGCCGCAGCTGTCGGCGCTGCTCGTCGACCGCACCACGCCGGCCGACAAGCGGGCCTCGCTGTTGGCGGGACTGTTGCGCGGCAAGGCTTCCACGGTCACCGCGACCCTGCTGGAGCAGGCAGTGCGGTCGCCGCGGGCGCTCGCGCTCGACCTCGTCGCCGGCCGGCTCGCCGAGCTGGCGGCAGCCCGTCGCGACCGCTACGTCGCGCACGTGCGATCGGCCGTCGCGTTGAGCGAGCAGCAGGAGCAGCGCCTGACCGAGTCGCTGGGCCGGCTGTACGGCCGCCCGATCTCGCTGCAGGTCGAGCACGACCCCGAGGTCCTCGGCGGACTCGTCGTCCAGGTCGGCGGCGAGCTGATCGACGGCAGTGTGGCCGGCCGGCTGGCCGCCGCACGCCGCGGGCTGCCGACCTGAGCAACGGCCGACACACCCCCACGCGACGCGCACTGCGCGACCGACAGAAGGAAAGACGAGAGCCATGGCAGAGCTGACGATCTCCCCGGAGGAGATCCGGAGTGCGATCTCCAGCTACGTCTCGTCGCTGGAGAGCCAGACCTCCCGCGAGGAGGTGGGCACCGTCACCGACACCGGTGACGGCATCGCCCACGTCGAGGGCCTGCCCTCGGCGATGACCAACGAGCTGCTCGAGTTCGAGGGCGGCGTCCGTGGGGTTGCGCTCAACCTGGACCAGCGCGAGATCGGTGCGGTCATCCTGGGCGACTACGCCGGGATCGAGGAGGGGCAGCCGGTCCGCCGGACCAACAGCATCCTCTCGGTGCCGGTCGGCGACGCGTTCCTGGGCCGGGTCATCGACCCCCTGGGCGCCCCGATCGACGGCCTCGGCGACATCGAGGCGGAGACGCAGCGTGTCCTCGAGCTGCAGGCCGCCACGGTGGTCGAGCGGCAGTCCGTCAAGGAGCCGCTGCAGACCGGCATCAAGGCGATCGACGCCATGACGCCGATCGGCCGCGGCCAGCGCCAGCTGATCATCGGCGACCGCAAGACCGGCAAGACCGCGGTCTGCGTCGACACGATCATCAACCAGAAGGACAACTGGGCGAGCGGCGACCCGAGCAAGCAGGTCCGCTGCATCTACGTCGCGATCGGCCAGAAGGGCTCCACGATCGCCGGTGTCCGCCAGGCGCTGGAGGACTCGGGCGCCCTGGAGTACACGACGATCGTCGCCGCGCCCGCGTCCGACCCCGCCGGCTTCAAGTGGCTCGCGCCCTACACCGGCTCGGCGCTGGGCCAGCACTGGATGTACCAGGGCAAGCACGTCCTGATCGTGTTCGACGACCTGTCGAAGCAGGCCGAGGCCTACCGCGCGATCTCGCTGCTGCTGCGCCGCCCGCCGGGCCGTGAGGCCTACCCGGGCGACGTCTTCTACTTGCACTCGCGTCTGCTCGAGCGCTGCGCCAAGCTCTCCGACGAGCTGGGCTCGGGTTCGATGACCGGCCTGCCGATCATCGAGACCAAGGCCAACGACGTGTCGGCCTACATCCCGACCAACGTCATCTCGATCACCGACGGCCAGGTCTTCCTGGAGTCCGACCTGTTCAACCAGGGCGTCCGGCCGGCGATCAACGTCGGTATCTCGGTCTCCCGGGTCGGTGGTTCGGCGCAGGTCCGCGCGATGCGGACGGTGTCGGGCTCGCTGCGTCTGGACCTGTCGCAGTACCGCGAGCTGGAGGCCTTCGCGGCCTTCGGTTCCGACCTCGACGACGCCTCGGCGCGTGCGCTGGGCCGTGGTGAGCGACTGGTCGAGCTGCTCAAGCAGGCGCAGTACTCGCCGTTCTCGGTGGAGGACGAGGTCGTCGCGATCTGGCTGGGCACCTCGGGCCAGCTCGACACGGTCCCCGTCCGCGACGTGAGCCGGTTCGAGAGCGAGTTCCTCGCGCACGTGCACCGCAACCACGAGGCCGCGTTCGACGACATCCGCGAGACCGGCAAGCTCAACGACGACAACGTCGAGCGGCTGCAGGGCATCGTCGACGACTTCAAGCGCGACTTCACCGCTGCCGACGGCTCCTCGGTCGTGGCCAAGGACGAGGACGCACTCGACGAGGACGACGTCGAGCAGGAGACCGTGAAGGTCAACAAGCCGGCACCGGCTAAGAGCTGACGGGTAGGGACCGATGGCGGCACAGATCCGTGTGCTGCGGCGGCGGATCAGGTCGACGCAGTCCATCAAGAAGATCACGCGCGCGATGGAGCTCATCGCGACGTCACGAATCGCGAAGGCCCGTGCGCGGGTCGAGCAGTCGCGGCCGTACGCGGAGCTGATGACCTCGGTCCTCAGCGAGCTCGCGTCGAACGCGGCGCTGGACCACCCGCTGCTGGTGGAGCGCCCGGAGGCCAAGCGGGCCGCGATCCTGGTGGTCACCAGCGACCGCGGCCAGTGCGGCGGCTACAACGCCAACGTGCTGAAGGAGACCGAGCAGCTCCGCTCGCTCCTGCGCGAGCAGGGTAAGGAGCCGGTGCTGTACGTGATCGGCCGCAAGGGCGTGAGCTTCTTCCGGTTCCGCAAGCAGGCGGTCCAGGAGTCCTGGACCGGTTTCTCGGAGCAGCCGGAGTACGTGCACGCGGCCGAGGTCGCCCGCACGCTGGTCGAGGCGTTCATGGTCGGCAGCGACGGCGAGACCTCCGCCGGTGCCAAGGGCGTCGACGAGCTGCACCTGGTCTACACACAGTTCCGCAACATGGTCAGCCAGACGCCGCAGGCGCGGCGGATGGCTCCCATGGAGGTCGAGTACGTCGGCGGGGAGTCCCCGCTCGACGCGTCCTCCGAGACCGCGACCGGCGGACCGACCGGCGTCACCGCCGCGGACGTCCGCGAGCAGTCGTCGGGTCCGAAGGCGCTCTACGAGTTCGAGCCCGACGCGGACGCGCTCTTCGACGCTCTCATCCCGAAGTACGTGGGAGCGCGGCTGTTCGCCGCGCTGCTCGACTCGGCGGCGTCGGAGTCGGCGAACCGGCAGCGGGCCATGAAGGCCGCGACCGACAACGCGAACGAACTCATCCGTACCCTGACACTGGAAGCCAACCAGGCACGTCAGGCACAGATCACCCAGGAGATCAGTGAGATCGTCGGTGGCGCCGACGCTCTCGTGACCGCAGGAAGTGAGAGCTGATGACCGCCACCGCCGACACGCCCACCCAGGCCAGGACAGGCCGGGTCGTCCGGGTCACGGGCCCGGTCGTCGACGTCGAGTTCCCGCGCAACCAGGTACCACCGCTCTACAACGCGCTCACCGTGCAGGTCGAGTTCGGTGACCTGGCGAAGACGCTGACCCTCGAGATCGCCCAGCACCTGGGTGACAACCTGGTCCGCACGATCTCGATGCAGCCGACCGACGGCCTGGTCCGCGGCCAGGAGGTCTCCGACCTGGGCCGCCCGATCTCGGTCCCCGTCGGTGACCAGGTCAAGGGCCACGTCTTCAACGCCCTCGGCGAGTGCCTCGACAAGCCCGACCTCGAGATCACCGGCGACCTGTGGGGCATCCACCGCAAGGCGCCCGCGTTCGACCAGCTCGAGGGTCGCACCGAGATGCTGGAGACCGGCATCAAGGTCATCGACCTGCTCACCCCGTACGTGCAGGGCGGCAAGATCGGCCTGTTCGGCGGCGCCGGCGTCGGCAAGACGGTGCTCATCCAGGAGATGATCACCCGTGTCGCCAAGAACTTCGGTGGTACGTCGGTGTTCGCCGGTGTCGGTGAGCGCACCCGTGAGGGCAACGACCTGATCACGGAGATGACGGAGTCGGGCGTCATCGCCGACACCGCCCTGGTCTTCGGTCAGATGGACGAGCCGCCCGGCACGCGTATGCGCGTCGCGCTCTCGGCGCTGACCATGGCCGAGTACTTCCGTGACGAGCAGAACCAGGACGTGCTGCTCTTCATCGACAACATCTTCCGGTTCACCCAGGCCGGTTCGGAGGTCTCCACGCTGCTCGGCCGTATGCCGAGCGCCGTCGGTTACCAGCCGACCCTGGCCGACGAGATGGGCGAGCTGCAGGAGCGGATCACCTCGACGCGTGGCCGGTCGATCACCTCGATGCAGGCGATCTACGTCCCCGCGGACGACTACACCGACCCCGCCCCGGCGACCACGTTCGCCCACCTGGACGCGACGACGGAGCTCTCCCGCCCCATCTCGCAGAAGGGCATCTACCCGGCGGTCGACCCGCTGACCTCGACCTCGCGGATCCTCGACCCGCAGTACATCGGCGACGAGCACTTCCGCGTCGCCAACGAGGTCAAGCGGATCCTGCAGCGCTACGCGGACCTGCAGGACATCATCGCGATCCTCGGTATCGACGAGCTCTCCGAGGAGGACAAGCAGCTCGTCGGTCGCGCGCGTCGCATCGAGCGCTTCCTGTCGCAGAACCTGCTGGTCGCCGAGCAGTTCACCGGCCAGCCGGGCTCGACGGTCCCGCTCAAGGAGACGATCGAGTCGTTCGACAAGATCGCCAAGGGCGAGTTCGACGACGTTCCCGAGCAGGCGTTCTTCCTCTGCGGTGGCCTCGAGGACCTCGAGAAGAACCGCAAGAAGCTGCAGGGCTGACGGGTCCGGAAAGGGCATCATGGCGGAGATGACGGTCGACCTCGTATCGGTCGAGCGGAAGATCTGGACGGGGCAGGCGACGTTCGTGCTGGCCCGCACCACGGTCGGTGAGATCGGCATCCTGCCGGGCCACGAGCCGACGCTGGCTCAGCTGGAGGAGGCCGGTGTCGTGCGCATCGACACCACCGACGGCCAGTCGCTGACGGTGGCGGTGCACGGCGGGTTCCTGTCCGTGACGCCGGACCACGTCTCGATCCTCGCGGAGTTCGCGGAGCTCTCCGAGGAGATCGACGTGGACCGCGCACGGGCGGCGCTCGACCGGGCCGACGGCTCGGAGGAGTCCGGGGCCGCGGCCAGGGCTCGCGCGGAGGCGCGGCTCAAGGCGGCCGGCGTCCAGTAGCGGCTAGCGGACAGCACGGGCGTGGGAACGGTTGCGATCGTCTTCGGGATCGTCCTGCTCTGTGCCTGTCTGCTGCTCGGCTGGTTCGCCGTGCGGCGGGTACGACTCATGCGGGGCGGCGGCGTGGACCTGTGTCTGCGCCGCCGCCCTGCGTCGTTCGACGGCCGTGACGCCGTCGCGGGCTGGCATTTCGGAGTGGGCCGCTACCAGGGCGACGAGTTCGCCTGGCACCGGCTGACCAGCGTCCGGCTCGGCCCGACGCTGCGGATGGACCGCACCGACCTGCAGATCGTCGACCGGCGTGCGCCCAGCGCGGTCGAGACCTACGCGATCCCGCACGCCACGTCGGTGCTGAAGCTGCGGACCCACGGCGAGGACCTGGAGCTGGCGATGGCCCCCGGCGTCCTCACAGGCTTCCTGGCGTGGCTGGAGGCGGCCCCGCCCGGACGCATGACGGGCTACCGCCAGGCCTCCTGAGGGCCGCTCAGGCCTGCTCTGCGGCCGCTTCCGGGCCGCCGGGCTGCCACAGCACGTCCCCACCCGGGTTGGCGACGCGCCCGAGGATGAACAACAGGTCCGACAGCCGGTTGAGGTAGCGCGCGGTGAGGGGGTTGGTCCGGTCGGCGTCGGCCTCCAGCAGCGCCCACACCGACCGTTCCGCGCGCCGGGTCACGGTCCGGGCGACGTGCAGGTACGCCGCACCCGGGGTGCCGCCCGGCAGGATGAACGACGCCAGCTTGGGCAGGTCCTCGTTGAACTCGTCGCACCAGCCCTCGAGGCGGTCGACGTAGCTGTCGGTGACGCGCAGCGGCGGGTACTCCGGGTCGGGCACGATCGGTGCGCACAGGTCGGCGCCGACATCGAACAGGTCGTTCTGGATCTGGCGCAGCGGCACGAGTACCCGGTCGTCCAGCCCGCCCACGGTGACGGCGACGCCCAGCGCGGCGTTCGCCTCGTCGGTGTCGGCGTAGGCCGCGAGCCGCGGATCGGTCTTGCGGACGCGGCTGAAGTCGCCCAGCGCGGTCGTCCCGTCGTCACCGGTGCGGGTGTAGATCCTGGTCAGGTGCACGGCCATGGTCCGACCGTAGCCGCCCGCGGCCCGGCGCAGCTGTGGCGGGGACGACATGCCCCGGGGTGGGGCCGGGCCGCGGTGGGGCAGCCGCTAGCGTCGTCGGCCGTGGCAGAGCATTTCGCGGTCCGCGGCGGCGCCCGTCTCGACGGGACCGTCGACGTCGTCGGCGCCAAGAACAGCGTGCTCAAGCTCATGGCGGCGGCGCTGCTGGCCGAGGGCACCACGGTTCTCACGAACTGTCCGGAGATTCTCGACGTCCCGCTGATGGCCGAGGTGCTGCGGAGCCTAGGCTGCACGGTCGCCGTCGACGGTGCCACCGTCACGATCGACGTCCCCGCCGATCCGGGCGCCCAGGCCGACTACCGCTCGGTGTCGAGGCTGCGGGCCTCGGTGTGCGTGCTGGGCCCGCTGGTGGCCCGCTGCCGGCGCGCGGTCGTCCCGCTGCCCGGTGGCGACGCCATCGGCTCGCGCCCGCTCGACATGCACCAGAGCGGGCTGCGCAAGCTGGGCGCGACCACCGAGATCGAGCACGGCCGCGTCGTCGCCCAGGCCGAGGAGCTGCACGGCGCCCAGATCTGGCTCGACTTCCCCAGTGTCGGCGCCACCGAGAACATCCTGATGGCCGCGGTGCTCGCCGAGGGCACCACGATCATCGACAATGCCGCGCGCGAGCCCGAGATCGTCGACCTCGCCGCGATGCTGCAGCGGATGGGAGCGAAGATCGACGGGGCGGGCTCCTCGACGCTCACGGTCCACGGGGTCACCAGCCTCACCCCGGCCCACCACCGCGTCATCGGCGACCGGATCGTGGGCGCCACCTGGGCGTTCGCGGCCGCGATGACGGGCGGCCACGTCGACGTCCGCGGTGTCGACCCGCACCATCTCGAACTCGTCCTCGACAAGCTGGGCTCGGCCGGTGCGCAGATCGCCCCGCACGCCGACGGCTTCGCGGTGACGATGGACGGCCGCGCCCGCGCCGTCGACTTCGTGACGCTGCCCTACCCGGGCTTCGCCACCGACCTGCAGCCCATGGCGATCGCCCTCTCCGCGGTGGCCGACGGCACGTCGATGATCACCGAGAACGTCTTCGAGGGCCGGTTCCGGTTCGTCGAGGAGATGGTGCGCCTCGGTGCCGACGCCCGCACCGACGGCCACCATGCCGTCGTCCGCGGGGTGCCGAAGCTGTCCAGCGCACCGGTCTGGGCCAGCGACATCCGCGCGGGCGCCGGGCTGGTGCTCGCCGGGCTGTGCGCCGACGGCGAGACCGTGGTCTGGGACGTCGACCACATCGACCGCGGCTACCCGCGCTTCGTCGAGAACCTGCAGGGTCTGGGCGCGGACATCGAGCGCGTCACCGTCGACGACGAGGGCTGACCCCCGTCGGTGTGGCGCGCTCGTGGCGTCGGCGAGCCGGTGCGCAACCACGCGTCCACCGTTCGCGACGCTGCAGGTCGCCGGGCGGGCCGCGGCGGTCGCGCGGGCCGGGACGCGGGGCCCTGACGGTCCGTGGGACGGTCGATGCACCGGACGGAGTAGTTCCGGTCGCGCCGATCCCCCGATCGTGCGACGTTGCGGGCCCGCTCTGAGGAGGTCCGGAATGGCCGATGTGTCGAGCGCGGCGTCGGACGCCGCGGGAACGGTCCGGCAGGCTGCGCGCAGCACGCCGGCCAAGGTCGCCGTCCGCGTCGGAATCCTGGCCTACGGTGTCACGCACCTGTTGATCGCGTGGCTGGCGCTGCAGGTGGCGTTCGGGGACCAGGGGCAGCGCACCGACCAGCAGGGCGCGTTCCAGACGCTCGCGCAGGGCGGCGCGGGCCGCGTCCTGCTCTGGGTGCTGGCCATCGGGTTCGCCGCGGTCGCGCTGTGGCGGGCAGGCGAGGCGGCCGCGGGGTTCTCCTACCGGTCGTCGCGCAAGGAGGAGATCTTCTCGCGGGTCGCCAGCGGGGCGAAGGCGGTGATCTTCGCGGCGCTGACCGTCCTGGCGGTCCGCACGGCACTGGGCGGGTCGTCGGGCGGCGGGGGGCAGCAGGCCGCGGCGGGTGTGCTGGGCTGGCCGGGCGGGCAGTGGATCGTCGGCCTCGCCGGCGTCGTGATCGTCGTGGTCGGGGTGGTGACGGCCAAGCACGGCTGGGAGAAGACGTTCACCGAGGACATGACGTTGCCGCTCGACGCGCACGCGCGGCAGGTGGCGGTGCGAACCGGGCAGATCGGGACGATCGCGAAGGGTGCGGTCATCGCGCTGGTGGGGGTCCTGGTGGTCGTCGCGGCGGTGCGGTTCGACCCGAACCAGGCCAACGGGCTCGACTCGGCGCTGAAGACGTTGGCGGGCCAGCCGTTCGGGCCGGTGCTGCTGGTGGTCGTCGCGCTCGGGCTGGCCGCGTTCGGGGTGTTCTGCGCGTTCGACGCCCGGTATCACCGGGTGTGAGCGAGTCGGTGCTTCCCGGGGCCGCGCCGCTCGCGTAGTTTCCGGAAGACGCTGCGTGGTATCCCAACCGCGTTCGCAGTCGATGGCGGAGGTGTCCGGTGCCGTACCCGACCGACCACGAGCGCGATCGCCCGTGGGTGATTCGCACGTACGCCGGACACTCGTCGGCGGAGAAGTCCAACGCGCTCTACCGCCGCAACCTCGCGAAGGGCCAGACGGGCCTGTCCGTCGCGTTCGACCTGCCGACCCAGACCGGCTACGACCCCGACGACGAGCTCGCCCGGGGTGAGGTCGGCAAGGTCGGTGTGCCGGTCAGCCACATCGGCGACATGCGCACCCTGTTCGACGGCATCCCGATGGCCGAGGCCAACACCTCGATGACCATCAACGCCCCCGCGATGTGGATGCTCGCGCTCTACGTCGCCGTCGCCGACGAGCACGAGGCCCCCCGCGCCACGCTCGCCGGGACGACGCAGAACGACATCGTCAAGGAGTACCTCTCCCGGGGGACCTACGTCTTCCCGCCGGCGCCGAGCATGCGGCTGATCGCCGACACGATCGCCTGGTCCGTCGCCAACATCCCCAAGTGGAACCCGATCAACATCTGCAGCTACCACCTGCAGGAGGCCGGGGCCACCCCCGCGCAGGAGCTCGCGTTCTCCCTGTCGACGGCCATCGCCGTGCTCGACGCCGTGCGTGACTCCGGGCAGGTCCCCGCGGAGAAGTTCGGTGACGTCGTCGGGCGCATCTCGTTCTTCGTCAACGCCGGGCTGCGCTTCGTGGAGGAGATGTGCAAGCTCCGCGCGCTCGGCCGGCTGTGGGACGAGATCACGCTGGAGCGCTACGGTGTCGAGAACCCCAAGCAGCGCAGGCTCCGCTACGGCGTGCAGGTCAACTCGCTCGGGCTCACCGAGGCCCAGCCGGAGAACAACGTCCAGCGCATCGTGCTGGAGATGCTCGCCGTGACACTGTCGCGCGACGCCCGGGCCCGCGCCGTCCAGCTCCCCGCGTGGAACGAGGCCCTGGGCCTGCCGCGGCCGTGGGACCAGCAGTGGGCGCTGCGCATGCAGCAGGTCCTGGCCTACGAGACCGACCTGCTGGAGTACGAGGACATCTTCGACGGCAGCCGGGTCGTGGAGGCCAAGGTGTCCGAGCTGATCGAGGGCGCCCGGGCCGAGATCGACCGCGTCGCCGAGATGGGTGGGGCCGTCGCGGCCGTGGAGAACGGCTACATGAAGGGTGAGCTGGTCAGCGCCCTGGCCGAACGGCGCCGCCGCATCGAGTCGGGTGAGGACGTCGTGGTCGGCGTCAACAGGTTCGACACCACCGAACCCAGCCCGCTGCAGGCCGAGGGCGCCGCCGCGATCGAGACCGTCGACCCCGCCGTGGAGGCGGCCGCCGTCGAGGCGATCGCGCAGTGGCGCGCGAACCGTGACCAGGCCGAGGTCGAGGCCGCCCTCGACGCGCTGCGCGACGCCGCGAAGACCGACGCCAACCTCATGGACGCCTCGATCGCCTGTGCCAAGGCCGGCGTCACCACCGGGGAGTGGTCGGGCGCCCTGCGTGCCATCTTCGGCGAGTTCCGCGCCCCCACCGGTGTCTCCGCCGCCGTCGCCTCCGGCGAGGCCGCCGCCGAGATCGGCGAGGTCCGAGCCCGGGTCAAGGCTGCCGGCGAGGAGCTCGGCGAGCGGCTGCGCATGCTCGTCGGCAAACCGGGGCTCGACGGGCACTCCAACGGCGCCGAGCAGGTCGCCGTGCGGGCCCGCGACGTCGGCTTCGAGGTCGTCTACCAGGGCATCCGGCTCACGCCGTCGGAGATCGTGGCCGCCGCGGTGCAGGAGGGCGTGCACGTCGTCGGGCTGTCGGTGCTCTCGGGCTCGCACCTGGAGGTCGTGCCCGCGGTCGTCGACGGTCTGCGCGCCGCCGGTGCCGACGACGTTCCCGTCGTCGTCGGCGGCATCATTCCGGAGGGCGACGCGAAGGTGTTGCGCGACAAGGGCGTCGCGGCGGTCTTCACGCCGAAGGACTTCCGCCTGACCGAGATGATGGACGCGATCGTGACCCTGGTCCGCGAGGCCCACGGCGTGTGACCCGTATGGCGGCAGCCGCTGCGGCGACTGCCGCCGGTCACGTGGCGTCGTCGGCCTTCTCCTCGCCGCGGCGGCGGAAGAAGGTGAACCCGGGGATCCCGAGGATCGCCTGCCGGACCTCCTTGAGGACGTCGAGCAGCTCGTGGACGTCGGGTCCGACCCGGTCGAGTGTCGCCAGGATCGGCATGATGTCGTTCTCGAGGTGCTCGGTGAGCGCGGGCAGGTGGTCGACGAGCTGGATCGCGGCGCGCACCTCGTCCTCGGAGAGCTCGTCGACGAAGGCGCGGGCCAGTGGTGCGGCCCGTTGCGACACGGGCTCCCACGTCGCGAGCAGTGCGGTGGCGGCATCCGAGGTCGAGCCGGCCGCTCCGACGACCTCGTCGGCCCGGCGCGCGACCAGCGCCGCGCCGTCGACGACCTGGCCCGCCTGCAGCGCGACGCCCTGAGCCGCGCCGACGACCGTGGCGGCCTCCGTCGCCACACCCCCGGCGGTGCGGACGATCGTCTCCGCGTCGGCGGCGACCCCGCCGACGGTGGCGACGAGCTTCTCCGCGGTGGTGACCACGGTGGACGTCCGGGCGACCACCGTGCCGACCTCGGCCAGCAGCGAGTCGACCGACCCGACGCTGCCGTCGACACGGTCGAGCAGCCCGTCGACCCGGTCGGCGATACGACCGATCCGTCCGACGAGAGCGTCCGCAGCGTCGAGCAGCCGCCCCGCACGCTCCGGCAGCTCACCGGCGACGGCGACGGCGTCCTGGGTCCAACCGGCGACGGCGCGGGCACCGGCGAGGACGTCGGACGGTCCGAGGACGGGGAGCCCGGCGATGCGCACGACCATGACGGCATCATGGCGCATCCGACCCCGTCGGCGCCGGTTCTGGGCGCGGACGCACCTCAAACGGGAAGTACCCGCCCGTCCCGGATCCATGGCCGCCGATCGGGTGAACGTTCGGTTCCGGTCGGAAAGGCGATTGCGGTCGGATAACGACCCTCGATCCGGGTCAGGTCCCGCCCTGCGCGAACCCCTAGGTTCGGGACGGCGGCGGTGCCCTCCGGCGAGGGCACCGCGCGTCCGAGACCCACCGACGCGAGAGCCCCAGGGAGTCAACGATGACCGGCAGGACGTGGAGCAGGCGCGAGTTCTTCCGGCGCAGTGCCGTGGCAGGCGCCGTGGTCATCGGCGGCCCCGCATTGATCTCGGCGTGCACCAGCACCAACGCCGGCGGCAACGTTCTCGACAACGCGCGCAGTGCCGGGAAGATCAAGATTGGGATCGCGGGGGAGGAGCCCTACGGGTTCACCGACACCGCGGGCAAGGTCACCGGTGAGGCCCCGGAGGTCGCGCGCGCGGTCCTCAAGGCGATCGGCATCAACGACGTCGAGGCCGAGCAGGTCGAGTTCGGCCAGCTGATCCCCGCGCTCAACGCCAACCAGTACGACATGGTGTGCGCGGGCATGAACATCACCTCCGCCCGCTGCCAGCAGGCCACGTTCTCGATCCCGGACTACTCCGCGAAGACGGCGTTCCTCGTGCCGAAGGGCAACCCGCAGGCCATCACGTCGTTCCAGGACGTGGCGTCGAAGAACCTGCAGCTCGCCGTGCTCAGCGCCGCCGTCGAGCAGGGCTACGCCAAGGAGGCGGGCGTCCCCGACAGCAACGTCCAGGCCTTCCCCGACCAGAACGCGCTGCTGCAGGCGGTCACCGCGGGCCGGGTCGCGGCGGCCGCCCTCACCGACATCTCGCTGAAATGGCTGGCGAGCAAGAACCCGCAGGCCGACGTCGAGGTCACCACGAGCTTCGACCCCGTCCAGAACGGTCAGCCCGTCGTGTCCGCCGGTGGGTTCGTCTTCCGCAAGGCCGACGCCCCGCTCGTCGAGGCGTTCAACGGCGCGCTCGCGACCCTGCACAGCAACGGCCAATGGGTGCAGATCGCCCAGCCGTTCGGGTTCACCCAGGCCAACCTGCCGGCGGCGGACCTGACGACCGAGAAGCTCTGCGCCGCCTGACCGGGCAGCGCACATGGACAACCTCGGAACGTTCCTGTCGGTCCTGTCCCAGGGCCTGCCGTTCACGATCATCGCGACCGTCGGCGGCATCGCGCTGACGATCGTGCTGTCGTTCGTCGCGGGACTCGCGCTGCTGTCGTCGTCGAAGACGGTGCGGGTGCTCTCCCGCATCTACGTCGAGGGGCTGCGCGGCACGTCGGAGGTCGTGCAGCTGTTCTGGATCTTCTTCGCGCTGCCCGTGCTCGTCGGCTTCCAGATCGTGCCCATCTGGGCGGGCATCCTCGTGCTCGGCCTCAACCACGGCGCCTACGGCGCGGAGATCGTGCGCGGCGCCGTGCAGTCGGTACCGCGCGCACAGGTCGAGGGCGCCATCGCACTGAACATGACGCCGGGCCAGCGCATGCGCCGCGTGGTCCTGCCCCAGGCGGTCGTCGAGATGCTGCCCCCGTTCAACAACCTGTTCATCCAGCTGCTCAAGAGCACGGCGCTGCTGTCGTTCGTCTCGATCAACGAGATCACCCGGCAGGCCCAGCAGGTCCTCGTGCCGCGGTACAACGCCCAGGCGTTCGAGATCTTCCTGCTGCTGCTGCTGATGTACCTGATCCTGTCGCTGGTCATCACGACGGTCATGCGGGCGCTCGAACGCGTCGCGGCCGCCCGTGTCGGGCGCACACCCTCGGCGCGGGCGCGCCGGCAGGCGACCGGGGCGGGTGTCGCGTGAACGTCTGGGACTGGAGCTTCGCCGGGCAGATCCTCCCGGCGCTGCTCAACGGCCTGCGCATCACCCTGATCGCGACGGTCCTCGGCTCGCTCATCGCGTTCGCCCTCGGGCTGCTGCTGGCGATCCTGGGGCGGGGGCCGCGGCCGGTGCGGATCGTCGTGCGGGCGATCGTGGAGTTCATCCGCAGCACGCCGCTGCTGGTGCAGGTCTACTTCCTGTTCTTCGTGCTGCCCACGTTCGGCGTCGTGCTGCCGGCGCTGACCGTCGGCGTGCTCGCGCTGGGCGTGCACTACGCGACGTACACCTCCGAGGTCTACCGCGCGGGCATCGAGGCGGTGCCCCGGGGGCAGTGGGAGGCCGCCACCGCGCTGAGCCTGCCCCGGTCCCGGGTGTGGACGGGAGTCGTCCTCCCGCAGGCGGTCCCCCGGGTGCTGCCCGCCCTGGGCAACTACGTCATCTCGATGTTCAAGGAGACCCCGCTGCTCATCGGGATCGGCGTCCTCGACATCGTGGGGCAGGTCCGTGAGGTCGGCGGGCAGTCGTTCCGCTACGTCGAGGCCTACACCCTCGCGGGCCTGCTGTTCCTGCTGCTGAGCTACCCGGCGTCGCTGGCCGTCCGGAGATTGGAGCGCCGCAGTGCCGTCCCTCGATAAGACGGTCGCCGAGCCCATGACCGCCGAGCCGATGATCGCCTTCGACGGTGTCGAGAAGCGCTTCGGCGACAACGTCGTGCTCTCCGAGCTGAGCTTCACCGTCGCCCCCGGCGAGCACGTCTGCCTCATCGGCCCGTCCGGCTCGGGCAAGACCACCATCCTGCGGCTGCTCATGACGCTGGAGAAGTGCGATGCCGGAACCATCACCGTCGGTGGGACGTCGTTGTCGCACATGCCCAAGGGCGGCGAGCTCGTCCCCGCCGACGAGAAGCACGTCCGCGACGTCCGCAAACGCATCGGCATGGTGTTCCAGCAGTTCAACCTGTTCCCGAACATGACGGTGCGCGGCAACCTGATCGAGGCGCCGACCCGCGTCCTCGGGCTGTCGAAGGAGGAGGCGACGGCGCGGGCCCAGGAGCTGCTCGACCTCGTCGGCCTCGGCGACCGGATGGACTCCCACCCGACCCAGCTCTCCGGCGGGCAGCAGCAGCGCGTCGCGATCGCCCGTGCGCTGGCGATGCGCCCCGACGTCCTGCTGCTCGACGAGGTGACCTCCGCCCTCGACCCGGAGCTCGTCGCCGGCGTCCTGAAGCTGTTGCGCGACATCGGCTCCAGCACCGACATCACGTTCCTGTGCGTCACCCACGAGATGGGGTTCGCCCGCGACTTCTCCGACCGCGTGATGATGTTCGACGGCGGCCGCGTCATCGAGGACGCCGCGCCGGAGCAGCTCTTCACCGCGCCGGAGCACGAGCGGACGAAGGCGTTCCTGCACGCGGTGGTGGATCGGTAGGCCGTTCCTGCAGCTCGGGGCGGGCCGCGTCAGGCCGTGCCTGCGCAGAGGGCCGCGGTCGTCAGGTCCGCGGGCGGCAGGTTCGCGGCGCCGAACCCGAACGGCGACGCGACCCGCAGCCAGTCCCCGGAGGCGTGCGCGGCGGTCAGCGCGGCGTCGAACGCGGCGACCAGGTCGGTGTCCTCGCGGCGGAACGCGAACCCACCGGCCGGCACGACCTCGCGGCCGCCGACCCGCACGGGGAAGGGCCGGGTGACCTCCAGCTGGAGGCCGGGGTTGCGCCGCACCTCGTCGAGCAGCGAGATGCGGGTGAGTGCCGCGGCGTCGACGCGTTCGTCGGCGACGGCACGCACGAGGGAGCTCTGGCCGTCGAACGCGGTGAGGGCGTCGGCGGGTACCCCGGACGCCGTCGCCCAGCCCTGTTCGGCGGACCCGCCGAGCACGCCCAGTCGCACCCGGCCGCGGACGTCGGCGAACGAGCGCAGCCGGCCGGGGTTGCCGCGGCGCACCAGGAAGGCGGGCTGGGCGACGAAGTCGGGCCGCGAGAACGCGACGCGGGCGCAGCGGTCCGGGCTGATCGTCATGCCCGCGGCGACGAGGTCGACGTGGCCGGCGACGAGGATGTCGAGCAACCGGTCGAACGGCACCTGCACGGCCTCGATGCCGTCGACGCCCACGGCGCGCAGCACCAGCCGCGCCACCTCGGGGCTCTCGCCGGTGACGCGGCCGCTCGCGTCGGAGAAGCCGTAGGGCTGTTCACCGGCGATCGCGACGCGGGCGACCCCCGACTCACGGATGCGTTGCAGTGTCGGGGCGTCGGATCGGCCGCAGCCGGCGGCTCCGCCTGCGAGCAGGGAGGCGCCGGTGGCGCCGAGGGCCACGAGCAGTCGGCGTCGGGTCAGCATCGCGGGCGACCCTAGGCGACCGGGGCCGCCCGTGCCCGGTCCGGGAGCAGCTCACGCGGGTTCGTGGAGGTCGTGGTGGGCGACCTTGCCGCTCGCGGTGAGCGGGAGTGCGTCGCGGAAGTGGATGCGGGCGGGGAGCTTGTAGGCGGCGATGCGGTCGGTGAGGAACGTGGTGAGGGCGTCGGCGGACAGTGTGCGGCCCGGTCGCAGCACCACGAACGCGACGGGGACCTGCCCCTCGTCGGGGTCCGGTGCGGCCACGACGGCCGAGGTCGCGACGTCCGGGTGCTCGTCGATCGCCGACTCCACCTCGCCCGGGGTGATCTTCGACGTGCGCCGCACGACGAGGTCCTTGAGCCGGCCCCGGAACCACCAGATGCCGTCGGCGTCGGCCTCGCCGAGGTCGCCGGTGTGCAGCCAGCCGTCGGTCAGCGAGGCATCGGTCAGGGGCTCGTCGTCCCAGTAGCCGGTCATGAGCATCGGGCCGCGGACGAGGATCTCGCCGGTTGCGGGGTCGGTCCGTAGCTGCGCGCCGCCGACGGGTACGCCGATGCAGCCGTCGCGGTCGGTGCGGGGGGTGCGCTGGATCGTCAGCCAGATCGCCTCGGTCATGCCGTAGCCGACGGCGATGGGGCGGTCGGCGACGGTGAGGAAGTCGCGTTGCAGTGCGGCGGGGACGGTGTCGCCGCCGGTGTACACCCCGCGTAGCGAGGCGAACCGGGCGGCCGTGGCCCGCGGGTCGCGTACGACCTGGGCGAGCAGGTCGATGTGGGTGCAGACCAGCGTGGGCCGGTGGGTGAGCAGGCCTTCGACGTAGGTGTCGAGGTCGAAGCCGTCGTAGAGGGCGACGGTGCCGCCGCCGTGCAGTGTCGACAGCGTGCCGATGAAGCCGCTGACGTGCACCTGCGGCTCGCAGACCTGGGTGACGTCGTCCGGTCCGACGTCGCCCATCGCCTGCGCCGTGCTCGTCAGCATCGCCAGTGCCGAGCGCTGGGAGTGCACGACGCCCTTCGGTGTCCCTGTCGAGCCGGAGGTGAAGAACATGACCGCGGGGGCGTCGGGGTCCGGGGCGGGCGGCGCGGGGTCGTTGCCCGCGGGGAGGTCGGTCCCGTCGACGACGACCCGCTCGATCCCGGTGAGGACGGCCGGGTCGACGCGCTCGAGCAGCGGCAGCCGGGACTCGTGCACGACCAGCCACGACGGCCGGGCCCGGCGCAGCGCGCGCTCGATCTCGGGCGGGGCGAACCGCGAGTTGAGCGGTGTGGCGACGGCCCCGGCGGCGAAGCACGCCAGGTAGGTCGTGACGGTCGACGGGCTGTTGGGCAGCATCATCGCGACGCGCCCGCCCGTGGCCCCGGCGGCGTGCAGCCGCCCCGCGAACGCGCCGGCTGTGGCGGCCAGCTCGCCGTAGGTCCAGCGCCGCTTCTCGTGGACCAGCGCGACCCGGTGGGGCTCGCGGCGGGCGTGCGGGCCGATGAGGTCGGCGAGGGTCCCGTCGCTGGTCACGGGCGTCATCCTGGCGTGCCCGGCGGCCGCGGACAGCCGCCGTCCGAGTCACGCCCACAGCACCGGCGCGCAACCCCACGGGTCGTCCCGGGGCGGAAACCCGACCGTGAGGTTGCGGGCGTTCAGTCGGACCAGACGGCGTGGCGCTTGTCCAGGAACGCGGCCATGCCCTCCTTGGCTCCCGGCGACTGCGACATCGACGCCATGACCTCGACGGCGATCCCGTAGGCGTCGCCCTCGGGGCGGTCGAGCTGGCTGTAGAGCGTCTGCTTGCCGACGGCCTTGCCGAAGCGGCTGCCGCGCGTGGCCCGGGCGAGCAGGTCGTCGACGCGGGTGTCGAGCTCGTCGTCGGGGACCGCGTAGTTGACCAGGCCCCAGTCGGCGGCGGTGGCGGCGTCGACGACGTCGCCGGTGAGCGCCATCTCCATGAGCCGCTTGCGGCCGATGTTGCGCGCGACCGGGACCGCGGGGGTGTGGCAGAACCAGCCGCCCTTCCCGCCGGGCAGCGCGAAGCCCGCGGACTCGGCGGCCACGGCGAGGTCGCAGGTGGCGACGAGCTGGCAGCCCGCGGCCGTCGCCAGCGCGTGGACGCGGGCGATCACGACCTGCGGCACCGCCTCGATCGTCTGCATCAGCTGTGTGCACAGACGCAGCAGGTCGCGGACGCCGGAGAGGTCGCGGGAGGCGACGTCGGCGAAGTCGTGGCCGGCGGAGAAGACCTTGCCCTCGGCGCCGAGCACGATGCCCGTAGCGTCGGACTCCCCGGCCTCGGTGAAGGCGCGCAGCAGCTCGCGCAGGTGCGCCTCGGACAGCGCGTTGCGCCGCTCGGGCCGGTTCATCGTGATCCGGACGGTGTCCCCGTCCTGCTTGACGAGCAGGTACTCGTAGTCCGCCATGCCTGCGACGGTAGGCCTTGCAGCCCCGTCGAACCAGGCCTAGCGTGACCGCATGACCGAAAACGCGAATCCAGTCATCGCGTCATCCGGCGCCAGGCTGGAGCGCGTGCTGGACGCCGCGGCCGACCTGTTGGTGCGGTGGGGCTACCAACGCGTCACGGTCGAGGACGTCGCCCGCCACGCCGGCATCGGCAAGGGCACCGTCTACCTGCATTTCCGTACCAAGGACGCGCTGTTCCTCACGGTCCTGCTGCGCAGCCACCACCACGTCGTGTCCCGGATGGCCGACCGGATGGCCGCCGACCCGGCGGAGGTGCTGCCCAGCCGGATGACGGCGTCGGTGTACCGGGACCTGGCCGACGACCCGGTCGTGCGGCCGCTCTACCTCGGCGACCCCGAGGTGCTGGGCCGGCTCGCACACGAGGCGGCCGACTCGATGGGGGAGCTGGGTGCCCGGCGCGATGCCGCGGCCCGGCGGATGTTCGGGCTGCTGCGCGCAGCGGGGGCCCTGCGCACCGATCTCACGCTCGAGGAGCAGGAGTACGTCCTGCGGGCCGTCGCGACGGGGTTCCTGTTCGTCGACCCGCTGCCGGCGGCCGGCGTCCCGGTCGACCGTGACCGTCGCGCCGCGCTGATGGCCCACACCATCGCCGCGGCGATCGAGGTGCCCGGCGCCGCGTCGCGCGTCGCGGTCGTCGCCCCGCAGGTCGCCGAGATGTTCCGGGACCTCGCCGCACAGATGGACCAGGAATGGAGGCGGCGCGTCCGCTGACCCGGGCCGCTGCGAACAGTTGAGGGGAACCATGAGCGTCGATCTCACGACCGCGGAGTTCGTGACCGACCCGTACACCGCCTACGGGCGCATCCGGGAGGAGGCGCCCGCCCTGCGCGGCACGTTCTTCGGCGGGGCGCCGGTCTGGGTCGTCACGCGCTACGACGAGGTCCGTGCCGTGCTGGGGGATTCGGCGCGGTTCGCGAACGACCCCGGATCGGTGCCGGGCAGCGGTGCCGCCGACCTCAAGCTCGCGGCGTTGGAACAGGTCGGCATTCCACGGGACCTGCTGCACTACCTGGCCGACAGCATCGTCAGCGCCGACGGCGCCCACCACACCCGGCTCCGCAAGCTGGTCTCGCGCGCGTTCACGGTCCGACGGGTGGCCGCGCTGCGCCCGCGCGTGGAGGAGATCACCGCCGGGCTGCTCGACCGGGTCGCGACGTCGGGGGCCGACGGTGCAGCCGTCGACCTCGTCGAGGAGTTCGCCTACCCGCTGCCGATCACCGTGATCTGCGAGCTCGTCGGCATCCCGGAGGCGGACCGCCCGTCCTGGCACGAATGGAGCAAGGACCTCGCGACGATGGACCGCGAGCGCATCCCGGCGGCGTTGCGCGACATGGTCGACCACGTCCTGGACCTGATCGCCCGCCGCCGCGCGGACCCCGGCGACGACCTGCTCACCGGCCTCGTCCGCGCCCAGGACGAGGACGGTGACCGGCTCTCCGACAGCGAGCTGGTGACGATGGTGCTCTCGCTGGTCGTCGCGGGCCAGGAGACCACCGCGCACCTGATCTCCAACGCCGTCGTCGCGCTGCTGACCCGGCCCGACGAGCTCGCACGGCTGCGCGCCGACCCGGCGCTGTGGCCGGGGGCGATCACGGAGCTGATGCGCCGCATCGGTCCGGTGCAGTTCGCGTCGACGCGGTACGCGCTCGTCGACACCGAGCTGGGCGGCGTGACCATCCGGGCGGGGGAGGGCGTCCAGCCCGCACTGGTGGCCGCCAACTCCGACCCGCGGGAGTTCGCCGACCCGGACCGCCTCGACGTCGCCCGCCGCACCACCGAGCGCGGCGAGGGACACGTCGGGTTCGGGTTCGGGCCGCACTACTGCCTGGGCGCGGCGCTGGCCCGGCAGGAGGGCGAGGTGGCCCTGCGCGCGCTCGTCGAGCGCTTCCCCGGCCTGGCGCTGGCCGTCGACCCGGGTGAGCTGGTCTGGCTGCCGGTGCCGGGGATGCGCCGGCTGGAGTCGGTCCCACTGCGCGTGAGCTGACCGGCCCGACGACCGACGACCGGCCGCAACCTCGGTGCTCTCCCGGGGGCGAGCGACGACCGTGCGGTTGCGCGCCGAGAACCGGGCGCAACCTCACGGTCGTCCCGACGCGGGAACGCGACCGTGAGGTTGCGCGCGGCGGGCTCGCCGTTCGGGCCACCGTCCGTCGCGCCGACCTGCGCGCCTAGTAGGACCTGGGCAGCCCCAGCGCGTGCTGGGCGACGTGGTTGAGCACCATCTCCCGGCTGACGGGCGCGATCCGGGCCGCGCGCACCGCGCCGATCAGCGCGCCGACGCCGTACTCCAGCGACATCCCGTTGCCGCCGTGGGCCTGCACCGACGCGTCGACGGCCTTGATCGCGGCCTCGGCGGCGGCGTACTTGGCGATGTTGGCGGCGTCGCCGGCGCCGCGGTCGCCCGCGTCGTAGAGGAACGCGGCGCGGGTCGTGGCCATCCGGGCGAGCTCGACGTCGATGTGCGCGGCGGCGAGCGGGTGCGCGATGGCCTGGTGCGCACCGATCGGCGTGCCCCACACGTCGCGGTCGCGGGCGTAGGCCACACCCTTGGCCAGGGCGTAGCGGGCGAGGCCGTTGGAGTAGGCGGCGACGGTGATCCGCTCCGGGTTCAGGCCCGCGAACAGCGCGGACAGGCCCGCCTCCTCGCCGCCGACGAGCGCGTCCGCGGGCAGGGGCGCGTCGTCGAAGAACAGCGTGAACTGCCGCTCCGGGCTGACGATCGCCATGTCGATGGGCTGGTAGGAGACCCCGGGGGTGTCGCGGGGGACGACGAACATGGCCGGGCGCAGCGTGCCCGCCGCTGTGCCGCCTCCCTGTGGGTCCTCCAGCTTCGCGACGACCAGCGTCGCGTCGGTCTCGTCGACACCCGAGATGTAGTACTTGTGCCCCGAGAGCCGCCAGCCGCCGTCGGGGTCGCGGCGCGCGGTCGTCGTGATGCGGTGGGAGTTGGAGCCCGCGTCGGGCTCGGTGATCGCGAACGACATCCGCAGCGAGCCGTCGGCGAACCCGGGCAGCCAGCGCTCCTTCTGCTCGGCCGTGCCGGAGGTGGCGATCACGGTCGCGGCGATCGCGGGGGACACGACGATCAGCAGCAGCGGGCAGCCACCGGCGGCGATCTCCTCGGCGACGATCGCCAGCTCGACCATCCCGGCACCGCCGCCGCCGTACTCTGGCGGGACCGCGACGCCCAGGTAGCCGGCCTTGCCGGCCTCAGCCCACAGTTCGGTGGTCTTCTCACCCGACTTCGCCTTGGCGAGGAAGTACTCGCCGCCGAAGCGGCCCGCGAGCGCGGCCACGGACTCGCGCAGCAGCTGCTGCTCGTCGGTCTCACGCAGGTCCATGTCCGTCCCCGTTCCTGTCGCGCAACATCAGCAGTGCGTACGCGGCGAGTGTCTGGGCGTCGGCGACGACGCCCTCGCCGATCATGGCCTCGAACTGCGCCGGGGTGAACCACCCGGCACGCATGTCGGCCTCGCTGTCCTCGCGCTGCGCCTCGCCCTGGGTCAGTTCCGTCGCCAGGTAGACGTGCCCGCGCTGGCTCGACATGCCGGGCGCGACGTCGATCGTCCCGAGCAGTTCCATCCGCCCGGCCACGAGCCCGGTCTCCTCGACGAGCTCCTGGACGGCGAGGTCGTCGGGATGCGGGGTGGCCCGGTCGGGGGCTGTGCCCGCGGGGAACTCCCAGCGCCGGGCACCGACGGGGTAGCGGAACTGCTCGACCAGGTGCAGCCGCCCGTCGTGGGCGCGGGGGACGACCAGCGCGTAGGTCGGTTTGTCGATGACGCCGTAGACGCCGGCGGTGCCGTCGGGGCGGCGGATCTCGTCCTCGCGGACGGTCATCCAGCTGTTGGCGTAGACCTGCCGGGTGCTGAGCTGTTCCACGGGCGCGAGTATGGGCCGGTGCGCGCGTCCCGGTTGATGGCCATGCTGTTCGTCCTGCAACGACGCAGGTCGGCGACGGCGGCGGAGCTCGCCGCGGAGCTGGAGGTCTCCGAGCGCACGATCTACCGCGACGTCGCCGCCCTCGTCGCGGCGGGGGTCCCGCTGTGGACCGAGGGCGGGCACGGCGGCGGGATCCGGCTCGTCGAGGGCTGGCGGACCCGCCTCGACGGGCTCACCGCGCACGAGGCCGCCGCGATGCTGGCCACGGCCGCGCCGCAGCTGCTCTCCGCGCTCGGGATGGGGTCGGCGCTGGTCGCGGCCCAGTCGAAGATGCTGGCGACGTTGCCGGCCGACCTCGGCGAACACGCCCGGCGCATCGCCGAACGCGTCCACCTCGACGCCCCCGGCTGGTTCCGGACACCGGCCGAACCGCTCCACCTGGCGACGCTCGCCCAGGCGGTCTGGGCGCAGCGGCGGGTGCGGATCGGGTACCGGCGCGGGTCGGGTTCGGTGGACCGGGTGGTCGAGCCGCTGGGGCTCGTCCTGAAGGCGGGGGTCTGGTACCTGGTCGCGGGGGTGGACGGGGAGATCCGCACCTACCGTGCCTCCCGGGTCGGGTCCGCGGAGGCGACGGGGGAGCCGTTCGAGCGGCCCGCGGGTTTCGACCTGCCCGGGTGGTGGGCGGAGTCGGCGGCCCGGTTCGCCGCGACGATGCTGCGCGCGACCGTCCGCGTCCGGCTCACCCTCCGCGGGCTGCGGGCGTTGCCGAACGTCACCGACACCGACGCGGCGATCGCCGCCGTCGCGGCCGCGGGCCCGCCCGACGGTGAGGGGCGCCGCGAGGTGACGCTGGAGGTCGAGTCGGTGGAGGTCGCGGCCGGCCAGCTCGTCGCACTGGCCGGTGAGGTGGAGGGGCTGCACCCGCCGCGGCTGCGGGAGCTGCTCGCGGCGCACGGCCGCGCGCTGCTGGAGAACAACGGCTGAGGCGCGGTGGACGTGGCGGGTCCCGCGCGGGTCGCGGGTCAGCGGAAGCGTGGCCCGCTCATCGCCTCCTCCGACTCGATCTTGTGGACGCGTTCGTCGTGGCCGATCTGGCGGAACAGGTCGGCCACGGAGTCGAACTCGCCGTAGTCGGCCGCGAAGTCCGACTCGAAGGGTGTCGTCTCCCATTCCGGGTGTTCCTCGACCATGTGCATGTACTCGTGCTCGGCGTGGTCCTCGAAATCGGCGTTGAGCCGGTACGACCACGCCGGCCGGACCACGAACAGCAGCCACGAGATCTGGTAGTAGACGAGCGCGATCATCTGCGGCACCACGAAGTAGTGCAGCGCGTTCTCCCGCTTCCCGGACCGGCCGATCAGCTCCTGGATGACGAGCAGGTGCCACTGCTCGTTGTCCTGCTGCTCGCGGGACTCCTTGACCCGCGCGTACACGCGCCGGGCCATCCCGGTGCGGACGTGGACGTGCGTGATCGCGATGTAGGCGACCTGCTCCCACGACTGGTAGGGCACCCGCGCGACGAGTTCGAGCACCTTGAACTTCGACAGCGTGCGCTTCCTGCCGTACAGCACGTCGAGCAGCCGGAAGAGCACCTTCGCCGCGGCTCCGTAGCTGCGGCGTGGCGTGGCCAGGGTGTCGGCCTGTGCGCGGAGCAGAGCCTCGTGGTCGAGATGCGGGGGAGCCGGCATCCGGCGAACCCTAGCGGGCCGGACGGTCGTTCCAGAAGATCTCGGAACGACCGCCCGACGGTGGCAGGGCCCGCCCGGCGACGTCCGCCCGGCCAGGGTCACCCGGCGACGTCCGCGCGGCGGGCACCGGCGAGGACCGGACGGCCGCCCGCCATCACGTGGACCGGGGTGAGCAGTGCGTCGATGCAGGTCAGCGGGTCACCGGCCACCGCGAGCAGGTCGGCGTCGTAGCCGGGGGCGATGCGGCCCTTGCGGTCGCCGAGCCCGCACACCGTCGCCGCTACCGACGTCCCCGCCGTCAACGCCTGCAGCGGTGTCATGCCCAGCTCGGTGAGCTGCACCAGACCCCGCGGCAGCACCCCGTGCGGCTTGGGCGGGCCGATCCCGGCGTCCGTCCCGGCGACGACGAGCGCCCCCGCCCCGCAGATCGCCGCGGCCACGGCGAGGATCGCGGGCAGGTGCTTGCGGATGTCCGGCGGCGGCACCATGCCGGGGACCAGCTCCAGACCGACGGTCAGGCCCACCGCGATCCGCCGCCGCACCACCTCCGCGAGCAGGTCCTCGTCGAGCCGCGGGCCGTCGGCGGTGATGAACGTGGCGTGCTCCAGCCCGTCGGCCCCCGCGGCGAGGGCGTCGCGGATCGCGTCGACCGCGTGGGCGTGCGCCGTCACCGGCAGCCCGTGCGCGTGCGCCTCGTCGACCAGGGCACGCAGCACCTGCGTCGGGAACTGCGTCGCGTCCCAGTTCGTGCCCGGCGTCATCTGCCCACCCGACGCCATCACCTTGACGACGTCCACGCCCCGCTCGGCGTGCTCGCGCACCGCGGCCCGCACCCCGTCGACGCCGCTGGTGGCCGCGCCGAGGAAGTGACAGTGCCCGCCGGGCGAGGTGATCGGCGGGCCGGCGGCGACGATCGTCGGCAACAGCCCGCCGCGCTCGCGCAGGGTGAGCGTCAGGTAGTCGCGGTCGCCGAGGTCGCGGACCGTCGTGACGCCCGCCCGCAGCTGCGCGGCCGCCGCGACGGCCATGGCGTCGAGCACCTCGTCGGGGTCGCGGGCGGCGAGCGTCGCGACCGGGTCGAGGCCCGCGTCGAACCCCAGATGGACGTGGGTGTCGACGAGCCCGGGCAGCAGGGTGGCGCCCGGCAGGTCGACGAGCTCGGCGTCGGCGGGCGGCGCGACCCGCGCCCCGGCGTCGACGGTGACGATCCGGCCGTCCTCGACGACGACGAGCGGATCGGTGACGGTGGTGGCGCCGTCGAACATCGCGGCGGCGCGGAGAGCGATGCGGCTGGTCATGGCGTCGATCGTGACGTTGCGCCCGTTCGGAGCCATCGGTGGAAACACCGATCCCGCTACGGTCTCCACCGTGGCGCCGCGGTACGTCGGCCGGGCGACCGAGCTCGGTGGGCTCGCGCGCCGGCTCGACGCCGCCCTGGCGGGCGACCCGTCGGTGGTGCTGGTCGCCGGGGAACCGGGCATCGGCAAGACGCGGCTGGTCACCGAGCTGGCGCGGCTCGCCGGCGCCCGCGGCGTCCCCGTGCTGTGGGGCCGGTGCAGCGACGACGCCGGAGCACCCGCCTACTGGCCGTGGCGTGGTGTCCTGCGGGCGCTGCACGCGACGGCCCCCGACGCGCTCGCCGCCGTCGACCCCACCGACCTCGCCGAGCCGGCGCTGCTCGCCGCCGGGTCCGCCGCCGGTGCGGGGGAGCGCTTCGTCCTGTTCGACGTCGTCACCCGCACGCTCACGGCGGCGTCGGCGACGACCGGGCTGCTGATCGCCCTCGACGACCTGCAGTGGGCCGATCCCGACTCGCTCGCCCTGCTCGCGCACCTGGCGCGGGACGCGGCGGGGGCGCGGCTGCTCGTCGTCGCCACGGTGCGCCCGGGCGAGCTGGGCGCCGACCCGGAACGTGCCGGGCACGTCGCCCGGATCGAGGCGCTGCCCACCGCCGAGCGGCTCGACCTCGACGGCCTCGCCGACGACGAGATCGCCGACGCCCTCGCCGACGTCCTCGGCGGCGCGCCCACCCGCGAGGTGGTGGCCGACGTCGCCGCCCGGTCCGGCGGCAACCCGTTCTTCGTCGCCGAGCTGGGGCGGGTGCTCGCCGCGGGTGCACTCCGCGACGACGCGGTACCCGCCGCGGTGCGCGACGTCGTCCGGCTGCGGCTCGCGCGGCTCCCCGCCGGCTGCCGGGCGGTGCTCGACGTCGCTGCCGTCGCCGGCGCCGAGATCGACGAGTCGCTGCTGCGCACCGTGCTCGGCGCCCCCGTCGCGGACGCCCTGCGACCCGCGCTCGACGACGGTGTCCTCGTCCGCCCACCCGGCCGGACCGCCCTGCGCTTCGCCCACGACATCGTCCGTGAGGCGCTGTCGGATGTGCTCGGCGCGCAGGAACGGGCGCGGCTGCACGGTCGGCTCGCGGTCGCGTTGGCCCCGCGCGCCGACGACCCCGACGTCCTGCCCGAGCTGGCCCGCCACGCCCTCGCCGCCCTCGCGGGGGGCGACCCGGCCCAGGACCCCGAGCAGGCCCTGGACCTGGCCCGTGGCGCCGCCCGGCTCGCGGGCACCCGGCTGGCCTTCGCCGAGTCGGCACGCCGCCACGCCCACGTCCTCGAGGCGGGACGCGGGATCGTCGCACCGGCGCGGCGGGCCCGTGACCTAGTCGAGCTCGCCCGTGCGCAGCTGCGGGCCCACGCCGTGTCCGATGCCGTCGCCACCTGCGCGTCCGCGGTGGAGCTGGCCCGCCACATCGGGGACGCGACCGTCCTCGCGGAGGCCGCGCTCGTCGTGCAGGGCATCTCCGACGCCGAGCTGCTGATCGCCCAGCGCGGCTGGTGCGACGACGCGCTGGCCGCCGTCGGGCCCGACGACGGCCCCCTGCGCGCACAGCTGCTGGCCCAGCTCGCCCACACCCTGCTGTTCCTCGGCCGGCCCGACGAGGTCGAGGGCCGCAGCCGCGAGGCGCTCGCGATGGCCGAACGCATCGGCGACCCCGCGTCGCTGGTCGCGGCGCTGCGGGCCCGCCAGCTCGCCCGCAGCGGACCCGAGGGGCACGCCGAGCGCTACGCGCTCGGCACCCGGCTGCTCGACCTCGCCGCCGACGGCGCGCCCGACCCGGTCGACGCCGCGCTCTGGGGCCGGCTCTGGCGCTTCGACGCCCTGTGCCAGCAGGGCCGCTTCGACGACGCCGAGCAGGAGCTGGACCGGCTGGCCCCCGTCGCCGCCGCCACCCGGCAGCCGCTGGCGCGGCTGCACCAGCTGCGCAGCCGGATCGTGTTCGCCTTCGGGCGCGGCCGGTTCGACGAGGTGCGCCGGCTCAACCAGGAGGCGGCGCAGCTGGCCGAACACGGCCGCCACGCCGGTGCGACGATGACCGCGCTGGCCGTGGAGTGGCAGGTCGCCAAGATGGTCGGCGACGACGGGCTCGACGAGACGAGGCTCGACCCCGGCATGGTCGAGGCAGGTCGGCAGTCACCCGTCTTCGCCGTCCTGGGCACGACGATGGCGAGCTGGCACCTCGCGCTCTACCGACGCGACGAGGCACTGCGCTGGTACCGCGACCTGCCGCCGCCCGGCTCGCCGCGGATCCCGCGGTTCATGTGCCTGGTCGTCGAGGCGTTGCGCGTCCAGATCGCCGCCGATCTGGGCGACAGCGCGCCCATGCAGGAGGCCTACCGCTTCCTCACCCCCTTCGCGGACCTGTTCGTCGTCGGCGGGGCCGGGGCCACCGCCACGCACGGCTCGGTGCAGCAGTACCTCGGGATCGCCGCGGGGGAACTGGGCCGCACCGACGTCGCGATCCGGCACCTGCGCGCCGGCATCGACGCCGACGACGCCCGTGGCCTCGCCCCCTTCGCCGCGTCCGGGCGATACCGGCTCGCCGTCGTGCTGAGCCGCCGGGGCCGCCCGGGTGACTCCGACGAGGCCCGCGCCCTCGCCCGCCGGGCCGCCGCCACCGCCGCGACGCTCGGGATGCAGCCGTTGCGGCGCATGGCCGCCGAGCTCGTCGACAACCCCCGCGACGGCGGTGTCCTCTCCCCGCGCGAGGCCGAGATCGCCGAGCTCGTCGCCCGCGGCATGACCAACCGAGCCATCGCCGAGACCGCCCACATCTCCGAGCGCACCGTCGAGACCCACGTCGCGCACATCCTCGCCAAGCTGGGGTTCTCCGGGCGCAGCCAGATCGCGGCCTGGGCAGTCACCCGGGAGAGCTGAGCGTGTCCTAGGGTCTGGCGGGTGCGTCTCGTCATCGCCCGCTGTCAGGTGGACTACGTCGGCCGGCTCACGGCGCACCTGCCCATGGCGCCCCGGCTCCTGCTGGTCAAGGCCGACGGGTCGGTCTCCATCCACGCCGACGACCGCGCCTACAAACCGCTCAACTGGATGAGCCCGCCCTGCTGGCTCGAGGAGCAGCCCGGCGTCTGGACCGTCCGCAACAAGGCCGACGAGTCCCTCGTCATCACCATCGACGAGGTCCTGCACGACACCCGCCACGAGCTCGGCGTCGACCCGGGCCTGGTCAAGGACGGCGTCGAGGCCCACCTGCAGGAGCTGCTCGCCGCCCACCCCGAGGTGTTCGGCGAGGGCCACACCCTGGTGCGCCGCGAGTACATGACGGCCATCGGCCCCGTCGACCTGCTGCTGCGCGACGCCGCGGGCGGCAGCGTCGCCGTCGAGGTCAAGCGCCGCGGCGAGATCGACGGCGTCGAACAGCTGACCAGGTACCTGGAGCTGATGAACCGCGACCCGCTGCTCGCGCCCGTCGCCGGGGTGTTCGCCGCGCAGCAGATCAAGCCGCAGGCCCGCACCCTCGCCGAGGACCGCGGCATCCGCTGCGTCGTCGTCGACTACGACGCGCTGCGCGGCGTCGAGGACCCCTCCCTGACGCTGTTCTGACGGGTGACCCGGGCCCGGCGCTTTTCTCGGCCCCCGGTAATCACTGCGCGCAGCGTCGCGGGCACGCCCCGGCTGCACGATGGTGGATGCTCGCTCACAGCGGCGTGGGCGGGTTAGGGGCTCAACTCATGACCGACACCATGCGCGCACTGATCATCGAACGGGTCGGGTCGACCGCCGTCGTCGAGAAGCCGATCCCGGAACCGGGGCCGGAGGAGGCGATCGTCCGCACCACCGCGGCACTGATCTGCACCTCCGACGTCCACACCGTGAAGGGGGCGCTCCCGGTACCCGACGGCCGCACCCTCGGCCACGAGTCCGTCGGGGTCATCCACAAGCTGGGCTCGGCGGTGACCGGCTGGACCGAGGGGCAGCGCGTCGCCGTCAACGCCGTCACCCCCTGCTACCGCTGCGCCTACTGCCAGCGCGGCTTCACCAGCCAGTGCGGCGGGGCGCTCGGCGGCTACAAGTACACCGTCCAGATGGACGGCAACATGGCCGAGTACTTCGTCGTCCCCGCGGCGCAGGCCAACCTGACCGCGATCCCGGACGCGCTGACCGACGCGCAGGCCGTCTACAGCTGCGACATGCTGTCGACCGGCTTCATGGGCGCCGAGCACGCCCGCATCAACTTCGGTGAGACCGTCGCGGTCTTCGCGCAGGGGCCCGTCGGGCTCAGCGCGACGATGGCCGCCAACACCCTGGGCGCCGGCCGGATCATCGCCGTCGAGTCCCGGCCCGAACGCCAGGCGTTGGCCAAACGCTTCGGTGCCGACGAGATCGTCGACTTCTCCCAGGGCGACCCCGTCGAGCAGATCATGGACCTCACCGGGGGAGAGGGCGTCGACGCCGCGATCGAGGCGTTCGGCTTCCCGCAGACCTTCGAGGCGTGCCTGCGGGTCACCAAGGCGGGCGGGCGGGTGTCGAACATCGGCTACCACGGCGAGAACCCGGCGCCGCTGCAGCTGCCGCTCGACGCCTTCGGCCTCGGCATGAACGACAAGGCCATCCACACCGGCCTGTGCCCGGGCGGCAGCGAGCGGATGGGCCGGATGTTCCAGCTCATGCTGTCGGGCCGCATCGACCCGACCCCGATGACGACCCACACCTTCGGTTTCGACGAGGTCTCCCGCGCCTTCGAGATGATGACGACGAAGGAGGACGGGATCATCAAGCCGCTGATCACGTTCTGACCCGCCGCGGTCGACGGGGCGCCGGTCGACGCGGGTCGGGAACGGCCCGCGCGACCGGCGCCGACTTGGTTACTCTCAAGTAATGACCGCCACCGACGCCGCCGCGCGGACCTTCGAGTCACTGGACCCGCGCACCGGTGAGGTCGTGAGCACCCATCCCGTGCACGACGCCGCGGCCGTGCAGGCCGCCGTGGACCGGGCCGTCGACGCGGCCACCTGGTGGGCCGGGCTCGGCTACGACGGCCGGCTGCCCAAGCTCGCCGCCTGGCGGTCGTTGCTGGCCAAGCGCATCGACGACCTCGCAGGCGTCATCGTCACCGAGACCGGCAAACCCCTCGACGACGCCCGCCTCGAACTGGTCCTGGCCGTCGACCACCTCGACTGGGCGGCCCGCAACGCCAAGCGCGTCCTGGGCAAGCGGTCGGTGAAGCCCGGGCTGCTCGGCGCCAACCAGGCGGCGACGGTGTCCTACCCGCCGGTCGGCGTCGTCGGCGTCATCGGGCCCTGGAACTACCCCGTCTTCACCCCGATGGGCTCGATCGCCTACGCGCTCGCCGCCGGCAACGCCGTCGTGTTCAAGCCCAGCGAGCTCACCCCCGGGGTCGGCCGTGCACTGGCCGACACCCTCGCCGAGGCCGTGCCGGACGCGCCGTTGCTGCAGGTCGTGACCGGTTTCGGCGAGACGGGCGCGGCGCTGTGCCGGGCGCACGGCGTCGGCAAGATCGCGTTCACCGGGTCCACGGCCACCGGGAAGCGCGTCATGGCCGCGTGCGCCGAGCACCTCGTTCCCGTGCTCATCGAGTGCGGCGGCAAGGACGCGATGATCGTCGACTCCGACGCCGACCTGGTCGCCGCGGCCGACGCCGCCGTCTGGGGCGGGATGTCCAACGCCGGGCAGACCTGCGTCGGCGTCGAGCGGATCTACGTCCTCGACGACGTCGCCGACGCCTTCACCGCCGAGGTCGCCAAGCGCGCCGGGGCCCTGCGGGCGGGCGAGTCGTTCGGGCCGATGACGATGCCCGCGCAGACCGCGGTCGTCGAACGCCACGTCCGCGACGCCATCGCCGCGGGCGGGACGGCGCTCGTCGGGGGGCCGGACTCGGTGCGCGACGGGTTCGTCGACCCGGTCGTCGTCGCCGACGTCCCCGAGGACAGCGTCGCCGTCACCGAGGAGACGTTCGGGCCGCTGCTCGTCGTCAACCGTGTCGCGGACGTCGACGACGCGGTCCGCCGCGCCAACGCCACCGGCTACGGACTGGGCGCGTCGGTGTTCTCGAAGGCCCGCGGCGAGGAGATCGCCGACCGGCTGCGCTGCGGCATGGTCGCGGTCAACGGCGTCATCTCCTTCGCGGGCATCCCCGCGCTGCCGTTCGGCGGCGTCGGCGACTCCGGGTTCGGCCGCATCCACGGCGACGACGGCCTGCGCGAGTTCGCCCGCCCCCAGGCCGTGGCCCGCCAGCGCTTCGCCCTCCCTGTCCCGCTGACCAGTTTCCGGCGCCCCGCGTCGGCGATGAAAGGCCTGGTCAGGATGACGCGGCTGCGCCTGGGCCGCTGATCGTGAGGGTGTTCCGCACGACATGCGTGGTATCCCTAGCACCCGGGGTGGGAGTATCGCTGCCGAACAGGTGAGTCATCGCGGATTCAGGAGGTCGTTGGCGTGACACGGGAGTTCCGGACGGTCGGGGTCGTCGGGCTGGGCACGATGGGCGCCGGCATCGTGGAAGTCTTCGCGCGCAACGGGTTGCAGGTCGTGGCGGCCGAGACCGACGACGACGCCGTCGCCCGCGGCCGCAACCACCTCGAGACGTCGACGACGCGCGCCATCGAGCGCGGCAAGCTCACCCGGACCGACGCCGACGAGCTGCTCGGCCGGATCCGGACCACCACCTCGCTGGCCGACCTCGCCGACTGCGACCTCGTCGTCGAGGCCGTCCCCGAGCACCTCGACCTCAAGGCGTCCATCCTCGCCGAGCTCGACAAGGTCGTCGGCCCGTCCACGATCCTCGCGTCCAACACCTCCTCGCTGTCCGTCACCGAGCTCGCCGTGCGCACCGGCCGCCCGGGCAAGGTCGTCGGGATGCACTTCTTCAACCCGGCGCCCGTGCAGAAGCTCGTCGAGCTCGTCCGCTCCGTCGTCACCGAGCCCGACGTCATCGACGACCTGCGCGCCTTCGCCGCGACGCTGGACAAGGTTCCCGTCGTCATCGGCGACCGCGCCGGGTTCATCGCCAACGCGCTGCTGTTCGGCTACCTCAACCACGCCGCGCGCATGTACGAGTCCCGCTACGCCAGCCGCGAGGACCTCGACGCCGCCATGCGCCACGGCTGCGGCTACCCGATGGGGCCGCTCGCCCTGCTCGACCTCATCGGCCTCGACACGGCCTACGAGATCCTCGACACGATGTACCACGAGTCGCGGAACCTGATGCACGCCCCCGCGCCCGTCCTCAAGCAGATGATCACCGCCGGCCTGCTGGGCCGCAAGAGCGGCCGCGGCTTCTACACCTACGCCAAGCCGCACAGCTCGAAGATCGTCCCCGACGCCGACACCCCCACCGGCAACCTCCCCGCCGACGTCACCCTGCGCGACATCGCCCGGGTCGGCGTCATCGGCACCGGGACGATGGCCACCGGCATCGTCGAGGTCTTCGCCAAGGCCGGCTACGACGTCGTCGTCCGCGGCCGCAGCGACTCCAAGTCCGAGGCGGCGCTCGCCGCCGTCCGCAAGTCGCTCGACAAGGGCGTCGTGCGGGGCAAGCTGTCCGAGGCCGACCGCGACGCCGCCCTGGGCCGCATCACCGCGACCACCCGCCTGGAGGACATGGCCGACGTCGACCTCGTCGTCGAAGCCGTCGCCGAGGAGCTCGACGTCAAGCGCGCCGTGTTCGGCGCCCTCGACGAGATCTGCAAACCCGGCACCATCCTCGCGACCACCACCTCGTCGCTGCCCGTCGTCGAGTGCGCCGCCGCCACCTCGCGCCCCTCCGACGTCGTCGGCCTGCACTTCTTCAACCCGGCGCCCGTCATGAAGCTGGTCGAGGTCGTCTCGACGATCACCACCTCGCCCGACGTCTCCGCCACCGCCGTCGCGCTCTGCGACAAGCTCGGCAAGGTGCCCGTCTCCTGTGGCGACCGGGCCGGGTTCATCGTCAACGCCCTGCTGTTCCCGTACCTCAACGACGCCGTCAAGATGCTCGAGGCGCACTACGCCACCGCCGACGACATCGACGCCGCCATGAAGACCGGCTGCGCCCTGCCGATGGGGCCGTTCGAGCTGCTCGACGTCGTCGGCCTCGACGTGTCCCTCGCGATCGAGAAGTCGCTGTTCCTGGAGTTCCGCCAGAGCGGCTTCGCCCCCGCGCCGCTGCTCGAGCACCTCGTCACCGCCGGGCGGCTCGGCCGCAAGACCGGGCACGGCTTCCGCGACTACGCCGGACGCTGATCGGCGCGCGCGGCACGCCCCGTACCCTCGGGGTGTGCCGCGCGCGAACCGCCCCCGCCGGGCCGCGTCGTCGGCCTCCTCCAAATGGGCCACCCCGCACCGGCCCCTCGGGTCCGCCGCGCTGAGCCGCACCGAGAGCGGTTCCGACGGCGACTGGCACGTCCGCCACATCCCCGGCGGCGCGTCGGTCAAGGACTACCGCTGCCCCGGCTGCGACCAGACCCTGCCATCGGGCACGCCACACGTCGTGACCTGGCCGGCAGGGGAGTACGGCTCGGTCGGCGAGCGCAGGCACTGGCACCTGCCGTGCTGGAACGCCCGCGACCGCAGGCGTCCCGGCCGACGCCGCTGAGCGGTCCCCGGCCACGCTCGCGCGACGGGGCCGGGCCGCTCGCGGGAGGGCCGTCCGTGGTCAGAGCAGAGGGCCCGGGGGCCTGCGGTCGAGCAGCTCCGCCTCGCCGTGCAGCGGCGAGATGACCTCCAGCAGCTGGTCGATCCGGGACCGCGACCCGCTGAGCTGCTCGGCGATCCGGCCCCGCAGCTCGGTGAGCTCGATCAGGTGCGCCTCGGCGTCGGCGACGATCTCCCGCGCCTGCTGACGGGCCTGCGCCACCGTCGCCGCGGCCTCGTCCTGCGAGTCCGCGCGCCGCTGCGCGATCTCCCGCTGTGCCGCGGTCCGCTCGGTCGTCAACGCCGCCAACGCCTCGGACCGGCGCTGGTTCATCGCGATCGTGAAGTCCTCGTCGACCGCGCGGCGACGCTGCTCCGACTCGGCCAGCAGCGCCTCGCGGTGGGCGCGGGCCTGGTCGTCCGCCTCCTGGATCTCGGCCTCCGCGACCGCTCGGCGGCGGGCCAGGTCGTCCTCGGACGCCACGCGGTGCGCCTCCACGGCGGCCTCCGCCGCACGGGCCTCGGCGACGATCCGCGCCCCCTCCGCGCGGGCGTCGGCGAGCAGTCTCCCGGCGTCGCGTTCCGCCTCGGCGCGGGCCTGCGCGACCTCGGCATCGGCGCGGGCGCGGATCTCCGCGACCTCCTCCTGCGCCAGCCGCAGCATCGACCGCAGCCGCTCGCTCATGCCCTGAACGTCCTGCGGCGGCGCGGAGAGCTTGCGCACCTGCAACCGCAGCGCCTCGTTCTCCGAGCGCACCACGTCGAGCTCACGGGTGATCTCGGTGATGCCGGCCGCGGCCGCGTCACGGTCGGCGACGACCATGCGCAGGTCGGCGTCGACACGCTGCAGATGTGTGTCCACCTCCTGCTGGTCGTATCCGCGACGTGCGACGCGGAAACCGGCCGGGGAACGTCGAGGGTCGGGGGCACCCACCATGCGCGTCACCGTACCGGGCGTCGGGCCGTCGGGTGGCTCGTCGCGCCGGAAGCCGGGTGTCAGACCCCGCGGAACCGATTGATCGCGTCGATGTGCTGGGCGCGCTTCTCGTGGTCGACCACGCCGAGGCCCTCCTCGGGCGACAGGCACAGGACACCGACCTTGCCCTGGTGGCGGTTCTGGTGGACGTCGAGCGCCGCCTGCCCCGTCTCGGTGAGCGGGTAGACCCGCGACAGGGTGGGGTGCACGAGGCCCTTCGCGACCAGGCGGTTGGCCTCCCACGCCTCGCGGTAGTTGGCGAAGTGCGAGCCGACGATCCGCTTGAGGTTCATCCACAGGTAGCGGTTGTCGTACTGGTGCTCGTAGCCCGACGTGGACGCGCAGGTCACGATCGTGCCGCCCTTGCGGGCGACGTAGACGCTCGCGCCGAACGTCTCGCGGCCGGGGTGCTCGAACACGATGTCGGGGTCGTCGCCACCGGTGAGCTCGCGGATCTTCTTGCCGAAGCGCCGCCACTCCTTCTGGTCCTGGGTGTGTTCGTCCTTCCAGAACCTGTAGCCCTCGGCGTTGCGGTCGATGACCAGCTCGGCGCCCATCTTCCGGCAGATGTCGGCCTTTTCCGGCGAGGAGACCACGCACACCGGGGTGGCGCCGCCGTTGAGGGCGAACTGGGTCGCGTACGAGCCCAGCCCGCCCGACGCGCCCCAGATCAGGACGGTGTCTCCCTGCTTCATGTCGGCACCGTTGCGCGACACCAGCTGCCGGTAGGCGGTCGAGTTGACCAGCCCGGGGCTCGCCGCCTCCTCCCAGCTCAGGTGCTCGGGCATCGGCATGAGCTGGTTGGACTTCACCAGGGCGAGGTCGGCGAGGCCGCCGAAGTTGGTCTCGAACCCCCAGATGCGCTGCTCGGGGTCCATCATCGTGTCGCTGTGCCCGTCGGGGCTCTCGAGCTCCACCGACAGGCAGTGCGCGACGACGCGGTCGCCCGGCTTCCAGGCGTTGACGCCGGGGCCGGTACGCACGACGACGCCGGCCAGGTCGGACCCGACCACGTGGTAGGGCAGGTCGTGGCGCGAGGCCAGCGGCGACATGCGGCCGTAGCGCTCGAGGAACCCGAACGTCGACACCGGCTCGAAGATCGAGGTCCAGACGGTGTTGTAGTTGATCGCGCTGGCCATGACCGCGACGAGTGCCTCGCCCGGGCCCAGCTCCGGGGTGGCGACCTGCTCGATGTGCAGGCTCTTGCGCGGGTCCTTGTCCCTGGTCGCGACGCCCTCGAACATCGTCTGCTCGTCCTTGTGGACGGTGACGGCGCGGTAGTACTCGGGTACCGGCAGCGAGCCGATCGCCTCGTACTGCTCGGCGAGAACCGCCTCGAGAATCTCCTTCACGGCCTGCCTCCGGTAGCTGAGTCGTGTCCGGCATCGCGAACCGCTGCCGCTTGATATCCCGAAGGTAGCGATAACTATGCCAATCGACAACAGCTGCGGCCCTGGTCGACCCCGCCGAGGTGGCCGACACCACGTCCCCGGCCGAACCGGGCCGAGGCCGAGGTTGCCCGGCCGCCCGGCCGGCCGGCGACGCGTCGCCGCAGGCCCGGCCGTGCCCGGAGCGGCACGCGGCCGCATCCGGGCCGCCGGCCCGATCGGTCAGTGCTGGGCGTCCGCCGCCGGTTCGACCAGCTCGACCAGCACGCCACCGGCGTCCTTGGGGTGCACGAAGTTCACCCGCGAGCCCGCCGTGCCGTTGCGCGGCTCGTCGTAGAGCAGCCGCAGCCCCTTCGCCCGCAGCGCGGCCCCCGCCGCATCGATGTCGCGCACCCGGTAGGCCAACTGCTGCAGGCCGGGGCCGTTGCGGTCGAGGAACTTCGCGATCGTCGACCGCTCGTTCAGCGGTGCCAGGAGCTGGATCTGCGCGCCGGAGTCGCCAGGGGCGGAGAGCATGGCCTCGCGCACCCCCTGCTCCTCGTTCGTCTCGACGTGCACCGCCTCCAAGCCCAGGTTGTCCCGGTACCAGGCGATCGCCTCGTCGAGATCGGCCACGGCGATGCCGACGTGGTCCACCGAGGTCACGAGAGCGCCGATGCCGGTCGTGTCTGCTGTCATGACCAGGCAATGTAGCTGCGCGACGGCGTGTTCGGGCTCTCACCGCCTCATCCGCCCCGACAGGTTCGAAAGCGGCGATCCGAAGGTATCGTCCGTGGGAGCTCCCGCCTTCGGTGCGACTCCCACGAGCCGCGCCGCAACGCCGGGACACGGGGCCGCACCAGGAGCGGCAGTGCGTCCCCGGCCGGCCCGGCGGCCCGAACAACGCCGTCATCCGTCCATCGCTTCGCTGCCGCAGTCGCTGGAGGTCTTCCGTGTCCGGATCCGTCATCGTCGCCGGTGCCCGCACCCCGATGGGGCGCTTGCTCGGCTCCCTCAAGGGCTTCTCCGGCGCACAGCTGGGTGGCATCGCGATCAAGGCGGCGCTCGAGCGCGCAGGTGTCGCACCCGACACGGTCGACTACGTGATCATGGGGCAGGTCCTCACCGCGGGCGCCGGCCAGATCCCGGCCCGCCAGGCCGCGGTCGCCGCGGGCATCCCGATGGACGTGCCCGCCCTCACGATCAACAAGGTCTGTCTGTCCGGCATCGACGCCATCGCCCTCGCCGACCAGCTCATCCGCGCCGGCGAGTACGACATCGTCGTCGCGGGCGGCCAGGAGTCGATGACCCAGGCTCCGCACCTGCTCGCCAAGTCGCGCGAGGGCTTCAAGTTCGGCGACGTCACGATGCAGGACCACATGTCCTACGACGGCCTGTTCTGCGCGTTCGACCAGGTCGCCATGGGTGCGTCCACCGAGAAGTACAACGCGCGCTACGAGCTGTCGCGCGCCGAGCAGGACGAGTTCGCCGCCCGCTCGCACCAGCGCGCCGCCAAGGCCACGATGGACGGCGTCTTCGCCGAGGAGATCGCGCCCGTCGAGATCCCGCAGCGCAAGGGCGACCCGGTGGTGTTCTCCACCGACGAGGGCATCCGCGCCGAGACCACGGTGGAGAGCCTGGCCAAGCTGCGGCCCGCCTTCTCCTCCGACGGCACCATCACCGCGGGCTCGGCCTCGCAGATCTCCGACGGAGCGGCCGCCGTCGTCGTCATGAGCAAGGCCAAGGCGGAGGAGCTCGGCCTGACCTGGCTCGCCGAGATCGGGGCCCACGGCGTCGTCGCCGGCCCGGACGCGAGCCTGCACGAGCAGCCCGCCAACGCCATCGCGAAGGCCTGCGCGAAGGAGGGCATCGAGCCCGCCGACCTCGACCTCGTCGAGATCAACGAGGCCTTCGCGGCCGTCGGTGTCGTGTCGGCCCGCAAGCTCGGCATCTCCGACGACAAGGTCAACGTCAACGGAGGCGCCATCGCGCTCGGCCACCCGATCGGCATGTCCGGTGCCCGCATCGCGCTCCACCTCGCCCTCGAGCTGCGTCGGCGGGGCGGCGGCGTCGGTGCTGCCGCGCTCTGCGGTGGCGGCGGCCAGGGCGACGCCCTGATCGTCCGCGTCCCCGCGACGTCCTGACCCGCGCGGCCGTTCCCGGCAGCACCCGGCGGTTCCGCTGAGCCCACGACACGACCCCCGCGACCTCGTCGCCCGCGCGCGGCGCGGCGAGGCGCGGGCGGTCTCGCTGCTGATCTCGATGGTCGAGAACGACGGCCCGCAGCTGCGCGAGGCCGTCGAGGCGCTCGCGCCGCACACCGGCCGGGCCCAGATCGTCGGGATCACGGGCTCGCCCGGCGTCGGGAAGTCGACGACCACGTCGGCCCTGGTCGGAGCGCTGCGCGCCCGGGACCGCCGGGTCGGGGTGCTCGCCGTCGACCCCTCCTCCCCGTTCTCCGGCGGGGCGCTGCTCGGCGACCGTGTGCGCATGGGCGAGCACGCCACCGACGACGGCGTGTTCATCCGGTCGATGGCGACCCGCGGCAAGCTGGGCGGTCTGGCCTGGTCGACGCCGCAGGCGCTGCGCGTGCTCGACGCGGCCGGATGCGACGTCGTGCTCGTCGAGACCGTCGGGGTCGGGCAGTCGGAGATCGAGGTCGTGGGGCTCGCCGACACCACGCTCGTGCTGCTGGCCCCCGGCATGGGCGACAGCATCCAGGCCGCCAAGGCCGGAATCCTCGAGATCGCCGACGTCCTCGTGGTGAACAAGGCGGACCGTGACGGGGTCGCCCAGACCGTGCGCGACCTGCGGTACATGGTCTCGCTCGGCGCGCGGACCGACGCCGCCGACGGGGGCGACGCGCAGGAACGCTGGACGCGGCCCATCGTGCGGACCGTCGCCGCCCGCGGCGACGGCATCGACGAGCTCGTCGCCGCCGTCGACTCCCACCGCGACTGGCTCGACCGCAGCGGTGAGGGCGCTCGCCGGCGCGCCAGGCGTGCCGAGGCCGAGATCCAGGCCGTCGCCCTGCGCAGGCTCCAGGACCGCCTCGGCGACGTCGGGGGAGCGGCCGCGCTGCCGGCCCTCGCCGCTCGCGTCGGATCGGGCGAGCTCGACCCGTACGCGGCCGCCGACGCGTTGATCGAGGCGCTCGGCGCCGACGGTCGGCGCTGACCGGCCCCGAGACGGCGCACCACGCGGTGCACGCCGGTCATCCGAGCATCTCGTCGAGGAGCCGTCGCTCGCGGTGGGAGCCGATCGTGCTCGCGAGCTCCCGAGCCGGACGGGCCTGCTCCTCCGCCTCCGCGCGCACCCCGCGCGCGACCAGCGCCAGCACGAGCCGGGTGCGCAGGCGCGCGCGCTCGCGCACCGGGAGCCCCGGTTCGTCGACGCCGGCGCGGAGCCGCTCGAGCGCCGCGTCGTCGTAGAGGGCGAGTGCCGCCACCCGGCGCCGCGCGACCGGGGGCACGTGCCCGGGAGGAACGATCCCGGGGCGCCACGACGCAGGCGTCTCCTCGTCGATGGTCTCCTCCCCGATGGTCTCGTCGTGGACGGTGTCGTCGCCGGTGTGCACGCCCGCGGTGCGGCCGCCGTCGACGGGCACGTCTGCGGTGGGCCGGTCGGCGTCGGGCTCGTCCGACGGTGTGAGCGCCGCGGCGTCGTCGAACAGGCGCGCCGCATCGTCGCGCTCACCCTGCGACATCCGGATCTCCGCGCGGGCGATCCGGGCCCACGCCCCGCCGGCCCCCGACGTCGGCGCCTCGGCCAGGATCGCCTCGGCCGCGGCGGGCAGCCCCACGGCGAGCAGCGCCGCTGCACACCCGGCCACGGCCTGGCCGGCCAGCGCTGGTGCGCCGGCGAGCCGGGCGGCGTCGAGGGCCAGGCGGTGCCGGGTGAAACCCACGTCGGGTTCGTCCTGGTCGAGCGCCTGCCAGCCGCCCAGCAGCGCCGCCTGGGCCAGGAGCCCGGCCACCGCGCGCCGGCGCCGCGGGTCGACCGTGTGCACGGAGGCCGAGTCGAGCTGTGCGATCTGAGCCGCCACCGCCTGCTCCGTCCCCGCCGCACCGAGCGTGGCGTCGAGCTCGGCGTTGACCGCGTGCTGCGCCTGCAGGACGCGCAGCGTCGCGTCGTCGACCGCGTCGGCCCGGGAGACCGCCGCGCGCAGCCGGCCGGCGGGGGAGGGCGGCGGACCGCCGGGTGGCGACTGCCGATCGGCCCGCAGATCCGGCCTGCCGTACAGCTCCGCGAGCAGGGCGAGGGAGTCGGCGTCGGCCGCGACCCGGCCGTTCTCCCAGCGGGACAGCTGCGTGCGCAGGCTGCCGGCGGACGCCACCCGCCGGCCCGTGCGGGCCGCGACCGCGCCGATCTCACGAGCGGCGTCGGACAGCGACCAGCCGCGCGCGACGCGCTCGGCGCGCAGCGTGCCGCCGATCTCCTCGACCTCCATGGCGCCGATCTTGTCGGGGTCCGCGGCTAGCGTCAACTCCGTTGAGTCCACAGCAGTCGACGGCGGCGTGGTCCCGCCGTCGCGGAACGGGGGCACGGTGGGGATGACGGCGTGTTCGGTGTACGTGATCGCGAGCTCGGTCGGCAGCGGGCTCGTGGCCGGTTACGGCGCGGGCCGGGTCCGGCGGAAGGGGCGGCGCGCCGGGGCGGGTCCGCGCACCATGCGGGCCTGGCCGGGCCCTGCCGACGGGCACGCCCGCGGTCCCCGGGAGCGCCCGGGTCGTCGCTCACGCGACGGTCGGGGTGGGCGGGTCGGCCGCAGGTGACCGTCGCGGGGACGGCCCGCGTCCCGCCGCGGGCCGCGGACGCGGATCAGTCGAAGTCGCCGACGGCGCGGCGTACCTGGCCGAGCAGGGTGGTGAGCTGCGCGCTCTCCTGCGGGTCGAGGCCGCGGAGGCCGAAGTCGTCGTCGGTGACCGACTTCGTGGCGTCGGCGAGCCGGTTCAGGCCGTCCTCGGTGATCTCCACGAGGGTGGCGCGCCGGTCGGTCGGGTGCGGTACGCGCCGGACGAGGCCGTCGGCCTGGAGGCGGTCGACGATGTTGGTGACGCTCGTGGGGTGCAGCTGGAGCCGCTCGCCCACGACGCGCATCGGAAGGCTCCGCCTGCGTGAGAAGGAGAGCAGTACGAGCGCCTCGTACCGGGCGAAGGTGAGGCCGTGGGGCTTCAGCGCCGCGTCGACGGCCGAGAGCAGGATCTGCTGCACACGCATGACGCTCGTGACCGCCGCCATGGTGCCCGAGGGCCCGATCCGCGCCTCCCACAGCTCGGCCGCGCGCTCGATCGGGTCGAACGGGAGCGGAGCGCGCGACACCATGACCAGGAACGCTAGCAGTGCCGTGCCCGGCGGAGGCTGTGATCAGCTGCGGCGTGGCCGCGCGCGGGCCGTCCCCGCCGGTGTGAGGCGTGTCCACCGCTCTCGCGGGACGACGATCGGTGCGGCAGGCTGCGGTCATGCTCGTGGCATTCAGTGTGGCGCCGTCCGGCGGGGGTTCCGACAGCGTGGCCGACGTGGTGGCGGAGGCGGTGCGGGTCGTGCGGGAGTCCGGCCTGCCGCACGAGACGACGTCGATGTTCACCACGATCGAGGCCGAGACCTGGGACGAGGCGATGGACGTCGTGAAGCGGGCCGTCGAGGCCGTGCAGGCGCGGTCGAGCCGGGTGAGCCTCGTGCTCAAGGCCGACATCCGGCCCGGGTTCACCGATCAGCTGACGGCGAAGGTCGAGCGGATCGACCAGGCGCTCGGCGAGGCCTGACGGGCCGCGGCGTCGCGGGCGCGGCGGGCGGCGGGCAGTCGCGGATCAGCGCATCGAGATGTTGAGGGTGAAGAAGAAGGTCGCGACGAAGATCGCGGCCGCACCCAGTACGAGGGCGATCCGGGCGAGCCTGGCCTGCTCGGGCCTGCGGACGGCGGTGAGCCCGAGACCGAGCGTGACCAGGCCGAACACCCAGCCCGCGATCGAGATCGGGCTCACGACGAGCGCGACGATGCCGACGATCATGGCGATCCGGCCGCGGCCGGTGGGGGCCTTGTGCTGCTGGGCGGTCCGCTTCCGGGCTTCGCTGAGCAGCCGGTCGGCCACCGCGTTGTCGGCCCTCTTCTCGTTCATGCTGCGTCCTCCGGTCACGTCGGCCGCCCAGACGGCTCGTATGTCGGTCACGCGGAGTGCCGGCGTGTGTGCGCGCCGCGCCTCCGCCGGTTCCAACGAACGGCGCGCCGGAGTGATGCGCCCGACTCTCCCTCTTCCCGGTGGTGCCGCCGGGTCCGGCCCGGCCGCCGCGTGTCCGGGGGCCGGGGCGGGCGCGCCGACCGCTGCGGGGTCGTGCCAGGATGGGCGGCGTGTCACGTCCTGATCCTCGTCAGATGGCGCAGTCCGCGTCGATGGCGTCGATGGCTGGTGCCGTCGACCTGTCCGCGCTGAGGGCGCGTTCCGAAGCGGCCTCTCGTGCGCAGACCTCCGGTGCCCCCGCGGGCGCTGCCCCGGGGCCCGGCGCCGACGGTGGCGGCGGGTCGTGGGTCGTCGACGTCACCGAGGCGACGTTCCAGTCGGAGGTGCTCGACCGGTCGACGCAGGTCCCGGTGGTCGTCGACCTGTGGGCCACCTGGTGCCAGCCCTGCAAGCAGCTCAGCCCGGTCCTGGAGCGGCTCGCCGCGAAGGCGAAGGGCGCATGGATCCTGGCGAAGGTCGACGTGGATGCGAACCCGCGCATCGCGCAGGCGTTCGGTGTGCAGTCGATCCCGATGGTCATCGCGCTCGCCGGCGGGCAGCCGATCGACGGCTTCAACGGTGCGCTGCCCGAGGCCCAGGTCTCGCAGTGGATCGACGGGTTGCTCGAGGCGCTCCGCGACCGGATGCCCGGTATCCGCGAGGCCGAGGAGCGGGCCGGGGCCGGGGCCGGTGACGAGGACGTCGAGGAGGGGCCGGACGACCCCCGGTTCACCGCGGCGGAGGACGCGCTGGAGGCCGGCGACTACGTCGCCGCCGAGGCCGCCTACCAGCAGATCCTCGACGTGGAGCCGGGCAACGAGCAGGCGCGGGCGGCGATCGGGCAGGTGCGGTTCCTGGCGCGTGCCGAGGCCGCGGACCCGACGGCGATCGCGAAGGCCGACGCCGCCCCCGACGACGTCGACGCCCAGCTCGCCGCGGCCGATGCGGAGATCGCCACCGACCAGGTCGAGGCCGCGTTCGCGCGGCTGGTGCGGACGGCGGGTGCGAACTTCGGGCCCGACCGTGACCGGGTGCGCGAGCACCTCATCGGTCTCTTCGAGCTCTACCCGGCTGACGACGAGCGCGTCTCCGCGGCGCGGCGGGCGCTGGCGCGGGTCCTGTTCTGATCCTCGCCCGGTGAGGGCCGGGAGCGGGGCTCAGAGGCCGCACGCTCCCGGGCCGCCGTCGAACCCGCGGCGGTAGTGGCCGAGGCGTTCGAAGCCGTTGTCGGCGGGGTCGACGGTGCCGACGGCGTCGGTCTCGGCCCAGTCCTCGTCGAGGAGGACGGCGACGGCCTCGTCGAGGTCGCCGGGGGAGAGGCCGAACCCGCCGGCGGGGTCCACGAGGCGGGCCGTCCACGCGCCCGCGAGGCAGACGGCGGACCGGCCGGCGTCGTATCCGGTCGCGGACCGGCCCGCGGCCGCGCGGGCCGCGAGCGCGTAGCGGGACACGATCAGGGTGGCGCCGGCGAAGTCGCCCGAGCGTTTCTGGAGCTCGCCCAGCGCGGCGAGGTCGGTGACGACGCCGCCGTCGGCGGCGCAGTACGCGACGGGACCCTGCGGGCCGGCGTCGGGGCAGGGCGGTGCGGGCCGCGGGTCGGGCGCCTTCCAGCCCGCTGTGCCCCCGGCCGCGACGAGGCCGTCGAACCAGGTCCGTGCGTCGCCCGAGACGGCGGGGACGAGCCGGTCGAGGGGCAGGTCACCGTTGCGGGCGCGGTCGGCGGCCGAGCCGAACCTGCGCTGGGTGAACTCGCGGTCGGCCAGGGTCATCCCGGCGCAGGCCGCCGGGCCGGTGTCGTAGCCGTCCTCGACGGCGGAGAGCCGGTCGAAGGCGTTGCCGTGGGCGGTGGTGTCGGCGGCGAGGGTGCCGAGCGGGTCGCGGAAGGTCACCAGCGCGCGGAGGGCGGCGTCGCGTTCGGTGGCGCGCATCGGTAGGTCGACGGGGCCACCGGCGGCGGTGGCGTCGACGAGGTGGCGGATCACCGCGCCGGCGTAGCAGTCCGACATGGCCTCGAGCAGGATCGTCGGGTGCGCGGCGGGATCGGCGCGCTGGGCCTCGTCGACACCGGTGCGGGTCTGGACGGCGTGCCCGAACTCGTGGGCGAGCACCACGACGACCCCGGCGGGGCCGAAGCGGTCGCGCAGCTGCGGCAGGAGCTCGTCGGCGTCCCAGACGACGGCGTCGGCGGCGGGGCAGTAGAAGGCGTTGCCGCGCAGGTCGGCGGCCTTGGCGGCGCAGGGCGGCGCGGGCGCGGCGGGGTCGTCGACGTGGACGGGCGCGATCGTGGCGACGTCGCGCCACGGCCGGCCGAGATCGGCGGGCAGGGCGGCGCGCCAGTAGGACTGCAGGGCGTCGACGGTGAGCCGGGCGACCTCGTCGGTGCTGCGGCCCGGCAGCGCCGGGTCGGGGGGCGGGACGGTGGCGGCGACGCCCGCGGTCGACGGCGGGGCCGACGGGTCGGCCGTCGGCGGCGGGGTCGGGCCGACGCAGGCCGCGGCGAGCGTGGCGATCACGAGCGACAGGACGAGCGCGACCGTCGTCGTAGCTCGTGGCGCCCGCAGCACCGTCTCATTGTGATCGTCGGGAGGCCGTCGTGGGGCCGGAGTGCGGGATCCCACCGGAGGGAGCCGCCGGTGAGGGCCGGGATCGACACCGGGGGCCCGGCGGGGCCCCTCGCCCGGACCCGGGTCCGGGTGGCGACGGACGTCACCGGACCGGGCGCGCGGTGGGCCCGGACGCGACCGGCCGGGCCGGCGTCGCTACCGTCGACGGTCGTGTCGGACTCCCAGCCCCGCGGCCAGGTCGTGGCCGCCCGTGTGCGGGGCCCGCTCACCCCGGGCCGGATCGCCGCGGCGGTGCTGGTGCTCGTGGCGCTCGGCGTGGCGGTGACGCTGGCGGTCCGCTACCCGCCCGCGCTGCTGAGCATGGTGCCGTCGGCGGACATGCGGGAGCTGCACCCCGATTTCGACACGTTCTGGCACTCGGCCGTCGCGCTGCTGCACGGCGACGACATCTACCGGACGCCGGCCAAGCTGACGAACCTGAACCCGCCGGTGCTGTCGCTGCTGCTGGCGCCGTTCGCGTTGCTGGAGGCGTTGCCCGCGTACCGGCTGTGGGTGGTGCTGACGGTGGTGCTGATCGTCGGCGCGGTGTGGGCGGTGGCGCGGGAGCTGCGGATCGGGAAGGCCTGGACCGCGGCGGCGTTGACGGCGCTGCTGTTGTCGTCGCCGCTGCACGGCACGTTGCTGCTGGGCCAGATCTACGGGCTGCTGCTCGTCGCGCTGGCGGCGGGCTGGATCGCGGAGCGTCGCGGGCGTCCGGTGCTCGCCGCGGTGCTCTACGGGGTCGCGGTGGCGTTCAAGCCGTCGTTGGCGCCGATCCTGTTGCTGCCCTTCGTGCAGGGCCGGTGGCGGCCGGGCGCGGCGGGCATCGCCGGCGCCGCCGTGGCCACTCTGGTCGGGGTCGCCGCGGCCGGCTGGTCGAGCGGAATCGAGTGGCTGCGGATCGGGCTGACGACGGCGGTACCCGACGTCGTCGACAATGCGGCGCTGCCGGGGGTGGCGGTGCGGTTCGGGTCGTCGTCGACGATCGGGACCGTCGCCGGCGGGTTGCTCCTGGTGGCGACGCTGGTGGTGCTGGGCAGGCGCGCCCGGACCGGCGCGGCCGACCCGGCGGGGACGGCACCGTGGGCCGTGGTGGCGGCGGGCCTGCTGGCGGCGCCGATCGCCTGGCACAACTACCTGCTGCTGCTGTGGCCGGGGGTGCTCGTGCTGGTCTCCCTGGGCGGGCGGCTGCCGGCGATGACGCGGCCGCTCCGCTGGTCGCGACCTGTCGCGGCGGTGCTGCTCGCGGTGCCGGTGATCCCGGTGTCGTGGGGGGCGCTGTGGGCCGACGGGGACGCGTGGTCGCCCGTCGGCCGCTCGCTCTACGCCGCGATCCTGCTGTCCTACTGGGTGTCGCTGCTGCTGGCCTCGTCGGTGCGGGCCGGCGCGTCGGGCCGGGGCGAGGGGACGGACGGGGCGGGCGGCACCTCGATGTCGCGGGCCTCGCTGACCTCGTCGGGATCGGCGTCGTGCACCGGGGCGCCCGGCGCACCGGGCACGGGTGCGTGACCCGCACCCTCGGGGACCGGGACGACCGGCGGCTCGGTGACGGGCGTCGGCCTCGGGGGCGTGTCGGCCGCCGCGACCGTGGCGGCGGCGCCGCGGTGCACGGGGCCACCGGTGTTGTCGGGCACCAGCCACAGCACCCCTGACGGGGGCAGCCGCAGGACCGCGGACGCGGGCCGTCCGTGCCAGCGCTTCCGCTCCGCCTCGACGACGCCCAGGTTGCCGACGCCGGAGCCGCCGTAGACCTCGGCGTCGGTGTTGACGAGCTCGCGCCACCGCCCGGCGAAGGGCAGCCCGACGCGGTAGTTCTCGTTGGGGGTGCCGGAGAAGTTGGCGATGCACGCCAGCACCGTCGGGGTGCCGTCGTCGGAGTCACGGCCGCTGTGGCGCAGGAACGACAGCACGTTGCCGGAGGCGTCGTTGGCGTCGATCCAGGAGAACCCGGCGGGTGAGGTGTCGAGCGCCCACAGCGACGGCTGCGCACGGTAGGCGCGGTTGAGGTCGCCGACCAGGGAGCGGATACCGCCGTGCAGCGGGTCCTCGAGCAGCTCCCAGTCGAGCGGACGCTGCTCCGACCACTCACGGACCTGCCCGAACTCGCCGCCCATGAACAGCAGCTGCTTGCCGGGGTGGGCCCACATGAACGCGAGCAGGGCGCGGACACCGGCGGCCTTGTTCCAGTCGTCGCCGGGCATGCGCGTCCACAGCGAGCCCTTGCCGTGCACGACCTCGTCGTGGCTGATGGGCAGGACGTAGTTCTCGCTGAAGGCGTACATCAGGGAGAACGTCATCTGGTTGTGGTGGAAGCTGCGGTGGATGGGATCGTGCGCGGTGTAGTCGAGCGTGTCGTGCATCCAGCCCATGTTCCACTTGAACCCGAAGCCCAGCCCGCCGAGGTGGGTGGGCCGGGTGACGCCGGGCCAGGCCGTCGACTCCTCGGCGATGGTGACGACGCCGGGGTGGTTGCGGTAGACGGTCGCGTTCATCTCCTGCAGGAACGCGACGGCGTCGAGGTTCTCCCGGCCGCCGTGGATGTTGGGCAGCCACTGGCCGTCGGCGCGCGAGTAGTCGAGGTAGAGCATCGAGGCGACGGCGTCGACGCGCAGCCCGTCGATGTGGAACTCCTCGCACCAGAACAGCGCGTTGGCGACGAGGAAGTTGCGGACCTCGCGACGCCCGAAGTCGAACACGAGCGTGCCCCAGTCGGGCTGCTCGCCGCGGCGGGGGTCGGCGTGCTCGTAGAGGGGGCCGCCGTCGAACTTGGCGAGCGCCCACTCGTCGCGCGGGAAGTGGGCGGGGACCCAGTCGACGATGACGGCGTACCCGGCCTGGTGGAGGGTGTCGACGAAGTAGCGGAAGTCGTCGGGCGAGCCGAACCGTGAGGTCGGCGCGTAGTAGGACGTGACCTGGTAGCCCCACGACCCGCCGAACGGGTGCTCGGCGACGGGGAGCAGCTCGACGTGGGTGAACGACGTCTCGTCCAGGTACTCGACGAGCTCGTGCGCCATCCCGCGGTAGTCGAGCCCGGGGCGCCAGGAGCCGAGGTGCATCTCGTAGACGCTCATCGGCTCGGCGTGTGCGCGCCGGTCCGCGCGGGCGGTCATCCATTCGCCGTCGGACCACTCGTGCGTCGCGGCCGTGACGACCGACGCCGTCGCGGGCGGGATCTCGGTGGCGAAGGCCATGGGGTCGGCCTTGTCACGCCAGCGGCCGTCCTGGCCGAGGATGCGGAACTTGTACCGGGTGCCGACGCCCACGTCCGGCACGAACAGCTCCCAGATTCCGGAGCTGCCCAGGGACCGCATCGGGTGGGCCCAGCCGGCCCAGCCGTCGAAGTCGCCGGTGACGCGCACGCCCTGCGCGGTGGGCGCCCAGACCGCGAAGCTGGTGCCGGTGACGGTGCCGGCCGGGGTGTCGTAGCTGCGGACGTGGGAGCCGAGGACGTCCCACAGCCGTTCGTGGCGGCCCTCGGCGATCAGGTGCAGGTCGACCTCGCCGAGCGTGGGCAGCCACCGGTACGGCTCGTCGACGACGTAGGTGTCCTCACCGAAGGTGACCGACAGCCGGTAGTCGTCGGGTGTTCCGGGCACGACGCCGGAGAACAGCCCGGCGTCGTGCACCTTGGTCAGCGGGTGGGCGCGGTCGGCGTCGCCGCCGAGCAGGACGCTCACGGCGTCGGCGTGCGGGCGTAGCGTGCGGACGACGGTGCCGTCGCGGCCGGGGTGCGCGCCGAGGACGCCGTGGGGGTTGTGGTGGGCACCGCCGAGCAGACGGTCGACGGTGCGGGGGTCCGGCGCATGCGAACCTGTTGTCTCGGAACCGATCGTCCGGGTGTTGGTGTCCTCGCGATCCACCCGTGAACCGTAGTGCTCCCGGCTGGGCCGCGCTGCGTGGGGCGGGGCCGCCGATCGGGTGGCCGTACCGCAGTCGGGGGGCGTCTGCGGTACGGCCACGTCTCGCCGTCCTCCGGGGAGGTCGGCGACCGGCACGGGTGGTCCCACCGGGAAGGGGGCCGGTGCCACCCGCGCGTCGTGGGGGTCAGGGGCTGGGGGGCGCGTCCCGTCCCGTGACCGGGGTGCGGGTGTCTCCCGCCGGTGGGGCGTGGAGGTTCGCGGCGCCCTCGCCGTGCCGCGGTGGTGTGTTCTCGCGGTGGTGGCCGGCGCCGTGGCTCCCGGAGCCGGCCGCCCCGGAGCCGGACGTCCCGGAGCCGGACGTCCCGGAGTCCGGCGTCCCCGGACCGGGCGTCCCGGGACCGGCCGCCCCGGAGCCCGGTGTCGCCGGACCCGATGGTCCCGAGCCCGGGGTACCGGGACCACCGGTGTCGGTCGGGGGCTGCCCGGAGCCGGGCGCGCCCGCCCCGGCACCGCCGGTGCCCCCGGTCGGGTCCTGCGCGGCGGGCGGTGTGCCGGCGGGCGGCGGGGCCGTCAGGGGCGGGGCCGGGAGCGCGGCGGCGGGCGCGGACCGGGGCGGGCCGTCGGGCGCCGCGTCGCCGCGGGGGGCGCCGAACGCCATCGTCGCGTGGCCCTCGTGCTGCTCGTCGGGAGGTCCGTCGGCGCCGGTGTCCCCGGGGTCCGCGCAGTCACGGGAGAGGTCGGCGATCGCGGCCCCGGTGACGGGCCCGCAGGTCTCGGCCCGGCCCGCCGGCCCGGTGGCGTGCCCCGGAGCGGGTGCCCGCCCGGTGGCCGTCCGGTCGGCGCCCGGCTCCGCGTCGGCGCTGGGGACCGCGCCGTCGGACAGGCGTTCCTCGGCGGGTGCCCCGGACGGGCCGGTCGCGGCGACGGCGACACCGCCCGCGGTGAGTGTCAGCGCCGCGACACCGACGACCTTGGCCGTCACCACGGTGCGCAGACGCATCCGGCGGTGCCGCCCGCGGCGTTCGCGGGCGTCCGGCAGCGGCACCGGTGTCGCGAGGGGCAGCGCGTCGGCGAACGCCTGCCGGGCCGCGGCCTCGCCGCGCAGCTCGTGCGCGGTGCCGGGCCTGCGGGCGGCGGTGAGGATCGAGGTGATCGGATGCGGGCCCGGGTCGCCGTCGAGGAGGAGGTCGGCGACGTCGGCGGGCAGCAGCGTCCGGGTTCCGGAGGCGCGCAGGGCGTGGCGGCCGGTGAGGGTGGCGGGTCCGTCAGGCACGGGGCACCTGCCCCTCGTCGAGCATCCTGGCGAGCCTGCGCAGGCCGCGGTGGGCGGCGACGCGGACGGCGCCGGGGCGCTTGCCGAGCACGGTCGCGACCGAGGGGGCGTCGAGGCCGACGACGGCGCGCAGCAGGACGGCCTCGGCCTGGTCCTGGGGCAGCTCGCTGATCAGCGCGATGGCCTCGCGCGTCGACATGGCCTCGAGTGCGGAGCCGGCGGCGTCGCCGGGGGCGGGGTGCTCGGCGAGGACGTCGATGTCGGTCGCGGTGACCGGGCGGCGTGAGCGGGACCGGGCGGCGTCCATGGCCCGGTTGCGGCAGATCGAGGACGCCCAGCCGCGGAAGCCGTCTACGTCGCCGGAGAAGCGGGGCAGGTCGCGGGCGATCTGCAACCACGTCTCGGCCGTGACGTCCTCGGCGTCGTTGCCGACGAGCGCGGTGGCGTAGCGCAGCAGCCTCGGCTGCAGGTCGCGGTAGAGCGTCACGAACCCGCCCTCGTCGCCCTCGCAGGCCGCCGCCAGCGCGCTGTCGAGCTCGCCGTGGCTCCGCGTCGACGTGGCGGCGGCCGCTACGGGGGCGTGCGGCTCGCGGGCACGGGGCACCGCGACGTCGGCGCCGGCGACCTCGGCGGCAACAGCGTGCACACGTCCTCCTACTGCATGGCGGCCGGGCGGTGGGGAGCTCCGCCCGGACATCCGGGCCTCCCAGCGCCGAAAGCCCACGCAGTGTTACACCTCCGGCGAAAATCTCCTCAAGTGGGACGCCGAGAGAGTTACGTGTGTCTGGTTCAGTTACTGAACGGAATCGATCGGCGAGGCGGACGAGTGGCGGGACGGCTCGAGGAGACGCGCGATCGAGCGCAGCGGGATGGGTGCCCACGTCGGCCGGTTGCGGGTCTCGTACACGACCTCGTAGACGGCCTTGTCGAGCTCGTAGGCCCGCAGGACGAGCTCGTGCGTGCGCGGGTCGCTCCCCGTGCGCGCGGCGTACCCGTCGAGGAACGCCGACCGGTTGCGGTCGGCCCACTCGGCCGACCGCCACACCCGCTGCTGGTCGGGCTCGGGCTCGTCGGTCTCGAGCAGTTGGTGGTTGGCGGCGTAGTCGAACGAGCGCAGCATCCCCGCCACGTCGCGCAGCGGGGAGTCGGGGCGCATTCGCAGCTCCAGGGGCGTCGCGGGCTCGCCCTCGAAGTCGATGACGAGCCAGCCCAGCGGGGTGCGCAGCACCTGGCCCAGGTGCAGGTCGCCGTGCACGCGCTGCGCCGGCAGGGGAGCGGGCAGCGCCGCGAGGTCGTCGTGGACGGCCCGGATCGCCGCGACGTGCGGTTGCAGGGCGGGGACGTCGGCGGCGGCGACCGCGAGCCGCGCCCGCATCGCCGCGGCGATCTCACCCGGGTCGCGCTCGGCGGTGCCCAGTGCGCGGACCAGGTCGGAGTGCAGGACCGCGATGGTCTGACCCAGCCGGTTGGCCTCGGCCGCGAAGTCGCCGCCGACCTCGTCGGCGCGCAGGTCGGCCTCGGCGAGCAGGTCGCGCACCGACGCGAGCGCCATCGCCCAGCCCTCGGCGGAGTTCGACGCGTAGTCCTGCAGCATGCCGAGCACGGCGCCCCTGCCGTGGAGCACGCCCTCGACCGCGCCCTGCAGGGTGGCGACCTCCGTGCCGCCGACGGCGCGCAGGGCGCGGTGCAGCTCCAGGTCGGGGTTGCCACCGGCGGCGACGCGGCGGAACAGCTTCAGGATCGACTTCTCGCCGAACACGACGGAGGTGTTGGACTGCTCGACGCCCAGCACCCGGCCGGGCGGGGCGGGCGGGATCTCGATCCCCGGTTCGGGGACGAACCGCAGGTCGCCGACCGCGCGGCCCTCCCGGATCGCGCGCAGCAGCCACCCCGAGACCGCGGGGTCCCACAGGCCGTCGTAGACGAGCCGGCCGCCGACGACGCCGATCGCGGCGTGCTCGAACTCGTTGCCACCGCCTGCGCGGCTCGCCGCCAGGACCTGGAAGTGCGCGGCGGGCCCGCCGTCGGCGAAGGTGACCTCGACGACGACGTGGTCGACGTCGAGCACGCCGCCGGAGTCGTCGACCGGCAGCGGCGTCGTCGCCACCACCGAGACGGAGCCGACCGCGCGGCCCTTCGCACCGAACCACCGCTGCCGCGGTATCCACTCGGCCAGCAGCGCCGTCAGCTCGGCCGTCGGGTCGGGGGACGGCAGGATCACGACGGGTCCTCCTCGGGGGTGATCGAGAACCAGTAGAAGCCGTGTCCGGGGAGCGTGAGCAGGTAGGGAAGCTCGCCGATCCGCGGGAACGGCACTCCGCCGGTCAGCTCGTGGGGACGACAACCCTGCCATGTCGACAGATCCAGCTCGACGGGCTGGGGGAACCGGGACATGTTGTTCACGCACAGCACCACGTCGTCGGCCCCGTCGCCGCCCCCGCCGCGCAGGGTGCGGACGTAGGCGAGCACGGACGGGTTCGACCCGCCCAGCTCGTGGTAGTCGCCGAGCCCGAACGCGCTGTGCCGCTTGCGGATCTCGATCATGTGCCGGTTCCAGTGCAGCAGCGACGTCGTCGAGTTCAGCTGCGCCTCGACGTTGACGGCCTGGAAGCCGTAGAGCGGGTCCATGATCGGCGGCAGGTACAGCCGGCCGGGGTCGGCCGTGGAGAAGCCGGCGTTGCGGTCGGGGGTCCACTGCATCGGGCTGCGGACGGAGTCGCGGTCGCCGAGCCAGATGTTGTCGCCCATCCCGATCTCGTCGCCGTAGTACAGGACGGGCGAGCCGGGCAGTGACAGCAGCAGCGCCGTGAACAGCTCCAGCTGGTTGCGGTCGTTCTCCAGCAGCGGGGCCAGGCGGCGGCGGATGCCGATGTTGGCCTTCATCCGCGGGTCCTTGGCGTACTCGGAGTACATGTAGTCGCGCTCTTCGTCGGACACCATCTCGAGCGTCAGCTCGTCGTGGTTGCGCAGGAAGATCCCCCACTGCGCGCCCGACGGGATCGGCGGTGTCTGCGCCAGGATCTCCGAGATGGGGAAGCGGTTCTCCCGGCGGACCGCCATGAAGATCCGCGGCATCAGCGGGAAGTGGAACGCCATGTGGCACTCGTCGCCGCCGACGTCCGGGTCGCCGAAGTACTCCACGACGTCCGACGGCCACTGGTTGGCCTCGGCGAGCATGACCCGGCCCGGGTACTCGTCCTCCATGACCTTGCGGGCGCGTTTGAGGAACTGGTGGGTCTCGGGGAGGTTCTCGCAGTTCGTGCCGTCGCGGGCGTAGAGGTAGGGCACGGCGTCGAGGCGGAAGCCGTCGATGCCCAGGTCGAGCCAGAACCGCAGGACGTCGAGCATCGCGTCCTGCACGGCCGGGTTGTCGTAGTTCAGGTCGGGCTGGTGGGAGAAGAACCGGTGCCAGTAGAACTGGCCGCGCACCGGGTCGTAGGTCCAGTTCGACGACTCGGTGTCGACGAAGATGATCCGCGCCTCCGGGTAGCGCGCGTCGTCGTCCTCCCACATGTAGAAGTCCCCGTAGGGGCCGTCGGGGTTGCGCCGCGACTCCTCGAACCACGGGTGGGTGTCGGAGGTGTGGTTCATGACGAGGTCGGTGATGACGCGGATGCCGCGCTTGTGGGCCTCGTCGAGCAGGGTCACGAAGTCGTCGACGGTGCCGAACTCGGGCAGGACGGTGCGGAACTCGCGGATGTCGTAGCCGCCGTCGCGCAGCGGCGAGTCGTAGAACGGCGGCAGCCACAGGCAGTCGACGCCGAGCCACTGGATGTAGTCGAGCTTCCCGGTCAGCCCGCGCAGGTCACCGGTGCCGTCGCGGTTGGAGTCGGAGAAGGCCCGGACGAGCACCTCGTAGAAGACCGCGCGCTTGTACCAGTCGGGGTCGACCGCGAGCGTGCGCGCGTGTTCGAAGTCGTCCGACGACGTCTCGTCGAGCTCGGCGTCGGCGGCGGCGGTGGCCTCGGCGGGCGGGTCGGGGGTGACGGTCACGTCGGAGGTCCCGGGATCGGTGGGCATGAGACGTCCTCCCGGTCGGCGGCGGTCGGCGGCGGCATCGCCTCATTGGTACCGCGAGGTGTCGGGTTCCGCAGGCCGGACCGCTGTCCGGGCCCTGTCAGGCGGGTCGGCCGGTGATGCGGGGCATCTCGGTGACCCGGACCCGGGCGCCGGGGGTCTCGCCGCCACGGGCGGTGCGCTTGCTGGCGATCAGGCGGTCGACGCGGGCGTCGTCGGCGTGCGGGCGGCTCCGGCGCGGGCACCAGCCGATGGCGGCGCCGAGGGCGTCGATCGTGGTGGCCACCAGCTCGTTGAGGTGCCCGGGTGGGGCGTCGCCGCGTTCGGGGAGGCGGAAGTACACCTCGACCTGGTAGCGGGTGTCGGCGTCGACCTCGCGCGCGCCGACGGCGTCGTCGATCGCGGTGGCGACCGCCGTGCGCCAGCCCTCGGCCTCGGGTGTCCTGCCCGCCCCCGGTTCGGTCTCGACGTCGACGACGATCGTGCGCTCGCTCACCACGGCTCCACTCGTGCCCGCACGATCGGCGCGATCATGCGGGCGGAGCGTACCGGTCAGCCGCGGACGACCCGGAAGATGTGAGCCACGTGCTCCCACGGGTCGAGCCGCACGTAGTTGAACTGGCCCCACTCGTACGAGTCGCCGGTGACCTCGTCGACGACGGTCACCTTGTCGTCCCAGCCCGCGCCCAGCGCCGGCATGTCGAGCGAGGTCGTCCCGATCCGGGTGGCGTGGGAGTCGAGTGTGCACACCACCAGGACCGTGTCGCCCGAGGCCGGGTCGGTGCGGGAGTAGGCGATGATCGCGTCGTTGTCGACCTCGTGGAAGGTGATGTCGCGCAGCTGCTGCAGCGCCGGGTGCGCGCGGCGGATCTCGTTGAGCCGCGTGACGTAGGGCTCCAGCGACTCGCCCCGGTTGAGCGCGGCCTGGAAGTCGCGCGGCCGCAGCTCGTACTTCTCGGAGTCCTTGTACTCCTCGCTGCCGGGCTTGACGGGCTCGCCCTCGTAGAGCTCGAAACCTGCGTACATGCCCCAGGTCGGCGCCATCGTGGCCGCGAGCGTGGCCCGGATGGCGAACATCGCCGGGCCGCCGGTCTGCAGCGACTCGTGGAGGATGTCCGGGGTGTTGACGAACAGGTTGGGCCGGGCCTCGTCGGCGCGCTCGGCGTGCATGAGCGCGAACTCGGTCAGGTCCTCCTTCGTCGTGCGCCACGTGAAGTACGTGTAGGACTGGGTGAAGCCCAGCCGCGCCAGGCCGAAGAGCCGGGCGGGGCGGGTGAACGCCTCGGCGAGGAACAGCACCTCGGGGTGGCGGGCCTTGACCTGCCAGATCAGCCAGTGCCAGAAGTTCGGCGGCTTCGTGTGCGGGTTGTCGACCCGGAAGATCTTCACCCCGTGCTCGACCCACAGCAGCACCACCCGCAGCACCTCGGCGTAGAGCCCGGCCGGGTCGTTGTCGAAGTTGAGCGGGTAGATGTCCTGGTACTTCTTCGGCGGGTTCTCCGCGTAGGCGATCGTCCCGTCGGGGCGGGCGGTGAACCACTCCGGGTGCTCGGTGACCCACGGGTGGTCGGGCGCGCACTGCAGGGCGAGGTCGATCGCGATCTCCATGCCGAGGTCCTCGGCACGGGCGACGAAGGCGTCGAAGTCGTCGAACGTGCCCAGCTCGGGGTCGATCGCGTCGTGCCCGCCCGCGGCCGACCCGATCGCCCACGGCGAGCCGACGTCGCCGGGCTCGGCGTTGACGGAGTTGTTGCGCCCCTTGCGGTGCACGGTGCCGACGGGGTGAATGGGCGGAAGATAGACGACGTCGAAGCCCATGGTGGCGATGCGGTCGAGCTCCTTGCCCGCGGTGACGAACGAGCCGTGCACCGCCCGGCCGGTCTCGTCGCGACCGCCGGTGGAGCGCGGGAAGAACTCGTACCAGGAGCCGTAGAGGGCGCGGGGCCGGTCGACGTAGACCTGCTGGGCGCGGCCACGGGTGATCAGCTCGCGGACCGGGCGCTCGGTCATGATCGTGTGCACGGCCGGGAACAGCGCGGGCGCGACGCGGGCGCCGAGGGGGAGGGCGTGGTCGCGCAGCGCGTTGGCCGCCCCGAACAGCAGGTCGCGGTGGTCGCGCTCGGAGGGGCGACGACCCACGCGCTGCAGCAGCCGGGCGCCGGTCTCGAGGTCGTTGGACAGCTCGTCGGCGCCCTGCCCGGCGGCGAGCTTGGCCTGCACGCCGTGGCGCCAGGTGGCCCACGGGTCGGACCAGGCGTCGACGCGGAACGTCCACAGCCCCGGTTCGTCGGCGACCACGGTGCCGACGAACCGGTCGTTGCCGACACCGTCGGGGACCATGCGCACGTGCGTGGTCTCACCGTCGGAGCCGAGCTTCTTCCAGACGACGTTGGCCGCCACCGCGTCGTGCCCCTCGCGCCACACCGAGGCGCGCACCGGGATCACCTCGCCGACAACGGCTTTGGCCGGATGCCGTCCGTCACCGACCGCCGGGCTCACGTCGTCGATACCGAGACGACCGGTCATCGGTGCCCACCCCCAGGTCTGGCCGAGATTCCCCGAAATCGCGGGGTCCGGGGACCGGTTCGCACCCACCCGGTCACCACCCGTCGCGTGTGTCACAACAGTAGCTACCCCGTCCAGTCCCGGTGGTAACGGGGTTCACGAATTCGCAGGTCGTAACGTGCAGTTCATCGACGTCGGCGTGTCGTTCACCGACGCTTCCGACGCCCGCCGGTCGGGTCGCCGGGACCAGCGGTCGGCCGATCGGCCCGGTCCCGCCGGCCGCGGTACCGGGCGGCCGGACGAACCCACCCGATCGAGCGCGCCGGAGCCGTCCCGCGTGCGGGTGGACGTGCGCCGACGACCGGCATCAGTACGCTGCGTCCGCGTGAGAGCCCTGCGTCGCTTCACCGTCCGTGCCCAGTTGCCCGAACAGCTCGCCCCGTTGCAGAAACTGGCGACGAACCTGCGCTGGAGCTGGCACCCGCCGACCCAGGACCTGTTCGCGCGGCTCGACCACGACGCGTGGGAGCGCGCCGGGCGCGACCCCGTGCGGCTGCTCGGCGAGATCAGCACCACCCGGCTCGCGGAGCTCGCCGCCGACGCGGAGACCGTCGTCAGTGTCCGTGAGCTCGCCGACGAGCTCGACGCGTACCTCACCGAGCCGCGCTGGTACCAGCTCGCCGTCGAGGACGGCCAGGACCTGCCCGCCGCCGTCGGCTACTTCTCGATGGAGTTCGGCGTCAGCGAGGTGCTGCCCAACTACTCGGGTGGCCTCGGCGTCCTCGCGGGCGACCACCTCAAGGCGGCTTCCGACCTGGGCGTGCCCCTGATCGGCGTCGGGCTGCTCTACCGGTCGGGCTACTTCCGGCAGTCGCTCTCGCTCGACGGCTGGCAGCTCGAGCACTACCCGGTGCTCGACCCGCAGGGCCTGCCGCTGCAGCTGCTCACCGACGACGCCGGCGAGCCCGTGCTCGTCGAGGTCGGGATGCCAGAGGGCCGCACGCTGTCGGTGCGGATCTGGCAGGCCGCGGTCGGGCGGGTGCCGCTGCTGCTGCTCGACTCCGACATCGAGGCCAACGACCCCGACCTGCGCGGCGTCACCGACCGGCTCTACGGCGGCGACCAGGACCACCGCATCAAGCAGGAGCTGCTCATCGGCGTCGGCGGGGTCCGCGCGGTCCGCGCCTTCTGCGCGACGACCGGCCACCCCGCCCCGGCGATCTTCCACACCAACGAGGGCCACGCCGGCTACCTCGGACTGGAGCGCATCCGCGAGCTCCTCGACGTCGACGGCCTCGGCTTCGACGAGGCCGTCGCCGCCGTCCGCGCCGGCACCGTCTTCACCACCCACACGCCGGTGCCCGCGGGCATCGACCGGTTCCCCGTCGACCTCGTGCGCCGGCACTTCTCCGAGGCCGTCCTGCCCGGTGTGGCCCTCGACCGGATCCTCGCACTCGGCGCCGAGGAGGACCCGGACATGTTCAACATGGCGCACATGGGGCTGCGGCTGGCCCAGCGCGCCAACGGCGTCTCCAAGCTGCACGGCATCGTCTCGCGCGGCATGTTCTCCACGATCTGGAGCGGCTTCGACGCCGACGAGGTGCCGATCGGCTCGGTCACCAACGGCGTCCACGGCCACACCTGGGAGGCCCGCGAGGTCACCGACCTGCTCGGGGAGCCCGGCCCGACCGGGGAGGCAGGCCGCACCGACGACATCAGCGACGCCACCCTGTGGGGCCTGCGGGCGACGCTGCGCGCCCGGCTGGTCGAGGAGGTCCGCCGCCGGGTGCGTGCGGCGTGGCTGGAGCGCGGGGCGTCGGCGCCCGAGCTCGGCTGGGTCGACCACGTCTTCGACCCCGAGGTGCTGACGGTCGGCTTCGCCCGCCGCGTCCCCACCTACAAGCGGCTCACGCTGATGCTGCGCGACCCCGACCGGCTGCGCGACCTGCTGCTCGACCCGCACCGCCCGGTGCAGCTCATCGTCGCCGGCAAGTCCCACCCCGCCGACGACGGCGGCAAGGCGCTCATCCAGCAGATCGTCCGGTTCGCCGACGACCCCGCCGTGCGCCACCGCATCGTCTTCCTGCCCGACTACGACATGTCGATGGCCCGCTACCTGTACTGGGGCTGCGACGTCTGGCTCAACAACCCGTTGCGTCCCTTGGAGGCCTGCGGCACGTCGGGCATGAAGTCCGCGCTCAACGGCGGGCTCAACCTGTCGATCCGCGACGGCTGGTGGGACGAGCTCTACGACGGCTCCAACGGCTGGGCCATCCCCACCGCCGACGGCATCGAGGACCCGGTCAAGCGCGACGACCTCGAGGCCAACGCCCTCTACGAGCTGCTCGCGACGCAGGTGGCGCCGACGTTCTACGACCGCAGCGAAGGTGTCCCGCAGCGCTGGGTCGAGCTGGTCCGCCACACCCTGTCGACACTGCGCCCGCAGGTGCAGGCCAGCCGGATGGTCCGCGAGTACGTCGAGGACTGGTACGCCCCCGCCGCGCTCGCCGCGCGCGAGGTCGGCGCCGACTCCTTCGCCGGGGCCAAGGCGCTCGCGGAGTACCGGGCCCGGCTCAACGCGGCCTGGCCGCGGCTCCAGATCGCGGGTGTCGACGCCTCCGGGCTGCCCGACACCCCGGTGGTCGGCGCGCCCATGACGGTGCGCGCCGCCGTCGCGCTCGCCGGGCTGACCCCCGAGGACGTCACCGTCGAGGCCGTCGTGGGCCGGGTCGACGAGGCCGACGAGCTCGACTCGACGATGACCGCCGTGATGAAGCACGTCGGGACCGCCGACGGGCTGGACCGCTTCGAGGCGGTCGTCCCGCTGCCGCACGCGGGCCTGACCGGCTACACCGTGCGCGTCCTGCCGGACCACCCGCTGCTCGCGTCGTCGGCGGAGCTGGGCAAGGTCGTCCTGGCGGGCTGACCCGGCCGGTGGTGATGGTCGCCGCGGCGACCATCACCACCCGGGACCGGTCTCAGCCGCAGCAGCCGCCTCCGCAGCACCCGCCGCCGCCGCCACCGGCGGGGGCGGGGCGCGGGGCGGACCCGGCGCGACCGCCGACGCCCGCCAGGGCGACGGTGCTGAGCAGCTTGACCGTGTCGGCGTGCCCACCCGGGCAGGCCGCGGGAGCACCGGACTCGCTCATCGGGCGGTTGACCTCGAAGGTCGCGTCGCACTCCCGGCAGCGGAACTCGTAACGAGGCACGAGCGGCAGCCTACGCGGGTCGGGGGGCCGCGGTCAGCAGCGCAGCAGCAGGACCGAGTGCGGCGGCAGGGTGATCGTCGTGCCCCCGGGCAACGGGCGGTCCGACACCGGGCGGCCCGTGGCGCGGCTGGAGTCGAGCACCGTGCGGAACGGGCCCTGCGGCGGCAGCGTGCACGCCGCCGCGCCACCGTCGGCGTGCAGGAGCAACAGGCTCTCCCCGACGTGGACGCCGATCGTGCGGGCGCCGTGGGAGTGCCAGTCGCCCTCGGTCATCGGCCGTCCGGACGGGTGCCACCACACGGCCTCCTCGTCGGCGAGCCAGGTGTCGCGGCGCAGGTCCGGATGGGCGCGGCGCAGCGCCGCGACCCGGGCGGTGAACGCCGTCAGGTCCTCGGCCAGGTCGCTCGGCGTCCAGTCCACCCACGACGTCGCGTCGTCGAGGCAGTACGCGTTGTTGTTGCCGCCCTGGGTGCGCCAGCGCTCGTCGCCCCCCACCAGCATCGGGGTGCCGATGGAGAGCAGCGTCGTCGCGATCATCGCGCGGGCCGTCGCCAGCCGGCGTGCCAGGACGACCGGCGACGACGTCTCGCCCTCGACGCCGAAGTTCTGCGACCGGTTGTCGTCGGTGCCGTCGCGGTTCTGCTCCCCGTTGGCCTCGTTGTGCTTGCGCTCGTAGGAGACGAGGTCGCGCAGGGTGAAGCCGTCGTGGGCGGTGACGAAGTTGACCGACGCCCAGGGCCGGCGCCCCGACAGCGCGTAGATGTCGGAGCTGCCCGTGAGCCGGGACGCGAGCTCGCCGATGCGGCCGTGGCCGCGCCAGAAGTCGCGGACGGCGTCGCGGTAGCGGCCGTTCCACTCCGACCACGCCACCCCGAAACCGCCGACGCGGTAGCCCTCACCGGTGGCGTCCCACGGCTCGGCGATGAGCTTGGTCGTCGACAGCACCGGGTCGACGGCGATCGCGGTGAGCAGCGAGGCGTGCGGGTCGAACGCGCCCGAGCGGGGCCGCCCGAGCACCGACGCCAGGTCGATGCGGAAGCCGTCGACGCCGTAGGCGGTCACCCAGTGCCGCAGCGCGTCGCACACCAGCCTGATGACCGTCGGCGAGCCCGCGTCGAGGGTGTTGCCGGTACCGGTGATGTCGGCGTCGTATCCGTTGCCGCCCAACGAGTAGTACGCCCGCGCATCGAGCCCGCGATAGGACAGCGTGGTGCCGCCGACGCCGCCCTCGCACGTGTGGTTGGGGACCATGTCGAGGATGACCTCGATGCCGGCGGCGTGCAGCGCGTCGACCATCGTCGCGAACTCGGCGACCTCCGCGCCCGGCACGCTCGCATAGCCCGCGTGGGGAGCCAGGAAGCCCAGCGTCGAGTAGCCCCAGTAGTTGGGCGCGCCGCGTTCGAGCAGCGGCGGTTCGTCGGCGATCGACGCGACCGGGAGCAGTTCGACGGCCGTCGTGCCGATGCGGACCAGGTGCGCGACCACCGCCGGGTGTGCGAGCCCGAGGTAGGTGCCGCGCAGCGGCTCCGGCACCTCCGGGTGGAGCTTGGTGAACCCGCGGACGTGCAGCTCGGTGACGACGGTCTCGGCCCACGGCACGTCGGGGCGCGGTCGCGCCGGGCCGTCGGGCGTCGCCGTCACCACGGACAGCGGGACGTGGCCGAGGGAGTCGACGGTGTCCGCCGGGCCGGTCATCGGGTCGTCGACCCAGCCCCGGGCGGCGCGGACGTCGGTGACCCGGCCGGTGATCTGGCGGGCGTAGGGGTCGACCAGGATCTTCGCCGGGTTCGAGCGGGTGCCCTCCCACGGCCGGTACGGGCCGTGCACCCGGTAGCCGTAGCGCTGGCCCGGCCGCACCCCGGCGATCGAGCCGTGCCACACGCCGAAGGTGCGCTCGGTCAGCTCCACCCGGCGCTCGGTCAACGCGTCGTCCGGGCCGTCGACCAGGCACACCTCGACGGCATCGGCGGCCGACGACGCGACCGCGAACCGCACGGCGTCGCCGTCGACATGGGCACCCAACGGGAACACCGGCACGACAGGAGAGGATAGGGGCGTGGACCGGTCCGGATCTTCTGCTGAGTCGTCCGTCACCGCCCCCGACCGGGGTGGTGAGCCAGGGCGTGACCTCACCGACGTCGTCGTGGCGATGGACCGGGTGACGGTGCGTCGCAACGGGACCACCCTCGTCTCGGACGTCGACTGGACCGTCGAGCTCGACGAGCGCTGGGTCGTGCTGGGCCCCAACGGCGCGGGCAAGACCACGTTGCTGCGCCTGGCCTCCGCGGAGATGCATCCGACCTCCGGGGTGGTCCACGTCCTCGGCGAGCGGCTCGGGCGTGTCAACGTCTTCGAGCTGCGCACCCGGATCGGGCTGTCCTCGGCCAACCTCGGCCTGCAGGTCCCGGGCGACGAGCTGTTGCGCGACATCGTCGTCAGCGCCGGTTACGGCGTGTTCGGGCGCTGGCGGGAGGCCTACGACGCCGTCGACACGAAGCGGGCGGCGGAGCTGCTCGACGCACTCGGCATGGGCCGGCTCGCCGACCGCGAGTGGCGCACCCTGTCGGAGGGGGAGCGCAAGCGCACGCTGATCGCGCGGGCGTTGATGACCGACCCCGAGCTGCTGCTCCTGGACGAGCCCGCCGCCGGGCTCGACCTGGGCGGGCGCGAGGACCTCGTCGGCCGCCTCGCCACCCTCGCCGCCGACGCGGACGCCCCCACCTCGATCCTGGTCACCCATCACGTCGAGGAGATCCCCCGCGGCTACAGCCACGGCCTGCTGCTGCGCGAGGGGAAGGTCGTCGCCGCCGGGCTGCTCGACGACGTCCTGACCAACGAGAGCCTGTCCGAGACGTTCGGGCTGCCGCTGGCCGTCCAGCGCCGCCGCGGCCGCTACACCGCCTGGCTGCGCTGACGCGGCTGCACCGACCCGGCTGCGCTGACCCGGCTGCACCGACCGGCGCTGACCGGCTGCGCCGACGGCCGACGTGGCCGGTGTCTCCGCCGCGGTCGCCGCCGATCGGGGTTAGGGTCCGGGCGTGACGGAGTTCGTGAGCCTCGAGGTCGACAACGGTGTGGGCACGATCCGGCTGGCACGGCCGCCGATGAATGCCCTGAACAGGCAGGTCCAGGAGGAGCTCCTCCAGGTCTCGACGGAGGCCGCGACGCGCGACGACGTGCGTGCCGTCGTCGTCTACGGCGGTGAGAAGACCTTCGCCGCGGGTGCCGACGTCAAGGAGATGGCGGCGATGTCCTACTCGGACATGGCCCCCGTCGCGCGCCGGCTCTCCGCCGGCCTGGGCGCGATCTCGACGATCCCCAAGCCGACGGTCGCGGCCGTCACCGGCTACGCCCTCGGTGGCGGGTTCGAGGTGGTCCTGGGCGCCGACCGGCGCATCGCAGGCGACAACGCCAAGCTCGGTTTCCCCGAGATCCTGCTCGGCATCTTCCCGGGCGGCGGCGGGACGCAGCGGCTCGCGCGGCTGGTCGGGCCGTCGATCGCCAAGGATCTGATCTACACCGGCCGGTTCGTCGACGCCGAGGAGGCGCTGCGGATCGGGCTGGTCGACGAGGTCGTCCCGGCCGACGAGGTGTACTCCCGCTCGGTCGCGTACGCGGCGCAGTTCGCCGAGGGCCCCGCCCTCGCCTACGCGGCCGCGAAGAAGGCCATCGACGGTGGTCTCGACACCGACCTGCGCACCGGGCTGGACATCGAGTCCGAGCTGTTCGCCTCGCTGTTCGCCAGCGAGGACCGCACCGCGGGCATGCAGTCGTTCATCGAGAACGGCCCCGGCAAGGCCACGTTCACCGGCCGCTGACACCGTGAGTGGCGTTGCCGGCCACGGCCGGTGACACCACCGGCGGGTCTCTACCCTCGGTTCCCATGAGCACGGATCCCCAGCCCCGCCCGCACGCGACGGCCGCGGAGGTCGAGGCCGCGCGCACCGACCCGAAGCTCGCCAACGTGCTCTACCACGACTGGGAAGCCGGCTCGTACGACGAGAAGTGGTCGATCTCCTACGACGAGCGCTGCATCGACTACGCCGCGGGCCGCTTCCGCCATGTCGCGGGCGACGCAGACTGGCCCTACGGGCGGGCCCTGGAGCTGGGCTGCGGCACCGGGTTCTTCCTGCTCAACCTCATGCAGGCCGGGCTCGCGACGGCGGGCTCGGTCACCGACCTCTCGCCCGGCATGGTCGACGCGGCGCTGCGCAACGCCGCCGGTCTGGGCCTGGACGTCGACGGCCGGGTCGCCGACGCCGAGCGCATCCCCTACGACGACGCGACGTTCGACGTCGTCGTCGGGCACGCGGTGCTGCACCACATCCCCGACGTCGAGACGGCGTTGCGGGAGGTGCTGCGCGTGCTGCGCCCGGGTGGGCGGTTCGTGTTCGCGGGGGAGCCGACGAAGATCGGTGACTTCTACGCGCGCCGCCTCGGCATGCTGACGTGGAAGGCGACGACGACACTGACCCGGCTGCCGGGGCTGCAGGGCTGGCGGCGGCCGCAGGCCGAGCTCGACGAGTCCTCGCGGGCGGCGGCCCTGGAGGCCCTCGTCGACCAGCACGTCTTCGACCCGTCCGACCTGGAGCGCACCGCGGTCGCGGCGGGGGCCGAGGGTGTGCGCGTCGTGACGGAGGAGCTCACCGCGGCGATGCTGGGCTGGCCCGTGCGGACGTTCGAGGCGGCGGTGCCCACCGGGCGGCTGGGCTGGGGGTGGGCGATGTTCGCCTACCACGGGTGGCAGCGGCTGTCGTGGCTCGACGAGAACGTGCTGTCGCGGGTGGTGCCGCGGGGCTGGTTCTACAACGCGCTGCTCACGGGTACGCGCCCCGCTGCGTAGAACTGCGGTGTGGCGATCGGGGTGCCCCACGGCAGGATGGCGCCATGGATCGCCCGCTCGAGCCGCTGTGGCGGGGCCTGCTCGTCTACCGGGTGCTCACGCTCGTCAGTACGTCGGTGTTCGTCCTGATGTCGGTGCGCGAGTACGCGTATCCGGCGGCCGCGGGCCTGGTCGTCGCCGTCATGGTGGTGTGGACGGTCGTGACCGGGTTCGCCTACTTCCCGCGCCGCGACGGCCCGGACCGCCGTGGTGCCGTGGCGGCGGTCGATCTCGTCGTCACCGCCGCGGTGATGCTGACGACGCCGGTCGTGCAGAGTCCCGCCCAGCTCGCGGGTGACACCCCGGTGATGGGGTCGATCTGGACGCCGGGGGCGGCGCTCGCGCTGGCCATCGCGTTCGGGCTGCGCGGTGGGCTGGTCGGGGCCGTCGTGATCGCAGGGGCGCTGGTCACGATCACGCTGGTGTCGGGCCCGTTGACGCTCGTCGACCTCGCCGACGTCCAGCTGCTGATCCTCGCCGGTCTCACCGTCGGGTTCTGCTCGGGTGTGGTGCGCCGCTCCGCGGAGCGGCTCCGCGCCGCCGTCGCCGAGCAGGCCGCCGCGACCGAGCGGGAACGGTTGGCGCGCAGCATCCATGACGGCGTCCTGCAGGTGCTGGCGCACGTCCGCCGTCGCGGTCGCGAGCTCGGCGGCGGGGCGGGTGAGCTGGGGATGTTGGCGGGGGAGCAGGAGGTCGTGCTGCGCACCCTGCTCACCAGCGGGACCGCGGCTGTCGACAGCGGTGGCCGGCGTGACCTGGCGGCCGCGCTGCGGACGCTCGCGTCGACCCGGGTCAGCGTCTCGGCGCCCGCGCACCCGCTCGAGCTGCCCGCCCGTGTCGTCGACGACCTGCTGGGCGTGGTCGGGGCGGCGCTCGCGAACACGGCCCTGCACGTCGGCGCGGACGCCCCGGCGTGGGTGTTCGTCGAGGATCTCGGCGACGAGGTGGAGATCAGCGTCCGCGACGACGGGCCCGGTATCCCCGACGGCCGGCTCGCCGAGGCGGAGGCGGAGGGCAGGCTGGGGGTCGCGGCGTCGATGCGGGGGCGGGTGCGGGACCTGGGCGGCACGATCGTCTGCGACACGGCCGCGGACCGGGGTACGGAGTGGATCATCAGGGTGCCCAGGGAGGTGGCGAGGGCGTGAGTGTGCGTGCGTGCACGCCGTCGGCGTCCCGCGGGCGCGGGGCGCCCGACCGGGCGGAGCGGGGGACGGCGTGAGCGTGACCGTGATGGTGGTCGACGACCACCCGATCTGGCGCGAGGGTGTGGCCCGTGACCTGGGGGAACGCGGTGTCGACGTTGTCGCGACCGCCCCGGATGCCGACGCGGCGGTGCGCATCGCCCGCGCGGTCCGCCCGCAGGTCGTGCTCATGGACCTCAACCTCGGCGCGACGTCGGGGGTCGACGCCATCCGGGGCATCGTCGAGGCGCTGCCCGGGTCGCACATCCTGGTGCTGTCGGCGTCGGGCGAGCACGCCGACGTGCTGGAGGCGGTGAAGGCGGGCGCGACCGGCTACCTGGTGAAGTCGGCGAGCGCGGAGGAGCTGCTGGAGGCGGTGCACCGCACCGCGGAGGGCTTCCCCGTGTTCACCCCGGGCCTCGCGGGGCTGGTGCTGGGGGAGTACCGCCGCCTCGCCGACGACCCGCGCCCCGCCGCCGGCGATCCCGCGGTGCCGGCGCTCACCGAGCGCGAGACCGATGTGCTGCGGCTGGTCGCCAAGGGCCTGACGGCCCGGGTGATCGGGGAGCGGCTCGGGGTGTCGCACCGGACCGTGGAGAGCCACGTCCAGAACACGTTGCGCAAGCTGCAGCTGCACAACCGTGCACAGCTCGTCCGCTACGCCATCGAACAGGGGCTCGACGACTGACCGTGACCGCCGCCCGCCGCCGCGGGTGATCGTTCGCGTCCGGACGGGTGAGGCTCCGGTGAACGCGCCGGGCGCCGCGGTGCGGGATGCGACGATGCGCCGGGCGCGCCCCGGCCACAGCGGCCACGGCAGGGTGGGGGCGCGGGAGGAGCGGGATGTCGGCGCGGGTCGTGGTCGTCGCGGCGGCCGGCGTCGCCGATCCGATCGCCACCGGGCTGCGCGCGGCCGGCCTGGACGTGCGGGGCTGCGCCGAGGACGTCCCCGCGGTCCTCGGCCTCGCCGGTGCCGCCGACGTCGCGGTGCTGGACCTCGCCCTCGCGGGTGCCGACCCGGACGTGGCCGAGAGCCTGCACCCCGTCGACGTGCTGCTCGACGCGGTGCCGTCGCTGACCGTGCTCGCGATCGGCGGGTCCGTCGACCACGTCCCCGTCCTCGCCGCGCTGCGGGCCGGGGCGTCGGGGTTCGTGCGCCGTGACACCGCCTGGACCGAGTTCGCCGACGCCGTCACCCGCGTCGCGGCGGGGGAGACCGTGTTCGGGCCCGGTGTCGCCGAGCTGGTGCTCGACTCCTACGGGACCGCGGCCGCCGATCCCGTGTCGCTCACCGAGCGCGAGCTCGACATCGTGCGGCTGGTCGTCGACGGGCTCACGGCGCGCCAGATCGCGGTGCGGCTCGTGCTGTCGCCGCGGACCGTGGAGAACCACCTGCAGCGGATCGTGCGCAAGCTCGGCCTCACGGGCCGGGCCGCGCTGGTGCGGTACGCGATCGAGAACGGCCTCGCCTGACGCGCCGCGGACGGACCGGGCGTCACCGCGCACCGTCACTCGGAGCGGGTCGGCTCGCTCTCGTCGGCGGCCTCGACCTCGCGCGCCGCGGCCTGCGACGTGCCCTCGTCGCCCTCGCCACCGCTGCGGACGGTCGTCACCGAGTCGTCGCCGCCGGAGTGCGCGCCGGGGTCGACGACGGAGCCGTGCGGGCCCTCGTCGCCGGGAGCGTCGCCGGTACGGGATCTGTTGTCGACCATGGCACGGGCTACCCCGGCCGGGGCCGGGGCACACGCCCTATCGTCGGCGCATGACGAGCATGTGGGGGGCACCGGTCCGCAGCCGCTGGGCCCGCCGCCGTGACGACGAGCAGGCCCGCTTCCTCACGCTCGCGTCGCTGCGCTGGGTCGTCCGGAACCGGGCGTGGACTCCCTGGTACCTGGTCCGCTACGCGCGGCTGCTGCGGTTGCGGCTGGCCAACCCGCACGTCGTGCTCCGCGGCATGGTGTTCCTGGGCCGCCGCGTCGAGCTGCACGCCCGGCCCGGCTACGGGCGTCTCGAGATCGGCCGCTGGGTGCACATCGGCGACGGCAACTCGATCCGCTGCCACGAGGGCTCGCTGCGGATCGGCGACAAGGTCGTCCTCGGCAAGGACAACACGGTCAACTGCTACCTCGACGTCGAGATCGGGGCCGCGACGATCGTCGCCGACTGGGTCTACGTCACCGACTTCGACCACCGCGTCGAGGACGTGACGGTCCCGATCAAGGACCAGGGCATCGTCAAGGCGCCGGTGCGGATCGGGCCCGACTGCTGGCTCGGGGTGAAGTCGACGGTGTTGCGCGGCACCAGGATCGGCCGGGGTGCCGTCCTCGGGGCGCACGCCGTGGCCCGGGGTGACATCCCGGAGTTCTCGATCGCCGTGGGCGCCCCGGCGCGGGTCGTGCGCAACCGGGTCGACGACCACGAGGCCGCCGCCGCGCACCGCGCCGCGATCGCCGACATCGCCCGCAAGACGGAGGCGGCCGTGCGCCGCCGCGTCGCCGACGGGACCTGAGCGCGGTCGTCGCGCCGAGAAATGTGGTGTGACCTGCGACGGCGCCGCTAACACCTGGCGCCCGGCGTGCGTTGCAGGAACGAAGGACCGACCACCACGAGGGGAGCGCAACCATGCCCACCAGGACCGACGAGCGACTGCAGGCGCTCGCCGACGAATACACCGCGGCCGTGAACGAGGCCGTCGCCGAGGACCGGCTCGACACCGTCGCGCAGCTCGTCGAGGAGTACCCCGACGCCGCGCTCGCGGTGCTCACCGGCGGCTGAGACCGCCCGTGTGGGTGCGCCCGCCGAGGACGTTGCCCGTCGGGATCTTCGGCCGCCCGGCGTCGATCGCGCCGCCCGCCGGGGCGGCGGCGTAGATCTCCGCGGTCCGCACCGCGATGACCGGCCAGCCGAAGTCGGGGACGAGCCGGGCGCGCGCCGCGCGGGCCCGCTCGTCGGCCGCGGCCGGGTCGTCGAGCACGCGCCGGACGGCGTCGGCGAGCGCCGCGACGTCGCCCGGCTCGAACGACAGCCCGCTCACGCCGTCGACGACGACCTCGCCGAGCCCGCCCGCCGTCGACGCCACGAGCGGTGCGCCCGCGGCCGCGGCCTCCAGCGCGACGATGCCGAACGGTTCGTAGCGGCTGGGCAGCACCACGGCCGAGGCGGCGGTGAGCAGGGCGGCGAGGTCGTCGTCGGCCAGGTGGCCCGCGAAGCGCACCGACCGGCGCACCCGGTGCCGCCGCGCCTCGTCGACGAGCATGTCCCGCTGCGTGCCGGTGCCGGCGACGACGAGCCGCGTGCCCGGGTGGGCGCGCCGGATCCGGGGCAGGGCCGTGATCAGGTCCTGGACGCCCTTCTCGTACTCCAGGCGTCCGAAGTAGGCGAGCAGGGGCACGTCGCCGGGGGCCCAGCGCCTGCGCGCGGCGTCGGTGGCAGCGGGCGGCACGCTCCACCGCCGGGGGGCGATCCCGTTGTGCACCACCGCGATCGTGTCCGGGTCGAGGTCGAACAGGGTGGCCACCTCGGTGCGCATCGCGCGGGAACAGGTGACGACGGCGTCGGCACGGCGGGCGAGCCACCACTCGATCGAATGCACCTGCCTGCTCAGCGGCGTCGTCAGCCAGCCGGCGTGGCGGCCCGCCTCGGTGGCGTGGATCGTCGCGACCAGGGGGACGTCGAGGGTGTCGGCCAGCGCGATCGCCGGGTGGGCGACGAGCCAGTCGTGGGCGTGCACGACGTCGGGGCGCCAGCCGCCCAGCCGGGTCAGCGCCGCCCGCAGCAGGGCGTGCCCCATGGCGAGCACCCAGGCGACCATGTCGTCGGAGAACCTCAGGTGGGCGGGGTCCTCGGCGACGTGCAGCACCCGCACCCGCGGGTCGTCGGGATCGGGGCCGTCGGTGGTGGGGTGGGTCGCGGCGTCGGTGCCGGTCTCCTGCCGTGCGACGACGACGACCTCGTGCCCGGCCGCGGCCAGCTCCCGCACCAGCGCGTGCACGTGCCGCCCGAGGCCGCCGACGACGACCGGCGGGTACTCCCAGCTCAGCACCAGTACACGCATCCGCGACATGGTCGCAGGCCCGTCAGGCGTCGACGTCGAGGACCTGCCTGATCGAGCGGGCCGCCTCCGCGGCGAGGTCGGGGCGCAGCCCGCGCCGGGAGCGGACGGCGAGCGGGATCGGGTCGACGGCGGGCAGGTCGTCGCGGGCGACCAGACCTTCCGGGGTGCGCCCGACGGTGGCGAGCAGGGCGACGCCGAGCCCGGCCCGCGCGGCGGCGAGCACCCCGCCGAGGTAGGCGGCGTCGCACACCACGGCAGCCGGGAGCCGGTGCGCGGCAAGGGTGTCGAGCGCGCGGCTGCGGATCGCGCAGGGCTCGTCGAACGCGACGAGCGGGATGTCGGTGCCGTCGGCGGGCGGGGCCCATCCCGGCGCGGAGTACCAGCGCAGCGCGAGCCGGCCCGAGCCGGTGGAGCGGTCGTCGTCGGGGACGCCGAACAGCAGCGCGAGATCGACGTCGCCCTTGTCCAGCGCCGAGCGCAGGACCGCGCCGCGGTCGAGGCGGAACCGGACCCGGCTCACCCCGAGCGAGTCCTGCAGGGCCGACGCCAGCTCGGGCAGGAGCTGGTCGGCGGCGTGCTCGGTGGAGCCGACGACGACCTCGTCGGCGTCGTGGGTGGCGCCGAGGCGACGCAGCGTCTCGTCGTTGATGGCGAGCATCCGGCGGGCCTCGCCGAGGAGCAGCTCGCCGGCGGGTGTGAGGCGGGAGGTGCGGCCCTCGCGCACCATCAGCTGCTGCCCGACGACGGCCTCCAGCCTGCGGATGTGGTGGCTCACGGTGGGCTGGCTGACGTGCAGCGCGTTGGCCGCGCGATGGAAGCCGCCACAGTCCGCGACGGCGACGAGGCTGCGCAGCTGCGTCAGGTCCAGGGTTGCGGCCACGCCCGGGAGCGAAGCACACACCGATCAACGTTGCCTATCGGATGTGATCGGAACTCCGAGTTGGACCATCCGGAGACCGCCGTGACACGATCAGGGCATGGCAGACCGTCCGGCATCCGTGCGCACCCCGGGGTGCGCGGCCGGACCCGTGCTGCTCACCCGACGCCGTGCCGTCGATCTCGGCCGGACGTCCACCGCGACGTGTCGTCGCCACACCGCCTGACCGCTCCCGTCGGCTGAGTGCCGTCCGGGCACCCGTGTGCCCCGACCGGGCCGGTCCCCGTTCCCAGCATCCGTTGCACCGTGCCCGTGCGCCGCCGCGCCCGGGGCGGTGACCCCTGCGCGAGAAAGGCCGCACCCATGGTCCGGCAGTTGAAGCTCGGCGCCGTCCTGATGGGCGTCGGTGGTCCCGGCCAGCACGACACCTGGACCCACCCCGAGATCCCGGGCGATGCCAGCATCGACATCCGCTGGTACGTCGAACGGGCCCGGCAGGCCGAGGCCGCCCTGTTCGACCTGGTCTTCATCGTCGACAGCCAGTTCATCACCCCCGACTCGCCCCCGCACTACCTCAACCGCCTCGAACCGCTGACGCTGCTGTCGGCGCTCGCGGTGTCGACCACCCACATCGGGCTCGTCGGCACGCTCACGACGTCGTACAACACCCCGTTCAACCTGGCTCGCAGGCTCGCCTCACTGGACCTGATCTCCGGTGGCCGCGCGGGCTGGAACGTGGTGGCCACCGGTGACGGCGGCACGGCCGCGAACTACAGCCGCGACGAGCACTTCGACTACGCCTCCCGCTACGGCCGGGCACTCGAGTCGGTGCGCGTCTGCCAGGGGCTGTGGGACTCCTACGAGGACGACGCGTTCCCGCGCGACGTCGCGACCGGCGTGTTCCTCGACCCGACCCGCCAGCACCGCCTCGACCACGTGGGCGAGCACTTCTCCGTCCGCGGTCCGCTCAACATCTCCCGGTCGCCGCAGGGACAGCCGGTGATCTTCCAGGCGGGGGACTCCGACGAAGGCCGGGACCTGGGCGCGAGCATCGGTGAGGGGATCTTCACCCACTCACCGACGCTGGAGCAGGCGCAGGCCTTCTACCGCGACCTCAAGGCGCGGGCGGCGGCGAAGGGCCGCGACCCGGAGCATGTCCTGATCATGCCCGGGGTGACCCCGGTCGTCGCCGACACCGACGAGGAGGCCCACGAGATCGAGCGGGCCAACCGGCTCGGCGCGGACTTCGCCAAGAACCTCGCCCAGTTCGGCAGGCCCTTCGGCTGGCACGACTTCTCCGGCTACGACCTCGACGCACCCTTCCCCGACCTCGGTGACCTGGGCGCCGACTCGTTCCGCACCCAGGCCGAGCACATCAAGGAGGTCGCCCGCGAGGAACGGCTCACCCTGCGCCAGACCGTCGAACGGTTCATGTCGTCGACACCGCAGCCCTTCGTCGGGTCGGCCACCACCGTCGCCGCGGAGATCGAGCGCTGGTTCACCGGCCGCGGCCTCGACGGGCTCAACGTGCACATCACCGTGCCCAGCGAGCTCGCCCGGTTCACCGACGAGGTGCTGCCGATCCTGCGCGACCGCGGTGTCGTCCGCTCGGAGTACGAGGCGACGACCCTGCGCGGCAACCTCGGCCTGCCGATCCCGCGCAATGTCCACACGGTCGCGCGCGAGTCCGCGCGCGTGCCGGTCCACAGCTGATCCCGAATCCTGAGTCCCTGGAGGACCACCCCCATGGCCCGCCCCCGCACCTTCCTCAGAGTCGCCGCGCTCGTCGCGGCCGCCGCCGTCGCCCTCGCGGCCTGCGGCACCGGTGCCGGCTCCGCGTCCGGCGCGACCCTGCGGTGGGGCTTCTCGCTGCCCACGTCGTGGGACCCCGTCACGTCGAGCACCGGCAACGACATCAACACGATCAGCCTCGTCTACGCCTCCCTCACCCAGCTCGACGAGAAGGCGACGGCGGTCCCGGGCCTGGCCGAGTCGTGGAAGTACAACGCCGACGGCACCGCCGTCACCTTCACGCTGCGGCCGAACCTGACCTTCACCGACGGCACCCCGCTGAACGCCGACGCGGTGAAGCAGAGCCTGCTCCGCGGCAAGACCCAGCAGAACTCGCTGCTCAAGGACCAGCTCGCGACGATCAAGGACATCACCGTCGCCGGTGAACGCGACGTCACGCTGCAGCTCGCCGCCCCCGACTACCAGGTGCCGAACCTGTTGGCGGGCAAGACCGGCGCGATCGTGAGCCCGGCGGCGTTCACCAAGGACGCCGCCGCCATCCCGACCGCGCCCGTCGGGGCGGGCCCCTTCGAGTTCGAGAGTTTCGTGCCGGAGTCGAAGGCCGTGCTGGTCAAGAACCCCGGCTACTGGAACGCCGCCGACATCAAGATCGACCGGTTGGAGCTGACCCCGGCCACCGACGCCGCCACCGTCATCGCCGCCGTCCAGTCCGGCGCGCTCGACGTCTCCTACATCCCCGGTAACCAGGTCGCGCAGGCGAAGGCCGCCGGGCTGGAGGTCGACGTCATCGACTCGCTGCAGGTCAACCAGGTCGACGTGCACAGCGGCCTCGCCCCGCTCACCGACCGCCGCGTCGTCGAGGCCCTCAAGTACGCCGTCGACCGCAAGCAGATCATCGACGTCGTCAACGCCGGTGTCGGCGACGTCGTCTACCAGCCGTTCCCGAAGGGCTACGTCGCCTTCGACCCGTCGCTGGACACCGCCTTCGCCTACGACCCGGCCAAGGCGAAGCAGTTGCTCGCCGACGCCGGCTACGCACCGGGGCAGCTCGCGCTGACCGTCACCGTCAACTCGATCTCGCAGTCCACCGCCGAGCTGGTGCAGCAGCAGCTGCAGGCCGTCGGCGTCAACGCGACGATCAAGGTCGTGCCGCCCGGCTCCTCGACCTGGCAGCAGGAGGTCTACCTGGGGCGCAAAGCCCAGTTCGCCCTCGACGGCACCGTCGGCCGGGAGTCGCCGGTGCAGAACCTCACCGTCGTCTACGGGCCCGAAGGCCTCATGAACACCAGCAAGGTCTCGACGCCGGAGTTCCTCGCGGCTCTCGACGCCGTGCGCCGCACCCCGCTCGACTCGCCCGACTACCCGCGCGTGCTGCAGGCCGCGGTCCGCACCGGCGTCGAGATGTCGCCGAGCTTCTCCCTCGGCACCCAGCCGCGCGTCGTCGTGCGCAACAAGAAGGTCTCGCCGCTGCCGCACTTCCTGTCGCAGTACCGCTGGGAGGGCGTGACCGTCGGAGGCAGGACGTGACCGTGTCCGTCGCCGGCACCGGGTGGGACACGGCCGCCGCCGTGGCCCGCCCGGCGCGGCCCCGCCGGACCGGTGCGCTCGGCGGTGTCGCCCGGTGGCTGCTGCGCACCGTCGCACTGACGGTCCCGGTGTTCCTGTTCGCGACGTTCCTGACCTTCCTGCTCGGCGCCGTCAGCGGGCTCAGCCCCGCCGGGCTGCTGCTCGGGGACTCCGCCACCCCCGCCGACGTGGCGCGTGTCCGCGCCGAGCTGGGGCTCGACCGCCCCGTTCTCGTGCAGTACGTCGACTGGCTCTCCCACGTCGTGCGTGGCGAGCTCGGCAGCTCGTGGCTCAACGGGGTCAGCGTGTCGTCGCAGATCGGTGACCGGCTCGCCGTCAGCCTGTCGGTCGCCGGGTTCGCCCTGGTCATCGCCGTCGTCGTCGGCACGCTGCTCGGTGTCGGCGCCGCGGTGTGGCGCGGCACCCTGTTCGACCGGGCTGTCACGGGCTTCTGCTCGGTCGTCTCGGCGCTGCCGCCGTTCGTCGTCGCGGTCGCGTTGATCGTGGTGTTCAGCGTGCTGCTGCCGCTGGTCCCGTCGGCCGGGTACGTGCCCTTCGCCCAGGACCCCGGGATGTGGCTCGCGCTGATCACGCTGCCCGCCATCGCGTTGAGCCTCGACGCCGTCGCCGACATCGCCCGCCAGCTGCGGACCGGACTCGCCGGCGCCTACCGGGAGAACTACGTCCTGGGCGCCGTCGTCCGCGGGCTCAGCCCCCGCCGGATCCTGCTGGTCCACGTGCTGCGCAACGGCGCCGGCCCCGCACTGAGCGTGCTCGGCCTGCGGATCCCGATGCTCGTCGGCGGGGCCGTCGTCACCGAGTCCATCTTCGGGATGTCGGGCTTCGGCCGCTTCGCCGCCGACGGCGCGCTGCGCGGGGACGTGCCCGTCGTGCAGGGCACCCTCGTCGTCGCGATCGTGCTGGTGCTCGTCGCGAACACGGTCGTCGACGCGCTGCTGCTGCGGCTGCGCCCGGCCGCGAGGCGGCGGACCTGATGGGCCGCGTCCGCGCGGGCACCGTCCCGGTCGGGGTGCTGGCCGTGATCGCGCTGCTCGCCGCGTTCGGGCCGCTGCTCGCCCCGCACGACCCGTTGCTGCAGGACCCCCGCGCCATCCTCGCCGGGCCGTCGGCCCAGCACTGGCTGGGCACCGACAACCTGGGCAGGGACGTGCTCAGCCGGCTGCTCACCGGGTCGACGCTCTCAGTGGTCGCGGCCGTCGAGGCGGTCGCGGTCGGGCTGGTGCTCGGCGTCGTCCCCGCGCTGCTGTCGGTCCACCTCGGACGGGTCGTCGAGTGGGTGTCGCTGCGGGTCATGGAGACGTTCGTGACGCTGCCCTTCCTGGTGTTCGCCGTCGCGATGACCGCGTTGCTGGGCAACGGGTTGCAGCAGGCGATGCTCGCCGTGGGCATCCTGATCGCGCCCGGCTTCTACCGGGTCGCGCGCGCCGCGGCGCTGCCCGTCGCCACCGCGCAGTACGTCGAAGCCGCGGTGCTCGCCGGGGCGTCGTCGTGGACGGTGCTGCGCCGGCACGTGTGGCCCAAGATCGTCCCGGCGGTCGCGGTGAGCACCGCGAGCCTGCTGGGGGCGAGCCTGGTGATCGTCTCGTCCCTGACGTTCCTGGGCATCGGCATCACCCCGCCGACACCGACGTGGGGCGGGATGCTCGCCACCGACCTGCAGTACCTCTACCAGCGCCCCTTCGGCCCGTTCGTCCCCGCGGCGCTGATCGTCGCGACGGTCGGGGCGTGCAACGGGCTCGCCGACGCGCTGCGGGACGGCCCGTCCCGGCGCCCCCTCCGTCGGAAGGTGGTGGCCGATGTTGCTGCGGGTGCGTGAGCTGTCCGTCCACACCGGGGACACGACCCTCGTGTCCGGTGTGGACCTCGCCCTCGACCGCGGCGCGACCCTCGGCATCGTCGGGGAGTCGGGCAGCGGCAAGTCGCTGACCTGCCGCTCGATCCTGGGCATCCTGCCGCCGGGCCTGCACAACGGCGACGGCACGTCCGTCGAGTTCGACGGCACCGAGCTGCGCGGTCTCGACGAGCGCGGCTGGCGCGGGTACCGCGGCACCCGCATCGGGGCGGTGTTCCAGGATCCGGCGTCCTACCTCAACCCCTCGATCACCGTGGGCGCCCAGCTCGCGGAGGTGCTGCGGGTCCGGGTCGGCCTCGGCAGGCGCGCCGCCCGCGACCGGGCGCTGGAACTGCTCGCCGACATGGGCCTGCGCGACCCGGGCCTGGTGTACCGGCAGTACCCGTTCGAGCTGTCCGGCGGGATGCTGCAGCGGGTGCTGATCGCCGTCGCGATCAGCGCCGAACCCGACCTGCTCGTCGCCGACGAGGCCACCACCGCCCTCGACGTCACCGTGCAGGCCGAGGTCCTCGACCTGCTCGCCGATCTGCGGATGCGCACCGGGCTCGCGCTGCTGCTCGTCTCGCACGACCTCGCCGTCGTCGCGCAGGTGTGCGACGAGGTGATCGTCATGCGCGACGGTGCGGTCGTCGAGCGCGGGCGGGCGACCGACGTCCTCGCCGCCCCGTCGCACCCCTACACCCGCTCGCTGGTCGAGGCGCACACGCGTTACGGCATCGAGCGGTTCCGGCTGGAGGAGGCACGTCGTGGCTGAGGCCGTGCGGGACGCCCCACTGCTCGACGTCCGCGGGCTGGTCGTGTCGCTCGGGCGCGGTCGCGGGCGCCGCGAGATCCTGCACGGTGTCGACCTGCGCGTGGCCGCGGGTGAGAGCGTCGGGCTGATCGGCGAGACCGGATCGGGCAAGAGCACCCTGGCCCGGACCGTTCTCGGCCTGCACCGCGCCGCGCGGGGGAGCGTGCGGGTCGCCGGCACCGAGGTGTCGTCGTTGCGTGGCAGGCGGTTGCGGGCGTTCCGCCGCACCGGTGTCGTGCAGTACGTGTTCCAGGACCCCCTGCGCAGTCTCGACCCGGACCTGACGGTGGGGGCGTCGGTCGGTCAGTCGCTCGGTCCCGGTCCCGGTCGGGGTTCCGGGTCCGCGGACCGGGCCGCTCGCGCCGACCTCGTCGCCGAGGCGCTGCGCCTGGTCGGGCTCGACCCGGCGCTCGCGTCCCGGCTGCCCGGTGAGGTCTCCGGCGGGCAGCGCCAGCGGGCCGCGATCGCCCGCGCGATGGTCGCCCGCCCGCGGCTGCTGATCTGCGACGAGCCGGTCAGCGCGCTCGACGCCGCGACCCGTGTGCAGGTCCTCGACCTGCTGGTGTCGCTGTGCTCCGAGCACCGCATCGGGCTGCTCTACATCTCCCACGACCTGGGATCGGTCGCCGGGGTCACCGACCGGCTGGCCGTCCTGCACCACGGCGACGTCGTCGAGTCGGGCACGACGGAGCAGGTCGTCCGCACCCCACACCATCCCTACACACGCCTGCTCATCGGTTCCGCCCCGACCGTCGACGGCGGTGGCATGGGCCGGGCGGAGCGCGCGCAGCTGCGCGCCCTGTTGTCGACGAGCTCGTCCACGAGCGGGGCCGCCCCGCTCGGAAAGGTGGTCCCGTGACCGTCACCAGTGCCGTCCCCGGCACCGTCCGCACGTCCACGCCCGATGCCGCCCCGGTGGTCGCGTCCTGGCGCGAGCCCACCGGCAGCACCCCGCGCGGCACGGTCGTCGTCGTCCCGGGCCGGGGCGAGCACGCCGGGGTCTACGAGCGGTTCGGCCGCCGGATCAGCGCCGACGGCTACCGCGTCTGGGCCGTCGCCGACCCCACGGCCGACGCGGACCGGACCGAGGGCCAGATCCGGGCGCTGCTCCCGGCCGAGCCCGGGCCGGTCGTGCTCGCCGGGTCCGACACCGGTGCGCTGTTCGCCGCGGGTCTCGTGGCGGCCGGGCTGCGTGGCGTGGCCGGTCTCGTCCTGGCCGGGCTGCCCACGACCGGGGGCAGTGCCCCCGGCGGTTGGGAGGACGAGCTCGCCGCCCGGACGGCGTGCCCGACGCACCTGGCCCGGCTCGGCGCCGACCCCGCGCTGCGCCGGGGCGCGATCGCCGGCGCGATCCCGCGGTCGTGGTTCGACGCCGCCGACCCCGCCGGCGTCGGCGTCCCCGTGCTCGGGGTGCACGGCGCGGCGGACACCGTCAGCCCGGTGTCCGCGGCCCGCGACTGGTACGCGGACGTCGTGACGGCCGAGCTCGTCACCGTCGCCGGTGGCCGCCACGACGCGCTCAACGACAGCACGCACCGGGTCGCCGCGGCGTCGGTCGTGCTGTTCCTGGAGCGCCTGCGGCTGGGACCGGAGCTGCCGGCGGTCGTCCACGTCGAGACGCCGGGTGGCCTGCGATGACCTTCCACCCCGACCTGTCGGCGAGCGCGCCGCCCTCCCGCGCGCACATCCACCACGTCCGCGCGGGCGAGCTGGTCGGTGACACCGCGCAGACCGCCGGCATGACACGGCTGGAGGCGGTCAGCGGCAAGACCGTCGGCTCCGAACGGATCTGGACGGGCGAGACCCACGTCGCCCCGGCCACGAGCTCCGGCAACCACCACCACGGTGAGGCGGAGACCTCGATCTACGTCGTGAGTGGCCGGCCCGCGTTCGTGTTCCACGACGGGGTCGGTGAGGTCCGCATCCGGACCGGGCCCGGCGACTACATCTTCGTCCCGCCGTTCGTGCCGCACCGCGAGGAGAACCCGGACCCCGACGAGCCGGCCGTCGTCGTGATCTCGCGCAGCACGCAGGAGGGGATCGTCGTGAACGTGCCGGAGCTGACGCCGCTGCAGGCCCCGTAGGGGTCGTCGCGGGACCGCCGGAGACGCATGTCCGTGACGCACGCCCCTGGCATCTTGCCGACACCGTGTCGGTAAGATGGGGGCGTCGCTCACCGACGCCTCTGGAGGCACATCATGTACGTCGTTCACAACCGCATCGAGGTCACCGCGGAGCAGGCCGCGGCGTTCGAGGAGACCTTCACGGCGAGCATGCGCGCCACCCTGAACGGCGTGCCCGGCCTGCGCCGCAGCCTGCTGCTGCGCCCGGCCAAGGCGGGTGACGCCTACGTGTCCACGATGGAGTTCGACTCGGTCGACGACTTCCGCGCCTGGATGCGGTCCGACTCGTTCAAGGCCGCGCACTCCGACGCGCAGGCCCCGGGAATGCAGGCGCCGTCCACGATCGAGTTGTTCAACGTCCTCGAGGACTTCGCGGCCTAGCTGTGGCTGCGCTGTGAACAGGCGCCCTGCCCGTGCGCGCCGCACCCGGAGCCTGGATCCTGGTGTGGACGACGGGGGAGCGGCGTGCGGGGACGGCTGGCAGGGGCGGTGACGGCAGGCGTCGTCGTGTGCCTCGCCGTCGCCGCGGCGGCCGGGACGGCCTCGGGTTCACCGGCCGCGGCCGGGCCCCAGCCCCCGGCCGCCGCCCCCGCACACCGGACCGCCGCCCCCACCGGCGTGGCCTGGCCCGCCGTCGGGGCGATCTTCGACGCCGACGACGTCGGGCCCGCCGGCCCGGCCGCCGACGGGCACTTCTGCAGCGGCGCCGTCGTCGACACCCCCGCCGGGGACACGGTGGTGACCGCCGCGCACTGCGTCGCCGACGGTGACGGCACGCCCGCCCGCACCGACATCGTGTTCGTCCCCGGCTACCACGACGGCATCGCGCCCTTCGGGGTCTGGACCGTCCGCGACAGCGCCGTCGACCAGCGCTGGCTCGACGACGCCGACCCCGATCTCGACGTCGCGTTCCTCACCGTCGGCCGGGACGGCGCCGGCCCGATCGAGGACCTGACCGGCGGCTACGCGCTCTCGGCCGACTCCGGCGACGGCGGGCTGGTGCAGGTCGTCGGCTATCCCGAGGGCGCCGACGACCCGGTCGCCCCGACCGGGTTCGCGACCCGGTTCGGCCCGACCCAGCTGCGGCTCGTCGGCGCGGACCTGCCCGGCGGCACCAGCGGCGGCCCGTGGCTGCGCGGCGGCACCCGGATCGTCGGCGTGACGGGCGGCTACCAGGAGGGCGGCGTGAGCCAGGACGTGTCCTACGCCAGCCACCTCGACGCGGACACCGTCACGCTGCTCGCGACGCTGACCGGGCCCTGACCCCGCCACCGGGGGCGCCGATCCGGCGGGCGTCGACGTGGCCGAACGGGCCCGGCTCCCAGCCCGCCACCGCGGCCCGCGCGGCCTGCCGGTCGCCCGCGGCGAGCAGCCGCGCCAGCGTCGTGACCCGGTCGGCGTGGCCGTGGGCGCGCGCCCGGGCGTAGTCGGCGGCGGAGTCGTGGCTGACCATGAACGCCCAGTCGCTCGACAACGCCAGCAGCGCCTGCTCGGCCATCGCGTCGCGCAGCGGGTCGCGCGCCGCCCCGGCGGTCCGGCGCAGAGTCAGCAGGTCCTGCTGCACCGCCGCGCCCCGCGACACCAGGTCCGCCACCGGCTCGCCGTCCCAGACGTGCCAGTCCTTGCCCAGCCCCCACGACGACGCCGGCAGCTCCACGGGCGCGCCGACGAGCCCCGCGTCGACGGCCCCGGCCAGCGTCGTGACCTGCACACCCGCGTCCGGCAGCGCGCGCAGCACCGCCTCGAGCCAGGCCGGACCCTCGTGCCACCAGTGGCCGAACAGCTCGGTGTCGAACGCGGCGACCGTCAGCCCGGGCCTGCCCAGCCGTGCGCGGACGGTGGTCAACCGCTCCCGGACCACCCCGGCGAAGTCGGTCGCGTCCCGCTGGACCGCCGCCGCGGCCCGGTCGGGGTCGTAGGGGCGCTTCTCGTGCGGCGGGACGTGCCGGCCCGTCACGCGGGCCGGTTTCAGGCCCGACGCATGGTCGAACGTGTGGAAGTCGCGGTAGTCGGGGTGGCCCGGATAGCCCGCGCGCGGCGACCAGACCCGGTAGGTGACGTCGAGGTCGCGGCCCGCGACCAGTACCCCCGAGCCGCCGACCGGGCGGAGCAGGGCGGTGTCGCCGTGCAGCGCCGGGCCGTCGACGAGGAACCGCTCGACGCCCGCCGCGGCGTACCCCGACTCCATGCCGGGGGCGTAGCCGCACTCGGGCGCCCAGATTCCGGCGGGCCTGCGCCCGAGCCGGCGGGTGTGGTCGGTGAGCCCGGCGTCGAGGGCGAAGGCGCGCACGAGATCGTCGAGCAGCGGTGCGAACGGGTGCGTCGCCGGTCCGCCGAGCAGCTCGACGGCGCCGCTGTCGGCGAGACCGCGCAGGACCGGGGACCCGCCGTGGCGCCATCGTCGCTCGAACGTCGCCAGTGCCCGGGTGGCGGCCCGGTGCTCGCGGGCGGCGAGCCCGGGCAGCCGGGGCGCGGCACCGTGGGCGCGCAGCAGCCAGCCACCGAGCCAGTCGTGCATGCCGCGCAGGCAGTGCGGGTCGTCGAGCTGGGCGGCGAGGACCGGCGTCACCCCGAGCGTCAGCAGGTCGCGGCGGCCCTCGGCGGCGAGGCGCTCCAGCACGTCGACGACGGGGAGGTAGGCGTGCGCCCACGACTGGTAGAGCCACTCCTCGCCGACGGGCCAGCGCCCGTGGTGGGCGAGCCACGGCAGGTGCGAGTGCAGGACCAGGCAGAACGTGCCGACCGGTTCGGTCACCGCGCCACGGCCACGAGGTCCAGGCAGTCGTCGAGCGCGGCGCCGTGCAGCGTGAAGTCGTCGGTGCGGACCGACGCGACGTCCGCGGCGAGCGCCGGGGACATGTCCACGCCCGAGACCGCCGCTGCGACCTGGGCGTCGGCGATCGAGCCCTCGTGCGTCGCATCGAGCTCGCGCAGGCGTGGCCCGTGGTGCAGGCCCAGCATCTCGACCTCGTCGAACCCGTTGCCGCCCAGCAGGTCTGCCAGCTCGGCCGGGGCGAACTCGCGGCTGTGGAACGGGTTGAGCGGGGTGTCGCGGCCGGGGGAGAAGGTGAGCCGGTTGGGCGTCGAGACCAGGAACGCGCCGCCGGGCCGCAGCACCCGGGCGCACTCGGCGACGAACCGCTCCTGCTCCCACAGGTGTTCGATCACCTGCAACGAGATGACGACGTCCGCCGAGCCCGACGCGACGGGCAGCGCGACGAGGTTCGCGCGCGCCGGGGCGACGCGCGGGTACCGGCCGACGATGTGGCGCAGCGCGGGCTCGTCGTAGTCCAGGGCGAGCACGCGGTCGGCTGTTGACGCGAGGAGGTCGGCGCCGTAGCCCTCGCCGCACCCCGCGTCGACGACGACGCCCTGGCACCGCGGCGCCAGCGCCAGGTAGACGGCCTCGTGGCGGCGGAACCAGTAGTTCTCGCACGCGACGTCCGGCACGGTGCGCTCGCCGGTGAGCGGCAGGCCGGTCACCGCCCGACCGTATCCCGCGTGCATCTCGGCGGGTGGAGCGCCGTCCGGCCCGCCGTGTGGCTGTGCGGCGTGAACCGCGCGCAACCTCACTGCTGCCCGGCGCGCTGGGCGCGACCGTGAGGTTGCGCGCGGGGTGTGGCCGCCTGGGGTGTCCCGACGGCCGGGAGGGCCGGCCGGCGAGGTCGGCCCACACGTGCCGATTGCGGCCGAAGGCCGGCCGGTCGAACACGACCAACTCGGCGAGCTCGACGTTTCTGCGACAGCGGCCGCCGTGTCGCGGCGAATGCGTCATGGGTGATCACCGGCGCCCGTCCCCCCCGGGGCAACGCCGCGCCCCGGCCGCCCCGCGCCACCACCCTGCGGACCCTCTACCTGCGGCCCGGCATCGGCGGCTACGGCGACTGCCGGGCGCTCACGGTCCCGCCGCTGCTGCGCGAGCTGATCGTCCGCGCCACGGAGCTCGGGATGCTCGACGAGCGCGTCGCCGTCGAGGCCGCGATCGCCGCGGTGATCGTCGCGGAGCTGCCGGTGGACACCCGGGGCGTCGACGTCCCGGGGGCACCTACTTCCTGTGACCGGCCTTCGTGTGACCGGCGCTGCGCGCAGCTATGCCTGCATGAACGAGCCGTGCAGCCGCACCCGGGCCATGCCCCCGTCGGGGAAGACGTCCATCCGGACCTGCGAGACCGGCCGCCCGGAGGGCAGCACGAACCGGTGCCGGGTGTCGGGCTCCAACGGCGTCCGCGGCAGCAGCGGTTCCCACGCGTCGGAGTCCGTCCGGCGGCCCTGCAGGGACGCCGAGCCCGGTGCGTTGTGCAGGAACCAGCTCGTGTCGAGCTCCGCCACCCGCACGACAGCCGGCCCGGCCAGGGCGAGCTCGACCCAGTCGTTGCCGTCGTCGCGCCGCCGCGCCGTCTCCCAGCCCTCGCCCATGCTCCGCGCCGGTCCGGGCAGCAGCAGGTTCTGCGGCGAGCTGTAGAAGAGGTTCGAGCAGGCCGTCACGCGACCGCCGTTCTCGATCGCGGCGAGGTCCACCGAGCCGAGGGCCGCGAGCAGCGCCGGGTCGGGCTTCGCGACGCCGTGCACCCGCAGCCGCGCCACCCCGCCGTCGGGGAAGATCCGCAGCCGCACGTGGGTGATGCGCTCGTCGCAGGCCACGTCGAAGACGTTCTCGGTGTCGCCCTTGATCGGCGAGCGCGCTACGAGCGGCACCCAGTTCTCGCCGGTGAGCCCGTCGACGGCCACCTCGGGCGGGTAGTTGCCGGTGAACCACGCGGTGTCGACGACGATCCCGCGCACCACACCGGGCGCCCCCAGCCGGATCAGTGCCTCGTCGTGGCCGGGCTCGCGGCGCCGCCGGGTCTCCCAGCCGTCGTAGACCTTGCCCTTGGGCCCGAACGTCGACGGGTCGAAGACCGCGGGGCCGGGGGTGATCAGGTTCTCGCGCGTCGCGAAGGCCTCGTCGTTGGCGGAGACGACGGCGCCGCCGACGTCGCGCCGGGCCAGGTCGGGCAGGAGCCGGAAGTCAGACACGGGCGTCCTCTCTGCTCAGGAGCCGGCCGCGCGGCGCGTCACCGTCGGTGATCACGTTGCCGCGCAGCCAGGTCGCGCGGACGGCGCCGTGCAGCGTCCGGCCCGCGTAGGGGGTGATCGGGTTGCGGTGGTGCAGGGGCCCGACGTCGACGGTCGCGTCGGGGGCGAAGATCGTGAGGTCGGCGTCGGCGCCGGGTTCGATACGTCCCTTGTGTGTCAGACCGACGAGATTCGCGGGGCGCCGCGACATCCAGGTCACGACGTCGGCGAGGTCGATCCCGCGGTCCCGGGCCTCGGTCCACACGACGGGCAGCCCGATCTGCAGGGACGCGATGCCGCCCCAGGCGTCGCCGAAGTCGCCGGAGTCGAGACGCTTCAGGTCGGGGGTGCAGGGGGAGTGGTCGGACACGACCATGTCGATCGTGCCGTCGACGAGCCCCTGCCACAGAGCGTCACGGTTGCCGGCCTCCCGGACCGGCGGGCAGCACTTGAACCGGGTGTCGCCGTCGGGCACCTCCTCGGCGGTGAGCGCGAGGTAGTGCGGGCAGGTCTCGACGGTGACGCGCACCCCGTCGGCACGCGCCGCCGCCAGCAGCGGCAGGGCGTCGGCCGAGGAGAGGTGGACGACGTGCACCCGCGCCCCGGTCTCGCGCGCCGCCGTCAACAACGACGCGATCGCGGAGGTCTCCGAGGCGCGGGGCCGGGAGGCGACGAAGTCGGCGTAGCGCCGGCCCGTCGCTTGCGTGATGAGCGTGCCGTCCTCGGCGTGGGCGATGAGCAGCCCGTCGAACCCGGCGAGCTCCCGCAGGGCGGGTCGCGGGTCGGGCAGCGGCGGGAACTCGGGCACCCCGGAGTCGACGAGGAACGCCTTGAACCCGACGACGCCGGCGTCGTGGAGCGGGCGCAGGTCGGAGGTGTTGCCGGGGACCGCGCCGCCCCAGAACGCGACGTCGACGACGCACTGCCCGTCCGCTGCGGCGCGCTTGGTCTCCAGGTAGGGGACGGACACCGTGGGCGGCAACGAGTTCAGCGGCATGTCGACGATCGTCGTCACCCCACCGGCCGCGGCCGCGCGGGTCGCGGAGGCGAAGCCCTCCCACTCGGTGCGACCGGGCTCGTTGACGTGCACATGGGTGTCGACGAGCCCGGGCAGCAGCACCTCGTCGTCGGCGAGGGCGACCTCCTGCGCGGCCACCTGAGCGGAGTGGGGAAGGACGTCCACGATGCGCTGCCCGTCGACGAGCACGGCGGCAGGCCGCAGCACCCCGTCGAGCAGCACACGCCGCGAACGCAGGACGATCACGACCGGTCCCGGTAGGCGCGCCAGCTCGCGAGGCCGGAGATGTCGGTCAGCTCCGGCGCGCCGTCCCACGGCCGCCGCAGGATCATCGCGAGCGACCCGCTCCCGTCGGCCAGCTCGATGACGCCGAGCTCCAGCCCCTCCGGTTCGCCGGGCAGCAGTACCTCGCGCAGCTGCTCGTAGGACAGCTCGTAGACCTCGCCCTGCACGGCTGCGCCCTGGTCGGGGCCGACGTCCTCCAGCGCCGGGTAGGCACCGCCGACGGCGTGGAACCGGTAGCGCTTCGCCGTCGTCGTCGCGGTGACGAGCGGGGCACCGCCGACCAGGTGATGGTCGGCGCCGCCCGCCATCGCGGTGCCGTTGAGGAACATGCGTGGCACTCCGACTCTCCTTCGCAGGTGGGGGGCGTGGCTGGCGACGGTCGCGCCGGCGACCGTCGCCACTCACAGGGTGATGTGCTCCGGGCGGACGGGGACGCGGCGCAGGGCCCTGCCCGTCGCGGCGCGGATCGCCGCCGCGACCGCCGGGCCCGACGAGATCGTCGGGGGCTCGCCCACGCCGCGGACGCCGTAGGGGGCGTGCGGATCGGCGTACTCCAGGACCTTCACCTGCATCGGCGGCATGTCGAGGATCGTCGGGATCAGGTAGTCGGTGAACGACGGGTTGCGGACCTTCCCGTCGGTCACGACGATCTCCTCCATCAGCGCCAGGCCCATGCCCTGGGCGCTGCCGCCCTGGATCTGGCCGACGACGGCGTCGGGGTTGATCGCCCTGCCGACGTCCTGCGCCGTGTCGAGCGCCACGACCTTGACCAGGCCCAGCTCGACGTCGACGTCGACGACCGCGCGGTGGGCGGAGAACGCGTACTGGACGTGCGCGATGCCCTGCCCGGTGTCCGGGTCGACCGGGAACGTCGGCCGGTGGTGCCACTCGACGGTCTCCTCGACCGCGTCGTCACCGAGGACGTCGGCCAGCGAGGCGAGCACCTCGCCCGACCCGGAGACGATCTTGTCGCCGTCGAGCCGGAGACCGCTCACGCCGAGCCGCTCCACGGCAAGCGCGAGCACCGATGCCCGCACCGCCTCGCACGCGGCCTTGACCGCACCGCCGGTCACGTAGGTCTGGCGTGACGCCGACGTCGAGCCGCCGGAGCCGACGCTGGTGTCCTTGGGGTGCACCACGACCCGGTCCACACCCAGCTCGGTGCGGCAGATCTGCTGCTCGACGGTGATCAGGCCCTGCCCGACCTCGGCCGCTGCGGTCTGCACGGTCACGATCGGCTCGCCCGCGGTGACCTCCAGCCGCACCCGGGCGGTGGAGTAGTCGTCGAAACCCTCGGAGAAGCCGACGTTCTTGTAGGTGACGGCGTAGCCGATGCCGCGGACGACGCCCTCGCCGTGGGTGGTGTTCGACGCGCCGCCGGGCAGGTCGCGGATGTCCCGGTCCTCGGGGGGCGACGGGGGCAGCGGCAGGTCGCGCACGGTGCGGATCAGCTCGGCGACGGGCGCGGCCGAGTCGATCAGCTGGCCGGTGATGTTGAGGTCGCCCTCGCGCATGCCGTTGAGCGCCCGGATCTCGACGCGGTCGACGCCGACGCGGTCGGCCAGCTCGTCCATCAGCGCCTCGTGGGCGAACGCGGCCTGCACACAGCCGAAGCCGCGCATGGCCCCGCAGGGCGGGTTGTTGGTGTAGACGCCGCGGGCGTCGACCGTCACCGACGGGATGTTGTACGGGCCCAGGCCCAGCGTGCCGCCGTTGCCGACGACCGCCGTGGTCGACGAGGCGTAGGCGCCGCCGTCGAACAGGATGTCGGCCTTGGCGTAGACGAGCTTTCCCTCCTCGGAGGCGCCGAACTCGTAGCGCAGCCACGCCGGGTGCCGGTGGACGTGGCCGAAGAACGACTCGTCGCGGGCGTAGCTCATCTTCACCGGCTTGCCGGTGTGCATCGCGAGCAGGCAGGCGTGGACGTGGATCGAGAGGTCCTCGCGGCCGCCGAACGCGCCGCCGACGCCGGCGAGGTGCAGCCGCGCGCGGTCGGGTGTCAGGTCGAGGACGCGGCAGACCTGCTGCTGGTCGACGTGGAGCCACTGCGTGGCGACGTAGAGGTCGAGGCCGCCCTCACCGTCGGGGACGGCGAGGCCGGACTCCGGGCCGAGGAAGGCCTGGTCCTGCATGCCGACCTCGAAGTCGAGCGCGACGACGACCGGCGCGGTCGGGGCCGGGTCGCCGCGGCGGATCTTCAGCTCGCGCACCAGGTTCCCGCCGGGCTGTACCTGCGGCACGTCGTCGTGCAGCGCCCGGCGCGGGTCGGTCAGCGCGGGCAGCTCCTCGTAGTCGACGACGATCCGCCCGGCCGCGCGCCGGGCCGTCTCCGGGTGGTCGGCGGCGACGAGCGCAACGGGTTCGCCCTGGTAGCGGACGACGTCCTCGGCGAGCGCGGGCTGGTCGAGATGCTCCAGCCCGACCCGGTTCAGCCCGGGCACGTCCTCGTGGGTGAGCACCGCGTACACGCCGGGCGTGGCGAGAGCGGCGGAGACGTCGATGCCGTGGATGCGGGCGTGCGGGTACGGGCTGCGCAGCGTCACACCCCAGCACATGTCCTCGTGCCACAGGTCGGACGAGTAGGCGAACTCGCCGGTGACCTTGAGCGTCCCGTCGGGACGCAGCGGGCTGTCGCCGATCTTTCCCGTGCTGCGGGTCTCGGTCGAGGTCATGACGCCTTCTCCAACAGGGTGCGGTGGACCGCGGCGCACTCGCGCGCGACAGCGGCGGTGTCGACGGTGACGACACGGTCGCGCTCGACGACCGCGCGACCGTCGACGAGCAGCAGCTCCAGCGGCGGCGGGGTGCCGAGCACCAGGGCCGCAACGGGGTCGGCGACGTCGGCGTGGCCGAGGCCGTCGATGCGCCAGAGCGCGAGGTCGGCGAGCTTGCCGGGTTCGATCGAGCCGATCTCGCCCGCGCGGCCCAGGACGGACGCGCCGCCGATCGTCGCCAGCTCCAACGAGTCCCGGACGGTCAACGCGGTGGGCCCGCCGACCGCGCGGGCGAACAGCAGCGCGTGGCGCGCTTCCTCCAGCAGGCTCCCGGCCTCGTTGGACGCGGCGCCGTCGACACCCAGGCCGACGCGGGCACCGGCGTCGCGCAGGTCGCGGGTGCGGCAGATGCCGGCGCCGAGCCGCGCGTTGGACGACGGGCAGTGCGCCACCCCGGTCCCGGTCGCGCCGACCTTCTTGACCTCGGCGTCGTCGAAGTGGATGCCGTGGGCGAACCAGACGTCCTCACCGGTCCAGCCGAGGCTCTCGACGTACTCCAGCGGCGAGCAGCCGAACCGCTCGCGGCAGAAGTCCTCCTCGTCGACGGTCTCGGCGAGGTGGGTGTGCAGGAGCACGCCCAGCTCACGGGCCAACGACGCGGACTCCCGCATCAGGCCGCCGGTCACCGAGAACGGCGAGCACGGCGCGAGCGCGATCCGCAGCATCGCGTCCGGCGACGGGTCGTGCCAGCGGCGCACGGCCTCCGCCGACGCGGTGAGGATCGCGTCGCGGTCCTCGACGACATGGTCGGGCGGCAGGCCGCCGTCCTTGCGGCCCAGGTCCATCGAGCCGCGGGTGGCGTGGAAGCGCAGGCCGACGTCGGCGGCGGCGCGGATCTCGGCGCCGAGCACGTCGCCGCCCTCGCGGGGGAAGACGTAGTGGTGGTCGGCGGCGGTGGTGCAGCCGGTCAGCGCGAGCTGGGCCAGCGCGCCGGTGGCGCCGGTGTGCACGGCGTGCTCGTCGATGCCCGCCCACACCGGGTAGAGCGTGGTGAGCCACTCGAACAGCGTCGCGTCGACGGCCAGGCCGCGGGTGACCCACTGGTAGAGGTGGTTGTGGGTGTTGACGAAGCCGGGGGTGAGCAGGCAGCCGCGGGCATCGATCTTCTCGCCGTCGACAGGTGCGGGCCCGGGGCCGACGGCGGTGATCCGGTTGTTCTCGATCACGACGTACCCGGAAGGGAACTCGTCCCCGGTGACCGTGACGACGTGCGCACCTTCGATGATCACGACTGCACCGCCGCCGCTGCTCGCACCGCGTCGAGGATCTTCTCGTAGCCGGTGCACCGGCACAGGTTCCCCGCGAGCGCCTCCCGGATCTCGGGGTCGCTCGGGGCCGGGTTGCGCGCCAGCAGGTCGTGGGTCGAGACGAGGAAGCCGGGCGTGCAGAACCCGCACTGCACCGCGCCGCACTCGACGAATGCCTGCTGCACCGGGTCGAGGCCGTCGTCGCCGGCGAGCCCCTCGACCGTCGTGACGTCGCGCCCGTGGGCCTGCCCCGCCGCGACCAGGCAGGAGCACACCGGTACGCCGTCCATGTAGACGGTGCAGGACCCGCATTCGCCCTGCTCACAGGCGTTCTTCGACCCGGGCAGGCCGAGCCGCTCGCGCAGCGCGTAGAGCAGGCTCTCGCCCTCCCACACGTCGTCGGCCTCGTGGCGTTCGCCGTTGACCGTCAGTTCGATCCGCATCAGGCGGCCCTCCGGTGCTCGTCCCAGGCCCAGGTGGCGGCGCGGCGCGCCATCACCGAGAGCGTGTGCAGGCGGTACGCGGCGGTGCCGCGCACGTCGTCGATCGGGGCGGCGGCGTCGCGGACCCTGCGGCCGAACTCCACGGCCAGCCCCTCGGGCAGCGCGGCGCGCGACTCCCACAGCCCGGCGGCCTCCAGCTCACCGGCGAGGAACGCGGCGGCGTCGGTGGCCCGGCGCGGTGTGGGGGCGGCCGAACCGATGCCGGTTCCCACCGATCGGCGGTCGGGGTGCAGCGCGAACCCGAACGCGGACACCGCGATCACCATCGCGTTGCGGGTGCCGATCTTGCAGAACTGCTGGGGTCCGGCGGGCGGCGCGATCAGCACCGCTGAGATGAGCTCGTCCGGTGAGAGGGCGTTGCGCTTCACCCCGGTGTAGAAGTCCGCGACCGGTACGTGGCGCACCCCGCGGGCGGCCGACTCGACCTCGACGACGGCGTCGGCGGCCAGCAGCGCCGGGTGCGAGTCACCGGCGGGCGAGGCCGCCCCGAGGTTGCCGCCGACGGTGCCGCGGTTGCGGATCTGCGGCGACCCGACGGTGCGCGAGGCCATCGCCAGGCCGGGCAGCGTCGACCCCAGCTCGGTGATGATCCGCGCGTAGGTGACGCCGGCGCCGAGCCGGACCCGGCCGTCGTCGAACGACCACTCGCGAAGCGGGGCGACGCGCGTCAGGTCCAGCAGCGCGCCCGGACGCCGGTGGTCGAAGTTCATCTCCACCATCACGTCGGTGCCACCGGCGATCGGCAGCGCGTCGGGCCGCTCCGCCTTCGCCGCGAGCGCCTCTGCCCACGTGCTCGGTGCCAGGAAGTCCATGACGACGAGTACAGCGCGGCGCCGACCTGCGGATAAGTCGCCGTCGCCACGAATCGGTGGCCCGCGTCACGCCCGGGTCTTGTACGTTCCTCCAATGCTCCTGCGTGACCTGCTCGCGCACTCCGGTCTGCATCTGCGGCTGCTGCACGGGTCCACGGCCGCGCTCGACCGTGGCGTGCGGTGGGTCTACACGACCGACCTCATCGACCCCGGCCGCTACCTGTCCGGGGGCGAGCTCGTCATCAGCGGGCTGGTGTGGCGCAACGAGGCGCGCGACAGCGAGCGGTTCGTCGCGACGATCGCCGCCGCCGGGGTGGCCGCACTCGCGGCGGGGGAGGCGGTGTTCCACACCGTCCCCGACGACCTCGTCGAGGCCTGTCGCCGCCACGACGTCCCGCTGCTCGCGGTACCCGAGGAGACGTCGTTCGGGACGCTCACCGAGGTCGTCGTCGGCGCGGTCACCGCCGCGCGGGGCGACCGGCTCGCCCACACCCTCGGCCGCCAGCGCGAGCTGCTGTCCGCCGTCGCCGGGGGAGCGGGCCTCGACGAGCTCGTCGCCCAGGTCTCGGGGGCGACCGGTGTCGGGTGCCGGGTGCTGTCGGCGAGCGGGCAGCTCGTCGCCGGACCGCCGGTCCCCGCCGTCGACGCCCTGGTCACGACGTTCCTCACCGCCCCCCGGCTGCCCGCCGTCGCGCAGGGCTGCTCGGTGCTGGCCGTCGGCTCCGGGCCACGGGTGACGTCGTGGTTCGTCGCCGCCGAGGGGCGCTTCGACGCGTGGGAGTCCGAGGTCGCCGACGCCGTCGGCGAGCTGGTCGCGATCGCCGCGCTCGACCGGGCCCGCCGCGGCGAGGGCCAACGGGTCGCGTCCGGGATCGCCGACGACGCCGTCGCCCTCCTCGCCGGCGGTGCAGGCGACCATCCCGAGACGGCGGTGCGGCTGCGTCAGGCGGGCCTGCGCGCCACCGGGCCGTCGACGGTCGTCGTCGCCGGGTTCCCCGGACGCCCGGACCTCGCCGAGACGGCCCGGGCGATCCTGCTCGACGCCACCGGCCCCGGCGTCGTCGGTGTGCTCGACGGCTCCGCCGTCGCCGTCGTCCCGGGACCCGTCGACGACGTCGCCCTGCGCCGCCTCGAACCGGGGTTGCCCGCACCGCTCGTGGTCGGGACGAGCCGGCCCGCCGACGCCGGGGCGCTCGCCGGGGCCCTTCGCGAGGCCCACCACGCCCGAGACCTCGCCCACGGGCGCCCCGGCCTGCTGCACGTCGTCGCCGCGGCCGACGTGACCTCCCACGTCGCGCTGCTCGCCGCCGTCCCCGACGAGGTGCGGCAGGCGTTCGCCGCGAGCGTCCTCGACCCCGTCCTCGCCTACGACGGGCGGACCGGCGCCGGGCTCGTCGAGACGCTGGAGGCGTTCCTCGACTGCTCCGGATCGTGGAGCCGGACCGCCGAGCGGCTGCACCTGCACGTCAACACCGTGCGGTACCGGATCGGGCGGGTGGAGGAGCTCACGGCCCGCGACCTGTCGACGCTCACCGACCGCGTGGACGTCTACCTGGCGCTGCGGGCGCGCTGACCGGGCCGGCGCAACCCGACGGTCCTCGACGGGCCGCGAAACAGCGGTGCGGGTGCGGCTGGACCGGCGGGTCGGGGCTCGGTCAGGCCGAGGGCCAGGCGGTCAGCACCCGCGCCGCGATCCGCCGGTGCGCCGCCCGCGCCGCACCCGGGGGCACGACGAACACCGGGCCGTCGGCCCCCCACTCGCGCAGCACGTCGCCGTCGGGGCCGAGGTCGGTGCCCAGCGCCGCGCGCAACCCACCGAGCAGCGCGGCCGTCCCGGCAGGGGCCCGGCCCAGCAGCGGACCCAGCACCCCGGGATCGAGGGCGTCGACGACGAGCGCCGCGTCGGCCGGGTCGACGGAGACGAACACCAGATCGCGCGGCCCCACCGGGCCCGGCCGGGCCGCCTGCGCCGCCGTGACCGCCGCGTCGATCCGGTGCCACGCCGCGACGGCGGCCAGGAACGCGGCGTCACCCCAGGCGAGGTCGACCAGCGCCGCCGACACCCGGGTCCGGGCCGCGGGCCACGCCGCGCCGACGCGCGGCAGCGCGCGACGCACCGCGCGCTGCTCCCCGGCCCGGGACGCGTCACCGCACGCACGCGCCCCGGACCGGTGCCGTCCCTCCGACGTCGTGGTCCGGCGCCCGGCGCTGCCCTCCCGTCGCCGCATCCGCACGGCACCCCCTCCGTCGTGGACGCCGCCGAACCTACGAATTCCCGCCGACGCGCGGTATCGGGGTTTTCCCCGGTCCGCCGAATGCGGACCGGCGCATTCGGAGTAAGGCACCAGGGAACATGTCCGGTTCAGGACCTTCGGTCAGGATGATTGCCGCACAACAGGATCCGGCCGGACCGCCGGATCCGTACGGGCCTGGGCGAATTCGGTTCGAGGTGGTTCCGACGGGGATCGGCCCCGAACTAATGTGGCCGCGTGCGCGGCCGGGCCGAGGAACGCGAAACAGTGGACGCCCTCCTCGCCGATGCCGCGAACGGCCGCGCGGGGGTGCTCGAGATCGTCGGCGAACCCGGGATCGGCAAGACCGCCCTGTGCGACGAGGTCGCCGCCGCAGCCGCGCGGTCCGGCGTGACCGTGCTGCGCGTGCTCGGCGTCCAGGGCGAGTCCGACCTGCCGCTCGCCGCGCTCTACGCGTTGCTGCGCCCCCTACGCGGGCTCGTCCCCGACCTGCCGCGCGCGCAACGCGACGCCGTCGTCGGCCTCCTCGACGGTGGCACCGGCCCCGCCGGAGACGTCCTCGTCCTCGGTGGAGCCACGCTCTCGCTGATCGCGCGGGCCGCCGAGGACGGCACCGTCCTCGTACTGGTCGACGACGCCCACTGGGTCGACGACCTCTCCGGCACCGTCCTGGCCTTCGCCTTCCGGCGCCTCGGGGCCGACTCCGTCGCCGTCGTCGTCACCACCCGCCCGGTGCGGCGGCGCCGGGTCGCCGGGCCGTGGCCGAGCCGCGTGCTGCCCGGGTTGTCGGTCGACGCGGTCGGCGCACTGCTCGGGCCGCAGGTACCGCGGGCGGTCGCCGGCGCGCTGCGGGCCGCCACCGACGGCAACCCCCTGGTGCTGTCCGAGCTGGCCCGCACCCTGACCGCGGCGCAGCTCGCGGGCCGGGTGCCGCTGCCCGACCCGCTGCCACTGGGCGAACGGGGAACCGCGCTGTTCGGGGCTCGTCTCGCCGGGCTGCCGCCCGACACCCGGCTCGCCCTCGCTGCCGTCGCCGCCGCCGGTCCCGGGGGCGCGTCACTGCTGCCCGCCGCGCTGGCCGACCTCGGGCTCACCGCCGACCGGCTCGCCCCCGCCGAACGGTCCGGGCTGCTCGTCGTCGGCGGGTCGGGTCCGGCGTTCCCGCACCCGCTGGTCCGCGCGGCCGCCTACGGCAGCCTCGAACCCGCCACCCGCCGCCGGGTGCACCGCGCACTCGCCCACGCCGGTGCCGACGGCGACGCCCAGCGCCACGCACTGCACCTGGCCGCCGCCGTCGCCGTCCCCGACGAGGAGGTCGCCGCCGCGCTCGACCGCGCCGCCGAGGAGGCCGAGCGCCGCGGCGGACCCGCCGCCGGCGCCGCTGCCCGCACCCGCGCCGCCGAGCTCTCCCCGGAGGGACCCGCCCGCGACCGGCGCCGGGTCGCCGCCGCCGAGGTCTGCCTGATCGCCGGCCGCCGCCACGACGCCGAGCGGCTGGTCCTCGACGTACTCGCGACCGGGATGTCGACGGAGGAGCGCCGGCGCGCCCTGGCCCTGCGTGCCTCCGCGGCGATGTGGACCATGGGTGGCCTGGCCGCGGTGCCGATGATGCGCGACACCATGGACGAGCTCGCCGGGGTCGCACCGGAGCTGGCCGCGCTCGTCGCGTCGCAGCTCTCGACCGTCCTGGGGTCGTTCGGGCGGCTCGCCGAGGCCGCCGAGATCAGTGAACGGGCCACGCACCTGCGGGTCTCGGACCCGGTCATCGGCTACCTGCTCGCCGAGCGGCACACCTGGGGGCTCGCGATGATGGGCGACCTCTCCGGCGACAACGAGGCGATCCGCCGCTACCCGCACGAGGTCCACGGCGTCGCCGCACGATCCCGGTTCCCGATGCACCCGCACACCTGGACCCAGACGTTGATGCTCATGGAACGGTTCGCACAGTGCCGGGCCGATGCCGACAGCCACGTGTCGGACCTGCGCCGTTCCGGCTCGCCGACCCTGGTGCCGTATCCGCTCATGGTCCGCGCCGACGTCTGCTTCCACACCGGTGAGCTGCAGCGCGCGAAAGCCGACCTGGACGAGGCCATCGACCTCGACGAGCAGTTCGGCTTCGGGCTGCTACGGGGGTTCGCCCACGCGCTGCGCCTGCGCGCCGCGGCGTTCGAGGGCGACCAGGTGTCCGCGACCGCCCTGGCCGCCGCCGCGGCGAAGGCCGTCGACGAGGGCGGCCAGCGCAGCGTCGCGCTGTACCGGTCGCACGCCCTCGGGCTGCTCGAGCTGGGGCTCGGCCGGCCCGCCGTCGCGGCCGAGCACCTGGCGCAGGCGGCGTCGGCCGCAGCCGCGGCGGGGCTCGTGGCCCCGGTCAGCGTCCCGTGGCAGGGCGACCGGATCGAGGCGCTGCACGGCGCCGGCCGGGGTCGTGAGGCCCGCGAGGCGCTCGCCGCGCTCGAGGACGTCGCGGCGCGTACGGGGTCGCGGTGGGCGCGTTCGGTCGCGGCCCGCTGCCGGGCGCTGCTCGGCGACGCGGCGTGGCCGGAACTCTACACGACGGCGATGGACGAGCAGCGCGACCTGCCCGTCGAACGGGCGCGGACGGCCCTGCTCTACGGATCGCACCTGCGCCGCGCCCGGCGGCTGCGCACGGCCCGTGACGTCCTGGCGCCCGCGGTCGAGGAGCTGACGCGGATGGGTGCCCGGCCGTGGGCGGAGCGGGCGCGGGCGGAGCTGCGGGCGGCAGGTGGGCGCGTCCCGAGCGAGGCGCCCGCCGCGACGACGACCCTGACGGCCCAGGAGCTGCGGGTGTGCCTGGCCGTCGCCGAAGGAGCCACCAACCGCGAGACGGCGGAGATGCTGTTCCTGAGCCCCAAGACGGTCGAATACCACCTGGGCCGGGTGTTCACCAAGCTCGGCGTCGGCAACCGCGCCCAGCTGACCCGCCTCGTGGTCGACGGGGCCCTCACCGCGCCGGAGGCCCGCTGAGCGGAGGTGGCGCGGAGGGCGACGATCGTCGGCGTGCGGCGGGTGGTCGGGGGCGTCGCGTCGCCGGGGCGCACCACCGCACTCACGGCGGTCGCAGCCGGCCCGTCTGCTCGTCGACCGTGCCCACCACCCGGCCCGCGGTGTCGCGGAAGGTCGCCGAGGCGTCGTCGTAGTCGCCGAGCCGGCGGCCGGTGCGGTCGCGCACCGTCCCGTCGGGATCGACGATCCCGCAGGGGTGCCCGGCGGGGTCGACGATCCGGCCGGTGCCGAGGTCGAGCCGGCCCGCGCGGTCGAGCATCGCGTCGAGCGGGGCGCGGTCACGGTGGGCGCGGGCGTTGCCGAACGACTGCCCGACCACCAGCCCCGCCAACGCGGACACCGCGACCGCGGCAGGCAGGAGCCGTCGGGCCCGGTCATCGGTCGCCGTTCGGTCGCGCACGGCCGGTCTCCTCCGCTCACCGGCGCACCGTCGCGCCGTATGCCTGCTGTGAGGTTCGGTGGGACGTATGCGCATCGTTACCGGTACACCGCGATGTGTCACCCGTTCACCGCTCGCCCCCGAACGATCCTGCTCCGTCCGTGGCGCGGCTCCGCCGGACGGGTGGGTATCCGTCGGCGGCACCGCCGCCCGGGTGGAGGCGGCGTCAGGGCGCGGTGACCGCGGCGAGGATGTCCGGTAGCGCCCCGTCCGCGAGGGCGTGGAGCTCGGCGTCGGTGCGGTCCTGGATCGGGTGCGGGACGAACACCGAGGGCACCGCGGCGTAGCCCAGGGCGGCGGCCTGGGTCCGGGCGGCCACGACGAACTCCACCGAGGCCACGAACGCCGCCACCACGCCCGCGGACTCGAGCGTCACGAAGTCGTGCACACTGCACGACGTGCACGAGCCTCAATCGGCGAGGGCCTCGATCACGACGTCGCACCGGGCGGTGATCTCGCGGCGCAGGTCGGGCGGCATGGGCCGGGTGAAGGTGGGCTTCGCGTAGCGCGCCACGGCCAGGCCCCGGCCGGTGAGCAGCTGCTCGACCCGGTCGAGGAACACGTTGCCGCGGGCCTTGTTGATGTCGAGCAGCCCGATGCGCAGGCCGTCGAGGCCTGCGGGCCGGCCGATCGCGGTGCGCGCCGCGGGGCGGGTCTCGTCGGTCGGGTCCAGGAACACCACGGAGCCGTTCAGCGCCACGGGTCCACCTCCAGGGTCGTGGGGGAGCTGCCGGCGGGGCCGCCGACCCAGCCGCCGAGGATCGTCGAGATCTGGCCGGCGTTCGCACCGGCGTGCGCGAGGAGCAGCCCGCCGGGCCGGAACTTCGGCAGCCGCGGTTCGGGGCCGGGCGGCATCCCGTCCTCGATGCCGTGCGCGCCGCGTTCGATGTCGGCGCGGTCGAGCAGCAGGGCCTCGTCGAGCGCGGCCAGCACGCGCGTCCGGTCCCAGCCGGCCTCGGCGTAGATGCGGGCGTGCTCGGGCCCGACCAGCAGGGTGGCGTCGAAGAACAGCGCGGTCTTGGGCTGGCCCACCACCCGCAGCGTCGACGCCAGCGAGCGGGTGATCGACTCGGGTGTCCGGGAGAGCTGCTCGAGGATGCCGACGGGCCCTTCGGCGGCGAAGACCGTCACCGTCGACGTGCCGGGCGCGAACCCGCGGCTCACCGACAGCGGCTCCCACGGCGACCCGGCCTCGTCCTCGGCGAAGCAGAGCCCGATCTTGCCGGGGTTGCCGAACGTGGCCCGGTCGACCCCGCCCGGCACGCCGCCGCCGACGTTGCGGATCACCAGCTGCAGGGCGCGGCCGATCGTGGAGTTGGCGCGGTTGCCCTGGCCGAGGACGTTGCCCTTGGAGTTCATCCCGATCTCGGCGGCGACCGGGCCGTTGACGAGGATCGCGGGCCCGGCGTTCCACATGGTCGCGAGCACGCCGTGGGCGTTGAACGTCTCGCTGCACGCGGCGGCGACGGCGGCGAGGACGACGGGCAGGTACTCCGGCCTGCACCCGGCCATGACGGCGTTGACCGCGATCTTCTCGACGGTCACCGGCACGAGGTTGGGCGGCACCGTCGCGACGATCTCGTCGGGGGCGTGGGAGGTGCCCGCGAGCATCCGCAGCACCCGCACCGGCGTCGGGGTGACGACGGGCAGCCCGTCGGTGAGGCCGCGGTCGAACATGGCCTCGGCCTCGTCCTCCAGTGCGGCGACCTCGACGTGGCGCGACGTCAGGAGGTGCCCGCGCCGACGCACCAGCAGGTCGTCGACCACGTCGGGGTCGAGGGTGCGGGAGCCGCAGCCGGGGCGGTGCTCGGGGAGGTCGGCCCCCAGGTCGTCGACACCGGTGAGCTCCCGCCACGCCGCCCGCGACCAGCCGACGGTCCGCCCGGTCTCGACGCCGCCGGCGTAGCGGATCAGGGTCGGGACGGTCTCGATGTCGAGCCCGACGCTGACGTCGAGGTCGCGGTCGTCGCCGACGTCTAGCCCAGCGGGGAACGCGGGATCGTCCTGCGACCAGACGGCCAGCCCGGGCAGCGCGGCGAGCACGGGCGAGACGAGTTGACACGTCGGGCAGTCCCGATTGACCACGACGACGAGCCCGTCCTCGGGTGGCACTCGCCGACTGTTGGTCGTGCGCCGAGACCAACGCCTGTGTCGTCGGCGGAGCCGAGAACCGCACTCACGTTGGTCTCGGCGCGCGGAGGTGGGCGCGGATGGCCGCGAGGGTCTCGGTGCGGCGGGTGGTCAGGTCTGCTGCGGTCAGGCGGATCGTGCGCCAGCCGAGGGCGCCGGTGCGCAGGTCGCGGTGGCGGTCGTCGTAGCCGAGGCCGCGCTGTCCAGGTCCACGCGGCCCGAACTCGTCGTGGCCGGCCCCGTCGTACTCGATCGCGAGCCGGGCCTGCGGGTAGGCGAGGTCGAAACGGGCGATCAGTCGGCCGTCCGCGTCGCGCAGCTCGTACTGCACCTCGGGTGGCGGGAGCCCCGCCAGTGCGAGCATGACCCGGGTCCGGGTCTCCATCGGCGACTCGGCCCGCGGGTCGGCGAGCTCGACGACCTGCTCGATGCGTCGGACGCCGCGGGCGCCGAACTCCCTGCGCAGCAACAGGTCGTCGGGCACGAAGCCGGCGTGCGGGAGCCGACCGATGGCGTCCAGAGCGACGACCGCCTCGACCAACGGGAGCCTCCGTGCGAGGTCGTAGGCGGTGCGCAGTGGCGACGTCACCCGGCAGCCCCGGACGGTCCGGGTCTCGGCCGACACGACCTCCCGACGGACCAGGAGCCCCGGGTGCGTGCGCTGTTCCTGCTGCACGACGACCTCGGCGGGGGCGTCCCGCGGCGCGGCGTCGGCCCCGAGCAGCCGGGCCGCGGACCAGCCACCGAGCACCCCCCGACCCGCCACCAGCTGCGCCGCTCCCAGCGAGCGCAGCAGCAGGTCGGGCGGCTGGTCACCGACGCGGACGAACACGTCGGGGAACAGCCGCAGGAATCGCGGGCCCCGCAGCTGCGCGCGCGTCACCGCTCCTGCGGCGACGGCCGCACTCGCGCGGAACGGCTCGTCGAGCACCACGCGGGCCACTCTGGAACGCCATCCGCCCCGCCGGCGGCGGATCGGCGCCGAAGCGTTGCGACTGCGATCGCCGAGACCGCGGATGCGATCGTCGAGACCAACGCCAATGCTGTTCCGGGCACGACGAACAGCACTGGCGTTGGTCTCGACGCCGGGTCAGGAGCGCGTGACCGTGGCCTCGATCAGGCCGTAGGGGCGGTCGGCCGCCAGGAACACCTCGTTGGGGTTGTCCAGGCCGAACGGGGACAGGTCAACGACGAAGTGGTGCTTGTTGGGGGCCGACAGGCTGATCTCCGCGATCTCGGGGTGCGCCTCCAGGGCGGCGCGGCCCATCTCCCACAACGTCTGCTGCAGGGCCTTGGAGTGCACGAGCGCGAACTGCTCGAGCAGGATGCGGCGCACGTCGCCCCACACCTTGTCCCAGTCCAGGTCGGTGCCGGTGTACCGCCAGGTGGCGACGAGCGACGTCGACATGATCCGGTCGTGGGTCTCGGCGAGCGTCGTGTACCCGTCGGTGAGGAAGCCCGCGAACTCCGAACCCGTCGACTTCAGCAGGACGAGGTCCTTCAGCCCGGACACGACCTGCTCGCCCGTCCCGTCCACGGTGACGACGGTGGTGCGCACCTCGGGGCCACGCCGTACCCAGGTGTGGTCGTGGCCCCGCCCGCCGACCTCCACCCGGTCCCAGAACAGCTCGTCCACCGCGACCCGGGCCCCGGTCACCGGCTCGACGTCGCCGACGAAGTGGCGGGCCAGGTCCAGGCCGTAGCGCTCGATCTCGCGCAGGCCCTTCTCCTTGGCGTAGGCGTAACAGGTGTTCTTCTGGGTGTCGGTCGGCAGCACCCGGGCCTGGTCGCCGTCGAGGTGGGCGGCGGCGAAGTCGCCGCGCAGCGACGTCGACACGGTGACGTCGCGGATCTCGTGGCGGGCGGTGTCGCGGTAGATGCGCACGACGCGGTTCTCGGCCTTGCCGTACTGGTTGGCGCCCAGCGTGATCGTCATGGTCTCAGCTCCCGCGGTAGGTGGAGTAGGCGAAGGGGGACAACAGGAGCGGCACGTGCAGGTGTGCCGCCGGGTCGGTGACGGTGAAGGTCACGACGACCTCGGGATGGAAGTGGGGCCGGTCGCCGAACCAGGCACCGGTGCCGAACACCAGCCGCCGGGTCCCCGGGACGAGCGGGTCGTCGAAGCGGGCCCGGCCGTCGGCATCCGTCACCCGCTCCAGGCCTTCGAAGACGACCGGGAGACCGGCCGCCGGAGCGCCGGTAGCCGCGTCGAGGACGTGCGTCGACAGGCTCACGACGCCACCAGCTCCCGCAGCCGCAGGCGGTTGATCTCGGCCAGCTCCCCGAGGGCGACCTTGCGCTCGGTGGCGGGGTCGTTGGCCAGCCGGGACTGCAGCGTCGCGAGCAGGTCCTCGGCGCTGCGCCCGCTCGCACACACCAGGTACACGTGTCCGAACCGGCGCTCGTAGGCCCGGTTGCCCTCGGCCAGCGCGTCGCGCACCTCGTCCCCGGCTGCCGTCACCGCGGCCTGCTCCCGCGCCGAGACACCGGAGGCGACGTGGTCCCCGATGCGGGGGTGGCCGGCCAGGGCGTCGTCGAGGTCGCTGTCGCGCAACGCGTCCGCAGCCGCGGCCTGCAGTGCGTCGACCGATGGGAACGGCCGGCGGGCGGCGACGACCCGGGCCCAGCGCGGGGCCGAGCAGCACGCCAGCAGCACGCGCTCGGCCTCCGCGGAGGGCAGTTCGTTGAACCGCTGCACCGTCATCGCGCGCTCTTCGTCCAGGACGTCCGCGCGCTGTGGATGGGGTTGGCGTCGGCCACGAGGTCGGCGAACCGGTGGTTGGCCACCTTCGCGATCTCGATGAGCGCGGCCGCGTGCTCCTGGGCCGGCGAGTTGGTCAGGCGCAGGGCACCGTCGCGAAGGATGTGGTCGCGGTTGTGCGCGTCGCGGACGCAGACGATCAGCGGGATGCCGAACCGCTCGCGGTAGGTGGCGGCGAGTGACTCGAACTCCTCCTGGTCCTCGTCGGCGAGGCGGGTCAGCCCGGCGCTGGACTGGTCGCGCTCGGAGTCCTCGTCGATGTCGAGACCGCCCAGGTCGGGGTACTCGGCCATCAGCGCGCGCTGCTCCTCGCGCGGAGCGGCGAACAGCGCCTCCTGGAACGCCGTGCGCAGGGCGTCGGTGTCGGCGAAGGGCCTGCGGTCGAACGCGTGTCCGACGACGGCGGTCTCGCCCTGGAACAGCCGCCCGAACGTCGCGACGAACTCCTCGCGGCTCATCCGGTTGACCTGCTCGAGCCGGATCGAGCCTTCGCTCGGCGTGCCCGCCACGGCCGGTCCGCGGCCGCGTCCGACGTGGTGGAACACGATGTTGAGCACGATCGCGGTGATGCTGCCCAGCGTGATGCCGGAGCCGAAGATGATCTGCGCCCAGCCGGGCAGGGCCTTCGCCACGTCGGGCTGGGCCGTCACGAACATGGCCAGGCCGACGCTGGACGCGACGATGACGACGTTGCGGTGGTCGTGGAAGTCGACGCGCGAGAGCGTCTGGAAGCCGACGACCGCGACGGTGGCGAACATGGCCAGCGCGGCACCGCCGAGCACGGGGTGCGGGATGCCCGCGACGACCGCGCCCGCCTTGGGCACCAGCCCGATCAGGATCATGATCACGCCGGCGGCGGCGACGACGTAGCGGCTCTTCACCCGGGTCAGCCGGACGAGGCCGACGTTCTCGGCGAAGCAGGTGTACGGGAACGAGTTGAGGACGCCGCCCAGGGTGGTGGCGAGGCCGTCGGCGCGCAGGGCGCGGGTCACGTCGTTGCGCCCGACGCGCTTGTCGACGATCTCACCGGTCGCGAACACGTCACCGGTGGTCTCGACGGCGGTGATCAGCATGACGACGATCATCGAGACGATCGCGGCGGCACCGAACTTGGGAATGCCGAAGAAGAACGGCGTCGTGACCCCGAACCAGGACGACTCGGCGACCGCGGAGAACGTGGCGAACCCGGTGGCCCAGGCGACCAGGGTGCCGGCGACCAGTCCGACGAGGACGGCGACCGTGGCCATGAACCCGCGGAACACCCGCTGGATGACGACGATCAGCGCGAGCGTGCCGAGCGCGAACGCCAGGTTGCGCCAGTCCTCCGGATGCGGGTCGGCGGCCCCGCCGACGGCGTCGGCCGCGGCCACCGGCAGCAGCGCGAGCCCGATGATGGTGATGACGGTCCCGGTGACGACCGGCGGGAAGAACCGGATCAGCTTCCCGAACACCGGGGCGATCAGGAACGTGAACAGGCCGGCGACGATCACCGAGCCGTAGATGACGAGCAGGCCGTCGGTGCCACCACCCGCGGCGAGACCGATCGCGATCATCGGCGACACCGCGGTGAACGTGACGCCCTGCAGCAGCGGCAGCCGGACCCCGATCTTCCAGAACCCGACGGACTGGATGATCGAGGCGATGCCGCAGGTGAACAGGTCGGCGTTGATGAGGTGGATGAGCTCGCGCTCGTTCAGCCCGATGGCCCCGGCCAGCAGGATCGGCACGATGACCGCGCCGGCGTAGAAGGCGAGCACGTGCTGGAAGCCGTACACGGCGAGCTTCGCCGGGGGCAGTACCTCGTCGACGGGATGACGCCGTTTCGACGCGGCCGGGGATGTGGGGGGACGGGCGCGCACGAGGCACCTCGCAGGGGGTCGTCGGTCGGCTGTGACGCGACCCACGATGACGGCCGGGCCGACGTGGCGACCAGCCGTCGAAACGACGAAGCGCACCGGCTGCGGCGACCCCGGTTAGGAGGATCCTCCAGTGGTCAGCCGGTCGGCGCGCCCTCGACCGTGACGACCCCGCCCACGGTGTGGGTGAGCCAGCCGAGCAGCACGTCGTCGGCCAACGTGAGCGGGACCTCGGGCCCTGACCAGCCCAGCATCGCGACGGGGTGGTGGGCGAGCGCGTCGCGCAGCGCGACGGCGAGCTCCGGGGTGGCGAGCACGGTGACGCCGCGGTCCTCCACCGGAGTGCCGCCCGACCCGTCGTCGACGGTGTGCGGGCCCGTCCGGAGCACGTATCCGCAGCCGGTGCGGTCGTCGAAGCCGGTCACCAGCACGTGGCACCCCCGCCTGCGTCGGTCCGCCGGAACGGCCCCGGCGAGGTCTCAGTTCTACCGTCGACAGGCCCGCCGCGCCCGGGTCGGAGGCGGATCGTGACGGCCGTCTAACCGCTGTGAAAGCTCAAATGTCTTACTGATTGGTGAGGACTCTCACCCCACGACCGTTTGCCCGGCCAGAACCCGCCGGTAACAATGGCCACGGAGAGTTCACCCCCCGCGCAACGGCTGCTCGGCAACCGACGCGGGAACGCCGTCCGTGACCTCGAACCGCGGCTGCACGTGCCGCGCTCCGTGAGTCGCTCCGGGCGGCGGAGACCGACGTACGGGTCGTGCACCACTCGGGCACGGCTCTCGCACCGGCAGGAGGTCGAAGAGGTCCGATGAACATCGTCGTGCTGATCAAGCAGGTGCCCGACACCTACTCCGAACGCAAGCTCGACGGCTCGGACGGCACCCTGGACCGTGAGGCCACCGACGCCGTGCTCGACGAGATCAACGAGCGCGCCGTCGAAGCCGCCCTCCAGCTCAAGGAGGCCAACGACGGGTCCGAGGTCACCGTCGTGGCCATGGGCCCCGACCGGGCCACCGACGCCATCCGCAAGGCGCTGTCGATGGGCGCCGACAAGGCCGTGCACCTCTCCGACGAGGCCCTGCACGGCTCCTGCGCGGTGCAGACGTCCAAGGCGCTGGCCAAGCTGATCGAGTCCGTCGAGGGCGGCTACGACCTCGTCCTCGCCGGCAACGAGGCCTCCGACGGCCGCTCCGGCGCCGTCCCCGCCATGGTCGCCGACCTGCTCGGCCTGCCCGCGCTGACCCACGCCCGTGAGGTCACCGTCGAGGGTGGCAGCGTCAGCGTCACCCGCGAGACCGACGACGGCGTGACCAAGCTGACCGCCGAGCTGCCCGCGCTCGTCTCCGTCAACGAGAAGATCAACGAGCCGCGCTACCCGTCGTTCAAGGGGATCATGGCGGCCAAGAAGAAGCCCGTCTCGACGCTGTCGCTGGCCGACGCCGGGATCGACGCCTCGCAGGTCGGGCTCGCCAACGCGCTGTCCACCGTCACCAGCTCGCAGCCCAAGCCGCCGAAGAGCGCGGGCGAGAAGGTCGAGGACGAGGGCGACGGCGGCGCGAAGATCGCCGCGTACCTGGTCTCCCAGAAGCTCGTCTGACCCCGCGAAGGAACAGGAGAAACCCATGGCTGAGGTCCTGGTCCTCGTCGACCACGTCGAGGGTGAGATCAAGAAGAGCACCTACGAACTGCTGACGGCCGCGCGCGGCATCGGCGAGCCGTCGGCGGTCGTCGTCGGCCCCGCCGGCACCGCGGGCAAGCTGGCCGACGGGCTCAAGGCCCACGGCGCGGCGAAGATCTACGTCGCCGAGACCGACTCCACCGACTTCCTCACCCCGCAGGTCGCGGTGCTCGCCTCCCTGGTCGAGTCCGCGAACCCGGCGGCCGTGCTGATCTCGGTGTCGGCCGACGGCAAGGAGATCGCGGGCCGGCTCGCCGTCCGCACCGACTCCGCGCTGCTCGGTGACGCGGTCGGCGTCTCGCCCGACGGCGTGACCCACTCCGTGTTCGGTGGTGCCTACATCGCCGAGGCGAAGGCGAACACCGACCACCCGGTCATCACGCTGCGCCCGGGCTCGATCGAGATCGAGCAGGCCGACGGCGCCGGTGCCGAGGAGTCGGTCGAGGTCCCCTCGTCGTCCGGCCGCTCGGCCACGGTCACCGCGCGCGAGCCGCTCACCGGCGGCGACCGCCCGGAGCTCACCGAGGCCAGCGTCGTCGTCTCCGGCGGCCGCGGTGTCGGCTCGGCGGAGAACTTCGAGCTCGTCGAGAAGCTGGCCGACTCGCTCGGCGCCGCCGTCGGCGCCTCGCGCGCCGCGGTCGACTCCGGCTACTACCCACACCAGTTCCAGGTCGGGCAGACCGGCAAGACCGTGTCGCCGCAGCTCTACATCGCTCTGGGCATCTCCGGCGCGATCCAGCACCGCGCCGGCATGCAGACGTCGAAGACGATCATCGCCGTGAACAAGGACGCCGAGGCGCCGATCTTCGAGATCGCCGACTTCGGCGTCGTGGGCGACCTGTTCAAGGTCGCGCCGCAGCTGCAGGAGGAGATCGTCAAGCGCAAGTCCTGACGCCTCGCCCACGACGCCCCCGGTCCCCGCGGACCGGGGGCGTCGTGCTGCCAGGCGCCGGCCGGGGTTCCTGCAACCGGGTTGCGGCGGGGCCGGGGCCGGGGCCGGGGGAGTTCACCGGACCGCCATGCGACGGACGTCGCAGCACGGATCGTCCGTTCGCACACGAGCCGTACCAATGCACCCGTGACCTCCTCGATCTCACCTCGGGTGCTGGGCACCACCCCCGGGGCCCCGGCCGGCCGCTACTCCCTGCTGCTGACCACCGACGCCGACGAGGTGCGCGCGGCCCAGAGGCTGCGCCACGACGTGTTCGCGGGTGAGCTGGGCGCCACCCTGCACAGCCCGGTCGCCGGTCTGGACGTCGACCGCTTCGACGAGTTCTGCGACCACCTCGTCGTCCGCGAGGACTCGACGGGCCGCATCGTCGGCACCTACCGGATGCTGCCGCCGGCCCGGGCCCGCGAGGCGGGCGCGCTCTACGCCGACGGCGAGTTCGACCTCACCTCCCTCGACGCGCTGCGCCCGGAACTGGTCGAGACGGGTCGCTCCTGCGTGCACCCCGGCCACCGCAACGGCGCCGTCGTCAGCCTGGTGTGGGCGGGCCTGGCCCGGTACATGCTGCTGTCGGGCAACCGCTGGCTCGCCGGGTGCGCCAGCGTTCCGCTCGGCGGCCCGGACGGCGGCGGTGGTGCGCTCGCTGCAGGCGTCTGGGACCGGGTCAAGGCCGAGCACCTCGCACCGGACCCCTACCGCGTCGCGCCGCGCATCCCGTGGCGCGCCGGCCCGGTCTCGCGGTCGGGGAAGCTCGCGATGCCGCCGCTGCTGCGCGGCTACCTGCGGCTGGGCACCTGGGTCGGTGGCCCCCCGGCTCACGACCCGGACTTCGACTGCGCCGACTTCTTCGTCCTGCTCGACATGCGCCGCCTCGACCAGCGCTACCTGCGCTACTTCCTGGGCGACGTCGCGTGAGCGCGCCCGCACGCCCGGACGACACCGCGGCCCGGGTCCCGGTCGGCGCGGCTGCGGCCGCACCGGCCGTCGTGCCGCCGCACGTCGTCGAGCACCCGACCCACCCCGGGGTGCCGCGCGCCACCGAGCGCGACGGCGGCCCGTGGTCCCCGTACTCGCCGTGCGGGCCGGACTGTCTACCGGCCGCCGCCCGGCCCGCACGGCTGCGTCGTGGCCGCCGCGCCGCCGCGCTGCTCACCGTCGTCGCGACGGCGGTGCTCGCGGCGCCGCTGGTCGCGCCGTTCGGCCGCCGCGCCACCGACGTCGCGATGCGCGCCATCTTCCGCGCCGTCCTGCGCGCGGCCGGGATCCGGCTGCAGGTCGACGGCGGCACCTCGTTCGCCGACGACGGTGGTGCGCTCGTCGTCGCCAACCACCTGTCGTGGATCGACGTCGTCGCGCTCGGCGCCGTCCAGCCCGTTCGGATGATCGCGAAGCGCGAGGTCGGTGACTGGCCCGTCGTCGGGCGGATCGCCGCCCGCACCGGGGCGCTGTTCGTCGACCGGGCCGGGCTGCGCGCGCTGCCCGCGGTCGTCGGCGAGGCCACTGCTGCCCTGCGCGCCGGTGCCGTCGTCGGTGTCTTCCCCGAGGGCACCACGTGGTGCGGCTCGGCCGCGGGCCCGTTCCGCCGCGCCCCGTTCCAGGCTGCCATCGACGCCGGCGCCGCCGTCCGCCCGGTCACCCTCGAACTGCGCCTCGCCGACGGCAGGCCGACCACTGCGGCGTCGTTCGTCGGCGACGAGACCCTTGCCGGCTCGCTGCGCCGCGTCCTGGCCCTCGACGGGCTGGTCTGCGTGCTGACGCTGCACCCGCTGCTGCACCCGGGGCCGGGGGAGGACCGCCGCGTGCTCGCCGACCGCGCCCGGCGCGTCGTCACCGGGGCCGCGCCGCTGCGGGGCACGCCCGCGCCGACGGCGACGGACCCGATCGCCGGGTGACCCGCCCCGCGGGACCCTGGCGCGGACGGCGATTACCCTGGACTCCCTGACGACCGACAGGGACGGGCAGGACCTCGTGACCTCCGTGACCGACGCGAACGGGACCGGCACCGCCGGCACCCACGCCGCCGCGGCGTACCTGGATCACGCGGCGACGACGCCGATGCTCCCCGCCGCCGTGGCGGCGATGGCCGAGGCCATGGCCTCGACGGGCAACGCCTCGGCGCTGCACTCCTCGGGCCGCCGCGCCCGTCGCCGTGTCGAGGAGGCACGCGAGGCGATCGCGGCCGCCGTCGGCGCCCGGCCGTCGGAGGTCGTGCTGACCACGGGCGGCACCGAGAGCGACAACCTCGCGGTGAAGGGCCTGTACTGGTCGCGCAACGACGCCGACGCCCGCCGCACCCGCGTTCTGGTCTCGGCGGTGGAGCACCACGCCGTCGTCGACTCCGCGGAATGGCTGGCCGCCCACGAGGGCGCCGAGGTCGAGCTGCTGGAGGTCGACCGGTTCGGCCGGGTCCGGCCCGACACGCTGCGCGCCGCGCTCGAGCGCGACCCCGGGTCGGCCGCGCTGGTGTCGGTGATGTGGGCCAACAACGAGGTCGGCACCGTCAACCCGATCAGCGAGCTGGCCGCCGTCGCCCACGAGTTCGGCGTGCCGTTCCACACCGACGCCGTGCAGGCCGTCGGGGTGCTCCCCGTCGACTTCGCCGCGTCCGGTGCCGACGCGCTCACCCTCACCGGCCACAAGCTCGGCGGCCCCTACGGCGCCGGTGTGCTGCTGCTGGGCCGCGAGGTGGCCGTGACGCCGCTGCTGCACGGCGGTGGGCAGGAACGCGACGTCCGCTCCGGCACCCTCGACACCCCGTCGGTGATCGGGCTGGCCACCGCCGTCGAGATCGCGGTCGCCGACACCGCCCGGCGCGCCGCGACGATCGGCGCCCTGCGCGACGAGCTGGTCGCCCGCGTCACGGCCGCCGTGCCCGACGCCGTGCTCAACGGCGACCCCGGCACCGCCGAGATCGACGGCGGCCCGTCGCGCCTGCCCGGCAACGCGCACCTGTCGTTCCCCGGCTGCGAGGGCGACAGCCTGATCATGCTGCTCGACGCCCAGGGCATCGAGTGCGCCACCGGCTCCGCCTGCACGGCCGGTGTCCCGCAGCCCAGCCACGTCCTGCTCGCCATGGGCGCCGACGCGGCCACCGCACGCGGCTCCCTGCGCTTCTCGCTCGGCCACACCTCCACCGCACGCGACGTCGACGCCGTGGCCACCGCGATCGGCCCGGTCGTCGAGCGGGCGCGGCGCGCCGGGCAGAACGCCGCCGCGCACCGCCGTCCCGGGGCCTCGGACCGAGCGGCAGTGGCCCGATGAGGGTCCTCGCGGCGATGAGCGGCGGCGTCGACTCCGCCGTCGCGGCCGCGCGTGCGGTCGAGGCGGGGCACGACGTCGTCGGGGTGCACCTCGCCCTGTCCGAGACGCCCGATGCGCTGCGCGCGGGCTCGCGGGGCTGCTGCTCGCGCGAGGACGGCGACGACGCCCGCCGCGCCTGCGACGTCCTCGACATCCCGTTCTACGTGTGGGACTTCGCCGCGCCGTTCTCCGCGGGGGTGGTCGACGACTTCGTCGCCGCCTACGCCGAGGGCCGTACCCCCAATCCGTGCGTGCGCTGCAACGAGCGCATCAAGTTCGCGGCGCTGCTCGACAAGGCCCTCGCGCTGGGCTTCGACGCGGTGTGCACCGGCCACTACGCCCGCCTGCGTGACGGCGTCCTGCGCCGGGCCGTCGACGACGGCAAGGACCAGTCCTACGTCCTCGCCGTCCTCACGCCGTTCCAGCTCGCGCACGCGATGTTCCCCATCGGTGACACCCCGAAGGCGCAGGTCAGGGCCGAGGCCGCCGAGCGCGGGCTGCGAGTCGCCGACAAGCCGGACAGCCACGACATCTGCTTCATCCCCTCCGGCGACACCCGCGCGTTCCTCGCCGAGCGCATCGGCGTGCGGCCCGGCCCGATCGTCGACGCCGCCACCGGTGAGGTCCTGGGCGGTCACGACGGCGTGCACGGGTTCACCGTCGGGCAGCGCAAGGGCATCGGCGTCGATCGGCCGGCCGCTGACGGCCGCCCCCGCTACGTCCTGGGGATCGAACCGGTCACCGCCACGGTCACGGTCGGGCCTGCCGAGGCGCTCGACGTCCGCGAGATCGACGCGGAGGACCCGGTGTGGGGCAGCGGCTCGGCACCGGAGGGCCCCACGGGCTGTGTCGTGCAGGTCCGCGCCCACGGCGGGCTCGCCCCCGCGACGGCGTGGCCGACCGTCGCAGGCGGGCTGCGCGTCGAGCTGGGGGAGGCGCTGCGCGGGGTCGCCCCGGGGCAGTCGGTGGCGTTCTACCGCCCCGACCCCGACGGCGACGTCGTCCTGGGCAGCGCCACCATCGCCGCCGCCCGCTGACCCCGGCCGGCCGCGTTCGACGTCAGGCTGGTCCGGGCCGCGGTCGCGGGCGGTCCCACGTCGACCCGGCGCCCGTCGTGGGCGCAGCGCAGGGCGTCACCCGGTCGAGTGGCGAGAACCGGCTGAAAGGGACATGCTGCGCGGCGTGCCACGCGTCGGAGCCGGAGAGGAGGTCTCGTCCCGGGAGGACGCCGCCGACGTCGCGGAGGACCTCGCGGAGTCGAAGCCGATGCGCATCCTCGGGCGCATCGGGCTGGTCGCCTACGGGGGTGTGAACCTGGTCATCGCGTCGTTGGCCGCGCAGGTCGCGTTCGGCGACGCCGAGCGTGCCGACAAGACCGGGGCGCTGGCGACGGTCGCCGAGACCGGTTTCGGTCGGGTCGCGTTGTGGCTGGCGGTCGCCGGTCTCGCCGCGCTCGTGCTGTGGACGCTCGCCGAGGTGGTGTTCGGCCATCGCCGGCTGCCCACGAAGCGCCGGGTGCTGCGCAGCGCGATCGACCTCGCCGAGGCCGGCATCTTCGCGACGCTCGCCGTGTCGGCCGCGAAGATCGCCGCGGGCGGGTCGTCGCAGGGTTCGGTGCTGACGGCGGTGCTGGGCCGGCCCGGCGGGCAGTGGCTGGTCGGCGCGGCCGGGGTCGGGATCGCGGTGCTCGCCGGGTTCGCGGTGTGGCGCGGGGTGCGGGGCGGGTTCCGCCGCGACCTGGACATGTCGCGCTGCGGCCCGCGCCTGGGCCGCATCGGCGTGCTGGCCGGGCACGTCGGCTGGGTCGCGCTGGGATGCGCGTACCTGACCGCGGGTGTCCTGACCGTCCGCGCGGCGGTGCGCTACGACCCGGCCCAGCCCGTGGGACTCGACGCCGGCGTCAAGACGCTCGCCGCCCAGCCCTACGGTCCGGCGCTGCTGCTGGTGCTCGCGGCCGGCGTCGCCGTGTTCGGCCTGTACTGCCTGTTCGACGCCCGTTGCCGCAAGAAATGACCGCCTACTCCGGGCCCTCCACGATCCGGAAGTCGCGCTCGGCGACGCCGTCGAGGATCCGCACGGCGGCCTGGTACTCCTCGTCGGCGTAGGTCGCGACGGCCACGTCGTAGTCGTCGAACTCGACGACGACGGTCCGCTCGGCCACGCCGTGCTCGCGTGCGGTGACCTTGCCGCCACGCGCCACGAAGCGGCCACCGGCTCCGAGGACGACCGGCGTCGCCTTCGCGCCGTACCGCGCGAGCGCCTCCGGGTCCGTGACCCACTTGTACGTGACGACCCAGTACCCCTTTGCCACCGCGTTCGTCCCTTCCTCAGGTGATGGTGCGCCGATCGTATGCGGACGATCCGTCGACAGAAGTTCTGCTGATGCCTTGAACTTCTCCGTGACCGGCGCCATGCTCGAACGATCCGACACCGGCGTCGGCGAGGAGGTCCACCGTGTACGTGGCCGACATGATGCGGCAGTCCGTCGCGTTCCACCGCGACCGCACCGCGCTGATCGACGAGCACCGCACGCTCACCTACGGCCAGGCCTGGGAGCGTGGGGTCCGGCTGGCCAACGCCCTGATCGCGCTGGGCGTGCAGCCCGGCGACCGGGTCGCCGGGCTGGAGGACAACAACCTCGGCGCGGCCGACCTCTTCATCGGCGCCGCGATCGCCGGGGCCGTCCGGGTGCCGCTCTACGCGCGCAACTCACCCGAGGCGCACGCGCACATGATCGGCCAGACCGGTGCCGTCGTGCTGCTCACCGACGCCGCGTACGCGGACAGCGTCAAGGGCCTCGACACCTCGGTGGACTGCCTGCGCAGCATCGTCGTGCGCGACGCGTCGTACGAGGACCGGCTCGCGTCGCAGTCGGCCGAGGACCCGCACGTCGTCGTGGGCGACGACGACTGGTACGTCATCCGGCACTCCGCGGGCACGACGGGCCGGCCCAAGGGCGTCGGCTACACCCAGCACGACTGGCTCGTGAACTGCCGCAACTGGTACTGCCGGCTCCCGCTCCTGCAGCTCGACAGCGTCGTCGGGCACGCCGGGCCGATCTCGCACGCCTCGGGCTACCTGTTCCTGCCCGCGTGGCTGCACGGGTCGGCCAACCTGCTCTTCGGCGCCTTCGACGCGCTCAAGGTGCTCGACATGACCGAGCGCCACGCCGTCACGCACATGTTCGCGCCGCCGTCGATGGTGCAGATGCTCACCGCGGAACCGTCGGCCACCGCGCGGGACTGGTCGAAGCTGCAGTGCGTGCTCGTCGGCGGCGCCCCGATCACCGACGCCACCGCCCAGGCCGGTCGCCGGGTGTTCGGCGAGGTCATGCACCAGGTGTTCGGCCAGACCGAGGCCGTCCCGCTCACCGAGATGACGCCGGCCGAGTGGTTCTCCGACGTCCCCGGCTCGACGCCGCTGCGCGCCGCCGGGCGGGTGCTCCCGTTCGTGCGCATCGAGATCCGCGACGCCGACGGCGAGACCGTCCTCCCGCTCGGTGCCGAGGGCGAGATCTACGCCCAGTGCGAGGGCCAGATGCGCGAGTTCTGGGACGACCCCGGCCACGTCCACACCCGCACCCGGCTCGTCGACGGCTGGATCCGCACCGGCGACATCGGCCGCCTCGACACCAACGGCTACCTCTACGTCCTCGACCGCGCCGACGACATGATCGTCTCCGGCGGGTTCAACATCTGGCCGGCCGAGCTGGAGAGCGCGATCAACGACCATCCCGACGTCGTCGAGGTCGCCGTCTTCGGTGTGCCGCACGAGAAGTGGGGCGAGACGCCGATGGCGGTGTGCGTCGTGGCGGCGGGCTCGTCGCTGGAACCCGAGGAGATCGTGTCGCTGGTGCGCGACCGGCTCGGCTCCTACAAGAAGCCCGGCCGCGTCGAGATCACGACGGAGCCGCTGCCCAAGAGCCCCGTCGGCAAGGTGCAGCGCAAGGTGCTGCGCGAGCCGCACTGGGCGGGCCACGACCGGCGGGTGCACGGCGCATGACCGTGTCCGTCCAGGGGACGGGGATGACGCGCTTCGGGCGTCACCTCGACCGCAGCCCGCGCGACCTCGTCGAGGAGGCCGTCGCCGCCGCCCTCGACGACGCCGGCCTCGAACCCGGTGACGTCGACGCCGTCGTCGTCGGCAACGCCGTCGACGGGCTGATGACCGGCCAGGAGTCCGTGCGCGGGCAGGTCGTGCTGCGCGGCACCGGGATTCGCGGCGTGCCGATCGTCAACACCGAGAACGCCTGCGCGTCCGGGGCGGTGGCCGCGCACCTGGCGTGGCAGTCGGTCGTCGCCGGGCTGTACCGGCGCGTGCTCGTCGTCGGCTACGAGAAGCTCGTGCACCCCGACCGCGAGAAGGCCTTCCGCGCCTTCGACGCCTCGATGGACCTCGCGGAGATGCACGCCCTGCACCCGTCGCCGCCCACGGACCGCACGATCTTCATGGACCACTACGCCGACCGTTCCGATCTCGACGAGTTGCTGTTGGCCGAGATCGCGGCCAAGAACCACACCCACGGCGCGCTCAACCCGTTGGCGCAGTACCGGACCCCGCTGGACGCGGCCGAGGTGCTGGCGTCGCGCCCGATCGTCGGGCCGCTGCGGCTGCGGATGTGCGCGCCGATGGGCGACGGGGCGGCGGCCGTCGTGCTCAGCTCCGACGACGGCCCGGTGCGAATCCTCGCGTCCGCGATGACCAGTGGACGCGGCGACGACGCAGCCCTCCCGACCGCTGTGTCACGTGCTGCCGCGGCCGCCTATGACCGCGCCGCGCTCGGACCCGACGACCTCGACCTCGTCGAGCTGCACGACGCCACCGCCGTCGGCGAGCTGGAGCTGTACGCGCAGCTGCAGCTGTGTGCGCCGGGTTCGGAGGAGTCGCTGGTCGAGGGCGGGACGACGCGGCTCGGCGGGGCGCGCCCCGTCAACACCAGCGGCGGGCTGCTCGCCCGCGGGCACCCGATCGGGGCGACGGGCGTCGCACAGCTGGTCGAGCTGCACACCCAGCTCACCGGGCGCGGCGGGGCCCGGCAGGTCGACGGCGCCCGGACCGCGCTGGCACAGAACCTCGGCGGGATCGTCGGGACGGACGTGGCGTGTGCCGTCGTGCACGTGCTGTCAGGGGAGGGTTTCTGAGTGACCGACGAACTGAGGACCGGCGCGATCTACGACGTGCCCTGGGCGTTCGACGACGAGCACCGCGAGTGGCAGCAGACGGTCCGCCGGTTCTGCGCCGACGTCGTCGAACCGGGCGCCGCGGCGCGCCACGTGCAAGCGCGGTTCGAACCCGAACTGGTCGAGGCCGCGGGGGAGCTCGGCGCGTTCGGGCTGCTCGCCCCCGAGGAGTACGGCGGCGCGGGCGCCGACCTGCGCTCGGCCTGCCTCGCCGCCGAGGAGATCGCGACCGTCGACTCCTCCCTCGCCGTCACCGTCCACGTCCAGGCGATCAGCGTCGCGCTGCTCGTGCACCTCGCCGCCGACCGCACCGACCTGCTCAAGGAGATCGTCCCCGGCGCCGCCGCGGGCCGGACCTTCGTGTCGTTCGGGCTCACCGAACCCTCCGGCGGCTCCGACGCCGGCAACATCGGCACCCGCGCCCGCCGCGTCGGCGACGACTGGGTCGTCAACGGCGCCAAGCAGTTCATCACCAACTCCGGCACCCGGTTCTCGAAGTACGTGATCCTCTTCGCCGCCACCGACGACGACCCCGGCACCGGCCGCCCACCCGTCTCCGCGTTCCTCGTCCCGCTCGACGCCCCCGGCGTCACCGTCGGGCCCGCCTACGCCAAGCAGGGGTGGCGCTCGTCGGACACCCACCCCCTGTACTTCGACGACGTCCGGCTGCCCGCCGACGCCCTGCTCGGCGAGCAGGGCCGCGGCTACCGGGAGGCGCTGCGCTTCCTCACGTGGGCGCGGCTGCCGATCGCCGCGATGAGCATCGGCGTCGCCCGCGGCTGCCTCGTCGACAGCATGCGGTTCGTGGGGGAGCGCACCTCGATGGGCAGGCCGCTGGGCGGGCACCAGGGCGTCGCGTTCCAGGTCGCCGACGTCGCCGCCGCCGTCGCCACCTCCACCGTCCTCACCTACGACGGCGCCTGGAAGTACGACCGCGGGCTGCCGATCGAACGGGAAGCCGCCATCGCCAAGCTCGTCGCGTCCGAGCTCGCCAACACCGCCGGCTACACCGCGACCCAGCTCGCGGGCGGCTACGGCTTCATGGAGGAGACCGCGTCGACACGCCACCACCAGGACGCGAGAATCCTCACCGTGGGCGAGGGGACGTCGGAGGTGCAGCGGATGCTGATCGCGCGCGGCCTGGGGCTACCGGTGTGACAGCCGCTGCTCCCGTCGGGCGGGTGGCCCGCAAACGTGCCGAGCGGCAGCGGCTCATGGAGCGCGTCGCCGCCGAGGTGTTCGCCGAACGCGGCTACGAGCGGGCGAGCCTGGAGGACATCGCCGCCCGGCTCGACATGCGCGGCGCCAGCCTCTACCACTACTACCCGTCCAAGGAGGACCTGTTCCTCGCTGCCGTGCAGAACGCGACGGCCGAGGTCGTCGCCCGGCTCCGCGAGGTCGCGTCGTCCGGCGGGCCCGCGGTCGACCGGCTGCGGCGGCTGTTCGTGTCGCAGGCGCTGGTCGAGCTGCGCGACTACCCGTCCTTCGCCCCCCTGTTCCTCATGCACCTGCCCGACCCCGTCCTCGACGCCCGCGTCCGTGAGCTGTCCCGCGAGCACGCCGCGGTCTTCCGCGACCTCGCCGCGGAGGTCGCCGCGGAGACCGGCCGCGGGTCCGGCGACGCCCGGATCGCGACGTACCTGGCGATGGGCTCCCTGGCCTACCTACGGCGCTGGTACGACCCCTCCGGAAACCTGACCGCCGAAGAGCTGGCCGACCACGTGGCGGCGTCGCTGGTGAGGCTCCTGTGAGCGGCGACGGACGCCATGGCGACCGGCGCCACTCACGACCCCTCTGGTAGACCGACGCCCATGACATCCGAGAGCGACCCCGCCGCCGACGCGCTCGCCGAGGCACTGGCGAAGGCCGGGCTGGGCGGCGTCGCGCCGCCCGCACCCGCCGACCCGCTCTCCGCCGCCCTCGCCGCCGCCGGGCTGGCCGACACCGTCCCCGGCGCACCGGCCCCGCCGCAGGTCGGGGGCGGGATCGTCGTCACCACCCCGGAGGAGGACGACGCACCCGAGGCCCTGCCGCACTGGCCGCCCGGCATCGCGACCGGTGTCGGCTCCATGCCCGGCACCGACGTCCGGGAGTCCGCCGCGATCGTCGCCGGCGAGGTCGGGGCCATGCCGTACCTGCCCGAGCTGCCGGCGCGCGGGGTCGGCGCCGACATGATCGGACGCACCGCGGGCCTGCTCGTCGACATCGCCGTCGAGGTCGTCCCCACCGGGTACCGCGTCACCCAGCGCCCCGGCCGCGACCACCGCCGCGCCGTCGACCTCCTGCGCGGCGACCTCGACGCCTTCGACGAGGCCTGCGACCCGATCCGGCCGGGCTGGGTCAAGGTGCAGGCCACCGGCCCCTGGTCGCTCGTCGCCGCCGTCGAGACCCACGCCGGGCACCGGGTGCTCACCGACCGCGGCGCCGTCCGCGAGTTCGCCGCGAGCCTGCTCGAAGGGCTGCGCGCCCACGTCGCCGAGGTCGCCGCCCGGTCCGGGGCGCGCGTCGTCGTCCAGCTCGACGAACCCACCCTGCCCGCCGTGCTGCGCGGCGCGCTGCCGACCGCGTCGGGCTACGGCACGGTGCGGTCCGTCGACAAGATCGACGCCGCCGACGTCCTGCGCGAATTCGTCGACGCCTTCGCAGCCATCGGGTCGCCGGTGGTCCTGCACTGCTGCGCCGACGAGCCGCCCCTCCGGGTGTTGACGAGCGTCGGCGCAGCAGCCATCGGCATCGACGGCACCCGCCGCGCCATCTCCGGCGACACCGCGATCCCCGCCGCCCTCGACGCCGTCGGCGAGGTGTGGGACGCAGGCATCCCGATCATGCTGGGGCTCGTCGGCACCACCGCGCCCGCACGGACACCCGAGGTCCCCGCACTCGCCAAGCGTGCCTTCGACCTCGCCGACCGCCTCGGGTTCGCCCGCCACCGCCTCGCGGAGCTGGCCGTCCCGACGCCCACCTGCGGCCTCGCCGGCACCACCCCCGACTGGGCCCGCACCGCCCTGGGCCTGTGCCGCCAGCTGGGCGCTGCCTTCCTGGACCCCACGGGGGACAAGGACGTCGAGGAGCGCTGAGGCCGCCGGGGCCCGCGCATGTGCATTGCAGGAACGGCACTGTCCCGCAGCCCGGTTGCGGGAAAGTGCCGTTCCCGCACGACGTGCGGACCCGGAGCGGACGGCCTCACGGGGCCAGGACCTCGACGGCCCCGCCCCGGCGGTGCAGCCACGCGAGCAGGGTGGCGTCGTCGAGGGTGAGCTCCACGTCGTCGTCGCCGAGCGGGACGCGTTCGTAGAGGCGGATCGCGGTGCGCAGGTCGAAGGCCAGCTCGCGGGTCGCGGAGACGGTCGTGCCGAGGTGGGTGACCGACCGGCAGTCGGCCAGCGCGCCCTCCAGCCCGTCGACCCCGACGGGGAGTGCCTCGACCAGCCGCTCGTGGTGCTCACCGGTCACGATGATCCCGTCGTCGCAGCTCACGACCATGCGGACCCCCCTGCGAATCCCACGCTCCGGGGGTCGGCCCCCGGGGGCCGGAGAGTATCGTCCGCCGCATGCACGAAGATCGGTTGCTGCTCGGCCCGGGTCCCTCCGAGCCGTACCCGGAGGCCATGGAAGCCCTCACCCGCCCCGTGCTCGGTCATCTCGACCCCGAGTACCTGGCGGTGATCCGCGAGATCCGCGAGCGGCTCCAGCAGGTCTTCCGCACGACGAACGAGCTGACGCTGCCGGTCAGCGGCACCGGCTCCTCGGGCATGGAGGCGTGCCTCGCCTCGTTGCTCGAGGTCGGCGACACGATCATCGTCGGCGTCAACGGCTACTTCGGGGAGCGGCTCTGCGAGGTCGCGCGCCGCGGTGGCGCCGAGGTCGTGCGGGTCGAGGCGCCGTGGGGCACCCCGATCGACCCGGCCGACCTCATCGCCGCCCAGCAGGCCAACCCCCACGCCGCGGTGCTCGCGGTCGTCGCGGCCGAGACGTCGACGGGTGTGCGCAACGACATCGCCCCCATCGGCGCCGCGCTGGCGCAGACCGACACGTTGCTGCTGGTCGACGCCGTGACGGCGCTCGGCGGCACCCAGCTGGAGATCGACGCCTGGCAGGTCGACGCCTCGTACTCGGCGTCGCAGAAGTGCCTCGGCGCCCCTCCCGGCCTCGCGCCGGTCACGCTGGGCGCCCGGGCGGTGGCCCGGATGAAGGCCCGCAAGACCCCGGTCCGGTCGTTCTACCTCGACCTGGGCCTGCTGCACGAGTACTTCCTCGCGAGCCCGCCCACCTACCACCACACCGCGTCCTCGACGTTGGCCTACTCGCTCAACGCGGGTCTGGGCCGGCTGCTCGAAGAGGGTGTCGAGCAGGTGTGGGCGCGCCACGAGCGCATCGGCCGGCTGCTGCAGTCGGCGCTGCCGGAGCTGGGTTTCGGGCTGATCGCGCCCGAGGCGAACCGGCTGCCGCAGCTCACGGCGACGACCCTGCCCAGCGGTCTCGACGAGGGGTCGCTGCGCAAGCGGCTGCTGGCCGAGTACGGCATCGAGGTCGGCGGCGGGCTGGGTGCCTTCGCGGGCCGGGCCTGGCGCATCGGCATGATGGGCCACGCCGCCACGGAGCGGTCGGTCGTCACGCTGATCGGCGCCGTCCGCGAGCTGCTGGCCTGACCGCGCGCGTCACCCGCACCGACGGCGGACGCACACGGGTTGCTCTCGGCCTCGTCGGCCACCGACCGTCGACGGCTCGACGACGTCCTGCGACGCCTGCTGCTGCGGGGCCGCCGACCCCGATCAGGTGGATCGCCTCGCGGACCGGCGGCTCTGATGCGCGCCACTGTCGGTGCCCGCCACTAACCTCTCCGACGTGAGCACCGACAGCCCCGCCGGTACCGCTCCCGAGCCGGCGCCCGACGCGGCCCGGGAGCGGCACTCGGCACTCGCCACCGAGGTCGCCGACCACCAGTTCCGGTACTACGTGCTCGACACACCGGTGGTGTCCGACGGCCAGTTCGACGAGCTGTGGCGTGAGCTGGTGGCGCTGGAGGAGCGCCACCCCGACCTGGTGACGCCCGACTCGCCGACGCAGAAGGTCGGCAGCCGCTTCGCCACCGAGTTCGCCGCGCACGACCACCTCGAACGCATGCAGAGCCTCGACAACGCGTTCAGCGACGAGGACCTGCGCACGTGGGCCGAGCGGGTCGGGCGCGAGGTCGGCGACGGCGTCCACTACCTGTGCGAGCTCAAGATCGACGGGCTCGCGGTGAACCTGTTGTACGAGAACGGCAAGCTCGTGCGCGCGCTCACCCGCGGCGACGGCCGCACCGGCGAGGACGTCACGCTCAACATGCGCACGCTCGTCGAGGTCCCCGAGCAGCTCACCGGCACGGCCGAGTTCCCGGTTCCGGAGCTGATCGAGGTCCGCGGCGAGGTGTACTTCCGGCTCGCGGACTTCCAGGCGCTCAACGCCTCCCTCGTCGAGGCCGGCAAGCCGCCGTTCGCCAACCCGCGCAACACCGCGGCGGGGTCGTTGCGGCAGAAGGACCCGCGGGTCACCGCCTCGCGCAACCTGCGGCTGATCTGCCACGGCCTCGGCAAGCGTGAGGGCTTCGCCCCCGACCGCCTCTCCCACGCCTACGACGCGTTGCGCGCCTGGGGGCTGCCGGTCTCGGAGCGCACGACGATCGTGCAGGGGATCGACCAGGTCATCGCCCACGTCGAGTACTGGGGCGAGCACCGTCACGACATCGAGCACGAGATCGACGGCGTCGTCGTCAAGGTCGACGAGGTGGCCCTGCAGCGCAGGCTCGGGTCGACGTCGCGGGCGCCGCGCTGGGCGATCGCGTTCAAGTACCCGCCCGAGGAGGTCACCACGAAACTCCTCGACATCCAGGTCAACGTCGGCCGCACCGGGCGGGTCACCCCGTTCGCGTTCATGGAGCCGGTCACCGTCGCGGGCTCCACCGTGTCGCTCGCGACGTTGCACAACGCCGACGAGGTACGCCGCAAGGGCGTGCTCATCGGCGACCGCGTCGTCATCCGCAAGGCCGGCGACGTCATCCCCGAGGTCCTCGGCCCGATCATCGACGTCCGCGACGGCACCGAGCGCGAGTTCGTGATGCCCACGCACTGCCCCGAGTGCGGCACCGAACTGGCCCGGCAGAAGGCCGGCGACGTCGACATCCGGTGCCCCAACGCCCGCTCCTGCCCCGCCCAGCTGCGGGAGCGCCTGTTCCACATCGCGGGCCGTGGCGCGTTCGACATCGAGGCGCTCGGCTACAAGGCGGCGACCGCGCTGCTCGAGGCGGGGGTGGTCGTCGACGAGGGCGACGTCTTCTCGCTGACGGAGGAGGACCTGCTGCAGGTCGACCTCTTCCGCACCAAGGCAGGTGTACTCAGCGCCAACGGCCGCAAGCTGCTGGAGAACCTGGAGAAGGCCAAGGACCAGCCGCTGTGGCGGGTGCTGGTGGGCCTGTCGATCCGGCACGTCGGGCCGACCGCCGCGCAGGCCCTTGCCCGCGAGTTCGGGTCGCTCGAGGCCATCGAGGAGGCCGCCGCCCGGGCCGCCGAGGCGACGGCCGCGGCCGGCGTCGAGATCACCTCGGACGGGTCGGCCGACGAACCCGACGCAGCCCCTGACGCGGCCCCCGGGGCGCCGGCGGCCGAGGCCGACGCGGCTCCGGAGGGGGAGGCCGACTCGGCTCCCGAGGGCCAGGCCGACGTGGCTCCCGAGGCCGAGGCCGACGCGGCGGAGGACGCGGCCGTCGCCGCCGCCAGGGCCGACCGCGACGCCGCCCGCGCCAAGGCCAAGGCCGTCGCCGCGGCGCTGGCCCCCATCGCCGGGGGCGAGGGCGTCGGCCCGACCATCGCCGCCGCCCTGCGCGACTGGTTCACCGTCGACTGGCACCGCGACGTCGTCGCCAAGTGGCGGGCGGCCGGGGTGCGCACCGTCGACGAGGTCGACGAGTCGATCCCGCGCACGCTCGAAGGGCTGTCGATCGTCATCACGGGGTCGATGGCGGGCTGGTCGCGTGACGAGGCGAAGGAGGCCATCGCCGCGCGCGGTGGGCGGGCCGCGGGGTCGGTGTCGAAGAAGACCGCCTTCCTCGTCGCCGGCGACGCGCCCGGGTCGAAGTACGACAAGGCACTGGAGCTCGGCGTCCCGATCCTCGACGAGGCCGGTCTCGGCGTTCTCCTGGCCTCGGGGCCGGAGGAGGCGGAGAAGGTCGCCACCCGGGCGGACGCCACCGACTGACCGTACGCAACCCCACTGCTGCCGGCAGCGCTGCTGACGACCGTCAGGTTGCGCCCGGCTCCTCGCGCGCAACCTGACGGTCCGTCGACGGCCGCGGGAGAGCAGCCAGGTTGCGGACGGCTCTTCGCGCAACCTGACGGTCCGTCGACGGCCGCGGGAGAGCGGCCAGGTTGCGGACGGCTCTTCGCGCGCAACCTGACGGTCCGTCGACGGCCGCGGGAGAACGGCCAGGTTGCGGACGGCTCCTCGCGCGCAACCTCACGGTCCGCCGACGGCCGCCGGGCAGCACTGGGGTGCGCGCCGGGCCGTCCGGGAGGACAGGCGTCGGCGGCGGGTCCCGGTGGCGCCGGGAACGGGGCGGGTGCCCGTGCCGGCAGGGCGCGGAGCCGAACGGGCGCAGCGACTGAACCGGTTCGGTCACGTCCAGGTTCCGCCCGGCGCGGCCCGGCGACGGCGGCGCCGGGATGTGATCGACTGTCGGGCCGCGGCTCGATCGAGTCGCAGGCGGCCCGGCACTCGCTAGGCTCGCGCTGACGAGGGAGGGTCCCAGGGTGCTGCAGGCGGTTCTCAACGGCTCGCGTCCGGCCGACGCGCACCCCGCGCTGCCCATCCAGGCCCGTCACCTCGCGCGCGACGCCCGCGCGGTGGCCCGCCTCGGCCTCACCGCGGTGCACGTGCACCCGCGTGACCCGGACGGCGAGGAGACCCTCGACCCGGTGCACGTCGGCGATGCGGTGGCCCTGATCCGCCACGAGGTCCCGAACATGGAGATCGGGGTGACGACGGGCCGCTGGATCCAGCCCGACCCCCGCAAGCGGATCGACGCGGTCCTGGCCTGGGGCCGGCTCGACCACGGCCGGCCGGACGTCTGTTCGGTGAACGTCCACGAGAAGGGCTGGGTGGACGTCTGCAAGGCGGCGGCGTCGGTGGGGATCGGCGTGGAGCTCGGGGTCTGGACGATGGGTGACGCGGTGACGCTGCGCCAGAACGGGGTCCCGCCGTCGACGGTGCGGGTGCTGGCGGAGTCGACGGTCTCGGACCCGGCGACGGCGGTGGCGGAGGCGGTGCGGATCCTGCGGGCGCTGGGGTCGTTGCCGGTTCCGGTGATGCTGCACGGCGAGGAGGACGGGGCGTGGCCGGTCCTGGAGTACGCGTTGCGGATGGGCAAGGACACGCGGATCGGTTTCGAGGACGTGCTGGTGCGGCCCGACGGGTGGCTCGCGACCGGTAACGACGACCTCGTCCGCTCCGCGCTGGGTTTCCGGCCCTGATCCGAGCGTCGAGCGTTTCCCCAGGTCAGTGGAGTAGTTCCCGGGAGTGGGCATGAGCCGCGTCACGGTTGGGAATGCGGTTTGTGGGTCCTGCAACAGATTCCGTTATCTCGCCGTTGCCTACGGCGTGGACC
>NZ_JBFWOY010000008.1:0-177683 GCF_050250275.1 Pseudonocardia sp.
CTGGTTCACCAGGGCAACGTAGGTGGTGAACCGGTCAGGCTTGCGCCATCCCACATCTCGCCGGGCACTCGGGGCCATCGCAACCCTCCACGATCAAGGTGTTGCGACGACCCCGAGACACCACCCGGGCTGCGCGACCGTGCCGTTCGTGCGATCAGCCGGCGGTACCGCCGCGGTCAGCCCGCGGCGACCGCCTCGGGTGCGGGCGCCGCCGGGGTGCTCCCCCGCAACGTCACCTCGCGGATCACGAAGGCCGCGACGACCGCGACCAGCGCGACCCCGGCCGCCCACAGGAACGCCGTCGACACCCCCGAGGTGACCGCGGCGCGGAACGCCTCCTGCACCTGCACGGGCAGCCCGCTCAGCATCGCCGGGGTGAGCTGGCCCCCGCTGACCTGCGCACCCGCCGCAGCGCCGAGGCCGGCGGTGAGCGAGGACTGCAGGTGCTGGGCGTAGAGCGTGCCCAGCAGCGACACCCCGAGCGAGCCGCCGATCGTCCGGAACAGGGTGGCCGCACCGCTGGCGGCGCCCATGTCCTTGCGGTCGACGCTGTTCTGCACGACGAGCATCGTCGTCTGCATCAGAAAGCCCATCCCGACGCCGAGCACGACCATGAACAGCGAGCTGGTGAGCCGCGTGGTGTCGACGGCCAGCAGTGACAGCAGGCCGAGGCCGGCGGCCATCGCGAACGAGCCCGCGATCAGCAGGATCCGGTAGCGGCCGGTGCGGGTGACGAACTGCCCACCCGCGAGCGAGGTGACGAGCATGCCCGCCATCAGCGGCAGCAGGAGCAGCCCGCTGCTCGTCGCCGACGCGCCCTGGACGATCTGCTGGTACTGCGGCAGGAACGTCACCGCACCGAACATCGCGAAGCCGGTCAGGAACGTCAGCGCGACGGCGGGGGTGAAGTTCGGGGCCTTGAACAGCGCGAGCGGCAGGATCGGCTCGGCGACGCGGCGCTCGACCCGGACGAACCAGACGGTGGCGACGACGGCGAGCACCCCCAGCCCGATGATCTGCCACGAGCCCCACGGGTACTCGGTGCCGCCCCAGCTGGTGAGCAGGGTCAGCGCCGACACGGCGGCGGCCAGCAGGCCCGCACCGGCCCAGTCGATGGAGACCTGCGCACGGCGGCCCGGCAGCTTCATCGTGAACCAGATGACGACCAGGGCCAGCACGCCGAGCGGGATGTTGATGTAGAACGCCCAGCGCCAGCTCAGGTTGTCGGTGAGGAACCCGCCGAGCAGCGGGCCGCCGACGAACGCGATCGGCATGACCGCGGCCATCATTCCCTGGTAGCGGCCCCGCTCACGCGGTGGGACGAGGTCGCCGATGATCGCCATGGCGCCGACCATCAGGCCACCGGCGCCGAGGCCCTGGATGCCGCGGAACGCGATCAGCTCGCCCATGTTCTGTGCCAGCCCCGACAGCGCGGACCCGGCGAGGAACACGACGATCGAGACCATGAAGACGCCCTTGCGGCCGAACAGGTCACCGAGCTTGGCCCAGACCGGTGTCGCGACGGCGGTGGCGAGGGCGTAGGCGGTGACGACCCACGACAGGTGGGCCAGCCCGCCCAGCTCGCCGACGATCGTCGGCATCGCGGTGCCGACGATCATGTTGTCGAGCATCGCCAGCAGCATCGCGATCATCAGTCCGGACAGGACGGTGTAGATCTCGCGTCTGCTGCGTGGCGGGTCCTCCTCGGCGGGGGCCGTGGTCGCCACGTGGCGGCCCGGCCGTGTCTCCGTCTCCGTCTCCGTCGCCGTCGCCCGGGTCGTGGACGACATGGCCGGCGGGCCGCTGCCGGGCCCGGCGCGGTGCGTGCCGGCCCGCTGTGCCTCGCCCGGCGTGGCGGTCGCGGTCCCGGTCGCCTCGTTCATCTCGGTCCTCCCCCGGATGCATCTGCTCTTACTAGCCAGCCGGCTAGTAGGCTCTGGGAGGTAAGCTACGCCGACACTAGCCGGTCGGCAAGTAAGATGACGGCCATCACGGCCCGGAGGTGAGTGGTGACGGACGCACGACGCACGGACACCCGTGCGCAGATCCGCGCGGTGGCACTCGAGCTGTTCGCCGAACGCGGCTACGACGGCACGTCACTGCGCGAGATCGCGGAACGCCTGGGCATCACCAAGGCCGCGGTGTACTACCACTACAAGACCAAGGAGGAGATCGTCGGCGCCCTGTTCGACGACTTCCTCGCCGGGGTCGACGAGATCGTCGAGTGGGCACGCGGCGAGGGCCCGGGCCCCGGGACCCGCTCCGAGGTGATCCGCCGCTACCAGGGCCTGCTGGCCGGACCGTCGGCCGCGCAGGTCGCACGGCTCATGCAGGAGGGCCAGTCGTCACTGCGCGACGTCGCGGCGGCGAAGGACATGAAGGCGCGGTTCTTCGCGATGAGCCGCGCCGTCGTCGACCCCGACGCGTCGGCCGCCGACCAGATGCGCATGCGCCTGGCCGTCATCGCGCTGCACCTCGGGGCATTCATGGACCAGGAGAGCCTGCCGGTCTCGGCCGACGAACGGCAGGCCGCGGCGCTCGAGGTCGCACTGGAGCTCGCGGGAGCCTGACTCACGCGTGCCGGTAGCCGGGGTGCACCCCCGGCGTGAGGCCCTGCTCGTCGGCGATCCGCCCGAGCAGGACCCGCAGCGTCGCGCGCTCGCCGTCGTCGAGCGCCGCACACATCGCGTCGTCGTGTTCACGGCCGACGTCGGCGATGCGCTGCAACAACTTCTCCCCCGCCGCGGTGACGTGCAGGGCGTGCAGCCTGCGGTCCGCCGGGTTGCGCCTGCGCTCCACCAGACCCCGCTCGTCGAGCTGGTCGACGAGCGCGACGAGCCGGCTCGGCGGCGTCCCCAGGATCCCGGCGAGCGTCTGCTGCGACTGCCCCGGCGCGGCCGCGACCGCCCGTAGCAGCCCCGTCTGCGGCGGCGTCAGGTCGAGCGCACCGATCCGCTCGGCGAAGCGCATCGCGGCGTGCGCGCCGATCTGGGCGAGCAGGAACGCCGACCCGGGTCCGGGACCCGGCGGCGACACCTCGGTGGTCATGGCGGCACCGTATCAGTTGACAAACGATAGTCGTCGGAGAATCGTTCTGTGGTGTAACGATCTGACGAGGAGGAACCATGACCGGCACCTTCCGCTTCGGCGTCGTCGCCACACCGCAGGGCGACGGTGACTCCTGGTGTGCCACCGCCCGCCGCGTCGCCGGGCTCGGCTACTCGACCCTGCTGATGCCCGACGGGTTCGCGCTGCTCTCACCGTTCCCGTCGCTGGCCGTCGCCGCGACGGCGGCTCCCGACCTGCGCGTCGCGACCTTCGTCCTGGCCTCCCCGCTGCGCACGCCGATGGCCGCCGCCTGGGACGCGCACTCGATGACGGTGCTGACCGGCGGGCGCTTCGAGCTCGGCATCGGTACCGGCATCCCGGCGGCGAAGCAGTCGGCCGAGCGTCTCGGCATGCCCTACGGCAGCGCTGCCGAACGCCTGGCCCAGGTCGGGGCCACGATCGACCGCGTCCGCGAGCTCGACGGCGACGGACCGCGCACGCCCGTCCTCGTCGCCGCCGGCGGGCCCAGGTCCCGCGCGCTGGCCGCGGCCAAGGCCGACATCGTCACCCTCGCCGCAGGCCCGCTCGCGAACATCGACGAGATGGCCGCCATGGCCGACGACCTGCGCGCCCGGGCAGGCGACCGCGCCGGCGCCGTCGAACTGGCCATGAACATCTTCGTCGTCGGCGACGAGGTGCCGCCGTGGACGACGCAGTTCATGGGCGTCGACGCCGACGAGCTGATCGCCGCCGAGGCCCTCACGATGCTGCGCGGCACCCCGCAGCAGATGGCCGACGAGCTGCAGCGCCGCCGCGAGAAGATCGGCACCTCCTACATCAGCGTCAACGTCCAGTTCGTGGAGCAGTTCGCCCCGGTCGTCGAGCTGCTCGCGGGCAGCTGACCGCGCAGGTCAGCGGGGCGCGACGATCGCGCGCAGCTGGTCGGCCCGCTCCGGTGTCCAGTCGGGCGGGCGCAGCAGCAGCGCCCAGGCGTCGACGGACTCGGCCGTGTAGCGGTGACCGTGGCCCTCGGGGACCTCGGCGGCAGCGGGCATGTCGAGCGTGACCTGCCAGAACGTGACGATCGGCAGCCACGTCATCGACGGGAGCACGTCGCGCCCGCGCGGCTCGGCGAGCCAGTCGGGCCGGCTGAACAGCAGCCGCGGGCTCCACCACGTGATCGGGTCCGACGGGTGCTGCAGGATCAACGTCCGCGAACCGGCCCACGGTGCGGCGACGGGCGGGGCCCCGGCGGCGACGTCGGTGCTGAACCGGACCGTACGGCCGTCGCGGTAGACGGGCTCGACCTCGCGGCTGCCGGGATCGCGGTCGTCACGGAACTCGGTGTGCAGGGCGTTGAAGTTGGGCGGGCCGACGAACAGGGCGCCCGAGGTGCGGTTGCGCAGGTCGGCCTCACCGCTGAACGCCGCCTCCGCCCCGAACGACCCCAGGCTCTCCCCGAAGACGTAGAGCTGCGGACGACGATCCACCGGCAGCGAGGCCCACCTCCCGTAGACGGCGTCGAACAGTGCCCGGCCCGCGGCCCGCGCCCGGGAGGCGTCGACGAGGTAGGAGAAGCCCGACGGCACGAACGAGTACTGGAGGGCGACGATCGCGGAGTCGCCGCCCGCGACGTACTCGAACGACGACATCGCGCCCGCGTCCAGCCAGCCCTGCCCCGTGGTGGTGGCGACGAGCAGCCGCGCCCGGTCGAACGCACCGGCCCGTTCGAGGTCGGCGACGGCGAGCGCGGCGCGGGCCTCGGCGGTGTCGGCGGAGTCGACACCGGCGTAGACGCGGATCGGGTCGGCGGCGCGGGTGCCGGTGAAGGCGGCGATGTCGGCGGCCGACGGCCCGCCCGCGACGAAGATGCGCCCCTCCCGGCCGAGCGAGTCCCAGCTGATCAGCGACTCGGAGCCGCCGGAGCGCAGGTCGGAGGTGGGGCGGGTGACCCCGTCGGGGGTGACGTCGTTGGCGGCGGCGAAGGCGCGGTCGGTGGCGGTGAAGAAGCTGTCGAGGGCGAGCCCGCTGACGAGGTACACCACCACCGCACCGACGAGGAGCCCGCCCAGCGCCCGGGCGCCGCGGCGGCCCATCCAGCGCGAGAGCAACCGGCCGGTGCCGCGCCCCAGCAGGAACAGCAGCCGGCACACCGCCAGCAGGACGACGAAGGCGACGACGGCGACCGGCACCGCCAGCAGGCTCTCCCCCCACCCCTGCGCCGGGAGGCCCATCAGCTCCCGGAGCCGGCCCTGCCAGAGCCGGCCCGCGACCACCGCCGCCGCGACGGCGAGCACGGCCACGACGGCGAACACGACCGCCGACGCCCGCCGGGCCCGGCGCGGGTCGCGCCCGGCGAAGGCCCGCCACACGACGGCGACGAGGACGCCGATCCCGTAACCGAGGATCGCGCCGATGCCCGCGACCGCGCCCTGCAGGAGCCCGGTGCGCGGCAGCAGCGACGGGGTGAACGACAGGCACGCGAGGATCAGCGCACCCCACAGCCCGGGCAGGCTCGGCGCGAACCACCGCCGCACCGGGCGCCCGGGGTCGTCGTCGTCGGCGGCGACCACCTCGTCCGGCGGCGCCTCGCGGGTCGTGGTCACGACGACACCCTCGCCGTCGACGGTGACGGTGACGGTGCACCGGGCGACGGCATCGTCGGCAGCGACATCCGACGGACGATAACGGTGTTCGGGCCCGCGGAGAACAGCTCGACGGCTCCCGCCGCGGACCCGTCGGGGTCGAGGGGTGGCGGGTCCGGGCGCGGCGGGTCGACCGTGGCCGGCACCGGCCCGCTCGACCCCGGCGGGAGGCGGTCAGGCGCTGCGGCCCCGGCGGCGGCCGCCACGGCGCGGGCCGGTGGGACGGTCCCCCTCGGTCCCCCCCGCGCGCAGGGCGCTGGCGGCGAAACCGTGGTCGGAGCGCAGCCGTGTGATGTCGTCGTCGGTGCTCCAGAAGCTGGCGACCTCGTCGGCGGGGAACCGGGCGGCCACGAGCTGCATGGCGATGTCGTGACGGACGTACTCGACCGCGACCAGGACGACGGCGGGGTTGTCGGAGAAGATGCCCCACGCGTCGGAGTCGACGAACCCGCCGATGACGCATTCGCGGCGGTCGGCGACGGCCACGAACAGCCGGCAGCCCAGGTTCTCCAGCACCACCGCGGGCGGGGAGAGCGTGTGCTCGTAGGCGTGGCCGGGCAGGTCCTCGTCGTCGCCGTAGGTGAGCGTGGTGACGGCGACGCCGCGGGCGTCGGCGTCGCGGACCAGGCCCGCGAGCTCCGTGCCCTCCTGGGGCCAGGTGGACAGGAACAGGTCGTGCCGGGCCCCGGACACGACGTCGCCCGCGCGTTCGAGCAGCGGTTCGCGGCCGGTGAGGTTGTGGATCAGGTGTACCCGTGCAGGCGGCGCGATCGAGGGCAGTGCGGCGCGCAGCGCGCCGAGGGTCGACTCGTAACGGCGACCGAGCCGGTCGATCAGCGACGCGGGCGGCAGCGGCAGGTAGGTGACGGTGTCGTCGTGGGTGCGGACCTCGTAGGTCGCGCCGCTGGCGGTGAGCTTGCCGAGCGTCTCGTAGACGGTGCTGCGCGGCACGCCGGAACGCTTCGCGACCTCGTAGCCGTTGAGCGGCTCCCCCGCGGCGACCAGCGCGAGGTAGGCCTTGGCCTCGTACATCGACATGCCCAGCTCCTGGAGCTGGGCGACGACACCATCGGGAACCGTCATCGGTCGGCCAGGTGCACGAGCGCGATCTTCGTGTCCAGCTTGGTCGGCAGGAACGCACCCTGGACGCTGTGGCGCACCGTCGTGTCGGACTCGCCGCGGGCCGCGGCCCGCCCGGCGAGGCGGCCGAGGGTGAAGCCGCCGGAGATGCGGGTGCCGCCCAGCTCCGCGGTCCCGCCGAGCCCGCCGAGGCAGTCCCCCGCCGCGTACAGCCCGGGGATCGGGGCCCCGAACACGTCGATGACCTGCAACGACTGCGTGGCCCGGAAGCCACCGGAGACGAAGTTGACCCCGACCACCATGGGGATCGCGGTGAACGGCGCGGTCGCGCAGGTGCGCCGGTCGGGCGGCATGACGACGCGCCCGGTCAGCGGATCACGGGCGGCGTCGGTGGCGAGGAAGGCGTTCCAGCCCTCGACGGTCGCCTCCAGCGCCGTGCGCGGCACTCCGATCGCATCCGCGAGCGAGCCGAGGGTCGGCGCCTGCACCGCAGGCTCGGGCATCTGCCCGATCAGCGTCGCCTTCTCCCGGGCGACGACGTCGTCGACGACGTACCAGCCGCGCCGGCCGGGCTGGGCCAGCAGCGCCTCGACGCGCTCCTCGTAGACACCGGCCTCGTCGTGGAACCGCTCGCCGGACCCGTTGACCGCGATCGCGTCCTCCACCAGCGACGACGACACGATCACCAGCGGTGGCACGAACGTCATGTTGACCAGGTCGCCGCCGACGGCCTGGCCCATGAGGTGGCCGTCGCCGCGGCAGGTGTCGACCCCGAGGTAGGGCCCGCGGGCGAGGAAGTTCGGCTGGTAGCGCTGCCGCAGCTCGGGGTTGGACTGGTAGCCGCCGGTCGCGAGGACCACGCCGCCGCGGGCGGTGATCGACACCGTGCCGCCGGGGCCGTCGGCCAGGACGCCGGTGACCCGGCCGCCGTCGGTGCGCAGCCGGCGCGCGGTCGTCGCGAACAGGGTCCGGACGTTGGGCAGGGCGAAGTCGGGTTCGAACGCCGCGGAGAACATCCACGGGTCGACGACGGCGGCCATCCGGTCGACGGTGTGCTGCTTCGGGCGTGGGATGAAGCGGCTGAACCGCACGCCGCGGGCGGTGAGGATGTCGTAGGTCTCGGCGCTCTCGCGGCCGAACAGCCGCACCAAATCCTCGTCGACGACCATGCCGTAGCCCTCGGCGGCCTCGGCCGTCATCCGCGCGGCGTCGGCGACGAAGGTCTCGACGTCGTCGGCCAGCCCCTGCTCGGCCTGCATCGCCGAGCACACGAACGTCAGGTAGCCGGTGGACCAGACGCAGTTGCCGCCGATGTGGTCCAGCGCCTCGACGGCGACCACGTCGGCCCCTTCGGCGGCGGCCGCCGCGACGGCGGCCATCCCGGCCGGCCCCGTCCCGAGGACGACGACGTCGCAGGTCAGCTCGTCGGCCGAGGTCACGACGAGCCCTCGATCCACGCCATCAGCTCCGGCTTGACGGCCTCGTCGACCAGCTCCAGCCACGGCCCGCCGCCGGGGGCGCGCACGTAGGCGAAGCGGACGGGGTCGCCCGAGTCGTCGACGGCGTGCACGACCTGGGTGGCGCCGGCCTCGCGCAGCGCGGCGACGCGCCCGGGGAGGTCGGCCTCCCAGTAGCCGAGGTGGTCGAGCCTGGCCCCGCCGTGGGCGGCACCGGACCAGATGCCGCCGCGCACGTCCTGGATCAGCTCGACGTAGGGCGGGCCGGGACGGGAGTACGCGGCCAGGAGCTCGATCTCGACGATCGTCGGGTCGTCGTGCACCCGGACCTTCAGGTGCCGCGGCCGGATCTCCGACCAGGTCCGGCCGGCCGTGGCCGACAGTGCCGCCATCGCCTTCTCGATGTCGTCGACGACGTAGCCGACGTGGTAGAGCTCCATCTCGGAAGGCCTTTCAGTCGTTCGTGACGCCGAGCGACAGTCCGCCGTCGATCGTCAGGATGCTGCCGGTGGCCCACTCCGCCTCGGCGAGGTAGAGGACGGCCTCCGCCACCTCCTCGGTGGTGCCGATCCGGCCGATCGCGTGCGCCGCCGCCAGCCCCTTGAGCCGCTCCTGGGCCTGCTCGGGGGTGCCGAGACCGGCCCGCTCGTTGATCTCGGTGTAGACGCCGCCGGGGCGGATGCAGTTGATCCGGACGCCCTGCGGGCCCAGCTCGGCGGCCAGCACACCGGTCAGCGCCTCGAGCGCGCCCTTGGTCGCGGCGTACGGGGAGGCGCCGGGGAACGCGCGCTGGGTGTGCACCGACCCGAAGACCACGACCGAGCCGGACCGCTCCCGCAGCGCGGGCATCGCGAGCCCGGTCAGCTGCACCGGGCCGACGACGTTGGCGTGGTAGAGCTCGAGCATCTGCTGCTCGTCGAGCTCGTCGATCTTCCCGCGGTACATGTTGCCCGCGGCGTTGACGAGCGTGTCCAGCCCGCCGCCGTGCTCGATCGCGGCGGCCAGCATCCGCTCGCGGTCGGCGGGGACGGTGACGTCCCCCGCGACGGCGATGCACCCGGGCCCGATGTCGTCGGCGACCTTGCGGATCTTGTCCTCGCGGCGGCCGCTGATCGTCACGCGCGCGCCGCGGGCGGTGAACAGCCGCGCCACGCCTTCACCGATTCCGCTGCCACCGCCGGTGACCAGCACCGACGTCCCGGCGACCTGCTTCACGAGACCTCCTGCGTCGGGCCGGGGCCCTCGGCCCCGACCGAGTCGACCGACTTCGGGCGCGCCATCCGCGCCAGTGCGGCGACCGTGATGCCGCCGTCGACGGCGATGGTCTGCCCGGTGATGTACGCGGCGGCGGGCGAGGCCAGGAACATGACGGCGTCGGCGACCTGCTCGGCCGTGCCCAGCTCGCCGAGGGGCACCTGCCCCTGCCGGAGCGCGCGGATCTCCGGGTCGGCGTAGATGGCGTCGGACATGCCGGCGTTGATCAGGCCCGGGGCCACGCAGTTGACACGCACCCCCGTCGCCGCCCACTCCAGCGCCATCTGCTCGGTCAGCCGGATGACCGCGGCCTTCGTCGCGGTGTAGGCGCCCCCGTTGGGGGCGGCGGCGATCCCGTTGATCGACGAGATGTTGACGACGGCCCCGCCCCCACGCATGCGGGTGGCACCGTGGCGGGCGACGATGAACGTGCCGGTGAGGTTGACGTCGAGCGCGGCCTTCCAGTCGGCGACCGACAGCGTCGCGAGCGGGCCGAAGCGGACCAGGCCGGCGTTGTTGACCACGAGCGACGGCGGCCCGTCGAGGGCCTCGAACCCGGCGACGACGGACTCCTCGGAGGCCACGTCGACACGTCGGGCGGTGGCGGCGTCACCGATCGCCGACGCGGTGGCCGCGGCGGCCGCCTCGTCGATGTCCCAGCAGGCGACGCGGTAGCCGGCCTTGCCGGCGTGGCGGGCGATGACGGCACCGATGCCGCTGCCCGCGCCGGTGACGACGGCCGTCGCTACGGCACTCATGGCTTCTCCTCGATACGACGAACGTTCACTGCGCGACCGTGACCTGCCAGGTGCAGGTCTGTTCCGGGGTGTCGGGCGGGGTGACCGTCCAGGCCCCGTGGGCGTGGCTCTCGATGCTGCGGATGCAGCGCGCGCAGTAGCGCGGGTGGCCGCCGGGGACGCCGGGCACCTCGCCCTCGGCGACCATCGCGACGTCGGGGTTCTCACGCCAGTAGTGCCCGCCGCTGCCGCAGGCGTGCCGGAACGTCGTGGTCGGCCCGGCCGAGGAGACCGTGCCGACCGATCCGTGCGCCCGCAGCAGCGCCGCGATCTCCGCCGGGTCGACGGCGGCGCCGGAGCCGACGAGGTCGTCGATGCTGACGGTCGTCTCGCCGATCATCCGGGTGATGACGTCGTTCACGGCGTGCTCACCGCCCGTCGCGTCGGCGGCGACGTCGATGAGCTGCACGATCAGTGCGATGAGCCGGTCGTGCAGCCCGCGCCAGCGGGCGTGTTCGGCCTCGACCAGTTCCAGGACGCGCGGGTCGACCGGTGGGTCGAGCGCGCGCAGCTGGTCGGGCAGCTGCAGCAGGTGCAGCTCCCCTGTGTCCCCCGTCATCCGTCCCCCTCGGGTGTACCGCGGTCAGCGCAGGTAGGAGCTCACCAGCTCGTCGGAGGCCAGCAGCTCGTCGGAGTTGCGGGTCAGCTCGTTGCGCCCGCCGCGCAGGATGTAGGTGCGGTCCGAGACGCGCAGCGCGGCGGCCTGCTGCTCGACGACCAGCAGCGTCACGCCGTGATCGCGCAGGTCGCGCACGACGTCGAACAGGTCCCGCACGATGCGCGGCGCGAGGCCGAACGACAGCTCGTCGATGAGCAGCAGCCGGGGCTGGCTCATCAGCGCGCGGCCGAGCGCGAGCATCTGCTGCTGCCCGCCCGACAGCGACGACGCCGACTGGTCGAGGCGGCCCGCGAGCTCCGGGAACAACTCGAGGACGCGGTCGCGGTCGGCCTTCGCGGCGGAGCCCTGCACGCGGCGGGCGGCGAGCCCCAGGTCGAGGTTCTCCCCCACGGTGAGCGTCTGGAAGATGCCGCGGCCCTCGGGCAGCTGGCAGAGCCCGAGGCCCGCCCGCTTGTTGGGGGGCAGCTTGCCGAGGTCCTTGCCGTCGAAGGTGATGCGGCCAGACCACAGCGGCAGCACCCCCGACAGCAGGCGCATCAGCGACGTCTTCCCGGTGCCGTTGGGCCCGAGGACGGTGACGATCTCACCCTCTTCGACGTGCAGCGACACCCCGTGCAGGACCTCCAGACCGCCGTAGCCGGTCCGGGCATCGTCAATCTCCAGCAGCAACGTCGGCTCCCAGGTAGGCCTCGACGACGACGGGGTCGCGCAGGACGTCTGCGGGCGGTCCGTTCTGGATGATCCGCCCGAAGTGCAGCACCGCGGCCGTGGGACACAGCCGGGTGATGAGCTCGAGATCGTGCTCGATGATCATGACGGCGGCCTCGGGCCGCTCCGCCAGCCAGCCGTTGAGGCCGTCGACGAGCCGGTCGACGTCCTCGGCACCGAGACCGGCGGCGGGTTCGTCGAGCAGCAGCAGGGAGGGGTCGTTGAGCAGGCCCCGGGCGACCTCGATGATCTTCTGGCTGCCGATCGGGAACTGGTTCGCCGCCCGGTCGGGGTGCTCGCCGAGGCCGAAGATACCCAGCAGCTCGCGGGCGCGGGCGCGCTGGTCCTTCTCGTCGCGGCGGGCGGCGGGGACACCGAACAGCTCGGCGATGTGCCCGTGCCGGTGATGGCGGCCGCCACCGACCATCACGTTCTCGACCGCCGACAGGTTCGGGATCAGCCGCGGGGTCTGGAAGGTGCGGGAGACGCCGAGCCGGGCGACCTTGTCGGGCCGCAGGCCGATGACGCTCTCCCCACGCAGGCGCACGTCGCCGGCGTCGGGCTTGAGGTAGCCGGAGACGACGTTGAGGCAGGTCGTCTTGCCGGCGCCGTTGGGGCCGATGAGCCCGGTGAACCCGGGGCGCACCGCGAGGTTCACGCCCTCCAGCACGGAGTTGCCGCCGAAGGACTTGTCGACCCCGTCGAACTCGACGACCGGCGTGGCCTCCCGCGACGGGGTGGCCGTGTCGCCGGCGCCGACGGTCTCGGTGGACATCACGCGTCCTCCTTCGCAGCGGTGCCCGGCGCAGAGGTCTCCGCCACGGCGGTCGCCGGTGCGGCGGTGCCCTCGGTACCGGGGACCGGCGTCGCGGGCTTGCGCCGCAACAGTGCCGCCCCGAACCGGGAGTCGCGGACGGTACGGAACAGCGAGGTGAGCCCGCCCGGCAGCAGCGCGATCACGACCATCAGGACGAGGCCGTAGGCGATGGCCTGCTGGTCGCCGAGGTCCTGGAAGAACTCGATGATGACGACGGCGAACGCCGCGCCCACCAGCGGGCCCCACAGCGACCCGGCGCCACCGACGAAGACCATGACCAGCATCGGGACCAGCAGGTTCATGTGGAACATGGCCGGGAAGATGAACGTCTGCAGCTGGGAGTACAGCGTGCCGGCGACGGCGGCGATGAACCCGGACAGCCCGAACGCGACGAGTCGGTAGCGCAGCACCGACACCCCGAGCGAGCCGGTGAGCGGCCCGAGGTCGCGCACCGCCTGCAGGGTGCGGCCGAAGCGGCCGAGCAGGGCCCGGCGGGTGAGGAAGAACGTCAGCGCGGCGACGACGACGATCGCGAAGTAGGTCGAGGCGCTGCCGGTGATGCCGGGCAGCGTCCAGACCTGGACGTTCATACCCGCGCCGCCGCCGGTGATCGGCCGTGCGAACACCAGCAGCTCGACGATCGCCATGCCGAGCGCGAGCGTCGCGATGGCGAGGAAGAAGCCCTTCATCCGGACGGCCGGGAACCCGATGACCACCGCGAGCAGGGCGGCCACGGCACCCGCGAGCGGGATCGTGATCAGGAACGGGATCCCCTGCTTGACGATGACCGCGCTCCCGTAGGCGCCGAGTGCGAACAACGCCGCGTGGGCGAGCCCGATCTGGCCCGACCAGCCCACGAGCAGGTTGAACCCGACGGTCGAGATCGCGTAGACGAGCGTGAGGCTCAGGACGAACACCAGGTAGGTGTTGGCGACGAACGGCACCGTGAACAGGAGCAGCAGGGCGACGATCGCGACGATGCCCTTGCGCAGGCCCGAGCCGTGCCCGCCCTCGTCGGCGGCGCCGGCGTTGGCCCGGATCCCGGCCGCGACGGCGGCCGGCCCGGGGGTCGGGGCGCTCGCGAGCACCTCGGTCGAGTCAGACATCGCGCAACCTCACTCCCTTGGTGAATCCGTCGGGGCGCAGGACCAGGACCAGGAACACGACCAGCAGCGCGACGGAGAACTGCGCCGCGGTCGACATGTAGGTGCCGACGAACTGCTGGATGACTCCCAGGATCAGGCCGCCGACGAAGGTGCCGATCAGCGACGTGAAGCCGCCCATCGTGGCGGCGACGAAGCCGTAGATGATCAACGAGGTCGGCGAGATCGTCGAGACGAGCGACGACTGCGCCTGCAGCATGACGGTGACCGCGGCGATCAGGCCGCCGATGCCCCACGCGATGGCCGACAGCCGGCCCGCGTTGACACCGATCAGCCGTGCGGTCGCCCGGTTCTCGGCGACGGCGCGCATCTGCGCCCCGGTCGGCGACCGGAAGAACATCGTGATCGCGACGGCGCCGACGAGCCCGACGACGATCGACACGATCTGCGAGACGCCGATCGACACACCGCCGCCGACGCCCACCGATACACCCGACCAGGGTGCGGGGAAGCTGCGGGGGTCGTGGCCCCAGATCAGGCCGACGACCGCGTTGAGCGCGAGCGAGAGGCCGATCGTCATCAGCAGCAACGGGAAGTGCCCGTACTTCGACAGCCTGCGCATGAGCCCGGCGTCGATGACCACCCCGAGTGCGATGCCGACGACGAGTGTCGCGAGCACGGTGATCCAGAACGGCAACCCCGCCGCGGCGAGGGAGATCCCGACGTAGGTGGCGACGAGCCCCATCTCCGCCATGGCGAAGTTGGGGACGTCGGCAGCTTTCATGACGACGACGATGGCCAGGCCGAGCAGGGCGAACCAGCTTCCGGACTCCAGCCCGCTGACGATGGTCTGCAGCACGTTTTCTCTCCTTCCTGCTCGGCCCGGCCCGTCAGGACCGGGTCATTTCCCGGGGTGGTGCGGATCAGATGGGGGCCATGAACTCCTGCTCGACGACCCACTTACCACCGGTGTACTTCGCGATACCGGCCTGCCTGGCGCAGGTGTGTCCGTCGGGCAGCGGTCCGCACTCGATGTCCGGGATCGACCCGAGCTTGATCGGGTCGGACTTGAGGCCCTCGGCGGTCTTCTGGAAGTTCGCGTAGGAGACGTCGTCACCCATGCGCTTGACCAGCTCACCGAACGCCTGGACGAAGCTGTAGGTCTGCAGCGAGAACCCGCTCTCGGCCTGCAGCTTGCCGCTCTTCTTCGCCAGCTCACGCCAGTGCTCGACGGCGGGGTTGTCGGTGGAGACGGTGTCGGCCTGCATGCCGCCGAGGAAGCCCTCGGCCGCCTCGCCCGCCGGGCCGACGGTCGACGGGCCGCCGGTGCCGCCGGCGCCCTGGTCGGCGAAGACCATTCCGGTGAAGCCCTGCGCCCGCAGCTGCTTGAGGATCAGCGCGGTCGAGGTGTTGTCCTCGGCGAGCAGCACGGCGTCGGGCTTGGCCGCGACGACCTTGTTGACCGCGGAGCTGACCTCGGTGCTGCCGGTGGCCGTGGTCTCGTCGGCGACGAGCTGCATGTCCGGGTGCTTGGGCAGCTGCGCGTCGAGCGCCTGCTTGGCCGAGACACCGAGGTCGTTGTCCTGCTTGATGACCGCGAGGCGCTTGGCGCCCTTCTTGGCGAAGTAGTCGATCGCGACCGCGCCCTGCGCGGCGCGGGTGGCGCTGAGCAGGTAGACCTCGGCCTGCTTCGGGTCGGCCGGGGAGATCGGGCCCCACATCGGCGTCTTGCTCTCGGCGAGGAACTGCCAGGTCCCGGGCAGGCCCTGCGAGCCCGCGGGGGCGACGATCGCGTAGACGTTCTCCTGCGAGACCAGGCGCCGGACGTTGGTGACGACGCGGTCGGGAGTGAAGCCGTCGTCGAGGATGACCGCCGTGACCTTGCGGCCACCGATGCCGCCGTTGGCGTTGATCTCGTCGACGGCGATCTCGATGCCGGCCTGCAGGCCCTGCCCCGACACCGCCGCGGTGCCGGTGATCGGCAGCGTGGCGCCGATCGTGATCTGGTCGGCCGTGATCCCCGGCGGGGTCTCACCTCCCCCGGCGCCCGAGCTGCTCGAGACGTTTCCACATGCGGTCGCGAGCAGCGCGGTGACGGCCGCTGCCGCAAACAGGAGGGGCTTACGCATCATCGGGGTTCCTCCGGCTGGGAGTGGTGCACGGACGTGTGACGCCCGCAACTCCGCGGAAATGTAGGGGTCACAAAGAAGCGTCGTCAAGAAGCTAACGACGATTGCGATGTTCACGATTTGGAGACGGAGCCGCCGCGTCGCCCGCGAACGGGTCGCGGAGGGCTGCGGCGGCGCGCGGCCACGGGCCGACGACGGACCGGTCGAGCGCCCCGACGCCCGGCCGTCCGACGAGAGCGAGTGTGCGGTCGATCTCGTCGCGCAGGATCGCGAGCGCCCGCTCGACACCCGCGGTGCCGCCCGCGGCGAGCCCGTAGACCCAGGGCCGGCCCACGAGACAGGCCCTGGCGCCCAGCGCGAGCGCCTTGACCACGTCCCCGCCGCGGCGGATGCCGCCGTCGAGGAGCACGTCGACGTCGGCGGGTACGGCGTCGACGACCTCGGGCAGCACGTCGAGCGCGGCGGGCACCGAGTCGGCCTGCCTGCCACCGTGGTTCGACACCGCGATCGCCCCGCAGCCGACGTCGACGGCGCGTTTGGCGTCCTCGCCGGTCATGACGCCCTTGAGCACCACCGGTCCGCCCCAGCGCTCGATCATCCACTCGAGGTCGCGCCACGTGTGCGCCGGGTTGAGCAGCCCGTTGGTGTAGACGGCCAGGCCCGTCGTGCCCTTGGCCTCGGTCATGAGTCCGGTGAAGTTCGCGAACGTCGGCCTCGGGTGGCTCAGCAACCCTGCGAGCCAGCCCGGATGGCGCACCAGGTCCCAGCCCGTACGCGGGTTGACCTGCGGCGGGACGGTGAGCCCGTTGCGCAGGTCCTTCTCCCGCGCGCCGACGACCGGCACGTCGACGGTCACGACCATCGCCCCGAACCCGAGGTCGCGCGCGCGGGCGATGATGTTCTCGACGGTCGAGCGGTCGCCCCAGGGGTAGAGCTGGAACCACTGCGGCGAGTCCACCGAGGCGGCCACGTCCTCGATGGAGACGCTCGATCCGGAGCTCGTCACCGACACCGTGCCGAACGCATGCGCCGCGGCGGCCGAGGCGAGCTCGCCCTCGTGGGAGACCATCCGCATGAGCCCGGTCGGGCCCAGGATGACCGGCATCTCCAGGCGCCTGCCGAGCACCGTGACGGCCTGTGGCCGCTCGGAGACGTCGACGAGCACCCGTGGCCGCAACGCCACCCGGTCGAACGCCGCCTCGTTCTCGGTGACGGTCAGCTCGTCCTCGGCACCGCCGTCGACGAAATCGAAGACCATGCGCGGCAACCGCTTGCGCGCCGCGCGGCGTAGATCGGCGACCGTGATCGCGGCGGCGGCCCGCCGGGCCCGAAGGCCCGTCGGACGACCCGTCCCGCGTCCGTCTCCTGCCACGTCCATCCCTCCGGTCGCGGGCACGCCGCGACGGTCACGACGGCCCGCCGGAGCTCCCGTCGGAAAGCTCCCCGGGCGTCGTGACCGTCGTGACCCGACCGACGACGCTTGGTTGTCAGTCCTGCTTGAGTGTGGCGAAGAGGTCCGGATCGCTACGCAGGAGACGGCGGTAGTTCGCGATCCACATCTGCTCGCGGAACTCGTTCTTGAGGTACGCGCCGCGGTAGCTCTCGGCGATCCGGCGGTCGAGCTGCTTGCCGTTCACCGCCATGGCCGCCAGCTGGTAGCCGGCGCACATCTCCATGATCAGCGCCTCCATGGTGACCCGCTCGAGCGTGTCGCCCACGTGCAGCGAGCCGTGGTGGCCCATGAGCAGGGCCTTCTTCCCGCCGAGCTGCGCGACCATGAGGTCGCCCTCCTCGGACGGGACGAGGTTCGGGTCGTCGGTCCACGGGACGACCTCGTCGAGCAGCAGCGAGGCGTAGTCGTAGTACATGCCGAAGGGCTCACCCGTGGTGCTCAGCACCGACATGTTCTTCGCGTGCGTGTGGATCACGCAGTTGACGTCCGGGCGCGCCAGGTAGATGGACGCGTGGAAGTTGATGCCGGGCGAGGCGGGCAGCGTGCCCTGCTCGATGACCTTCAGGTCGAACCCGACCTTGCTGACGTGCTCGGGCAGGGTCTCGTCGAAGTACTGGAAGGGCGTGACGAGGAAGGCCTGCTCGCCGGGAACCCGCACGCTCACGTGGCCGCCGACCTGACTGTCCAGTCCTTCGCGGTGGAGGATCCGGCGCGCCGCGGCGATCTGGAACCGCGGGTCGCTCTCGCTGACGACGGCGGTCACGCCCGTCGCGGTGGTCGGCGCCTTCTCGCTCTCGGTGAGACTCATCGCTTCCTCCGGTCCGGGACGCCACCTCCGGCCTGGGCGGCGTCGCCTGACCGGAAGGCTAGCCCGGCCCGTAGCTGCGGCGCTAGGGTTCTAGTGACGCTTTTATGGTCAGGGTTTGCACCGGACCGGGCTCCCGGAATCCGAGGGGCGCTGCTACGGGTCGCGACGCCGCGACCGACCGGAGGGAGTCGCGATGACGGGACGTATCGGGGTACTGGGGGCGGGCGGGGTGGGCTCCGCCTACGCCGCCCAGCTGGCCCGTGCGGGAGCCGACGTGGTGCTCGTCGGACGCGGCAGCGCCCACGTCCGGGCACTCGCCGCCGGACCGTTGCAGGTCGACCCGCCCGGCGGCGACCCGTGGAAGGTCGACGTCCCCGTCGCCGCCCGCACCACCGACGTCGCGCCCGGGTCGCTCGACGTCCTGCTGCTGCTCACCAAGTCCTACGACCTCGGTGCGGCCGCCGCCTCTGCCGCCCACGTCCTCGCACCCGACGGCGTCGCGGTCCCGCTGCAGAACGGGCTGGGCACCGACGCGCTGGTCGCCGACGTGTTCGGCGAGGAACGCACGCTCGTGGGCACCACGACGGTCGGCGCGGCGCTGGCCGAGCCGGGCCGGATCACCGTCTCGGTGTCGACGGCCGCCGGCGCCTCACGCACCGACCTCGGCCGGATGGGCCGTGGCCGTGCCCCGCTGGAGCGCGGCGCCGCCGTCGCGGCCGCCCTGCAGGCGGCCGGCCTCGGCGCGGAGGCGGTCCCGAAGGTCGACACCCTGATCTGGAACAAGCTGGCGCTGGCGTCGATGAGCCCGCTGAGCGCGGTCCCGCGCGTCACCGTCGCGACCGTGTGGAACAGCCCCGAGGGCCGCGACCTGGCCGAGCGCATGGTCGCCGAGGTCGTCGCGGTGGCCCACGCCGAGGGCGTCGAGCTCGACCGCGAGGCGGCGCTGGCCCACGCCCGCTCGGTCTGGGCCGGCACCGGGGAGCACTACACGTCGATGTGCACCGACGTCCGCAACGGCCGCCGCACCGAGCTGTCAGGGATGGCCGCGGCCGTCGCGCGGCTCGCCGACGCACACGGCATCCCGGTGCCCGTCCACACGACGGTGCTCGGCCTGCTCGCCCTCGCCGGTGTGCAGTGACGCCGAGCACCCGTCGTCCCAACCCTAGCTACTACGTTCGGAGCATTCGTTGATCTCCTTGGCAGCCGGGACGGTGCTCGATGCCGGGCCCGAGGCGACCCTCGACGCGGCCGCGGCGACCGGCTACGACGCCGCCGGGCTGCGCCTCGACGCCGACACCGGCCCGACGGTCGTCGCGGCGCTGCGCCGCCGCGCCGACGACCACGGCCTCACCCTGCTCGACCTCGAGGTCGTCCGCCTCGGCCCCGACCGCGACATCGGCGAGGCGCTGCGCCTGCTCGACCTCGCCGTCGTCCTCGGCGCGCGCTTCCTGCTCACCGTCAGCAGCCACCCCGACCCCGCCGCCACCCGCGCCGAGCTCGCGACCCTCGTCGGGGCCGCCCGCGGCGGGCCGACCCGGATCGCGCTGGAGTTCATGCGGTTCACCCGGATCCCGACGCTCGCCGCGGCCGTCGCCACCCTCGACGACAGCGGCGCCGGGCCGGACGTCGCCGCCGTCCTCGTCGACGCCCTGCACCTGCGGCGCAGCGGCGAGTCCCCCGCCGACGTCGCGGCCGTCGCGCCCGAGCGGATCGGCTACTGGCAGATCTGCGACGGACCCGCCGCCGGCCCCGCCGACCTCGACGCCGTCGCCGACGAGGCCCGCCACCACCGGCTCGCACCCGGCGAGGGCGACCTGGCGCTGCACGACCTGCTCGCCGCCCTGCCGGCCGGGCTGCCCGTCAGCGTCGAGGTGCAGTCCGACCGGCTGACCGCCGACCTCGACCCCACCAGCCGCGCCCGCCACCTCCTGAAGGCGACGCGGGCCGTGCTCCCCGGACAGGAGTAGACCGTGCGCGCCGCCGTCACCACCGGACCCCGCGACATCCGCGTCGAGGCCGTCGCCGACCCCGACCCCGGCCCCGGCGACGCCGTCGTCGACGTCGGCACCGTCGGGCTCTGCGGCACCGACCTGCACATGTACCTGGGTGAACGCCACGACACCGGGTTCCCGCTGCGGCAGGGACACGAGGTCGGCGGCACGCTGGCCGCGCTCCCCCGCGGCTACGACGGCCCGCTGCAGGTCGGCGACACCGTCACGATCAACCCGGCGATCCCGTGCGGTGCCTGCCGCCCCTGCACCCGCGGGGCGTGGCCGGCCTGCACGTCGTTCCGGGCGCTGGGCGTCGCGCTGCCGGGAGGGCTGGCCGACCAGGTCGTCGCCCCCGTCGGCCAGCTCCACGGCGCCCCCGGACTGACCCCGACCGAGGCCGCGCTCGTCGAGCCCTTCTCGATCGCGACCATGGCCGTGGCCCGCGCCGAGCTGCGCGGGGACGAGCGGCTCGCGATCGTCGGCGCCGGCCCGATCGGGCTGGCGATCACGGTCTGCGCCGCCGCGGCGGGCCACGAGATCCTGGTCAGCGACCCCGTCCCGGCGCGCCGCGCCCTCGCCGCGGAGCTGGGCGCCGCCCGCGTCGTCGACCCGGCGGCCGAGCCCGGCGCGGTCGCGGACTGGTCCCACGGCGAGGGTGCCGACGTCGCCTTCGAGGCCTCCGGCACGAAGCCCGGGCTGGAGTCCGCGCTGGGTGCGGTGGGCAACGGGGGCCGGCTCGTCGTCGTCGGCGTCGCCGCCCACGACATCGTCGTCCCCGTGCCGACGGTGCTGTTCCGGGGCGTGACCGTCGTCGGCGCCCGCGCGGGCCTGTTCCCGGAGGCCCTGGAGGTCGTCGGCGCGCAGAAGGACTCGGTGGCGCGGTTCGTGACCGGCACCTACCCCCTCGACGACGTCGCCGCCGCCTTCGACCACGCGATCACGGGCGCCGCGTCGGTGGTCAAGGTCTTCGTCACCCTGTGAGCGTGCGGGTCGACCCCGCCGTGCTCGCGCAGCTCGCGGGCCGGGCGGCTCTCCAGGTGCAGCCGCCCGGCGTGCGGCGGCGCGCTCGGGTGCGGGAACGGCACCGCGCCACCCCCGGCACCGTGGATCAGGTGGAGACCGGGCGCAGGCCGAGTTGTTCGACCGCTGCGAGGCCCGCGGTGTAGGCCATCGTCGAGCCGGGGCCGAGGGTGGCGCCGGCGCCCGGGTAGCCGGGGCCCATCGGGTGCGCGGTGGTGTTGCCCGCGGCGTAGAGGCCCGGGACGGGATCACCGAAGGCGTCGAGGGCCCGGCCGGTGCCGTCGGTGACGATGCCACCCTTGGTGCCGATGACCCCGGAGACGACCTCGACGGCGTAGAACGGTGCGGTCTCGACGGGCCCGAGCGCGGGGTGCGGCGCGTGCTGGTCCCCCCAGTACCGGTCGTAGGCACTGGCGCCGCGGTGGAAGTCGGGGTCGACGCCGTTGCGCGCGTTGGCGTTGAAGCGGTCGAGGGTCTCGGTGAGGCCGGCCGGGTCGATCTCCAGCAGGGCGGCGAGCTCGGTGATCGTGGGCGCGGTGTGGATCCACGACGGTGTCGGCTGCCCGGCCCGGTGGGCCAGGAAGCCGTACTCGCGCAGGTGCTGCTCGTCGAAGATCAGGTAGGCGGGCAGGTTGGCGAAGTCGTAGGCGCCCGGGTCGAACAGGTGGAACGCCTTGGTCATGTCGTTGTAGTTGTGGGCCTCGTTGACGAACCGCTGCCCGTTGCGGTTGACGATCACGGTGTGCGGCCCGGTGCGTTCGAAGCGCAGCAACGTCCCGGTCTGGGAGCCGTCGGTCTCGTCGCCGGGGACGAGCACCATCGGGCCCCACCACGCCTCGCGCATCGACCCGAGCTTCACGCCGGCCTTGGCCGCCATCCGGATGCCGTCGCCGGTGTTGTGGGGTGGGCTGCAGCTGCCGTGCACGGGTCCGGACAGATAGTTGTCGACCATCTCCGGTGACCATTCGAACCCGCCGCACGCGATCACGACGGCCTTCGCGCCGAGGTGCTGCCCGTCGGCGGTGACGACACCCGCGATCGCGTCGTCGGAGACGAGGAGCCGCTGCGCGCCGCAGTCGGTCACGAGCGTGACGCCCGCATCGGCACACGCGGCGACGAGCGGTGCGACCAGCGCGCGCCCCCGGGCCACGAGGCCGTCGGCGGCCCGGCGCTCCAGCAGCTCCGTCGGGAAGCGGGTGAAGATGCGCCACTCCTCGTACTCGCGCATCGTGAACGGCAGCCGCGCGTCGGGGCGCAGGCTCTCGGCCAGCTCACCCAGCTGCCGGATGTCGTAGAGCTCGGGGTCGAGCGAGCGCCCGCCCGGGTGGGCGCCGTCCCACTCGGGGTGGTAGTCGGGGAAGTTGTCCATGGGCGCCATGAGCAGCCCGGCCCGGCGCTCGAGGAAGTCGAGCATCTCGGGGCCGCGGTCGACGAGGGCGGCCAGCACGTCGTCGGCGGTGCGCCCGGCGGTGACGGCGCGCAGGTAGCGCAGCGCGTCGTCACGGTCGTCGGTCAGGCCCAGCGCCGCCATCCGGGTGTTCATCGGGATCCAGAACATCCCGCCCGACACCGCCGACGTCCCACCGAGGTAGGGCGCCTTCTCCAGGACGGCGACGCGGGCGCCGGCGTCGGCGGCGACCAGGGCCGCGGTCAGGCCGATCGCACCCGCCCCGACGACGAGCACGTCGTGTTCCGGACCGAGATCGCCGTTCCAGACACGCACGGGTCCGCACCTCCTTGTCAGTGGGTCGACCGCGCCGGGCGGTCAGTCCCGAATGGTGATCGCGTTCTCCGGGCACGCCGACGCGCCCTCGCGGGCGTCGTCCTCCGCCCCGTCGGCGACCGTCGCGCCGTCCAGGACGAACCCGTCGTCGTCGAGGTGATAGACGTCCGGCGACGTTGCGGCACACTGGCCGTGGCCCGCGCAGGCGGCGAGATCGATGTCGATGCGCACGAGGATCCCCTCAGCTCGGCGGAGACGGTGGCAGTTGCAGCAGCTCGACGCGCACGCCGTCGGGGTCCTGGACGTAGACGACCTTGCCGCCCTTGGCGATCCCGATCTCCGGGGAGACGATCGTGCGCGACACCGGGCGGACGCCTGCGGCCAGCAGGGCGGTGTGGACGGCCTCGACGTCGTCGACGACGTAGCAGGTGTGGGCCGTGCCGGGGTTGGCCGTGGAGGTGTCGACGGGTGAGCGCTGCACGCCGCGGTACTCGGTCAGCTCGACGACGACCGAGGAGTTCGGCGGCCGCAGGTGCGCGAGGTGCAGCTCGACCCCGGGGTAGCCGACGACCTCGCCGGCGTAGGCCTCGCCGCGCACCTGGCGGGTGATCACCTCGAACCCGAGCAGTCCCTCGTAGAAGGCGAGCGAGCGGTCGAGGTCGGCGACCTGGATGCCGACGTGGTGCATCCGCGCGATGCCGTCCACGGGATACCCGCTCATGCCGCCGTCTGCCCGCCGTCGACGGCCCAGATCTGGCCGGTGACCCACGTCGACTCGTCACTGCCCAGGTAGACCGCGGCCATCGCGATGTCCTCCTCGGTGCCGAGGCGGCCGAGCGGGAAGCGCAGGGTGCGCTGCATCTCCAGGGTCTCGTCGACCGACTCCCCCGTATCGGTGCCGAACCCGCCGCGGGCCTCGTAGGTGGCGCGCACGAGCGGGGTCGGGACCGTGCCGGGGCACAGCGCGTTGACCCGGATCTGCGCGGGCCCGTACTCGACGGCGAGCTGGCGGGTCAGCCCGATCACTCCCGCCTTGGCGGCGGCGTAGGGCGCGATCCCGGCGACCCCGACGAGCCCGCCGACGCTCGCCTGGTTGACGATCGACCCGCCCGTCCCCTGCGCGATCAGCTGTTTGAGGGCGTACTTGTCGGAGAGGAAGACCCCGGTGAGGTTGACGTCGATGACCCGCTGCCAGGCCTGCAGCGTCGTGTCGGCGCCGGTGCCGACGCCGGGGATCCCGGCGTTGGCGAACAGGACGTCGAGGCCGCCGTAGGTGTCGACGCAGGCCGCTACCATCGCTTCGGCGTCGGCCTCCTCGGTGACGTCGGCGGCGTGCGCGAGCGCCGTACCGCCCGTGCCGGTGATCATGGCGACGGTCTCGGCCGCACCGGCGGCGTCGCGGTCGACGCACACGACGGACGCGCCCTCCGCGGCGTACCGCAGCGCCGTCCCCCGGCCGATGCCGGAGCCTGCCCCGGTGATCACGGCTCTCTTGCCCGACAGGCGGGTCACGGTGTCCTCCTCAGGGGTGCAGCAGCAGCTGCAGGTCGGGAGCGGAACGAAGCATGAACCCGGCGTCGACGGGCGGTTCGCCGGCGAAGGAGAGCCGCCGGTAGCGCCGCAGGAGGTGCTCGAGCGCGAGCTCCATCTCCAGCTTCGCCAGCAGCGACCCCGAACACGTGTGCTCGCCGCCGCCGAAGGCGCGCAACGGCCCGACGGGCGTGAACTGCGGGTCGGCGTTCTCGGCGAAGCGCCCGACGTCGAAGGTGTCCGGGTCGGGGAAGACCGCCGGGTCCCGGTTGGCCGCGCCGAGCAGCAGGATCAGCTTCTCCCCCGCGGCGATCGAGGCCCCGCCCAGCTGTGCGTCGACGAGGGCCTGGCGCACCGATCCCTGCACGGGCGCCTTCCAGCGCAGCACCTCGGCGACGGCGGAGGGCACGAGGGCGGGCTCGGCGCGCAGCCGTTCCCACTGCTCGGGGTGGCGGATGAGCCCGCCGAGCAGGTTGACCAGGGCGCGGTCGGTGGTCTCGATGCCGGCGGCGAGGAAGAACGCGGTGTTGGACTTGATCTCGGTGTCCGAGAGCCGCTGGCCCTCGTACTCGACGGTGCACAGGTCGGAGAGCAGGTCGTCGCCGGGGTCGGCGCGTTTGCGGGTGATCGCGGGGTCGAGCCAGGCGTCGATCTCCTCGCGGGCGGCCACGCCGCGGGCGTGCACTGCGGGGTCTCGGGAGACGTTGGAGACGCTGGCGCCGGCGAGGTCGTGGTACCACTGCGGGAAGTTGACGGCCTCGTGCATCGTCGTCAGCTCGGCGATGACGGTGAGCGGCAACGGGGTCGTGAGCGCGGCGCGGATGTCGGCCACGCCGGGTGCCTCGGGCAGCTCCGCACCGAGCGCCTCGACGAGCGCGCCGATGCGCTCGCGCAGCGGGCCCCGCAGCTCGCGACGGTTGCGGATGCGGCGGGCGACGATCGCGGCCTTGCGGCGGTGCTCGTCGCCGGACATGTGCAGGATGGTGCGGCCGTAGATCGCACTGCTGCCGGCGCCCTCGGTGAGCGGCCCGAACGTCTCGGCGTCCTTGAACCCGCGCGTGACCTCGGCCCAGCCGGTGACGATCCAGGTCTGCAGCGGCTCGCTCCACACGACGGGCGCCTCGGCACGCAGCCGGGCGAACACCGGGTAGGGGTCGGGAGTGTTCGCACCGGCGGCGAACGCCTCGAGCTCGGCGAGCGCCGTCGGCGTCGTCGTGGTCATGAAGCCTCCAGGGGCGGGTCCCGACGCCGTCGTCGAGATCCGGGGTGATAGTAGCTATAAACCTAACGCCGCGTCAGGATCACGGGCATGCTCTCGTACATGTCCTGGCTGCTCGACGTGGCCGCGACCGGCGGGTTCGCCGGGTCGAGACGCACGTCGGCGGCGTAGAGGGCGCGCAGGATGCGCATCATCGTGCCCTCGGTCGGCGCCTGGCCGTCACGCTTGGCCAGGCCCGTGACCAGCGGCCGCCCGACGCAGACGTGCGCCCCGCCACCGAAGGTCAGCCCCCACGGGCGCACCCCGGTCAGCTCCGGGCTGCCGCGGTAGGGGTTGAAGCTCCCGGCGTCCTCGCCGAAGACGGCGGGATCGCGGTTGGCCGGGGTGAACAGCAGCGCGACCCGCTCCCCCTCGGCGACCTCGCGCCCCGACGCGAGCGTCACGGCCGCGGTGGCGTAGCGCAGCAGGGTCGGCGCCGGCTGGTGCAGCCGCAGCGACTCGTTGACCATGAGCCGCAGGAAGTCCGGGTCGGTGCGCTTGTCGGCGTCCTCGGGGTGCTCGCGCAGCCACTCCTCCATGTGCACGATGACGTGCGGGAGCGTGTGCGTCGTCGTCTGGGTGGCGGCGACGAGGAACAGCGTCGCCTCCCGCAGCGGGAACTCGTCGTCCCACGCGTCGTCCCAGTGCAGGTACAGCAGGGTGAGCAGGTCGACGGGCACGTCGTCGCGCTCGATCCGGCCGGCGTGGAAGTCCGCCACGATCTTCTTGCGGCGCTCCACCGACGGCCCGAAGAACTCCTCGACGAACTCGTCCCGCCGCGCCAGCCCGTGGGCGAGCACCTCGTCGTGGTCCATGGTCGACCACTCGACGGTCGCGGCGGCGCCCAGGTCCTCGAGGAAGCGACGGAACCGCTCGGTCGCCTCGGGGGTGTCGACGCCGTCGATGCCGGTCGTCGTCGCCGCGATGCGGTGCAGCATGGCCCGCACGAGCGGGACGAGGTCGACGGTCACGGTGCCGTCGTCGCCGGCGTCGGCGAGGCAGTCGCGCACCATCTTCTCCACGACCGGGTTGAGCGCCTCGTGGTCGTAGTACATGAGGGCGGTGCGGTCGAACAGCGGGTTCTCCAGCCGGCGCCGCTCCCGGTGGCCGGGGCCGTCGAGCAGGAGCAGCGAGTCGGCGAACAGCGGGCGGCTCTCGGTGTGCGAGCCCTGCCGGAAGTCCTTGGAGCGCAAGATCTCGTCGATCTCCCGGAAGTCGGAGATCTGCGTCATCGTCGCGATGTGCGGCGGTGGGGTCCACTCGCGCATGGGGGTCTCCCGGGGTCGTCGTCGATCCAGCGGGCCTGAAATCCAGGGTCATAGTCAACAGCATTTTTCCGGGCTTCTCAAGGCTCCGTTTGATGAATACCATGACCCTTGTTTGCGGTGAGCAGACGACGAGGGAGCTGCGGGGGAGGCCGGGTGCGCCGGACCGGCGGGGAACGGGCGGTCGTCGCCGTCAGCACCGTCGCCGTCGGGCTGGGCACCGCACCGGCGTTCCTGTTCGGATTCCTTGGCCCCGTCCTGCAGGTCGACCTCGACCTCTCCCGGACCAGGATCGGACTGCTCGTCGGGCTCATGTTCGGGCTCACGGGCATCGGCTGCCTCCTGGCGGGCCGCGTCACCGAACGGATCGGCGCACGCCGGACCGTCGTGGCAGCCACCGTCCTGCTGACCGTCGCGCTCGGCGTGCCGGTACTCGCACCCGGCTACCCCGCGCTCCTCGTCTGCGCCCTCGTGTCCGGAATCGCCTACGCGCTGGCCAACGTCGGCACCAACGTCTCGGTGACCGCGGCGCTGCCCGCGGCACGCCACGCGGTCGGGCTCGCCGTCAAGACGGCCGGTGTGCCCGCCGCGGTCGCGCTGACCTCGTTCGTCGTGCCCGGTCTCGGCGCGGCCTACGGCTGGCGCCCGGTGCTGCTGTGGTCGATCCCCGTCGTCGTGGTGGTCGGGATCGCCGCGGCGCTCGTGCTTCCCGACGCCAAGGGACGCACCCACGACCCCGCCGACGACCCGGCCGCCCTCGCCCCCGCCGCCCCCACCGACCCCCGGCTCCCGCGCGGGTTCTGGCGCTTCACCCTCGCCGCCACCCTGCTCATCGGCGGCTCCCAGGCCATCTACTCGTGGGCGGTGCCGTTCCTGCACGAAGGGGCGGGCGCGACCCTGCCCGTCGCCGGCGTGCTCACCGCCGTCGCCTCCCTCGTGGCGCTCGCCCCCATGATCGGCGCCGCCCGCCTCGCCGACCGGCTCGGCACCACCTGGCGGCTACCCCTCGCCGCGGCGCTGTGCGTGATGCTCGCCGCCGCCGAGATCGTCCTCTCGACCGGGTGGGGCCTCGCCGGCGCGGCCGTCGCACTCGTGATCGCGACCGGCGCCCAGCTGGGTGCGGTGTCGCTGATGCACGCCTCGGTCGTCGCGGCCGCACCGCACGCGGTCGGCCGCGGATCGGGTGCGGCGATGGCGGGGTTCTACCTCGGTGCACTGTTCGCCGCGCCGCTGTTCGGGCTCGTCGTCGACGTCACCGGCGGCTACCCGCTCGCCTGGATCATCAGCGCCGCGCTGACGACGGCCGCCGCGGCGTGCTTCCTGTGGTGCCGCGGCGTCGGCCGCGACCGGGGCGTCCCGGCTACCACAGGTCGCGCATCGCCCCCCACGGCCCGCCCTGCGCACTGATCCCGCCGTCGACGGTGATCACCTGCCCCGAGATCATCACCGCGGCCGGGGAGACCAGGAACGCGGCCACCTCGGCGATGTCGGTCGGCGAGCACAGCCGTCCCGCTGGGGTGCTGTCGACGAGCAGCGCCCGCACGTCCTCACGCCCGCCCAGGTAGGCCTCCAGCGAGTCGGTCAGCACCGGGCCGGGCACGATCGTGTTGGCGGTGACGCCGCGCGGCCCGAGCTCGACCGCCCACGACCGGGTCAGCGCCTCCAGCGCGGCCTTCGCCCCGCCGAGCAGGCCGTGCCCGGACTGGGCGAAGCGGGCGTCGAGCCCCCCGATGGTGAGCAGCCGCCCGCCGTCGCCCATCCCCGGTGCGAGGCGGTGCACGAGCTCCACCAGGCCGTCGACGACCGTGGCGAAGGTGAGCCGGCTGTGCCGCCCCGTCACGTCGACGAGCGGGCGGAACGCGGTGGCCGCGGCGTTGGCGACGAGGGTGTCCACCCGCCCGAACCGTTCGAGCGCAGCGTCTGCCAGGCCGGCGACCTGCGCGGGATCGGCCAGGTCCGCGGTGACGACGAGTGCCTGCGCCCCCCGGGCCTCGACGGCACGCGCGGTCTCGGCGGCGGCGCGGGCGTCGCGACGGCCGTGCACGACGCAGTGGTGGTCCACCGCGAGCCGCTCGGCGATCGCGCGGCCGATCCCGCGCGCACTGCCGGTCACGAGCGCCACCCGTCGCTCCGCGGTCGGGGCGTGCGCAGTGGCCGACGAGTGCTGTGGGGCCGAGGAGTGCTGTGGGGCCGAGGAGTGCTGTGGGGCCGAGGATTGCCGTGGGGCCGAGGCTCGGGTCACGGTCAGAGCTTCAGCAGCCGGGCGAGGTTCCCGCCGAGGATCGCGTCGGTGTCGTCGTCGGAGAACCCGAGCTCACGGATCGTCGCGATCTCGGCGGCCGGGTCGGCCATGGGCCAGTCCGAGGCGAAACAGATCCGCTCCGGGCCGTGCTTGCCGATGATCTCCCGGACGCGGCCGGGGTCCAGCGTCGCCAGGCTCGGCGGCCACGACGTGTCGAGGTGCACCGGGAGCCCGATGACGACCTCGGCGGCCTCCTCGAAACGCTTGTAGCCGCCGAAGTGGCAGGCGATGAGGTCCAGGCGGGGGAACTCCCGGACGAGGTCGGCGAGCATCGCGGGGCTGCAGCGGTCGCCCGGATCGTCACCCGCACCGCCGACGTGCACGATCACCGCGAACTCCCCCGACATCGCGTCGAGGGTCGCGAGCAGCCGCGGGTCGTCGAGGGTGAGCTGCTGGAACATCGGATGCACCTTGGCACCGCGCAGGCCGTGGGCGCGCAGGCTCGCGACGTTCTCCTCCGGCGACAGGCCGGGGTGCACCGAGCCGAACCCGATGAACCGGTCCGGGTCCAGCGAGCCGGCGAAGCGGTTGGCGTTGTCGACGCGGTCGGGGGTGTTGGCGATCCCGAGGCACACCGAGCGGTCGACGCCCGATGCGGCCATGACCTCGGTGAGCGAGGCGACGGTGCCGTCGCCGAAGCGCTTCAGGTCGGCCGGAGACCCGGCGATCGCCTTGCGTGCCACCGCGTCCGGGTAGACGTGGGTGTGTCCGTCGATGATCACAGCTTCGTGACCTCTCCACCGTCGATGACCAGTACCGACCCGCTGACGAAGTCCGACAGCGGCGACGCCAGGTAGCAGACGAGCGGGCCGAACTCGGCCGGGTCGGCCATCCGCCCGGCCGGGATCTTGCGCAGCCGCCGTTCCAACATCGTCGGGTCGCCCGTCACGGCCGCCTGTGCGTCCGTCGTGAACGCGCCGGGCGCGATCGCGTTGACCTGGATGCCGAAGGGCGCCCACTCCGCGCCGAGGGCCTTGGTGAACTGCACCAGCGCGCCCTTCGACGCCGAGTACGACACGAGGATCGGCTTGCCGTTGATCCCCGACGTGCTCGCGACGTTGATGACCTTGCCGGAGCGCTGCGCGAGGAAGTGCCTGCCCGCCGCCCGGGCCAGGACGGCGGGGGCGGCGACGTTGACCGCGAACACCTCGTCCCACTCGGCCTGCGGCTGGGCGGAGAACTTGCCCGCGGGCGCGATGCCGGCGTTGTTGACGACGATGTCCAGGCGCCCGAAGCGCTCCACCGCGAGGTCGGCCAGCGCGGCGACGGCGTCGGCGTCACGCATGTCGACGGTCGCGACCGCGATCTTCTCCGGAGCCGTGGCCTGCAGCTTCTCCAGCGCGTCGGTGGTCCGGGCCGCCGCCAGCACGAACGCGCCCTCCGCGACGAGTGCCTCCACCGCCGCTGCACCGAGCCCGCGGCTGGCGCCGGTGACGATCGCGACCTTGCCGTCCAGACCGAGATCCATCAGTTCCCCCCGGACGCGGCGATCTCGGCGACCGCACGCTTCGCGATCTTGCCGACGGCGTTCTTCGGCAGCGAGTCCATCGTCAGCACCCGTTCCGGGATCTTGATGCTCGGCAGGCCGGCCGCCTTGCAGTGCGCCCGGATCTCGGCCTCGTCGACCCCCGACCCCTCCCGCAGCGCCACCGCCGCGAGCACCGCCTCGCCCCACTCCCGGTCGGGCACACCGACGACCGCCGCCTCGATGACCGCGGGGTGGGAGTAGAGGACGTGCTCGATCTCCGACGGCGTGATGTTGTAGCCGCCCCGGATGATCAGGTCCTTCATCCGGTCGACGATGTAGAGGTAGCCCTCGTCGTCGAACGTGCCGACGTCGCCGGACCGGACCCAGCCGTCGACCAGCGTCTCGGCCGTCTTCTCCGGGTTCCGGTGGTAGCCGCGCATCGTGTACGGGGTGTGGAACCGGACCTCGCCGCGCTCGCCGGGCGCACAGTCGTTGCCCTCGGCATCGACGACGCGCACGTCTGCGAGGTAGGACGCCCGCCCCGCCGACGCCATCAGCCCGGTGCGGCCCGCCGCGATCTGCCGGTGGTCGTCCTGGGTGAGCATCGTCGCGATCGAGGCGACCTCGGCCATCCCGTAGAGCTGGCTGAACACCGGCCCGAACCGCCCGACCAGCTCGCCGACGCGGTCGTGCGCGATGGGCGCGGCGCCGTAGCCGATCGAGGTCAGGGTGGCGACGTCGTCGTGGCCCAGACCCGCTTCCAGCACGCGGTAGAGCTGCGTCGGGACCAGGTAGGTGTGCGTCGCGGCCTGCTTCGTGGCCTCGGCGGCGAACTCGTGCGGGTCGAACCCGCGGCCGTCGAGGAACCCGACCGCCCCGCCCAGGAAGAACGTGGGCGCCAGCGTGATCTGCACCGACGAGTTGTGCGGGATCGTCGTCAGCCAGCGGGAGTGCCGCGTCATCGCGTACTCCAGCCCGGCGACCATCGCGTGCGTCGCGACGGCGGCCGCGTCGAACAGGATGCCCTTGGGCTGGCCGGTCGTCCCGCTGGTGTAGACGATGCAGAACTCGTCGGACGGCGCCCGCGCGTGCAGGGTGGGCGGGGCCGAGGCCGACGCCGCCGCGAGGCCGCCCCAGCCCGCCTCCGACGGGTCGTCGACGTCGACCACCACCAGGCCGAACTCCGCGGCCAGCGTCGCCGCCATCTCGCGGAAGCCCGACTCGGTGACGAGCACCCGGGCCTGCGCGTTGCCGAGGATGGAGCGGTACTCCTCCAGGCTCATCCGGAAGTTGAGCCCGCAGTAGACGGCCGCGGCCTTGGTGACCCCGACGATCGCCTCCGCGACCTCCAACCTGTTGCGCAGCAACACCGCCACCCGGTCGCCGGGTTCGACGCCGTAGCGGCCCTGCAACAGGTTGGCGAGCCGGTTGGTGCGCTCGTCGAGCTCGGCATAGCTGAGCGTGCGGTCACCCTCGAACGCCGCGTCGGCGCCGGGTGTCTTGCGGGCATGCGCCGAGACGGCGACACCGATGTCCATGCGAGAGACCCCTCAGACGTACAGGACTACGTCGTCGCCCTCGACGACGACCTCGTATACGCGCACACGGGTCTTCTCCGGCTCGACGAGCGAGCGGCCCGTGGCGAGCGTGAACTCGTAGCCGTGCCACGGGCAGACGATGTACTCGTTGTGCCGCACGTAGGAGTACTCGTGGGCCGGGGTGTCGGCCATCGTGCCCTTGACCACCCCCTCGCACAGCGGCGCTCCGTGGTGCGGGCAGTTGTTGCGCAGGGCGTGGAACGTCCCGCCCACATTGATCACGCCGATCGAACGGCCGTCGACCTCGACGATCCGCCGGTCGCCCCAGGCGAAGTCGGCCAGCTTCTCCACGACGACCCGGGTCCCGCGGCCCGTCTCGGGCATCGTCTCAGTCAAGGCGGTCTCCGTAGACGGCGCGCGGGGTGTCGACGAGGATCTTCTGCCGCAGCTCCTTCGACACGGCCTGCAGCGAGCGCTGCGGGTTGTCGAAGTCCCAGTGCGGATAGTCGGAGGAGAACATCAGCGTCCGGTCGGCGTGCAGCATCTCCATCAGCGGCGCGATGTGCTTCGGGTCGTGCGGCTCGATGAACGGCTGCGTCGTGAAGCGGATGTGGTCGAGCAGGTACTCCGACGGCGGCTTGACCAGCCACGGGACCTCGTTGCGCAGGCCCTTCCAGTCACGGTCGAGCTTCCACATGACCTCCAGCGCCCACAGGAAGCCGCCCTCGGCGATGATGTACTTCAGCTTCGGGAACTTCTCGAACACGCCGTGGCAGATCATCGACAGCGTGTTGGACTGGTGGATCTGGCCGAGCGCGGTGTGCCACTCCAGGTAGAACGTGGGCGTCCCGGCCATCCGCGGGGCCTTGGCGAACACGTTCTCACACCCCGACGGGTGCACGATCAGCGGCAGCTCGTGGCGGGCACAGGCCTCGTAGATCGGCCAGTAGTGCTTCTCCCCCATCAGGATCTCGCCCAGCGGCATGAACACCGCGACGATCCCGTCACGCTTGGCGACGCGGTCGATCTCGGCGACGGCGGCCTCGGGGTCCTGGGGGGCGACGACGAGCGCGCCGCGCCAGCGCACGTCGTTCTGCAGCCAGCGCTCGCACATCCATTCGTTGTAGGCCGACGCGATGGTGGCGGCGACCATGCCGTCGGGCATCGCGCCGATGCCCAGGCACTGCCCGGCGAGCAGCACGGCCCGGTAGATGCCGTGCTTGTCGAGCAGGTGCTGGGCGGTGAAGTCGGGGTCGGTCGCGGGCGGCATCCCCGGCCGGGCCGCGTCCTCGCGGTAGGCGCCCGCGGCGTTGATGTAGAGGTAGTCCAGGGGCAGCGTGAACTGGGCGGCGGCCATGCCCTTCGCCCAGTCGTCGCCGCTGACGCCGAGCCGGTTGCGCCAGGTCTCGGTCATGTACGGGGTGAGGTCCCGGATGCCGTTGACGAAGTTCGGGTGCACGTCCGAGTCGATGATCCCGGTCTTCTTGGGATCGGTCTGTTCGGCGCTCCGTTGCGCCTCGACGGTCGTCATGTGCGTCTCCTCCCGAGTTACCGCGCCCGGCCGAGCAGCGCGAGGTTGTAGTACTGGGCGCCCGATCCGGCGCCGGATGCGAGCGCGACCTCGGCGCCGGCGACCTGCCGGTCGCCCTGGTCCCCGCGCAGCTGGCGGACCGCCTCCACGAGCTTGAGCGTGGGCCCGCCCCAGCCGATGTGGCTGCAGGCCAGCAGGCCGCCGTCGGTGCAGGTGGGGAGCTTGCCGTCGAGGCCGATGCCGGTGGCGAGCGCGAAGTCGGTGCCCTCGCCGGGCCCGCAGAAGCCCAGCGCCTCGAACTGGCGGGCCACCTCGAGGGAGTTCACGTCGTAGAGCTGGGCGACGTCGACGTCGGACGGGCCGATCCCGGCCTGCCCGAACGCCTTGCGCGCGGCGGCCGCCCCGATCGTCCAGGTGTCGTCGTAGCGGGCGGGGTCGACGTACTGCTGGCGCAGCCACTCCATCCCGGCGCCGAGCACGACGACGGGCGGGTGCGGCAGGTCGCGGGCCCGTTCGAGCGTGGTGACGACGACGGCGGCACCGCCCTCCGACGCCAGGCACAGGTCCAGCAGTGTGAAGGGGTCGACGATCGGCGGCGCGGCGAGGACGTCGGCGGCGGTGTAGGGACCGCGCCCGGCCATGACGGCCTCGGGGTTGGCCGACCCGACGTTGCGGATCGTCGCGGCGATCTCCGCCATCCCCTGGCGCGCATGGGGATACTTCGCGAGGTGGCGCTGCGCGACGAGCGCGAAGTGGGCCGAGGTGAACGCGCCGAACGGGGCCACGAACTCGTTGCCCGGCTGGGTGTAGGCCGCGACGCTGCCGCCGCCGAGCACCCCGGCCTGCCCGCCGGTGATCAGGACGGTGGTGGCCTGCCCGGTGAGGATCGCACCGGCGGCGTCGACGAGCGCGGGCACGCCCTGGGGGTAGGAGTCGCCGATCCAGTCGAGCGGGACGCCCAGCAGCGTCGACCAGTCCGCGGAGCCCGGTGCGAGCACCGTGCCGCCGGGCCCGGGCCAACGCGCGGCGATGCCGTCGAGATCGGTGTGGCGCAGCCCGGCGTCGGCCACGGCGAGCTTGGCGGCGTCGAGGGCGACCTGCAGCGAGTTGCGGTCCGAGCGCTTGCGCTGCGGGGTCAGCCCGACGCCGACGATCGCGATGTCCGAGAGGTTCACGGCGCGTCCTCGGTGAACGCCGGCAGGACCCGGCCGTCGCGCTCGATCCACGTCACGCGCACCGGGGTGTCGAGCTCCGGCAACCGCTCGCCTGGGCCGCCGACGAGCTCGGTGAGCATGCTCCAGCCCTCGTCGAGGTCGACGATGCCCAGCCGGAACGGCACGGCGAACCCGGGGCTCGGCGGCTTGTGCACGACCGTCGCCGAGTACACGCGGCCGCGGCCGTCGGAGGGCTGGTAGCTCCAGTTCTCCGACAGGCACGCGGGGCACGCGATCTGGGGGGTGAAGAAGTTGCGCCCGCAGTCGGCACAGACCGGCCGGACGAGCTCGCGCCGGCCGACCGCCTCCCAGAAGAGGTCGGTCAGCCCGGGAACCGTGGTGGTCACTCTCCACCCAGGAGCAGTCGGTGCGCGGCCTCCTTGACCGTCATCCCGACCTCGACACCGCGCTTCGCGGCGGACTCGTTGTGGGCGCTGATCAGACCGTGCTCGTAGCCCAGGAACGCGTCCCCGACGGGCGCGGTGGTGCCGTCGATGCAGGCACCCGCGAGCCCTGCCTCGTCGGCGGTGACCAGCCCGGAGACACCGGAGCGGTTCTTGCTCATGCCGCCGTCGTGGCAGATGAAGCCCCAGGGGCTGGCTTCGAGGAGGAACTTCGCGCCGCTGCGGCCGGTGTGCCCGGCGGTGACGAGGACGCTGCGGTTCTCGTCCTCGGGGTAGGCCCAGACGATCGAGTCGGTGACGACGACGCGGCGCCCGCTGGGGTGGGTCTCCACGATCTCGCGGCGGACCTTGTTGCCGACCTCGACGTCGGTGGGGTCGTTGGCCAGCAGGATCTCCGCGGCCTCGGACACGGGCATGCCCGGCCTGACCCCGCACGTCTCGGCGACGTAGTTGACGTGCTTGACGATGCCGTTGCGGTAGAGGTCCTCGCCGTTGCCCATCTCGGCGGTCATGCCGTCGGCCGTGGCGGCGGCGATGCCCAGGGCCTCGAGATACCAGAGCCCCGCGATGCCGGCGCCGTCCTTGCCGACGCACGCGTCGTGCCCGATGACCCCGCGGGGGCGGTGGATCGCCATCATGCGCGCGGGGAGCACGCCGACGTAGGAGGCCGGGACGACGACGTCGCGACCGGTGTTGCGGGCGTCGACGTAGCGGGCCGAGTCCATGGTGCAGATCCGGCCGCGGTCGCGCTCGACCACGATGTCCTGCGGGTGGTCCTGCTCCCGCTCCAGCAGCGTCTTGCCGTCCATGCGCCGTCCTGACGTCGTCGTCGTTCATGCGGTGTGCGTCGAGTGGCGCCGATCCCGGTCAGCGCCGAAATCTCTGTATATCATTAACAGCACTACCGGACCAGGTGCGAATCCGCCACACCCCGGACACACAACGGCGCCGCATCCCAATATGCGGGAGGCGGCGCCGTGGATCCAGCGTCCGGCCTGGACTCAGGTGCCGTACATCTCCCAGCTCAGGACCTCGTCCATCTGCCGCTGGTAGTGCCGCTCGAAGTAGACGAGCGTGTCGTCCATGTGCGTGCGCATCGCGGCCTCGGCCTTGTCGCCCTCACCGGACTCGATGCCGATGCACACCGCGTCGTGGGCCTGCCAGACGAGCTTGCGGAACCGGCGCGGGTACTCGACACCCAGGACCGAGCCGTCGGTGATCCAGTGCAGCGAGTTGATGCAGTAGCCGAACAGCGGGTTGTCCGAACCCCACGCCACGAGATCGTGGAAGCGGCGGTTCTCGGCGAGGAACGCGTCGCGGTCGTCGAGGCTCTCGCCCATGCGGTCGACCGAGTGGCGGAGGTCGGCAAGCAGGCCCGCGTCACCGCGCTCGGCACACAGCCGCGCCGTGATCGGCTCGAGCAGCTGACGGGTCTCGATCACCGCCCGGAACGGGGTGTCGGCGAACTGCATCAGCAGCGCCAGCGTGCTGGCCAGGTGCCGCGAGTCGGGCGAGGTGATGACCGGGCCGCCGCCGGGACCGGGGCGGATCGTCAGCACACCCTGCAGCTCCAGTACCCGCAGCGCCTCACGCAAGGTGTTGCGGCCGACGTTGTAGGTCTCGAGCATGTCGCGCTCGGGCGGCAGGTGGCTGCCCGGCTGCAGGTTGCGGTCCTTGATCTCCTTCACGATCCGCTGCGCGATGACGGTGGCGCGCTTGGGCGGCATTCCCGTCGGCGCCGAGCGCGGCGGAACGTCCCTGCGGACGACGGACATGTCGGCTCCCTGCTCTACGGCCCGGACTGCTGTCGGCCCGGGTCGGAGGCGACCCAGATCCTGGCGATGATACTCAGCAATGCGCCGTCCACGACGGTACGGGGCCGACCGGTGGCGCAGAACCTACCCGCGCCCGGCCGGGGCGGATCGCTCGGGCGCGGGCGCCCCGCCGGTGCCCCCGGGCGGCCGCACCGGCCCGCGACCACGTCGACGGCGTCGGCTGAAGACCGGCTCAGGAGCCGGCGACGTCGCGGGAGTCGATGACACCCTGTGCCGCGGGCAGCCAGGACGCGACCCCGGCGAAGGGCATCGCGACGAGGGTGGCCTCGACGAGCTGTTCCTCGGTGGCGCCGGCGCGGCGGGCGCCACGGGAGTGGATGGCGACGAACCGCGGCTGGTACTCCGCAGCGTTGACCGCGCAGAGCAGCAGCTCCATGTCCATCGCGGGCAGCGGCGTCTCCCCCAGCGACGACTCGCGCATGAGGAAGTAGCCCTCCAGGCCCGCGCCGACACGGTCGCCGAGGAGCTCGACGTAGTCGGGCACGACACCGAAGTAGCGCTCGAAGTAGGCGTAGGCCCCGGGGACGTCGGCGGTGAAGGAGTCGGTGGCGTCGGCGGCGGCGGGCGCGTGCTCGGCCGGGCCGTACGCGGCGTCGGTCGCGGCGACGAAGAGCCCGTGCGGGACGATGCCGCGCGAGATCAGCAGACCGACGGACGCACCCTCGGCGTGCTCGCGTGGGACCCCGGCCTTGGCGGCGACGGCGAGGAAGTGGTCGACGAGCGCCTCGTCGCGCTTGACCGCGCAGATCGCGGCGGCGAACAGTGCCTTGAGGCCGACGGTCAGCGTCCCGTCGGTGGTGATGACGTCGGCGACGCGGGCGAGGCCCTCGACGAACTTGGGCGTCGAGACCTCCAGGCGGGAGAGCCAGGGCGCCTCGCCGACCAGCTCCGACGTGCGCCGCCCGCCCGAGGTCGAGACAGTGCCTGCCATGGTGACCACTCCTCATCGAGTACACCGGTTCGAGGGGCGGGGGACGTGACCGTCCTGTCGCTCAGCCCGCTAATAAAGTAACATAGTATGCATGGACTCCCCGGAGAAGTGGTTCGGTCTCGGGCCCGCTGAGGCGGCCCTGCGCGAGGAGGCCGAGGCTGTCGCGGCGTCCGTCGCCGACATCGCCGCCGAGGCCGACGCGATGAGCGAGATCCATCCCGGGATCCGGGAGGCGTTGCGCGCCAGCGGACTGTCCGGGCTGATGGTCCCCGCCGCCTACGGTGGCCGCTCCGAGAGCGTCGACCCGCTGGCCGTCTGCCTGGTCCGCGAGGTGTTCATGCGCGCCTCCTCGCACCTCGACTCCATGTTCGCTCTGCAGGGCATCGGCAGCTACGCGATCACCGTCGGCGGCACCGACGAGCAGCGCGCCCGGTGGCTGCCGAAGGTCGCGTCGCTGGAGACCCTCGCGGCGCTCGCGCTCACCGAGGAGCAGGCCGGTTCCGACCTCAAGAACGTCTCCACGACGCTGACGGAGAAGGACGGCTCGCTGGTCGTCCGCGGGGCGAAGTCGTTCATCTCCAACGCCGGCGCGGCCGACTTCTTCGTGACGCTCGTGTCCGAGGAGGCCGGGCTCTCCCTCGTGCTCGTCCCCGCCGACACCCCCGGCCTGACCACGACACCCAGCCCCGAGCTGATCGCCCCGCACGTGCTCGGCGAGGTCGAGTTCGACGACGTCGTGCTCCCGCCCGAAGCGCGCCTCGGCGTGCCCGGCAAGGCGATGTCGCTGGTCCTGGGCACGCTCGCCGTCTTCCGGGTGTCCGTCGCCGGCGCCGCGTGCGGGCTCGCCGCGGGCGCCCTCGCCGAGGCCGCCCGCCACGCCCGCACCCGCGAGCAGTTCGGCCGCCCGCTGCTCAGGCACGGGCCAGTCGCGCAGCTGCTGGCCGACTCCTGGAACGACGTCGAGATGGCCCGGCTGCTCACCTACCAGGCGGCGACCGCCGCCCGCGGCGACGCCGCCGGCGCGCTGAACCGCTCGTCGATGGCCAAGGTGGCGGCCACCGAGGCCGCGAGCCGGGTCGTCGACCGGTGTGTGCAGGTGATGGGCCGCTGGGGCCTCGTCGCGAACAGCCCGATCGAGCGCTACTACCGACAGGCCCGCCCGATGCGGATCTACGAGGGCGCCTCGGAGGTGCTCAAGCTGGGCATCGCCCGGGCCCTGTGCGACGAGGTCTGACCGTCCCGCCGGTGAGTGGCGACAGGCGCCGCGGCGCCTGTTGCCACTCACCGGGATCACCGGCCCGACCAGCGCGGCGCCCGCTTCTCGACGAACGCGCGCGCCCCTTCCTTGGCGTCCTCCGACGTGCGGACGTGGGCGAGCAGCGGCTCCTGGCGGGTGAACAGCTCGTCGTCGGGCCACAGCGCCGACGCCGCCATCACCGCCTTCGACGCCTGCACCGCCAGCGGCGCGTTCCCGGCGATCTCACCGGCCAGCTCCGTCGCCGCGGCGAGCGCGCCACCGTCGGCGACGACCCGGCTGACCAGGCCCAGCTCCACACAGCGGGCCGCGGTGAGCGGGCGGCCCGTCAGCACCGCCTCGGTGGCGACGTTGCGCGGCACCAGCCGCGGCAGCCGCAGCACGCCGCCGCCCGCGGCGACCAGGCCGCGTTTGACCTCCGGCAACCCGAACGACGCGCTCTCCCCCGCGACGACGAGATCGCAGGCCAGCGCGATCTCGAACCCGCCGCCCAGCGCCGGGCCCTCGACCGCGGCGATGATCGGCTTGCGCGGCGGCACACCGACGATGCCGAACCCGCCGCGGCGCTCGTCGACCGGACGCTCGCCCGTCGCCGCGTACGCCGCCAGGTCCATGCCGGCGGAGAAGAAGCCCGACGACCCCGTCAGCACGCCGACCCGCAGCTCGGGGTCCGCGTCGAGCTCGTCGATCGCCGCGCTGATCAGCCGTGCCGTCGCCAGGTCGACGGCGTTGCGCCGCCGCGGCCGGTCGATCGTCAGGACCAGGACGGGCCCGTCGCGGTCGACGACGAGGCCCGCGCCGGCGTCGACCTGCGCGGCGGCGGTGCCGCTCGAGGACGAGGTCATCTCGGGGCCATCCGGATGCCGCCGTCGAGGCGGATCGTCTCGCCGTTGATCATCGGGTTCTCCAGGACGTGGGCGGCGAGCGCCCCGAACTCGTCGGGGGCGCCCAGCCTGCTCGGATGCGGGACCATCTTGCCCAGCGAGTCGCGCACCTCCTGGGGCAGCCGCCCCAGCAGCGGGGTGTCGAAGATGCCGGGCGCGATCGTCGCCACCCGGATCTGTTTGGTGGCGAGGTCGCGCGCGGCCACGATCGTCATGCCCACGACACCGGCCTTCGACGACGCGTACGGGATCTGCCCGATCTGGCCCTCCCACGCCGCCACGGACGCCGTCAGCACGATCGCGCCGCGCTCCCCGTCGACCGGGTCGAGCTGCGCCATCCGCGCCGCGGCCAGCCGCAGCACGTTGAACGAGCCGATCAGGTTGAGCTCGACGATCGCGGCGTAGTCCTCGAGCGAGCCCGGGCTGCCGTCGCGCTGCAGGATGCGCATCGCGTGCCCGCGCCCTGCGCAGTGCACGACCGCGCGTAGCGGGCCGAGCTCGGCGGCGGCGTCGAGCGCGGGGGTGACGCCCTCCTCGGTCCGGACGTCACCGACGACGAACCGGGCGCGGTCCCCCAGTTCGGCGGCGGCCTCGGCGCCGGGCGAGGACTCCAGGTCGAGCAGCACGACCCCGGCCCCGGCCTTGACGAGCCGGCGCGCCGTCGCGAGCCCGAGCCCGGACGCGCCGCCGGTCACGACGGCGGAGATGCCTGCGATGTCCACGTGATTCCTTCCGGATGTCTTCTGGCCTGGCCGACTGAACCGTCAGACCGTCTCGAGCAGCATGGCGTTTGCCATGCCGCCCGCCTCGCACATCGTCTGCAGCCCGAGCCCGCCGCCACGCGCCTCCAGGGCACCGAGCAGCGTGGTCGCCAGCCTGGCGCCCGAGGCACCGAGCGGATGACCGAGCGCGATCGCGCCACCGCGGACGTTGAGCCGGTCGGGGTCGGCGTCGAACGCTGCCTGCCAGGCCAGCGGCACCGACGCGAACGCCTCGTTGACCTCGTAGAGGTCGACGTCACCGACCCGCACACCGGCCCGGTCGAGCAGCCGCCGGGTCGCGGGGATCGGCGCGGTGAGCATCTCGACCGGGTCGTCGGCGCACACAGAGAACCCGCGGAACCTCGCCCGCGGGGTGAGGCCGAGCTCGCGGGCGGTGCGCTCGCTCGCCAGCACCAGGGCGGACGCGCCGTCGGTGATCTGCGAGGAGTTGCCCGCGGTGACCGACCAGCTGATCTCGGGGAAGCGGGCCGCCATCGCCTCGTCGGTGAAGGCCGGCTTCAGGGCGGCGAGCTTCTCCGTGGTCGTGCCGCGGCGGATCGACTCGTCGGCGGAGACGACCGTGTCCCCCACGGTGATCGGCACGATCTCGCCGTCGAACCCGCCGGAGTCGGCGGCCTCGGCGGCACGGGTGTGGGAGCGGGCGGCGTAGTCGTCGAGCTGTGCGCGCGAGAGCTTCCAGCGGGCCGCGACCAGCTCGGCCGACACCCCCTGCGACACCAGGCCGGGCGCGTACCGCTCGGTCACCGACGGCCCGGCGGAGTCGGCTCCGAGCCGCGCCGCGCCCATCGGGACGCGGCTCATCGACTCGACGCCCGCGACGACCACGAGGTCGTAGGCGCCTGCCATGATCCCCTGCGCGGCGAAGTGCACGGCCTGCTGGCTCGACCCGCACTTGCGCTCCACCGTCACCGCCGGCACGTGTTCGGGCAGGCCCGCCGCGAGCCAGGCCATCCGGCCGACGTTGCCCGACTGCTCACCGGCCTGGCTCACGCAGCCCGTGACGACGTCGTCGACACGGCCGGGGTCGATCCCGGTGCGCGCCACCAGCCCCGCGATCGTCTGCGCGAGCAGGTCCACGGCGTGCAGCCCGGACAGGGCGCCGCCGGCCTTGCCCCTGCCCATCGGCGACCGCACGGCGTCGATCAGGAACGGCTCATCCATCTTTCCCCCCTTTCACACCCGCTGCCTGCACAGCAGCGGGACGACCTCGTGTCCGGACCGGTCGAGGTCGCTGGTGTGGTCCTGCGAGGACCTCGGCGAGGCCGCCACGCAGGACGATCGTGTACAGCAGGCGCGGCCGCGGGGCTGCGCCGGGCTGCGGCGGTGCTCGTTCGCGGGAGGGCCGGAGCGGGCGTCATCGCGGCCGGACCACCCTCCCGGTGTCGGCGCGCATCAGTCGACGGCCCCGGCGTAGGCCTGCATGAGGCGCTCGTGCGAGGTGAACTCCGCCGCCGGGCCCGACGCCTTCACCTCGCCGTTGCTCAGGACGTAGACGTAGCTGCAGTGCTCCAGGGCGACCGACGGGTTCTGCTCGACGATCAGCGCGGGGGTGTCGGCGAACAGCACGTCGAACCGGCCGTACAGCTCCTTGATCAGGATGGGCGCGAGGCCCAGCGACATCTCGTCGATCAGCACGATCCGCGGCCGCTGCACCACGGCCCGGCCGATCGCGAGCATCTGCTGCTCGCCACCGGAGAGGAACCCCGCGCGGATGCCGCTGCGTTCGCCCAGCCGCGGGAACGCGTCGAGGACCTTGGCGATGTCGTCGTCGACGTCGCGGCCCCCGCGGGTGTAGGCGGCGGCGCGCAGGTTCTCCACGACGGTGAAGTCGGGGAACACCCGCCGTCCCTGCGGCACGTGGGCGACACCGCGGGCGACGACCTGGTCGGGACGCAGCCCGGTCAGTGGTTCGTCGCCGAGCAGGATCTCCCCCGCCCGGACGTCGACCAGCCCGGACACGGCGCGCAGCATCGTCGTCTTGCCGGCGCCGTTGGGGCCGAGGATCGCGACCTTCTGGCCGGGCCGGACCTCGACGTCGATGCCGTGCAGGACCGTGGACCGGCCGTAGCCGCCGGTGACGCCACGGAGAGCGAGCCCTTCAGCCGCCAAGGTAGGCCTCCACGAAGTCGTCCTGGCGCCGCACCACGTCGGGGACGTCGTCGGCGATGACCCGGCCGAAGTTCAGGGCCACGACCCGGTCGGTGACCCGCATGACCAGCTCGATGTTGTGCTCGACGAGCACGACGGTCGCGCCCACGTGGCGGCTGTGCACCAGTACCCGGCCGACGAGGTCGTCACCCTCGTCGGGGGTGAGTCCGGCCGCGGGCTCGTCGAGGAGCAGCAGCCGTGGCCGGGCCACGACGGCCCGCGCCACGTCGACCCGCTTCTGTACGCCGTAGGCGAGGTTCTCGACGTTCTCGTCGAGCAGGTCGGCGAGCCCCAGCATCTCGGCGGTCTCGACGGCGTTCGCCCGCATCCGGCGTTCCCCGCGGACGAACGGCGGCAGCCGCAGCACCTGGCTCACCGACCCGTAGCCCGCGACGGCGTGCTGGCCGATCATCAGGTGGTCCATGACCGTCAGGCCCTCGTGCAGGCTGAGGTTCTGGAAGGTCCGGCCCACCCCGAGGGCGCGCCGCTGCGCGGGCTTGCGCGGGCGCAGCACGGCGTCGCCGACGGCGATCTCCCCGCCCGCGAGGCCGACGAAGCCGGAGATCGCGTTGAGCAACGTGGTCTTCCCCGCGCCGTTGGGTCCGACGAGCCCGACCACCGAGCCGGGAACGATCTCGGCGGACACCCCGTCGACGGCGGTGACGCCGCCGAAGGCGACGCGGACGTCGCGGATGCTGAGCCCGACGCCGCCCTCCCCCGCGGTGGGGGGCGGCGCCGGTTCGCTACCGCGGGCGGTGTTCTGGGCCAGCTCGGCCTCGACGATCGTCGCCGTGGGTGCGAGCTCGATCTCCCCGGGCGCGGTGCGCCTGCGGCCCGGGCCGAACCGCCGCCACAGCGCGACGACGCCGCCCGCGAAACCACCGGGGAAGAAGATCATGATGACGACGAACACGGCGCCGTAGATGACGTAGCGGAACTCGCCGGTGGTGCGCAGCATCTCCGGCAGGCCCTCGACGAAGATCGCGCCGAGCGCGGCGCCCCACAGGTAGCGCTGGCCGCCGATGATCGCGATGACCAGCGTGACGATCGAGAGCTCCAGCGAGAAGTCCTGCGGCGAGACGTAGTTGACGGTGTGGGCGTAGAGCACGCCCGCGCAGCCGACCATCGCGCCCGAGACCCCGAAGGCGCCGACCTTCTGCCAGCCCAGCGACATCCCCAGGCTCGACGCCGCGAGCGGGCTCGTCCGGACCGCGTTCCAGGCCCGGCCCTGCCTGCCGCGCAGGAGGTTGCGGGCGAACAGCATCGCCACGCCCATGACGACGAGCGCGATGTAGAGCAGCCCGAGGGGGGTGTACGTGGTGCCGAACAGGGTCGGGGGCGGCACCTGGGTCCCGCCGCCGCCACCGGTGAGGCTCGTCCACTCGAAGAAGACCTGCTGGGCGACGATGCACAGCGCGAGCGTCGCGATCGCGAGGTAGAGGCTGCCGATGCGCAGTGACGGCAGGCCGATGAGGACACCGATGAGGGCACCGATGACGACGCCGGCGACGAGCTCGCCCTCCATCCCGAACGTCGTGATGCGGGAGACGGCGATCGTCGCGTAGACCCCGGCGCCGAGCAGCGCCGCGTGCCCCACCGAGGGCTGGCCCGCGGCGCCGAACAGGACGGTGTGGCTGGCGCCGATGATCGTGAAGATGACGACGACGGTGACGACGTAGGCCTGGTAGCCGGTGAGGATGCCGGAGATCCCGAAGACGACGACGATCGCCAGCACGGCGAGCAGGACGTCGCGCCCGGGGATGCGCGACAGCCGGCCCGCGAGCGTCGGCGCCGTGTCCGTGCCGGCGGGCGCGCCGGGCGTGGGCGCGCTCATGCCCGCGATGCCGAGAGTCGGCCGAACAGGCCGGCGGGCCGGATCAGCAGGACCACCAGGATGATCAGGACGGGCAGCGCGATGGTCACCGCGCGCGGGGCGTAGGCGATCGAGAGCGCCTCGAGGACGCCGAGGATGAACCCACCCGCGACGGCGCCGGGCAGGCTGGACAGGCCCCCGAGGACGGCCGCGGTGAAGGCGGAGATGAAGGTGCCCTGCAGGAAGCCGACCGAGAGCACCGACACCGACGCGACCATGATCGCCGCGATGAGCCCGAGCAGGCTGGAGATGATCCACGTCCAGCGCGAGACGGTGCGGGCGGGGACCCCCATGAGCGTCGCGGCCTGCGGGTCCTGGGCGTAGGCGCGCATCCCGACGCCGAGGTTGGTGTAGCGCAGCACGACGCCGAGCACGATCGCGCCCGCGACGGCGACCCCGAGGATGACCAGCCGGGTCAGGTCGATGTTGATGCCCGCGACGCCGACCCCGCCCGAGGGCAGGGGGGCGTTGATGTTCTGCACACCCGAGCCGAAGAAGATCTGCGTCGCGTTGTTGAGGACGATGTCGAGCCCCATCGTGGCGAGCACGAGCCGGAACAGGTCGCCCGAGCCCAGCGGCCGGACGATGCCGCGTTCGACCGCCCAGCCCAGCAGGACCGCGCCGACGACGGAGACCGCGAGCCCGGCGGTCCACCCGAAGTTGAGGATCGTCCCCACCTGGAAGAACAGGAATGCGCAGAACGCGCCCATCGAGGCGGTCGCGAAGTTGACCGCGTCCATCGTCTTGAAGATCAGGGCGATGGACAGCGCGAGCAGGGCGTACACGCCGCCGGTCATGAGGCCGTTGACGATCGCCTGCAGGAGGGCGCTCACGAGGAGAGTCCGACCCGGTCGGGCGGAACGCGCGCGGTCATCGTCGACCTCCCGTTCCGGCGGCTCCCACGGCGGGCGCCGGCCGATTCAAATGATAAAGATATACATGGATTGGGGCAGAGGGAACCCCGTCCGGGCATCTTGCGCACGAGGGTCGGCGGTCCTAATGTCGCCACACTATTAACATAGATTCTCCGCCGAGGCGGCAGTGCTGCCGCCGGGGAAGGACGACCCCATGCGTCGAGTAGTGGGCGTAGCCGTAGCAGCGATCGCCGCCACCGTTCTCGCAGGTTGTGGCGGCGCGACAGTGTCGTCGTCGGAGTCCGGGGGCGGAGGTGGAGCAGCGTCCCCCGGCATCACGGCCGACACGATCACGCTCGGCATGGTCAGCCCGATGACCGGACCCTTCGCAGCCCTCGGCACCGACGGGCAGGCCGGCGCCGACGCGCTCATCCAGACCGTCAACGCCGCCGGCGGCATCCACGGCCGCAAGCTCGCGCTCGCCGTGCAGGACGACCAGTACGACCCCAAGCAGGCCGTCGCGGGCGCCCGGTACTTCGCCACCCAGCAGCCCGTCCTCGGGGTCTGGGGCAACAACGGCACCGCGACCACCCTCGCCGGGATGCCGACCCTGCAGCAGGCCGGCGTACCCCTGCTGTTCCCGATGGCGCTGAGCACGCAGCTGGCGACCTACGACCGCTCGTTCGCCTCCATGCTGCCGCTGTCGGCACAGTTCCAGCTGCTCTCGGACTGGGTCGCCACGCAGCCGGACCTGGCCGCCGGCAAGTGGGGCATCCTCTACCAGAACGACGGCACGTCCTCCGAGGTCGCCGACGGCTTCAAGAAGGGCAAGACCGTCCTCACCGAGAACGTCAGCTTCGAGCGCACCACCACCAGCTACGCCACCCAGCTGCAGAAGCTGCAGGCCGCCGGCGTGAGCGACCTGGTGTTCATCGGCAACGTCAACCAGATCTCGGTGGCGCTCAAGGAAGCCGACCAGACCGGCTACAAGCCCCAGTGGTACAGCTCGCTGGGCAACACCAGCCCCGACCTCGCCAAGCTCACCGGCCCGCTCGCCGAGGGCGTCGTCACCGTCAACCCGTACGCGCCGCCGCAGTCCGACGTCCCCGGCACCGCCGAGTTCCGCGCCGCGATGGACAAGTACGAGCCCGGCAAGTCGCAGAGCATGTACGCGCTCAACAGCTGGGTCGGCGGCAAGATCATCGTCGACGCGCTGCAGCGGGCCGGCAAGGACGTCACCCGTGACTCGTTCCTCGCCGCGCTGCAGGAGACCAAGGACCTCCAGATCGGCGGGATCATGCCGCCCATCTCGATCAGCGCCACCGATCGCACCGCCAGCACCTGCATCCAGCTGGCCAAGGTCACCCAGGGCGTGTTCAAGTCCAGCGGCGACCCGGTCTGCCAGTGACCGCTGCACGCACGGCGGTCGTCGTCGGGGCCGGCCTGGCCGGCCTCGCGACGGCCGTCGCCGCCGCGGACCGCGGCGTCGCCGTGACCGTGCTGGAGAAGGGCGACCTCGCCGGTGGCGCGGCGTCCTTCTCCGGCGGTCAGGTCTGGGTCGCCGCGAACCACCTCGAAGCGGCACAGGGGATTCCCGACGACCTCGACGCCGCCGAACAGTACGTCCGCGCCGTCGGCGCCTCGCACCCCGAGCTCATCGACGACGCCGCGCTGGCCCGCTGGCTCACCGAGGCACCGCGCGCCGCGCGGTACTTCGAGGATGCGGGCGCCGTGACCTGGGAGATCATCCCCGACTACCCCGACTACCACCAGGACGCGCCCGGCTCCCGGGCCACCGGCCGCTACCTCACCGCCGCCTACGACGCGCGGCGCCTCGGCGCCTGGCGCGACCGGCTGCGGGTGTCACCGCACTTCCCCGTCGGCACCGGATACGCCGAGATCCTGGGCGCCGGGCTGCGGGCATCGGCGTTCGGCGCCCCACCGGAGGCCGACCCGCTGCGCCGCGAGGACCGCTACACCTTCGGGACCGGCGTCGTCGCCGGGTTCCTCGTCGCCGCCCTCGAACGCGGTGTGGAGATCCTGCTCGAGCACACCGCGACCGAGCTGTGCGTCGACGACGGCCGCGTCACCGGCGTGGTCGCCGAGACCCCCGACGGCGCCCGGCGCATCCTCGACGGGCCCGTCGTCCTGGCCACCAGCGGCTACGACTGGGACGACGAACTCGCCCACGACTTCCTCGGCCTCACCCCCGCCGACCGCGGCAGCGTCGCACCCCGCACCCTCACCGGCGACGGCATCCGGCTGGCCCGCCAGGCCGGGGGCGCCGTCGTCGAGTTCCCCGCCGCCCGGGTACCCGTGCAGGTCGGCTACCCCGTCGACGGCTACCCCGGCTTCCAGGTCGCCCGCGAGCACTCGCTGCCGCACACGTTCGTCGTCGACCGCACGGGCAGGCGGTTCTGCGACGACGCCGTCTACTGGGAGATCGCCGAGTCGGTCCTGGAGCCCGGCAGCGAGCACCTGCCCTGCTTCATGATCTGGGACTCCCGCCACCACCGCCGCTACGGCCTGGGCCCCACCCCGCCCGGCGGCGTCTACCCGCCGGAGGTCGTGTCGTCCGCGTCCTCACTGCGGGATCTCGGCACCGCGCTGGGCATCGACGGCGTGGCGCTGGAGGCCACCGCCGCCCGGTTCAGCGCCGACGTCGCGAGTGGCTCCGACCCCGAGTTCGGCCGCGGCACCAACACCACGTGGCAACGATTCCAGGGCGACCCCTCGAACCCGGGACACCCCAACCTCGGGCCCGTCGACGAGCCGCCGTTCTTCGGCATGCGGCTCACGATGGTCAGTACCGGGATCGGGCTCACCGGTATCGCCGTCGACCCCGACGGCCAGGTCCTCACCTCGACCGGAGGGCCCGTCGAGGGCCTGCACGCGGCGGGCGCCGCGGCGGCGTTCACGTCGTCGGGCACCGCCTACAACAGCGGCTTCTCACTGAGCCGCGCGATCACGCTGGGGTTGCTGGTGGCAGAACGACTCTGACAAGGAGGACACAGTGAAGCTGCAGGGCAAGGTCGCGTTCATCACCGGTGCCGGGCACGGTCAGGGTGCCTCGCACGCCGAGTACCTCGCCCGCGAAGGCGCGAAGATCGTCGCCGTCGACATTTGCGAGGACATCAAGCCCATCTACCCCCTCGCCACCCGCGAGGAGCTCGACGCCACCGTCGCCGCCGTCGAGGCGATCGGCTCCGAGGCCATCGCCATCCAGGCCGACGTCCGTTCCTCCGCCCAGATGCGCGACGCCGTCGCCACCGCCGTCGACCGCTTCGGCACCATCGACATCCTCTGCAACAACGCCGGCGTCTGCATCGTCGAGGCCGTCGACGAGATCTCCGACGAGAGCCTCGACGCCGTCATCGACGTCTGCCTCAAGGGCATCTTCAACACCATGCGGTTCATCGCGCCGATCATGAAGGCGCAGGGCTCGGGCAAGGTCATCAACACGTCGTCCGCGGGTGGGCTGAAGGCCCTGCCGATGGTGTCGCACTACGCGGCGGCCAAGGGCGGCGTCGTCCTCGCCACCAAGAGCTGGGCCAACGAGCTGTCGGAGTGGGGCATCAACGTCAACGGCATCGCCCCCGGCACCATCTACACCGGCATGATCACCGGCATCGCCGGGCAGCTGGGCGTCGACTCCGACGCCGCCTTCGTCGACTTCAACGCCAACAACATGTTCAAGGGCGAACGCGGCCACGTGACCGTCGACGACATCTCCTCGATGGTCGTCTACCTGGCCTCCGACGAGGCAAGGATGATCACGGGCCAGGTCTTCCCCGTCGACGCGGGCTGGGTCGCCTCGTAACGAAGCAGCAACTCCCGGCGCGCAACCTCACTGCTGCCTCGGGGGCTCGGCACAGCAATGAGGTTGCGCACCGAAGATCGGCCGCAACCTCACTGCTGTTTTCGCGCCACGATCCGACCGTGAGGTTGCGCGCGGGTGCCCCCGGCGCCGAGATGCACCTGAGCGCGGTCGGCCCGCGCCCGGACAGCACTGGTGTGCATCTCGGCCGGCGCCGGCTCATGGCCCGACCGGCCGCCGATCCCGACCGGCCCGCCCGCCGAGCCCGGCCGCCGAGATGCACATGAGGGCTGTCCGCCCCGGCTTCAGCGACGCTGAGGTGCATCTCGGCGTTCCAGGCGCGATGGGCTCGGCGGAGCGCCCCGACCCGGACGGCACGCTCCGCGCTCGTGAGGGCCGCAGGCCTGGGGTCGCTCACAGGGTCTCGCGGTCCGCTGCGCCGGACATGCCTGCCTCCCGGAGCTCCAGTTTGCGGACCTTGCCCGAGGGGGTCATCGGCAGCGACTCGGCGATCCGGACGTAGCGCGGGATCGCGAAGGCGGGCAGGCGGGGCTCGCACCACTGCCAGACCTCGGCGGCGGTCAGCGTCGTGCCCTCCTCGGGGACGACGACGAGCAGGAGCTCGTCCTCGCCCGCCTCCGAGTCGGCCGGGACCCCGACGACCGCGCAGTCGGCCACCCCGGGATGGGCCAGGATCGGCTGTTCGACCTCGAAGGAGCTGATGTTCTCCCCGCGCCGGCGCAGGGCGTCCTTGAGCCGGTCGACGAAGTAGTACCAGCCGTCGGCGTCGCGGCGCAGGCCGTCGCCGGTGTGGAACCACAGGTTGCGCTGGGCCTCGACGGTGCGCTCGGGCATGCCGTAGTAGCCGGCCGTCATCGTGAACGGCAGGTGGGCCCGCACGACCAGCTCCCCGACCTCACCGTCGGGCACCTCCTCGTCGGTCTCCGGGTCGACGAGCCGGACGTCGAAGTAGTCCTCGACGAGCAGGCCCGCCGCCCCCGCGGGCCGCTGCGCGCCGTAGGGGGTGAGGATCGGCATGGAGATCTCGGTGAGGCCGAAGTTCTCGACGAACGCCTCGATCCCGAAGCGCTCCTTGAAGTCCGGGGCGATCGAGGTGGCGAGCGGGACGGCGTAGAGGCAGCGCAGGGGGTTGTCGGCGTCGTCGTCGCGGCGGGGCTGCTTGTGGACCCAGTCCATCATCACGCCGATGAAGTTGGTGACGGTCACGCGTGACTCGCGCAGCTGGTCGACCCAGCGCGACGCGCTGAAGCGCTGCTGCAGCACGAACCGGGCGCCGACGATCATCGCCGGGTAGCAGGCGAGGAACTGGGCGTTGCCGTGGAAGAGAGGGCCGACGGCCATGTGGGCGTCGGCGTCGGTGAGCCGGCACAGCGACACGCACTCGTCGGCGAAGAAGTGGAAGTGGGCGTGGGGCATCATCACGCCCTTGGACAGGCCGGTGGTGCCGCTGGTGAACAGGATCGCGGCGAGGTCGGCGGCGGCGACCTCGGGCAGCGCCGCGGGCCGGTCGGCGCCGGTGAGTGCGGAGAAGGGTTCGGCGGCCCACCCCGCCGCGCGCAGCGCGGCGATCGCCTCGCCGGAGGCGGAGCCGGTGACGTAGAAGGTCCTGATCGCGCGGGCGGCGTCGAGGCTCAGGAAGTGCTCGACGAACTCGGGGTCGACGACCGCCGCGACGGGCGAGACGGTGCGCACCTGGTGTTCGAGGAACGTGCCGCGGTAGGCGGTGTTGATCGGGACCTCGACGAGCCCCGCGACCGACGCGCCCATCCACGCGAGCAGGTAGTCGAGGCTGTTGGCGCCCATGATCAGCACCCGGTCGCCCTGGACGCAGCCGCCGGTGAGCAGCCCGCCGCCGACGCGTTCGGCCGCGTCGAGGGTCTCGGCGTAGGTGAGGCGCGCGTCCTGGAAGGGGACGTCGAGGAACACGGAGTCGGCGTGGGTCCGCGCGCGGTGGCGCAGGACCGCGGGCAACGTCCAGGTGGTGCGGTCGGGGAAGGTGAGCGTCAGGTCGCGGTAGGTCTGCATCACAGGTCCCGGAAGCGGGGCGCGCGCTTGTCCATGAACGCCGACGCGCCCTCGCGCATGTCCGGCGATCCGATGGCCTGCACCAGCATGCCGAGGCCGGAGGCGTAGTTGTCGCGGCAGGCGTTCCACCACACGTTGGAGCTGATCTTCGCGATCTCCAGGTAGCGCGGCGAGAGCGCGAGCAGCTCGTCGGCCCAGCGGGTCACCTCGGCCTCGAGCTCGTCGTCGTCGACGACGGCGTTGAGCCAGCCCAGCTCCATGGCCTGCTCGGCGGTGTAGCGCCGGCACATCATGGAGATCTCCTTGGCGCGCTTCTCCCCCACCGAGATCGCGAGCAGGTTGGTTCCGCCGAGGACGGGGGCGCTGCCGACGCGGGGGCCGGTCTGCCCGAGCTTGGCGCTGCGGGCGGCGATGGCGAGGTCGCAGGCGACGACGAGCTCGTTGCCGCCACCTGCGGCGGCGCCGTTGACGGCGGCGATGACGGGCCGGGGCGAGTTCCGGATGACGTCGAAGAGCTCCAGCGAGGCGTAGAACATGCCGCGCAGCTCCTCGGGGTCCGGGTCGGTGAGGTTGGCGAGGTAGCCGCCGGCGCAGAAGGCGCGGCCGCTGCCGGTCAGGACGATCACCCCTGCCGTCGACGCGTCGCGGACGGCGTCGGTGAGCTCGCGCCCCATCGCGGCGTCGTAGGCGTTCATCCGGTCCGGCCTGTTCAGCCGGATCCAGGCCACGTCGCCGCGTCGTTCGACCGTCACATCTCCGGAACCGTCGTTCATATGCTGACTACTATCACCCTGGATTCGGGATCACAACGGAGGAACCATGGTCGACGAGGACCTGCAGGCACGCATCCGACGACTCGAGGACCGGGCGGAGCTCGGCGAGCTCGTCGCCGTCTACGGCCGGGTGCTCGACGACCGCGACGTCGACGGGGTGGCCGCGCTGTTCACCGAGGACTGCGTCTTCGACTCCACCGACGGCCCGATGACCGGCCGCGAGGCGGTGATGAGGTACTACCGCGGCCAGCTCGACCGCTACGGGATGACCTACCACTACCCGCACAGCCACACGATCGAGTTCACCGGCCCCGACGACGCGACCGGCGTCGTCTCCGCACACGCGGAGCTGGCGATCCTGCCGACGCCGTTCGTCGTCGCGCTGCGCTACCTCGACGTCTACCGCCGCGAGGACGGGCGCTGGCGGTTCGTGTCGCGCCGGGCGCTGCAGCTCTACGCCGCGCCCCTCGCCGACCTGCCCGACGTCCTGGCGGGGACGCTGCGCAGGCGCTGGCCCGGGACCGAGCCCGCCGCCGCCGACATCCCCGAGTCGCTGCCGACGTGGCAGGCCTACACGCGCAGCTGAGGCAGCGCGACGACGTGGACGGCCGCGACGACCCGCTCGGTGGCCGCCACCAGCCCTGACAGTGCGCGGCGGTCGACCTGCGCCTCCCCGGACCCGACGTGCGCGAGCGCGGCGTCGGTGTCCGGGAACCACAGCGCCTCGACGGCGTCGACGATCCCCGGCAGCTCCGGGAGCCGGACGAACGCCTCGACCGCGGTCGCGGCGCCACCCCGGCCGGGGGTGGCGAGCGCCGTCGCCAGGTCGCCGGTGGCGACGCCGGGCGCGGCGCGCATCACCGTCAGCAGCCGGACACCGGCCGGGACCTCGGGGCTGCTGCCCGCGACCCGCGCGGTGAGCACCGCACCTCCGCCGCTGCGGTCGACGAACCGGCGCTCGTCGGCCTGTCCCGCTCCGAGGTAGTGCGGGTGCGAGAAGGCGGTGTCGAAGCCGGCGACGTCGTCGGCGTCCATCTCGGAGCAGGCGTCGAAACCCGGCCACGGCAGCGGCACGTCGACGGCGTGGTTCTGCCAGTACCGGCGCAGTCCGGGCAGGACGCCGATGACGGGGCCGTGGCGGTCGCGCCAGTGGTCCTGGAACTGTGCGACGGTGAACCCCGCCTTGCGGGGCGCGAACCCGAAGCGGGTGATCATCGCTGCAACAGCAGGTGGGCGGCGTCGCGGGCGGCCATCCCGACCTCGACCCCGCACGCGGCGGCGAGGGTGTTGCGCGCACTGATGACGCCGTCGCGGTAGCTCGACAGGCCGTCGCCCATCATCGCGGTGCGGGCGTCGACGGTCGCCCCGGCCAGCCCGTCGGCCTCGACGATCGCGAGCCCGGCGACGCCGGAGTCGTCGCGGCCGCGGCCGCCGTCGGAGCAGATGAACCCGTGGGGACGGAACTTCCGCAGGTACGGGACGCTGGAGCGGCCGGTGTGCCCGGCGGTGACCAGCACGTTGGTGTCACGGTCGGCCGGGGTGCCGAAGGCGATGGAGTCGGTGCAGACGACGGCGCGCCCGCCGGGACCCTGCTCCACGACGGTGCGGTTGGTGATCTCCGAGGGCGCCTGCGCGGCGGGGTCGGTGGTGAGCAGCAGGTGCGCGGCGTCGGCCACCGCCATGCCGACGGTGACGCCGCAGGCCGCGGCGACGGCGTTGACCCGGCTGACCCGGCCGTTGCGGTGGACGTCGACGCCGTCACCGAGCAGGACGCCACTGACGTCGGCGGTCGCGGCGGGGATGCCGAGCGCCTCGTAGAACCAGAGCCCGGCGATCCCGGCGCCCTCGGGGCCGATCCCGCAGTCGAGGCCGATCGCGCCGCGGGGCCGCCGGTCGGCGACGAAGCGGGCCGGCAGGACGCCGGAGTAGGACGCGGAGACGACGACGTCGCGACCGGTGTTGCGGTCGTCGACGTCGTAGGCCGAGTCGATCGCGATCACGCGTCCGCGTTCGTGCTCGGCGACGACGGTCTGCAGGTCCTGGGTGCTGGTCACGGGCGGTACTTCCCCTCGTCCCGGCGGTGATCCTATGGTTGTCGCGCACCTGCATGCGGCGAGAAATCCGCATTCTCGGAACTATCTCGAGGCTCTCGCCGCGAACCCGGAATACCGTCCCCGGGCTGTCCCGCCACAGCAATCTCTGATAACAATATCCCCAGCCACGGACGATCTCACAGAGAGGTGAGGGCGCCCAATGAAGCCCCCCGTCTTCGAGTACGTATCACCGGCGTCGCTGGACGACGCCATCGCTGCCATGTCCGCACCCGATGCGGGCGACGTGAAGGTCTTGGCCGGCGGACAGAGCTTCGTCCCGCTGCTGAGCCTGCGCCTCGCCCAGCCGAGCCTGGTCGTCGACATCAACGGCATCGACGAGCTGACCGGCATCACCGAGAACGCCGGCGTCCTGACGATCGGCTCGCTCGTGCGCCAGCGCGATGCCGAGCACTCCGACGTCGTGGCGAAGGCCTGCCCGCTGATGGCCGAGGCCATCCCGTTCATCGGGCACACCGCGATCCGCAACCGCGGCACGATCGGCGGCAGCATCGCCCACGCCGACCCCGCCGCCGAGCTCCCGACGGTCGCCGCGTGCCTCGACGCCGACATGGTGGCCCGCGGCCCCGCAGGTGAGCGGACCATCCCCGCGGCCGAGTTCTTCACCGGCTTCTTCACCACCGCGCTCGCCGAGGACGAGATCCTCACCGCGATCCGCGTGCGGTCCGCCGGCCCGGCCACCGGAGCCGCCTACGAGGAGGTCGCCCGCAGGCACGGCGACTTCGCGATGGTCGGCGTCGCCGCCCAGGTCCGGCTCGACGGCGACGTCGTCGCCGAGGCGCGGATCGCGCTGTCCGGGGTCGGAATCGCACCCGTCCGCGCCGGCAGCGCCGAGGCCGCACTGACCGGGCGCACCGTCGACGACTCGATCCTCGAGGAGGCCGCCCAGGCCGCCGTCGCCGACCTGTCCCCGTCGTCGGACCTGCACGGATCGGCCGCGTACCGCAAGCACGTCGCGGGCGTCCTGATCCGCAAGGCCGTCGCCACCGCCGCCGCCCGCGCCCGGGAGAACCAGTGAAAGAGCGTCAGCGAGTGAACAGTCGACACAGCGTCTGCGCGAAGCGCCGACCGACCGTCAGCGAGGGCGTGCGATGAGTTCCCGAGAGATCACCGTCACCGTCAACGGCCGCAAGCGGACCGTGAGCGTCGAGGTCCGGCGCACGCTGGCCGACTTCCTGCGCGAGGACCTGGGCCTGACCGCCACGCACCTCGGCTGTGAGCACGGGGTGTGCGGGGCGTGCACCGTCGTCGTCGACGGCCGGACCGAGCGCTCCTGCACCCAGCTCGCCGTGCAGGCCGACGGCCGCGAGATCACCACGGTCGAAGGCCTCGCGGCCGCCGACGGGACGCTGCACCCGGTGCAGCAGGCGTTGCGAGACAACCACTCCTTCCAGTGCGGGTTCTGCACCCCCGGTTTCGTCATGTCGATCTACGGCATGTGCGAGGAGAAGAAGGCGGGCCGGCCGGTGCCGTGCTCGCGCGAGGAGATCCGCGAGGAGCTCTCGGGCAACATCTGCCGGTGCACCGGCTACCAGTCGATCGTCGACGGTGCCGAGGCGGCGCTCGCCGGCGCCGGCTCGGAGACCACGGGAGGGCAGGCCTGATGGCCGGCGGCAGCGCGATCTCCGGGCTCGTCGGGGCATCGGTCCACCGCAAGGAGGACCGCACGATCCTGACCGGCACCGGTCGCTACATCGACGACGTGCAGGAACGCGGCATGCTCCACGCCCACTTCCTGCGCAGCAACGTCGCCCACGGGCGGATCACCTCGATCGACGTATCCGCGGCCCGCGAGGTCGAGGGCGTCGTGCGCGTCTTCACCGGCGCCGACATGAGCGCGATCACCGAGGACCTGAGCTTCGCTCAGCCGATCCCCGGCCTGAACAGCCCGTCGTACCCCGCGATCGCGCACGACGTGGTGCGTTTCGTCGGCGAGCCGGTGGCGCTGGTCGTCGCCGAGAGCCGCTACATCGCCGAGGACGCGGCCGGTCTGATCGAGATCGACATCGAGCCCCTCGACCCGGTCATGAGCACCACCGCGGGCCTGGCCGACGGCGCGCCGCAGCTGTTCGGCGACGTCGTCCCGGGCAACGTCGTGCACACCGACGAGCAGCTGTTCGGCGACATCGAGGCCGCGTTCTCCCAGGCCGACCACGTCGTCGAGCAGTCGCTGGACCAGCACCGCTGGGCCTGCAACCCGATGGAGACCCGCGGTGGCGTCGCCAGCTACGAGACGGGCAGCGGCCAGCTCACCTACGAGGCGTCCACGCAGACCACGCACACGCTGCGGTTCCTGCTCGCCGGCTGGATCCGCCAGCCCATCCACCAGTTCCGGGTCACCGCCAACAACATCGGCGGCGGATTCGGGCTGAAGTTCTCCGCCTACCGCGAGGACGTGGCCGTCTGCGCCGCGGCCAAGGCCATCGGCGGCACCGTGAAGTGGGTGGAGGACCGCAACGAGCACCTCGTCGCGGCCGGGGCGGCCCGCGAGGAGCAGCTGACCCTGCAGGCCGCGGTCAAGGCCGACGGCACCCTGCTGGGCCTGCGCGTCACGATGAAGCTCGACGCCGGTGCCTACCCGATCAACCCGCCGGCCACGGTGTACGCGGGCCTCGTCCGCACCACCCTGCCCGGCCCGTACAAGCTGCCCGCCTACCACTTCCAGCACCACATCGTCGCCACCAACAAGGCGTCCTACATCTCGCTGCGCGGGCCGTGGGCCGTGGAGACGCTGGTGCGCGAGCGGCTGATGGACAAGATCGCCGAGACGTGCGGCATCTCCCCCGTCGAGGTCCGCACCCGCAACCTCATCACCCTCGACGACCAGCCCACGAAGATGATCACCAACGTGACGCTGGAGAACGTCACCGCGGCGGAGACCTTCCACCGGCTCGTCGAGATCGTCGACCTCGACGAGGTCCGCCGTGAGCAGGAGGCCGCCCGCGCCGAGGGCAGGCTGCTCGGGTTCGGGGTCGGGACGTTCATCGAGCCGGCGCCGGGTACGCAGGAGTTCTGGGCGGCCGTCGGCTTCCCGTTCGGCTCCGAGCCCTGCCGCATCCGCATCGAGATCGACGGCAAGGTCACCGCGTTCACCCCGCAGACCCCGCACGGGCAGAGCCACGAGACGACGCTGTCGCAGCTGATCGCCGACGAGCTCGGCGTCGGCTTCGACGACATCCGCATCGTCTACGGCGACACCGACGCCACCCCGTTCTCCATGCTGGGCACCGGCGGCAGCCGGGCCGCCACCATGGCCAGCGGCGCGGTCGTCTACGGCTCACGGGAGCTGCGCAGGCGCGTCCTGGAGATCGCCTCGCACATGCTGGAGGCGAGCGTCGACGACCTCGACATCGTCGACGGCATCGTCTCGGTCAAGGGTGTTTCGGGCGCCTCGGTGCCGATGGCCCAGATCGCGATGGGCTGCTGGCTCGCCGCCGACCAGATGCCCCCCGGCACCAACACCGAGATGGAGTTCGTCGCCAACTACGACGGCGAGGGCGGCGGGTTCTCCCAGGCCAGCCACGCCTGCTGGGTCGAGATCGACCAGGACACCGGGAAGGTCCAGGTCAAGCGGTTCCTCGTCGTCGAGGACTGCGGCAAGATGATCAACCCTGCCGTCGTGGAGGGCCAGGTCATCGGTGGGATCGCGATGGGCGTCGGCGGCATGCTGCTGGAGCACTCGGCCTACTCCGACGACGGCCAGTACCTGTCGGCGACGTTCATGGACTACCTGATGCCGAGCGCTCCGGAACTGCCGGAGATCGAGATCGAGCACATGGAGTTCGAGTCGGACAAGGTCGTCGGGTCGCGCGGTGTCGGCGAGGGCGGCACGGTGCTCGCCCCGGCCGCGCTGCTCAACGCGATCGACGACGCGCTCGCGCAGGTCGGACGGCCGCGGATCACCGAGACCCCGATCACCCCGACCCGGATGCTCGAGCTGCTTGGTGTGATCGAGAAGGAGTGACACTCGCGCGCGTGACCTCCTTCGCGGAGGCCGACGAGATCCTGACGTCGCGCCTGTTCGCGCAGGAGTCCAAGTACGAGAGCGCGCCGCTCGTGGGCGGGACCGTCCTGGTGATGGACGGTCCCGCCCACCTGCGCAGGCGTCGGCTCCTGGCGCCGTTGATGTCACGGACGGCGCTCGCGGACTACGACAGCGTCGTGGCCGCGACCCTCGACGAGTGCATCCGCGCGCAGGGCGATGACCTCGTCCCCCTCGGACGCTCGGTGTTCCTGCAGCTCGCGGCGTCGATGATCGGGCTCGGCGACCTCGGCGAACGAACGCCCCGGCTGCTCGCCCTGCTCGGGCCGCTGCTGGAGGCGGTGACGGTCGAGTGGTCGACACGCGACCACGAGGTCGTGCTCGCCGAGGGCCTGGCGGCGCGCGACGCGCTCGTCGCGGACTTCCCCCGGCTCGCCGAGGGGTCGACGCTCGCGGCGATCATGGCCGCCCACCCCGACGAGTGGGACGACGAGGCCGCGGTCCGCGAGGTCGTGCTGTTCCTCGCGGCGTCGACCCTGAACAACGCGGCGCTGCTGGTGCACGTCGTCGACGAGCTGTCACGGTGCCCGCTGCCCGACGAGCGGCTGACCGATGCCCTCGCCGAGACCCTGCGGCTCTACCCGCCGACGGTAGCGCTGCTGCGCCGCGCGCTGGTCGACGTCACCCTGCGCGACGGCCGGGCCGTCCGCGCGGGCGAGTACGTGGCCGTCGACCTGCACGCCGCCAACCGCGACCCGGGCGTCTTCGGGCCCGACGCCGACACGTTCCGCCCCGGTCGCGCGCTCGCCGAGCGGGCGCGGCCGTGGGGGCTCACCTTCGGCAGCGGTCCGCACCTGTGCCTGGGCCGGGCCGTCGTGACGGGTACCGCCGTGACCCCCGGGGTGCACCTGCAGATCCTGGCGCGGTTGCGCGAGCTGGGCGTGCGGCCCGATCCGGACCGCACGCCCCTGCTCGCTCCGACGGCCCAGCGCCGCCACGACAGCTACCCGGTACTGCTCACCGCGGTGTGAGCCGACCGCTCCGGCAGGGCCCGCATCCCCAGCAGCTCGCGGGCCTGCGCCGGGGTCGCGACGGGCCGGCCGATCGTCTCGGCCAGGGCCACGACCCGCGCGACCAGCTCGCCGTTGTGCGGGGTGCCGAAGCGGGCGTAGTCGTGGTCGCCCAGCCCGATCGCGACGTGCCCGCCGAGCACGATCGCCGCCGCGGCCAGCGGGAGGACGTCGCCGCCGTAGCACATCAGCTGCCACGGCTCCCCCGGCGGCAGCTCGGCGACCATCGCCTGCAGCGCCAACAGGTTCGTGCCCGCGCCCGACGGCCGGGCGTCGCCGGTGAACACCAGCTCCCAGAACGTCGGCGCCTGGGCCAGTCCCATCTCCCGGAAACACTTGGCCGTCCGGATCTGGCCGATGTCCCACACGACGGTCGTGAGGTAGGTGTCGATGTCCTCGAGGATCCGCAGCACGGCCTCGATGTCGTTGCGGCTGTTGACGTACACGCCGTCGCCGGGGGTGAACCGGCGGCCGTCCCAGGTGTCGATGTTGAGCGACCCGAAGTCGACCGCGGCGGCGTCGAAGCGCAGCCACGGGTCGTCGGCCAGCGCCCGCAGGTGCTTGACCCGGTCCTCGACGCCGGTCTGGCTGATGTAGCCCAGCGTCGGCTTGGTGATCAGGTCGGTCGCGGCACGGATGCCCTGGTGCGCCTCGCGGTAGCACTCGATGCTGTTGTCGGGGGCGCCGGTGTCGGGGTCGCGGCCGTGCCAGTGGAAGATCGCGGCGCCGGCGTCGGCCCCGCGGACGGCCTCGCGGACGATCTCCTCGTTCGAGTACGGCAGGTGCGGGTTGGCCCCGCGCATCGTCGACTCGTTGCAGCGGACCTCGATGAACAGCGGGTCGTCGGTCACGAGCGCACCTCCGGGACACCCGGGCGCGGGAGGACGTCGATGAGCATCTGCATCATTCCCCCGTCGACCTCGAGGTTCTGGGCGTTGACGAAGCTGGACGCGTCCGAGAGCAGGAACGCGATCACGGCGGCGATCTCGGCGGGGTCGCCGATGCGCCGGCTCGCGATCATCTCCAGGCGCCGGCGCAGCGCGTCGGGGTCGGAGTTGAACTTCTCCGCCATCGGCGTGCGCATGATGCCGGGGCTCACGCAGTTGCTGCGCACCCCGCGCGGGCCCCACTCCACCGCGAGCTGGCGGGCGAACATGATCGCGGCCGCCTTGCTCGGGGCGTAGGCGCCCGCCCGGGCCTCGGGAACGGTCCCGGCCACGGAGCTGATCGTCACGACGCTGCCGGCGCGCTGGTCGAGCATGGGTGGGCCGAAGTACTTGGCGCCCAGGAAGAGCCCCCGCGCGTTGACGGCCATGACCCGGTCCCACTCGGCCACGTCGAGGTCCTCGATCGGGGTCCAGCTGATCACGCCGGCGTTCGCGACGAGCCCGTGCACCGTCCCGAACCGCGCGACCGTCGCGGCGGCGGCCGCGGCCATCTGCTCCTCGTCGGAAACGTCGGCCTCGACGGCCAGCGCCGTCTCCCCGAGCTCCCCGGCGACGCGCTTCGCGGCGGCCCCGTCGACGTCGAGCACGACGACCGAGGCCCCGAGCCCCGCGCAGACGTGGGCGGTCGACTCCCCCAGCCCCTGGCCCGCACCGGTCACGACGATGACGCGACCGGAGAGGTCGATCTGCGCGGTCACCGGGAACCTCCGATCAGCACGCTGTCGTCCTGGCCTTCGGAGTTCCAGGGCGTCACCACCGCCCCCGACGGGGACCGGAAGCGTTCGGGCAGCTCGTCGACCATGTGCAGGGCCATCGAGAGCCGGCCGTAGCCGACGAACGCGGCGACGTTCATCCCGATCTCGACGACCTCCGCCTCGGAGAAGTGCCCCCGCAGGTCGGCGATCGTCGCGTCGTCGATCGCGAGGTGGTTGGTCGCCATGAGGTCGGCGAAGCGCAGCGCGGCCCGCTCGGCGTCGGTGAGGTCGGGCGCGGCTGTCGGGTCCTCGGGGCTCGCGAGCTGGCAGACGAGGTTCTCGTCGACACCGTCCTCGGCGCCGTCGGCGTAGCGCACCGCCATGCAGCTGCGGCACTGGTTGTGGAACGCCACGCGCAGCCTCAGCAGCTCGACCAGGCGCCGCGACAGCAACCCTGGTCTGCGCAGCTCGGCCATGTAGGTGGCGTAGGCGCGGGCCAGTGCGGGGCGGTGCGCGTAGAAGCGCAGGTTGCCCAACTCGAGCGGGGTCCGCGACTCCGCCATGTCGCGCAGGTCATCGGGGAACTCCTCGGCGGGCAACATCCGGATCCGGGCCACGCGTCCTCCTCGTCGACAGTCGGCAATGACTGATAACGATGACCCTAGACTCCGCCGTTCGTCGTGTACACCGCACCGGGCACCGTCACGGCAGACCGTTCGGCGCCGACCGGAAACCGGCCACGTCGCCGTCACGAAACCCGGTGGACCCACCCACGCCGCAGGCGGACCATGTTCGGTTCCCCGTCCACCGTCTGTGAGGAGACCTGTGTCCGCTCCGGCCCGAGCACATCCCGCGGCCGCGCCCGCACCACCGACCGGCATCCCCGCCGGGCCGGAGGTCCGGTCGCGCCGTGGGGCGGCGCTGCGCCTGGCCACCCGAATCTATGGACGCGAGCTCGCTCGCCACAAACTGCTCACCGGCTCCGCGCTCCTGCTGCCGGCGATGGGCAACATCGCACTGTCCTACCTGCCACCGCTGGCCGTCGCGGCCCTGGTCGACGAGCTCGCCACCGGCACAGCCCTCACCACGGCGACGGTGCTGCCGCTCGTGCTCGGCTTCCTCGCGTCGCTGCTCGCCGGCCAGGCGTGCTGGCGGCTCGGCATCCACTGCCTCAACCGGTCCGACGCGCGGGGCATCGAGAACCTCTACGTCGACGGCATGGACGCGCTGCTCGCCAAGGACGCGTCGTTCTTCCACGAGAACTTCTCGGGCTCGCTCACCAAACGCGTGCTGAGCTTCGCCTCGCAGTACGAGGACTTCGTCGACACGCTGGCGTTCCAGGTCGTCGCGCAGCTGCTGCCGCTGACCTTCGCGTCGGTCGTGCTGTGGCGCTACGACCCGTGGCTGGTCGTCGTGCTGGTCGGGATGATCGTCGTGACCGCGATCGTCGTGGTCCCGCTGATCCGCCGGCGCCAGGTGCTCGTCGACGCCAGGGAGGCGTCGTGGACGCGGCTGTCCGGGCACGTCGCCGACACGCTCACCAACATGGACGCGGTGCGCGCCTACGCCTCCGAGCTGCGCGAAGCCGCGGAGCACCGCAGGCGGGTGGCCGAGCACAAGCGGCTGACGCTGCGGGCGTGGGACTACAACAACCTGCGGATCGACACCCTCGTCGCACCGATGTCGGTGCTCACCAACACGGCCGGCCTCGTGCTGGCACTGCTGGTCGCGGTGCGCGAGGGCGGCCCGGGTGTGGGCGCGGTCGTGGTGACGGTCGCGTACTTCACCCAGACCACCCGGATCCTGTTCGAGTTCAATCAGACCTACCGCCACCTCGAACGGTCGCTGACCGAGGCCGCCCAGTTCGCCGAACTGCTGCTCGACGACCCGACGGTGGTCGACGACCCCGATCCGGAACCGGTCTCGGGCGGGCCCGCGGGGGTGGCGTTCGACGGTGTGCGGTTCACCCACGCCGGCCGCACCGCGCCGCTGTTCGACGGGCTCGACCTGGTGATCGCGCCCGGCGAGCGGGTCGGGCTGGTCGGCCGCTCGGGCGGCGGCAAGACGACGATCGTGCGGCTGCTGCTGCGGCTCATGGACGTCCAGGGCGGCCGGATCCTCGTCGGCGGCCAGGACGTCACGAAGCTGTCGCAGGCCGACCTGCGCGGACTGATCGCATCAGTGCCCCAGGACCCGGTGATGTTCCACCGCACACTGCGGGAGAACATCGCGTTCGGCCGCCCCGGGGCGAGCGACCAGGAGATCCTCGACGCGGCCCGGGCGGCGCACGTGCTCGAGTTCGTCGAGGCGCTCCCCGACGGGTTCGACACACTCGTCGGCGAGCGCGGGGTGACGCTGTCGGGCGGGCAGCGGCAGCGGGTCGCGATCGCGCGCGCCGTCCTGCGCGACGCGCCGATCCTGCTGCTCGACGAGGCGACGAGCGCGCTCGACTCGGAGAGCGAGGCGCTGATCCAGGCGGCGCTGTGGCGGCTCATGGAGGGGCGCACCGCCATCGCGGTGGCACACCGGCTGAGCACGGTCGCGGGAATGGACCGGCTCGTCGTGCTCGACAAGGGCGCCGTCGTCGAGGAGGGGGCGCACGCCGAGCTGCTCGCCCGCGGCGGCGGTTACGCACGGCTGTGGGAGCGGCAGTCCGGCGGGTTCCTGTCGGAGTAGGCCGCGCCCGGCCCCGGAGCCGGGCGCGGGTTCACCCCAGTTGCTCCAGCAGCCGGTGCGGCGCGGCCAGGGCGGCGCTGATCGCGTCGCCCTCGGCCGGGCCCTCGTAGCCGGGCCCCGGGACGAGCACCGTGGCCGCGACGGGCACCTGGGCCCCACAGCGGGCGCAGCGCCCTCCGGATGCGACGTCGCCGCCGCAGCCGGCGTGCTCGAAGACCCGGCGCGGCCCCGCGGGCGAGTAGTGCGCGTCGCCCCACGCACCCAGCGCCCGCAGGACGGGCCACAGGCCCAGCCCCTTGTCCGTCACCACGTACTCGTCGCGCCCCCGGGATCCGGCCACCCGCTCGAGGACCCCCTCGGCGACGAGGAACTCCAGGCGCTCGGCGAGCACCGCGCGGGGCACCCCGAGATGGCGGGAGAAGTCGCTGAACCGGCGGACGCCGAAGACCGCGTCGCGCAGGATCAGCAACGTCCAGCGTTCACCGACGATCTCCAGCGCCCGTGCGATCGCGCACGACTGGCCGGGGTACTCGCGGGGCAGCGCCATGCGACCATCGTCGCACACAGTTCGTTCACCGAACCACCAGTGGTACGGTCCCCACCGACATCACGCCGACGCCTGGAGCAACGATGACCGCACCCGACACGGCTCCGGGGCGCTGCCTGGCCATCACCGCAGGCGGCACCCTCGTGGCCATGACGGCGTTCACCGCGCCGCTCTCGATCGTCCCGACCGTGAGTACCGACCTCGGGGCAGGACCCGTCGGCACCGCGTGGATCCTCAGCTCCATGAGCCTCGGGCTCGCCGTCGCACTGCTCAGCGCGGGCGCGGTCGGCGACATCGTCGGCAGGCGGCGCGTGTTCGTCGCCGGCGCCGTGCTCACCGCCGTCGGGGCGGCCCTGTCGGGGATCGCGCCCACCACCGCACTCTTCGTCGCCGGGCGGGTCGTCCAGGGCCTCGGCTCCGCCGCGCTCCTCGCCTGCGCGCTCGCGCTGATCAGCGCTACCTTCGCCCCCGGCCCGCCCCGCACCCGCGCGACCGCCGTCTGGGGCGCCGCGATGGGCGCGGGCCCCAGCATCGGCCCCCTGCTCGGCTCGGTCAGCGACGCGGTCCACAGCTGGCGGTGGAGCTACCTCGTCCTCGCCGTCCTGTCCGTCGTCATCGCGGCCGCCGGGCAGCAGTGGCTGCGCGAGTCCCGCGGCGACACCGCACGGCGAACCGACGTCCTCGGCGCACTCCTGCTCGGCACCGGGCTCGGCTGCCTGCTCGCCGCCCTCACCGAGGGCCGCCAGGGCTGGACCCAACCGCTCGTCGCGATCCTGGCCGCCGTCGCCGTCGCCGCACTCGTCGCCACCGGAATCCACCTCGCGCGCAGCGCCGAACCGCTCTTCCCGCCATCGCTGTTCCGCAGGCCCGCCCTCGTCGGCGCGACGCTCGCGGCCTTCGTCACCGGCGGCGCGATCATCGGCCTGATGTCGTTCATCGGCACCGTCCTCGAACGCGGGCTGGCCCAGTCCGCCGTCGCGGCGTCGGTGATCCTGCTGGCCTGGTCGCTGACGAGCGTCCTCGCCTCGCTCGGCGCCCGGCAGCTGCCCGCCGGCCTGTCGGGCGGCGCGCGGCTCGCGATCGGCCTGGCCGTCGCCGCCGCCGGGTTCGTGCCGCTCGCCCTGCTCACCCCGGCGAGCGGACTCTGGGCGCTGCTGCCCGGGCTGATCGTGTCCGGTGCCGGGACCGGGCTGGCCAACGCCACCCTCGGCCGGGAGGCCGTCGCCGCCGTACCGCCCGAGCGGGCCGCCACCGGCAGCGGCATCAACAACTCCGCCCGCTACGTCGGCGCCGCGTTCGGCGTCACCATCGCCGCGGTGCTGGCGATCCGCCCCGACTCCCCCGACCCGGTGGCGAGCCTGGTGAGCGGCTGGAACGTCGCCGCGTGGGGCGGGGTCGCCATCTGCCTGCTGGGCGCCGTCGCGGTCCCGCTGCTGCAGCACGCCGACGACCGCCACCTCGTGCGGACGACCGCTGCCCGCGACGTCGGCGCCGCGGCGTGACCGCGCTCAGCCCACCGCAGGGGTGACCGCGCTCAGCCCGCCGCAGGCGTGACCGCGGCGTCCGCCGCCGTCGCGATCACCTCGGGAAGGTGCTCGCCGGCCCACTGCCGGCGGGCGCCGTACTGGCCGACCGTCGTCAGCGGTTGGAGGGGGCCGTACCAGCCGCACGAACACCCCGCCGCCCACGCGGTGAAGGTGCGCTCGGCGCAGCGTGAGACGTCGGTCCACACGTCGCTCAACGCTCCGTTGCGGTACCGACCGGCCAGGTATCCGACGTGCCCCTCCACTCCGGGCATCGTCCCGGTGAACAGCATCGGATCATGATGCACCCCAACAGCAACGACACAAGACCCGAACGGCCGCGCCTCACCTCGAGGTGCGACGGGACCGAACGTCCGCAGCGGCCGGGCACCGTCGGCCTCACTTTCCGTAGCCTCGGCGCCCGTCTTCGCCACCGACCGTGACCTGCTCGTCCGGGGCCACCCGGTGTGGCACCGTCGGGCGGCGAGGAGGTGCACGACGACAGCGACCGTTCGCCCGGAGTCGTTGGTGGCCACCGTGTTGCGCGACGTGCCGGTGATCGACGGGCACAACGACCTGCCCGCCGCGCTGCGCGGCGTCGCGGGCTACGCCGTCGACGGGCTCGACGGCCCCCGGCCCGAGCTGCACACCGACCTGCCCCGGCTGCGCGCCGGCGGGGTCGGCGCCCAGTTCTGGTCGGTGTGGGTGCCCTCGGACCTGCCCGAGCCCGACGCCGTCGTCGCGACACTGGAACAGATCGACGCCGTGTCCGGGAGTCGCGCACGTCGGGATCGGGGGCGACTACGACGGTGTCGACGTGCAGCCCACCGGCCTGGAGGACGTCTCCGGCTACCCGCGGCTGCTCGCGGAGCCGGCCCGCCGCGGCTGGTCGCGCGCCGACCTCGAGGCCCTGACCGGCCGCAACGTCCTGCGCGTCCTGCACGACGCCGAACAGGCGGCGACGGAGCCGCTCTGGCCGCGATGAGCCCGCGTGAGGGGCGTGGGGTCAGCGTTCGTCGACCACCCGGCGGGCCTTGAACGTCGTCTCCGGGAGCGTGCCGGGCGCCAGGAGCGTGACACCGGTACGGATCCCCAGGACCCGCTGCAGCGCCTCCTCGGTGCGGGCGCGCAGCCCGTCGTCACCGGGGTCGGCCTCGGCCTCGACGGTCAGCTCGTCGAGAGCGCCCCGCTTGGACACCCGGATGCGGAACTCCGGGCCCAGCTCGGGGACGCTGCGCAGCGCCGTCTCCACCGCGGACGGGAAGACGTTGGCACCGCGGATCACGAGCATGTCGTCGAGGCGGCCGAGCACCCCCTCGGGCATCCGCGGATAGGTGCGCCCGCAGGGACAGGGGTCGGTCGCCAGGTAGGTCTCGTCGCCGGGGGCGAAGCGGATCATCGGCTGGGAGTCGCGCCAGAGGTGGGTGTAGACGACGGCGCCGCGCTCCCCCACCGGGACGGGCGCGTTGAGGTCGGAACCGTCGACGACCTCGGTGTACACCTCGTCGGTGTAGAGATGGGTCCCCGTGCCGGCCTCGCAGCCGACGCTGGTCTGGAACGGGTACATCTCCGAGGTCGACCCGGCGTCGGACACGATCGCGTCCCAGCCCTCCTCGATGATCTTCCGGGTGCCGGGCAGCGACCCGCCGGGCTCGCCGCCGACGAGCAGGTGCCGGATCGTCGACGCGCGCAGGTCGATCCCCAGCTTCTCGGCCACCGAGAGCAGATGGATGCAGTACGACGGTGTCGCGCTGAACACCGTCGAGCCCAGGCGGGAGATCAGCTGCAGGTGCTTCTCGGAGTCGGTGATCCCCAGCGGGAACAGGGTCGCGCCGATCCGCTCGGCGCCCTGCACCACACCCCAGCCGCCGAAGAACAGCCCGAACGGGAACCCGACCTGGACGACGTCGTCGGGTCGCACGCCGGCGCACCACTGCGCCATGGCGTGCACGTCGCCCGCGCGGTCCCAGTCGGCCTTGGACACCGCGTACATCGTCGGCGTGCCGGAGGTGCCGGACGAGCCGTGGATGCGGGCGATGCCCCCCGGCGGGACGTCGCGGGCGTAGCTGCCGAACGGCGGGTGCTCGGCCTGGTCGGCGACCAGCATCTTCTTCGTGATCACCGGGACCTTCGTGGTGAAGTCCTCGAGCGCGGTGACCTGGTCGGGGTGGAAGCCGTGGGCCTGCCAGTGGCGCCGGTAGAACGGCAGCTCGGCCCACGCGTAGGCGAGCTGGTGGCGGATTCGGTCGAGGATCAGGACGTCGCGCCGCGCAGGGTCGAGGGTCTCGCGCTCCTCGTCCCAGAAGCGGGGCCAGCCGCGGGCGTCGACCGCGACCGAGCGGGGTCCGGACATGGGGGCTCCTATCCGATCGCGCGGTCCCGGCCCGCCCAGTGGGGAGCACGCAGGACCTTCTTGTCGATCTTCCCGAACGGGGTCTCGGGAAGCGCGTCGACGACCTCGACCGTCTTGGGCCGGGCATAGCCGGCGAGCTCGTCGCGCGCCCATTCCAGCAGATCCGCGGCATCGAAGGCGGGGCCGGGGACGACGACGGCGTGCACCGCCTCGCCCCAGTCCTCGTGCGGCACACCGATGACGGCGACGCGGGCGACCGCCGGGTGGCGGGCCAGCGCGTCCTCCACCTCGCGGCAGTACACGTTCATCCCACCGCTGATCACCATGTCCGACGTGCGGTCGCGCAGGTGGAGGTAGCCGTCCTCGTCGAGGAACCCGACGTCGCCGGTGCGGATCCAGCCCGCTGGGAGGAACTTGGCCGCGGTGGCGTCGGGGTCGTCGAGGTAGCACTCCAGCGTGTAGGGCGAGCGCAGGCAGATCTCACCGGTCTCGCCCGCGGGGAGGGTCTCGCCGGAGTCGGAGACGACCTGCACGTCCGCGTCGATCGACGCCTGCCCGGCCGATCCCAGGAGCTCGGGACGCGCGGGGTCGTGGTCGGACTTGGCGAGCCGGGTCCCCCAGTTCGGGCACTCGGTCTGCCCGTAGAGCTGCACGAACACCGGGCCGAACACGTCCAGGGCGGCGGCGAGGCGGCTCGGGGCGATCGGGGCGGCGCCGTAGACGACCGTCCGCAGCGCGTGCTCCGCCGACCCACCGGCGGCGTCGAGGAGCCGGTAGAGCATCGTCGGGACCAGGAAGGTCCAGGTGATTCCGTTGTCGCGCAACATTTCCAGGACCCGCTCCGCGTCGAAGCCGGGTTCGATCACCGACGTCGCGCCCCGGATCAGCGCGCTCTGGGCGAACAGCCCGGCGGCGTGGGCGAGCGGGGTGGCGAGCAGCAGCCGGTCGTCGGCGGTGATCTCGGCCTCGAGCAGCTGGGCCCGGTGCAGCGCGACCGTCGACGCCTGGGTGTGGACGACCCCCTTCGGCAAGCCGGTCGTGCCGCCGGTGAAGTAGATCGCGGCCCGGTCCCCGGGGCCGATCCCGGGACGGGGCGGCGCCGGCGCCGCCCCGGGCGGGGGGCGGCCGGGCGGCGGCGGGGGCACCAGCACCTCGTCGCGGGCGCGGGGCCGCCCGCCCCCGTCGTCGACGACCAGCGCCGGGACCTGACCGGCCGGAGCGAGGCTCGTGCCCCGCACCACCACGCGGGCGCCCGACGCGCGCAGGACGTGCTCGACCGTCGACGGCGGCAGCAGCGGGTTGACCGGCACCTTCACCGCGCCGAGCCGGGCCACCGCGACGTCGGCGACCACGAACTCGACGCAGTTGCGCAGATGCAGCGCGACGGCGTCGCCGGGGCGCACGCCGTGGTCGGCGAGCTGCAGGGCGACAGCCGCCGACCAGCGGTCGACGTCGCAGAACGTCCACCGCCGGCCGGCGTACTCCACCGCGACCCGCGCCCGGTACCGCCGGAACGCGTGGTCGAACTCCTCACCCAGGGTCGTGCGCACCGCCGAGGACGTCAGTCGATCCCGAGCGCGCGGTTCGCGAGCTTCTGGCGCCGGTCCAGCCGCTCACGCTTGGTGAAGTGCGGCATGACGTAGCGGGCGAACATCTCGTTCGACCGGTTCCACTTGTCGGTGGTCACCCAGTCACGGACGTTGATCAGCAGCGTGCCGAAGCCGCCGACCTCCTCCTCGAGCTCCTTGAGCTGACGGGTGCAGTCCTCCGGGCTGCCGACGATCCACGGGATGTTGTCGACCATCCACTCGAACGACAGGTCCGCGTCCTCCATGCCGTCGCCGATCTTCATCAGCGCGCCGAGGCCGAGCCCGAACAGGTAGTCGTAGGAGAGCTTCACGCCCTCGCGGATGTCCTTGAGCGCCTGGTTCTTGTCGTCGGTGACGTAGACCTCGCGGACGATCCGCCAGTTCTCACGGGTCACGGCGGGGTCGATCCCGGCGGCCGCGCCGGCGTCGAGCATCGCCTTGCCCATCCCCTTGAGGTCGGGCGCGATGTCGTAGGTGCCGTTGTCGATCGGGGCGAAGTGCACCGACAGGGGCTTCCAGCCGCGCTCGCCGCACTTGGCGTAGTTGTGGGTGCCGGTCAGGCCCGCGATCGCGAACGGCGGAACGTCCTGGTAGGGGCCGACCTGCAGCTGGCGGTTCTCGTACTTCCAGTACTGGCCCTCGTAGCTGACCGGGTCCTCCGACGTCAGGAGCTCCCAGATGATCTCGAGCGCCTCGTTGGTCCGCGGCGCGGCCTCCGACGGTTCCAGCCCGAACAGCTCCTTGTCCGTCGGCAGACCGCCGCCGCCGAAGCCGTACTCCAGGCGCCCGTGGGTGAGGTGGTCGAGGAACGCCATGCGCTCGGCGACCATGAACGGGTCCTGGTAGGGCAGGTTGATGACGCCGGTGCCCAGCCTGATCCGGTGGGTCAGGGCCGACGCCTTGGCGATCATGTACTCGGGGACGGGCACGTTCTCGTAGCCGCCGGTGTGGTGCTCACCGACCCAGAACTCGTGGAAGCCCAGCCGCTCGGCATCCACGATGTTCGCGATGTCGCGGTCGTAGGACAGCGTCCAGTTCTCGCGCGGCGGGTGCTCGGGCATGGTGAAGAAGCCGAACTTCATCGGTCGGGGTCCTTTCGACGGCTCCGGTCGTCCGGTTCCGGGCGGTCAGCCCGACGGCCCCGGTCGACGAACTTGACAAACGCCGGTTTGCTGAAGGTGCTCCAGGTCACTGTGTCCCCAGCCCTCGCCGGGTGTCAAGACTCCGCAATCAACGTGCTCCTGCGGGTGGTCATCCCGAAGGGCGAACACACTGCGTACCATTGATAGCCGACCCGTGGTTTGGTTTCATGTCGGCGTGACCGACGTCGATCCACGCCCGCGCATCGTCGTCGCGCCCGACGGCGCGGCGCACGTCGCCGGGGTCCGCTGCCAGGCGTGCGCCGAACCGGTCGCCTACCCCTGGCCCGCGTGCCCGGAATGCGGCGGTCCCGTCGTCGCGGCCGAGTTCGGCCCCGACGGTGTGGTGTGGAGCGCGACCGTCGTCCGCATCCCCGTCGCCGGCCGCACTCCCCCGTACGCGCTGGCCTACGTCGACCTCGACGACGGCCCGCGGCTGCTCGCCCACGTCGACGGGGACACCGCACCCGCGGTCGGCGCCCGGGTCCGGCTCCGCGCGGGAGCTCCCGATCCACACGTGGAGGTCATCGGATGAGCGACGTCGCGGTACACGGTGTCGGGACCTCGCACTTCGGCCGGGCCCCCGGGACCGACCTGGTCACCCTGGCCTGGAACGCCGTCTCCGAGGCACTGGCCGATGCCGGGCCCGAGCCCGTCGACGCGGTCTGGGTCGGCACCGTGTTCGCGCCGGCCGGTGTGGCGCAACGGGTCCTGCGCGCCATGGGCATCACCCGCGTCCCCGTCGTCACCGTCGAGAACGCCTGCGCCAGCGGGACCACCGCATTCGCCGAGGCGTGCGAGGCCGTCCGCACGGGCCGCTACGGACGCGTCCTCGCGCTCGGCATCGAGCAGATGAGCACCGCGTTCGACGGCGCGATCACGCCCGAGAGCACCGACCCCGAGGGTGCCGCCGGCCTGGCCCTGCCGGCCCTCTACGCGATGGCCGCCACCCGCTACCTGCACGACGGCGCCGTCACCCCCGCCCAGCTCGCGGCGGTGTCGGTGAAGAACCACGCGCACGCCCTGCACAACCCGCGCGCCCAGTACTCCGGGCGCTACACCGTCGAGGAGGTGCTGGCCTCACGGATGATCGCCGACCCACTGACACTGCTGCAGTGCTGCCCCACCTCCGACGGTGCGGCCGCGGCCGTCGTCGGTCCGGCGACCGGGGGCACGCGCGAGGTCGGCGTCCGCGGGGTCGCGCTGCGCTCCGGCGCGCCCTGGGGCCGCCGCTCGCCCCACGTGTGGGGCCACGACATCGTCGCCGAGACCGCCGCCGAGGCGCTCGCCGCCGCCGGCCTGCACGCCGCCACCGACGTCGACGTCGTCGAGGTGCACGACGCGTTCACCATCGGCGAGATCGTCACCACCGAGGCGCTCGGCCTCGTCGCGCCCGGCGAGGGCGGGAAGGCCGCCGAGACCGGGGTGACCGCGCTCGGCGGCGCGCACCCGGTCAACCCGTCGGGCGGGCTGCTCTCGCGCGGGCACCCCCTGGGCGCGACCGGGCTGGCCCAGCTCGCCGAGATCGTCTGGCAGCTGCGGGGCGAGGCGGGCGGGCGCCAGGTCGAGGGCGCGCGGCTCGGGCTCGTCGAGACCATGGGTGGCGGGGTCAGCGCGCTCGACGGGAACGCCTGCGTCGTCGCCGTCCTGGAGGCACCGTGACCTCCGTGGTCCCCGACATCCTCGGGCCCGACGCCGTCGCCGATCCCTACCCGCTGCTCGCGGCGCTGCGCGAGCGCGACCCGGTGCACTGGAGCGAGCGCTACCGCTCCTGGTTCCTCACCCGCTACGACGACGTCGACGCGGCCCTGCGCGACCCGCGCTTCTCGTCGGACCGCATCGCCCCCTACCGCCGGGCCCGCCTCGACCGCGACGACGCCGACCCCGCCGTGCGCGCGGCGTTCGGGGTGCTCGAGGACTGGATGGTGTTCAAGGACCCGCCCGACCACACCCGGCTGCGCAAGCTGCTGTCGCGCGCGTTCACCCCCCGCGCGGTGGAGCGGGTGCGCCCGCGGGTGCGGGAGCTGGTCGACGAGCTGCTCGACGCGCTCGCCCCCCGGGGACGGGCCGACCTCGTCGGGGACTTCGCCTACCCGCTCACCGCGTCCGTCGTCGCCGAGCTGCTCGGGGTGCCGCGCGCCGACCGCGACCTGTTCAAGGACTGGTCCGACGCCATCGCCGGACTGGTGTTCGGCGGCATGGGCGACCCGCAGCGGCACTCCGCGGGGGCCGCCGGGATGGCCGAGCTGACCGCCTACCTCACCGAGCTGGTCGCCCGGCACGAGCGCGAGCCGGCCGACGACCTGCTGACCGCCCTCATCCAGGCCCGCGACGCAAGCGACGCCCTCACCCACGACGAGGTCGTGTCCACCGGCGTCCTGCTGCTGTTCGCCGGCCACGAGACGACGACGAACCTCATCGGCAACGGGCTGCTCGCCCTGCTGCGCCACCCCGGGGTCGGCGCCGACGCCGACGGGCTCGTCGAGGAGGTCCTGCGCTACGACGGGCCCGCCAAGACCATCGCCCGGCTGATGGCCACCGACGTCGAGGTCCGGGGCCGGACGCTGCGCCGCGGCGACCGGGTGTTCCTGTGCCCGTCGGCGGCCAACCGCGACCCGGCGGTGTTCGACGACCCCGACCGCTTCGACCCCGGCCGCGCCACGGGCCGCCAGCTCGGCTTCGGCGTGGGGCTGCACTACTGCCTGGGCGCGCCGCTGGCCCGGCTGGAGGGGTCCGTCGCGATCCCGGCGGCGATGCGCCGGCTCCCGGACCTCGCTCTCACCGCCGAGCCGCTGAGCTGGCACCCGGTGCTGCTCTCCCGCGGCCTCGTGCACCTGCCGGTGACCTTCGAACCCCGCTGAGTGGCGACCTCAGGGCACGTCCCGGGCCAGCGCGTGCACGGCGCCGCCCGCGGCGAGGCCGCCGAGGGCCATCGCGAACAGCTGGTCGGCGAGCTCCCGGTCGGCCCGCTCGCCGCGCGGGGAGAACCAGTGCTGCATCCAGTCGAGCATGCCGACGATCGCGCGGGCCGTCGTGCGTGCGTCGCCCGCCAGCGAGAACTCCCCCGTCCGGACGCCCTCCCCGACCAGCTCCTCGACGGCCGCCATGTAGCGGGCGTCCATCGCGCGGAACTCGTCGAACCGTTCGCCACCCATCCGCCCGATGTGCTGCAGGTACACGAACGCGGCCGGATAGCAGTCGCTGAAGATGCGCACCTGCGTGCGGATCAGCTCCCGCAGCCGCACCGAGGCGCTGCTGCCCGTGTCCTGGTTGAGCCGGTCGAGCTCGGCGAGCAGCTGCTTGGCCGGCTGTTCCACGACCGCCAGCAGCAGCTCCTCCTTGCTGGCGACGTAGTTGTAGATGCTGCCCTTCAGGATCCCGACGCGGGCGCCGATGCTCTCCAGGGTCGCCGTCTCGAAGCCGCGCTCGCGGAACTCCGCCCCCGCGGCGACGAGGATCTCCGACCAACGACTGGGACGGGGCATCCCGGGAGCCTAACGCGGGCGGCGTTCCCTGAGCGGGAACAACGCCCTGGCCGGTCCGATCACGGGCTCCTAGGGTCCCGGCCATGCAGCGCAGCGACGACCGGATCCTCACCACGCACGTCGGGAGCCTCGCACGGCCGCGCGACCTGCTCGAGGTGATGCGGGAGAAGGAGCACGGCCGCCCCTACGACGTCGACGGGTACGCCAAGCGCGTCACCGCGGCGGTCGACGAGGTCGTCCGCGAGCAGGCCTCGGCGGGGATCGACGTCGTCACCGACGGCGAGATGAGCAAGGTCAGCTTCCTGACCTACGTCAAGGACCGGCTCACCGGCTTCGACACCGGGACCGGTGAGAAGCTGATGCCACCGTCGTGGCAGGTCGAGATCGACGCCTTCCCCGACTACTACGCCGGCTACCTGGGCAAGTACAAGGACCAGGTCTCACCGATGACGACGATGGTCTGCACGGGGCCCGTCACCTACGACGGCCACGCGCAGCTGCAGACCGACATCGAGAACCTGCGCGCCGCGATCGCCGCGGCACCCGGCGAGGTCACCGAGGCGTTCCTGCCCTCGACCAGCCCGAGCGGGTTCGGGCGCAACGAGTTCTACGGCTCGCACGGCGAGTACCTGGCGGCCGTCGCCGAGGCGCTGCGCGAGGAGTACCTGGCGATCGTCGACGCCGGTCTCGTCCTGCAGGTCGACGACCCGTGGCTCATCGAGTACCTGTCGGAGAACCCGGCGACCACCCCCGAGCAGCGCGTCCGCGACGCCGAGCAGCACATCGAGATCCTCAACCACGCGCTGCGCGGCATCCCGGCGGAGAAGGTCCGCCTCCACACCTGCTACGGCCTCAACCACGGCCCCCGCATCCACGACCTGGCGTTCCGCGACATCGCCCCGCTCATGCTCAAGGTCGACGCGGGCGCCTACTCCTTCGAGGTCGCCAACCCGCGCCACCAGCACGAGTGGAAGATCTGGCGCGACGTGCCGCTCCCCGACGGCAAGGTCCTGATCCCCGGGCTGCTGGGGCACGCGAGCAACTACGTCGAGCACCCGGAGCTGATCGCCGACACCCTGGAGCTGTACGCGGGGATCGTCGGCAGGGAGAACGTCATCGCCGGTGCGGACTGCGGGTTCTCCTCGCGCGCGTCGTTCCACCCCGAGGTACACCCGACCGTCGTGTGGGAGAAGTTCCGGGCGCTGTCCGAGGGTGCGCGGCTGGCGACGCAGCGACTCTACTGACCGCTCCTCACAACGGTGCGAGGAGCAGGCGTTCGATCGAGTCGGCCATCCAGTCCGCGTACGCCTCGACGGTCCAGCCCCGGACGCGGATCAGGTCGTCGGCGAACTCCAGGCCGGCCAGCGCCCAGTAGACGTCGGTGGCCTGGTCCAGGTCGAGGCGCAGCATCGGCGCGAACGACTCGGTGATCGCGCGGATGTCCTGGTAGCGACGCCGTTCGTACTCCTGCCACGCCGCCGCGAGCTCGGCGTCGCCGCCCGCCGCGTTGCGGAAGACCCGCAGCATCGCCGGCGCCCCGGAGTAGTAGCCGACGGCGAGGTCGCGCAGCATCGCGAGCTTGCGGCCGCGGTCGGTCTCGGCGATGAACGCCTGGAAGGCGTCCCGGGCCAGCAACGGGACGTCCTCGTCGTCGCCGGTGAACCCGCGGTCGACGGCCGCGAGCAGCAGGGCGGGCTTGGTGCCCTGGGTGAAGACGGTCTGCGCCGACACCCCCGCCTCGGCGGCGATCGCCTTCATCGTGGTGGCCGCGTAGCCGTCGCGCTCGAAGCAGCGGGTCGCCGCGTCGAGCACGGTGGCACGGGTGCGCCGGGCCTGCTCGTCGCGCAGGGCGGAGGTGTACGAACGCGTGGCCACCTCTTGACTGTAGCATTGCTCAATTCATAGAGTCATGACTACAGCGAATTGAGGAGGCGCCATGACCACCCCGACCATGACCCCGCAGGACCGCCGCGCGACGACCCTCATGCGGCGCTTCGGGCCGCTGCACACCGCCGTGCTGCGCGCGTTCCGCGGCCGGGCGATGTGGCGCTTCCGAGGTGGCGACGTCGTACTGCTCACCCACACCGGACGGCGCAGCGGCACACACTTCACCGTGCCGCTGCTGTACCTGCGCGACGGCGAGGACGTGCTGGTCGCCGCCTCCAACGGTGGGGTCGACGCCGAGCCGCAGTGGTGGCTGAACCTGCAGGAATGCCCGTACGCCGAGATCGAGATCCGGGGCGAGCGGCGCGCCGTCGTCGCCGAGCCGGTGTCCGACGCCGACCACGCGGCGACGTGGGAGCGCTTCCGCGCGATCGGCGCGATGTACGACAAGTACCAGGCCGGCGTGCGTCGCCGGATCACCCTCGTCCGGCTCCGCCCCTACCGCACCCAGTGAGCGGTCGAGCGGCGGTGGTCGCCACAGCGACCGACGCCGCTCACAGGGAGCGGTCCAGCTCCGCCGACACCGCGGCCGCGGCCCGGCGCACGTTCTGGACCACGGCCATCTTGCGCGCGCCCAGGATGCTCGCCGTCCGCCCGACCACCGAGATCGCGGCGACGGCGACCCGGTGGTCCCCGCGCGTGACGACGACCGGCGCCGCGATCGACGACATGCCGATCGTGTGCTCCTCCCGCGACACGGCGAAGCCGTCGACCCGCACCTGCCGCAGCACCTGCCGGTAGCGGCCCGGGTCGACGATCGTGAACGGCGTCCGCCGCACGAACCCGCGGTCCAGGATCGCCCGGGCCATCGCCGGGTTCACCGCCGCCATCGCCTTGCCCGCGCTGGACGAATGGCCCGGGCCGCGCCGGTAGAGCTCGGTGTGGAACATGATGCCGACGTCGGAGTTCTCCAGCCGCTCGACGTAGAGCACGTCGGCACCGACGGGGACGGCGAGCTGGGCGGTCTCACGCAGCACGTCGCGCAGCTCCCCCAGGACCGGCAGCGCCACCTCGCGCAGCATCAGCCGGTCGACGGCCAGCTGACCCATCTCGAACAGCCGTAGCCCCAGCCGGTAACGGCCGGCGCCGCTGCGTTCGAGCAGCCCGCCCGACGCCAGCGCCGCCAGCATCCGGCACGCGGTGCTCTTCGCGACGCCGAGCCGTTGCGCGACCTTCGTCGCCCCCAGCTCCGGCTCCTCGCCGAAGCAGTCGAGCACCGCCATCGCGATGGCGACCGACCGCAGCGGGCCCGGGTCCTCTCCCGGGTCCCCGTCGGCGGTGTCCACAGCGTCGGCGAGGACCGGCCGTCCGTCGAGCACCGTCATGGACTCACACCTCGTCCCAGGCCGGGAACTCGTCGGCGGGTGGCACGTGCACCTCGGTGACACGGTTGCGGTAGGACACGAACGCCGTCCGGCCGCCCTCGCGCAGCTTGACCCGGATCTCCTCGGTGTTCAAGGGCTCGCCGGGGTCGTAGCCGTGCGCCCACGTCGCGAAGGCGCGCATCGGGCCGGAGTGGGTGGCCGCGACGATCCGCCCGTGGTCGGGGCTCTCGGCCATCAGCCGGTGGAACCCCCGCCAGAACCGGCGCACGCACAGCGCCGGCGGCTCGAAGTACATGAGCGGGATCGTCAGCCACATCTGGATCGGGTCGGCCCCGCCCAGCTGGGCGCGGTAGAAACGGTCGATCTCGACGAGCCAGCGCGGCCGGTCCCCCACCGCCATCCGTTCGAGCTTCTCCATGGTGGCCTGGTACTGGCGGAACGCCGACGTCACGTCGCGCAGCCCGTCGGGGGTCCAGACCCCGAAGTTGCGCAGCTCGGGGATCGCCTCGGGCTCGGACAGCTCGACGTCGTGGCCCCACATCTGCATGCCGTCGGTGGCACCGCGGTAGATCTGCTCGGCGGTCTGGCGGGCGCGGTTGGTCGCCGCGCACACCAGCCGCACCTTGTCACCCGCGTCCCAGCGCCGGGCCAGCTCGTGGCCGCGGCGATGCGCCTGCCAGCCACCCATCGGCGTCAGGCCGGCGTCGGTCGAGTAGCCCTGCGTGACGCCGTGACGGATGATCGAGATCTCGCAGACGACCTTCTCCGACGCCCGCCGCTCGACGGGCGCCGCGATCTCCTTGCCCCGGCTGGCCTCCGCGAGGGCGGGGGTGAACGTCGCGCCGTCGAACTCGACGACCGGCGACGGCGGGGCCACCGTGGCGATCGCGCCGCGATCACGGAACCGGCGCAGGTACAGCGGTGTCCCGTCGGAACCGTTCTGCTCCGGGGCCGCGGCCTCGCGCCGCTCCCGGTAGCGGGCCAGGTAGCCGGGGGCCTCGTAGCGGTCGAGCTTGCGCGCGTCGGTCATGAGTGCACCGTGAAGAAGCGTTCGTTGACCTCGCGGTGGTAGTAGAAGATGGCCCGCCCCATCTCCTCCTCGGTCCACGTGATCGGCTCGAAGTCCGGGTCGACCCAGTAGCCGCCGGTGAACAGCTCGTTGCGGTTTCCGACGGGGTCGAAGAAGTACGTCGTGTAGCCGCGGGTCACGCCGTGGCGCGTGGGCGCCACGTCGATCTGGACCCCGTGGTAGGCCAGCGTGTCCGCGGCGTCGCGGATGCCGTTCCAGTCGTCCATCCAGAACGCGAAGTGGTGCAGCCCGCCGTTCGGTCCGGTGATGACGGCGATGTCGTGCGGGGTGTGGCTGCGCTCCAGGAACGTCGCGAGCTGGTGCCCGTCGTTGGCCAGGATCTGCTCGGTGAGCCGGAACTCCAGCAGGTCGGTGAAGAACGTCGTGAACGCCTCGACGTCCTCGGCCATCACGAACACGTGGTCCAGCCGCGGCGGCGCGATGCCGACGAGGTCCTGGGGCCGGGGCGGCGGGTTCGTCATCGGCAGCATGTTGCCCAGGCGCTCCATGCCGTGGACGAGCTCGACGAGGTGCCCCGACGGAGCCTCGAACCGGATCGCCGCACCCCAGCCCGGACCGAGCTCGCGGGAGGCGAACCGCTTGACCACCACACCCGCCGCCTCGAGTTTCGTCGTGAAATGGTCGAGGTCGCCGGCGTCGGCGACCTTGAACGACATGTGGTCGAGCCCGTAGGTCGGGGCCTGGCGCAGGACCACGGAGTGGTGCTCCTGCTCGTCCCAGCACTTGAGGAAGACGCGGTCGGCGCCGTCGCGGACGTCGCGCGCGGTCTCGATCAGGCCGAGGACCTCGGTGTAGTAGGCGGTGCAGAGCTCGAGATCGGGGACGCGGACCTCGACGTGCTGCAGCCTCAGGATTCGGTCGGGCATGTGTGGGGCTCCTTCGCTTACCGACTTCGTCGACCGGTGCGGCACACGCGACGCGGATGAGCACCCGCGCGGGAGGGATGGACGCCGGCGGCGCCTGCTCGATCGACCACCCGCGCGGGAGGGGGGTGGAAGCCGGTGAAGACTGCGGAACCGGCGGGGCGGGTCGATCAAGTGTGCATACGCAGGAAGCGCTGGCTGATGACGTTCTCGTAGTAGAAGAGGCCCTTCCCGAACTCCTGCTCGGTCCAGGTGATGATCTCGTGGTCGGGATCGACCCAGTACCCGCCGGTGAAGACCTCGTTGCGAATGCCGAGCGGGTCGAAGAAGTAGATGGTGTTGCCGCGGGTGACGCCGTGGCGCGTCGGGCCCTGGTCGATCTGGACGCCGTTGTAGGCCAGCGTGTCGGCGGCCTTGCGGATGTGGTCCCAGTCGTCGAGCCAGTAGGCCCAGTGGTGCAGGGCGCCGTTGGGGCCGTTGACGATCGCGATGTCGTGCGGCGAGTTGGTGCGCCCGGCGAGCCACACCCCGAGCTGGTGGCCGTTGCCGTCGAGGACCTGTTCGGTGAGCCGCATGCCGAGGACGTCGATGAAGAAGCGTGCGGCCTCGGCGACCTCCTCGGCGTTGACCAGCATGTGGTCCATCCGGGGCGGGGCGATGCCGGGCAGGTCGGGCGGCGGGACGGGCGAGGGGTTGTGCTTGCCGAGGATGTTGCCGGTCTTCTCGATGTCCCAGACCAGTTCCATGATCTGGCCGCTCGGGACCTCGAACCGCAGCGACTCCCCCTGGCCGACGGCGTCGCCGTGGCTGACGCGCGTCGTCGGGCAGCCGTAGGCCTCGACACGCCTCTCGAAGTCGTGCAGGTCGTCCTCGGACTCGACGCGGAAGGTGAACGAGTCCAGCCCGGTGCGGGGGTTGTAGCGCATCCGCAGCGAGTGGTGGTCCTCCTCGTCCCAGCACTTGAAGTAGACGGTGTCGTCGGTCCGCATCACCTGCTGCAGGCCCATGACCTCGGTGTAGTAGGCGGCGGACAGGTCGAGGTCCGGCGTGCGGACGTCGACGTGAGCGAGTCTGAGGATCCCCACGGCGCAAGCTCCCTGGAGTGGCGGGGCGTCTTGACGGGTCGACGGTAGCCGCTCTAGCGTTCCGGAGAACAGATATCCCGTTCCGCAAATCGGAACGGTGCCCCCAGCGTGGATCACTGCCCGGAACGGGGTCATGAGCAGTCCGGAGAACATGCGCGCCGCCGTCGCCGACTACATCACCGCGCTGCACCGCGCCTACCTGGCCCAGGCCGACACGTTCGCCCCCGCCGTCCGCGGGGCGATGCCGCTGCTCACGGGCGGACCGCCACTGACCGTGGCCGCCGTCGGCGTGCGCAACCTGCACCTGCTCGCCACCCGCGAAGGGCTCGGCCCGCTGCGCGGCCAGGAGGTCGAGGTGGCCGGCTCCCTCGACGGGCTCGCCTGGGCCCTGCGGTTCTACGACCCCGTCGTCGTCCCGTCGCTGGGCACGCTCGACGAGAACGACGGTCCCGCCTACGACGGTGTGAAGGCCGCCCTCGGGATCGGCACCGTCGTCTACCACGTCGTCGCCCAGCCCGGGTCCGGGCTGACCCCGCACCACGCCGGCCACGTCGGGTCCGGGCTCGCCAGCGGCCACTCGTCGGCGGCGCGCGACTTCGAGACGATCCGCAGCCGGGTCCGGGGCCGCGAACACCTCGTCGACGAGCTGGCCGGCGCCGCGACCGCGGGCCTGCCGCACGCGCAGGCGTTGCTGGCCAGGGCGATCTCGCCGCACAACCCGGGCGTCGCGGCGGCCGCCGACGGCCTCGACCCCGACGCCATCCGCAAGGCGCTGCTCGCGTCGGTCGGCGGGCGCAGCGAGTGGCGGCCCACGCCGTGACCGACGCCCCGCTCTCCACCGTCACCAACGCCGCGCGGCTGCTCAAGGCCTTCCTCACCCGCGAGGAGTCGATCGGCGTCTCCGAGCTGTCGCGGCGCCTGGGCATCGGCAAGTCCAACGTCCACCGCCTGCTGACGACCCTCGCGAACGAGGGCCTGGTCGAGCAGGACCCCCGCACCGGCGGCTACCGGCTCGGCATCGTCGTCTACGAGCTCGGCGAAGCCGTCAAGATCCATCTCGACCTGCACGCCGCCGCCGGACCCGTCCTGGTCCGGCTCCGCGAGGAGACCGGCGAGTCCTCGCAGGTCGGGATTCTCGACGGCGCCGAGGTCGTCTACGTCGACCGGCTGGAGAGCGCCTACTCGCTGCGGCTGTTCACCGAGACCGGCCGCCGCGTGCCGGCGCACGCCACCAGCTCCGGCAAGATCCTGCTCGCGTTCCTGCCCGACCGCGAGCGCGAGCGCGTCCTCGCCGCCGGGCTCCCCCGGTTCACCCCGCACACCGTCACCGATCCCGACGCGTTGCGCGCCGAGCTCGCCGCGGTCCGCGCGCAGGGCTGGGCCCGGTCGGTCGACGAGCGCGAGATCGGCGTGACCTCGGTCGCCGCCCCGATCCGCGACGTGCACGGCGACGTCGTAGCGGCCGTGAGCATCGGGGCGCCGTCGGCTCGGCTCGGCGCGGTGTCGCGGCGCCGGTACGCGCGGCTGCTCGTCGAGGCGGGCGAGGCCGTGTCGCGCCGGCTCGGCTGGATCCCCGAAGGCGAACGACGGGTGGTGGCGCCGGTCCATTGAGCGGAACGGGCGGGCTGACAGGGTCGGCCCGCCCCGGCGACGATCGTCGCCACCCCGGGCGCGCGGCGCCCGGCAGGAGTACGTCCGGGCCCGCGCCGGGCGGTCAGCACGTCCGGGCTCCCCGCCCGGCGGCAGCACGAGGAGGACCATGCCCGTGACGGACGCGCCCGCGAAGGCCCGGGCGCTCTACGAAGCCCGGCGCACCCGCGTGCCCATCGCACCGTTCACCGACGCCGAACCCGACCTCGGGATGGCCGACGGCTACGCCATCCAGCAGGAGCTGGTCCCGCTGCTGCTCGCCGACGGCGACACGATCGTCGGGCACAAGGTCGGGCTGACGTCGAAACCCATGCAGCGCATGATCGGCGTCGACTCCCCCGACCACTCGCCCGTCCTCGGCTCCACCGTCTACGCCGACGGCGACGTCATCGACCCCGCCGGCTTCATCGCCCCCAAGGCCGAGGCCGAGATCGTCTTCGTCATGGGCTCGCGGCTCGCCGGGCCGGGCGTCACCGTGACCGCGGCACGCCAGGCCATCGCCGGGGCCGTCGCCGGGTTCGAGATCGTCGACTCCCGCATCGCCGACTGGCGCATCAAGCTCGCCGACACCGTCGCCGACCTCGCCTCCTGCGGCGCGATCGTCACCTCGTCGCGGATCGTGCCGATCGAGGGCATCGACACCCGGCTGCTCGGGATGACGCTCACCCGCAACGGCGAACTCGTCGACACCGGGGCCGGCGCCGCCGCGCTGGGCGACCCCGTCGCCGTCGTCGCCTGGCTCGCGAACGTGCTGGGCGCCAACGGGGTCGCCCTCGAACCCGGGCACATCGTCATGACGGGTGCGCTGCACGCCGCCGTCCCCATGCAGCCCGGCGACGTGTTCCGCGCCGAGTTCGACCGGCTCGGGGCCGTCACCGCGCGCGTCGGAAAGGGAACCGCATGAGCGTCAACGTCACCGAGCTGGCGACGCGGCTGCAGAAGGCCGCCGCCGAGCGCACCGCCATCGACTCGCTCAACGCCGAGTTCCCGGACCTCGACCTCGACACCGGCTACGCGGTGCAACGGATCCTGCGCGACGCGGCCGGGCCGCTCGTCGGCTGGAAGCTCGGCGTCACCTCACGCGCCAAGCAGGCCCAGGTCGGCGTCTCCTCGCCCGTCTACGGGTTCCTGCCCGGCTCCGGCGCGCTCGACATCGGCGAGCCGCTCGACACCTCACAGCTCATCCAGCCGCGGTGCGAGCCCGAGATCGTGTTCGTGATGGGGCGTGACCTCGCCGGGCCGCACGTGAGCGCCGCCGACGTCGTCGCCGCGGCGTCCGGGGTCGCCGTCGGCATCGAGGTGCTCGACTCCCGCTACCGCGACTACAGGTTCACGATGGCCGACGTCGTCGCCGACAACACCTCGGCCGCCCGCTTCGTCGTCGGCACCCCGGTACCGCTCGACGGCATCGACCTGCGCGTCGTCGGCGTCGTCCTCGAACACAACGGCGAGGTGGTGGCGACGGCGTCGGGCGCCGCGTCACTCGGCCACCCCGCCGCCGCGGTCGCCTGGATGGTGCGCCGCATGGCCGCCGACGGCGAGGGCCTGCACGCGGGCGACGTCGTCCTGTCCGGTGGGCTCACCGCCGCCGTGCCCGTCTCCCCCGGCGACGTCGTCGTCGCCTCGATCGACCGCATCGGGTCACTCGAGCTCGGCTGTCGCTGACCCGCCCGTCCGCCAGGAGGAACCATGCCGCTCGTGCAGATCACCCTCGCCCGGGGCCGTACCCCCGAGCAGCTGGCCGCCCTCGGCGCCGCGGTCACCGCCGCCGTCGAGGAGTCGATCGGGGCGCCGAAGGAGGCCGTGCGCGTCGTCGTCAACGAGTGCGAACCCGAGCTGTGGTTCGTCGGCGGCGAGTCGCTCGCGGATCTGCGGGCGAGCGGACGCCGATGACCCTGCTCCCCCTCGGCGGCGATCCCGCCGCCGGCGAGGGGGCGCGGGTGCTGCGCGCCGAGGACGGGCGCACCTTCGCCGTGCACGTCGTCGACGGGTCCTACCTGGTCACCGACCCGCTGTGCCCCCACAACAAGGGGCCGCTGGTGGAGGGGCAGGTCGACGGCGCGATCCTGCGCTGCCCCTGGCACTGGTACCGCTTCGACCTCGCCACCGGCGACTGTCTCACCCAGCCTGCGCTGCGCCTGCGGGTGTACCCGGTGCGCCGCGACGGCGACGGCTGGGTCGCCGAGATCGGCGAGACGCCCGTCGCGATGTCGCTGTCGCAACGCCTGCGCGCCCACGCCCGCGGCGAGACCCCCTGAGCCTCGCCCGCCGCTGACCCGCCGCAGCCACGTCGTCGCACCTGCCTCCGGGCCGCCGCGCCCGCCTCCGGGCCGCCACGCCCGCGGCCGGGTCGGCGCACCCGCGGCCGAGCGTGTCGTCAGCGTCGGGCTCCGGCGCTGGTCACACGCTCGCCGGCCGTCCGTCCGTCGTGTCCTCCGGGGTCGGCGCCGGCGAGGCCGACGCATCGACCGTGTCACCGGCGCACAGGTGGCGCTCTCACGTCACGCTCACGCGCGGCGCGGAGCACGGACGTGTCCTCAGCGCGGTGTCACCGCGCTGACGACACGTTCGCGTTCGAGCGCTCGGGGCCTGGTCAGTGCTCCGGTTCGTGGCCGACGGCGACGTCGCCGGTCGGGGTGATCTCGCCGGTCCAGCCGCAGGCCGAGCAGGAGCAGTAGAACCGGCGGGCGGTGCCCTCCCAGAACTCGGTCGCCAGGGCGGGCGGGGCGGCGCACCGCGGGCAGTGCCGGGGCGCATCACGGCGGTGGGCGTCGGCGTCGGCGGCGAAGCGCCGGTCCGGGCCGCGCTCGACCCGGCCCGACACCCGCGCCGTCATGACGAGGCCACCCGCTCCGCTGCGCTGACGTGGATCTTCTTGATGGCGTCGAGCATCGGCGAGAAGCGCGTCGAGCCCATGTCGCAGAAGTCGAGCGCGAACTGGGCACCGGCGTGGAACTTGTCCTTCTCGCACGGCAGGTCGATGCGCTCGTGGTCCTCGCGGATCGTGCCGAGCGGGTCCTCGCCGCGGGCGACGCAGTCCATCTGCTCACGGAACATCTTGCGCAGCATGGCCACCCCGATGTCGGAACGCCCGAGGTGCTCGGTGGTGCGGTCGGTGATCGCGCCCTGGGTCACCCAGGCCATGATGTCCTGGCCCTCGACGTAGTTGACGACGTGGCGGCCCTTCTCGTCGAGCACCGGGATCTCGTAGTCGGGCACGACCGGCTGCTCGACGTGCTCGTAGCCCTCGTCGGGGCGGTGCACCGTGTAGAGCATGAACCGGGTGGTGGTCCGGTTGACCGGCACGCGGATCTGCATCTGGTGCACCCCGCCGCCGCCCACGCGCATGTTGTACGGGAAGACGAGCGGGTGGCCGACCTTCCAGTCGTCGTTCTCCTCGCTGGCGCCCTCGAGCACGCGGCGCTTGATGATCCCCCACTCGAACGGCGTGAACCCGACCTTCTGGTGCTTCTTCGCGAACGACGCCGGCGAGGTGAACCCCTCGTGACGGCCGATGAACTGGAAGAACCGGCCGTGCAGCCATTCGACGTGGTGCGGGTCGACGGCGTTCTCCATGATCTGGACGTAGTTGCAGGGCAGGTCGGCCCAGCCGATGTCGCGGAAGCCCTCCATGACGTAGGTGTCGAACCGCGGCAGCTTGGGCGCGGGGTTGGCGGGCGAGTGCGGCCCGACGTAGGCCCAGACGAGCCCACCCATCTCCTCGGCGAGTCCGGCCTGGGCGGAGACGCGGGCGCCGAAGCGGGTGTCGTCGCGTTCGGCGGGCTGGTCGACGCATGCGCCGGCCTCGTCGAACACCCAGCCGTGGTAGGGGCAGCGCAGGCCGTCGGGCTCGACGACGCCGTAGGCCAGCGACGCCTTCCGGTGCGGGCAGGCCTCGGGCACGATCCCGTACCGGCCGCTGGGCGAGCGCCACAGGGCGAAGAACTCCCCCAGCAGCTCGACCCGCTTGACGGGGAACTCGGCGAGCTCGCGGGTGAACGCCACCGGGTACCAGTAGCGGCGCAGCACCTCCCCCATCGGCGTGCCGGCGTCGACCTGGGTCAGCTCGTCGTTCTGTTCCGCCGTCAGCATCCGGTGCTCCCCCTGCTCGTGGTGGTGGCCGAAAGGTAGGTGGCACCACGGGCCCCGACAAGGAATCCTTCCCGCATGGAGGGAAACCGGCAGCAACGGCCGTCGTGGGAGCTGACGTCGGTGCGCAATGCCGCGCGGCTGCTCAAGGAGTTCTCCCGGACCGACCGCGAGCTGGGCGTCTCCGAGCTGGCGCGGCGCCTCGGGCTCGCGACCAGCACCGTGCACCGGATGCTCGCGACGCTGGCCGCCGAACGCCTGCTGGATCGGGGCACCGCGGCGGGGTCCTACCGGCTCGGCCTGGCGATGTTCGACCTCGGCGCCGCCGTCGCACCCCGGCTCGACCTGCACGAGGCCGCCCTTCCCGTGATGGCGGTGCTGCGCCAGACCACCGGTGAGACCGTGCAGCTCGCGGTGCTCGACGGGCTGGAGTCGGTGTACGTCGACCGGCTGGAGAGCCCGCACACGGTGCGGATCTTCTCCCGGGTCGGCACCCGGCTGCCGGCGACGACGACCGCCACCGGCAAGGCCCTGCTCGCCGCGCTGCCCGCCGCCGACCTCGACGCCCGGCTCGCCGGCTGGCGCCCCGAGCGGTCGACGCCGTACTCGATCGTCGACGTCGAGGTCCTGCGGGCGCGGCTTCGGGAGATCGGTGAGCGCGGCTGGGCGGAGAACCGCGAGGAGAGCCGCGTCGGCGTCGTGTCGTGCGCGGCGCCGGTGCGCGGTGGCGACGGCGTCGTCATCGCGGCACTGTCCGTCGCCGCCCCGACCGCGCGGGCCGCACCCGCTGCGCTGCAACGGATCCGGGAGGCCGTCGTCGAGGCGGCGCGGGTCCTGTCGCGACGGCTGGGTCACGCCTAGATTCGGGTGATGCGGATCAGCCTCTTCGGGTACCTCCCCGCCGGCGGCGGGCGCACCGTCACCGACGCCTACGTCGCCGAGCTCGCGCAGGTACGTGCGGACGGGTTCCGGCGGTACTGGACCGCCCAGCTGCCCACCGACCCCGACCTGCTCACCGTCCTCGCGGTCGCGCTGCGGGAGGTGCCCGACATCGAGGTCGGCACCGGGGTCGTCCCGATCCAGCCGCAGCACCCGTACTCGCTGGCGCAGCGGGCGTTGACGGTCAACGAGATCGGGGGCGGGCGGTTGACGCTCGGGCTCGGGCTGAGCCACAAGCCCGTCGTCGAGGGGGTGTGGGGGCTGCCGTTCGACAGGCCGGTGCGGCGGATGTCGGAGTACCTCGACGCGCTGCTGCCGCTGCTGGCCGGGCGGCGGGTGTCCGCGGAGGGCGAGACCGTCACCGCCCGCGGGTCGCTGCGCTACCCCGGCGCGCCCACCCCCGAGGTCCACCTCGCCGCCCTCGGCCCGCAGATGCTGCGCCTCGCCGGCCGGCGCACCGCCGGGACGGTCACCTGGATGACCGGGCCCCGCACCCTGGCCGAGCACGTGGTGCCGACGCTCCGCGAGGCCGCCGCGGAGGTCGGCCGTACCGCGCGGGTCGTCGCGTCCCTGCCGGTCGCGGTCACCGACGACGTCCCCGCCGCGCGCGCCGAGGCAGCGACGCAGTTCGCCGTCTACGGGAAGCTGCCGTCGTACCGGGCGATGCTCGACCGCGAGGGGTACTCCGGTCCCGGCGACGCGGCGATCGTCGGCGGCGAGGCGGAGGTCGCGGCCCGGATCGCGCAGCTGCGCGAGGTCGGCGTCGACGAGTTCGTGGCCCTGCCCTTCTCCCCCGACCCTTAGGTCCGCGCCCGCACCCGCACCCTGCTGCGCCCCGAGGACGACAGCGCCTGACCTGCGGGGCCGCGCCCGGCTGCGCCGAGCCCGACCCCCTGGAGGCCGCGAACGACCTCGATGACTCGGCGCCTCGGATGGCTCGGACGGCTGCCGCAGGACGGCGTCGGGTCGGCGTCGGGGTCGGCGTCGGGGTCGGGGTCGGGGCGGACCCGCCGCAGCGGCGCCGGGGCCTGCAGCCGGGTCGGCATCGAGGAGCCGATCGACTCGGAAGCCCGGTGCGGCCGCCGGCTTCTGTCTCGAGTTGACGCTCTCGAAACAGAGTCACCTTCGACATCCGAGAAGCGTCATCTCGCACGACAGGGTCGGCTCCCGCTGCGGCGCGATCGGCAGCGGGACGGCGGGCCCACGGCGCCCACCGCTCGGTCGTAGGTCGACGCTTCCGACCCGAAGCCAGGATCGATGTTCGGGAAGCGTCATCTCCCAACACCGCGGCCGATCGCCTGGCTCGCGATCCGCTCGGCGGGCGCCCACGGCCGCGCCCGACGATCACGGCCACGGCCACGGCCACGGCTGACCGCAGCTGCCCGGACATTGGCAGGCGCCACCCGCCATCCGGGACCGGCGTTGACTCCCGGCCGCCGAACGGCTGTGCTGCAACCGTGATCACGTGCGCGAGCGGTGCGGGCCTCACCGAGCGCCGCCACGTCGACCTGTGCCGCACCGGGGCCGACCTGTGTCCGCGGGCACGCCGGGAGAGCTGACACCGGCGTGCCGCTGCCCGCCCGCGCGGGAGCCGCGCGGGCCGACCACAGGCCCGACCCACCCCGGAGACCCCCATGACCACTGCCACCAGCCGCGACGACGACCTGCGCGCCATCGTCGAGGCCACCAGCTCCGCCGTCGCCGACGACCCCGCCAAGGCGGCCGCCCTCTTCCGCGCCGACGGCGAGGGCAGCGACGGCGTCCGCACCGAGATCCGCATCGGCCGCCACGCGGTCACCATCGACGAGCCGCCCGCGCTCGGCGGTCAGGACGCCGCCATCAACCCCGTCGAGTCGGCGCTGGCGGCGCTGCTGTCCTGCCAGGTCGTCACCTACCGGTTCTGGGCGGCGAAGCTCGGCATCCCGCTCGACGACGTCAGCGTCCGCACCGAGGGCGACCTCGACGTCCGCGGCTTCTTCGGCCTCGACGACGCCGTCCGTCCGGGCTTCGGCGAGGTCCGCCTCGCCGTCGACCTGCGCGGACCCGCCTCCGCGCAGGACTACCAGCGGCTCAAGGACACCGTCGACGAGCACTGCCCCGTGCTCGACCTGTTCCGCAACCCCACCCCGGTGCGGACGAGCCTCGCCGGCTGACGGGCTCCGCCGGGTTCGACGTGCGACGCCCCCCGAGAATGATCGGGCCAGGCTCACGTCGAACTCGGCGGAGGATCTCCCGGGGTCGTTGTCGAAACCGTCGTGCGCCGTTCGACAGGAGGGTGAGCCGGAACGAGTCCGGCGGACACGAGGGAGCGCGCCATGCGGGTCATGATCCTGGGCAAGGCGACCGAGGCCACCGAGAACGCGACGATGCCCACCGCCGAGGAGTTCGCGGCGATGGAGGCGTTCAACGACGAGCTGGAGAAGTCCGGCATCGTGCTGGCGAGCGAGGGGCTGAAGCCGAGCGCGGCCGGGAAGCGCGTCGGCTTCGACGCCGACGGCCGCGTGAGTGTGACCGACGGGCCGTTCGCGGAGACCAAGGAGCTGGTCGCCGGCTACCAGATCTGGGAGGTGGCCTCGATCGAGGAGGCCGTCGCCTGGGTGAGCAGGTCGCCGGTCCGCGGCGGCGAGGTCGAGATCCGGCCGCTGTACTCGGCGGAGGACTTCGCCGGCATCGCCGACCCCGCCGAGCAGTAGACCCGTGGCGGACGCGAGCCGGCGCACGGTCGAGGCGGTCTGGCGGATCGAGTCGGCGCGGCTCGTAGCCGTGCTGACCCGGACCGTCGGCGACCTGGGCCTGGCCGAGGACCTGGCCCAGGACGCGCTGCTCGCCGCGCTGGAGCAGTGGCCGGGCGAGGGTGTCCCGGATGAGCCGGGCGCCTGGCTGCTGGCCGTCGCCCGCCGCCGGGGTGTCGACACGATCCGCCGCCGGACCACCCTGCGCCGCAAGCTCGCGCTCGTCGCGCGCGACCTCCCGGAGGGCGAGGACCCGGTGGCGGACCTCGACGTCGACGCCCACGTCGACACCCACGTCGAGGACGACGTGCTGCGGCTGATGTTCATCGCCTGCCATCCGGTGCTCGGCCGCGACGCGCGGGTCGCGCTGACGCTCAAGACGGTCGCGGGCATGTCGACCGAGGAGATCGCGCGGGCGTTCCTGGTGCCGTCGACGACGCTGGGCCAGCGGGTGTCGCGGGCGAAGAAGGCGCTGTCGAACGCGGGCGTGCCGTTCGAGATGCCCGCGGGCGACGAGCTGGAGGCCCGGCTCGCGTCGGTGCTGGAGGTCGTCTACCTCGTCTTCAACGAGGGCTACTCCGCCACCGGCGGCGAGTCGTGGACACGGGCGGAGCTGTGCGCCGAGGCGATGCGGCTCGGCCGCATGCTCGCGGCGCTGGTGCCCGCCGAGCCCGAGGCCCACGGGCTGGTCGCCCTGATGGAGTTCCAGGCGTCGCGGCTGCGGGCCCGGACCGGCGCCGACGGCGAGCCGGTGCCGCTGGACCGGCAGGACCGCCGGCGCTGGGACCGGCTGCTGATCACCCACGCCGACGGGGCCCTGCGCCGGGCCGGCGAGCTGGGTGGGAGCGGGTCGTACGCGCTGCAGGCGGCCATCGCGGCGTGCCACGCACACGCACCGACGGCCGAGGCCACCGACTGGCGGCGGATCGCCGATCTCTACGCCGCCCTCGCAGCGCTGACGGGGTCGCCGGTGGTGGAGCTGAACCGGGCCGTCGCGGTGTCGAGGGCCGACGGCCCCGCGGCGGCGATGGAGATCGTCGAGGGGCTGGCGCAGCTGCCGGAGATGCGCCGCTACCACCTGCTGGCAGCGGTGCGCGGCGACCTGCTGCTGCGCCTGGACCGTCGCGACGAGGCGCGGGCGGAGTTCACGCGGGCCGCGGCGACGACGGGCAACGAGGCCGAGCGGACGCTGCTGCTGGGCCGGGCCTCGGAGTGCTGAGAGGCCGGGTGGGCCGCGAGCGGGCGGCCCACCCGGCACCGGTCAGCGCCCGGGGACCGGCCTACCGCTGAACACGTACTTCTGCGCCAGCGCCACCGGGTCGTAGGCGGCCGGCGTCGACTCCTGCGCGGTGACCGTCACGGGTCGCGACTGCACGATGCAGATGGGGTCGCCCGCCCGGCGGTGCCGGGAGATGACCCACTCGACGTCGACGGGGTAGCCGTAGTGCTCCTCGATCGCGGTGACCGCGTAGACGACGGCACCGATCTGTTCCTCGTCGAGCACCTTGCGGTCGGCCAGCCGCGCCGGCATCTCCACCTCGGTGACGCGGCCGTCGGCGAAGTCGAACGCGGAGACGATGGCCTTGTGGGCGACGTCGTAGCGCAGGACGCGGCCGTCGGCCTTGCCCACCTCGATGTGGTCGGGGTCGACGACGCCCTGCACGATCGCCTCACCCCAGCCCCACGACGTCTCGATGACGACGCGGTCGGGCCTGCCCGTCACCGGGTGCACCGAGAACGCCACCCCCGACGCGCGGGCATGGATCAGCTCGATCACGCCGACGGCGATCGGCATGTCGTGGTGGCTGATGCCCTTGCGCAGCCGGTAGGCCAGGGCCCGGCCGGTGAACAGCGACCCCCAGCACGCGCGGATCGCGGCGAGCACCCGCGGCGCCCCGGACACCCCGAGGTAGGTGTCGAAGATGCCGGCGAAGCTCGCGTCGGCGGCGTCCTCGCCCGTCGCCGAGGAGCGCACGGCCGTCGGCACGTTGACGTCGACGCACCGCACGCACAGCTCCTCGTAGGCGTCGGTGATCTCGCTCGCCAGCGCCTGCGACATCGGCGTCGCGACGAACAGCTCCCGGATCTCCGCCGACGCCGTCTCGACCTCGTTCTCCGACGGGTCGGCACCGAGGCGGCCGACGATCGCGTCGATGCGGGGGTCGAGCCCGGCGTCGGCGCAGTGCCGGCGGTAGGCGTCGACGGTCACGGCGAAGCCCTGCGGCACCTCGACCCCGGTGCGGTACAGGTCGGCGAGCCTGCCGATCTTCGACCCGGCGGCCGCGACCGCCTCGTCGGGCTCGACCGCGTCGACCCACACCACGCTGCGCATGAGAACCCCCGTCACGGCTGTCCCGGGTCGGCGTCGGCGAGCTCGGCGGCCCGCTTGAGGATCGTGACCTTGCCGTTCGTACCGTCGACCTCGACCTTGTCGCCGTCCCCGATCGCGAGCGTGGCGATGCCGACGGCGGTGACCGTGGGGACCCCGTACTCGCGGCCGACGATGGCCGCGTGGCTGAGCATGCCACCGCCGTCGCACACCGCGCCGGCGATCTTGCCGAACGCCGGGGTCCAGTTCGGCGACGTCGACTCGCAGACGAGGATCTCACCGGGCGCGACACGGTGCAGCTCGTCGGAGCTCTGCAGGACCCGCGCGATGCCGGTGGCCATGCCACGCGCGGCGGCGACCCCGGTCAGGGTCGTCTCGTCGGCGGCGTCGGGGTTCTGCACGGCGCGCAGCGAGCCGGGGTTGATGCCGAAGATCTCGATGAGCACCGGGTCCTCGACCGAGTCCGGCACCGTGCCCAGCACCTTGGGCATCTGGCCCCGCAGCCCGTGCCAGTGGTCGAAGTACTGCCGGCGCTCGCGCACCAGGCCGCTCAGCTCGCCGGCGTAGGGCTTGCCGCCCGCGACGTCGAGCAGCTCGGGCCAGAACAGGTAGAGCATGTCGTCGCGGTGGTCGGCGCCGACGCGGGTCGCGAGCTCCTGGCACGCCTGCCGCAGCGGCAGCATGACCTTGAGGTCGATGTAGTAGTTGTGGTCGTCCTGCCACCACGGGAAGTTCGCGGCCTGGTTCGCGGCGAGCCCGCCGTCGAACACCGCCTGCTCCTCACGGGTCAGGCCGGACCGGGCCGCGTCGATGGCGGCGTCGCGCTCCTCGAGGGCGTTGCGGGCCGCGGCGGCGAAGTCGTGGTCGGTGTCCTTCATCAGGAACGTCTTGACGTTGCCGAACGCGTTGGTGTTGTCCTCGATCCAGCTGGGGACGCCGACGTCGCAGGTCGCGTCGGTGCGATGGCCCCACACCTGCAGCCAGTCGTCGAAGTCGGTGAGCCACTGCGAGGCCGACCCGCCGTGCGCCGACAGTGCCGCCCGCAGGTTCCCCGGCTCGTTGTCGGCGAAGACCTGCGACAGCCCGGCCTGGCGGGCCTTGATCGCCAGCGCGTAGAGCTCGCGGTCGAGCTCCATGATCTTCGTCTCCTCGCCCTGGAGGAACTTGCCGACGAGGCTGGTGTCGATGCCCATCTCGGCACAGGAGCCGTAGAAGCCGAGGAAGTTGACCAGCATCGGGTACATGACCGCGAAGTGGATCTCCATGGCGCGCTTGTGGTATCGCCGGGCCTGGCGGATCAGGGTGCCCAGGTCGCCGGTCGGGACCGTCGTCAGGTCCACGCCCTGGAAGTAGTCCCACGTGGCCTCGAGCTCGTCGCGCCCGGCCTCCCAGATCGAGCGGTAGTTCTGCAGGAAGTGCGGGAGGCTGGTGCCCAGGCGGTTGGCGCGTGCCGCGATCTCGCGGGGGTCCTCCTCGGGGATCGGCGAGCCGTAGAGGTGGGTGCCGGCGAAGCGGCAGGTGACGCCGCGCCCGGGCGGCAGCGGCAGGTTCTCCGACGCGCTCTGGGTGCCGGCGCAGTAGCCGTCGGCGCTCCACAGCGTCGCCGCGAGCGGGGTGAGCCCGCGCGACCAGTGGAAGTCGAGGAACCAGAAGGCGTTCTCGTCACCGGGCCGGAACGGCGACGGCGCGTCGACGACGTACGGGAAGTCGAAGTGCTCCGGCTTGTAGCCGGGATACCACTCGCCGGTGTACTCCTCGACAGGGACGACGTTCGCCATCGGATCTCCTCTGATCGGGACGCTGGCTCGGACCGTGACAGCGGACACACCCCGCGGCAACCCGGCCGTTCTCCCCTGCCGAACGCCCGCCCCGTCGCCCGCGCCGATGAGCTGCCGTTTCCCGGCGGAGAACGCGACGCTTCCACCGCCCGACGGCCCCTCCGTAGGGTCGGCGCGTGGCGATCACGGGTGCGCGCGGGTGAAGGCTCTGCTGCTCGACGTGGGTGGCGTCGTGTTCCGGTCCGGGTCGGAGATGCTGGCGCTGCTGGGTGAGCGCCAACCCGCCGCCCGCGCGGTCACCGCCCGGCGTGGGCCGCTCGGTCCCGAACCCGACCCCGACTGGGCGCGCATGCTGCGCGGCGAGATCACCGAGCGCGGCTACTGGGCGCTGCGGGCCGCGGAGGTCGGGGTGGCGCTGGGCCGCGCGGGCTGGTCGACGCACGAGTTCATGGTCGAGCTCTACGAACGCCCCGGCGTGGAGATCGTGCGGCCCGGGGCGGCGGCCCTGATGGCCGACGCGCGCGCCGCCGGGCTGCGCCTGGGCGTGCTCACGAACGACCTCGCGGCCTTCCACGGGGACGGCCCGCTCGGCACCCACCGCGGGCTCGCCGACGTCGACGTGCTGGTGGACGGCTCGCTCAGCGGCATCCTCAAGCCCGATCCGCGCAGCTACGCCGCCGCGATCGACGGTCTCGGGGTGGCTGCGGGCGAGATCGTGTTCGTCGACGACATGCCCTGGAACGTCGAGGGCGGGCGTGCGGCAGGGCTGCACGCCGTGCAGCTGGATCTGCGCGACCCGGACGCGGCGTTCGCCGTGGCCCGCTCGGCGCTCGGGCTGGCGTCGTGACGGCGCAGCTGGCCGTCGTCGCCGGGGCCTCCGGGGCGCTGGGCTCGGCGATCGCGGACGCGCTGCGGGCCGCGGGGCTGCACGTCGTGGCGGTGACCCGCAACGGCGGTTCCGACGGCCCGGCGACGACGGCTGTGGCCGCCGACGTCGGGACCTCCGAGGGGGCCGCGGCGATCACGGCCGCGGTGGCCGGGCTGGGCGGGCCGGTGCGGATGGTCGTCCAGGCCGCCGGCCTCCCGCCCACCGGGCCGCTCGCGACCATCGACCCCGACGCGCTCGGCACGACGGTCGCCCTCAAGGTCGGCGGGCTGTTACGGCTGGTCAGGGCGGTCGACGCCCAGCTGGTCGGCGGGTCGCGGATCGTGGCGCTGGGCGGGCACTTCGGCAGCGAGCCCTCCCCCGACGCCTGCGCCGCGGGCGTCACCAACGCCGCCCTGGCCAACCTGGTGCGCCAGCTCGCGACCGTCTACGGGCCGCGCGGGACCACCGCGCACCTGATCGCCCCGGGCCCCGTCGACACCCCGCGGATGCGCGGGCTCGCCGCGGCCGCCGCGCAGCGCCGGGGCGTCGACGTCGACGAGGTCCTCGCCGAGCGGGCCGCGGAGTCGCCGCTGGGCCGGTTCGTGACGCCGGACGAGGTGGCCTGGACCGTTGCGACGCTGCTCGCGCCGCAGGCCGACGCGCTGCACGGCGCGACCCTGGCCCTCGACGCGGGCGCCCGCCGCGGCCTGTTCTGACAGCGATCCGGGACGTGGAGCGACGGATCCGTCGCCTCACGCCCCGGGTCAGGGCTGTTGCGCCGCGCGGGCGGCGATCTCCTGCGCGCGGGCCCGGCCGGCGGGGACGCCCGCGATGCCCCAGTCGTCCGGGTCGACCTGCTCGATGCGGACCCGCACCGACTCCCGCGACGCGCCCAGGACGTCGGTGAGGACGTCGGTGAACGCCGCGATCAGCCGGTGCCGCTGCTCGGCCGGGCGCCCCCGCAGCACCAGCGCCGTCGCGTACGGCGCCTCGACGCCGACCTCCCCACCCGCCACGACATGCGTCGCCGGGTGCGCGGTGACGAATCCGCGCACCCGTTCCACGGGCGACCCCAGCACCTCGGCGTAGCGCGCCGACAGCTGGCGCAGCAGCGCGTCGAGAACCTGCGGCGGATGCCGGTCCGCCACGACGTGCACCTCGAAGATCGGCACCTCAGCCGCCGTCGATCGCCATCACCACGGCCTTGGGCTCGGTGAAGAACTCGCGGCTGAACGTGCCGCCCTCACGTCCCCACCCGGAGTCGCCGAACCCGCCGAAGGGGGCCCGCAGGTCGCGGACGAAGAAGCAGTTGGTCCACACGGTGCCCGCTCGCAGCCGCGCCGACACCCGGTGCGCCCGCGACAGGTTCTCGGTGAACACCATGGCGTTGAGGCCGTAGCGGCTGGAGTTGGCGGCGGCGACGGCCTCGTCCTCGGTGTCGAACGGCGTCACCGTCACGATCGGGCCGAAGATCTCCTCACACTGGATCGGCGAGTCCGGCGCCGCGTCGACGACGACGGTGGGCCGCACGAACAGCCCCTCGCCCCGGCCACCGGTGAGGACCTTGCCGCTCGGGTCGTCGAGATAGCCGGTGACCTTGCGGTGGTGGGTCGCCGACGACAGCGGGCCGATCTGGGTTCCCGCCTGCTTCGGGTCGCCGACGACGAGCGCCTCCGCCGCGGCGACGAACCGCGCCAGGAACTCGTCGAGCACCGGGCGCTGCACGTAGAGCCGCGACCCCGCCAGGCACACCTGCCCGGCGTTGGTGAAGATCGCCTTGATCGACCAGTCGACGGCCGTCTGCAGGTCGGCGTCGGCGAACACCAGGTTGGCGCCCTTGCCGCCCAGCTCCAGGCTCACCGGGGTCAGGTTGCGCGCCGCCGCCGCGGTGATCGCGCGGCCGGTGTTCGACTCGCCGGTGAAGGTGATCCGGTCGACGCGCGGGTCCTCGGTCAGCGCCGAGCCCGCGGAGTCGGGCCCGTAGCCGTGCAGCACGTTGAACACCCCCGCCGGGATGCCCGCCTCCAGGGCGAGGCGCGCCATCAGCGTCGCGGAGACCGGCGAGTCCTCCGCCGGCTTGAGCACGACGGTGTTGCCCCAGGCCAGCGCGGGCGCGAACTTCCAGCTCCCCAGCATCATCGGGAAGTTCCACGGCGCGATCGCCGCGACCACACCCGCGGGCTCGTAGCGGGAGTAGGTGTGGTGGCCGGTGTCGGTCGGGTAGGTCTCGGCCGCTGACAGGCGCGCGTGGTCGGCGAAGAACCGGAGGTTCTGCGCGGTCCGCGGGACGTCCTTGCCCGTCGCGTCGGCGACGGGCTTGCCCATGTCGCGGGTGTCGGCCATCGCCAGCTCGTCGATGTTCGCCATGACCAGGTCGGCGAAGCGGTGCAGCAGCGCCCCGCGCTCCGCGTAGCCCATCCGCGGCCACGGGCCCTCGTCGAACGCCCGCCGCGCCGACGCGACCGCGAGGTCCGCCTCCGGCGCCCCGCCCAGGGCGACCGTCGCCCACGGCTGCTGCGTGTAGGGGTCGACGGTGTCGAACTCCGCGCCGTCGAGCGACGCGCGCTCCTCGCCGTCGATGACGTGCCCGAACCGTTGGCTCATGCCCGGGACCGTGGCATCGGCGGCCTGGCGCTGGGAAGACGCGTGTTCGGTGCAGCGGAACGCCCGCGGATCGGGCGCGACCACCGTGCTGCGGCTGCACCGCAGCGCGGTGGCGCGCAACAGCGCCGACGCGGCGCGCACCAGCGCGGACGCCGGGCCGCTTCCGGTGGTGGGCCGGTGCGGGCGCCCATAACCTCCGTGGATGCGGCACCACGATCTCCTCGTCATCGGCGCCGGGTCGGGCAACACGGTCGTCGACGACTCGTTCGCAGACCTCGACGTCGCGATCGTCGAGCAGGGACCGTTCGGCGGCACGTGCCTCAACGTCGGCTGCATCCCGACCAAGATGCTCGTGCGCGCCGCCGACCTCGCCGAGGACGTCGCCGACGCGGGCCGCCTCGACGTCGACGCCGACCTGCGCGGGATCCGGTGGCGTGACCTGCGCGACCGCGTCTTCGGCAGGCTCGACGCCCTCGCCCGCGACGGCCGGGCCGGTCGCGAGGACACACCGTGGATCACCGTCCACGACGCGCACGCCCGGTTCACCGGGCCCCGCACCCTCGACATCGGGGGCACCGCGGTGAGCGCGGACCGGATCGTCGTCGCGGCCGGGTCGCGACCCCTGGTGCCCCCACCGGTAGCCGACTCGGGGTTGCCGTACGAGACGTCGGACACCGTCATGCGTGTCGACGCCCCACCGCGCCGCCTCGCCGTCCTGGGCGGCGGCTACATCGCCGCGGAGCTGGCCCACGTGTTCTCCGCGGCGGGCAGCGCGGTCACGGTGATCGACATGGCCGACACGCTGCTCGCCGGGCAGGACGTGCTGGTCGCGCGTGAGTTCACCGAGCTCGTGTCGAGGGACTGGGACGTGCGGCTGGGCCGCGAGGTGACCGCGGTGTCGGGCTCGCCGGGGGCACTGGTGCTCACCCTCGACGACGACACGACCGTCGAGGCCGACATGCTGCTCGTCGCGGTCGGCCGGGTGCCCAACGGCGACGGGCTCGACCTCGACACCGCGGGGATCGACGTCCACGACGACGGCCGGATCGTCGTCGACGAGTACCAGCGCACCACCGCCGACGGCGTCTGGGCACTCGGCGACGTGTCCACGCCGGTCCCACTCAAACACGTCGCCAACAGGGAGGCCGACGTGGTGCGCCACAACCTGCGCCACCCCGACGACCTGCACACCACCGGCGGCGCCCCGATCCCGTCGGCGATCTTCACCAGTCCCCAGATCGCGGCGGTGGGCGCCACCGAGCAGGAGCTCGCCGGCGCCGGGACCCCGTTCCGGGTCGGGCTGGCGCGGGTCGGCGACGTGGCCTACGGCTGGGCCATGCAGGACACGACCGGCTTCGTCAAGGTGCTCGCCGACCCCGGCACGGGCATGCTGCTGGGCGCGCACGTGCTCGGCCCGCAGGCCTCGACGCTGATCCAGCCGCTCGTGCTGGCGATGACCCTCGGGGTCGACGCCCGCACTCTCGTCGAGCAGCCGTACTGGATCCACCCGGCACTGACCGAGGTGGTGCAGCAGGCCCTGGAGGGCGTGCGTTAACCGTTGTCGGACAGGCCCTTGCGCAGCGTGGCGAGGGTGCGGGTGAGCAGCCGGGAGACGTGCATCTGGGAGATGCCGACCTCCTCGGCGATCTGGGTCTGCGTCATGTCCTTGAAGAACCGCAGCACCAGGATCGTGCGTTCGCGTTCGGGCAGTGAGTCGAGCAGCGGGCGCAGCGCGTGCCGGTTCTCGACGTGGTCGAGCTCCGCGTCGAGGCCGCCGAGGCGGCGTCCGACACCGGTTCCGGTGTCGGGGTCGACGGGGTCGAGCGCGTCGGCGTGGTGCCCGGCCTTGGCGGTGAGCGCCTCGACGACCTCGCCGACGTCGACCCCGAGGTGGGCGGCCAGCTCGCTGGGGCGTGGGGAGCGGCCCAGCTGCTGCGACAGTGGGCCCGTCGCCCTGTTGATCGCGACGCTGAGGTCCTTGAGCCGCCGCGGCACCCGCGTCGCCCAGGTGCGGTCGCGGAACCAGCGCAACATCTCCCCACGGATGCACGGGACGAGGTATCCGAGGAGGTCCCCGCCGGTGCGTCCGGGGTCCCAGCGGTCGACGGCCCCGAGCAGGCCGACGCTGCCGACCTGCACGAGCTCCTCGACGCCGGCGGGGTGGCCGGCGGCGTGGCGTTGTGCGAGGTGGCGCACCAGCGGCAGGAGGGCGACGACGATCCGGTCGCGCAGTTCGCGGCGGTGGGGGTCGTCGGGGTCGAGGGCGACCATCCGGTTCAGGGGTTCGAGCAGGCTCGCGTACTCGCTGGGCGGCGGCTGGTCGGGTCCGGGTGGGTCGCTGGGTGGGGGCGGCGGTGCCACTTCGTCGGTGAGGGCCATCGGGGCTCCCGCTCGTCTCGACTGACGCGCGAGGCGACTGGCTGCACCTCGAAGGATGTGGACGGGTCCTGCTGCTCGCGACCGTACAAGCGGGGGGACCACCGCGCCACGTGGACAGGCCGTCCGGTGCGACTGCGCGGCGGGTGGACGAGCGGCCGGTGACGGCCCGCGGCGCGTCGTAGCCTGCGGCGATGAGCGCGCGTGTCGACTACGAGACCCTGTTCACCGAGCACGTCGCCGACGGCGTCGTCCTGCTGACCCTCAACCGCCCGGACCGCGCGAACGGGGTGGTCCCGGAGCTGGCCCGCGACATGGTGGAGGCGCTGACCGCGCTGGAGGCCGACCTGTCGGTGCGGGCCCTGGTGCTCACCGGCGCCGGGAAGCAGTTCTGCGCGGGTGCCGACCTGGTGGAGATGCACCGCTACCTCGCCGAGGAGATGCCGCGCACCGGGGAGCCGTACAACGCGCGGGTCATCTTCCCGGTGATCGAGCGGGTCGTCGGGTCGCGGCTGCCGGTGGTCGCGGCGGTGAACGGCGGCGCCACGGCGGGTGGTTTCGACCTCGCACTGGCCTGCGACATCCGGGTGGCGTCGACGGCCGCGAAGTTCGGCGAGACCTACATCCGGCTGGGTCTGCCGCCGGGCAACGGGGGGACGTGGTTCCTGCCGCGGCTGGTGGGGCCGGGGGTCGCCGCGGAGCTGGCGCTCACCGGCGACGTGTTCGGCGCGGCGCGGGCGCTGGAGATCGGGCTGGTCAACCGGGTGGTCGAGCCGGAGGCGCTGATCGAGGACGCGGTGGGCACGGCGTCACGGATCGCGGCGTGGTCGTGGCGGGCGGTGCAGATGACGAAGCAGTCGCTGCGCGCGGCCTGGCAGCAGGACCTCTCCTCGAGCCTGGCGACGAACTACTGGGCGGCCGTGGGGCTGCAGGGCGGGCCGGACGTGGCCGAGGGGGTGGCCGCGTTCGTCGAGAAGCGGCCGGCGCGCTTCAACCGGCGGCCCACGTGAGGTGGCTACCGTCGCCGTGCACGGGCCCCGGCAGGGGCGGTGGGGCCGGGCGAATACCCTCGGACGGGTGTTGCGACTGACCACGGCCCCCGTTCCGGTGTCCGCATGAGCGCCCCGGCGGGCGCGCGGCCGGACGCCTCGGGGCCGCAGCTCCGATGGGGCCGGGTGCCGCTGTCGCGGCGATCGCGCATCGTCGTGGCGGTGGCCGCGCTGGTGACGGCCGTGGTGGCGGCGCTGGCGACGTTCGTGGCGCTCGGCGCGGCCCGCCCCGCCTACGACGCGTCGGCGACGGTGGCGCTGGTCCCGGCGCCGGGGCTGACGCCGCAGCAGGCGTCGGAGGCGTGGAAGGACATCAACAACGGGCGGGCGACGTCGGTCGCGATCGTGGTGTTCCGGCAGGGGCAGTGGCTGGTCCCGGCGGCGGCGGCCGCGGGGGTGCCGGTCGATCGCGTCTCGGTGACGGTCGCGCCGGGGACCGCGAGTGCGACGGGGTCCAACACCGCGCTGATCGACATCTCGTCGACGGCGCCGTCGCCGTCGGGCGCGGAGGCCGTGGCCGCGACGGTCGTCGAGAAGGCGGGGCCGGCGGTCGCGCAGGCTGCGGGCGCCTATGTGGTGCAGGTGACGAACTCCCCCGAGGGCACGGCCGTCCCGCAGCAGAAGCCGCGTACGGAGATGCTGGTCATCGTCGCCCTGGCGGGTGGGGTGCTCGGTGGCGGGCTGACGTGGCTGCGGGTGCGCGGCCGCGAGGCGGAGCGCCGCCGCGCCCGCCGGACCTGACCGCTCACCGCACCGCGCTCCCGATCTGCGGATTTCTTGGTCCCGTCACGCCGCGTCCGCGGAAGCGGTCGGCAGGCGGACGACAGATGTCTTGACCCCGCTGCTCGATTATCGATAATCGAGCACGTTGGTGACCGCGAACACACCTCGGAGGCAGAGTGGCCGACCGTACCGGTGGTCTGGCCCGCGCGGTACTGCGCGAGCAACTCCGGGAACGACTGCTCGCCCGCATCCTCGACGGCGAGTTCGCCCCCGGTGAGCGGATCGTCGAGAGCCACGTCATGAAGGAGTACGGGGTCAGCCAGGCCCCGGTCCGCGAGGCGTTGCGCGATCTCGAAGCAATGCGGTTCGTCGAGAGCTTCCCCCACCGCGGGGTCCGGGTCCGGCTCATCTCCGAACGCGAGCTCGCCGAGATGTACCCGGTCCGCGCCGCACTGGAGGAGGTCGCGGGCCGCGCTGCCGCACCCGTCATCACCGACGAGGTGCTCACCCTGCTCGAGGACGAGATCGAGGCCATGCGGGCCGCGACCCGCGACGGCGACGTGCACGCGGTGCTGGTGCACGACGCCCGGTTCCACGAGATCGTCTTCGAGACCGCCGGCAACGCGCTCCTGCTCGACGTGTGGCGCTCGCTGCACGCCGAGATCCGCGCACTCGTCACCTACAACCGTGTCCGGGTGGGACTCTCCGAGATCGTCGAGTCCCACGTGCCGATCCTGCTGGCACTGCGCCAGCGCGACCCCGCCCTCGCCGGCAAGGAGATGCGCCACCACATCGAGCACTTCGGCGCGCTGGCGTTCACCGGCCCGACAGCCCGTCCCGACTGACCGGACCTGCACCGGTCCTCCCCGAGCAGTTCCCCCGCACAAGGAGGTGTGGAGTGAAGCCTGCGGCGTTCGCCTACCTGGCACCGCGCGACCTCGACGAGGCACTCGACCAGCTCGCCGAACACGGCGCCGACGCGCGCGTGCTGGCCGGCGGCCAGAGTCTCGTCCGGCTCATGAATGCACGGCTCGCGTCACCGGCCGTGATCGTCGACATCAACCGGATCGGCGGCCTGGACGTCCTGGAGCGTCGCAACGGCTCGCTGCGCCTCGGCGCCACGGTCCGCCAGCGCACCAGCGAGCTCTCCGCCGACGTCGCCGCGCACGCCCCGCTGCTCGCCGAGGCCGGCGCGCACGTCGCGCACGCGCCGGTGCGCAGCCGGGGGACCGTCGTCGGCAGCGTCGCGTTCGCCGACCCCTCGGCCGAGCTGCCGACCGCGCTGCTCGCCCTCGACGGCCGCGTCGTCGCGCGCAGCCGCTTCGGGGAGCGCACGATCGAGGCCGACGACTTCTTCACCGGCCCGTTCACCACGTCGCTGGCCCCCGGCGAGATGGTGGTCGCCGTCGAGGTGCCGGTGACGGCGGCCGGGACGGGCACCGCCTTCGTCGAGGTCTCCCGTCGCCACGGTGACCTTCCGGTGTGCGGGGTCGCAGCGACCGTGACGCGGGGTGACGACGGCTCCGTCGGCGCCGCGCGGATCGCGCTGTGCGGGGCCGGTGAGCGGCCCGTGCGGGCCCGCGCGGCGGAGGACGCCCTCACCGGATCCGACGGGGGTGCCGACGCGATCGCCGAGGCCGCGGCCCGTGCCGCCGACGGCCTGTCCCCCATCGCCGACTGCCACGGCTCGGCCGACTTCCGTCGCCACCTCGCGCGCGTCCTGACCGGCCGCGCGCTGCGCACCGCCATCCACCGAGCGGCCGGGGAGGCCTGACATGCCCGAGACGACTGCGCCCGAGAAGGTCCGCATCCGGATCACCGTCAACGACGTGGCGCACGACCTGCTCGTCGAACCGCGGACACTGCTGGCCGACCTGCTGCGCGGCGACCTCCAACTCACCGGCACCCACATCGGCTGCGAGCAGGGTGTGTGCGGGGCGTGCACCGTGCTCGTCGACGGTGCCGCGACCCGCTCCTGCCTGGTGTTCGCCGCGCAGCTCGACGGCACGGCGGTGCGGACCGTCGAGTCCCTCGCCGGTGCCGACGGCACGCTGCACCCGATCCAGCAGGCGTTCCACGAGAACCACGGCCTGCAGTGCGGCTTCTGCACCCCCGGGATGCTGATGGGCGCGTGCGAGCTGCTCGAACGCACCGCCGAACCCGATCCCGACGAGGTCCGGGAGGCGTTGGGCGGCAACCTGTGCCGCTGCACCGGCTACCAGAACATCGTCAGGTCGGTGTGCGCGGCCGGGCAGTCGATGACCGCTGCGAAGAACGGAGCGCAGGCATGAGCACCGTCGAGGACCGCCCCACCACCGCCACCACCGGCTCCCCCCGCGAGAACGGGACCGAGCGCCGCTGGATCGGCCGCAGCGTCCCCCGCAAGGAGGACCCGAAGCTGCTGGCCGGACGCGCCACCTACGTCGGCGACGTCACGCTGCCCGGGATGCTGCACGGCGCGGTGCTGCGCAGCCCGCACGCCCACGCCCGCATCGTCTCCATCGACACCAGCGCCGCCGAGGCCATCCCCGGCGTCGCCGTGGTGCTCACCGGCGCGCAGGCCGCCGAGCACGTCAACCCGATGCCGGCGTTCTGCGCCGAACCGGTCCCCCAGACCGCGGTCGCGATCGAGAAGGTGCGCTACCCCGGCGAGGCGGTCGCGATCGTCGCGGCCACCGACCGCTACATCGCCGAGGACGCGTGTGCGGCGATCCGCGTCGAGTACGAGGTGCTGCCCGCCGTCGTCGACCCCGAGGCCGCGATGGCCCCGGACGCGGCGCGGATCCACGACACGCTCGACTCGAACGTCGCCTTCCACCGCACGCTCGACTTCGGTGACGTCGAGGGCGACCTGGCCCGCGCGCACACGATCGTCCGGACGCGGGCCCGCTGGCACCGGATGTGTGCCTCGCCGATGGAGACCGCAGGTGCGGTCGCGTCGTGGAACCCGTTCGACAAGTCGATGATCGTGTACTCCAACTCGAACTTCCACAACTTCCTGCCGTGGGCGTTCGCGGGGATGCTCGGGGTGTCGACGAACCGGATGCGGATGATCCCGTGCGCGGTCGGCGGCAGCTTCGGCAGCAAGCACTTCATCACGAAGGTGCTCGCGATCGCCGGGGCGCTGACCAAGGCGACCGGCAAGCCGGTGCAGTACATGGAGGACCGGGTCGACAACATCTCCGCCAACGACAACGTCGGCTGCGACCGCATCTACGACGCGGAGCTGGCGCTGGCCGAGGACGGCGAGATGCTGGGCCTGACGTTGAAGATCGTCGACGACTACGGCGCCTACTTCCAGTTCGCCCACGGCCAGCACGGCAACGCGATGGCCCAGCCCACCGGCCCGTACCGGATCGGGTCGCTGCGCTACGACGTGTCGTGCGTGCTCACCAACAAGGTGCAGCAGGGCTTCTTCCGCGGCGCCGGCGCCGACCCGGGCAACTTCGTGCTGGAGCGGCTCGTCGACAAGGCGTCGGAGGTCATGGGGATCGACCGCGCCGAGATCCGGCGGCGCAACTTCATCACCCCCGACCAGTTCCCGTTCAAGACCCCGCCCGGCAACGTCTACGACTCGGGCGACTACGCCGCCGTGCTCGACAAGGCGCTGGAGCTCGCCGGGATCGAGGACTGGCGCGCCGAGCAGGAGCGGCTGCGCGCCGAGGGCCGCTACCTGGGCATCGGCCTGGCGACCTGCCAGGAGCGCACCGGTTACAACGCCTCCGAGTGGTGGTTCCTCTACGACAACCCGCCGCTGCCCGCGACGAGCACGCCCGAGAGCGTGAAGATCGACGTCGACGCCATGGGCGGGGTGCGGGTCGAGGTCGGCTGCCCGTTGTGGGGCAACAGCCCCGAGACCGTCGTCAGCCAGGTCGTGGCCGAGGAGTTCGGCATCGACCCCGCCGACGTCTCGGTCACCTACGCCGACTCGACGACCGGCGCGATGTCGGCCGGACCGGGCGGCAGCCGGCTCACGATCATGCTGTCGGGCGCGACCCGTGGCGCGTCGCGGACCATCCGGGACAAGATGATCCGGATCGCCGCGCACGCGATGGAGATGGACCCCGACGACGTCGAGTGCGTCGACGGGACCTTCCGCGCCAAGGGCGCCCCGGGCACGTCGATGTCGATGGCCGACATCGGGATGCGGGCGGCGCTGTTCTTCCACTCCACGCCCGAGGACGAGTCGAGCGGCCTGGTCGCCGTGCACACCTACGACCACCCCTACTCGACGCCGCCGTCGGACGACCGCAAGGACATGGGCGCCTTCTACCCGATGGTGTCGCACGCCTGCCACATCCCGATCGTCGAGGTCGACATCGAGACCGGCGTCGTCACCATGCGCGCCTACTACGCCGTCAACGACTGCGGGACGCTCATGAACCCGACGCTGGTCGAGGGCCAGATCGTCGGCGGGATCGTGCAGGGCATCGGCGCGGCGCTGATGGAGGAGTACCGCTACGGCGAGGACGGGGCGCTCGACACCCCGACGTTCCGCGAGTACCTGATGCCGAGCATGCACGAGGTGCCCGAGATCGTCGTCGAGCACCTGCAGACGCCGTCGCCGTTCACCGAGTACGGGGTGAAGGGTGCCGGTGAGGGCGGGCGGCTCGTGGCGCCGACCGCGATCGCGAGCGCCGTCGACGACGCGCTCAAGCCGCTCGGAGTGTGGGTCGACGAGCTGCCGATGACGCCCGAGCGCGTCGTCGGCATGGTCACGGACGCGCGGGAGGGCCGTCCGTGACCACCACCCGCCCGCCCGCTGCCGGGCCCGCCGCCGACGTCCCCGACGCGGCGCGGGCCCGGGCGGCGGGCCTGGCCCGGACCGGCCGGTCGTTCTCGCTGGCCGCGACCCGGTTCCCCGGGATGCCGCTGTTCCCCGGGCACCCGCAGTTCCAGGTGACGAGCTACCGGACCCCGCAGGGGCTGCGCCAGGCCGGCGAGAACCTGTGGGCACCGCACCCCAACGAGGTCGGCCTGGGCTGCATGACCGAGGTCGTGTCCGGGACGGTCCACTCCGGCGCGCACGTCGACGCGCTGGCGCACATCACGATCGGCGACGACAACCGCTGGTACGGCGGGGCCAACGCCGCCGAGCACCTCGGCGACTTCGGCCCGACGGTCGGCGACGCGTCGAGCATGCCGGCGATGTTCACCCGCGGCGTGCTGCTCGACCTGGCCGGCCACCGCGGCGTCGACTGCCTGCCCGCGGGCGCGGCCGTCGACGCCGCGGAGGTCGAGGACATCTGCGCCGCGCAGGGGGTGACGATCGGGCAGTGGGACGTCGTGCTGTTCCGCACCGGCTACATGGGGCTGTGGCCCGACCGGGCGCGGATGGCCGAGCACCTCACGCCGGGACCGGACATCTCGGTGGCCCGGATGCTCACCGAGCGCGGCGTGATCGCCGCGGGCAGCGACACCGAGACCTTCGAGGTCCAGCCCGCCCCCGACCCCGGTTCGCCCGCCAACCCGCAGCCGGTGCACGTGCACCTGCTGGTGGACAACGGCGTCTACATCATGGAGAGCCTCGACCTGGAGGAGCTCGCGGCGGCACGGGTGTACGAGTTCCTGTTCGTCGCGCTGCCGCTGAAGATCGCGGGAGCGACCGGGTCGATGGTCGACCCGCTGGCCGTCGTCTAGGAGGGGACCCGATGGACTCCGGCAAGGTCATCGTGACGTGTGCGCTCACCGGTGGGATGACGGTGCCCGCGCAGAGCCCGGCCATCCCGATCACGGTGGCGCAGATCGTCGAGGAGGGCGTCGCCGCCGCGGAGGCGGGCGCCGCCGTGCTGCACCTGCACGTGCGGGAGGAGGCGACCGGGCGGCCGGTGCAGGACGTCGAGCTGTTCACCCGCGTCGTGGAGGGGCTGCGGGAACGCACCGACGCCGTCCTGCAGCCGACGACCGGCGGCGGCCGGGGCATGACCATCACCGAACGGGCGGCCGTCGTGCCCGCGCTGCGCCCCGAGATGGCGACGTTCAACGCCGGCAGCTTCAACTTCGGCCTCTACCCGGTGGCACGACGCGACCTGGACCTGCAGGACTGGGAACGCGAGTACCTGGAGGGCACCCGCGACTACGTCTTCCGCAACACGTTCTCCGACATGGAGTACCTGGCCGGGCTGATGAAGGAGGCCCGGACCCGGCCCGAGATCGAGATCTACGACGTCGGGCAGCTGTACAACGTGCGCCGGCTCGTGGCCGACGGAATCCTGGAGGCGCCGTTCAACCTGCAGTTCGTCCTCGGCGTCCTCGGCGCCAACGCCGTCGAGGCCGACCAGCTCGTCCACATGGTCCGCACCGCGGAGCGGCTGTTCGGCGTCGGCGGGTTCACGTGGTCGGGCGCCGGCATCGGCTATCCCGGGCAGTACCAGGTCGCCGCGCTGGCGCTGGTCATGGGCGGGAACCTGCGCGTCGGCCTGGAGGACAACCTGCGGGTCCGCCGCGGCGAGCAGGCCAAGTCGAACGCCGACCTCGTCACCAAGGTCGTCGACCTGGCGGCACTGTTCGACCGCACCCCCGCCTCGCCCGCGGAGGCACGCGAGTACCTGGGGCTGCGCGGGACGTGATCCTCGTAGGGTGGGCGGCGTGAGCAGATCAGGTGCTGTCGCCGCCGCCCACCCGCTCGCCGCCGCGGCCGCCCGCGACGTCGCGCTGCGCGGCGGCAACGCCGTGGACGCCGCGGTCGCCGCGCAGTCGGTGATCTGCGTGACGATGCCCAACGCCGCGGGCGTCGGCGGGGACGTGCTGGCGCTGGTGCGCTCCCCCGACGGCGCCATCGCCGCGGTCAACGGCACCGGCCGCTCACCCGCGGTGTGGCCGACCCTCGGCACCGGCGGCGCGGGCGACACGGTCACGGTGCCCGGCGCGCTCGCCGGCTGGGCCGACCTGAACGACCGGTACGGCGCGCTGGCACTGCACGAGGTCCTCGAACCCGCGGCGCGGCTGGCCCGCGACGGCATGATCGTCGACGAGGCGCTGGTCGCGGCCGTGGCGACCCACCGCGACCGCCTCCGCGCCGTCTCGCCCGGCTGCCCCGTGCTCGACGTCGCCCGCGGCGAGCGCTGGACCCAGCCGGCGCTCGCCGCGCTGCTCGACCGGGCCCGCGAGACCGGGCCCGGCGCCCTGTACGAGGCGGACGCCGCCGAGGCCGTGTCCCGGGCCGCGGTCGCCGCGGGCGGTGCGCTCACGGCCGCCGACCTGCGCACCCACACATCGATGCTCACCGAGCCGGTCACCGTCGGCTGGGCCGGGGCACGGGTCCACGTGCAGCCGCCCGCCAGCCAGGGTGTACTGCTCGCGATGGCGTTGCAGTGGCTCGACGGCCGCTGGGACGACATCGACGCCGACGTCCGCGACCACGTCATGGCCGAGGTCATCGGGGAGGTCTTCGCCCACCGCGACGAGTGCGCCGCCCGCGGCGCCGCGCTGCTCGGCGAGACCCTCGACGTCGACACCGAACGCGCCGCGACGCACCGTCGCGGCCCGCGTGCCTACCTGCACACCGCCGGTGTCGCGACCGCCGACTCCGACGGCTGGGTCGTGTCGTCACTGGTGTCGGTGTTCGACGGTTTCGGTTCCGCCGTCCACGTCCCGGAGCTGGGAATCTTCCTCAACAACCGGGCCGACGGCTTCACCGGCGGCGCCAACGCCGCGCGCCCCGGCGCCCGCCCGGTCCACACCCTCGCGCCGATGCTCGCGACCCGCCCCGACGGGTCCTCGCTCGCCCTCGCCACTCCCGGCGCCGACGGTCAGGTGCAGACGCTGTTGCAGGTCACCGCCCACCTGCGCGCCGGCGCGGACCTCGCGACCGCGCTGTCCGCGCACCGCTGGCGCAGCGAGGACGGGAACCTGCTCGTCGAGGCCGGCCACCCGCTGGGCGAGGCGCTGCTGGGGCGGGGGCACCGTGTCCTCGCCCGGCCCTATGGCGACGGGGCGTTCGGCTCGGTCGTCGCGGCGGGCCTGTCCCCCGACACCGTGCCGTACTCCGCGGCCGACCCGCGCCGGGCCTCCGTCTCCCTGACCTGGTAGCGCCCCGTTCGCCGCTGCGGCGGCGTGCGTCGTCGTCACGGAGCCGAACGCTGTAACGCCGGCCGTACCCGCCGACGAAGTTCTCCGCGCACGCCACCCACCACACGCAGGCCTCGGGAACCACGGGACGGACAATGTCGCTCCAGCTGCTCGTGTTCGGCACAGGTGTCGTCGTTCTGCTCGCCTTCCTGCTCACCACGTTCCGGCGACGTCCTCGCCACACCCCGGGCCGCGCGGGCCGCAACCACGCCGCGCTCGCACTCGTCGACCGCCGGGTGGAGCGGCGCCATCACGGCCACGCCCGCCCGCGCGGTGGCTGACCCCGACCGGCGCGGCCCGCCAGGACCGGCGGCGGGAGTGGCGGGCGCCGGACCCCCCGAGGCCCGGCGCCCGCCACTCCGTGTCGCTCACCCGGCCAACTCCCCAGTGACGGACGAGCGGTGTGCCCGGCGGAGGGGGCCGGGCACGACGACCGGCCGCGGCGTCCCGTGAGGGGCGCGGCCCGACCGCCACGATCGGGTTACCTCACCAGGCCGACGCCGCAAACATCCGGCGGGGCGCCGACGCAAGGATTCGCAGGTCGGCGCGGTGAAATTCACTCTCGGTGATCATGCTCGGCTCAGCCGGCGACCGCGTGGGACTGCTCGACGGCGAGGGCGTCGACGAGGTCGTTCATCTCGTCGCCGGAGTGGCCCTTGACCCAGCGGAAGGACACGTCGCCACGCTCGTTCACCAGCGTGATCAGCGGCTCCCACAGGTCCCTGCTGACGACGGGCTTACGTGCGCTCGTCACCCAGCCCCGCGCGATCCAGCCCTTCCACCACTGGTCGCGGAAGCAGTTGACCACGTAGGTCGAGTCACTGACGACGACGAGCGGCCCGTCGAGGGCACGCACGGCCTCGAGGGCCGCGCGGATCTCCATGCGCTGGTTCGTAGTGGGGTTCTCGCCACCGCTGTCGCGGCGGCCGTCGCGGGTGGCCCACGCCCAGCCGCCGGGGCCGGGGTTGCCCGAGCAGGCGCCGTCGGTCCACACCTCCAGCGCTCCGTCCGCGGCGGGCATGTCCGGGCGGGCGGGGCGGGACCGCTTCGCCGCGGCGGGTTTCGCCGCGGCGCCCGCGGGCTGGTCCCCCGACGCCGCGCACGCCTCGTGCGCCCACCGCTCACCGGACCGGGCGATCTGCTCGCCGGGCGAGATGGTGGAGGAGCACACGCCGCAGGTGGTGGCGTACTTCGCGGTCATCGGCACCGGCCCACCCTATGAGGTCGGGCCGTGCAGGCCGGGCGGCGGTCACGACAGCCTCCGGGATGGGCGACCTCGGCCACCGCGACGCCGAGACCGGGTCCGGTGGCTCACCGGCGACATCTCGACGCCTCCGTGCTCCTGCGGGCAACATCCGCTTCATGGGCGGCACACAGCCCGTTCCCAGGGTGCGTGCCCATCCTCGACGCCATGACGAACGCTCCGACACCGACCGGCGGCACCGACCGGGCCGGCCGCCGCGACCGTGTGCTGCGGCGGGTCCGCCGGACGACGGCCTGGACCGCGGTCTCGGCGACGGCCCTGACCGACCTGATCATCGCCCTGGTCGTCACCAGCCTGCTGCGCGCCCGCGTGGGGCTGCGGACCTGGCGCGCCGTGCACTGGGCCGCCTACCTCGCCTGGCCGCTGGCGGTGATCCACGGGCTCGGCGTCGGCACCGACTCGACGACCGGCTGGGTCCTCGGCGTGACCCTAGGCTGCGTCGCCATCGCCGCCGCGGCGCTGGTGTGGCGCGGCACCCGCGGCACCGAACCCGCTCCCCTCACCGCACGAGGCCGACCGTGACCGCCGTACTCACCACCGCCGCGGCGTCGTCGCGGTTGCTCGACCACCCCGACCGCCGCCTCCCGCTGCCGGGCGTCGACGGGCTGGTCGACGCCGTCGACGCCGCGGGCCTGCGCGGCCACGGCGGCGATGGCTTCCCGACCGCCGCCAAGTTGCGTGCCGTCCTGCACCGCGCCGGGAGGCGGCGCGGGCGACCCGTCGTCGTCGCCAACGGGTGCGAGGGCGAGCCCGCGAGCCACAAGGACGCGACCCTGCTGGCCCGGTGCCCCGCACCTGGTGGTCGACGGAGCCGCGCTGTCCGCCCTCGCCCTCGGTGGTAACCGCGTCGTCCTCTGTGTCGGCGCGGGCGCGCCTGCGGCTGCCGCACTGCGCGCCGTCGTCGCCCGCCGCGACCCCGTCGCCGTCGAGGTCGTGGAGGTGCCCGAGCGGTACGTCGCGAGCCAGGAGACCGCGCTCGTCCGGTTCCTCGGCGGCGGCCCCGCCCTCCCGACCACGAGCCCGCCCCGCCCCGCCGAACGCGGCGTCGCCTGCCGCCCGACGTTCGTCGCCAACGTGGAGACCCTCGCCCGGATCGCCCTCGTCGCCCGCCACGGCCCCACCACCCCACCCACCATGCTGTTGACGGTCGGTGGCGCCGTGACCCGGCCCGGCGTCGTCGAGGTGCCCACCGGGACGCCGCTGGCAGGGCGCTCGACCTCGCCGGCGGGCCGTCCGAGCAGGTCGGCGCAGTCCTGACCGGCGGATACGGCGGCACCTGGCTGCCGGTGCCCGACCACCTCGGGCTCCCCGTCGGCCACGACGCCATCCGCGCCGCCGGGGCCACCCTGGGCGCCGGCGTCCTGCTCGCCCTGCAGGCGGGCGCCCGCGGCCCCACCCTGACGCTGCACCTGCTGCGCTACCTGGCGCGGGAGTCGGCACGCCAGTGCGGGCCCTGCCGCTTCCGTCTGCCCGCGATCGCCGGGTACCTCGCCGAGATCGTCGACGGCCGGGCCGGGGCGCCGGCCGCCTACGCCCGGCTCACCGGGCGGCTCGGCGTCATCGACGGTCGCGGCGCCTGCGCCCACCCCGACGGCGCCGTGCGTCTGGCCGCCAGCGCACTGCACGTGTTCGCCGAGGACGTCGCCCTGCACCTGAGCGGGCTGCCGTGCCGGGCCGCGGGCGGGCCGTCGCTGTTCCCGGTCGGACGGGGTGCCCGGTGACGCACCTTGTCGTCGACACGGTCACCTGCGACGGCCACGGCCTCTGCGCCGACATCCTGCCCGAGGTCGTCGACCTCGACGAGTGGGGCTACCCCGTCGTCACCGGCCCCGTCCCCCGCCGGCTGCGCCGGGCCGCGGCCGCCGCGGTGACGGCGTGCCCCGCCCTCGCCCTGCGCCTGACGAACCCGAGCCCGACCCCCGCGCGCAACGCCATTGCTGCCGAGCCTGCCCCGCGACGACCGTGAGGTTGCGCGCCGTCCTCGGCCGGCGCACGCATCGTCGAACCGGCGCGTGGCAGGTGCCGAAGGCTGGGGCGATCACGCGCTGCCGGGCTCTGGCGCTGTGTCCGGAACCGTCGACCGGACGGCTCATGAGGTCCGGGGCCGCACCCCGCTGAGCACCGCGTCGACGATCTCGTGGGCGAACGCGACGTCGACGTGGGCGTGCGCGAACACCATGCGGTACCAGAGCGGGCCGTAGATCGCGTCGATGATGGTGTCGACATCGAGGTCCGCGCGGAGCTCGCCGGATCGCTGCGCCTCGACGAGCGTGACCCTGATCGACTCACGACGTGGCCCGAACCACTGGTCGACGAGGACTGCGCGGAGCTCGTCGTCGGCCTGCGCCTCACCGAGGAGTACGCCGAGGTTCCGCCCGAGGGGGGTGCGGTGGAAAACCTCGATGAAGCGCTCTGCCCTCCGTTTGAGCGTCACGTCGAGGGTGGGGCCGTCGGGTGGGACGGCGGTGCTGCTCCGCTCGAGGAAGACATCGAGCACGACGGCGGACTTCGACCCCCACCAACGGTAGATCGTCTGTTTGCCGACCTTGGCGCGCGCCGCGATCGCCTCGATCGTCAGAGCTTGGTAGCCCACCTCGTCGAGCAGCTCGTAGGTGGAGTCCAGAATCGCGCGCCGTGAGCGCTCGCTGCGGCGCTGGGTCCGTTCGGCCCCGGTCGTCGTCACCGGCTCGACTATACGCAGAGCGACATCTAGACGGAACGTCTCGTCTCGTCTAGCTTGTGTTACGTATCACCGGAATGACCGTCCACCACCGGCTCGCTCCGCCTCGTTCCCGGCGACCGACCGGTGCCCGACGGGCCGCGGTTGACGAGTCGATCCGTGCGGCCCTCATTCCACATCGCGCCCAGAGCCGAGCCGCGACGGAAGGTGCTGACGGAAGCATGCGACGCACAGCGACGACGCCGGCCGAGGACGACGCACCGATCGCCCGACCAGTATCCGGTGGCCGGTTCCGGCGGTGGACCTCGACGTTCCCGCGACGCCTCGCGCTCGCAGCGGTGGTTCTCGCGGTGATCTTCCTGATCTCGGGCGAGCATCAGCAATCGATCGCGATCACGGTCATGGTCTACGCGATGTGCGCCGTCGCACTGACGGTCCTCATGGGCTGGGCCGGTCAGCCCTCGATCATGAGTGCGGGCCTGCTGGTCGCAGGTGGGTACTGCGCGGCGCTGCTGGGAACGTGGGCCGGGCTCCCGTTCCTGCTGGTCCTCGTCCTGGTCCTGGTGGCTGGCTTCGGTTTCGGACTCCTCGCGGCCCTGCCGGCCCGCCGGCTCGGAGGCATCTACCTGCTGCTGAGCACGTTGGCGATCTTCTACCTGATCACCAACGTCGGCAACTACGTCCAGACCGTCGAGAAAGCCTACGCCGGGTTCACCCTTCCGTACGCGTCGATCCTCGGATTCGAACTCGACAGCCCCAGCCGGTGGTTCCCGGTCTGCGCGATCGTGTTGTTCGGGGTCTACGAGTACTTCCGCTACCTGCGGACGACCCGGATCGGACGGGCCTGGATCCTGTTGAAGGAGCACCCGGACGCGGCACGGGTCGCGGGAGTCCGGGTCCAGGCGTACATCGGTACCGCGTTCGCGACGACGACTGCGATCCACTTCGTCGCGGGAGCCATGCTGGCCTACTTCATCGGAAGCGCGTCGTACGACTCGGTGACCCTGCTGGACAGCGTGAACTTCATTGTGATGATCGTGCTCGGCCGGATCGGCTCGTTGCCCGGCGCGATCGTCGGGGCCGTCATCATCAGTGCGGTCCCGCCGCTGATCAACACGTTCTTCGGCAGCGGCAACGCCTCCGGTTTCGTGAGCGACAACCTGCTCGCGATCGAGCTGATCGTGTTCGCGCTCATCGGGATCGTCGTCCTGCTCGACGGGCCGCACCGCCTCCTCGCCGCCCTCCGTCGACGCCGTCGGGAGGAGCGGCCTGCCGGCGGTCGGGTGCCGAGCCCCGAGGTCACGACCGATCCCGCCATGCTCGCGGTCCGCGACGTGTCGGTGACCTATGCCGCCGGCGAGCAGGCCGTCGTCGACGTGTCCATGAAGCTCGCCGACGGGTCCGCCACCGCAGTGATCGGCCGCAACGGCGCAGGCAAGTCGAGCCTGCTGTTCGCGATCGTCGGCTTCCCTCCCGGCAGCGGCGGCCGGATCACCTCCGGCACGGTCACCTGGACCCCGCCCTCGACGTCGAGACCGACCGATCTGACGTCACTGTCGATCACCGAGCGGTGCGCCCTGGGAGTCGTGTTCGTCCCCGCGGAGGGCAAGGTGTTCGACGAGCTGACCGTCGAGGAGCATCTACGGGAGGCTCTCGCTCCACGCGCGGGCCGGACCGGGTCGACCACCTCGATCGAGGACCTCCTCGAGATCTTCCCCGCGCTCGCCGGTCGTCTGCGGAGCTCCGCGGGTCACCTCAGCGGTGGTGAGCGCCAACAGCTCGCCCTGGCCGCCGCGATCGCACGATCGGCCGAGCTCGTCGTGATCGACGAGGCGTCGCTCGGCCTGTCCCCGGTCGTGATCTCGTCGCTGGCGCCGGTGCTGCGCCGTGTGAGCACCGAGTTCGCCCGGGGGCTGCTGATCGCGGAACAGGACCCACGACTCGCGATCGCAGCCACCGACAGTGTCGTGCTGATGGACGGCGGGCGGGCGCTGCACGAGAGCGCTGCGGATGCGCAGCTCATGCGCCGCATCGAGAGCGTGTACCTCGGCCGCCTGGCCGACCCCACACCGCCGGTGTCACGGCGCTGAACCGTTGTTCCCATCCGATCGGAACATCTCGTCCGTCGAGAACGGCGAGACCACAAGGAGGTCGTTGATGCTGGGAATGCGCATCCGCAGAGCCGGCAGGCTGACATGCGCGGCGATCGCGGTCGGGCTGATCGCGGCGAGCTGCGGCTCCGGCAGTGGCGGTGGTGCTGCGGCCGACGCGGGCGCTCCGTTCGTCCTCGGCGGCCAGTTCGACCTCTCCGGGATCGCGCGGGCCGCGAGCACCCCGGCGAGCAAGGGCCTGCAGGCGGCCGTGGACGGGATCAACCGCCGCGGCGGCGTGAACGGGCACAAGATCGAGCTCGTGATCCGCGACGACGGTTCCAACACCGCGCGGATCACATCGGTCTACCGAGAGCTCGTCACCAGTGCCAACGTGTCGGCGATCGCCGGCCTCGTGTCCAGCCAACAGACACCGGTGGTCGTGCCGCTCGCGGAGCGGGACAAGATGGCGCTCATCGACGCCGGCACGCCCGGCAGCTTCATCCAGCCGCCCAACCCGTCGGTGTTCAGCTCGAGCGCCAACCAGAACCTCCAGGGTCCGGCTCAGCTCGCGTACATCATGTCGCTCGCGGGCCAGGGGAAGGTTCCCGCCAAGCCGCGCGTCGCCGCGATCTACTACGCCACCCCGTCGAGCACCGAGGCGTTGGAAGCCACGAAGGCCTACGCCGCCAAGGTCGGAATCGAGCTCGTCACGGTCGAGAGCCCGCCGGTCGGGCAGGGCGCGATGGGCCCGGTCATGAGCGCGATCCAGTCGGCGAACGTCGACGCGATCGTCTCAGGGCTGATCCCCACCGACGTGATCGCCGCCGTGAAGGTCGCGTCGACCAGCGGCCTGGACATGTCGATGCCGTGGGCGAACTACTCGTTCGGCGGCGGCCCGGAGGTGCTCAAGGAGGTCGCCGGCCTCGGCCACACCGGCTACGTCGTGCTCGCGACGGTCAACATCCTCGGCACCACCCCGGGCAGCAAGACCTTCCTCGAGGATCTGCAGGCCAACGGTGTGAACCCCATGGAGCAGGGTGTCGAGGTGGGCTACATCCAGGGCATCCTCGCGGCCGAGGTGTTCGCGAAGTGCGGCTTCCCGTGTGCTCCGGAGAAGTTCCGAACCACCATCGGGACGTTCAGCTCGCCGCTCGACGGCCTGGCGTTCGGGCCCGTCGCCTACTCCGACCAGGACCACAGCGGCATCGGCGTCGTGCAGTTCGCGAAGTGGGACACGGCGGCCGGAAACCTGGCCTACGCGGGGGACGCGGTCGAGCTCGAGGTGAAGGTGTGACGGCGACGGGAGCGCGGCCGTGCGCGTAGCCGTCGACCTCGTCGCGAACATCGTCCTGCTGGCGGCGATCTTCGGGCTGGTCAACGTCGGGCTCGTGGTGCTGTACCGGTCGACGGGTGTCCTGAGCTTCGCGCAGGGTCACCTGCTGATGTTCGGGGCCTACATCATGTCGACGGTCCAGCCGGCGCTCGGCTACTGGGGCGGGCTCGCGGTCACGGTCGGGGTCGTGTCGGTCATGGGCCTCGTCATCTACGTGACGACGATGCGATTCATGCTCGGCAAGTCCGAGTTCGAGAAGGTCGTCATGTCCTTCCTCGTCGCGCTGATCATCACGCAGGTCATCGACATCATCTGGAGCACGCAGGCGCGCAGCATCTCCCCGCCGACGAGCGCGGTCCTCGCTGTAGCGACGGGACGGCTGCCGTGGAGCAGCCTGATATCGCTCGGTATCGCGGTCGGCGTCGTCGGGGTCCTGACGTTGCTGATCTTCCGGACGGTGCCGGGCTTACGGATGAGGGCGCTGGCCCACAACGAGACGCTGGCGGTGTACTCGGGGATGCGGGTGCACCGGCTCTCGGGTCTCGCGTGGATCATCGCCGGGGCGACGGCCGCGATCGCCGGCGTGGTGTTCGCCCAGACGAGCAGCGTGACGTTCTCCCTGGCCGACATCGGTCTCCTCGCCTTCCCGGCGGCAGTGCTCGGGGGTCTCAAGAGCATCCCGGGCTCGCTGATCGGTTCGGTGATCCTCGCGGCGATCTTCACAGTCGCGAACTACCTGCTCGGCGGCGTGCTGGGCGGCTCGGTCGTCTACCTGTTCATGCTCGCGGTGCTGCTCGTGCTGCCGTTCGGGTTGTTCGGGCGGCGGACGGCGCAGCGCCTGTGAGCGGCCCCGTGAGAGATGAGCCTGTGAGAGACGATCCTGTGAGGGACGACCCGGTGGACGACGCCATGGGCAACGCTGCGGGAGGAGGCGACGTGCGCGGGCCGACGACCCTGCTCGACGTCCGCGACGTGACGGTCCGGTTCGGCGACCTCACGGTGCTGGACAACGTCCGCATGGAGGTCGGGCTCGGCGAGATCGTGGGCCTGATCGGCTCGAACGGGTCGGGCAAGAGCAGCCTGCTCAACGTCGCGTCCGGTTACTACCAGCCGTCCGAGGGCGAGGCCCTGATCAGCGGGATGAGCACGAGCCACCTCTCCCCCGAGGGCGTCGCGAGGCTCGGCGTCGGCCGCTCTTTCCAGAACATCGGCAGCCTGCAGGAGCTGACCGCCGGCGAGTACATGATGCTGGGCCTGGAGACGGACTGGGCTGTCGGGCTGGCTCCTGCGTTGCTGTCGCTGCGCTCGAGCAGACGGGCGGAGCGGGCCGCCCGCGAGATCGTCCGGGGCTGGGCCGAGCGGGCCGGGGTCGTCGACTACGTCGGGGTCCCGTTGAAGCACTGCCCCTACGGTGTCCGCAAGATCGCCGACATCGTGCGGGCCGTCATCGCCGGACCGACGTTGCTCCTGCTCGACGAGCCGACGTCCGGTGTCGCGTCCGGGGATCGCGCCATGATCGCGGACCTGATCCGGATGCTCGTCGAGGGCTCGGACCGGTCGATCGTGGTGGTCGACCACGACGTCGAGTTCGTGAGCTCGCTCGCCACCTCGATGGTCGCGCTGGCAGCGGGCCGGGTCATCGCCCGCGGCGCGACCACCGAGGTCCTGGCGGACCGTGCCGTCGTCGACACCTTCATCGGGCACGCGAGCGAAGGCCTCGTGGACCGGATCGCACCGGGGGACCATTCATGAGCGCGAACATCCGAGCGGTCTCCCACATCGCCGTCGGGGTGCGGGACATGGCGTCGGCACTGCGGTTCTACCGGGACTTCCTCGGCCTGACGGTCAGCCTCGACCAGCACGAGCGGCGTGGGCGCGAGCGGGGCGACGGCTCCGCCCAGTCGGGGCGTCGGGCCGTGTACCTGCGGCTCGCCGACCATGACGACGCGTCGTTCCTCGTACTGGACCAGCAGCTCGACCACGAGGCCGAGGGCGGACCCCGCAACCTGTTCGACGCCGGGTTCCACCACGTCGCTTTCTGGGCGGACGGGCTCGACGCGCTCGTCGCCGCCGCCCCCGGGGCCGGCGTGACGATCGTCCACGGACCCACGTGGGAGGACAGTGCCAGCTGGGGCGAGTGCTCCGGGCACCTCATCCGCACGGTGATCTTCAGGGATCCCGATGGCAACCTCGTGCAGGTGGACAGCCGTCGTGACGGGTGACCCACACGGCCCCCGGCTGGGCTGCGTCGTGCCCAACGGTGGGGACCTCCTGCTGCGGGAGCCGATGGCGGCGGTGGTGGACGCCGTCGGATCGGGTGGCGCCACGGGGCTGTGGTTCACCGACCACCTCGTGGTCGCCGAGCACGCGTCGCCGGTGCACCCGTACTCGCCCTCGGCCGACCGGCAGGTCGACCGGATCCGCACTGTGACGACTCCGTGGTTCGAGGCGCTGACCTGCTGCGCGGCCGCCGCTGCCGTCGCTGGGCCGCTCCGGGTCGGCACCGCGGTGCTCGTGCTCCCGCAACGACACCCGGTCGAGGTGGCGAAGATGGCGGCGACGATCGACCGGCTCACCGGAGGTCGCTTCGTGCTCGGCCTCGGTGCCGGCTGGCTGCGTGAGGAGTTCGATGCGCTCGGGTACGACTACGCGTCCCGGGCCGACCGGCTCGAGCGCGGTGTCGCGACGCTGCGTGACGCGTGGACCGGGAGCCTGACGTCCGGGCCCGGGAACCGGGTCCACCTGCACCCGGTTCCCATCGCGTACATCCCGGTGCTGCTCGGGGGGAACGCCGCGGCTGCGCTGCGCCGGGCCGCCCGCGTCGGCGACGGCTGGCTCGGCATCGCGATGAGCTGGACGCCGTACCTTGACCGGCTGGACGAGCAGCTCGACACCCTCGCCCGGCTGACGAAGGAGCGGACGGGACCACCGTTCACCCGCACCGTGCGGATCGTCCAGTACGACCGCACCGACCGTGACGAGCTGCTGACCATGGTCGACGGCATCGCGTCGCGCGACGTCGACGAGATCGTCGTCGAGCCGCCGTGGACGACACCGTCCGACACGACGACGCGCCTTCAGGAGATCACCGACCGGATCGGAGCCCGATGAGATGACGATCGACACCGACGCCGCGGAGCAGACCGCGCCGCCGAGATCGGGGTTCCTGTCCGGCGCATTCGACTCCGACGTCCACCCCAACTTCCGCAACGGGATCCGCGACCTCGCCCCCTATGTGGAGAGCACCGCCATGCGTAAGCGCATGGGCCTGCTCGACGCGCCCCCCGGGAGCGCCGCACGGGTGATGCGCGGGGACAACGTCGTCCAGGTCCCCGGCGCGGAGATGCGGCTGCCCGGTGTCAACTACACCAACCCCGGCGGCACGATGCGACTCGACGCCATGCCGCCCGACGGCGGCCCGCCCGGGTCCGACCCGCGGTTCGTCGTGACCGACCACCTCGACCGGCACGACCTCGGCGGCGCGCTGCTGATCGGCGGCAGCGTCCTCGGCCTGGGCGGCATCCCCGAGCCGGAGATGGCCGCCGCGGTCGCGTCGGCGCACAACCTCTGGCTCGAGGACGTGTGGTGCCGCGAGGACCCGCGGTTCCGGATCGCCCTGGTGGTCCCGCCGCAGGACCCCGCGCTCGCCGTCGCGGAGGTCCATCGCTGGGGTCGCAACGCCTCGGTCGCGGCGGTGTACATCCCGGGCACCGACAACGGAATGGCGTTCGGCCACCGCCACTACCACCCGATCTACGAAGCGGCGCTCGAATACGGGCTGCCGGTCGTGACGCACCCCGGTGGCGAGAGCTCCGGGACCAACAGCGCGATGATCGCCGTCGGCAAGCCCGAGTACTACCTCGAGTTCCACACGTCGATTCCGCAGGTCTACATGAGGCACCTCATCAGCCTCGTCGTCTCCGGGGTCTTCGAGCGGTTCCCGACACTGCGGTTCGGCCTGATCGAAGCCGGCTGGGCGTGGCTGCCCCACGTCCTGTGGCGCCTGGACAAGGACTGGAAGGGCCTTCGGGACGAGTGCCCGTGGCTGCGACGGCCACCGAGCGAGTACGTCCTCGACCACGTGCGGTTCACGACCCAACCGATCTATGAGCCCCCGGACCCGGCGGACCTCGGAACCATGATGCGGCTCGCCAGGGCCGACCGGTGCGTCATGTTCAGCTCCGACTACCCGCACTGGGACGCCGACGCCCCGCAGATGGCGTACCGGCGCGTCCCCCGCGAGATGCGCCGGTCACTGACCCACGACCTCCCGTCCGAGTTCTTCCGGCTCAGCTGAGAGCCCGGCCCGTCCGCCCGTGAACGAAGGAGTACCGATCCCGTGGTTGCTCTCGACCGACTGACGAACCTCCCGCCGGCACCGGCCCTGCCGAACCGGCTGTGCGACGTCGACCGCATGGTCGCCGTGCTGGCCGAACGCGACCTCGACGGCCTGGTCTCCTACTGCCGTCCCAACGTCTTCTACTTCACGACGTACGGCGGCAAGTCGACGACGGCGCACCACGAGGACAACCCGTTGGGCGCCTTCGTGTTCTCGCGTCACGATCCCGAGCACCCGATCCTGGTCATGCCCGATTTCGACCTGGGCACGCTGCTCGCCCGCCCGACCTGGGTCCCCGACGTCCGGCCGTACGCCAACGTCATGCTGCCGCTGGCCTTCCCCGCCGACGCCGCCGGCTTCGCGCGCTTCGTCCCCGACACGGTGCTGGCGACCGAGTGGGGCAGGGCGTCGCTCGCGAACTACGCACCCGACTTCCCCGCCGCATTGCAGGGCGCTGTCCGCGACCTGAAGCTCGACCGCGGCAGGGTCGGTTTCGACAACCCGCGGGTCGCGGCGATCCTCGACACCGGAAGCGCCGAGATCGTCGACGCCTTCAGCACGGCGAAGTACATCCGGCAGGTCAAGACGCCCGCCGAGATCGACATCATGCGGCACTCGTCGCGGATCAACGAGATCGCGCTCGAACGGACCCTCGCCGAGTGGCAGCCGGGCGTGACCTGGCAGGAGCTCAACCACCGCTACAACTGCAACGCCCTCGAAGCGGGGGGCTGGGTCCACGACGGCGGCGCGATCATCTTCTCCAACCCGCCGGACGGGAACCCCGCCTTCTACACCGACGACGGCATCACCGACTTCGTCATCGAACGCGGCATGAACATGATGTTCGACTGCCACGGGTCGTGGCGCAACTACGCGTGGGACGGCGGGAAGACCTGGTTCGTCGGCGGCGACCCGACCACGGCGCAGGCCCGCGTCGGCAAGGCCTGCAGCGATGCTCTCGACGCGATCCGCGATGCCGCGGTGCCGGGGGCGTCGATGAGCCGGCTCCAGGAGGTCGGTCTCGACGTCATGAACCGCGACCTGCCGCGGGCGGACACCTCGACCGTGTTCTTCCACGGCCTCGGGCTCGAGCACATCGACATGGAGGTCGTGCCGGGTCGCAGCGACTGGACGCTGGAGTCGGGCATGGTCCTCTCCGCGCACATCCAGTACCCGGGTGACGTCGGCGAACGCTACTTCATCGAGGACATCATGCACGTCCACACCGGCGGGGCGGACCGGTTGTTCTCCTGGGACAACGCACCGTTCGAGCACGGCGGCTGAGGGGGTCGACGATGCAGATCGCATACGTCCGGGACGGGGCCGGGAACCGCCTGGCCGCCCGCCTCGACGCGAGCACGGGCTGGACACCTGTCGACGGGGTGTCGACGATCGGCGCCGTACTCGGTGCCCCTGACGTCGTACGGGCACAGCTCGCGACCGCCGGCGCGCTCGGCACCGGTGACGACCTCGTGACGTCCTGTCTGGACCCGGGCGCGACCGTCGTCGCCGCCGGACTCAACTTCCACTCCCACCTCGCCGAGCTCGGGGCCGCGCTGCCGAGCGAGCCGTTCTGCTTCCCCAAGAACGCGTCGTCGGTCGCCCCGCCCCTCTCGACGCTCGCCCTGCCGCACGCGGTCAGCGAGATGATCGACTACGAGGTCGAACTGGCGATCGTCGTCGGCAGCCGCGTCCGCGACGCCTCGGAGGCCGAGGCCGCCGCCGCCATCGGCGGGTTCGCCGTCGCGAACGACGTCAGTGCCCGTGACTTCCAGGTCGTCGAAGGCGGGTGGGTCGACTGGATCAAGGCGAAGGGACTCGACGGGTTCCTTCCCCTGGGGCCCGTCACGGTCGCGGACCAGGGATTCGACATCAGTACGTCCCGTCTGCGGTGCTGGGTCGGCGACGACCTCCGGCAGGAGGAGGCCGCCGCGGACATGATCTTCTCCCCCGCGGCGCTCGTCGCCTACGTCTCGCGCGGGCTGACGCTGCGGCCGGGCGACGTCGTCCTGTCGGGCACGCCGGGCGGTATCGGCCACAGCCTCGACCCGCCCGTCTACCTCGCTCCGGGGGATGTCGTCCGCTGCGCGATCGACGGGCTCGGCGAGATCCGCACGGAGTTCGTGTGACCGGGTACCTGGTCGGGCCGGCCGACGAGCTGCTCCCCGGCGACCGGAGGATCGTCGACGCGGGCGGGCGGTCGATCGCGGTCTTCAACGTCGACGGCGTGCTGCGCGCGCTACGGAACTACTGCCCCCACATGGGCGCACCGCTCTGCGAGGGCGAGACGCGTGGGGTGATGGCGCCCGGGCCTCCGCAGGAGTTCCGGTACGAAGAGCGGCCGACCGTCGTCATCTGCCCGTGGCACCACTGGGAGTTCGACATCCGGGACGGGTCGTCCTCGGCCGACCCGGCAGTTCGCGCCCGCAGCTACCCCGTCGAGATCCGTGCGGACGCCAACGTCTACGTCCTCGTCTGACCACAGCCTGGGTGGGGCACCACGGTTCGTTCCCGAACACTCGCGCGCAACCTCAGTGCTCTCCAGCCCCGCCGCTAGGACCGTGAGGTTGCGCCCGACAACTCACGCGCAACCTCACTGCTGTTCGGCCGCGCAACCACGACCGTGAGGTTGCGCTCGGTCCCTGGGCAACCCCAGCCCACTCAGGGGGTCGGGGTGATCGGGGCCAGCCAGATTCCGGTCACGGCGTCGACGAGCCCGGTCGCGGCGTCGTGCCAGGACGCCCGCGGGGTCGCGGTGCCGTCGGCGAGCGCCCGTTCGCGTTCGGCCGGGACGTGCATCATCAGCTGGCGGACCATGGAGCCGCGTTCGGCACGGACGGCGGCGGGCATCGTCGGCAGGCACGCCTCCAGCCCGTCGAGGGCGTGTCGTAGCGAGGCCGAGCCGAGTGACTCCTCGGCGACCTTCTCGCGCAGGACGGGGTCGGTCGTGACCTGCGCGGCGAAGCGGGCGAACCAGGTCGGGCTGCCGAGGGCGTCGAGGTGGTCGGTCATGGGCCGGACCAGGCAGCCGACCCAGTCGCGGACGTCGGTCGAGCCGGCGACGGCGGCGACCCGGTCCTCGCGCAGCCGGTCGACGTCGGCGGTGTGTCTGCGGACGATGGCGCGCACCAGGTCTTCCTTGGTGCCGAAGTGGTAGCCGACGGCGGCGGTGTTGCCCTGGCCGGCGGCTTCGCTTATCTGGCGGTTGGAGACGGCGACGACGCCGTGTTCGGCGAAGAGCCGTTCGGCGGTGGCGAGGATGGCCTCCCGGGTGGCGTCGGCGCGCCCGGAGCGGGCGGGCGCCCTCCCCGGGCTGTTCACCGTCATGAGCACCTCCACGTCGTGGGTCCAGTGAACCCGCGTGCCCGGATTGAGTCAACCAGGTGATTTAACTCATGGGGCGCTGACAGGACGCGCCGCCGATGACAGCCTTCTCTCAATCAGCTGATTGAACTGCCGCCCCCGGAGCACGCCCGTGACCGCACGCCGCACCGTCCGCCCGAACGCCGTCGTCGCCGTCCTCTCGTTCGCCGGCATCGTCGTGGCACTGATGCAGACGGTGATCATCCCGCTGGTCCCCCAGCTGCCCACGCTGCTGAACGCGTCCAGCGCCGACACGGCCTGGGTGATCACCGCGACGCTGCTCGCCGCCGCCGTCGCCACCCCGACGGTCGGCCGCCTCGGCGACATGTTCGGCAAGCGCCGCATGCTGCTGGTCAGCCTGGTCGTGCTCGTCGCCGGTTCGGTGGTCACCGCGCTGGCCGACAGCCTGCTGCCCGCGATCATCGGCCGGACCCTGCAGGGCCTGTCCGCCGCCGTGATCCCGCTGGGCATCAGCATCATGCGCGACGAGCTGCCGTCCGAGCGGCTCGGCTCGGCGGTCGCGATGATGAGCGCCTCGCTCGGCATCGGTGGCGCGCTGGGCCTCCCGCTGGCGGCGCTGATCGCCGAGGAGGCCAGCTGGCACGTGCTGTTCTGGGTCTCCGGCGGGTTGGGCACGGTGGCGCTGGTGCTCGTGCTGGTGCTGGTCCCGGAGTCGCCGCTGCGCGCGGGGGGCAGGTTCGACCTGGTCGGCGCGCTCGGGCTCTCGGTCGCACTCATGGCGCTGCTGCTCGCGATCTCCAAGGGCGGGGACTGGGGCTGGGCGAGCGGCCCGACCCTGGGCCTGTTCGCGGGCGCGGCCGTCGTGTTCGTGGCGTGGGCGTTCTGGGAGTTGCGCACGCCGTCGCCGCTGGTCGACCTGCGCACGTTCACCCGCACGCAGGTGCTGCTCACCAACATCGCCTCGGCCGTGTTCGGCTTCGCGATGTTCGCGATGTCGCTGGTCCTGCCGCAGCTCATGCAGCTGCCCCCGGCGACCGGGTTCGGCCTGGGACTGAGCATGCTCGACGTCGGGCTCATCATGGCGCCCAGCGGCCTGGTCATGATCGCGACGGCGCCGCTGTCGGCGAAGCTCTCACGCACCTACGGCCCGCGGACGACGCTGATGGTCTCCGCGCTGGTCGTCGCGGCCGGGTACGTCCTGACGATCCTGCTGATGTCGCAGGTGTGGCACTTCGTACTCGTGTCGATCGTCATCGGCGCCGGCATCGGGATCGGCTACGGCGCGATGCCCGCGCTGATCATGGGCGCGGTCGACGTGTCGGAGACGGCGTCGGCCAACAGCGTCAACACGCTCATGCGCTCGATCGGCACGTCGGTGGCCAGTGCCGTCGCCGGGGTGATCCTCGCGCACATGACGATGGCACTCGGACCGGTGGCGCTGCCGACCCAGAACGCCTTCCGGGTGGTGCTGGTCGTCGGAGCAGGCGCCGCGGTCGTGGCGTTCGCGGTCGCGATGTTCCTGCCGCGCCGGGCGGCCCGCCCCGCCGCCGTCGAACCGGTCATCGCGCAGGTCCCCCCGCCTCCCGACGCTCCGCGCTGGGCCTCGCGCACCCTGGACGGGTGCGTCGTCGGCCCGCCGGGCCCGGGCGTGGTCACCGTGACCGCGTACGCGGCGGACGGCAGCGTCGTCGGTTCGACACGCACCGGCGCCGACGGCCGCTACCGCCTCGCCGGCGTTCCCGCCGAGCCGCTCACGCTGGTGGCGACGCGGCTGCCCGCGGTGCACGAGACCGTCACGGTCCGGGCCGCCGAGACCCGCCACGACATCGCCCTGCCCGGCGCACCACCGCCCGCACCGGTGCTCGCCGCCCGGGAGCAGTCATGAGCGCGCGGGACGACGGCCCGGTCGCGGGCGCGGTGACGGGCGTCGTCCGTTCCGGAGACACCCCGCTCGGCGACGCCGTCCTCACCTTGACCGACGGTGCGGGCACGCAGGTCGGGCGGATCGCGCAGACCCCCGGGGGCCACTTCGGGTTCGACGCCGTCGCGCCCGGCCGGTACGTGCTGATCGCGCACCATTGCGGGCACCGGCCCCGGGCCCTCACGGTGCGGGTGGCGGCCGGGCAGCCGACGATGCCGCTGGCGGTCGCACTCGAGCCGATCGCCGGGGTGCGTGGGGTGGTCCGCGATCCCGACACCGGCGCCCCGGTGGCGGCCGCGACGGTGGTGGCGCTCGACGCGGGCGGTGACGTCGTCGCGACGACGATGTCCGATCCCGACGGCACGTACCGGCTCGGCGGGGTGGGCGCGGCGATCACGCTGGTGGTGGCCGCGCCGGGGGCCGACCCGGTCGCCCGCGGCATCGACCGCGACGCCGGCCCCGACGGCAGCGACCAGGTCGTCGACCTGCCCGTCCGGACCCGGGGATCGTTGGCGGGCACCGTGTCCGGGCCGGGACCGGCGGCCGGGCTGGGGCTGGTGCTGCTCGACCCGACCGGCCGCGCGGTGGCTGCGACGACGACCGGCGGCGACGGCGGCTACCGCTTCGGCGCCGTCCCGGCCGGGGTGTACACGTTGCGGTCGGACACCCGCGCCGCGGTCGCGACGGTGGCGGTCGGCCCCCACGAGGAGCCGCCGGACCTCGTCCTGTCCTGATCCTGCTGCGGGACGTGCCCGGTGAAGTACGGTGACGGGATGAGCCCTGCCGGCCTGCCCGCCGACGTGCTGGGCCCGGTCGGCGGACGGCGCATCGCAGCACCCCTGCGCGAGCAGATCACCGATGCCCTGCGGCGCGCGATCCTGGAGTTCCGGCTCGCACCGGAGCAGCGGCTCGTGGAGCGCGAGCTGATGGAGGTCAGCGGTGTCTCGCGGGCGACGATCCGGGAGGTGCTGCGCAGCCTCGAGGGCGAGGGGCTGGTGCGGATCGTCCCGCAGCGGGGCGCGGTCGTCGACGTGCCCGGCCCGGCAGAGGCCGCGGAGCTCTACGAGGTGCGCGCGACGTTGGAGGGTCTGGCGGCGCGGCGGTTCGTCGCCCACGCCTCACCCGCCGACCACGCGGCGCTGGCCACGGCGCACCAGGCGTTCGCCGACGTGGCGCGCGACCGGCCCGACGAGATCCTGGACCTGTTGCGCGCCAAGGACGACTTCTATGCGGCGTTGCTCGACGGCGCCGGGAGTTCCGCGATCCGGACGCTGCTGGGGCAGTTGCAGGCGCGGGTGCGGTTGTTGCGGGCGCGGTCGCTGTCGCGGCCGGGGCGACCCGCGGAGTCGGCGGCCGAGCTGGGGGCGCTCGTCGCGGCGCTGGCGGCGGGCGACACCGCCGCCGCGGTCGCGGTGTGCGAGCGCCACATCGACAACGCGGCCGCCTCGGGCAGCGCGGTGGGCACCGGGTGACGGTCACCGACATCGCGGCGGCGCTGCCCAAGGCGGAGCTGCACGTCCACCTCGAGGGCACCCTGGAGCCCGAGGACCTGATGAGGCTCGCGGCGCGCAACGGGGTCGCGCTGCCGTGGTACACCGCCGACGAGGTGCGCGCCGCGTACTCCTACTCCGGTCTCGCGGAGTTCCTGCAGCTGTACTACCTGGGCTGCACCGTCCTGCACACGCGCGCCGACTTCCACGAGCTCACCGCCGCCTACCTGCGCCGGGCCGCCGCGCAGGGGGTGCGCCGGGCGGAGATGTTCGTGAGCCCGCAGCCGTTCCTCGGCCGCGTCCCCGTCGACGACGTCCTGGGCGGTGTGCTCGACGCGGTCGCCGACGCCCGCACCGATCTCGGCGTCGACGGCGCGGTGCTCGTCATCGCGCAGCGCCACCGCACGCAGGCCGAGGCGCTGGAACTGCTCGACGTGATGGCGCCGTGGCGGGAGTCCCTGCTCGGGGTCGGGCTGGGTGGTGCGGAGGTGGGCAACCCGCCGTCGAAGTTCGCCCGGTTCTTCGCCGACGCCCGCGGCCGCGGCTACCGGCTGGCCTGCCATGCCGGCGAGGAAGGTCCCGCCGACTACGTGCGCGAGGCCCTCGACGCCGGCGTGGAGCGCATCGACCACGGCTACACCGCCGCCGCCGACCCGGCGCTCGTGGCCCGGCTGCGCGACGAGGGCGTGCCGCTCACGATGTGCCCGCTGTCGAACCTGCGGCTGCGCGTCGTCGACACCCTCGACGGCTACCCGGTCATGGCGCTGCACGAGGCGGGTGTGGTCGCGACGGTCAACTCCGACGACCCGCCGTACTTCGGCGGGTACGTCGCCGACAACTACGCCGCGCTCGGACTGTCGACGCGACAGCTGGCCGCGTTGGCCCGCAACAGTTTCACGGCGTCGTTCGCCCCGGCGGACGACGTCGCGGCCGGGATCGCGGCCGTCGACGCGTTCGAGGCGTCTCAGCCGAACGACGCCGAGGCCCCCTGACGCGGGTCGCGGGCGTTGGCGAGCACCCCGGTCGCGGTCCGCACCGGGACGGCCGCGTCGAGATCGATGTCGACGACGAGCAGCCCGGGCTCGGCACCCAGCGCGCCGAGGACCGCGCCGTTCGGGCCGGCGACGAGGCTGTGCCCGACCCCGGTCGGCGCCTTCCCGTGCTCCCCGCCGACCGTCGTCGGGTCGGCCTGCCCGCACGCGGCGACGAACGTGCCGGAGTCGAGCGCGCGGGCGCGCACGAGCAGCTCCCACTGCGCGAGCTTGCCCTCCCCCGCGCCCCACGACGCCGGGAGCACGACGGCGTCGGCGCCCTCGGCGGCGAGCCGCTGGAACAGCGCGGGGAACCGGACGTCGTAGCAGGTGGCGAGGCCGATCGTGGCGCCGTCGACAGCCACGGTGACCGGGGTGTCCCCCGCCGCGACGGTGTCGGACTCGGCGAACCCGAACGCGTCGTAGAGGTGGATCTTGTCGTAAGAGGCCTCGACCCCGCCGCCGGTGACGAGCAGGGTGTTGCGGACGCGGCCGTCGGCGGGGGTGAACATCCCGGCGACGACGGTGATCCCGGCGCCCGCGGCCGCCTCACGCACGGCGGTGGCCCACGGGCCGTCGAGCGGCTCGGCGACGGGGCCGAGCGGGATCCCGAAACGACACATCGTCGCCTCGGGGAACGCGACGATCCGGGCGCCCGCGTCGGCGGCGCGGCGCACCCCGTCGCGGACGAGGTCGAGGTTGGCCGCGGGGTCGGTGGTGGCGGCGATCTGGGCGAGGGCGATGCGCATCACGGCCGACCCTAACCCGCCTCGCCCGCAACCTCATTGCTGTCCCGGGCCGGGGAGGCGACCGTGAGGTTGCGCGCGGAGCTCAGGCCGCGAACAGCGCCAGGATCGCGGCGGCGACGTCGTCGGGACACTCCTCGGGCACGAAGTACCCGCACGGCAGCACGACCCCTGGGCGGCGGGCCCGTCGTCGAGCGCCCGGAGGAGCGTCGCGGCCGGGCGCTTCCTCGTCTCTGCTGTTGACGACGATTCACCGCAACGCCTACGTTGTCCACGACAGAGACGATGTTCGGACGTGAGATCGTGCGCGCATGACGCGGCGCTACCTCGGGGTGATCGGCGTGGCCGAGGCGCTCGGGGTGAGCCGGCACGCCGTCCACAAGTGGCGCGGGCGCCACCCCGGGGGATCGGCCCATCCCTTCCCGGAACCGGACGTCGAGATCGACGGGGCTCCCGGCTGGGCGGAGGACAGGGTGGACGAGATCGAGCGGTGGCGCGACGGGCTCCCGGGCCGCGGCGCGGGCGGCGGCAGACCCACCGCCCTGCAACGGGAGTACGTCGAGACGGCGGCGACGCGCGGGCTGGACCGCGAGGAGGCCATGCACGCCCTGGCGGCCTTCCGGAACTCGTTCCCGGAGATGAGCGAGGCCGAGGTGTGCACGTGGCTGATCCGGGAATGGCGCGAGTGACCCCCGACCGGACGCCGTCGGCGGCTCCGGTACGCCGTCCCCTCCTGGCCCGTGCCGGGGGCCGAGGGGACCGGCGGACCAGGCGGACGACCGGACCGGTCCGCGACGTCCGAGTCGCGGGCCCGGCCGCCGCTCACCCGGTCATGCGGGCCCGGCCGTGCGGTTGTCGAACAGCGCCAGCCCGGCGGCGGTGTTGGACGCGGGCACGTGGTAGGCGCTGTGCACCTTGCGGACCTGCGCGTTCATCGCTCCCCGCATCACCAGCCACATGATCAGCTCGATGCCCTCCGAGCCCGCCTCGCGGATGAAGTCCTCGCGCGTGAGGGCGGCCAGCTTCTCCGGGTCGTTCTCGATGGCGTCGAGGAACATGGCGTCGAACCCGGGGTTGATGAACCCGGCCCGGGCACCCGCGAGCTGGTGCGACATGCCGCCGGTGCCGAGGATGCCGACGGTCCGCGCACCGTCGAACGACGCGATGGCCCTGCCCAGCGCCTTTCCGAGGGCGTAGCAGCGGGCCGCGGTGGGCTGCGGGTACTGGATGACGTTGACCAGCAGCGGCACCACCGGGCACGGCCAGGCGTCGCCGGGCTCGGGCGTCCACACCGACAGCGGCACGGTGAACCCGTGGTCGACGTCGAGCTCCTGGAAGACGGTGAGGTCGAACCCGTCGTCCATCAGGTTCTGCAGCAGGTGGAACGACAGCTCCGGGGAGCCGACGACGTCGGGCACCGGGCGGCGCCCGAACCCCTCGTCGGCCACCTGGTAGCGCTCGGCGGTGCCGAGGGCGAACGTCGGCACGATGTCGAGGTCGATGCCGTTGGCGTGGTCGTTGTAGATCAGGATCGCGACGTCGGGGGTGTTGTCCGCCAGCCACTTCCGGGCCGGGGCGTAGCCCTCGAACAGCGGCGCCCACACCGGGTCGGCCGTCATGCCGCGGTCCATCGCGGCCCCGATCGACGGGACGTGCGACGTCGCCAGCCCCCAGATCACCTCAGACATCGGCCACCTCACACATCGGTACGCCCTCCCGCGAGCATCGCGGCCTTGAACTCGGCCTCGGACATGCCGGTGAACACGCCGCCGAGGTACTGCATGGAGTGCCCGTCCATCATCGCGAGCTTGTAGATGTAGAAGATGCTGCCGCCCAGGTCGAGCATCGCCTGCCAGTCGCGGGCGAGCACCGCCGTCGTCTGGTCGTCGGTGAGGCCGAACCGCGCGCAGTAGCCGGGCTCGTCGGCGAGGAAGTCCGTGCGGGCCGCCTCGGTGCGCAGCGACATGAACAGCTTGTTCATGGGGAACCCCCGCCGGCTCGTGGGGCCGTCGAACACGTAGGTCCCCGGCAGGTCCGGACTGATCCGGCTCGTCATCTGGCCGCTCCCAAGCTCGGGCCGGCGCTCCGTCGACAGGTCCGACAGCGGGCACCGGCGCCCGTCGTCCCCCGACCGTAATTCCCGCCGCGGCCCTGGGCCATCACGCGCCCGACCCTTGTGCTGCGCGACAAATGACATACCCCCGCGCTGGTCGGGTACGTCAAACGACCCGTGGTGGTCCCGCCATCGGGCCGTCCCGTCCGGAGCACCCGCGACGTGTGGCGCTTCCAGGCTGGCGCACCGCGGCGTCGGGGTAAACCTGTGAGCGGCAATAGTCGTCATAGCGACTATTGCCGCTCACGACCCCGGCTCCGGGTGGCGACCACGGGCCGGACCGGTAAGAGCCGCGGCACGCTGCCTCCGCGTTGACGCCGCGCGCCCGGCGTGGACACGATGCCGGGCGGGCGGCGTCGTGGCCGTCGCTCCCGCGGGGTCCCGAGGCCACGCCACCACGGGGGATCGATGAGCTCGACCGAGCGCGCACCCGCACTGCGCAGTGCCGAGTGGTACTCCGGCGACGACCGCAACGCCTACATCCACCGCGCCTGGATGCGCCGCGGCGCACCGGGTGACGCGTTCACCGGGCGCCCGCAGATCGCGATCGCCAACACCGCGTCCGACCTGACGCCGTGCAACCGGCACCTCACCGAGGTCGCCGCGTCGGTCCGCGACGGTGTGCACGCCGCGGGCGGGACGCCGCTCGAGCTGCCGGTGGTGTCCCTGGGCGAGACGCTCGTGCGTCCCACCGCGATGCTGTGGCGCAACATGGCCGCGATGGCGACCGAGGAGATGTTGCGCGCCAACCCGATCGACGGCGTCGTGCTGCTCGGCGGCTGCGACAAGACGATCCCGTCGCTGCTGATGGCAGCCGCGTCGGTCGACCTGCCCGCCGTCGTCGTGCCGGGCGGGCCGATGCTCACCGGCACGTTCCGGGGCAAGCCGTTGGGCTGCGGGACCGACGTGTGGCGGCTGTCGGAGGAGGTCCGCGCCGGCACCCTGTCCGCCGACGACTTCACCCGCTCCGAGTCGTCGATGATCCGCAGCCGCGGGCACTGCAACACGATGGGCACGGCGTCGACGATGGCGCTGGTCGCCGAGGCCCTCGGCACCGTCGTGCCCGGGGTGGCGGGGACGCCCGCACCCGACAGCAGGCTGCTGGAGTCCGCGCACCTGACAGGGCGGCTCGCGGTGGAGATGGTGGCCGCCGACCGCAGGCCCAGTACGTTCCTGACCAGGGCGTCGTTCCACAACGCGATCGTCGCGCTGGCCGCGGTCGGCGGGTCGACCAACGCCGTCGTGCACCTGCTCGCGATCGCCGGGCGGGTCGGGGTCGAGCTCACCCTCGACGACGTCGACCGCATCGGGTCGCGCGTGCCGATGCTCGTCGACGTGGCACCCGCCGGCCGCTTCCTGATGGAGGACCTGCACCGCGCCGGTGGGCTGCGGGCCGTGCTGCGCGAGGTCCGCGACCTGCTCGACCCGGCCGCGCTCACCGTCATCGGCACGCCGCTCGTCGACGGCCTCGACGACGCCACGATCTGGGATCCCGAGGTCGTGCGGACGCGGGACGACCCGGTGGTCGCCGAGGGCGGGATCGCGGTGCTGCGCGGCAGCCTCGCCCCCGACGGCGCCGTCGTGAAGCCGGCCGCGGCGTCGCCGCACCTGCTGCGGCACAGGGGCCGGGCGGTCGTGTTCGACTCGATCGAGGACTTCGACGCCCGCGTCGACGACCCGGACCTCGACGTCGACGAGAACTCCGTGCTGGTGCTGCGCGGCTGCGGCCCCAGGGGCTACCCGGGGATGCCGGAGGTGGCGAACCTGCCGTTGCCGCCGAAGCTGCTGGCCCGCGGTGTGCGCGACATGGTGCGGGTGTGCGACGGGCGGATGAGCGGCACCGCCTACGGCACCGCCGTGCTGCACGTCGCCCCCGAGGCCGCGGCGGGCGGGCCGCTCGGGCTGGTCCGGACCGGCGACGTGATCGTCCTCGACGTGCCGGCGCGGCGTCTGGACCTCGACGTCCCCGCGGGCGAGCTCGCCACCCGCCGCCCCGATCCCGCGACGGAGGCCGCTTTCGCAAACCCCCGTCGAGGCTGGGAACGGCTCTACGTCGACCACGTCCGGCAGGCCGACACCGGTGCCGACCTGGATTTCCTCGTCGGCTCCAGTGGGTCGGACGTCGGCCGCGACTCGCACTGAACCGCGGCATCCGACGTCGCCGGCCGCGACCCGCTTCCGACGTGCGCGCCGGCGCGGGGCCCGGCGGCTGCGGTCCACCGGCCGGTCCCCGGCGGAGCTCCCGCCGGGGACCGCCCGGGTCACCGCGCGCGGTCAGCGCGCGGGGTCAGCGCGCGGGGTAGGCGCCTGCCACCGTCGTCCGCACGGCCTGGACCTCGGTGGGCAGGAGGAACCCGTCGTCGGCGAGTCGCTGGACCGTCGGGTCGACCGCGGCCTGGTAGCCGGCCGCATCGCGGTACTGCTCCTGCAGCTGCGCGGTCGGGATCGGCGCCCAGCCACCGAAGTTGCCGCAGATCGCGGCGATGTCGGCGGTCGAGACCGGGGTGAGCACCGGGGGCTCGGCGCGCGCGACCGCGTGCTCGACCTCGGCGAGCCGGACCCCACCGACCGGGTTCTGGTGCTGGTCGACGCGGGGCACCCGCACCTCGGTCCCGGGCAGCGGGTTCACCAGCGGGCCGGTGGCCGGACCCGGCTCCAGCTCGAACACCGCCGAGGGCGGCAGCGCGGTGCCGAACGACTTCTCGTCCAGGTCGGTCAGCAGGCCGGTCAGCAGCCCGCGCAGGTAGGGACGGTCGTCGATCGGGTTGAGCGGGACGGGCGTGCCGCCGTTGCAGCCGAGCTTGTCGAACGCGTAGCCGGGCGGCACGGCGGACTCGGGGGCGTGCGCGGCGGGCAGGTCGTAGCGGCGCACCCGGTCGGGGATCGGCTCGGTCAGCGAGACCGAGGCACGCAGCCGGAAGTAGTCGGTGTACTTGACGACGTCGACCACCACGGGGTCGCTGTCGGGGCGGCGGAGCATCGCCGCGTAGGTCATCGGGACGCCGTTGGGACGCACGTACGGCTGCTGCGGCTGGCCGTCGTCGGCCATCCGGTTCACGGCGAGCCAGTTGCCGGCGGCGCTGACGAGGAACGCGCCGTCGAAGACGCCGGCGCGGGTGGCCGGGTCGGCGTTGAACCCCTCGGCCAGGAAGGACGTCGCCGCCCAGGACGACTGGCTGAGCCCGGAGAGGACCGTGGTGCGGAACGGCTCGACACCGGCGGTGGCCAGTTCGGGGCGTCCGGCACGCAGCATCCGGCCGAAGTCGCGGACCGTGACCAGCCCGATCCCCTGTGCCGTGGCGGGGACGCCTGCCGCGATCCCGGTCTGCCACTGCACCCGTGCGTAGGCCAGCTTCGCGGTGCGGAGGAACCCGTTGCCCATCTCGCCGGGGTGGGTCGTCTTCGACGGGGGGCCGCCCGCGGTGACCAGCGCGGGCTGGTCGGTGAGGAAGCCGAGCGTGGTGGGGTTGCCCCGGTTCTCCACGTCGACGAGGACGGCGCTCGCGCCACCGGCGGGCATCAGCACCTCGAACTCGGCCTCGTAGCCGATGCGACCGTCGCCGCCGGCGGGCTGCGCGGCCAGTCCGACGACGTCCTCGCCGGCGTCGACCGCTCCGGTCAGCACGCCGTGCACCCGCCGGGTCCCGTCGGTGAGGTCCTCGGTCCCGGTGACGCGGACCTCGGTCACCTCCGACCGCAGTGGGGGCGGGGGCGCCGGGTCGGAGGCCGGCGAGCCGGTCGAGCAGCCGGTCAGGACGGCGATGGCGGCCGTCGCGGCCACAGCCGGCCTGAGCAGCCGGCGGAGAGTTCGGGACATGGTGCCTCCGGGTGTCGACGTCGACACTCCCCGGCGCGGGGGACGCCGGGGAGGAGTTCGGGGTCGTCGCGGTCCGGGACCGTGACGAAGGATCGATGAGCGGTTCGGAGGTCGCACACGGCGCGGTCCCACCAGCCCGGACACACAGGTCAGCAGCTGGTCCGCGGCCCGCTCACCGTCGGCCGGGACGACGCCGCGAAGGATGCGCCTCCTCCGAGGCTCGTCGATGAGCGGATGTAAGCAAACCTTTGGTCAAGAATCAAGAGCATGTCAGCCATCGACAGGTCCGCTGAACACGACATCACGCAGCAAACAGATAGATAATGGCAGGTCTGGCGCCCTCGCCGTGACACAGAAACGACCGTCGGTTTGTTTATCGCGGGCGACGTGTGACCCTCGTCGCCGACCAGACGGGCCCGCGCGCCCGCCCCGCGCGTTCGGCACGCACCCCCGGGCGAGCCGCCGCCCGACGTCGACGCCGCGGCCCGCCCGTCGCCGCGCCCGGCCCTCAGACCCGGGCTGACACCGCGTTCGGGGTCCCCTTCGCCAGGCCGTGGACCCCGCCCGCGGCGAACAGACCGCCGAGGGCGAGCGCGAAGAGCTCGTCCGCCAGCTGGGCGTCGGCCTGCGGGTTCTGCGGGACGAACCAGTGCTGCATCCAGTCGAGCATGCCGACGATCGCCCTGGCGGCGACGGCGGGCTGGCCCGCGAACGAGAACTCCCGGTTGCCGACCCCCTCGGCGAGCAGCGACTCGATCGCCGAGATGTAGCGGCGGTCCATCTCGGCGAACTCCGCGAAGGCCGGTGACCGGACCTTCCCGACGTGCTGCAGGTACACGAACGCCGCCGGGTGGTAGTCGGCGAAGATCCGCACCTGGGTGCGGATCAGCTCGCGCAGTCGCATCGCGACGCTGCTACCGGTGTCCGCGCGCAGCCGGTCGAGCTCCGCCAGCAGCGCCCGCGCCGGCTGTTCCACGACGGCGAGCAGGAGCTCCTCCTTGCTGCCCACGTAGTTGTAGACGCTTCCCTTCAGGATGCCGACGCGGGCGCCGATGCTCTCCAGGGTCGCGCTGTCGTAGCCGTGCTCCCGGAACTCCTCCCCCGCGGCCCGCACCAGATCCGGCCAGCGGCTCGGTCGTGGCATCGTCATCCCCTCCCGGTGGGCGGCCGGGAGCCGACCGCGACGTCGGCCCCCGGCCGGTTCGATCTCTCGGTGCCGCGGGACCGGACCCGGCCCCGCGACCGGTCACGCGCGCGGCCGCGCGACCAGGTCCGGACCTCCGCCGCAGGTGGTGCTCGCCGACCCGCCCGCGCACGTGCGCCGGCGACCGGTCCGCCTCACCCGACGTCGTAGCGGACGGGGAAGCTCTCCATCCCGCGCGAGAGCAGTACCGGCGCCCAGTGCAGCTGGTCCTCGTCGAACCGCAACGACGGCAGCCTCTCGAGCGCCCGTGGGATGGCGACGGAGGCCTCCAGCCTGGCCAGCGGCGCCCCGAGGCAGTAGTGCAGGCCGACACCGAAGCCGAGCTGGCGGCCCTGCCTGCGGGTGATGTCGAACGTGTCGGGGTCGTCGAAGACCGCCGGGTCCCGGTTGGCCGCCGACGGGCTGAGGAACACCCGCTGGCCGCGCCGCAGGGTGCGCCCACCCATCTCCACGTCCTCGGCCATCACCCGGGCGACGGTCTTGGCCGGCCCGTCGAACCGCACGACCTCCTCTATCGCACCGTTGAGCAGACCCGGATCGGCGTCGAGCAGTGCCCGTTGCCCGGGATGGCGCAGCAGCGCCAGGACACCGCTGGCGATGAGGTTCGTCGTCGTCTCGTGCCCCGCGAACAGCAGCAGGACACCGGTGGAGATGACCTCCTCGTGACTGAGCGAGTCGTGCTCGTCGCGGGCCGCGATGAGCGCGGACAACAGGTCGTCGGCCGGTTCCCGCTCGTGCCCGGCGACGAGGTCGGACAGGTACGCGGTGAGCTCGGCCATCCCGCTTGCGCCGACGGCGTGCCGGTCGGCGTCACCCATGCCGCCGAACACCAGGCCCGTGATCTGGTCGGACCACCGTTTGAAGTCGTCCTGGTCCCGGCGCGGCACACCGAGCATCTCCGCGATCACCGACGCGGTCAGCGGGTAGGCGTAGTCCCGGACCAGGTCGACCCGGCCGGAGCCGGAGCTCGTCGCCGCGTCGAGCAGCTCGTCGGCGAGCTCGTCGATCCGCCCGCGGATCCGGCCGACCGCCCGCGGGGTGAACCCGCGACTGAGCAGCTTGCGCAGGCGGGTGTGGTCCGGCGGGTCCTTGAAGACCATCCACTCCTCGAGGACCCCGAACGCCGCGCGCAGTGCGGGGTCGGCGTCGGGGCCGTCGAGCTTCGCGCGGCGGTACGGGGAGATCCGGTCGGAGGAGAACCGGGTGTCGCGCAGGGCCGCGGTCACGTCGTCGAAGCGGGTGATGAACCAGGAGCGGTACTTCTCGCTCCAGTGCACCGGATCGTGTTCACGCAGGGCGGCCAGCACGGGGTACGGGTCGGCGACCGCCTCCGGGCCGAGCAGGTCGACCCGGTCGAGGTCGATCCCGGACGTGCTCACGGGCCCTCCAGGACGGCGACGACGCAGGCGTTCCCGTCGAGGACGGACACTCCGCCGCCCATGGTCTCGACGAGCCCGATGCGGGCGGCCTCGACCTGTCGGCCACCGGCCTCGCCGCGCAGCTGCCACACGATCTCGGCGATCTGGGCGAGCCCGGTCGCGCCGAGCGGGTGGCCCCGCGACAGCAGCCCGCCCGACGGGTTGACCGGGTGCCGGCCACCCAGCGCCGTCACCCCCTCCGCCGCGGCCTTGCCGCCCTCGCCCTCGCCGACGAGCCCGAGCGCCTCGGTGGTGACGATCTCGCCGATGGTGAAGGCGTCGTGCACCTCGACGACGTCGACGTCGGTGACCGTGTCGAGGCCGGCCGCGGCCAGCGCGTCGGCGGCGGTGTCCCGGACGATGTCGTAGCCCCAGACGTGGGGCGAGTCCTGGTTCCACGGACGTCCGCTGCGCATGGCCACCCCGCGCACGGCGACCTCCCGGGCGCCGCCGGTCGCGGGCGCGAGAACGGCCGCCGCGGCGCCGTCGGAGGTCGGGCAGCACTGCAGGAGCGTCAGCGGGTCGGAGATCATCTTCGAGCCGAGCACCTCCGCCACCGTGTAGCGGCCCGAGTACTGCGCGCGGGGGTTGTGCAGTGCGTGCGCGTGGTTCTTCACCGACACGGCGGCGAGCTGTTCGAGGGTGACGGCACCCAGGTGCAGGTAGCGCGCGGCACTCATCGCGTACAGCGCGGGCAGCGCCAGCCCGGAGCTCTGCTCCGGGTCGGTCGGCTCGGGGGTGATGGCGCCGGAGAACGCGGTGCTCATCTGTTCGAGGCCGAGTGCCAGGACCCGCCCGTAGCGGCCGGAGCGGACCGCCTCGTGGGCCTCGGCGAAGGCGGTGGTGCCGCTCGCGCAGGCGTTCTCGACGGTGATGACGGGGATGCCGGTGATGCCCAGTGCCCGCAACGTGCGCTGGGCCAGCCCGGCCGGGCCGAAGACCGTGCCGACCCACACGGCGTCGACGGAGTCCGTCTGCGCGTCGGCCATGGCCTCGCGGACCGCGTCGTGCGCGAGCGCGATGAAGTCCCGGTCGGGCTGGCGGCCGAAGTGCGAGGTCCCGACACCGTGGACGGCGACGGCACTCACGAGGCCACCGCCGCGAGCAGCTCGACCGCCAGGTCGCCCGAGTCGGTCGGGGCGACCAGCCGCGCCCGCGCGCCGACGGCGGGCGCGGCCTGCGCGCCCGGCACGTGGGCCAGGACCCGGGGCCCGTCGTCGAGGTCGACGTAGGCCAGGGCGAACGGGGGGGTGCGGCCGGGAACCGGGATCCGCACGACGGTGGCGCTCCACACCGTTCCGCCGGGCCCGAACGCCGCGGGCTCTCCCGGTTCGGTGCACGCCGGACAGCTCGGCCAGGCGTAGGCGGCCACCGCTGCACAGCGTCGGCACCGCAGGCCGTGGACGCGCCATTCCCCGTCGGCATCGAGCCGGGAACGGGGGCGCGGATCGACGGCATCTGTGAGGGGCACGTGCACTCCCTGAGTCGAGGTCCGTCCATATAAACAAACCAAAAGTCAGTTATCAAATACCCTACGTGCTGGGCGGGGGCCACCAACCGCACCGTCCAGCAGGTAGTAGCGAGGCCACTTGACACGAGCGGTGAAGCCGGTCACTGTGTGCCCGTCAATAAATGACCCTGCGTTTGGCAACGCTCCCCGCCGACGCCGGATGACTGCGGCCAGGAGGTCCCGACCAATGCGGTTCGGCTTGTTCACCATGCCCGAGCACCCCCCGATCGAGAACTGGACGCTGTCCTACGACCGGGACATCGACGACATCGTGCTGGCCGAGAAGCTCGGGTTCTCCGAGTACTGGATCGGTGAGCACCACACGGGCGGCTTCGAGAACGTCCCCGTGCCCGAGTTCATGATCGCCAAGGCCGCCGGCCTGACCAGCCGGATCCGGCTCGGCACCGGCGTCGTCAACCTGCCGTACCAGGACCCGTTCCAGGTGGCGGAGCGGCTCGCGTTCCTCGACCACCTCACCCACGGCCGGCTCGAGTACGGCTTCGGCGGCGGCGGGCTGCCGACCGACCAGGCGCTGTTCGGTCTCGACCGCTCGGAGGCCGCCCCGCGCACGAACGAGGCGCTCGAGATCATCTGGGAGCTGCTGACGTCCGAGGAGCCCGTCAACTACGAGGGCGTCTACTGGAAGTACGAGAACCGGCAGCTGCAGGTCGGGCCGTACCAGGACGTCCCGCCGTTCTCCATCGCCGGCCTCACGGGCACGCACAACTACGCGCGCTGCGGCTCGAAGGGCTGGAAGGCGCTGTCGGTGTACTTCGCCCCGACCGACAACCTCGGCTACCCGCACGCGCCCGACCTGCAGGCCCACGGCAGGGCGCTCACCACCGCCGCCGAGGAGGCCGGTCTCGACCCCGCCGTCGCGCGACAGAACTGGCGGATCAGCCGCGAGGTCTACGTCTCCGACAGCAAGAACCAGGCCATGAACGAGATCCGGGAGGGCGTCAAGCGCTCCTACGAGTACCTGCTGGGGCTCGGCCTGGGTGCGCTCATGAAGAAGGACGAGACGATGGCCGACGCCGATCTCACCTTCGAGTGGATGGCCGAGGAGATCCCCTGGATCATCGGCAGCCCCGACGACTGCATCCGCCAGATCAAGCAGCTCGAGGAGGGCACCGGCGGCTTCGGCACCTTCCTGATCAACGCCAGGGACTGGGTCACCACCGACAAGTGGAACCGCTCGCTGGAGCTCTTCGCCCGCTACGTCACCCCGCCGTTCACCCCGCGGGAGAACCTGGCCCGCCGCAAGCGCCTCGCCGACGTCGCGCTCGGCAAGGGCTGAGGCCCGACCGACGACCGGCGTCGCCGCACCGGCCCGGCCGCGGCACACGGCCTGCGGCCCCGGTCGGCGGCGCCCCGTCGACCGGGGGAGCGCGCCCGCCGGCCCGGACGCGCTCCCCCGGTCGACGACCGCGCCCCGCGGGGCGCGGCGCTCCCGTCGCGTCCCCGTCCGGGACCGCCCCCGCCCCCCGCAGACGGCGCCCCCGACCGGCACCGTCCCACAAGCAGTTCGAGGAGGAACCACCATGTCCGAGGAGAACGTCTTCGCCGGCCGCACGGCGCTCGTCACCGGCGGCGGCAGCGGGATCGGCAAGGCCATCACCGCAGCCCTGCTCGACAAGGGCACCAACGTCGTGGTGCTGGAGATCTCGCCGGAGAACGCCGAGGCCGCCGCGGCCGAGCTCGCCGGCGGCGACCGGCTGACCTTCGTGGCGGGATCGGTGTGCGTCCGCGCCGACGTCGAGGAGGCCTTCCGGGTCGCGGCCGAGCGCTACGGCACCGTGCACCACCTGGTGAACAACGCCGGGACGGCGTCGCTGTCGCTGATCCAGGACACCTCCGAGGAGGAGTGGGACCTGATCGTCGACACCCTGCTCAAGGGGACCTTCCTGTGCACCCAGGCCTTCGCCCGGCAGGCCGTCGAGGCGGGTGCGGGTGGCACCATCGTCAACATCTCCTCGCTCAACGCCGTCGCCGCCACCGACGGGCTGGGCCACTACTGCGCAGCCAAGGCCGGCGTCATGCAGTTCACCCAGGTCAGCGCGGGTGAGCTGGGGCGGCACGGGATCCGGGTCAACGCGATCGGGCCCGGCACCGTCAACACCCCGCTCGGCGCGGGCTTCACGGTCGGCCGGATCGGCCAGGAGTTCCTCGACCGCACCCTGGTCAGCCCCCCGCGGCACCAGGAGGCCTCCGACATCGCCGACGTCGCGATGTTCCTGATGTCGCCCGCCGCCCAACGGGTCACCGGGCACTTCATCCCCGTCGACGGTGGTCAGCACGTGCGCGGCCTGCACTCCTACTGGGACGTGGCCGAGGCCCAGGGCCTGGTCAGCCGCCCCGGCTGACGGTCCGCTCCCCACCCACGAGACGAGAACGAGAGGGCTCCCATGACCAGCGCCACGGAGCCGCGCGCCGCCGCCCGGGACGACCGCGGCTTCCCCCGTTTCTGGGACGAGGAGCGCGAGACCCGCGACCCCCGCGCGCGGGAGGCGGTGATCCTGGAGCGCCTGCAGCACCAGCTGCGCTACGCCTATGCCGAGCTGCCGTTCTACCGCCGGCACTACGACGCGCACGGGTTCCACCCCGACCAGGTGCGGACCCTCGAGGACTTCACCACCGAGGTCCCCGTCATCACCAAGAAGATGCTGGTCGCCGACCAGGTCGAACACCCCCCGTTCGGCAGCTACACCAGGGACTTCACCGCGGCCGACGGCTCGTCGGGGATCGCGCGCATCCACGGCTCGTCCGGCACGTCCGGCACGCCCACGATGTACGCCGTCTCCCGGGCGGACTGGGACCGCGCCGCGGACGTGCACGCCATGGCCCAGTGGTGCGCGGGCATCCGTCCCGACGACGTGGCGCAGGTCGGTTTCCCCTTCGGGCTCTTCTTCGGCGGCTGGGGTGTCCTGCAGGGCCTGGAACGCATCGGGGCGACCGTCTTCCCGCTGGGGGTCACCGACTCCGAGAAGCATCTGGAGCTGATCACCCGGCTCGGCTCGACGGTGTTCACCGCCACCCCGTCCTACTGCATCCACCTGCTGTCGGTGGCCGAGAAGCTGGGCATCGACCTGCGCAACAGCACCGTCCGCACGCTGCTGGTGGGCGGTGAGCCCGGCGGCTCGTTGCCCGGGACCCGCCGGATCATCGAGGAGGGCTGGGGCGCCACCGCGGTCGACGCCGGCTCGACCTCGGAGATGTACCCGTTCCAGACCAGCGTGGGCTGCACCGCGGGCACCGGCACCCACCTGATCACCGACGAGGTGCACGTCGAGGTCGTCGGCGCGGGCGACCTGAACACCCCGGTGCCCGTCGGCCAGCGCGGCGCGGTCGTCTACACCCACCTGTGGCGCGAGTCCCAGCCGATGATCCGCTTCGCGCCGGGCGACGAGACCTACCTCGACGACGAGCCGTGCCCGTGCGGGCGGACCTACCCCCGGATGCCCGAGGGCGTCCTCGGCAGGCTCGACGACATGCTCGTCGTGCGCGGCGCGAACATCTTCCCGTCCGCGGTCGAGACCGCGCTGCGCACCCTCGACGAGCTCGGCCCGGAGTTCCAGATCCGGGTGCGGCGCCCCGGCGCGCTCGACGAGATCAGCGTGCACACCGAGCTCGCCCACCACACCGCGACCACCCTCGCCGGCCTCTCCCCCGACGCGGCCCGCACCCGACGCCTCGAGCTGGTCCGCCGCGCGGAGAGCGCGCTGCGGCTCGCGGTGAACATCAAGGTCCCCGTCGAGCTCCTCGAACCCGGCACCCTGCCCGAGACCACGTTCAAGGCACGCCGGGTCGTCGACGAGCGCCCCCGCCACTGACCGTCGCGCACAGGAGCTCCCGTGATGATCCATCCCTCGGCCGCTGCCGGGGTCGTCGCGCCCGGCCGGCCGTGACGGCCCGCCAGGACACGGCGGCACCCCTCGCCCCGCCGGGGTCCGGACCCGAACGCGAGCAGGACATCGACGCGGTCGTCGTCGGCGTCGACCGGGTCGCCGACGACACCGTCGCCGTGACCGTGCGCGCCGCGGGCGGTGGGCTCCTGCCGGCGTGGACCGCGGGGGCGCACACCGACGTGGTGCTGGGTCCCGGCCTGGTCCGGCAGTACTCGCTCTGCGGTGCCCCCGACGACCTGCGTACCTGGCGGTTCGCGGTCCTCCGGGCGCCCGGGAGCCGTGGCGGGTCGCGCCGGGTCCACGAGCTCGCCGCCGGGGACCGGGTGCGGCTGCGCGGGCCCCGCAACCACTTCCGGCTGCGGCCCGCCCCGCGGTACCTGTTCGTCGCCGGCGGGATCGGGATCACCCCGATCCTGCCGATGCTCGCCGCCGCCGAGCGCGCGGGCGTGCCGTGGACCCTGCACTACGGCGGCCGCAGCCGCGCGACGATGGCGTTCGCCGAGCAGCTGGCGGCAGCCCACGGCGCGCGCGTGGTGCTGCGCCCGCAGGACGAGGAGGGCCTCCTCGACCTCCCCACGATCCTCGGCGGCGCCGCCCCGGGGACCCTGCTCTACTGCTGCGGGCCCGAGGGCCTGCTCAGCGCCGTCGCCGCACACACCGGCCGGTGGCCCACCGGGACCGTCCACACCGAGCGGTTCACCCCCCGCACCGGCACCGACGACGGGGCGGACTCCGCGTTCGAGGTGGAGTGCCGGGCCTCCGGCGTCACCGTCACCGTCGCACCGGGCCGGTCGGTCCTCGACGCGGTGGAGGCCGTGGGCGGGGTGGTCGTCGCCTCGTCGTGCCGCGAGGGAGTGTGCGGCACGTGCGAGACCTCGGTGCTCGACGGCGTCCCCGAGCACCGCGACTCCGTCCTGGACGACGGGGAACGGGCCGCGGGCGAGGTGATGATGATCTGTGTCTCCCGGGCCGCGTCCGCCCGTCTCGTCCTCGATCTCTGAGCCTGCCGGCCGCGTCGTCGTGGAGAATCCGCGGTACGACGCGACAGGACGCGACGACGCGGAGGTGGCGGTGGCCGACCCGGACGGTTCCCGGACCGAGTGGCTGCAGGCCGCCGCCGACGTGCTGCGGGCCCTCAACACCGACGAGTCCCCGGCGACGCTGCTGCGCCGCGTCGCGCGCCACACCTGCGCCCTGACCGGGGCCGACTCGTGCGCGGTGCTGCTGCTCGACGAGGACGGGCAGCGGCTGGTCGCGCGGGCGTCGCACGGCTTGACCGAGACCTACCGCCACGACCTCGACACGCTGCGGCCCCTGCTGGTCCACCCGACGGGCGCGGCGTTCGACGTGCCCGCGGCCCAGGCGGTGCGGGAGCGGCGGACGGTGGTGCTCTCCGATGCCACCGGCCTGGGCGGGCCGTGGCGCGAGGCCGCCGACCGGGAGGGGATCCGCACGATCCTGGCCGTTCCGCTCGAGGCCGGTGACGAGTGCCCGGGTGTGCTGGTCGGCTACTCGCGGATCGCGCACCGGTTCACCGGTTCGGAGATCGCGCTGGCCGAGCTGATGGCCGAGTACGTGGCGACGGTGCTGCGGGCCTCGCGGGTCAAGGACGTGCAGCGGGCGACGATCGCCGAGCTGGAGAAGACCAACGACGAGCTGACGACGGCCGTCGCGAGCCTGCACCACGAACGGGCGCAACGGGAGTGGGCCGAGGCGCAGGACCGGCGGCTGGTGCGGCTGCTGCTCGACGACGCGGGTCTGGACGGGGTGCTCGCCGCGCTGGGCGAGGCGCTCGCGGCGCGGGTCGTGCTGGTGGGCGCCGACGGGTCGGTGCTCGCCCAGGCGGGCGACGGCCCGGGCCTCGACAGCGCGGCCGGTGTGGGGGCGCGGTCGGAGGAGGGGGCCGCGGTCCGCATCGACGGCCCCGGTGTCCAGGCCTGGGTGCTCCCACTGGCGGTCGCCCACGAGATCGTCGCCCGGCTGTGGGTGCTGCGCGCCGCCGACACCGGTTCCGACGCCCCTCCCCTGGCCCGGTCGGTGATCGAGCGCTTCGCGCCGCTGGTGGCGTTGGAGCTGCACAAGCGCGACCACGCCGTCGACACCGCGCTGCGGCTCACCCGCGACCTCGCGGTCGACCTGGTGACGGGAGCGGGCCGCGACGTCGACCTGCGCGACCGGGCCCGCGCGCTGGGCCACGACCTGAGCCGGCCGCACACGGTGGTCCTGGTCGCGGGCGACAGCGCCGCCGCGGTGCGGCGGACGCTGGGCACCGGCGCGCTCGTCGGTGAGGACTCGGGAGCGTCGGTCGCGCTCGTTCCGGACGCCGACCGGGCCGGTGTCGTCACGGCGCTGCGCAGGATCGGTGCGGCGGCCGTGGTCGGGCGGGCCGTGGAGGCCACCGCCGACTACCCCGCGGCGTGGCGGGTGCTGCGCACGGCGGCGGCGCTGGCGGGGTCGCGGGTCGTCGACATCGAGGAACTCGGGGTCGCGACGCTGCTGCTGGAGACGGGCACGCCCGAGGGGCTGAGCCGCCTCGCCGACCGGCGGCTGGGCCCGCTGGAGCACCACGACGCGCAACGGTCGACGGAGCTGGTGGCGACGCTGCGGGCGTGGCTGGGCGCGGGCGGGTCGACCGGTGCGGCCGCGCGGGCGCTGCACGTGCACCCGCACACCGTGGGTTACCGGCTGCGTCGCGTCGCGGAGCTGACGGGTCTGGATCCCCAGCGTGGCGACGACGTCTTCGAGCTGCGGGTGGCGGTCATGGTCCGCGCGATCCAGGACGCCACCCGGGAGCCGTGACGGTTACGTCGCGGACACAGCAATCGCCGCCTGGTTTGGACCTGTGTCCATGGCGCCGGTCACACGCCGCCGCGACGATGTGGGGGTCGGACGCGCCGCAGCGGGGCGGGCGTCACCGGGGAGGTCGGGCATGTACCGGATCGGGATCGACGTCGGCGGCACGTTCACCGACTGCGTCGCGGTGAACGAGGACACCGGCGAGGTGCGGACCTGCAAGGTCCCGACGACGCCCGCGGACCAGTCCGACGGGTTCGTCGCCGGTGTCGAGGCGCTCGGCATCCCGATGGAGGACATCTCCCTCGTGCTGCACGGCTGCACCGTCGGCCTCAACGCGGTGCTCACGCGCACCGGCTGCCGGATCGGGGTGATCACCACCGACGGCTTCCGCGACGTGCTCGCGATGGGCCGGGGCCAGCGACCGGGCAGCGACCAGTTCAACCCGCGCTGGCAGCGCGAGTTCGGCGACGCCCGGCGACCGTTCGCGCCGCGGCACCTGCGGCGCACGGTGCAGGGGCGCATCGACCGCGACGGCCGCGAGGTCGTGCCGCTCGACGAGGCCGGGCTCGAGCACGAGGTGCGGTTCCTCGTCGAGCAGGGCGTCGAGGCGATCGTGGTGTGCTTCGTCAACGCCTACGCCGACGACAAGCACGAACGCCAGGCCGCCCGGATCGTCGCCGACGTCGCACCCGGCCTGCCGTGCTGGACCTCGACGGGCGTGCACCCGTGCTTCAAGGAGTACCCGCGCTTCTCGACGGCGGCGGTGAACACCTACGTCGGCCCGCTGGTGCAGCGCTACCTGGACCGCGCGCAGCAGCGCCTGGCCGCGATGGGCTACGGCGGCCCGCTGATGCTGATGCAGTCCAACGGCGGCGTGCTGCCGGCGACCACGGCGCGCGACCGCCCCGCGTACACGCTGCAGTCGGGCCCGTCGGGCGGGGTGATCTCCTCGCAGCGCGGCGGCGGGCGCATCGGGGCGGGCAACCTGATCACCCTCGACATCGGCGGCACCAGCGCCGACTGCGCGATCGTGGCCGACGGGACCCCGGTGGTGACCACGGAGCTGGAGCTGGAGCACGACGTCGTGATCGCCCTGCCGGCGCTGGACGTGCACAGCATCGGCACGGGTGGCGGCTCGGTGGCGTGGGTCGACGCGCGGGGCGCGCTGCGGGTGGGCCCGCACAGCGCGGGCGCCGACCCGGGCCCGGCCTGCTACGGGCGCGGCGGCACCGACGCGACGGTGACCGACGCGCTCGCGGTGCTGGGCGTGCTGGCCCCGGCGCAGTTCATGGGCGGGGCGGCGACGTTCGACACCGACGCCGCGGCGGCCGCGGTCGCCCCGCTCGGCGAGGCGCTGGGTCTGGACGCACCGGCTGTCGCGCAAGGGATCGTCGACGTGGCGACGGCGGCGATGGTCGAGGCCGCGCGGGAGGTGTCGGTCTACAACGGTGTCGACCCGCGCCGGTTCGCGCTCTACGTCTACGGCTCGGCGGGCCCGGTGTTCGGGGCGCGGATCGGGCGGGCCCTGGGGTGCGAGTCGGTGGTGGTGCCGCCGCAGCCGGGCGAGGAGTCGGCCTACGGGCTGGCGCTCGCCGACCTGCGCTGCGACGTCGGCGAACCGGTGGTGAAGGAGCTCGGCTCGCTGCCCGCGGGCGCGCTCGACGACGCCTACGCCCGGCTGTCCGACGACGCCCGCCGCACCCTGGGCGAACGCGAGGACGTCGAGGTGACGCGCTGGCTCGACGGCCGCTACCAGGGACAGACGTGGGAGACCCCGGGCGTCCCGGTGCCCGAGGGGGAGCTCGACGCGCCCGCGATGGCTCTGCTGCGCACCAACTTCGACGACACCCACCGCCGGACCTGGGGTTATGCGGTGGCACACGCCGACGTGAAGGCCACGATGGCGCGGGTGACGGCGACGGTCGCGCTCGGCACCCCCGATCCGCCCGCCCTGGGCGGCGGCGGGGCCGCCGCACCCACCGCTACGGCGCGGATCTTCCGTGACGGGGCGTGGCGCGACACACCGATCGTCCAACGGTCCACATTGGGCGCGGGGGCGCGGGTCGCCGGCCCGGCGCTCGTCGTGCAGCCGACGGCCACGACGGTCCTCGACGACGGCGACACCGCCGAGGTCCGCCCGTCGGGGCATCTGGTGATCACCTGGGAGGCGACGCGATGAGCGAGCACACGAGCGATGCGGTCGAGCTGGAGATCGTCCGCAACGCCTTCTACGCGACGGTCCGCCAGGCGGGCCGGATCATCCTGCGGTCCAGCTTCTCCCCCATCATCCGGGACGCGTTCGACTTCTGCGTGACCCTCGTCGGCCCGATCGCGCCACCGCGGCTGGACCTCGACATCGTCGCCATGAACGAGAGCCTCGCCCACTTCTCCGGCGTCATGCCCTACATGGTGCGCAACCTGGTGTGGGAGTACGGCGCCGAGAACCTGCGCCCCGGCGACCTCATCGCCTACAACAACCCGTTCAAGGGCGGCAACCACGTCTACGACAACGGGTTCTTCCGGCCGGTGTTCGTCGGCGACGAGATGATCGGCGGGGTCGCGGTGAAGGCGCACCTCGTCGACATGGGCGGGGTGACCGCGGGCGGCTACTCGGTGCGCAAGCGCAGCGTGTTCGAGGAGGGCGTCGTCATCTCCGGGGTGCAGGTGTACCGCGACGACAAGCCGTTCGTCCCGGGCTTCAACCTGTACTTCGACAACTCCCGGCTGCCCCAGAACATGCTGGCCGACCTGCAGGCGCTGCACAGCGCGGCCTCGTTCGCCGAGCAGCGGCTGCTGGCGCTGGCCGAGCAGCACGGGGTCGAGACGCTGCACGAGGCGATGGCCTACACACTCGACTACGCCGACCGCTCGACCCGCGACGGTCTGCGGGCGCTGCCCGACGGCGACTTCGTCGGCGAGGACGGCATCGACGCCGACGCCTACAACGACGAGCCGTACGTCATCCGCACGACGGTGCGCAAGCGCGGCGACGAGGTGGAGGTCGACTTCAGCGGGACGAGCCGGGAAGCGGCGTCCTCGGTCAACTGCTCGGTGTTCGACGCCATCAACGGTGTGTTCACCGCGGTGAAGTTCCTGTGCGACCCCGACAACCCGAACAACTCCGGGGCGTTCCGCTGCGTGAGCGTGGTGATCCCGGAGGGGACGTTCGTCAGTGCCCGCCCGCCCGCCGCGACGACGATGTACTTCGACGCGGCCGAGGCCGTGTTCAACGCGGTGACCAAGGCGTTCCTGTCGGGCGCCCCGGCCGAGGCCGGGTTCGGTGGGCACTACGGCACGAACATGGGACTGCTGATCACCGGTTCGGTCGGGACCGGGCCGGCGGGGCCGCGGCGCGGGATGCCACCGGCGGTGGCCGAGCAGCTGGCGGCGGCGACGCAGTCGATCCCGGCGGTCGTCGACGACCCCGACGCGGCGGGCCGGCGGCTGTTCGTGGCGCCGCTGTTCGCGCTCGGCGGGTTCGGCGCCTCGGCCGAGGGCGACGGTGAGAACTTCGTGTCGATGAGCCAGCAGAACCTCATGGAGATGTCCGCGGAGGCCATCGAGGAGGACCACCCGGTCATGGTGCTGCGCAAGGAGTTCGCGGCCGACTCGGGCGGCCCGGGCGAGCACCGCGGCGGCGCGGCGGTCGTCTACGACCGGATGGTCGTCTCGCGCGCCGACGTCTACCCGCTGCTGCTGCACCTGCGGGTGCTGCCGTGGGGGTCCGACGGCGCGCACCCCGGGCGCCCGGGCGCGGCGTGGGTCGGCCGCCCCGACGACCCGCCACCCGGCACGGACGTGGCGCGGGTGTGGCTCGCGGGCAACGGCGACACTCCGCAGCTCCGGCCGCTCGGCGGGTACTTCGACGACGAGCACTCCCCCACCGACCGCGAGTCCGGGACGTGGGTGAACGGCCTGTCCGACATCGACGCGACCCCCGGCACGATGGTCCGCGTCCGCACCCCGGGCGCGGGCGGCTGGGGCGATCCGCTGCGGCGCGACCCGGCCGCGGTGCTGCGCGACGTCCGCGACGGCTTCGTCACCGTCGACGGGGCGCGCCGCGACTACGGTGTCGTCGTCACCGGGGACCCGGCCACGGCGCCGCAGGAGCTCGCGGTCGACGAGGCCGCCACCGCCGCGGCACGGGAGGGAACGCGATGACCATGCTGTTCGGCCGGCCCGAGGAACCGACGCTGTCGGTGACCCGGACACCGCTGCACGAGACGTGCCCGGAGTGCGGCGGCGACGGCGTCGAGGGCTACCCGATGCTCGACCTGCGGGGCTGGTGCCTGGTCGCGCGCTGCCCGGCGTGCCTGCACGTGCTGCGCCGCGAGCCGAGCCCGACCCCGTTCGGGTTCACCTACGTCCCGTTCAGCGCGCACCTGCGCGACAGCGGTGGCTGACCGCGTCGCCGTCGTCACCGGCGCCTCGGGCGGGATCGGCCGGGCCACCGCCCGAGCCCTGGCGCGCAGCGGTTTCGCGGTCGTCGTGACCGCGCGGGAAGTCGGCCGGCTCGACGCCACCGTCGACGAGCTGCGCACGCTCGGCGCCACCGTCGAGGCGGTCGCCTGCGAGGTGACCGACGAGGACTCGGTCGCCGCGGTGGCGGCCGCCGCGGACGGGCTCGGGGTGGTGCACACCGTCGTCGCGAACGCGGGGGTCCCGGGGCCGGTCGCGCCGCTGCACGAGGTCACCGCTGCGCAGTGGCGCGACTGCCTGGCGACCAACCTCGACGGCGTGTTCCTGACGTTCCGCCCGTTCCTGCCCGGGCTGACACAGCGCCGGTCCGGGGCGCTGATCGCCGTCGGGTCGATGACGGGCAAGCGCCCGATGGCCGGTCGCGGGCCGTACGCGGCGTCGAAGCTGGGACTGATCGGGCTGGTCCGCACGCTGGCCACCGAGCTCGGCCCGTCGGGGGTGCGGGCCAACTGCGTCTGCCCCGGCCCGGTCGACAGCGAGCGGCTCGACACCCTCGTGCGGCGCAACGCCGACCGCGACGGCGTCTCCGAGGAGCAGGCCCGCCTGGCGTTCACGGCGATCTCGCCGATGCGCCGCGCCGTCACCGCCGACGAGGTGGCCGCGGCGTGCGCGTTCCTCGCCTCCGACGCCGGGGCCGGCATCACGGGCGAGGACGTCAACGTCTCGGCGGGTGCGGTCATGTACTGACCGCGCCCGCGGACCCGGCCGGGTGACCGTGAGCGCAACGATGCGATCCCCACCTCGGAAATCAACACCCCGGGCCTGTCGTTGAGCGACACGTGAGAGCGCGCACGGCTGCGGCCCCTGGCAGGAGCGGGACGACGATCCCGTCCGACGTACGACCCGGACCCGCGGCGGACCCCGCCGCGGAACAGGTGCTCGACAACGCCCCCTTCGCCTCGCTGAGCGGCCCGCACCGCCGGTTCGCGCAGGAGCACGGGACGGCGCTGCGCTACCGGCCCGACGTGTCGGTGTTCGCGGCGCTGCCGGACGCGGCGGGCCCGGCCGACTGGGCCGACCTCGCCTCCCTCGCCGGGCCGGGTGCCGTGCTCGCCCTGTTCGGCCGGGCGCCCGACGAGGTCCCGCTCGGCTGGCAGGTGCTCGAGACGGGCCCGGGTGTCCAGCTCGTCGGCGACGGGCTCGTCACCGCGCCCGACGGCGAGGCCGTCCGGCTCGGGGCCGCCGACGTCGACGAGATGCTCGCGCTGGTGGCGCTGACCGAGCCGGGACCGTTCGCGGCTCGAACGGTGGAGCTGGGCACCTACCTGGGCATCCGACGCGGCGGCGCGCTCGTCGCCATGGCGGGTGAACGGCTGCACCCGCCGGGATGGACCGAGATCAGCGCGGTCTGCACCCACCCCGACCACCGCGGGCAGGGCCTCGCGACCCGGCTGGTCCGGGCCGTCGGCCACGGCATCCGGGAGCGCGGCGAGATCCCGTTGATGCACGCGGCCGCCTCGAACGAGAACGCGATCCGGCTCTACCTGTCGATCGGGTTCCGGCTGCGTCGGCACACGACGTTCATGGCCGTGCGGACCCCGGCGGCCCGATGAGCGCACCCGGCCCGGTCCGGCACCGGTTGCGCCCCGCTGGCGGGGCGGCGCGGGTGGTCCAGCACCGGCCGCGCGACGGTCATCGGGCGAGGCCCGCCCTCCGGTCCCGGGTGCCGGCGACGGCGGCCAGCAGCTCACGTGTGCAGTCCGCGCGCGGCGAGGCGAACAGCTCCTCGGTGGGTGCGAGCTCCAGGAGCTTCCCGTCGCGCATGACCCCGACGCGGTGGGCGACGCGGCGCACCACGGCGAGGTCGTGGGAGATGAACAGGTAGGCGAGCTGCTGTTCGGTCTGCAGCTCCGCGAGCAGGTCGAGGACCTGGGCCTGCACCGACACGTCGAGCGCGGAGACGGGCTCGTGGCACACGACGAGATCGGGTTCGAGCGCGAGCGCGCGGGCGATGGCGACGCGCTGGCGCTGCCCGCCGGAGAGCTCCGCGGGCCTGCGGTCGAGTACCGACCCCGGCAGCGCCACCCGGTCGACGAGGTCGGCGGCCCGGGCCCTGCGCTCGGCGGCGGAGCCGACCGCGGAGGCGCGCAACGGCTCCGCGACGACCTCGGCGATGGTGAAGCGCGGGTCGAGGGAGGCGTACGGGTTCTGGTGGACGAGCTGGGCCCGGCGCCGCAACGCACGCCACGCCTCTCCCCGCAGCGTCGTGACGTCGGTGCCGTCGAAGCTGGCGGTGCCCGCGGTGGGGTCGGCGAGGCGCAGCACGAGCCGCGCGGTCGTCGACTTCCCCGAGCCCGACTCGCCGACGAGCGCGAGCGTCTCGCCGCGGCCGAGGTCGAAGGAGACGTCGTCGACGGCGCGCAGGACCGCCCCGCGCCCGGCCGAGCGGGGCAGCGGGAAGTCCTTCACCAGGCCGCGGACCGACACCAGCGGCGGGGTGGCGGTGGGCCCGCGGCGGGCGGGCCCGACGGTTCGCGCGGGCGTCGGCGGCGCGGAGGCGGCGGCGAGGCCCGGCGCGGCGGCGAGCAGCGACCGGGTGTACGGGTCGGTCGGCGCGGCGAGGACCGCAGCCGTCGGGCCCTGCTCGACGAGCCGCCCACCGGACATGACCACGATCCGGTCGGCCCGGTCGGCGGCCACCCCGAGGTCGTGGGTGACCAGCAGGACCGCGGTGCCCGACTCGCGGGTCAGGTCCTCGACGTGGTCCAGGATCCGTTTCTGGACGGTCGCGTCGAGCGCACTCGTGGGCTCGTCGGCGATGAGCAGCTCCGGCCCGGCGGCGATCGCGATGGCGATCAGCACGCGCTGGCGCATACCGCCCGACAGCTCGTGCGGGTACTGCCGCGCCCGCACGTGCGGGTCGGGCAGCCCGGCGCGTTCGAGCAGGTCGATCGCGGCGAGGCGGGCACTGCGGCGGCCGGCCAGGCCGTGCACGCGCAGCGCTTCGGCCACCTGGCCTCCGACACGCTGCACGGGGTTGAGCGAGACCGTCGGGTCCTGCGGGACGAGCCCGATGCGGGCGCCCCGGATCGGGCGCATGGTCCGCTCCGAGCGCCCGAGCAGCTCGTCGCCACCGAGTGTGACGCTCCCGGCGCCGACGGAGGCGTTGGGCGGCAACAGCCCGACGACGGCGTGGGCGAGGGTGGACTTGCCGGAGCCCGACTCGCCGACGACGGCGACGACCTCGCCGGGCGCGACGTCGAGCGACACCCCGCGCAGCGCGGGCAGGTCGATCCCGCCGGTCCGGTAGGCGACCTCGAGGTCTCGGATCCTCAGCAACGGGCCGGTCACCGGGCCGCCGCCCACTCGCCGTCGAGGGCCCGGGAGACGCGGTTGACCGACAGCACGGTCGCCGCGATCGTCAGGCCGGGCATGGCGCACAGCCACCACGACGTCGCGAGGTAGTTGCGGCCCTCCGCGATCAGCGACCCCCACTCCGGGGCGGGCGGGGGCGCGCCGAAGCCGAGGAAGCTCAGCGACGAGATCGCGAGGATCGCCATGCCGAACTCCAGGACGGCGAGCACGGCGACGGGTCCGGCGGCGTTGGGCAGGACGTGGCGGCGCAGCGTCACGTACCACCGGGTCCCGACGGCCCGCGCCGCCTCCACGTACACCGACTGCCGGATGCGCAGCGTCTCCGTCCGCATGACGCGGGCGAAGCCGGCGACGCTCGCGACGCCGACCGCGATCGCGACGTTGACCGTCCCGTAGCCGAGCGCGGTGATCAGCGCCAGCGACAGCAGGATCGCCGGGATCGCCATCAGGACGTCGACGACGCGCATGAGTGCCTCGTCGACCCAGCCCCGGACGAACCCGGCCAGCAGCCCGACCAGCCCCCCGGCGACGAGCGCGACCGCCACGGCGATCACCGTGGCCTGCAACGACAGCGCCGCCCCGTGCACGACGCGGGTCCAGATGTCGCGGCCGAGGTGGTCGGTGCCGAACCAGTGCCCCGGCCCCGGCGGGCGCAGCTTGTGCGCGGGGACACCCACCGACGGGTCGCCCGGCGCGAGCAGCTGCGGCGCGAACGCGGCCACCAGCACGGTCAGCACGATCAGCACGGACACGGCGAGGCCGGGGCGGCGCAGCAGGAACCGGCCGGGGCCGACCCTTGACGGGCGGGCCGGTGCGGGCGGCGCCCCGGCCCCCGCCGCCTCCCGCACGAGCAGTTCGCTCACGCGCGCACCCCCGTCGCGATCCTCGGGTCGAGCAGTGGGTGGACCAGGTCGACAGCCAGGTTGACCAGGACGAACACCAGGGCGGCGAACACGACGATCCCCTGCACCAGCGGGATGTCCTGGGCGCCCACCGCGGTGACGGTGAGCCGGCCCAGGCCGGGCCGGGTGAACACCGTCTCGACGACAACCGTGCCCGCGAGCAGGTTGCCGGAGACGAAGCCGAGCACCGTCAGCGCCGGCACGGCCGCGTTGGGCAGCGCGTGGCGCAGGTGGACGGCGACCGGGTCGGCACCCTTGGCCCGGGCGGTCGTCGTGTAGGGCTGGTCGAGCGCCTGGGTCAGGCTCTTGGCCAGCACCTGGGCGACGAGCGCGCCCGCCGCGATGCCGAGGGTGACCGCGGGCAGGATGGCCGAGCCCGTACCGGCGACGCCACCCGACGGCAGCAGCCGCCAGCCGAACGCCACGATCTGCACGAGCATCAGCCCGACCCAGAACACCGGCAGCGACACCGCGAGCGACGGCAGCGCGAGCAGGAGCTGCCGCAGCCACCGCTGCCGCGTGTACGTGGCGACCAGGGCCAGCGCGCCACCGAACACGATCGCGAACCCGAGGCCGAGCACCGCGATCTCCAGCGTCGGCGGCAGGGCCTGCGTCACCGCCGCCGCGACGCCCTGGCCGTTCTGGATCGACGTGCCGAAGTCGCCGGTCAGCGCCGCGCCGAGACGGTGCAGGTACTGCACGGCGAACGGCTCGTCGAGCCCGTAGCGGGCACTCAGCTCGGCGAGCTGCGCCGGGCCGACCGGTTCACCTTCCAGGCCGCCGCTCGCCATCGTCGCCACCGGGTCGCCCGGCAGCAGGTGGAGCACCACGAACGAGACCGTGAACGTGGCCCACAGCACCCCGGCCGCCAGCAGGACGCGGCGACCGAGGTACCGGGCCAGGGGTGGGACGGTCACTGCGACGTCCAGGCGTCGTGGAGCTGGCTGCGCGACGACGCGTCGAAGGTGACGCCGGAACGGCGCCGGTGACCGGCGAGGGGGGTCGAGCGCATCGGGGGTGTGTCCTTCGGGCATGCCCGCACGTCCCCGGCGCCGCGGTCGTGCGGCGCCGAGGAGGTCGGGAGGGTGAGCGGAGGGGGCGGTCGTCCGGCTCAGGCCGGACAGGCCGCGCTCGTCACCCGCAACAGGTCGACGTGCAGCCGGTATGCGCCCCGGTAGGCCCCCATGACCGCCTCCATCGTTCCCGGCATGAGCACCCTCGCCCGCGGTCGCGGGGGGTTGCTGCGGCGTCGTCGAGCCAGGTCTCTCGGCCGCTCTGGATGGTTCCGACGGTCACCCGCCGGGATTCGACAGTACGGAGCGGCAGGTGGCTCCTGTCAATCCGGACATCTGCTCCCGCGATGTGGAACGGTCGGCGAACCGGTCCGGTCCATCCACCCCGACGGACCGTTCCCGCAGGTGGACGTCGTGGGTGTCCGACGGGCCGGCCGACCCGTCCACGCCGCGGGCCCGCCGGGAGTGGCCGCGGCCACGTGCCGCCCCGGTTCCCGGACGCAGCCGGTCCCCCCGGGACGGCGCCGTGCGCCGCTCCCCGCGCCCGACCTCCCGCGTGCGTGGGCACCACCGGCCCGCCACCGGCGCTTGTTCACGTTTCCTAAACAGCAGACCGGCGCCACATTGACGGGTTCACACTGCACCGGGGACCGTCGAGCCGGGACACGGTCCGGCAGGCCGATCGGCCGTTCGTTCCGCTCGCCCGTCGTTCCCCGCCGTTCCGCACCCCACTCGTTTCCGTAGCCGGAGGTTCCGCACCATGTCCCTGCGCACCGCCCAGGAGTACCGCGACGGTCTCGTCGACGGCAGGCGCGTGTACTACCAGGGCGAGCGGGTCCCCGACGTCACCACGCACCCCGACCTGCGCGCCGCCGTCGACCACTCCGCGCACTGCTTCTCCATCGCCGCCGACCTGCCCGACCTCGCCGTCCGCAAGGACACCGAGATCGGCGACCACTCCGCCTTCTACCACCTCCCCCGCACCGCGGCCGACCTGCGCGCGCGGGGCACGCTCATCGAGGAGGTGTCGCGCCGCGGGGCCGGCACGATCGTGCTCAAGGAGGTGGGCTCCGACGCACTGTTCGCGTTGCTGCGGGCCACCGAGGGCGACGGGCTCGCCCACGCCCGCGCCTACTTCGACCGCTGCCGCCGCGACGACCTCGCCCTCGCCGTCGCACAGACCGACGTGAAGGGCGACCGGTCGCTGGGCCCGTCGCAGCAGGCCGACCCCGACCTCTACCTGCGCATCGTCGACAGCGACGCCGACTCGATCACCGTACGCGGCGCCAAGACCCACACGTCGTTCTCCGCCAACGCCGACGAGATCGTCGTCCTGCCCACCCGCGCGATGGGCCCCAGCGACGCCGACTGGGCCGTCTCGTTCGCCGTGCCCGTCGACACCCCCGGGCTGAACCTCTACGTCTCCCCCTACCTCGCGGGCGAACGCGACGGGTTCGGCTTCCCCATCTCCTCACGGCACAAGCTGCTCGAGTCGCTCACCGTGTTCGACGACGTCCGCATCCCCCGCGACCGCGTCTTCCTCGACCGGCGCCCCGAGCTGGCCGGGCCGCTCGCGATCGCGTTCGTCGACTACCACCGGTTCACCGCGATCAACTACAAGCTCCCGCTGCTCGACCTGCTCGTCGGCGCGGCCCACCTCGTCGCGGACGCCAACGGCATCACCCGCGCCGGGCACGTCCGCGACAAGATCGCGCGGCTCGTCGCCTGGGCCGAGACCGTCCGCGGCCTCGCCGAGCTGGCCGCGCTGCGGGCCCGCGAAGGCGCCCAAGGGGTCTGGCTGCCCGACCCGCTCACGGTCAACATCGCGAAGTACACCTTCGCCCACGGCTACCACGAGGCCGCAGCCACACTGGTCGACCTCGCGGGCGGGCTGCTCGCCACCGGACCGGGCGTGCGGGACTGGGAGAGCCCCGGCATCCGGCCCGTGCTGGAGAAGTACTACGCCGCCGCGGTACCCGCCGAGCAGCGGCTGCGCATCCTCAACCTCGTCGCCGACATCACCGCCCGCGACTACGGCGGCTACCAGTCCGTGCTGGCCACCCACGCCGAAGGTTCGCTGGAGGCGGAGAAGATGCAGATCGCGCGGTCCTTCGACGCGGCGCCGGCGATCGACTACGTCCGCGGCCTCGCGGGCATCTGACCGACTTCCACCGCGCCCGGTCCGAGGCCGGTCCGATCACGATCGGAACCGGCGTCCCGTCGAGCCCCGCGCGGACTTCCCCCGAGAGGACGACGTCGTGACCTCGACATCCACCGACCCGCTCGCCGGGCGCACCATCCTCATGTCCGGCGGCAGCCGCGGCATCGGACTCGCCATCGCCGTCGCGGCGGCGGCCCGCGGCGCCAACGTCGTGATCCTGGCCAAGACCGACACCCCCGATCCGCGCCTGCCCGGCACCGTCCACACCGCCGTCGACGAGATCGAGCGCGCCGGCGGTGCGGGCCTCGCCGTCGTCGGCGACGTCCGCGAGGAGGCCGACGTCGAGCGTGCCGCCGCGGCGGCCGTGGACCGGTTCGGCGGCATCGACGTCGTCGTCAACAACGCCTCGGCGCTCAACCTCACCGGCACCGCCGACCTGACACCCAAGCGATACGACCTCATGCAGGACATCAACTCCCGCGGCACGTTCCTGCTGTTCCGGGCCGCGCTGCCGCACCTGCGGGCGTCGGACCGGGCCCGGGTCGTCACCCTCTCCCCGCCCGTCACCACCGCCCCGCACTGGCTGGGCAGGTTCCCCGCCTACGCGCTGAGCAAGATCGGCATGACCATCCTGACCCTGGGCTGGGCCGCCGAGTTCGCCGCCGACGGCATCGCCGCCAACTGCCTGTGGCCCGAGACCGCGATCGGCACCGCCGCGGTGCAGAACCTCCTCGGCGGTGACGAGACCGTCGCCCGCTGCCGGGAGCCACGGATCATGGCCGACGCCGCGACGGCCCTGCTCGACCTGCCGCAGGACCGCACCGGCGAGGTGTTCCTCGACGTCGACGTCCTGCGCGAGGCCGGCGTCACCGACTTCTCCGGCTACGGCGGCGGCGACGACCCCGAGCTGGACTTCTTCGTCGACGAGCTCTCCTCCTGATCCCCCGGTAGCCCCGCCCCGCCTCGGACGGGCGGGGCCGGGTCGCCCCGGACCGGCGCACGCGTTCCGGCGCGGCCGGGGCCGGACCCGGGACGCACTCGACCTCGTCGCGGCCGCCACGACGTCGGCCCGGCGACGACCGGGTCAGACTTCGACGATCGTCACGGTCGCCGCGGTGCCGTCGACCTCGATCATCGCGCCGTCGGGGATGCGGCCGGTCGCGTCGGTCGCCGAGACCACGCACGGGATGCCCAGCTCGCGGCTGACGATCGCCGCGTGCGAGAACGGGGCCCCGACGTCGACGACAACGGCCGAGGCCGCGACGAACAGCGGCGTCCAGGACGGGTCGGTGATCGGCGCGACCAGGATGTCGCCCGGCTCCAGCGCCGACGGGTCGTCCGGGTCGCGCAGGACCCGGGCCCGGCCGCGGGTGACCCCGGTGCAGCCGGAGACGCCCTGGATGGTCTCCCCCGCCACGGCGATGGTGTGCGTCTTGTCGGCACGCCGCGTCCACTCCGACAGCGGCGGTGCCTCGCCGACGACGACGAACGGCGGCTCGTAGTCGAACAGCTCCAGGTAGGTCTTCTCCCGGTCGCGCACGACCTGGGTGAACTTCCCCGGCTCGGCCAGGTACGCGGGCAGCTCGTCGGCGAACAGCATGAAGATCTGCTTCTCGTCGTCGAGGTGGCCGGCCGCAGCGCCGCGACGGCCCAGCTCGAGTGCGGGCAGACGCAGCTCGTGCACCAGCATCGCCGACGTGGTCCGCGACCGCTCCCGGCCCCGCAGCCACAGCGCGGCGGCACGCAGCGCGACCTCGAACTGACCCGCGGCCTCGGCGTTTCCCGCCACGATCTCGCGGACGATCTTCGTCGCGGCCTCGCGGTCGTCGGCGCGCTGGGCGTTCTTCACCGCCGGCGCCTCGTCGTCGCCGACGCCGCGCATCCGGTCCACGGTGTGGAGCACCAGCTCGGGCCGGAGCGACCACGTCGAGGCCCGCAGCTCCCACTCGGCCGGGCCACGGAAGTCCCACTCGGCGAGGAACTCGTCGAGGGCGCCGCGGAAGGCGACGACGTCGGGATCGTTGCTCGCGGTGATCCGCTCGTACAGCCCGGCGACGCCACGGTCGAACAGGGCCGCGACCGCGCCACGGCGGGCCGTGCGGCTCAACGCCCACATGCCGTTCGACGGGCCCGCTGAGTCGACGTCGCCGATCCCGCTGACCAGCGTCAGCCCCAGCTCCGGCTTGCCGATGGCCGCAGCCAGCTGGCCGATCGCGCCCAGCCCGACACCGGACTTCAGACTGGACTCGATGTGGTGCTGGAAGAACCGGCGCTGCACATCGGCGAACGCGGTGATCCGATCGGCCAGCTCCGCGTCGGTGAGCGAGGCGATGTCCGGGCGTGCCCCCCGGATCGCGAGCACCTCGGCGCGATCGGCGTCGTAGGCCGCGAGGTCCTCGGCGAGCAGGACGTCCTGCATCAGCCAGACGCCCGCCTTCGCCGAGAAGGCCGGGTCGTCGTCGAAGTCGCGCTTCTCGCTCTCGTAGGACGGGATGCCGGGCATGTCACCGAAGTACTGCAGGTCGACGGCCTCCGCGCCCATGCCGGGCACCCGCACGCCGAACAGCCGCATCAGCGACATGTTGATGTAGAGGTAGCTGCCGAACGCCGGGAGGATGTTGCGGTCGACCGCGGTGTCGTACAGGTCGTGGTCCCAGACCCCGCACGCGACGAACGCGTCGCGCCATCCGGGTTCGAGGTTCGCCTGGAACCCCGCGGAGGCGTTCAGCGGGGAGATCGGGTCGGGGAAGATCTCGCCCACGTTGGCCCGCGAGTAGAGCGGGAACGTTGTCGAGGTGCGGTCGAAGATCGGCCAATCGGTCACCGGAATCGGTCTCCCTCGTCACTGAGGCTCGGGGATCGAGCACGTACCAGGAGCGCGGGCACGGGGCCCGCGAGTCGTCGGAGCGCGCTGCCTCAGCAGTTTCTGCGACGAGCGAGTCACATAATTGCGTGCCCATCCCTGTGTGTCAAGCCACACACGGGTGCCGTGCGGTGACGAACGGGTCGCGACGGCAGCGCTCAGCCGACGGCGGGACCGGCGCCGACCCGGCCCGCGTCCGCGACCGGAACGGGGGCGTCGACGTCGACGATCGGCAACGAGCGGTGCCACACCTGCGCGACGGCCGCCGCGAGCTGGTGGATCCGCTCCGGCCGCGGCGCCTCCGCCGGCAGGCCGATGTGCACGTAGGCGGTCTGCTCGATCGCCGAGCCCAGCACGTCGGCCAGCAGCTCGAAATCGGCCTCCGCGAGACGCCCCTGCTGGTGCAGCCGCCGCAGCCAGCGCGACGTCCGCTCCACGTAGCTGCCCCGCTGCCGCAGCCACAGCTCCGCGAACCCGTCGTCCGAGCTGGTCGCGGCCGCCTCCCGCATGACCCTGAGGATGTGCCGGTTGCGGGCGTAGGAGGTGAAGTACGACGTGGTCAGCGCGACCATCGTGGCCAGGTCGACGCCGTCGCCGATCCCACCCCGGGCCGTGGAGGCGTGCAGCTCGTCGAGGCTCGGCCGCAGCGCCTCGAGGAAGATCTCGTTCTTGCTCTGGAAATGCCGGTAGAAGTTTCCCTGCGACACCCCGGCGCGGAACACGATGTCGGAGATCCGGGTGCGGGCATAGCCGTACTCGGAGAAACAGCTCAGGGCGGCGTCGAGCAGCTCCTGGCGGGTCCGCAGGCCCCGGACGTTCTTCCCGCGACGGACCGGGCGGCGTTCGTCGTCGGAACCTGCGGGCACCGACGCGGCGTCATCGGACATGGCGCGCCCCCTGTCGATCGCGTCTTTGTGAACGACCGTCACCATATCGCGGATGCCCGCCCACGCGGCCCACCCGCCCCGAGCCGGGCCGCAGCCGGCCCCCCACCGCTCCCGTCCGCGCCGTCCGCGCCATCGCGGCCGAGCGTGTCGTCAGAACGCAGCCGCCGCGCTGATGACACGCCCGCGGGCCCACCCCCGCCGGACGTGTCGTCAGAGCACGACAGCGACGCTGTTGACACGTCGCGGACGACGCCCACCGAGCGTGTCGCCAGGGCACGCGGCACCGCTCCAGGGATATCCGCGCGGTCGACCACCACCGGATGTGTCGGCAGCGCACCGCCACCGCTCTAGTGACACGTCCGCGGGCCCGACCGGCACCGGAGGGGTCGTCAGCGCCCGGCAGCCGCACTGGTGACACGCGCGCCCGGTCGAGGTCGGCGGTGGTGCGCAGGACCGCCGCGCGGAGTCCGACCTGCGCCGGGACGGCCAGGTGGGGCGGCATGCCGACCTCAGTGGCGATCACTCCGGTGAGGGCGTCGACGTGGTCGTCGAGGGCGGCGGCGAGGCGGCGGACCACAGTGATGCGGTCGTCGAGCGGGGTGGCGGCCCACCCGGGCAGACGGCGGCGGTGCCGGCGGGGCCGTGTGCGACGCCCTGTCCGGTGGCCGGGTCGACGATGGCGACGGCTCGCCGCGCGAGCGCACCCAGTCGCCGCCGACGAGGTGCTCGGAGCGGTCGCGGACGAGGTCCGCGCCGGGCCGCGCCGCCGGCCGCGTCATCGGCGGCCCCGGGTGACCCGCACCGGGAGCCGCTTGATGCCGCGGAACCAGTTGCTGCGCAGGCGGTCCGGCTCACCGAGGACCTCGACGTGGATGTCGCGGGCGAGCATCTGTTCGTAGAACACGCGCGTCTCCATCCGGGCGAGGTGCGCGCCGAGGCAGAAGTGTGGGCCGACGCCGAAGCCGAGGTGGCGGTTGGGGGTGCGGTCGAGGCGGAACTCGTCGGGGGCGTCGAAGGCGCGTTCGTCGCGGTTGGCCGCGGCGAACCACAGGACGACCTTCTCCCCCTTGCGGACGGTGGTGCCGTGCAGCTCGACGTCGGCGAGCGCGGTGCGCCGCATGTGCACGACGGGCGAGGTCCAGCGGATCATCTCCTCGATGCCGCTGCGCAGCAGTGCGTCGTCGCCGGCGCGTAGGCGCGGCCACAGGTCGTGGCGGGCGAGTGCGTCGACGGAGCCGGAGAGCAGGTTGCGGGTCGTCTCGTTCCCGGCGACGGTCAGCACCATGTAGTAGGGGTTGAGCCAGTCCTGGGTGATCGGGGCGCCGCGGAACTGCGACTGCACGAGGGTACTGACGACGTCGTCGCGCGGGCAGCCGCGGCGCTGTGCGGTGAGCTCACCGAAGTAGGCGAACAGCTCCTCGCGGGCGCGCGCCGCGGTCTCGGGGCCGGCGGAGTACTCGGGGTCCTCGCTGCTGGACTCGTTGGTCCAGCGCAGCAGCAGGTCGGCGTCCTCGACGGGCACGCCCAGCATGGGCGCGAACACCAGCAGCGGCAGCCGGGACGAGATGACCTTGACGAAGTCGAACTCGCCCAGCTCGAGGGCCTCGTCGAGCAGCGTCGCGGCGACCTCCTCCACGCGGCCGGCGAGCTTCTCGACGGCGCGGGGGGCGAAGGTCGTGGTCAGCAGCCGGCGCATGGGGCCGTGGTCGGGGGCGTCCATGTTGTGGATCTGGCGCGGGCCGTCGCCCTCGGCGCGGCGGCTGGGGATCTGGGTGCCGTCGGCGTTGCCGAAGCGGGCCGCGTCCTTGGCGGCGGCCTCGACGTCGGCGTAGCGCGTCAGCGACCAGAAGCCTTCGCCCTCGCCGGGGCCCGCGTTCCAGAACAGCGGGGCTTCGTCGCGCAGCCGCCGGAACACCTCGCCGTCGTGGTCGGCGGCGAAGATCTCGACGTCGAGGAGGTCGACGTCCTGGGGGTGGGGCACCGGGCACGTGTTCGTCGCGACCATCCACCGACTCCGTCCGTTCGGGCGCGCTGCACGCGAGAATGTTCGGGGGCACCGCAACCGTCGAACACCGAGGCCCCCTATTTTGCGACTGAGCCTATACATCTCACGGGGCGGATGGAAGAGTGACGACGGACAGCAGCTGGACGGGGACCGCCGACGGGGACGGGGACGATGGACGTGAACAGCACCTTCGCCGGGCCACGGCGACGGCTCGTGGTCACCGGCGCCGCGTCGGGCATCGGTGCCGCACTGGCCGCGCGGCTCGTGGCCGCCGGGCACGAGGTGATAGGCGTCGACCGTGACACCGACGGCGTGCCGCCCGGCGTCGCGGCCCTGCGCTGCGACCTGACCGACGCGGCCGCGACCGCCGCCGCGATCGGCACCGTCACCGCGGCGGGCGACGTCGACGGGCTCGCCGCCGTCGCGGGCGTCCCCGGCACCGCACCCGCGCACACGGTGTACGCCGTCAACGTCCTGGGCCTGCGGCGGTCCGCCGAGGCCCTCGCGCCGTCGATCCGTCCGGGTGGCGCGATCGTGCTGCTGTCGTCGATGGCCGGCTACCGGGGCACTGCCACCGATGCGCAGGCCGCCCACCTGCTCGGTCTCGACGACGACGCGTTGGCCGCCGGCCTCGCCGCGCTGGGCCTGGACGGCCCCGACGCCTACCAGCTGTCCAAGCAGCTCGTGCACCACTACACGATGCGGCTCGCCGCCCGGCTGCACCCGGCCGGGGTGCGGGTGCTCAGCGTCAGCCCCGGCCCGGTGGAGACGCCGATCCTCGCCGACTTCCGGGCGACGATGCCGTCGCTGGACGTGGCGGGCGAGCTCGTCGGCAGGCACGCGCGGCCGGCGGAGATCGCCGCGATCGTCGACTTCGCGCTGTCCCCCGACGCGTCGTGGCTCGACGGTACCGACGTGCGCGCCGACGGCGGCCTGACCGCATTGCGCGCCGCCGCCGCACCCCTCCCGGCGTTGTGACTCATTCGTCGCTTCTTCTGTCGTGACCCGAACCCCCCGACCCGACCACCGGAGGTGGCGTGTACCCCGGCACCGTGGCCGAGCTGGCTCCCCAGCGCCCGGCGATGATCGAGGCCACCCGCGGTGAGGTCCGCACCTACGCCGACCTCGACGACCGCAGCGCCCGGCTCGCGACGTTGCTGCGTGCCCGCGGCGTCGACCCGGGCGAGACGGTCCTGGTCGTGCTGGGCAACGACGTGCGCTGGGGCGAGATCACCTGGGCGTGCTGGCGTAGTGGCCTCTACCTGGGTGCGGCCAACCGGCACCTCACCGGTCCCGAGCTCGTGCCGATCCTGCAGGACGCGGACCCGCGCGTGATCGTCACGTCGACCGATCTGCTGGTGGGGCTGCGCAGCGCCGCCCGCGACGCGGGCCTGCCCGACACCGTGCTGTGGCTGGTGACCGACGACGGGTACGACGAGGCGCTGGCCGCCACCCCGCGCGATCGCGGGCTCGTCGAGACCGCGGGTGGACGGCTGCTGTTCAGCTCCGGCACGACGGGCCGGCCCAAGCCGTTCCGGGTCCCGCCCAGCGACGTGCACCCCGCGCAGGTGCCGGTCCGCTCCGCCGGGCTGATGCGCTCGCTGGAGTTCGACGACACCGGCAATGTCCTGCTCGTCCCCGGCCCCGCCTACCACGCCGGCCCGCTGGGCTTCCTGCAGTCGCTGCACCAGCTCGGCGGGACCGTCGTCCTGATGGAGCGGTTCGACCCGGAGGCGGCGCTCGCCGCGATCGAGCAGTACCGGGTCACCCACAGCCAGTGGGTGCCGACGATGTTCGTGCGGCTGCTGCGGCTGCCCGCCGAGGTGCGCGCCCGGTACGACCTGTCGTCGCACCGCGTCGCCGTGCACGCCGCCGCCCCGTGCCCGCCCGCGGTCAAGCGCGCGATGCTCGACTGGTGGGGCCCCATCGTCCACGAGTACTACGGCGCCAGCGAGGGCTACGGGCGCACCACGATCGGGCCGCACGAGTGGCTCGCCCACCCGGGTTCGGTCGGGCGCCCGGTCGGGTCGACCGTCCACATCGCCGACGACGCGGGGCGGCTGCTCCCGGCGGGGGAGGTCGGCACGGTGTGGTTCGCGAAACCGGGCGCGGCGGTCCCGGTGCGCGCCGCCGACGGATCGGCCGACCTCGCCGCCACCCCCGGCTGGGGCGCGGTCGGCGACCTCGGCCGCCTCGACGACGACGGCTACCTCCACCTCACCGGCCGCCGCGGGCAGACGATCATCACCGGCGGCGTCAACGTCTACCCGCGCGAGGTCGAGGACGTGCTGGTCACCCACCCGGCGGTGGCCGACGTCGCCGTCCTCGGCGTCCCCGATCCGGAGTTCGGCGAGCAGGTGAAGGCCGTCGTCGTCGCCGAGGACCCGGCGGCCGCGGGGCCTGCGCTCGCCGACGAGCTCGTCACGTTCTGCCGGGAGCGGCTGGCGGGGTTCAAGTGCCCGCGCTCGGTCGATCTCGTGGATGCGCTCCCCCGCAGCGACGCCGGGAAGATCCGGCTCCAGACCCTCCGCGAGCGCTACCGGCCTGCGGAGCCGGAGCCGGGGAGCACCGCATCCCGACCCCCGCGCGATCGGACGACGTGATGGACCTCCTGCTCATCCGGCACGGTCAGCCGCGCCGCCAGCACGCGGCCGACGGCGACGGCGCCGACCCGCACCTGACCCCGCGGGGCCGCGCCGACGCCGACCGGCTCGCCGCCTACCTGGCCGCGCAGCCGGCCACGGCACCCGCCGTCGTCTACAGCAGCCCGATGCGCCGCGCCCGCCAGACCGCGGCGGCCATCACGGCACGCCTCGTCGTCCCGCTGCACGTCGACGACCGGTTGCGCGAGTTCGACCACGGCGCGCCGAGCTACGTGCCGCTCGAGCTCACGGAGTCCGGCGAGTCGCAGGCCGCGCTGTGGCGGGCGCTGGAGACCGGCGTGTGGGGTGCGCACACCTTCGACCCGGACGCGTTCGCCCACCGGGTCGACGCGGTGTTCGACGAGATCATCGACGGGCACCGGTCGACGACGGTGGCGGTGGTCTGCCACGGTGGTGTGATCAACTCGTTCCTCGGGCGGGTGCTGGGCAGGCCGCGCGGCATGTTCTTCCAGCCGGAGTACACGTCGGTGTGCCGGGTCGTCGCGTCCGCGCGCGGTCGCCGGCTGCTGACCCTGAACGAGACGACCCACCTGCAGCTCGCCGCGGCGGGCGAGCCGGACCCCGTCGGCGACGGCGGGCACGGCTGATGCGCGACACCTTCACGTCCCGACGAACGAGGAGCCGACGGTGACCACCGACGACACGACCACGGCGACCGACTCCCGGCTGCGGGTGCTGCACGCGCTGCGCCTCATGGGGTTCGCGGCGCCCGACCGCGTCGGGGGCGCGACCGGGCTCGACGGGGCCACCGTGACCGCGACGCTGGCCGCCGCGGCCGTCGACGGGCACGCCGCCGAACGCAGCGGGCGGATCAGTGGGTGGATGCTCACCCCCGAGGGGCGTTCCGCGCACGCCGCGCTGCTGGCCGACGAGCTGGCCCGCCACGACGCGCGCGCCGCCGTCGAGGCGGCCGACTCCGCGTTCCTGCGGCTCAACGAGCCGTTCAAGGCGCTGTGCGCGCGCTGGCAGCTGCGTCCCGACGGCGGCGTCAACGACCACTCCGACGCCGCGTACGACGATGCGGTCGTCGCCGACCTGGCCCCCGTCCACGAGCAGGTCGTCGCCCTGACCGACCGGCTCGCCGCGACGCTGCCACGGTTCGGGCGCTACCCGCGCGCGTTCGCCGCCGCACGCGACCGGCTCGTCGCCGGCGACCGGAAGGCGTTCGCCTCGCCGCTGTCGGAGAGCTATCACGACGTCTGGATGGAGCTGCACCAGGACCTGCTGAGCACGCTCGGTCGCGAGCGTTCCACGGCCGACGGGCACTGAGCCGTGGTCACCGACGGGGCCGTCCGGGCCGCCGACAACGTGTTCGCCTTCGACCACCCGCACTCCGTCACGCCCCGCGAGCTCGCCGGGCTCCTCGGTGGGAAAGGTGCCGGGCTGGCCGAGATGACGTCGGTGCTCGGGCTGCCCGTGCCGCCGGGGTTCACCGTCGGCCTGCCGGTGTGCCTGGCCTACCGCCGCGACGGCTGGCCCGCCGACCTCGACGACGCCCTCGCCACGCACGTGGCCGCGCTGGAGGCGCGGATCGGCAGGCGGCTGGGCGATCCGGCCGATCCGCTGCTGGTCGCGGTACGCAGCGGGGCTCCGCGTTCCATGCCCGGCATGCTCGACACCGTCCTCAACCTCGGGTTGACCGACGCGACCGTCGACGGGCTGAGCGCGGTGTCCGGCGATGCCGTGTTCGCCTGGGACAGCTACCGCCGTTTTCTCGCGATGTACGCGACGACCGTGCTGGGCGTCCCCCCGGACGCGCTCCCGGCCGGACCGGCGCCGACCGACGAGGCCGGTCTGCGGGGCCGGGTCGCCGACCTCAAGGCACGGATCGCCGCTGCCGGCGCGGAGGTACCGCAGGACCCGGCCGCGCAGCTGCGCGGTGCCGTCGAGGCCGTCTTCCGCAGCTGGGACAGCCCGCGGGCCCGCACCTACCGCGCGCACGAGGGCATCGCCGACGACCTCGGCACAGCGGTCAACGTGCAGGCGATGGTCTTCGGCAACCGCGACGACCGGTCCGGTACGGGCGTCGTGTTCACCCGGGACCCGGCGACCGGGGAGAACCGTGCCTACGGCGACTTCCTGCCGCGCGCCCAGGGCGAGGACGTCGTCGCCGGCACGGCCCGCACCCTGACCCTCGACGACATGGCGGCCCGGCTGCCCGCGGCGCACCGCGAGCTGACGGAGCGGCTCGGCGTCCTCGAGCGGCACTACCGGGACATGTGCGACGTCGAGTTCACGGTCGAGTCGGGGACACTGTTCATCCTGCAGACCCGCGTCGGCAAGCGGGGCGCGGTCGCGGCGGTGCGGCTGGCCGCCGAGATGGCGGCCGACCCGGCGATCGCCCTCACCCCGGCCGAGGCGCGCGCCCGCCTGGACGACACCACGATCGAACGCGCCCGCGCCGAGATCGTCGCCGCCGCCCGGCAGGGTGTCGCGGCGGCGGCGCTCACTCGGGGGCTGGGTGCGTCACCGGGGCGGGTCAGCGGCGCGGTCGCCCTCGACGCCGACGCCGCGGCGGACGCCGAGGGGCCGGTCGTGCTGGTGCGGCCCGAGACGAGCCCCGAGGACGTGCACGGGATGGCGGTGTCGGTGGGCATCCTGACCAGCACCGGTGGGCTGGTCAGCCACGCGGCGGTCGTCGCCCGCGGCTGGGGTGTCCCGGCCGTGGTCGGGGCGGGCGAGCTCGTCGTCGGCGCCGCCGACGTGCGGGACCGGTCGGGCGCGGTGCTGTTCGCGGCGGGCGACTCGATCACGATCGACGGGACGACTGGCGAGGTGTGGCGCGGCGAGATCGCCCACGACGGCGACCCCGGCCCCACGGCCGACCCCACCTCCGCACTGACCGACGACGAGATCGTCGCGCGTGATCTCCCTGCGCTCGCCGCGCTGACGGCCGCGGGCGGGGGTCAGCCGGCCGCGCGGACGTCCTCCAGCATGTCGAGAGCGAACCCGACATAGCGGCGGGCGATCTGCTCGGGCGTCGACGGGCCGCCCGGGCGGTACCAGTCGGTGACGGCCGTGCACATCGTGACGACGGCCCGTGACGCCTCGTGCGCGTGGTCGGGGCGGAACGCCCCGGCCGACACGGCGGCATCGACCTCCGCGTCGACCATGCGCTGCAGCCGGGTCCGCAGGTCCGCGACCCGGCGCCGGTTGGCCTCGGTGAAGCTGCGCATCTCGGTGTTGCCGACGAACGCCAGCTCGGCCCGATGGCTGTGGTAGAGGGCGAGGTTCTCCACGAGCAGGCAGAACCGGTCGACGGGGTCGCGGCCCTCGGCCCGGGCGGCGTCGGCCCGCCCACCCAGGTCGGCCATGGTGACCTCGACGAGCGCGAGCAGGATCTGCTGCTTGCCGGCGAAGTGGTGGTAGAGCCCGCTGACCGAGAGACCGCAGCGGTGCGCGATCCGCCGCATGGTCGCCCCGTGGTAGCCGACCGCGAGGAACTCGGCCCGGGCCGCGTCGAGCACGGGGTCGAGGTCGAGTGGGTCGTAGCGCCGCCAGTCGGCCGGGGGTCGCTCCGACGACTCCTCGACGGGGCGTGGGACGCGGCCGTCGAGGAGGTCGGCGACCGGCATGTCGAGAGCGGCCGCGATCAGACCGAGCCGGTCGACGGTCAACCGGGTGCGGCCGTGCTCGATCTGGCTGAGCGTCGCGGGGCTGACCCCGATCCGCGCCGCCAGCCGGCGCAGCCCGGCGCCCCGGGCGAGCCGGGCAGCCCGGACGGACGCGCCCACGCGCTGCGCGTCGTCCACCGCCATGGGTTCACGCTATCCGAACGCAGGGGACGCGCAGGTCGTCGTCGACGACGAGCCGCGACGGTGTGGGCCGGTGCGCCGATCCGGGCGGGTGCGGCCACCGCACCCGGGGCCGGGCCCGGACGTGTGGCGCGGCGCGGCGCCGGGGCAGCGCTTCCCTAACCCCGCCATCTGAAGTAGCGTCCGCGCCACCAATTTTGCGGAGAGCAACGCACCGGCTCCCGCCATCCCGTGAGATCGAGACGAGCACCGATGCGTCACACCCAGCACGCCGACTACGCGCTTCGTGTGCTCATGTACCTGCGTGTCGCGCCGCAGCGCCGCGGCTCCATCGCCGACATCGCGTCCGCGCACAAGATCTCCCGTACCCACCTGGACAAGGTCGTCCGCCGGATGGCCGCCGCCGACCTGGTGCAGACCACCCGGGGCCGCGGCGGGGGGGTCCAGCTCGTGCGTGACTCCTCGACCATCACCGTGGGCGACGTCATCCGCGCGATGGAGGACGACTTCGCGGTCGTGGAGTGCCTCGGCGCGGCCCGTTTCTGCCAGGTCGCGGGGGTGTGCGGCGCCCGGAACGTGTTCGCGCGTGCGGTCGGCTCCTACTTCGCCGAGCTCGACCGCGCGAGCATCGACGACATCGCGGCCAACGACGACGGCCTTCGCGGGGCGCTGGAGTTCCGCAACCGCTCGGCCGAGACCTAGCCCCGGCGCGGCCGGAGGTCGCACCGCGCACCGGTCCGACGACGGAGGGAGGATGCAGATGGCGATCGACTTCGCGCTGACGCCGCGGCAGCGGACGCTCAAGTACGAGGTCCGGGAGTTCGCCCGCGAGATCGTGCGCCCGGCAGCCGAGCGCGCCGACGCGCTCGCCGACCCGCAGGCGTCCTTCGCGGCGATGAAGCCGGCCTTCGCCCACGCGCACCGGATGGGGCTGACCACGGGGTTCCTGCCCGCCAAGTACGGCGGCGGCGGCGCGTCGAACATCGAGCTGCTCCTGGCCAGCGAGGAGCTCGCCGCCGTCGACGCAGGGTTCGCGACGACGCTGCTGATCAACGGCCTGGCCCTGCTCCCGTTGGCGTGGTTCGGCCCGGAGGAGCTGTGCGAGCGGTGGATCGGCGCCGCGACCGCACCGGAGCGGACCGACTTCCTCGCGGGCTGGGTCGTCAGCGAGCGCGGCGGGACCGCCAACTTCGACCATCCCGACCCGGGGGCCGGCATCCAGCTGTTCGCCGAGCACGACCGGGGCGCCGGCGAGTACGTCATCAACGGTGAGAAGCACTGGCCGGGCAACGCGGGTGGCTGGGACCTCCAGGGCGCCGACGTCAACGTCTGCGTCGTCCGTACCGACCGCCGGCGTGGCGGCCTCGACTGCCTGTCGGTGGTCGCCGTGGAGCGCGGGGCCGCGGGCGTCGACTACCGGGTCATCGACAAGATCGGTCATCGGACGTGTCAGAACGTGACGATGACCTTCCGCGACGTCCGGGTCCCGGAGCAGCACGTGTTCGCCCACGGCGACGGCGACCTGGTGATCAACCGGGCCTTCACGTGGTCGGGTCCTGTGGCGGCGATCGCGGCGATCGGCGTGGCCCGCGCGGCGTACGACTTCGCGCTCAAGTGGGCTCGGACGTACACCGGCGGCGGGTCCTCGCCGATCATCGCCCATCAGGCCGTCGGGCACCTGCTCGCCGACGTCGCTGCACGGATCGAGGCCGGCCGCTACATGTGCTGGAAGACGGCGCACTACCTCGACACGCACGAGGACTCCGGCCACGCGCTCGGCGCGATGAACAAGGTCTACTGCACGGACCTCATGCACGAGGTGGTCACCGACTGCATGCGGATCGTGGGCGTCAACGCGCTCGACAAGAAGTTCGGCATGGAGAAGCTCTACCGCGACGCGATCGCCTTCCCGCTCTACGACGCCGGCAACGTCGGAATGCAGCGCCGTCGCGCCTGGGGTGTCATGGCCGACCCCGGCTTCACCCCCGACCTCATCGCCGACGGTGACGCCATCGGCTTCAGCCGGTCGATGGAGGGATACGGGCTCTGAGGCAGGTCCGGCGCGGCGGCGACGGTCCCCGGCACGTGCCCCCGCGCGCTGGGCGGTGAGCCGGCGCCCGACCGGTCCTGCGTGGGGACGTCGGTGCGGGCGGGGCTCGGTCACGGGGGACCCGCGACCGGCCGGTTTCCCGCAATCCGGAACGCGGCGCACCGATTAGGCGTCGAGCCGGGAAGACCCCTCCCCGGCGGTGTCGCCGACGGCGGGGCCCACCCGTGGAACGCCGGGCTTCCGCGTGCCGGACGGTCTGCCCCGACGGTGGCACGGGCGCGGCTCGCGCGCTCGCGAACCGCGACCGTGGTGATGAGCTGCGACGATGCCCGTCGCGGCCCGCTCGGGAGAACCGGCCGGTGGTCGTGCGGCGGAAGGCGGACGCGCGCGGCGGTCGCCCGACCGCCGTGCCGCAACCGCGGCGGGAGCCCTCGCGACGCGGGTCCGGCGCACGCGGGCGGCGCACACCGGCAGGCGGTCCGCCCGGCGAGCCCTCACGGCATGGGCCGACCGGAGCGACATCTGCGCTGGTCAGCGGCGTCCTTGCTCGACAACGCGATCCAAAGTAGCATCCCGGACACCGATTCACCGCTGCCTGTTCACCGACTCCGATCCTCACCGCCGAGATCGAGACGAGCGCCGATGCGTCCTCCACAGCACGCTGACCACGCGCTGCGTGTCGCGACGTACCAGCGCGGGGAACCCCGGGACCGGGACCCGCTCGGCGACCCCGCGACGGCTCGTCGGTTCCGGCGGCACCACCCGGCCGAGGCCGGCGCCCCACCACGGATCGGGCCGTCGACGACGGCGCCGTGAGGCGGGGAGGCCCGTGCGGGTGTCGGGCCGGCGGGCACCCCGGCCGACCGTCCGGAACGCGACCAGCCGGGGAGCCGGCGCGATGCAGAGGAGCATTGCAGTGCAGACAACCACGGTGCCGAAGAGACGTCCGGTGGCTCGGCGACGCACGCAGACCTGCGCCGGCCCGGCCGGGGTCGTCCCGCCCGACCGGCGAGCGGGCACCCTCAGCGCGTGGGAAGCGTTCGTCGGCGGTGACGACGAGGCAGCCGGTGCCGTCGTACCCCGCCACATCCTGAGCTCCTGGCGCCGATGTCGTGACGTCTACGACCTCGACCCCCTCCGCCCCCTGGCGCCGGCCGCCAGCTCGCCCCGTTCGCCCCGGTACCGCGGCCTGTACGCCCACCTCGGTGCAATCACCTCGGCCGTCGCCCGTGAGGTCGGGGACTGCATCGCGACCGTGAGCGACGGTCACGGCCAGGTCATCGCCGTCTGGACCGATGCCCGGCTCCGCCGGGAGGTCGACGACAGCAACCTCGATCCGCAGTTCTGCTGGTCCGAGGACGTCGCCGGAACCAACGGCACGGGCATGGCGCTGCTCGGCCGGGGTGTCGTCGCGGTGCGGGGTCCGGAGCATTGGCGCGCAGAGATGCACGACTGGAACTGTGTCGGTGCGGCGCTCACCGATCCCGTCCTCGGGGAACCGGTGGCGTCGATCAACATCTCGAGCCGGTGCGAGGAGACCGTCACCGCCCTCGCCCGACGCCTGGGTGAGGAGCTCGCCGAACCCCGCCGGCACCTCGCGCGACAGGCCGCGCGCGATGCGGCGGCCGTGGGCCGGGCCTGCGCACGCGAGACGCTCAGAGGGGCGGGAGCCGTCGTCGGGCTCGATCTCGCAGGCGGCGTCCTCGCCGGCGGGAACGGGCGCCGGCGCGGGCCCGGCACGGCCCCGGAGCCGCATCCGACGTTGCGCGCGGTCGCGCGCACCGGACTGGCCGAGGTGGCGGCCAACCCGGAGTGGCGCACCACCTTCGCCCCGGGGCCGCCGCTCGCCCACGCCGACGAGCTGTTCGAGATGCGGCTGGTCGAGGGCCCCGACGGGCCTGCCGGCTGGCTGCTGGTCGAGACCGACCATCCCGGCGAGCCGCCGGCCCCCGGCGGCCGTGGCCGCGCCGCCGACCGCACCGAACGCGTGCCGGCCGAGGGCGATCGGTACGTGCTGCTCCTCGAGCCGCACGAGATCCGCTTCGCGGAGGCCCAGGGTCACACCGTCTGGCTCGTCACCGACCGCGGCAGGCTGCGGGCCATGATCCGCGGGATCGACAACATGGAGCGCCGGCTGGCCGAGCACGGGTTCCTCCGCGTCCATCGCAGCTTCCTCGTCAATCCGGACAGGGTGCAGCGGATCGACCAGAAGGGGAACGGCGTGATCGCGCTGAGCACCGACCCCGCCCGGCCCGAGGACATCCCGGTCTCCCGGCGGAGCATGCAGACCGTCAGACAGGTCCTCGGTCTGTGAGCGGCGGTTCGGCGTGCCGGTCGGTCGACGGTTCCGGCGGTCGCAGCGTGCGGGTTCACGAGGTGGATTTCCGCAGCGGTCCAGGCCCTCACGTGCCTGCGATCACTCCGTGGATCGACCACGAGGGTCGGCTGGGTCGGCGCCACGGTTCGCCGGCGTCCGCGGGGCCCGTTCACATGCCCCCGGGTCCGTCATTCGTGACACCACGCCGCTGTCCGTTGTCACGACCTTCCGCCGTTCGGCCGCCGTTGACATGCTGGCCGCGTGCTCGGGCCGCTCGGCACCCCGTCCCGGCACACCCCGTCCGGCGCGGGCCGTCGCGTCCGCCCGCAGCGACACCCGCCGTCCCGGTGCAGGTCCCCGGTCGAGTATCCCAACGAGAGGTTTCCGACAATGGCGTTCGATTTCACTCTCACAGCTGACCAGCAGAAGCTCCAGAACACCGCTCGGGAGTTCGCGCAGGAGGTCCTTGCGCCGATCACCCGAACGGTCGATGAGGAGCCCGACCCCTTGCGTGCGTTCCAGCTGATGAAGCCCGCGTACGCCGAGGCGGTCGAGCGCGGCATCGCGTACAGCATGCTGCCCGAGGAGTACGGGGGCGGCGGTCTGTCGAACGTCGACTTCCTCGTCGCCGCGGAGGAGATCCAGGCGGTCGATCCCGGGTTCGGCACCACCGTCCTCGTCAACGGCCTCGGCCTGATGCCGGTCTGGTACTACGGGACCGAGGACCAGAAGCAGCGGTTCATCAGCCGCGCGACCGCCGACACCTCCGGCGAGTTCATCGTCGGCTACGCCGCGAGCGAACCTCCGGGCTCCCCGGGCGGCACCGCGAACTTCGACGCCCCCGCGGCGGGAGGCGCCGGCATGGCCGTGACCGCGGTCCGCGACGGGGACGACTACGTCATCAACGGACGCAAGTACTGGCCCTGCAACGTGGCGGGCTGGGACGGCCAGGGCGCCGACCTCAACCTCGTCGTCGTGCGTACGGACTCGGCCGCCGACGGGACCTCGGGGCTGTCGGCCATCATCGTCGAGCGCGGCACGCCGGGGGTCACCTACAACCTGATCAGCACGGTCGGCCAGCGCAGCGCGCAGAACTCGGAGATCATCTTCGACAACGCCCGCGTCCCGGCCGCGAACCTCATCGAGGGGACCGCCGGCAACGGCGACCTCCTCATCAACCGCAACTTCGCGTGGTCCGGCCCGGTCGCGGGGATCGGCGCCGTCGGGATCGCCAGAGCCGCCTACGAGGCCGCCCTCGACTTCGCCAAGACCTACACCGCGGGCGGGGCGTCGCCGATCATCAACTTCCAGTACCCCGGGTACGTCCTCGGCGACGTCGCGGCCAAGATCGAAGCCGCCCGGGCGTTCTGCTACAAGACCGCGCACTACATCGACACCCACGACTACCACGGCGAGATGATCGGGGCGATGTCGAAGGTCTTCAGCACCGAGCTGATGTTCGACTGCGTCTACAAGTGCATGCAGGTCGTCGGTGTCAACTCGCTGGACCGCAAGCACGACTTCGGCCGGCTGCTGCGTGAGGCCGCGGTCTTCCCGCTCTACGACGCGGGCAACTTCGGGATGCAGCGCCGCCGCGTCCACGGGGTGATGGCCGACCCGTCGTTCGACCCGCGGACGGTGATGGACCACAAGTTCCAGCCCTTCACCAAGGAGATGGAGGGCATCGGCACGGCTCAGGGGCGCTGACCCGACCGCCGCCCCACCGGACGGGCCCGTCGCCCCTCGACGGGCCCGTCCCACCCCCGACCAGCAGCCCCCCACCACCGTGAGGACGAGGATCCCGTGGAACTGATACCGGGTGGGTCCCTGCAGACCGCCACCGCGCAGCAAGGCCGTGAGCTGGCGATGAAGATGGCCCGGCTCGTGATCAAGGCGACGCAGCCCGACGCGGAGGTCCGGGACCGGCTCCGCGCCGCCTACGCCGACGACGCCGCCACCCTGCTCCAGGTCGCCCACATCGTTGCCGTCGAGTTCGCCACGATCGCCGCCGCGAACGACCACTGGCGCCACACCGAAGATCAGTGAGGTATCCGGACATGAGAATCCTGCCCAGGCCGACCCTCGTCGCGACGGCGCACTGCGACCTCCCCTGCGGCGTCTACGACCCCGCCCAGGCCCGGATCGAGGCCGAGTCGGTCAAGGCGATCCAAGAGAAGTACCAGGGCAACGACGACGTCGACTTCCGCGCCCGCGCCGTCGAGATCAAGGAGCAGCGCTCCGACCTCGTCAAGCACCACCTGTGGGTGCTGTGGACCGACTACTTCAAGCCCCCGCACT
>NZ_JBFWOY010000009.1:0-166925 GCF_050250275.1 Pseudonocardia sp.
CGACATCAGGTCCTGGGTCGCGAACTGGAATCAGGACCCCAAGCCCTACGTCTGGACCAAGACCGCCGACGACATCCTCGCGTCCATCGCCCGCTACTGCACCAGGATTAACGACTCACGACACTAGTCGGCGACGGCGAGGTTCGCGACGACCTTCGTCGGGCGCAGCCGCACCACGAGTTCGCCGGGGACGCCGTTGCGACGGCCGTACTCCTCCGCGCGGTCGGCGCCCATGTAGCGGGCACCGAGCGCGGTCGCGGTGCGAACCAGCTCCGCGGCGTCCTCGCTCGTCTCGGCCACACCTTGGACCTGCACGAACGCGTACGGCGGCTCCGCGACGTCGACGACCAGGGCCACCCGTGTGTCCCGCGCCAACGCCCGCCCCTTCGCCGTCGTGGCGCCGGTGTTGAACACGACCTCGCCGTCCTCGACGACGAACCACACCGGCGCCGCGAGGGGGCGGCCGTCGGTGGCGGTGAAGGCGAGGATGCCGGTGCGGGTGCCGGCGGAGAGGAAGTCGACGACCTCGGGGGTCAGTTCGGCGCTCATGCCCCGCGAAACCCCGCCGGTGCGGGATAGATTCCCGTCGTGCGGACGGTCTGCGGGTTCGGGCGCAAGGTGCAGGCGCTGTTCGAACGGACCCCGGTCGCGGGCGAGGGGGCCCGTCCCCTCGTGACGAGAGGTGTGCCGCTGCTCGGCACCGAGCCGGGCGACCAGGTCCGCGACGGGGTCCGGCTCGACCAGGTCGACGGCACGACGTGCGGCAGCGCCGTGCTCGTCGCGCTGTCGGCGTGGGCGTCGGCCGACGAGCTGGCCCGGCTCGACCCCGCTGGGCCCGACCCGTTCGTCGGCGGCATCCGGCAGGGCTTCGGCGCGCGCTACGACGCCCGGCAGAAACAGGTGCACCGCGAGACCAACCGGCTGTGGCCGCAGGCCCTCGGCACGACGCCGTGGGCGATGGTCCGCTGGCTCGGCCGCAACGTTCCGGGGGCCGGTCGGTACCGGGTCAGGCTCGTCGACGACAGCTCGGCGCAGGATGTGCGTCCGCTCGTCGCTGAGGTCGTCGCCGCGTTGGCCACCGGCAGGCCCGTTCCGCTGCTCGTCGGCACCGTGGTGCCCCGCCACTACTGCCTGGCGCTCGGGGTCCGCGACGACGGCGGCTGGAACGTCTACGAACCGACGTCGGGCCAGGTCAGGGCCCTGGATCCGAAGCTGATCGGGCGCCGCGCGCTCGCCCCGGTGCTGGGGTTCGACCACCTGCACGCCGTCCTGTTGCCCCGGGGTTGAGCCGCCGAAAACCGAATGCATGGGGCTCGTAGACTTGACAGCGTGACCGAGACCCTCCCACCGCGTACGTCCGAGCTGCCCGCCAAGTGGATCCCCGGCGAGGTAGAGGGCGGCATGTACCAGCGGTGGGTCGATCGGGGGTACTTCCAGGCCGACCCGTCGTCCGACCGGCCGCCCTACTGCATCGCGATCCCGCCGCCCAACGTCACGGGCAGCCTGCACCTGGGCCACGCGATGGACCACACCCTCATCGACATCCTCACCCGGCGCCGCCGCATGCAGGGCTACGACACCCTGTGGCTGCCCGGCATGGACCACGCGGGCATCGCGACGCAGAGCGTCGTCGAGCGCCGCCTGGCCGACGCGGGGGAGCCCACCCGTCGGGAGCTGGGACGCGAGGAGTTCGTCCGGCGCGTCTGGGAGTGGAAGGCCCAGTCCGGCGGCGCCATTCTGGGCCAGATGACGCGCCTGGGCGACGGCGTCGACTGGTCGCGCGAGCGCTTCACCCTCGACGAGGGCCTGTCGCGAGCGGTCCAGACCGTCTTCAAGCGGATGTTCGACGACGGCCTCATCTACCGGGCGGAGCGCCTGGTCAACTGGTCGCCCGCGCTGCAGAGCGCGATCAGCGACATCGAGGTCGACCACAAGGAGGTCGAGGGCGAGCTCGTCTCCATCCGCTACGGCGACGGCGACGACGCGGTCGTCGTCGCGACCACGCGGGTCGAGACGATGCTGGGCGACACGGCCGTCGCGGTCCACCCCGACGACGAGCGCTACGCCCACCTCGTCGGGCGCACCATCCGGATGCCCATCACCGGGCGTGACATCCCGGTCATCGCCGACCCCTACGTCGACCCGTCGTTCGGCACCGGCGCCCTGAAGATCACCCCGGCGCACGACCCGAACGACTTCGAGATGGGTCGCCGCCACGGCCTGCCGATGCCCACGATCATGGACGAGTCCGGCCGCATCGCGGGCTCGGGCACCCGGTTCGACGGCATGGACCGTTTCGAGGCGCGCGAGGCCGTCCGCGAGGAGCTGCGCGCGCAGGGCCGGATCGTCGCCGAGAAGCGCCCGTACCTGCACAGCGTCGGGCACGACTCGCGCACCGGCGTCGTCATCGAGCCGCGGCTCTCGCTGCAGTGGTTCGTCCGCGTCGAGGCCCTCGCGAAGGCAGCGGGCGACGCCGTCCGCAGCGGTGAGACCACGATCCACCCCGCCGACATGTCCGCCCGGTTCTTCGACTGGGTCGACAACATGCACGACTGGTGCATCTCCCGGCAGCTGTGGTGGGGCCACCGCATCCCCGTCTGGTACGGCCCCGACGGCGAGACGGTCTGCGTCGGCCCCGGTGACGAGGCCCCGACCGGCGAGGGCTGGCGGCAGGACGAGGACGTCCTCGACACCTGGTTCTCCTCGGGCCTGTGGCCGTTCTCCACACTCGGCTGGCCCGACAAGACCGAGGACCTCGAGCGCTACTACCCGACGTCCGCGCTGGTCACGGGCTACGACATCCTGTTCTTCTGGGTCGTCCGGATGATGATGTTCGGGACGTACGCGATGGGTGCGAGCCCGTTCCGGCACGTCTACCTGCACGGCCTGATCCGCGACGAGCACGGCCGCAAGATGTCGAAGTCCAAGGGCAACGTCATCGACCCGCTGGAGCTGATCGACGCCTACGGCGCCGACGCGCTGCGCTTCACCATCGCCCGCGGCTCCAACCCGGGCACCGACATGTCGCTGTCCGACGAGTGGGTCGCCGCGTCGCGCAACTTCACCACCAAGCTGTGGAACGCCACCCGGTTCGCGATCGCCAACGGGGCCGACGCCTCGGCGCCGCTGCCCGCGGCCGACGCGCTGACCGACGCCGACCGCTGGATCCTCGGCCGGCTGCGGCAGGTCCAGCAGCAGACCGACGCGCTGCTGGAGGACTTCCAGTTCGCCAAGGCCACCGAGGGGCTCTTCCACTTCACGTGGGACGAGCTGTGCGACTGGTACCTGGAACTGGCCAAGCCGCAGCTCGCCGACCCTGCCTCGGCCGGCTCGACGCGGGCCGTCCTCGGACACGTCCTCGACGCGTTGCTGCGCCTGCTGCACCCGATCGCGCCGTTCGTCACCGAGGCGCTGTGGACGGGCCTGACCGGCGGGGAGTCCGTCGTCGTCGCCGCCTGGCCCACCGACGCAGGCCTGGAGCCCGACCCGGCCGCCGGCGAGCGGGTCCTCGCCACCCAGCGCCTGATCACCGAGGTCCGCCGGTTCCGCACCGAGCAGGGCCTGCCCGACCGGCGTTCCGTCGCCGCCAAGCTCGGCGGCCTCGACGCCGCCGGTCTCGGCAGCCACGAGCGCGCGATCCGGTTCCTCACCCGCCTCGACGACCCGGGCGACGACTTCGCGCCGACGGCCACCGTCGAGATCGGCGACACCCACGTCGAGCTCGACACCTCGGGCGCGATCGACGTCGCCGCCGAACGGGGCCGGCTCGGCCGCGACCTCGCCGCCGCACAGAAGGAGCTCGAGGCCGCCGACAAGAAGCTCGGGAACCCCAAGTTCACCGAGAAGGCGCCCGCCGACATCGTCGAGGGCATCCGCGCCCGCCGTGAGGCGGCCGCGGCCGACATCGCGCGGGTCACCGCGCGGCTCGAGGCGCTGCCGGCATCGTGAACGACCACGATCCCGGGCACGAGGAGCTCCCCGAGGGCGAGGGCGGGGTCAGCACGCCCGAGGAGTCCGCACAGGACGCCGTGATCGCCCACGTCCTCGACGCGATCCGCGGCGGCGACACCCCCGACGTCGTACCCGCGGGATCGACCGTCGCGGGCTTCGCGGAGTTCCTCGCCGTCGAGGCGGTGCTCGACCAGCGCTGGCCCGAGACGGTCATGGAGCCCTCCCTCGACCGCATCGCCGCGCTCGTCGACGCACTCGGCAACCCGCAGCGCGGCTACCCCGTCGTGCACGTCACGGGCACCAACGGCAAGACCTCCGTCGCGCGCATGATCGACGCGATCCTGTCGGAGGTCGGGCTGCGCACCGGCCGCTACACCAGCCCGCACCTGCAGCGCGCCACCGAGCGGATCAACCTCGACAACCGGCCGATCACGGCCGAGGGCTACGTCGCCGCCTACAACGAGGTCGCGCCGTTCCTCGATCTCGTCGACGCCCGGCGCGCCGCCGACGAACCGGCCCTGTCGAAGTTCGAGGTGCTCACCGCGATGGCGTTCGCCGCCTTCGCCGACGCCCCCGTCGAGGCCGCCGTCGTCGAGGTCGGCCTCGGCGGACGCTGGGACGCCACCAACGTCGCCGACGGCACCGTCGCCGTGATCACCCCGATCGGCCTCGACCACGCCGAGTACCTCGGCACCGACATTCTGGGAATCGCCAGGGAGAAGGCCGGGATCATCAAGCCCGGGGCCGTCGCCGTGCTGGCCACGCAGGAGCGCGACGTCGCGGCCGTCCTGCTGGAGCGGGCCGTCGAGGTCGGGGCGCAGGTCGCCCGCGAAGGCGCCGAGTTCGGCGTGCGGGAACGTGAGATCGCGGTCGGCGGCCAGCGCCTGGAGCTGCAGGGACTGTCCGGCACCTACGACGACATCTTCCTGCCGCTGCACGGCGAGCACCAGGCCACCAACGCCGCTGTCGCGCTCGCGGCCGCCGAAGCGCTCATCGGGGCGGGGCCCTCGCAACCCCTCGACGCCGACGCCGTGCGCGCCGCGTTCGCGTCCGTGCGTACCCCGGGCCGGCTCGAACGGATGCGCAGCGAACCCGGCACCCCCACGGTCCTCATCGACGCCGCGCACAACCCCCACGGCGCCGGGGCGCTGGCCGCGTCGCTCACGTCGGAGTTCCGGTTCACCCGTCTCGTCGGCGTCGTCGGTGTCATGCGCGACAAGGACGCGCGCGGGTTGCTCCAGGAGCTCGAACCCGCGCTGCACGAGATCGTCGTGACGGCCGCCGACACCCCGCGTGCGATGAACCCCGACGATCTCGCCGCGATCGCCGTCGAGATCTTCGGCACCGAACGGGTCAGTGTCGAACCCGACCTGGGCCAGGCCATCGACGAGGCCGTCGAGCTCGCGGAGGAGGGCGGCGACTCCGGGGTCGGGGTCATCGTCACCGGCTCCGTGGTCACCGCCGGGCAGGCCCGCGCGATATTCGGACGGGAGCCCGAGTGAGCACCCCCGCCGTCCCACCCCCCGCGACCGACCCCATGAAGGGCATCCGCGGGGTCTTCGCCATGACCTTGATCCTCGAGGCCATCGTCGTGCTGCTCGCGATGCTGGTGCTGCCCAAGTTCGGCGAGGGCGCCACCACGGCGGGCGTCGTCTCGATGACCACGCTCGCCGTGCTCATGATCGTCGGGTCCGGGCTGCAGCGCCGCTCGTGGGGGCTCGCCTACGCGCTCGTGCTGCAGCTCGGGGTGTTCGCCTGCATCACGTTCGTCCCGGCCATGTGGGCGATCGGCATCATCTTCGTCATGGTGTGGGGCGGGCTGCTGCTCCTGCGCCGCGACGTCGCCCGCAAGATGGCGCGCGGCCAGCTGCCGTCCCAGCAGCGCTGACCCCGCGGCCGGGGCCGTCAGGAGGCGTCGTCCTCGCTGCACGTCTCGTGCCCCGGGCAGCTGCGCACCAGGTGCACCTCCGGAGGCGCCGTGATCGTCCGCGGCGCCGCGCCCCCACCCGGCCACCGCAGCGACACCACGATCGACGACGAGTTGTTCTCGTAGTCCTTCTCCAGGATCTCGCGGTCCGGGTTCACCGTGTTCACCAGCGTGTACGTCCCCGACGGCACCGCCGTCACGTCCAGCCACTGGAAGTCGACCGTGTAGTCGTAGTTGTCGCCGCTGCCCACCGAGATGCCCTCGGCCACGTCGAGCGCCTCCGGATGATGCATCCGGCAGTCGTTGGCCGCCAGCGCATCACCCAGCACCGCCTGCGGTGACCCGTCGTCGGCCGGGATGTGGGCGAGCGTGTCGGTCGTGACGATGTCGTAGCGGTCGCCGAGACAGAAGCCGTTCTTGCGGTCCGACACCACGGTGGCGCCGTCCTCGGCCACCAGCCGGAACCGGTCGAACGCCAGCAGGTGCCAGTGCTGGTGCATCGTCGCCGGCTCGTAGTACATCGACGCCCCCGCGATCGGCCGCTGCGCCGACGCGAACGACGCCGGCACCGGCTCGTCCTCGCCCGGCTGCAACGCCTGACGCACCGCCATCGTCGGTGTCGCCGTCGAGTCGCGGTGGCCGTAGATCAGCAGCGGACCGTCGCCCACGTTCTCCTCCGACGACGTGAACCGCAGCCGCACCTGCCGCATCGGCCCCGACGACACACACCGTGCATGCGGGTTCTGCGGATCCGCCACCGGGCACACGTCCCACGCCGTGCAACTGCCCGGCGCCACATCCGTCGCCGGGGCGCACCCCACCGCGGCCTGCGTCAGATCGGGCAGCAGCGGCGGATCGAGGTCCTGGCAGGCGGCGAGGACCGTCGTCGCCAGACCGACCACGACCGCCACCGCGAACGCCCGCCCCGGCCTGCCCCTCACACCGCGCCTCACATCGACGTCCAACGACCGGGCCGGTCCGCGGTGGTGGGGCCGAACAGGTGACGGGCCCGTACCGGGAGTCCGCGGGCCCGTCGATACGCTGAGCCGGTGACTGAACGCACCCTGGTCCTCGTCAAGCCCGACGGCGTCGAGCGCCGCCTCATCGGCGAGGTCGTCTCGCGCATCGAGCGCAAGGGCCTCACGCTCGTGGCGCTCGACCTGCGCACGGTCGACCGTGAGCTCGCCTCCCAGCACTACGCCGAGCACGACGGCAAGCCGTTCTTCGAGTCGCTGCTCGAGTTCATCACCTCCGGCCCGGTCCTCGCCGCCGTCGCGGAGGGCCCTCGCGCCATCGCCGCGTGGCGTCAGCTCGCCGGCGGCACCGACCCGGTGGACAAGGCCGCCCCCGGCAGCATCCGCGGCGACTTCGGCCTCGAGGTGCAGTACAACCTGGTCCACGGCTCCGACTCGCCCGAGTCGGCCGCCCGTGAGATCAAGCTGTGGTTCCCGAACCTCTGAGCTCGACCACGCGCGTCATCGCCGACCCGGGTGCCGAGCTCGCCGAGGCCTTCGCCTCGCTGTGGGTCGCGGTCACCCGGGACGGCGGCGCCGTCGGCTTCCCCGCCGACGCCCCCGAGGCCGACATCCGTGCCCTCGCCGCCCGCACCGTCGACGACGTCCGCGCCGGCACCCTGAGCATGCTCGTGGCGGGGGAGTCCTCCCGGTTGCTCGGCGTGGTGTTCCTGCGGCCCGGAGCCGGCCCCGTCGTCGCGCACCGGGCCGAGATGATCAGGCTGATGGTGCGCCCCGACGCCCGGGGCACGGGCCTCGCCACGATGCTGATCGACGCCGCGATCCGTCTCGCCGGCGACCTGGGCCTCGACCAGCTCCTCGCCTCGGCCCGCGGCGGCACCGGCCTGCCCGGCTTCTACGCCGCCCGGGGCTGGACCGAGGTCGGCTGCTTCCCCGCCGCCCTGCGTGTCGGCGACGAGCTCCGCGACGAGCACTGGCTCCAGTTCCGCATCCGCTGACGCCCGCGCGCAACCTCACTGCTGTCCGCGGCCGCGAGGACGACCGTGGGGTTGCGCGCGGGTCGGTCCCGGTGCGGCGGGAGCCCGCGTGCCGGCGGTCGAGTCCCGGCGCGACCGCACGTCCAGCCGGCGCCCGACCCCGACACCTGCGCGGCGACCGGGGAAGGCCCCGGCGCCGCGACGGCTCGGACGCCCGCGCAGACCCGGCCATCAGCGCGCGGCCCCTGCCACCACCGCTCGGCCTGCAGCGACCGCGCCGACCTGAGGCTGGTGCACCCCTTCCGGGCCCGCGCGCTTCGCCGTCGTCGCTCGAGCTCCGGGGTCGGCGCGTCGGCGGTACCTGGTTCCGGCCGGGTTCGGGCGCTGATCGCTGCGCGTCCTGTCGGTGCTGCGGGTTACGGTCAGGTCGTGTCCGACGCGCTCGTCCAGGCCCGGGGTCTGCGCAAGAGTTTCGGCGCGGTCGAGGCGGTCCGGGGGATCGACGTCGACGTGGCGCCCGGTGAGGTCTTCGGCTTCCTCGGCCCCAACGGGGCGGGGAAGTCGTCGACGATGCGGATGATCGCGTGCGTGTCGCCGCGCTCGGCGGGGACGCTGTCGGTGCTGGGGATGGACCCGGGTGTCGACGGGCCCCGCATCCGCGCCCGGATCGGTGTCGTCCCGCAGCTCGACAACCTCGATGCCGAGCTGTCGGTGCGGGAGAACCTGGAGATCTACGGCCGCTACTTCGGGCTGCCGCGCCGTCACGTGCGGGGCAAGGCGGCCGAGCTGTTGGAGTTCGCGCAGCTCACCGAGCGGGCGGGCGACACGGTCGAGGAACTGTCGGGCGGTATGAAGCGCCGGCTGACGATCGCCCGGTCGCTGGTGAACGACCCGGAGCTCCTGCTGCTCGACGAGCCGACCACGGGGCTCGATCCGCAGGCCCGGCACCTGCTGTGGGACAGGTTGTACCGGCTCAAGCGTGAGGGGGTCACGCAGATCGTCACCACGCACTACATGGACGAGGCCGAGCAGCTGTGCGACCGGCTCGTCGTCATGGACGGCGGGGTGATCGCGGCGGAGGGGTCCCCGGCGGAGCTGATCGGCCGCTACTCCACGCGCGAGGTGCTGGAGCTGCGGTTCGACCCGGAGCGCCGGCCCGCGGGCGCGGACCTGCAACGTCATGCCGACCGGGTGGAGGAGCTGCCCGACCGGTTCCTGCTCTACACCGCCGACGGCGAACGCACCCACAGTGACGTCGTGGGTGCGGGGTTCACGCCGCTGTCGTCGCTCGTGCGGCGCTCGTCGCTGGAGGACGTGTTCCTGCGGCTCACGGGCCGGACGTTGGTCGACTAATGGCGGCCCCCACGGTGACCGTGGCCCGCTCGACGGGCCGGGCCCCGACCGCGCTGGGCGGGGTCGGGCGGGTCGTCGAGCACCACTGGTGGTGGTACCGGCGCAACTGGCGGGCCACCGCGGTGTCGTCGATCCTGCAGCCGCTGCTGTTCCTGCTGGCGTTCGGTGTCGGGTTCGGCGCGCTCGTGGGCAGCGGGCCGCAGGCCGCGGCCGCGACGGGCGGGGTGCCGTACCTGGTGTGGCTGGCCCCGGCGCTGCTGGCCATGTCGGCGGCGCAGAGCGCGGCGTTCGACTCGACGTACCCGATCTTGTCGGGCTTCAAGTGGCAGCGCATCTACCTGGCGATGTCGGCGGGTCCGATCACCGGCGCGCAGGTCGGGCTGGGTGTGCTGGCGTGGACCGGGATCAAGATGCTCGGCTCCGGCGCGGTGTACGTGCTGGTCATAGCCGTGTTCGGCGGGGTGCGGGGGCCGGGGATCGTGGTGTCGCTGCTGGCGGCGCTGCTCACCGGGCTCGCGGTCGCGTCGCTGATCATGGCGTTCGCGGCCACCGTGGAGAACGAGGGCAACGCGTTCAGCGCGCTGTTCCGGTTCGTCGTCGTCCCGATGACGTTGTTCTCCGGCACGTTCTTCCCGGTCGACCGGCTGCCCGAATGGGTCCGGCCCGTCGTGTGGGTGTCGCCGCTGTGGCACGGGACGGAGGTGGCCCGGGGCGCCGCGCTGGGCACGTGGCAGCTGCTGCCGACGCTGGGGCATCTCGCGGCGCTGCTGGGGCTGCTGGTCGTCGGGGGGCTGCTGCTGGTACGGCTGTTCAGCCGGAGGCTGGCCCGATGAGCACGCCACCGGCTCCGGCGGTGCCGTCGGTGTGGCGGCTGCTGCCCGCGGGCGGCTACGCCGGCCGTGCCCGGATGATGATGGTGCGCTCGGCCACCGCGTCGCGACGGACCTGGCTGGCGTTCCTGTCCGGCTTCTTCGAGCCGCTGTTCTACCTGCTCGCGATGGGGACGGGGCTGGGCTCGCTGGTCGGCGACCTGCCGGGGCCGGACGGGCAGCCGATCTCGTACGCGGCGTTCATCGCGCCGGGGCTGCTGGCGGCGTCGGCGATGAACGGTGCGGTGTTCGACTCGACGTACAACGTGTTCTTCAAGCTGCACTACGCGCGGCTCTACGACTCGATGCTCGCGACGCCGCTCGGCCCGGTCGACGTGGCGCTGGGCGAGATCGGCTGGGCGTTGTTGCGCGGAGGGCTCTATGCGACGGCGTTCCTGTCCGTCATGGCGGGCTTCGGGCTGATCGCGTCACCGTGGGCGCTGCTCGCGTTGCCCGCGGCGTTGCTGGTCGCGTTCGCGTTCGCGGCGATCGGGATGGCGGCCACGTCGTTCATGCGGTCGTGGCAGGACTTCGACCTGGTCACCCTCGTGGTGCTGCCGATGTTCCTGTTCTCGACGACGTTCTACCCGCTCTCGGTCTATCCGCGGTGGCTGCAGATCGTGGTGGAGTGCCTGCCGCTCTACCACGCGGTCGAGCTGATGCGGGGGCTGACGACGGGGATCGTCGGACCGGGCCTGCTCGGGCACCTGGGGTACTTCGTGGCGATGGCGATCGTCGGCATCGTGATCGCGGCACGGCGTCTCGACACGTTGCTGCTGCGCTGAAGGCCTGGTCGGTGGCCCTGACGATCACCCGAAGAGCTTAACTACCGACTGTTTGATAGCCACTAGGTTCGGGGCGGAACGACAGACCGGGACCCGGAGGCTCCGATGACCACGTTCGTCCTCGTGCACGGTGGCTGGCACGGCGCCTGGTGCTGGCAGCGGGTCGCGCAGCGGCTGCGTGCCGACGGCCATGACGTGCACACCCCGGACCTGGCCGGGCACGGCGACGACCACCACCGCAACGCCGCCGACGTCAACCTGACGACGCACATCGCCGGCGTCGTCAACCTGCTGCGCAGCCACGACCTGACCGATGTCGTGCTCGCGGGCCACTCCTACGGCGGCAACGTCATCACCGGCGTGGCCGACGCCGAGCCGGGGCGGGTCTCCCGGCTCGTCTACCTCGACGGGCACGTCCCGGCCGACGGCCAGAGCTGCTGGGACCTGGCGCCGGAGTTCCGCGACTTCTTCGTCGAGGGCGCGGCCGCCGGCGGCGGGGTATGGGTGCCGCCGATCCCGGCGGCGATGTTCAACGTCAACGAGGCCGACCGGAAGATGGTCGACGACCTGTGCCGGCCGATGCCGATCGCCGCGCTCCTGGAACGTATCCGGCTCACCGGCGCGGGCGCGGGCATCCCGCGGACGTTCGTGTGGACCAGCGGCTGGGCGCCGAACCCGTTCCTGCAGTTCCGTGACGCGAACGCGGACGACCCGCTGTGGACGATCGTCGAGGCGCCCACCGGTCACGACGTGATGCTCGACGACCCCGACCTGACGGCCCGCCTGCTCGCCGGCACGCCCTGATCGACCGGTCTGGCGTCGCACGGTTCGCTCGCCCGGCCCGGGAGCCTGCCGCCCGGGAGCCGGCCGCCCGGATGCAGGCGCCCGGATGCAGGCGCCCGGATGTCGGCGGCCCGGATGTCGGCGGCCCGGTTGTCGGCGTCCGCGTGGAGGGCCCGCGCCCACGCCTGCTCCGGCCCCCCGCGCGCAACCTCACGGTCGTCGGGCGAGCGCGGCACGACCGTGAGGTTGCGCGCGGGGAGGGCGGGGGTTCGGCGGGCCGGGGCGGCGGGGAGGGCCGGGGTTCGGCCGGCCGGGCAGGGCCGGGACGTGTCGGGGGGAGGGTTCAGGTTCGGCGGGCCAGCGCGTCGGGGGTGGCGATGCCGCGGATGGCCATGGCGGCCATCTCGGCCCCGATCTGCTCGGGGGTAAAGGTGCCGCCAGGGCGGAACCAGCGGTAGACCCAGTTCGTCGAGCCGAGGATCGAGAGGGCGGCGAGGCGGGGGTCGAGGTCGGCGCGGACCTCGCCTGCGGCCTGGCCCTGCTCGACGAGGTCGCGGAAGACGCCCTGGTAGGCGTGCTCGGTGCCGAGGATCTCCTGGCGCCGTTCGACGGGCAGGGCGGACAGCTCGTGCAGGAACACGGCGGTGGGGACGAGGTTGCGGCAGGTGTGCTCGACGTGGCCGAGGATGACGCTCTCCAGTTTGTCGAGCGGTCCGCCGGGCACGTCGGCGCGGCCGCGGACGACCTCGAGGCCCAGTTTGTGGACGGCACTGATGACGTCGAAGAGCAGGTCTTCCTTGGACTGGATGTAGTAGTAGAGGCTGCCCTTGAGCATGCCGAGGCGGTCGGCGATGTCCTGCAGCGAGGCGCCGTCGTAGCCTTTCTCGTAGAAGACCTGGGTGGCGACCTCGATGAGCTCGGCCCAGCGTTCCTCGCGAGGCTTGCGCTCACCCCCGGAGCGCCGCGCGCTCCGTCCTGCCGGCTGTCGCACCCGGGTCCCCTTTCACAGGCTGAGAATCCCGCCACTCTACCGTTTGGTAGGTACAGTGCCGATCACAGCCGGGTTGCCGCGTCGAGCCGGACCACCTCACCGTTGAGCAACTCGTTCTCCATGAACGACGCGACGAGCGCGGCGAAGTCGGACGGCCTGCCCAGGCGTTTGGGGAACACGTGCAGGTCGGTGAGCGCGGCGCGGCGCTTCTCGTCGACGCCGGCGAGCATGCCGGTGTCCATGATCCCGGGGCAGACGGTCATCACACGGATGCCCCAGATCGCGAGGTCGCGGGCCAGCGGCAGGGTCAGGGCCACGAGCGCGCCCTTCGACGCCGAGTAGGCGGCCTGCCCGGCCTGTCCTTCCAGCGCGGCGGCGGAGGAGACGTTGACGACCAGTCCACGCCCGCCGTCCGGGCCGGGGTCGTTGCGGGACATGGCGGCGACGGCGTGGCGCAGCACGTCGAAGGCGCCGACGAGGTTGATGTCGACGGTGCGCCGGAACATGTCGAGCGGGTGCAGCTCGCCCTTGCGGGAGAGCACGCGCGCGGCGGGGCTGATGCCGGCGGCGTTGACGCACACGTCGATGCGTCCGAAGTGCTCGGCGACCGAGACGACGGACCGCTCGACCTGATCGGCGAGCGCGACGTCGACGGGGCAGAAGACGGCGGCGTCGCCCAGCTCGTCGGCGAGCGCGGCACCGGCCGACGACGGCAGGTCCAGGATCCCGACCCGGCCGCCGCGCTCGACCAGCATCCGGGCCGTGCCCGCGCCGAGGCCGGACGCGCCGCCGGTGACGAGCCCGACGGCGCCCTCGATCCGCATCCCGTGCTCCTATCGGATGTTCGCGCCGGCGTCGACGGGCAGCGTCACGCCGGTGATGTAGCGGGCCTCGTCGCTGGCGAGGAACAGCACGGCGTTGGCGATGTCGATCGGCTCCACCCAGGGGACGTCCATCGCGTTGAGCGAGGTGAACCCGGCCATCGCCTTCTCCTGCGTGGGTTCGGGGTCGCCGGGCGCGAACATGCCCCACGTCCCGGGGTTCTGGATCATGTGGGTGTCGACGTTGGTGGGGTGGACGGTGTTGACGCGGATGCGCTCGTGGGCGAGCTCGTTGGCCATCGTGCGCATGAGGCCGACGATGCCGTGTTTGGCCGCGACGTAGTGCGCGACCTGCATGATGCCCTTGAGGCCGCCGATGGAGCTGGTGAAGATCATCGAGCCGCCGCCGCGGGCGCGCAGGTGCGGCAGGGTCGCGGTGGCGGTGTGCCAGACGCCGGTGAGGTTGACGTCCAGCATCTGCTGCCACATCTCCTCGGTGAGCTCCCACGACATTCCGTAGGTCGCGATGCCGGCGTTGGCGACGACGATGTCGATCCCGCCGAGCTCGGCCGCACCGTCGTCGGCCGCGGCCTTCAGGTCCTCGACGGAGCGGACGTCGGCGATGCGGGCCACGGCACGCCGGCCCGTCTTCTCGACCGCGGCGACGGTCTCGTCGAGGTCCTCCGGCGTCGCCAGGGGATACATGTCGACGGTGGACAGCGGTGCGCAGGCGTCGACGAGGACGACGTCGGCGCCCTCCTCGGCCAGCCGCACCGCGTGGCAGCGGCCCTGGCCGCGCGCCGCACCGGTGATCAACGCGACCTTGCCCTCGACGCGTCCTGTCATGTGGTGTCTCCTGCCGATCGGGGTCAGACGGACCGGTCGCGCTCGGCCCAGAACGGCCGGCGCAGCTCGCGTTTGAGGATCTTCCCGGTGGGGGCCTTGGGCAGGGCGTCGACGAACTCAACCGACCGCGGCTTCTGGTACGACGCCAGGTGGTTGCGGGCGGTGTCGATGATCTCGGCCTCGGTCGCCGAGGTCTCGGGCTTGAGGACGACGAACGCCTTGACCGACTCGCCCCATTCGTCGTCGGGGACGCCGATGACCGCGCACTCCAGGACGGCCGGGTGGCGGTTGACGGCCTCCTCGACCTGGATCGAGTAGATGTTCTCCCCGCCGGAGATGATCATGTCCTTGGCGCGGTCGACGATGAACACGTAGGACTCGGAGTCCCAGGTGGCGACGTCGCCCGTCCACATCCAGCCGTTGCGCAGCGTGGCGGCGGTGAGGTCGGGCCGGTTGAGGTAGCCGAGCATGTTCGCCTCGGACCGGATGACGATCTCGCCCGCGGTCCTGCCGTCGCGGGGAACCTCGTTGCCGTCGGGGTCGACGACCCGGACCTCGGTGACGAAACCCTCGCGGCCGCAGGACATCAGGCGCTCCGGGTGCACGCCACGGACGGCGTCGAGGTGGTCCTCCTGGGACAGGAAGCACATCGTCGTGCCCTCGGTCTGGCCGTAGCCCTGGATGAGGGTGCACGGGAAGTTGTCCAGTGCCGCCTTGACCACCGACGAGGGCATCGGCCCGCCGCCGTACTGGATGTTGCGCAGCGACGAGATGTCGTAGTTCGAGAACCCGGGGACGGCCATCATCCAGTTCAGCATCGTGGTGATGCCGAGGAAGGCCGAGACCTTCTCCTCCTGGATCAGCTCCAGCGCGGTCGTCGCGTCGAAGTTCATCAGCACCAGCGGGCAGCCGTGGCGCATGTAGTTCATCGAGAGCACGACCGGGATGTGGTACATCTGCCCGGTCAGCATGTAGACGTCGGTGGCGACGATCCGTTCCGCGACGGTCTGGTTGAGCATCCCGAAGGACGCGCTGGTGTGCGAGTGCAGGGCGCCCTTGGACTCGCCGGTGGTGCCGCCGGTGTAGAGGATGAAGAACGGGTCGGCGTCGCCCGTGGTCGCGGAGCGCTCGGGCTCCTCGTCGGAGGAGCGGGCGATCAGGTCCTCGTAGCTGCCGTCGCCGCCGGCGCCGTACTGCAGCCAGGTCGGGACGTCGACGGCGCTCTGCAGCTCCTTGGCGGTGTCGAGCCATTCGTCGGAGACGACCAGGGCGCGCGGGGAGGCGTCGGCGACGATCTTCGCGAGCTCGCCGACGCCGAGCCGCCAGCTCAGCGGCTGCGCGACCAGACCGGCGCGGCCCGCGGCGTAGTAGAGCTCCTGGTACTCGATGGAGTTCTTGGCCAGGATCGCGACGCGGTCGCCCTTGGCCAGGCCGAGCCCGCCGTCACCGGTTCCGGCGAGGCCGTTGGCGAGGCGGCGGACCCGCTCGTCGAGGGTCTTCCAGTCCGTCCGGCGGCCGCTGGGGGCGTCGACGATCGCATCCCGCGACGGTGTCAGCGCCGCCCATTTCTGCGGAATCCGTCCGATGTTGACCATGACTTCTCCGCGGCGGTCAGTAGGGCAGGTCGAGGTAGATGTGGCGGGAGGCGATGAGCCAGGAGTCGCCGTCGCGGACCAGGTCGTCGCGGTACCAGCCGCTGGACAGGACCTTGAGTGCGCCGTTCTCGATGGAGAGCAGCGTGAGGTTGCTCGTGGTGGAGGCGCTGTCCGCGGTCTCGGCGGTGACCACGATGTTGGAGAGGTTGTGCCGCCGCTGGTCGGTCTGTGCGGCGAGCGAGTCGGCGTGCAGCGCGCGGATGGCCTCGCGCCCCTCGAACGGGCCGATCGGGGCACCGTCGCGACCGATCTGCATGGTCATCGTGGCGGTCTCGGTGAACTGGGCCGCGATGAGGTCGACGTCGTTCTCGTCGTAGCCCCAGGACGCGCGACCCAGGGTGTTCTCGATCTCCGCGCGTGCGGTCATTGCGCTCCCTCTCAGGCGGTCGGGGTGAACGTCAGGCGCAGCGACTGCGGCGCCCGGGTGAAGACGCCCTGCTCCGGCGGCGGTGCACCGTCGGCGAACCGGATGTCGTCCATCGCGTCGAGCAGCTGGGAGATGCCGATCTCGAGCTCGGTGCGGGCCAGCATCGCACCGACGCAGAAGTGCCGGCCGAGCGCGAAGGCCGTGTGGTTCGCACCGGCGGTGTAGGCCCGTGTCAGGTCGAGGTCGGGGCGGTGGATGTCGAAGGTGTCGGGATCGGCGTACTGCTCGGGATCGCGGTTCGCGGCGCCGATCAGGCAGGTGACCGTCCGACCGGCCTCGACCGTCCCGCCCGACAGCTCGACGTCCTCCGCGGGCTGGCGCATGATCATGTGTACCGGCGGGGTGAGCCGCAGGGTCTCGGCGAATGCCGCCGGGACGAGGCTGCGGTCCTCGCGGACCGCGTGCAGCTGATCGGGGTGGGACACGAGGTTGCGCATCACGCTGGTGATCGCCTTGTCGGTGGTCTCGCCCCCGGCGACCAGCAGCAGGCTGCAGAACGCCTTGATCTCCTGTTCGGTCATCACGACGCCGTCGATCTCCGCGGTGCACAGCACCGAGAGCAGGTCGTCGCCGGGGTTGCGCCTGCGTTCGGCGACGATGGGGAGCAGGTACTCCTCGAGCTCGGCCTTGGTCGCCAACCCGGCCCGGGTGACCTCCTCGTCGCCTGCCAGGTTGGCGAGGAACGCCATGATCGCGGTGTACCAGCGGTGGAAGAGCGCGTGGTCGCTCGTCGGCAGCCCGAGCATGTCGACGATGACGTTGATCGGGAACCTCGTGGCGTACTCGGCCACGAGGTCGACCTCGCCGGTCGTGCGGAAGGCCTCGATGAGGCTCGCGGAGTTGCGGGCGATGACGGGTACGAACTTCTCCGCGAGGTCCTTGCCGCGGAACGCCGACGCCACGAGGTTGCGCTTGGTCGAGTGCTCGCGCCCGTCCATCTGCAGGATCGTGCGGCCGTGCACGGGTTCGAGCTGCCAGTCGTAGTTGCGGCTGGTGAACACCGGTTCCTTGAACGCGCGCGTGACGTCGCGGTACCGGCTGATCACGTAGGAGCTGGTCGGCTCGTGCCAGATCAGCGGGTGCGACTCGCGTAGCACGCGATAGGCGGAGTACGGGTCCTCCGCGAACTCGGGGGAGAGGATGTCCGGCGCGGTGGCAGCGTTCAAGGCGGGCTCCCAAGACCTGAGGCGACGTTGTCTACCGGTCGTTTGGTGGAGGCGACGCTAGCACCGTGATCCGGCTGTGACAACTCCCACAGGGGACCTGGCGCGGCCGGACCTGACGGCGGACGTCGTGGGTGTCGAACCAGGTGCAGACGCGCACGATCAGGCCGTCCACGACGTCGAACACGTCGAGCGCCTCGAACGCGACGGAACGCCCGTCGGTCAGGCGGCCGCGGAAGGCGATGTCGCAGACGACCGCCCCTGGAGCCTCGATCCAGCGCGTCACCCGGTCGTCGTGCTCGACGTAGTTCGCCAGCAACGCGGGGAAGTGGTCGAGCGCGGCGTCGCGCCCGTGGACCGGCTCCGCGCCGACCGTGTGGATCTCCACGTCCGGCGCGAAGACGTCGGCCAGATCGTCGAACCGGTCGGCGTTGATCGCCGCGAAGTAGCCCTCGACGACCGCCCGGCTCATGCGTCGAGCAGCTTCTTCAGCTCCGCCATCGCCGTGAACGACCACCGGGCGAGCGACGGGTCGCCGAACGCGGTGATGTTCCACATGACGAGGTGCTCCAGGCCCGCCTCGCGGTACTCGTAGAGCTGCTCGGCGACCTCGGCCGGGGTGCCGCAGAACGCGTAGTGCCGCACCACCTCCGGCGGGATGGCGTCGATGATCCGCAACGACTCGGCGCGGGGGATCGTCGTCGGGATGAAGTCGTGGAAGCCCGAGCCACCTTGGAGCGGCGGTTCGACGCCGAGGTCGCGGAACACCTGCGAGGGCAGCAGCACGCACAGCGCCCGCACCAGCGGCGCCTCGGTGAGGCGGCGGACCGCCTCGGCGTCGGGGCCCATCAGGACGTAGCCGAGCATCCCGGGGGTGATGCGGTCCGGGTCGCGGCCGGCGTCCTGCGCGGACTGGCGGATCGTCGTCAACGACTTCGCGTAGTCCGGGGCGGTCATCTTGGTCGGCAGCCAGCCGTCGGCCTTCTCGCCGGTGAGCCGCAGCATCCGGGGCCCGTGCGCGGCCGTCCAGATCTCGGGGGGCGTGTCGCCGTAGGGACGCAGGCCCAGGACCGCCCGGTCGAGCGTGTGGAACGTGCCCTGGTAGTCCACCGGGCCCTCGGAGGACCAGAGCAGCCGCATGACGTCGATGCCCTCGGAGAGCTTCGCGACCGGCTTCTCGAACGACATCCCGTACGGCGTGACGTTGAGTCTCTCGCCGGTGCCGAGCCCGATGATCGCCCGGCCCCGCGTGACGTGGTCGAGCGTCAGTGCCGTTGCCGCGGCCATCGAGGGGTCGCGCCGGATCAGGTCGGTGACGGCCACGCCGACCCTGATCCGCTCGGTCTGGGCGCCGACGACACCCATCATGATCATCGGGTCGAAGTAGGTGTGCGGGTTGGCCTGGACCTTCGCGAGCGGTGTCAGGTCCTCGGTCCACATCGTGTCGGGGTGCCAGCCCATGAGGTGGTCGGGCCACCACACGGCGTCGTAGCCGTCGGCCTCGCTGCGCTGCGCGAACCGCACCGCCGCGTCGGCGGGCGGCATGATCTGGCCGGGCACGCCCAGCTGCAGCCGCTTCATCAGTAGCGCCACCCGTCGCCGAAGGTCGGGATCCGTCCACCCAGGTAGTCCTCGACGCAGGTGAGCGCCGCGCGGGCCGCCCGGTCGGTGCCGATGCCGCGGCTGCGGAACGTCTCGCTGGCGAACCACAGCCCTTCGACGTTGGGTGCCCGCCAGTGCGGCCGGTACTTGCCGACGAGTCCTGGCATCTGGATCACCCCGAAGCTCGGCTCGAACACCAGGTGCCGACGACGCCAGATCGGGTTCGCCATCCCCGGCCACATGGTCTCGACGTCGCGCTCGAAGGCGTCCATCGTGGCCCGGCACCACTCGCGGTCGCGGCCCTTGGCGCCGGGGATGATCGCGCCCATCACGTGCAGGTGCGTCCCGGGCGGGGAGCACGAGGGGTCCATCGCGGACTGGTCGAACATGAACCCGGAGCTGCTCGTCGACGGCGTCGCGGTCCACGTCGCCAGCTCGCGCGGGTCGAACTGCGTGACCGGCTCCTCGGTGGCGATGTAGAGGCCCAGCCACGCGATCCGGAACTTGTCCTGGGCGAGGAACTCGATCTGGGAGGCGTACCACTCGGGCAACGCGCTGCGCGGCACCACGTTCAGCACGTTCCACACCGGCAGCGTCGAGATGACGGCCGGTGCCTCGAGGATCTCCTCCTCGTAGAACTCGTTGGGCAGGATCCGCGGCTCGCGCCCGATCGCGACGCCCTTCACCGCACCGTTCTCGATGACGACGCGTTCGACGTTCGTCCCCAGCCGCAGCTCGCCGCCGTGGGTGGTGATCGCGTCGGCGAGGTCGCGCCAGATGCCGTCCCAGCCCTGGCCGGGCCAGCACGAGTAGGCAGCGGTGTTGCGCTCCTCGAAGTGCATCTTGCGGACGTAGAGGTTGTCGCTCGCGGAGTGGTCGTACCAGTTCTCGGTCATGCACTCGAGTACGGAGATGAACTCGAAGAGGTCGACGACGCCCTGGTCGTCGGTGTACTGGTGGATCCACTCGCGCAGCGACCGGTCGTCCCAGTCGTCGAGGGCCTCGTACGGTGTCTCGACGAGCGCCTTGATGACCTTCTTCAGCTCGGTGCGGTCGGTGTAGCGGTCGCGGATCGAGGTCCAGCCCTTGCCGTTCTCCCAGATCGGCATGTCGTTGCTGACCTCGCCGTGGACCAGCTCCTTGCCGACGTGCTCGAAGACCTTGGTGATGCCCGAGCCGCCGTCCTCGATGAGGTGCCCGCCGAGGTTGACGGTGAAGCCCTCGTCCGGGACGGCCATGGCGCGCCCACCCAGGTGCGGGCTGCGGTCGAGGACGACGACGCGTTTGCCCTCCTTGGCCAGCAGTGCGCCCGCGGAGAGGCCGGCGGCCCCGGCTCCGATGACCACGACGTCGTAGCTCGGCATGACACCTCTCTCTACCAACCGACCGTTTGACGGTCTCACAGCCCGTCGATAGCGTCAATCCGGCGCGGACGTCGACGTGAGGATGGGGCCGTGGGAACTGTTCTGGTGGTGGGTGGCACCGGCCCGACGGGCCCCCCGATCGTCGACGGGCTCGTCGCCCGCGGGCACGACGTCACGGTCTTCCACACCGGACGCCACGAGATCGACGGCGCCCCCGACGTCCCGCACCTGCACGGCAGCCCGTTCCAGGCGGAGGGCATCGCCGACACGCTGGGGCGACGGACCTTCGACACGGTCGTCGCCACCTACGGGCGGGTGCGGCTGCTCGCGTCGCACCTCGCCGGGCGGTGCGGGCACTTCGTCGCCGTCGGCGGGGTGCCGGTGTACGCGGGGTACGTCGACCCGTCGTCCCGGTTCCCGCACGGCCTCGCCCTGCCCGTCCGCGAGGACCACCCGCTCGTCGCACCCGACGCCCCGCGCTCCGCCGGGTACGACGTCGCCCCCATCCGCCGCACCGAGGACCTGGTGTTCTCGCTGGCCGAGCAGGGCGCGTTCGGGGCCACCTACCTGCGCTACCCGACGATCTACGGCCCCCGCAACCCGTACGCCTGGGAGTGGAACGTCGTCCGCCGGGTGCTCGACGGCCGCCGTACCGTCGTCCTCGCCGACGGCGGCCACGGCATCCACACGCGCATGGCCGTCCGCAACGCCGCCGAGGCCGTCCTGCTCGCCGTCGACCGGCCCGAGGTGGCGAGCGGCAAGGCCTACAACGTCGCCGACGACTCGCTGGTGACCTTCCGGCAGTGGGTGCAGCTGGTGGCCGAGGCCGCGGGCGGCGAGCTGGAGATCCGTTCGTTACCCCACGAGCTGCCCAGCCCGGGATGGGCGATGTCGGCGTTCGGTGGCCGGGAGGTGGCCACCTGCGTGCTGGACACGTCGACCCTGCGCCGCGACCTCGGCTACCGCGACGTCGTCGGCCTGCGCGAGGGCCTGGCCGAGACCGTCGCGTGGATGCTCGCCAACGAGGACCTGATGCGCCGCACCGGAACCACCGACCCGTTCGACTACGCGGCCGAGGACGCCCTGCTCGCCGCCTACGACGACGCCCTGGCCGGCCTGTCGGGCGTGGCCGAGCCCTTCCGCACGGGCATCGGCCGCATGAAGGTCCCCCAGACGGCGAAAGGCTCGCGCTGAGCCCCGACCCCCCTCCGGGTGATCATCGAAACCGGTGCACGAGCGACGCATCCGTCGCTCGTGCACCGGGAACGGTGTTCACAGGGCGAGGGCCGCGTCCGCGCCGGTGTTGACGGCCCGGACGAAGTCGGCGGGGGTGTCGGCGTCGCCCAGGACACGGACCTCGATGTCGTCCAGCGCCAGGTCGGCCGTGCCCGTGGGGCGCCAGCCGATCGCCAGGGCGACCACGTCGGCCGGGAGCCGATGCACCGCACCGTCGGGGTCGGTCCAGCTCACGGCGTCGGGGGAGATGCCGACGACCGTCGCCCCCGTCAGGATCTCCACGCCGTCGCGGCGCAGGTGGCGGACCAGCCGGCGGCGGGTGATCGCCTCGATGCCGCGCCCGATGCTGCCGCGCATCTCGACGATTGCCACCTCCGCACCCTGCGCCCGCACCAGCTCCGCGGTCTCGCAGCCGGTGGCGCTGCCGCCGACCACGACGACCCTCGTCCCCGGCCCGACGGGCACATCGCCCCGGAGCACGGCCTGGGCGTCGTGGACGGTCGGGCCGTCGATCCCCGGGATCGGGGGGACGAGCGGGTCGGCGCCGGTCGCGACGATCACGACGTCGGGGTGCAGCGCGCGGATCGTCGCCGCCGACACCGGCGCCGACGTGTGGATCTCCACGCCCAGTGCGGCGACCCGCGCCGCTTGGAAGGCCCTGAACCGCAACACCTCGTGCTTGCTCGGTGCCAGCCCGGCGACCTCCAGCTTCCCGCCGAGCTCGGCGTCGCGTTCCCAGAGGGAGACGTCGTGCCCGCGCAGCCGGGCGATCCGCGCGGCCTCCAGCCCCGCCGGCCCGGAGCCGACGACCATCACCCGCCGCGGGTGCGCGGCGGGGGTGACCGACCAGGTCAGCTCCCGGCCGACCTCGGGATTCACCGAGCAGCGGGCCCGCTCGCCACGCCCGACGAGGTCGACGCAGGCGTTGCACGCGATGCAGGGGCGGACCTCGTCGAGACGTCCGGCCTGCACCAGCGCGGGCCAGTCCGGTTCCGCGATCAGCCCGCGGCCCAGCAGGATCAGGTCGGCCTCGCCCGACTCGACGAGCTCGGTGGCGAGCGCCGGGTCGTCGAGGCGCCCGACGGCCATCACCGGCACGTCCACGGCCTTGCGGACGGCAGCGGCCAGCTCCCGCATGTGCCCGCGGGGGGTCGACATCGGGGCGAGGGTCTCCTGCAGCGTCAGCCAGGTCCCGGAGGTCACGCTGATCGACGCGACCCCCGCGGCGGTGAGCATCCGGGCGACCGTGACCGCGGAGCCGAGGTCGAACCCGCCGGGCTCGGCGTCGGTGCCGTTGAGCCGCCACACCAGCGGCAGGTCGACGGCCGCGACGATCGCGCGGGCCACCTCGACGGCGAACCGCGCCCGGTTCTCCAGGTCGCCGCCGTAGGCGTCGTTGCGGTGGTTGTGCTGCGGCGACAGGAAGTTCGACGGCAGGTAGCCGTGGGCGCCGTGGACCTCGAGGAAGTCGAAACCCGCCTCGCGGGCGAACACGGCGGCGCGCGCGTAGTCGGCGACGATCGTCGCGATCTCGGGGACGGTCAGCTCGTGGGGGACGGGCGCGACGGAGTTGAGGGGCACCGGCGACGGCGCCACCGACGGCCCGTCGACGACCTGGCGGCCGGGGTGCATGAGCTGGACGCCGACGGTGACGTCGTGGGGGCGCAGGGCGTCGACGACCCGGCGCAGCCCCGGCAGGAACTCCGGCCCGCTGATCCGCGGTTCCGGCCCGACGGTGTCGGCCGAGACGAGGCAGCCCTCGACGGTGATCGCCCCGACGCCGCCGCGGGCCCGTCGTTCGTAGTAGGCGACAGTGTCGTCGGTGATGTACCCGCCGTTGTCGAGGCAGGTGCCCATCGGGGCCATGACCAGGCGGTTCTTCAGCGTCAGCGCACCGAGGCGCACCGGTGAGAACAGCACGCTCACGGCAGCGTCCGCAGCGCCCGGGCCGGGCACGCGGCCACGCCGAGCTCCGCGGCCGCCTCCTCGCCGGCGGGCACCTCGCGGTCGGGACCGACCGCGGAGTAGCCGTCGTCGTCGAGCGGGAACAGGTCGTAGTCGACGACCGAGCACTGCCCGTGCGCCTCGCACAGCGAGCTGTCGACAGCGATCCTCACGAGTGCCGCACCACCAACCGGTCCATCGCCCGCGACGCCAGGACGTCCTTCCACGAGGGCTCCTGCGCCAGCACCAGGCCGGGCAGGCGGGAGACGATGCGCCCGACGGCGATCCGCGTCTCCAGCCGCGCCAGCTGCGCCCCGATGCAGGCGTGGATGCCCTTGCCGAAGGCGATGTGCGGGTTGGGGTTGCGGCCCAGGTCGAGGGTGTCCGGGTCGTCGAAACGTTCCGGGTCGCGGTTGGCCGAGGCCAGCACGAGGTGCACCCGCTCACCGGGGGAGATCCGCTTGCCCCGCACCTCGGTCTCGGCGACCACCCAGCGGTTGAGCACCTTGATCGGCCCGTCGAAGCGCAGCAGCTCCTCGACGGCGGGGCCGATGAGGTCGGGATCGGCGCGCAGCCGGTCGAGCTGGTCGGGATGGCGGAGCAGCGCCAGCGTCGCGTTGGCGACGGAGTTGGTCGTGGTCTCGTGGCCCGCGAACAGCAGCAGGGCGCACATGGCGACGAGCTCGTCGTCGGAGAGCAGGTCGTCGCCGTCCTTCGCCATGAGCGCGGACAACATGTCCTCGCCCGGGTCGCGGCGGCGGCGGTCGACGAGCTCGTGGAAGTAGGTGTCCATCTCGCGCAACCCGCGCAGCGCCCGCTCGTGCCGGTCGGCGCGTGCGGCGCCGCCGGTGCCGAACGCGACGAGGGCCAGCTCGTCGGACCATTCACGGAAGCGGTCGCGGTCCTCCGGCGCGGCGCCGAGCATCGTGGCGATCACGGTGGCGGGCAACGGGTACGCCACCTCGGAGATGAGGTCCTGCTCGCCCGAACCCGCCAGGAAGGCGTCGATGTGCGCGTCGACGATCGCGGTGATCTGCTCGCCCATGACCGCGATCCGCTGACCCTTGAACGCGCCCGCGGCGAGGCGGCGCAGCCGGGTGTGCTCGGGCGGGTCGGTGACCACCATCCAGCCCGCCAGCAGGCCCAGCACGTCGGAGGCCGCGCTCGGCTCCGTGCGGCGGGCCAGCACCGGGCGGACGCGGTCGTTGGAGAAGGCCTTGTTGCGGAAGGCGTCGGAGACGTCGTCGTAGCGGGTGATCAGCCAGGCGCGGTGGGTCACGCTCCAGTGCACGGGGTCGGCTGCGCGCAGCTCCCGCAGCACCGCGTAGGGGTCGGCGCTGGCGGCGGGCGCGGTGAGGTCGACGGTCACGACGGGCTCCCCACGGCCTTGAGGGAGCGGGTGAGGCCGAGCCGGTCGCGCACCACGTGCCCGCCGACGACCCGGCCGCCCTCGACCCTCACGAGGCCGACCATGTGCAGGGTGGCGCGACGCCCGACCATCGCCGGGTCGACGTCGAGGCCGCCGCTGTAGGTGCCGGTGCGCGTGACCCGGAACGCGACGTCCGGCCCGGCGGAGAAGAGGTCGTCGACCTGCGAGGAACCGTCCGCGAGCAGCGGCCCGGAGTCGTCGACGGTCGCGCCGCCCTCGTCGGCGGCGATCCATTCGCGTACGGCGAGCTCGGCGGTCGGGTCCGGAGCGAGCGCGACCGTGTCCCACGGCGCCGTCGCCGGCGCCTCGACGACCGCCGTCGGTCCGCCGGCCAGCTGCCGTCGGCGGGACAGGTAGTCCTGCTCCACGAAGTTGTCGACGAGCTTGCGCCCGTTCCAGCGGTAGAGCCCGAGGCCGGTCCACACCGCGGCGGCGCCGTCGTGGCGGACGGAGCGGCCGTGCTCGGAGAACCGCATCGCGAGCCGCTCGCCGTTGGTGACGATCTCGTGGACCGTCAGGCACAGGCCCGGGAACTCGGTGAACTGCTTCCGGGCGGCGGGGATGTAGAGCTCGTCGCGGCCCGCGACCTCGTGCGGGCCCATCCGCAGCGTGTAGTCCGGCTCCATGATCTCGGCGCAGACCGAGGTGTCGTGCCGGTTGGTGTAGTCGTTGACGTACCGGCGCATGAGCGCCACGAGCGGTTCCATCAGCGCCCCTCGAACGTCGGCGCCCGCTTCCCGACGAACGCCGCGATGCCCTCGGCGGCGTCCTCGGTGGCGTGCAGGGCGGTGAGCGCAGCGGTGGAGTGGTCGAACTCGCCGCGGTCGACCCCCCGGTTGACCAGGCCCTTCCCGGCGGCGACGGCGAGCGGCGCCTTGGCCGCGATCGTGGTGGCGAGCTCTCGTGCGGTGTCCATCAACGCCGCGGCGGGCACCACCTTCTGCGCCAGCCCGATCCGCAGCGCCGTCTCGGCGTCGACCCGTTCGCCGGTGAACATCAGCAGCTTCGTCCAGTGCCGCCCGATCACCGACGGCGCGCGCAGCACCCCGAACCCGGGGACGAGCCCGACCGCGGTCTCGGGCATCCCGAACGTCGCGGTGTCGGCGGCGACGACGATGTCGCAGGCCAGCGCCAGCTCGCAGCCCCCACCCATCGCGTAGCCGTTGACCGCGGCGATCACCGGCAGCGGCGACTCCTCGACGGCGGCGAAGGTGCGCATGCAGTCGCGCTGGAACTCGCGCTTGGCCGCGGTGTCGGTGAGCGAGGCGAAGCTGGCGATGTCGCCGCCCGCAGAGAACGCCTTGTCCCCGGCGCCGGTGACGATGAGCGCGCGGGTGCGGCCGTCGGACTCCAGGCGCGCCAGCGCGTCCCGCACCTCCGGCCAGAAGGTGCGCCCCATCGCGTTGAGCCGCGCCGGGTCGTCGATCGTGAGGACGGCGACGGCGTCGTCGGTGTGCACCCGGATGTTGCTCACGCCCGGCCTCCCAGCGTGATGTCGATGCTCGTCGCGATCACGTGCCGGGTCGCGGCGGGCTCGATGACGTCGTCGAGGGACAGGTGCGCGGCGGCCTCCCAGGGTTCGGCCTCGCTCACCCACTCCGCGGTGAGCTCCGCGACGAGCGCCGCGTGCGCCTCGGGGCCCTGCTCGGCCAGCACCTTCTCCAGCCGGCGACGGTGGATCGTGCGGATCCCCGTCTCCGGGGCCATGAAGCCCAGCTCGGCCGACGGCCAGGCGTAGAGGAAGTCGGGCTTCGTGGGGCGTCCGCCCATGGCGAAGTGCCCGCCGCCGTAGGCCTTGCGCAGCACCACACCCACCTTCGGCACGGTGGCCTCGGCGATCGCGGAGACCAGGACCTCGTAGCCGCGCAGGATGCCGCCGCGCTCGGCCTGGGTGCCGATCATCAGCCCCGGCACGTCGTGCAGGAACACCAGCGGCACCCCGAACGTGTCGCACAGCCGCACGAACGCGGCCTCCTTGGCCAGCGCCGCGGGGTCCAGTGCCCCGGCGCGGACGATCGGCTGGTTGCCGACCAGGCCGACGACCCGGCCCTCGATCCGCGCCAGCGCGCACAGCAGCGAGGCGCCCCAGCCGTCGGCCCACGGCAGGATGCTCGCCGCGTCGGCGATGCAGGCGAAGACGTCGCGCATGTCGTACCCGGCGCGGGCGCCGAGCGGGACGATGTCGGCGAGGTCGCCCGGATCCCGTTGCGGCGGAAGGGGAGGCGCGACCGGTGGGGGCAGCGTCGAGTTCTGCGGCAGGTAGGACAGGAAGGCGGCGACCGCGTCCATCGCGTCGGCCTCGGTGTCGACGACGAGGTGGGCGTTGCCGGCCTCGGTGGCCGCGGCGGGCCCGCCCAGCTCGTCGTCGCTGACCTTCTCGCCGATCGCGGGCTCCACCACCGAGGGCCCCGACAGCGCGATCGACCCGCTGCGCACCATCACGACGTAGTGCGCCGTGGAGGCGTGCAGCGCCGAGTCGCCGTACGACGGCCCGAGCACGGCCGCGACCCGCGGCACGACGGGCTCGCCCGGCGGGGGTTTGAGGAAGGTGGTGAAGTCCAATGGCAGCCCGGAGAACCGCCAGCCGGAGACGTCGGGCATCCGGCCGCCGTCGGCGTCGCAGAGCAGGACGAGGGGGAAGCCGTGCCGTTGCGCGTGCTCGATCAGCCGTCCCTGCTTGCGCATGCTGATCGGCGCGGTGGTGCCCGCGACGACGCTGGAGTCGATCCCGATGACGCCGACCCGGCGGCCGTCGAGCAGCCCGAAGCCGGTGACCACGGCGTCGCCCGGGATGGGCTTCGCGCGGCGCAGTTCGGGCAGGGCGAGGGCGCCGATCTCGAACCAGCTCTCGGGGTCGACGAGCATGTCGATCCGCTCGCGCACGGGCAGCCGTCCGGACTCGCGGTGGCGGCGCAGGCCCTCGGGTCCGCCGCTGGCGTGCGCGGCCTCCTGCTTGTCGCGCAGCAGGGCGATCCGATCGGCCGTGCGCTGGGCAACTGCGGGGCTCTCGGCAGTCACGGGACCTCCGGGTCGGTCGTGCAGGGGTCTCGCCGACCGACGCTAGACTACCAGACGGTCGATTGGTAGATAGGGTGCGACAGTCCCAACCCAGGAGGTCCCGTGCGGACAGTGCTCGTCGCCAACCGCGGTGAGATCGCGGTCCGGATCCTGCGCGCCTGCAGAGAGCTCGGCCTGCGCACGGTCGCCGTGTTCAGCGACGCCGACACCGCCGCCCCGCACGTCCGGATGGCCGACGAGTCGGTCCGGATCGGGCCCGCGCCGGCCCGCTCGTCCTATCTCGACGTCGACGCGATCCTGGACGCCGCGAAGAGCTCCGGCGCCGACGCCGTGCACCCGGGGTACGGGCTGCTCAGCGAGGACGCCGCCTTCGCCGCGGCCGTCCCCGCGGCGGGGCTGACGTTCGTCGGCCCGTCCGCCGACGTCGTCGCGCGCATGGGGGACAAGGTCGCCGCCCGCGCGGTCGCCGTCGAGTGCGGTGTTCCCGTCCCTCCGGGGAGCGGACCGGTCACCGTCGACGACGCCGCCGCGGCAGCGGAGGGCATCGGGTTCCCGCTGGTCGTCAAGGCCACCCACGGCGGCGGCGGACGCGGGATGCGCGTCGTCACCGCGGCCGGCGCGCTCGCCGCCGCCGTCACCGCCGCCGGGCGCGAGGCCGCGGCGTCGTTCGGCCGGTCCGAGGTGCACCTGGAGCGCTACCTGGAGCAGCCACGGCACGTGGAGGTCCAGATCGTCGGCGACACCCACGGCACGGTCGTCCACCTCGGCGACCGGGACTGCTCGGTGCAGCGCCGGCACCAGAAACTCGTCGAGGAGGCCCCGGCGCCGGGCCTCGACACCGGTCTGCGGCGCGCGCTCACCGCCGCCGCGGTCACACTCGCCCGGACGGTCGGCTACGTCGGGGCCGGGACCGTCGAGTTCCTCGTCCTGCCGGCGACCGGCGAGTTCTTCTTCCTGGAGATGAACACCCGCCTGCAGGTCGAGCACGGGGTGACGGAGCTGGTCACCGGCCAGGACCTCGTCGTCACCCAGCTGCGGGTGGCCGCCGGGGAGCCGCTCGCGTTCACCCAGGACGACATCGTGACCCGCGGGCACGCGATCCAGGCCCGCATCGCCGCCGAGGACCCGTGGGAGGGCTTCCGGCCGGCGCCCGGCCGCGTCGACACCCTCGACCTGCCGCAGGGCCCCGGGATCCGCAACGACTTCGGCATCGAGGCCGGCGGTGCCGTCGCGCCCGACTACGACTCCATGTTCGGCAAGGTCCTCGCGCACGGCACCGACCGGGAGTCGGCGCGGCGCCGGCTCGTCGGGGCCCTCGACGAACTGCGCATCGACGGCATCCCCACCACCGCGCCCTACCTGCGGTCGGTGCTGGCCTCGGAGTCGTTCACCGCCGCGACCCACGACACGGGCTCCGTCGCCCGGGACTGGACACCCGACCCGGATGCGCGGCCGCGCACCCGGACACCACAGCCGGACACGACGAGCCGACGCGTCCGCATCGCCACCGACCGCGGCGTCGTCGAGGTCGACGTCCACGGCGCCGGCCCGCGACCGGTCGCGCGCACCTCCCGCGCCGCCGGTGTCCCCGCCGCCGCCGCAGGCGCGGCGAGCACCGGACCCGCCGTCGCCCCCATGGACGCCACGGTCGTCGACGTGCGGGTCCGCCCGGGGCAGCAGGTCGAGGCCGGGGACGTCGTCGCCGTCCTCGAGGCGATGAAGATGGAGATGGAGATCCGCGCGGGCGTCGCCGGGGAGGTGACCGCCGTCCTGGTCGAGGTGGGCGGCCCGGTCGCCGCCGGCTCCCCGCTCCTGGAACTCGGCTGACGCGGCGGCCCGACTGGCCGGACCCGCCGCGCGGCGGCAGCATTGCGGCATGACGGTTACGGCCCCCCGCAGCACGCTCCCCGACCTCGTCCGCGGCACAGTCGTGCTGGTCCTCGCGGTGGTGCAGATCGTCGTGTCGGCATTCGGCGGCTCCGGCGCGATCGGTGACGGGGTCGGCGTCGTCGCCAACGACAACCCCACGCCGGTGCTCGCCGCCGGCTGGGCGTTCTCCATCTGGGGGCTCATCTACCTGGGCTTCCTCGCCTACGCCGTGTTCGCGCTGCTGCCCGCCCAGCGATCCCGGGCCGTCCACCGGCGCACCGGCTGGTGGCTCGCGGCCTCCGCCGTCCTGAACCCGCTGTGGATCCTCGCGTTCGGCACCCGCCAGATCCTCGCCGCCGAGGTCGTGATCATCGCCCTGCTCGTGTGCCTGGCGGTCGTGTTCGGCAGGCTGTCCCACGAGCCCGCGACGAGCCCCGCCGAGCGCGCACTGTTCCGCGCGCCGATCGCGATCTACACCGGCTGGGTGTCGTTCGCGACGGTGCTCGGCACCGCCGCGACCGGCGTCGCGGAAGGGCTGCCCGGCGACGGTGCGCTCGCCCTCGCCGCCGCCATCACCGTGCTGCTCGTGGCGGCCGCCATCGTGTGCTGGGTCGTCAACACCGGGACCGCGGTCGTCGGCTACGCCGCCGCGACGGTGTGGGCGCTGGTCGGGGTCGCGACCAACGACCGGCCGGTCGCCGTGACCGTCACCGCCCTGGTCGCCGCCGCCCTGATCGTGTCGGTGACGATCCGCCGCGTCGGCCGGTCGGTCCAGCCGACCCGCCTGGCCTGGGGCTGACCCCGACGCTGCCGGTGAGTGGCCCAGAGCACGGGGGCTCGGCCGAATCCACCCGGACGGGTAGCGTCGTCGCCCGGAATCCCGGCCCGCCGCGAAGGACGTACACCATGATCACCGGCAGCATCGTCGCCATCGTCACCCCGATGCGGGTGGACGGCTCCGTCGACATGGACGCCCTCGCCAAGCTCGTCGACCGCACCATCGAGGCCGGCACCGCGGCCGTCGTGTCGGTCGGCACCACCGGCGAGTCCGCGACCCTCTCGGTCGAGGAACACACCGAGGTCATCCGGCACACCATCGACGTCTCCGCCGGCCGCGTCCCCGTCATCGCCGGCACGGGCGCCAACAGCACCACCGAGGCCATCCACCTCACGCAGGCCGCGAAGAACGCCGGTGCCGACGCCGCGCTGCTCGTCACCCCGTACTACAACAAGCCCCCCCAGGAGGGCCTGTACCGGCACTTCAAGGCCGTCGCCGAGGCCGTCGACCTCCCGCAGTACCTCTACAACGTCCCCGGCCGCACCGCCTGCGACATGTTGCCGTCGACCGTCGAGCGCCTCGCCGAGGTGCCCAACATCGTCGGGCTCAAGGAGGCGAAGGGCGACCTCGACCGGGTCCGCGACCTCGTCGCCCTCGGCCTGTCCGACTTCGCCCTCTACTCCGGCGACGACGGCACCGCCCGCGCCTCGATGCTCGCCGGGTTCCACGGCGACATCTCCGTCACCGCCAACGTCGCCCCCGAGGCGATGGCGCGCATGTGCAACGCGGCCGTCGCCGGTGACGACGAGACCGCGTCGGAGATCGACGCGACCCTCGCCGGCCTGCACCGCGCCCTGTTCTCCGAGCCCAACCCGATCCCGGTGAAGTGGGCGCTGGCCGAGCTGGGGCTGATCGAGCCGGGCATCCGGCTGCCGCTGGTCCCGCTCGACGAGGTGCACCACGAGGACGTCCGCGCTGCCCTGCGCTCGGCGGGCCTGCTGGAGTAGGCGCCCCGGGGGCCGGCCCCGATCTGCAGGAACGGCACTCCCGCAACCCGGTTGCGGGGAAGTGCCGTTCCTGCAATTCGCGCGGGCCCGCCCGCCTGCGGACCTGGCCGGATTCGCGGGCGCACACGGCTCGGGGGCGGCGGCGTCGTCGCCGCGAGCACGCGACTACCCTGACGTTGCGTGACCTCCGTGTTTCCCGACCTCGAACCGCTGCTGCCCCGCGTGTCCAAGCCGGTGCAGTACGTCGGCGGCGAGCTCAACGCCCAGGTGGCCGACGAGGACGAGTGGGACGCGACCCCGGTCCGCTGGGCGCTCATGTACCCCGACGCCTACGAGGTGGGCCTGCCCAACCAGGGCGTCATGATCCTCTACGAGGTGCTCAACGAGCGCCCGGACGCCCTCGCCGAGCGCTGCTACGCGGTGTGGCCCGACCTCGAGGCCCTGATGCGCGAGCACCGGGTGCCGGCGTTCACCGTCGACGGGCACCGCCCTGTCGGCGACTTCGACGTCCTCGGCGTCAGCTTCTCCACCGAGCTCGGCTACACCAACCTGCTGACGACGCTCGACCTCGCCGCCGTCCCGCTGCACGCCGCCGACCGCGACGAGAGCCACCCCGTCGTCCTGATGGGCGGGCACGCCGCGTTCAACCCCGAGCCGATGGCCGACTTCGTCGACGTCGTCGCGATCGGCGACGGCGAGGAGGTCGTCGGCGACATCACCGACGTCGTCGCGGCGTGGAAGGCCGAGGGCCGCCCGGGCGGGCGCCGGGAGCTGCTGCTGCGCCTGGCCGCCACCGACGGCTGCTACGTCCCCGGCCTCTACGACGTGTCCTACGGCGCCGACGGCGCCATCGCGGCGGTGGAGCCCGCCGACCCGCGGGTGCCGCGCAGCGTGCAGAAGCGCACCACCCGCGACCTCGACGACTGGCCCTACCCGAAGGCCCCGCTGGTCCCGCTGGCCGAGACGGTGCACGAGCGCGCGAGCGTCGAGATCTTCCGGGGCTGCACCCGTGGCTGCCGCTTCTGCCAGGCGGGCATGATCACCCGCCCGGTCCGGGAGCGGTCGCTGGAGGGCATCGGTGCGATGGTCGACTCGGCCGTGCGCGCCAGCGGCTTCGACGAGGTCGGCCTGCTCTCGCTCTCCAGCGCCGACCACTCCGAGATCGCCGAGATCACCAAGGGCCTGGCCGACCGCTACGAGGGCTCCAACACGTCGCTGTCGCTGCCGTCGACGCGCGTGGACGCGTTCAACATCGACCTGGCCAACGAGATCTCGCGCAACGGCCGTCGCTCCGGGCTGACGTTCGCCCCGGAGGGCGGGTCGGAGCGCATCCGGCGCGTCATCAACAAGATGGTGTCGGAGGAGGACCTCATCCGGACCGTCTCGGAGGCGTTCGCGCAGGGCTGGCGGCAGGTGAAGCTCTACTTCATGTGCGGGCTGCCCACCGAGGAGGACGAGGACGTCCTCGAGATCGCCGGGATGGCGCACCGGGTCATCAAGGCCGGGCGCGCGGCGTCGGGGCACAACGACGTCCGCTGCACCATCTCCATCGGCGGGTTCGTCCCCAAGCCGCACACCCCGTTCCAGTGGGCGCCGCAGGCCCACCCCGATGTCGTCGACGAGCGGCTGCGCAAGCTGCGCGAGGCCGTGAACTCCGACCGGCGCCTGGGCCGCAACATCGGCATGCGCTACCACGACGGCAAGCCGTCGCTGATCGAAGGCCTGCTCGCCCGGGGCGACCGGCGCGTCGGCCGGGTCGTCGAGCGGGTGTGGCGCGAGGGCGGCCGGTTCGACGGCTGGAGCGAGCACTTCTCCTTCGAACGCTGGACCGGCGCCGCGGAGGCCGAGCTCGCCCCGCTCGGGGTGACGCTCGACTGGTTCACCACCCGCGAGCGCGAGCGCGACGAGGTCCTGCCGTGGGACCACCTCGACTCCGGTCTGGAACGCGACTGGCTGTGGGACGACTGGCAGGAGGCCCTGGCCGGTGGGGAGCAGGACGACTGCCGGTGGACGCCGTGCTTCGACTGCGGGGTGTGCCCGTCGACGGGCCAGGACATCCAGGTCGGTCCCAGCGGGACGCAGCTGCTCCCGCTGACGGTCGCCGACCCCGTCGGCGGGAACCGGTTCGGGAGTGCCTGAGTCCGCATCGGCGTCCGCATCCGGCTCCTACGGGCCGGGCTCGGCCGCGCGGCCGGAGTTCGTCGTGCGGGTCGCCGACGAACGCGACGTCGAGGCGCTCGCGGCGCTGCGCCGCGCGTGGCTGGAGGAGCGCGCGGGCGCGCCCGTCGACGACCCCGGGTTCGAGGCCGCGTTCGCGCAGTGGTGGCGCACCGAGCAGCCGCGGCGGACCTTCTGGCTGGCCGAGGTCGGTTCGGACCGGGCGGGCTGGACGCCGATCGGGTCGATCAACGTCGTCGAGATCGTGTCGATGCCCCGGCCGGGGTCGCGGGGTGGGCGGGTCGGGCAGGTCGGCAACGCGTTCGTGCTGGCCGGGTTCGCCGACCGCGGTGTGCCGCGCGCGCTGCTGGAGGCGGCCGTCGACCACGCGGGGGAGCGCCGCTACCGGCGGCTGATGCTGGCGCCGACGGCGGGCAGCGCGTCGTTCTACCGGCGTGCCGGGTTCGCCCCGGCGGGGGAGGCGCTCCTGGTGCTCGACCCGTTCGCCGCCCCGGATCCCGCCTGACCGGGCCCACCTCCGTACCCTTGCCGTCATGGCGCGTGTACGGCCCGGCGAGGCGGCGAACCCGGCACCCCCGACGGTGCAGCGGATTCGTGTGCGCTTCGCCAAGCGGGGCCGGCTGCGTTTCCTGTCACACCGCGACATCGCCCGGGCGTTCGAACGTGCGGTGCGCCGCGCGGGGGTCCCGGTGTCGCACTCGCACGGGTTCAGCCCGCACCCGCGGCTGTCCTGGATCGGCGCCGCGCCCACCGGCGCGGCGAGCGAGGCCGAGTACATGGAGATCGGGCTCACCCGTGAGGTGGATCCCGCGCAGCTGGCCGACGCGCTCGACCGGGCGCTGCCGTCGGGGCTCGACGTGCTGGAGGCGGTCCTCGCCACGCCGCCCGCGCTGGCCGACCGGATCGACGCCGTGCGCTGGGCCATCGAGCTGCCCGGGGTGGCCGAGGCCGAGCTCCGCGCGGCCGTCGACGCGTTGCTGGCGGAGGAGTCCGTCGTCATCGAGCGTGTCACACCGTCGGGTCGAAAGCAGATCGACGTCCGGAAAGCCCTGGTGAGGGCCACGGTCCTGACCGCGAGCAACGGTCCGGGGCTCGCGACCGCAACCGCAGCGGTTGCGGGCTGTGCGATACTGACCGCGGTCGTGCGGCAGACGACACCCGCCGTTCGACCCGACGATGTGTTGGGTGCACTCGACGTTGTCGCAGGCCTCACGCCGCCGGTACCCGCGAGGGCGACCCGGATGGCGCAGGGACTGCTCGACGACTCGGGTGAGCTCGCCGATCCGTTCGGCACTGGCCGGGTCACCGCCCAGGTCTGAGCGGCTCGGTGCGACGAGGGAGCCCCCCGCGCCGCGCCGCGGCCACCGTCGAGATACACCGCAGCTGAGGATTGCTCCCCGCGCACCGCGCGGGGAGAGAACGATTGACGTAGGGCCCCTGCGCGGCCGCCCCCTCACCAGGAGGCGCCCGGGGGCGAAGGAGCTGAATGTCGAACAACGATGCGCCCGCCGGTAGCACCGGCGGGCCGTCCGTGCTGGCCGACCTGCCCGCCAAGCTGCGGGTGCACGCCCTGGCCAAGCTGATCGGACGCACCAGCCGCGAGGTGCTCGCGACCCTGTCGGAGCTGGGCGCCGAGGTGCGCAGCCCGCAGTCGAGCGTCGACCGGACGCTCGCCGAGCGGGTCGTCACGGCGCTGCTGCCCGACGCGGGCGCGGAGGACGAGACCGCCGTCGCGGACGACGCCTACGAGGACGCGACGACGACGGTCCCCGCCCCGGCGCTCCCCGACATCCCGGCCGACGTCGCGGCCGCCGCCGCGGCGGGTGAGGCCGCCGTGGCCGCCGATCCCGTCGCCGCCGAGGCCGACGAGGTCGCCGCGCCGCCGCCGCTGTTCGCCGCGCCGGTCTTCCAGGCCCCCGCCGCCGAGCGCCGCGCGACCCGGCGCACCCGCGCCGCGTCGTCCGCCCCCGAGGCGGCCGACCCGTTCCGTGTCGTCGAGGCGCCCACCACCGGCCCGACCGGCGAGGCCGACGACGACACCGTGGCCGACGGCGACGACGTCGAGGACACCGTGGCCGACGGCGACGTCGACGACACCGAGGTCGACGCCGACGACTCCGACGACGACGCCTCGGGTCGGCGTCGCCGCCGCCGTGGCCGCCGTGGCCGTGGCCGGGGCCGGGGCTCCGACGCCGAGTCGGGCGACTCCGACTCCGACTCCGACGGGGCCGACGCCGCGCCCGGCCGGTCCGACGACAGCTCCGACGACAGCTCCGACGATGCCGATCCCGCCGCCGACGAGTCCGACGCCGACGAGTCCGACACCGACTCCGGCGATGACGGCGACTCCGACGACGCGGACGACGCCGCCGGCTCCCGGCGCAGGCGCCGCCGTCGCCGCCGTCGCGGCAACGGCGACGACGTCGAGTCCTCCGACGACCCGCCCGGCACCGTCACCCGCGTCCGCACCCCCCGCGAGCGCAGCAACGACGACGAGGCCTCCGACGGCGTGCAGAGCGTCCGCGGCTCGACCCGTCTCGAGGCCAAGCGCCAGCGCCGCCGCGACGGCCGCGACGCCGGCCGCCGCCGCGTCCCGATCCTCACCGAGGCCGAGTTCCTGGCCCGCCGCGAGTCCGTCGACCGGTCGATGGTCGTGCGCGAGCACGGCGACCGCGTCGAGATCGCCGTCCTCGAGGACGACGTGCTCGTCGAGCACTTCGTCGCGGGCGGCACCCACGACGGCAACGGCCCGTCGGGCTCGTCGATGGTGGGCAACATCCACCTCGGCCGTGTGCAGAACGTGCTGCCCAGCATGGAGGCCGCGTTCGTCGACATCGGGCGCGGCCGCAACGCCGTGCTCTACGCCGGCGAGGTCGACTGGGACGCCGCAGGCCTCAACGGCAAGGCCCGCCGCATCGAGCAGGCCCTGTCGACCGGTGACAGCGTCCTCGTCCAGGTGACCAAGGACCCCATCGGGCACAAGGGCGCCCGGCTGACCACGCAGATCAGCCTGGCCGGGCGCTTCCTGGTCTACGTCCCCTCCGGCGGCACCGCCGGCATCAGCCGCAAGCTGCCCGACACCGAGCGCAAGCGGCTCAAGGACATGCTCAAGGAGATCGTCCCGGCCGAGGCCGGGGTCATCATCCGCACCGCGTCCGAGGGCGTCACCCAGGAGGCCCTGGAGCGCGACGTGCGTCGCCTGCAGGCGCAGTGGGACGTCGTCAAGAGCAAGGCCGACGCCACCGGCCCGAACAAGGTCAAGGCCCCCGCGCTGCTCTACGAGGAGCCCGACCTGCTGGTCAAGGTCGTCCGCGACCAGTTCAACGAGGACTTCACCCGGCTGGTCGTCTCCGGCGACGACGCGTGGGAGACCGTCTCCAGCTACATCGGCCACGTCGCCCCGGAGCTGGCCGACCGCCTGCACCGCCACGTCGGCCCCGGTGACGTCTTCACCGAGTACCGCATCGACGAGCAGCTGCTCAAGGCGCTCGACCGCAAGGTGTGGCTGCCCTCGGGCGGCACGCTGGTCATCGACCGCACCGAGGCGATGACGGTCGTCGACGTCAACACCGGCAAGTTCACCGGGTCCGGCGGCAACCTCGAGGAGACCGTCACCCGCAACAACCTCGAGGCGGCCGAGGAGATCGTCCGTCAGCTGCGGCTGCGCGACATCGGCGGCATCATCGTCGTCGACTTCATCGACATGGTGCTCGAGGCCAACCGCGACCTGGTGCTGCGCAGGCTCACCGAGTGCCTGGCCCGCGACCGCACCCGCCACCAGGTGGCCGAGGTGACCTCCCTCGGCCTGGTGCAGATGACGCGCAAGCGGGTCGGCGGCGGGCTGCTGGAGCACTTCTCGATGCCGTGCGAGCACTGCCGCGGGCGTGGGGTCATCGTGTCGACCGACGGCGACGCCAAGAGCGACAAGGGCGAGCACAAGCACGACAAGGGCGAACGGCAGAACGAGCGGGAGGGCCGTCGCGGCCGCAACCGCAACCGTCGCGACGACGCCCGCCCGGAGCCGGCCGAGGAGCGCCCCTCGGCGTCGGCCGACATCGCCGTCGTCGCGGCGTCGATCGCGTCGGAGGGCAAGCCGGAGGGCCGGACCGCGCAGCCCGCGCTCCGCCTCGCCGGAGCCGATGATCCCGACGGCGCTCCGGGGGCCACCGAGGTCGCCGCAGCCGCCGCGGTGTCCCCGGTCGACGCGGCACCGGCGTCCGACGCGGTTCCCGCGCAGGACGACGTTGCTGCCGCGCAGAACGAGGTGACTGCCACGCAGAACGACGTGGCTGCCGTGCAGGACGACGTTGCTGCCGTGCAGGACGACGCGCCGCGCGGGCGCAGCCGCCGGGTCCGGTCGCGCAGGTCGGCGACCACCTCCGACGAGTCCGCGGCCTCCGTGGCGGCGGACTCCCCGGAGCCGGGCGGGTCACGAGAGGCAGGCGGGTCCCGGGAGGCAGGGGAGTCGCAGCAGGCAGGGGAGACCGTGCCGCCGGCGGAGTCCGTGCGGCCGGCCGCGCCGACGCCCCAGCCCGTCGACCCGGCGATCACCGGTGCCGCCGCGGCCGAGGGGGCCCCGGCCACGTCGGCGCCCGCGACAGCCGACGACACCCCGGCCGACGACACCCCGGCCGACGACACCCCGGTCGCCGTCGCCGGGCACGCCGAGCGCAACGGTGCCCCGGCGAGCAACGGCGCCGCGCCGGCCCTCAACGGGCACGACCCGGTTCCCACCAACGGCGTCGCACCGCATCCCGACGACGCCGGAGACCGTCCGCGCCGGCGCAGGGGCCGCGTCACCCGCACCGCGGGCTCGCCGAGCGGGGCGGCCGCGGCCGTCATCACCGCACCCCTTCCCGGGCCCGCGACGGAGGAGGCTGCGGCCGCGCCCGTGACGGTCGCGCCGCAGCCCGAGCCCGTCACCGAGGCACGTCCGCGCAGGCAGCGGCGTGCCGCGTCACGCCCGGCGGGTCCGCCCGCCGGGACCGATGAGAAGGCCGGGGAGTAGACCGGGGACCCGGTTTGACCCTGGAGAAATCCGTTCCGTACCCTGGGACACCGGAGCCGCGCCCGCGCATGTCGACGGGATGTGGCGGCGCGCACGCAGCGCGCCTCGTGTCCCCCGATATTCAGGAGTCGTGCGTCAACGATGTACGCGATCGTCAAGACCGGCGGCAAGCAGTACAAGGTGGCCGTGGACGACGTGCTGACCGTCGAGAAGATCGACGGTGAGCCCGGCGCCGAGATCAGCCTGCCGGCCCTGCTGCTCGTCGACGGCGGCCAGCTCACCACCGACGCGGACGCGTTGGCCAAGGCCTCGGTGACCGCCACGGTCGTCGAGCACACCAAGGGCCCGAAGATCCGCATCCACAAGTTCAAGAACAAGACCGGGTACCACAAGCGTCAGGGCCACCGTCAGCCGCTGACCAGGGTCCAGGTCACGGCGATCAGCAAGTAAGGAGACCTGGACATGGCTCACAAGAAGGGTGCGTCCAGCTCGCGCAACGGGCGTGACTCCAACGCCCAGCGGCTCGGCGTCAAGCGCTTCGGCGGCCAGGCCGTCAACGCGGGCGAGATCCTCGTTCGTCAGCGCGGCACCAAGTTCCACCCGGGCGACGGTGTCGGCCGCGGTGGCGACGACACGCTGTTCGCGCTGGTCGAGGGCTCGGTCGAGTTCGGCTTCAAGCGCGGTCGCAAGACCGTGAACGTGGTTCCGGTCCAGGTCTGAGGCCTGCACCACCGCGATCTTCAGCAACGGCGGGCTGCCCAGCAGGGCGGCCCGCCGTTTGCGTTCTCATGAGGTAGGAGAAACCTGATGTCTCGGTTCGTCGACCGGGTCGTTGTCCATGCGACCGCGGGAAGCGGTGGCAACGGCTGCGCGTCGGTCCACCGGGAGAAGTTCAAACCCCTCGGCGGTCCCGACGGCGGCAACGGCGGACGCGGCGGCTCGATCGTGCTCGTCGTCGACCCCGGCGTGCACACGCTGCTCGACTTCCACCACCGCCCGCACGCCAAGGCCCGCAACGGCAAGGAGGGCCAGGGCAGCTTCCGTGCCGGCGCCAACGCCGAGGACCTGGAGCTGGCCGTGCCCGACGGGACCGTCGTGTTCGGGGAGGACGGCGAGATCATCGCCGACCTCGTCGGTGCCGGTACCCGGTTCGTCGCGGCCGAGGGTGGTCGTGGTGGGCTCGGCAACGCGGCGTTGTCGTCGGCCGCTCGCAAGGCCCCCGGGTTCGCCCTGCTCGGCGAGGAGGGTGAGACCCGCGAGCTGGTCCTCGAGCTGCGGTCCATGGCCGACGTCGGACTCGTCGGGTTCCCGTCGGCGGGCAAGTCGTCGCTGGTCGCCGCGCTGTCGCAGGCGCGCCCGAAGATCGCCGACTACCCGTTCACCACGCTCGTCCCGCAGCTCGGCGTCGTCAGCGCGGGCGACTCGGTGTTCACCGTCGCCGACGTCCCCGGGCTCATCCCGGGTGCCTCCGAGGGCCGTGGCCTGGGGCTGGACTTCCTGCGCCACATCGAGCGCTGCTCCGTGCTCGTCCACGTCGTCGACTGCGCGACGTTCGAACCCGGCCGCGACCCGGTCGCCGACGTCCGCGCCCTCGAGCAGGAGCTGGCCCGCTACACCCCGGCCCTTGGTGGTGACCTCGCGGAGCGTCCGCGGCTGATCGCGCTCAACAAGATCGACGTGCCCGACGCCGCCGACCTCGTCGACATCGTCACCGGCGACCTGACCGCCGAGTTCGGCTGGCCGGTGTACGCGATCTCCACGGCCAGCCATGCCGGGCTGCGGGAGCTGTCGTTCGCGATGGCCGCGCAGGTCGCCGACTACCGGGCGGCGCAGCCCGTCGCCGAGGCGACCCGCGTCGTCATCCGGCCGCAGGCCGTCGACGACAGCGGCTTCACCGTCGAGGTCGACCCCGAGGAGGAGGGCGGCTTCCTCGTGCGGGGGCAGCGGCCCGAGCGTTGGATCCGCCAGACCAACTTCGACAACGACGAGGCCGTCGGCTACCTCGCCGACCGGCTCGCCCGGCTCGGCGTCGAGGAGGCGCTGGCCAAGGCCGGAGCCGTCCCCGGCTGCCCGGTGACGATCGGCGACTACGTGTTCGAGTGGCAGCCCAGCACGCCGGCCGGGGTCGCGACGTTGATGTCGGGCCGCGGCACCGATCGCCGCCTCGACCAGAACGACCGCGTCAGCGCTTCCGTCCGCAAGGCCGCCCGCGCCGAGCGGCGCCGTCACCGCACCGACGACGAGCTCGCCGCGGAGGCCGAGGCCGACCTCGGCGACGACCCCGACGACGTGGCCCCCGACGACGTGGCCCCCGACGGCCTCGACCCCGACGGTCCCGGGGACGCTGCCGGCGTCCCGGGTGTCACCGAGGCCGGCGACCCCTGGGACGAGGGTGTGTGGGCCGACGAGGCCGGGCCCGACGAGGCAGAGCAGACGAGCCGGCGATGACCCCACGCGTCGTGCCCACGCCGCGCGAGCAGCTGGCCGCGGCGCGGCGGATCGTCGTCAAGGTGGGGTCGTCGTCGCTCACCAGTCTCGACGGCGGCATCGACCCCACCCGGCTCGACCGGCTCGTCGACGCCCTCGCCGGCCGTCGCGCCGCCGGGACCCAGGTCGTGCTCGTCTCCTCCGGCGCCATCGCCGCCGGGCTCGCCCCGCTGCGCCTGCACCGCCGACCCCGCGACCTCGCCACCCAGCAGGCCGCGGCGTCGGTCGGGCAGCTGCTGCTCGCGCACGCGTACTCGGCGTCGTTCGCGCGGTTCGACCTCGCCATCGGCCAGGTCCTGCTCACCGCCGACGACATGATCCGCCGCTCCCACTACCGCAACGCCCAGCGCACCCTCGAACGGCTGCTGGGGCTCGACGTGCTGCCCGTCGTCAACGAGAACGACACGGTCGCCACCGACGAGATCCGCGTCGGTGACAACGACCGGCTCGCCGCGCTCGTCGCCCACATCGTCGGCGCCGACGGGCTCGTCCTGCTCTCCGACGTCGACGGCCTCTACGACGGCGATCCCCGCAAGCCGGGGTCGTCGCTGGTCGCGGAGGTCGACGACCCCGTCGACCTGCAGTCCGTCCAGATCGCCCGGCCCGGCCAGGGCAGCCTCGGCCGTGGCGGGATGGGCACCAAGATCACTGCGGCGGCGATGGCCTCGGCCGCCGGCATCCCCGTGCTGCTGACCTCGGCCGAGGAGGTCACCGCCGCTCTCGACACTGCCGCCGACGGCCCCAAGACCGGCACCGCGTTCCGGCCCTCGGGCCGGCGGATGTCGGCGCGCCGGTTCTGGCTGCGCCACGCCGCCGACGTCCACGGCCGCCTCGACCTCGACGCCGGCGCGGTCGCCGCCGTCATCGGCCGCCGCCGTTCCCTGCTGGCCGCGGGCATCCACGGCATCTCGGGCGACTTCGTCGCCGGCGACGTCGTCGATCTCGTCGGCCCCGACGGGGTCGTCGTCGCCCGGGGGGTCGTGGGCTACGACGCGAGCGAGCTCCCCGCGATCATCGGCCGGCGCACCTCGCAGCTGCCGCCCGAGCAGCGCCGCGAGGTCGTCCACGCCGACGACCTCGTCCCCCTGACCTGCGCGCCGCGCCGACGCCCCCGCGCCCAACCGCACTGTCGCCGATCCGCTCCGGAACGACCGTGTGGTTGCGCGCGGGTCGGGGTGCGTGCGGGCCGGCCGGAGCGGGGCGCAACCTCACGGTCGTGGTTACGGCTCGGGACGACCGTGAGGTTGCGCGCGGGGGCGTCGCAGCCGGCCAGGGGTGATCGTCCGGGATGCCCGGGCGGGCGGGCGGTGGCAGACTCCCGCGGATGGGTTCCGCGCAGGAGGCGCGAGCGCGGATGGTCGACGCGCTGCGCCGCGACGGCCGCGTGCGCACCGACGCCGTCGCGCGGGCGATGAGCACCGTCCCGCGGCACCTTTTCCTGCCGGACTCGACCGTCGAGACCGCCTACGCGGACAACGCCGTCGTCACCAAGGTCGTCGACGGGGTGGCGCTGAGCTCGGCGTCGCAGCCGTCGATGGTGGCGATCATGCTGGAGCAGCTGGACCTGCGCCCCGGGCAGCGGGTGCTCGAGATCGGGGCCGGGACCGGCTACAACGCGGCGCTGATGGCGCAGCTGGTCGGCCGGGCGGGCGTCGTGACGTCGGTCGACATCGACGAGGACATCGTCGTCGCCGCGGCGGGCCACCTCGTCGCGGCCGGGTGCCCCGACGTCGTGCTCGTCACCGGCGACGGCGCGCTGGGCCACCCGGCGGGTGCACCATACGACCGGGTGGTGCTGACGGTCGGCGCCGCCGACCTGCGGCCGGAGTGGGTCGCGCAGCTCGCGGCGGGCGGCCGGTTGCTGCTGCCGTTGCGGGTGCGGGGAAGCCAGCTGTCGGTGGCGCTCGACCTGGGTGCGGACGGGCTGCTGCGCAGCGCGTCGGTGCGGTCGTGCGCGTTCATCCGGCTCCGTGGGGAGGGCGCGGGGGAGGAGCAGGTGGTCGCGCTCGACGACGAGGGCTGGTGGGCCGAGCTCGCCGACCCCGGCACGTCGCTGCCCGACCGCGACGCGATCCGCGGGGCGCTGGACCGGCCGGGCCCGGAGACGACGTTGGGTGTCCGGTTGGCGGGGGCCGACGTCTGGGACGGCCTCGGGCTCTGGCTCGCCCTCGCCGAACCGACGGTGTTCCGGCTGCTCGCCCGCGACGCCGCCGCCGCGTCGGACACGGCGGCGGAGCTGGTGGCGATCGCGGGTGCCCGGGCGACGCTCGCCGTCCCGGGGGTGGGCGGGTTCGCGGCGATCGTGCAGGACGACGACGGTGGTCCGGCCCGGGTCCGCTGTCATGGTGACGTCGGTCCGGAACTGGCGGCGCACGTCGCGGGGCTCGTCGCGGCGTGGGTGGGTGCCGAGCGGCCGCACTCGGCGGACCTGCAGCTGACGGTGTCACCGCGCGGGACCGTCCGGCCCCCGGGGCGGTGCCGGGTGGAGCTGCCGTCGGCGACGGTACTGGTGGAGCACCTCCGCCCGCCGGCGCCCTGAGCCCGGTCAGCCCGCCTGGGCCAGCGCGAACGGCAGCACCGCGGGGGCGCCGGCGAGCCGGACCGCCCGGGTGGCCACGGTCATGGTCCAGCCGCTGTCGATCACGTCGTCGACGAGCAGGACCGGGCCGTCGAGCCCGTCGAGCGAGGGCAGCGACGCGGTGTCGAACGCGTCGGCGACCGCGGCGAGGCGCTGCGCGGAGTTGTCCCGCGCGGGCGGCCGTTCGCCGTGCGGCGCCAGCGTTCCCAGCAGCGGCAGCCGCCCGATGTCGGCGATCCGCCGGGCCAGGTGGTCGAGCTGGTGCGGGCGGGTGCGCGACCCGATGCCCACGACCCCGACCGGGCGCCGCGCCCAGTCCCACCCCTTGAGGACGGTCACGACCGCGTCGAGGACGTCCTTGGGGACGGGCTGGTCGTCGCCGGTGACGAGCTCGCGCAACCGGGTCCCCCAGCCGATGTCGGATAGCCGGCCGATGACGCGGCCCTCCTCGGCGACCTCGCCGGCGGAGATGCGGCCCGCCAGCGGGACCCCCACGTCCTTCATGCCGCTCGGCCACTGCTTGCGGGGCGCGACGACGACGCCGGGCCGGGCGATCCGGGCCGCGGCCGCGGTGGCGGCTGCCGCGTCGACCTCGGGGGAGAACACCTGTCCGGTGCAGACGTCGCAGCGTCCGCAGCGCGGGTCGTCGGCGGCGCCGGGGTCGTCGAGCTGGGAGCGCAGGAACGCGAGCCGGCACCGGTCGGTCGCGATGTAGTCGAGCATCGCCTGCTGTTCGACCTTGCGGGCCGCGGCGATGCGCTGGTGGCGCTCGGCGTCGTAGAACCAGGGCTCGCCGGTGGAGATCCAGCCGCCCTTGACGCGCTTGGCGGCGCCGTCGCTGTCGAGGACCTTGAGCAGCATCTCCAGCCGGGTGCGGGAGAGGTCGACCCGGGTCTCGATCGAGGCCGTCGACAGCGGCGAACCCGACAGCACGTCGAGGGTCTGGCGGACCAGCGGCTCGGGCGGGAAGGCCAGCGAGGCGAAGTAGTTCCAGATGTCGCGGTCCTCCCGCCCGGGCAGCAGCACGACCTCGGCGTGGTCGAGCGCGCGGCCCGCGCGGCCGATCTGCTGGTAGTAGGCCACCGGCGAGGCCGGTGCCCCGAGGTGCACGACGAACCCCAGGTCGGGCTTGTCGAAGCCCATGCCGAGCGCACTCGTGGCCACCAGCGCCTTGACGCGGTTGCCCAGCAGGTCGGCCTCCGCGGCGAGCCGCGCCTCGGGGTCGGTCTTGCCGGTGTAGGAGGCGACGGCGTACCCGCGTTCGCGCAGGAAGGCGGCCACCTCCTCCGCGGCCTGGATCGTGAGCGTGTAGACGATCCCCGCGCCCGGCAGCTCGTCGAGGCGCGACGCGAGCCAGCCCATCCGCTGCGCCGGTGTGACCAGCTGAACGACCGAGAGCCGGAGGCTGTCGCGGTCGAGCGTGCCGCGCAGCACCAGCGGCTCGCCCGAGGCCAGGCCCAGCTGCTCGGTGACGTCGACGACGACGCGGTCGTTCGCGGTGGCGGTGGTGGCCAGCACGGGGATGCCGTCGGGCAGGTCGGCGATCAGGTTGCGCAGCCGCCGGTAGTCGGGCCGGAAGTCGTGCCCCCAGTCGGACACGCAGTGCGCCTCGTCGACCACCAGCATCCCCGCGGACGCGGTGAGCCGCGGCAGGACCCGGTCGCGGAAGTCGGGGTTGTTGAGCCGCTCCGGGCTGACCAGCAGCACGTCGACCTCGCCGGTGTCGATCGCGGCGTACGTGGCGTCCCAGTCGTCGACGTTCGCGCTGTTCACCGTGACCGCGTGGATCCCGGCGCGGGCCGCCGCGTCGATCTGGTTGCGCATCAGCGCCAGCAGCGGCGACACGATGACGGTCGGCCCGGCGCCCTGCTCGCGCAGCAGCCCCGTCGACACGAAGTAGACCGCGGACTTGCCCCACCCGGTGCGCTGCACGACGAGCGCCCGTCTGCGCTCGGCGACCAGGGCGTGGATCGCGGTCCACTGGTCCTCGCGCAGCCGCGCGCCGGGCCCGGCCAGGCCCGCGAGCAGCTCCTCGGCGCGGTCGCGCAGTACGGGACCGGCGCCGTCGCGCAGTGCGGGACCGGCGCCGTCGCGCGGAGCGGGGGCGGTGGGGGGAGCCATGCCCCCATGGTGCCCGCCGCCACCGACGTTTCCGCACCGGTCTCCCGTGAGACAGCTCGACGTCCGCGTTGTGACTCGCGGCACCCGATGAGACGCCTCTGGGCGGAACGGGGCACCGGCAGGCAGGATGCGAGACGTGAGCCCACTCCAGTCGCCGTCGTTCGGGTCGGTCGCCGACGTGACCGAGCGGCTCGCGGCGGCCGGCTACCTCGCGTCGACGGCCGTCGCCACCACCGTGTTCCTCGCCGACCGGCTCGGCAAGCCGCTGCTCGTGGAGGGCCCGGCGGGCGTCGGCAAGACCGAGCTGGCCAAGGCCGTCGCCGAGTCGACCAAGGCGGAGCTCGTCCGCCTGCAGTGCTACGAGGGCATCGACGAGGCCCGCGCGCTCTACGAGTGGAACCACGCCAAGCAGCTGCTGCGGATCACCGCGAGCCAGGGCGCGGAGAGCTGGGACCGCACCCGTGACGACGTGTTCTCCGAGGAGTTCCTGCTCCCGCGGCCGCTGCTCACCGCGATCCGGCGCCCCGACCCGACCGTGCTGCTCGTCGACGAGATCGACAAGGCCGACGTCGAGGTCGAGGGCCTGCTGCTGGAGGTGCTGTCGGACTACCAGGTGACCGTCCCGGAGATGGGCACGATCACGGCGACGCGCAAGCCGTTCGTGGTGCTGACGTCGAACTCCACGCGGGAGCTGTCGGAGGCGCTCAAGCGGCGCTGCCTGTTCCTGCACCTCGACTTCCCCGACGCCGACCTGGAACGGCGCATCGTCGCGAGCCGGGTCCCGGAGCTGACCGACGCGCTCACCGACGCCCTCGTGCGCACCGTGCGGGTGCTGCGCGGGCTGGAGCTGCGCAAGGCGCCGTCGGTGGCCGAGACGATCGACTGGGGCCGCACCCTGCTGGCGCTCGGGATGGACACCCTCGACGACGACGCCGTGCGCACGACGCTGGGCGTCGTCCTCAAGCACCAGTCCGACCAGATCAAGGCGGCAGCGGAGCTGAGGTTGAACTGATGGCGTTGCTCGCCCCGCACGGCCTGCCCGGGCATCTCGTCGACTTCGTCGCCGCGCTGCGGTCGCACGGGGTCGCGGTCGGGCCGGGGGAGACCATCGACGCCGCGAAGGTGCTCACCGCGCTGGACCTGCTGCACCGCGACCAGCTCCGCGAGGGCCTCGCCGCCGCGGTGCTGCGCCGGTCGGGGCAGCGCAAGGTGTTCGACACCCTGTTCGACCTGTTCTTCCCGGCCGCGCTGGGCGCCGGCTCCGGGGAGGTCGAGGTGCCGCGGGTCGGGGACGCCGACGACGGCGACGTCGACGTCGAGGCCCTGCGCGACATCCTCGCCGACCTGCTGCGCGACGGTGACGACGCCGCACTGGCCGAGCTGGCCCGCGCGGTCGTCGACGCGTTGGCGCGCACCGGGTCGGGCGGGGCGGGGGACCGGCCGGGCGCGCAGCCGAGCTGGTCGGCCTACCAGGCGCTGCGCGTGCTCTCGCCGGAGACGCTGCTGGCGCGGATCGTCGAGGCGCTGCGCGATCCCGACATCGAACCCGGTTCGTTCGCCGACGAGGTGCTGCGCCGCGAGCTCCGCGACCGCATCGCCCGGTTCCGCGACATGATCACCGACGAGGTCCGCAGGCGGACCGCGGAGACCCGCGGCCGCGAGCAGGTCGCCCGGACCGCGGTGCCCAAGCAGGCCGAGCAGGTCGAGTTCCTCTCCGCCTACGCCGGTCAGCTCGCAGAGCTGCGCCGCACCGTGCACCCGTTGGCGCGCAGGCTCGCGGCCCGGCTCGCGGTGCGCCGCAAGCACGCCAAGCGGGGCGAGCTCGACATGCGCCGCACGCTGCGACGCTCGATGTCCACCGGCGGGGTCCCGATGAACCCCGCGTTCAGGGCGCGCCGGCCCGGCCGCCCCGACCTCGTCGTGCTGTGCGACGTGTCCGGGTCGGTCGCGGGGTTCAGCCACTTCACGTTGTTGCTGGTCCAGGCGTTGCGGGAGCAGTTCAGCAAGGTGCGGGTGTTCGCGTTCGTCGAGCGTGCCGACGAGGTGACCCATCTGTTCGAGCCGGGTGCGGAGCTGTCGGGGGTGATGAACCGGGTGCTGCGCGAGGCTTCGCTCGTCGCCTTCGACGGGCACTCCGACTACGGCGGCTCCTTCGGCAGCTTCGCCGAGTACTGGTCGGACGCGCTCACCCCGCGCAGCTCGCTGCTGATCCTGGGTGACGCCCGCACCAACTACCGCGACCCCAACCTGACGGTGCTGCGTCGCCTCGCCGGCCGGGCCCGGCACACGCACTGGCTCAACCCGGAGCCGCGGCGGCAGTGGGGGACGGGCGACTCGGCGGCGCTGCGCTACGCCGATGTCGTCCCGATGCACGAGTGCCGCACCGCGGCGCAGCTGGCGTCGGTCGTGGAGTCGCTGCTCCCGATCTGAGAGCGTGTATGCCGCTTGACGTATATGCCTGAAGCGGTATGTTCGACGTGTGTCCGAGCCGTTCGCCGTCGTCGCCGACCCGACGCGGCGGCGTGTCCTCGACCTGTTGCGCACCGGCCCGCGCACCGTCACCGACCTGGTCGACGCCCTCGGCGTCAGCCAGCCGACCGTCTCCAAGCACCTGCGGGTGCTGCGCGAGGCCGGGATCGTGACGGTCCGCGCCGAGGCGCAGCGCCGCTGGTACGAGCTGCGTCCCGAGCCGCTCGCCGCGATCGACGACTGGCTCGCGCCCTACCGCTGGATGTGGGCCGACCGCCTCGACGCGCTCGGCCACCACCTCGACCGGATGGAGGACCCCGATGCCTGATCCAGACCCCGGCCCGGGCCCGGACCCCGAGTTCGCCCCCGCCGCCGACCGCTGGGCCTTGCGCCTGGAACGCCGTTACGCCCACCCCGTCGACACGGTGTGGCGTGCCGTCACACAGCCCGTGCACCTCGCGCAGTGGTTCCCGTCGGCGGTCGAGGTGGACCTGCGGGTCGGCGGGACGATGACGTTCACCTTCGGTGAGGGCGGCCCGCACCTCACCGGCGAGGTGACCGCGCTCGACCCGCCGCGCCTGCTCGCGTTCACCTGGGGCGAGGACGACATGCGGTTCGAGCTCGAACCCGACGGCGACGGCACCCGGTTCGTGCTGGTCACGACCTTCGACGACCGCTACGGCGCGCCGAGCTACGCCGCAGGCTGGGACATGTGCCTGGCCGCGCTCTCGCCCGTCCTGGCCGGAACGCCGGTGCCGCCGTCGGGGCGGGCCGTCTCCCGGCACGAGGAGCTCGTCGCGCGCTTCGGGCTCGACCGTCCGGAGGTCACCGACGGCCCGGCCGGCTGGTCCGCGCGCTGGGAACGGCAGCTGACCTGCCCGGCCGAGGTGGCGTGGGACCTGTTCCTGGGCGGACTCCCCGCGCCGGGGGTGGGGGAGCCGTTCCGGGCCCCGGCCGCGCAGGAGGTCGCGCTCGGCACGGTCGTCGAGGCCGACCGGCCGCGGGTCCTCGCGCTCGACGTCGCGCCGACCGAGCCCGGCGACACCGTCCGCCTCGAGCTCGGCGACGGCACCGGCCACGGCGCCCGCCTGGTGCTCACGGTGACCGGCACCGACGCCGGGGAGCGCGACGCGGCCGTCGACCAGTGGGGTGGCGGCGCGGTCGCGCACGTCGCCGCCGAGGCCGCGGCCTGGGCGTCCGCGCACGCCTGAGCGCCGGGTACCCTCACCGGGTGGAGATCGTTCCCGACCGCCGAGCCCGGTGAGCTTCCGTCGCGCCAGTCGTGGCGCCGCCGCGACCCCCGGCCGCTCCGGCGCTCCCTGCCGCGTGACCGTCTGCCGCGGCTGTTGCTGCGGCACCGCGCGCAAGCACCCCGGTGTCGACCACCTCGCACAGCTCGACCGGCTCGTCGACGGCATCGGCGACACCGGCAAGGTCAGGGCCAGCGACTGCCTCGACGTGTGCGCACAGTCCAACGTCGTGGTGGTGTCGCCGTCCTCGGCGGGCCGGGCCGCGGGAGCGCGCCCCATCTGGCTGCGCGACGTGCTCGACGACGACGTCACCGAGGGCATCGTGGAGTGGGTGCGCGCGGGCGGTCCGGGCGTGGTCGACGCCCCGGACCTGGTGAGCCTGTTCGTGTTCGCGCCGTCGCGAAAGGTCCGTTCCCAGCTCCCCGGCTGATCACGCCGCCGTCCGGGCGGGCCGTATCGTGACGGTCGTGGCCTCGGTGTCCGTCCTCGGTCCGCTGCGCGCGGACGTCGACGGCCGCCCGGCCGACCTGGGCGGTCCCCGGCAGCGTGCGGTACTCGCGCGGCTCGCCGTCGCGGGCGGCCAGCCCGTGTCGGCCGACCTGCTCGTCGACGACATCTGGTCGGGTGAACCGCCGCCCCGCGCGTTGGCCGCGTTGCAGGTCCACGTCTCGCACCTGCGGCGCATCCTCGAACCGCACCGGCCGCCGCGGGCACCGGCGACGGTCCTGGTCAGCGTCGCGCCCGGCTATGCACTGAACCTGGCGCCCGACGCCCTCGACGCGCGGCGGGCCGCGCGCCTGCTCGACGAGGCCGCCGCGTTGCCGCCCGCCGCCGCGGTCGCGCCGCTGCGCGCGGCGCTGGACTGCTGGGCGGGTCCCGCGTACGCCGAGTTCGCCGACGCGCCGTGGGCCGCACCCGAGGCGGCGAGGCTCGCGGAACTGCGGTTGCAGGCCGTGGAGCGGCTCGCGGAGGCCCGGCTGGCGACGGGGGAGGCCGCGGCGGTCGTCCCTGATCTCGACCGGCACGTCCGTGACCATCCGCTGCGCGAGGAGGCGGTCCGGCTGCTGGTGCTGGCGCTGTACCGGGCCGGGCGGCAGGCCGACGCGCTCGCGGCGCTCGCGGGGGCGCGTGCGCGGCTGGTCGAGGAGCTGGGTGTCGATCCCGGTCCGGCGCTGCGGGAGCTGGAACGCGATGTCCTGGCCCAGGCGGCGCACCTGGGCGCAGCGCCGGTGGCCACGGTGAGGGCGGCGGCCGCGTCCCCGGCTCCGCCCGCCGCGCAGCCGCCCGTGCTGCTGGGCCGCGACGCCGAGCTCGACCGGCTCCGCGCCGCCGCCGCGCAGGCCGGAACGCCCGGCCCACAGGTCGTGCTCGTCTCCGCCGACGCGGGCGTCGGCAAGTCGACGCTGGTCGAGGGTTTGCGCGCCGAGCTCGCCGCGGGTGGCTGGGGCACGGTCGTCGGACGGTGCCCCGAGGCCGAGGGCGCCCCGCCCGGGTGGCCGTGGCGCGAGATCGTCACCGCCCTGACGGCGGCGCACCCGCCCGCCGCCGGGCTCGCCGACCGCCTCGCCCCGCTGCTCTCCGCCGGTCCGGTCACCCCGGACCGCACGTTCTGGCTGGCGACGGCCGTCGCCGAGCTGCTCGCCGCGCACAGTGCCGGCGCGCCCCTGCTCGTCGTGCTGGAGGACCTCCACCGTGCCGACGGCGAGTCGCTGCAGCTGCTGCGCACCGTCGCGGGAGGCCTTGCCGGGCACCGGCTCCTCGTCGTCGCGACGCTGCGGCCCGCCGAGGCGGGCGACGACCTGGCCGCCACCTTCGCCGCACTGGCGGGGCCCATCGGCGACCGCATCGAGCTGCCCGGCCTCGACCGGGCGTCCGTTGCGGAACTGTTGCGTCGCAACGGCTCCGGTGACCTGACCGAGGAAATGGTCACGCGCGTCGCCGAACGCACCGGCGGGAACCCGCTGTTCGTCCGCGAGACCGCACGGCTCGCCGCCGCCGAGGGCTGGGCGACCGCGGCGACCGCCGTCCCCGCCGGGGTGGGCGACGTGCTGCGCCGCAGGCTCGCCCGGCTGCCCGCGCAGGCCCGGACGGTGCTGCGGCAGGCGGCGGTGCTGGGGCGCGACGTCGACGTCGACACGCTACTGGCGCTCGTCGGCGAGGCGGGCGAGGACGAGGCGCTCGACGCGCTGGAGCTCGGTGTCATGTCCGGGCTGCTCACCGAGCCCGACCCGGCCCGTGTGCGGTTCGCCCACGTCCTGGTGCGCGACACGCTCTACGAGGACATGCCGCGGCTGCGCCGGACCCGGGCACACGCCGCCGCGCTCGAGGCCGTCTCCGTCGTGCGGCCGGGGGACCGGAGCGCGTTGGCGCACCACGCGCTGGCCGCGGGCGCGGCGGTCGACGCGGGGCGCGCCGTCGTCCTCGCCTCCGACGCGGCCCGCGCCGCCGCGGCCGCGGGCGCGCACCGGCAGGCCGCCGGGCTGTGGGCCGCGGTCGCCGACCGGTTCGACGCCGCCGGCCTCGACCGCGACGCCCGGCTCGACGTCCTCTGCGCGCACGTCTCCGCGCTCGCGCACGCGGGCGCCACGGCCCCGGCCGTCCGCCGCCGCGCCGAGGCCCTCGCCCTCGCCCTCGCCCCCGCCCCGGTCGCCGACCCGACGTTGACCAGGGTCGTGACCTGCTACGACGCCCCGGTGTCGTGGACGTTGCGGGCCGACAACAGCGTCGACACCCGGCTCGTGGAGGTCCTCGACGCGCTGCTCGCGCGGACCCCTGTCGACCGGGTCGCCGACCGCGTCCGGCTCCTCACCTCGCTGGTCTTCGAGATCGAGGGGGAGCAGGAGGACCGGGTGCGCGAGCTGACCGCGGAGGCGCTCGCGCTGACCGAGGGCGAGGGCGCCGACCCGGCGCTGCGCTGCCTCGCGCTCAACGCCCGCTTCTACGCGATCTTCGGGCCGGACCTGTGGCAGGAGATGAAGGGCGTCGGCACCGAGCTGGTCGAGCTGGCCGACCGCGCGGGCCTGCCCGGTTACCGGGCGCAGGGACTGCACCTGCTGTTCATGGACGCTGCTTCGGAGCAGGACCTCGATGCGGCGGGGCGCCACGTCGCCGCCGCCGTCGCCGCCGCACCGGGCGGCCAGCTCGGGTTCACCCTCGGCTGGTCGGCGATCTTCGCGGCGTTGCGGGCACTCGTCGCCGGTGACTTCGCCGCCTCCGAGGCCGCCTACGCCGAGATCGGCGCGCGGCTCGAGGCGGGCGGGGTGACCAACGCGGGGCTCATCGCGCTCCTCGGCCGGCTCGCCGTCGCGCACGCCCGCGGGACGGTGAGCGAGCAGCTCGTCGGCCTGTTCGCCATGGTGCACGAGCGGGCGCCGGTCGAGGCGGCGGAGTCGTACGCGCTCGCCCTCGCCATGGCGGGCGACCTGACGCGGGCCCGCGAGGTGTGGCGCCCCGACGTGCCGCAGCGCCGCACGTACTACTGGCAGCTCGGGATGGCCATGCGGGCCGAGACGGCCGTCGCGCTCGCCGACCGGGAGGTCGCCGCCGAGTGCTACGAGGCGTTGCGCCCCTGGGCCGGCACGCTCGCCGGGCTCTCCAGCGGCACGGTCACCCTCGGCCCCGTCGACGAGACGCTCGGCCGCCTCGCGCGGCTGCTGGGTCTGCCCGCCGAGGAGCACTTCCGCGGCGCGGTCGCCCTCGCCGAGCGACTCGGCGCGACGCACTGGGCGGCGAGGGCGTCGGCGGAGCTGGGCTGATCAGCCGAACACCAGCCGGACCCGTCGGTCGTAGCCCGGCGTGATCACCTTCAACAGGGCGACGAGCACCGGCCCGGCGACCTTGCGCATCGCCGCCAGCTCCTCGGGCGTCGTGACGGCGACGATCCGCGGCAGCTGGAACCCGATCCCCGGGCCGCCCTTGCGCTTCTGCACGGCCGCCTCGACGGCCTTCCACTCGTCGGCGGGCACGTACTGCTCGACGATCGGGAACACGTCGCGCTCCTCGGCCACGATGTGCTCGTCGAGCTCGTCGCGGACGACGCGCAGTGCCGCGGCCAGCTCCGACGCCAGCGCCGGCTGCTCCTCGGCGCGGCCGTTCGCCAGGGCGTGCGAGGCGGCACGCACGCGCTCGAGCAGCGGGTCGAGTGCGGCGTGGTCGTCGGAGAGCTCGCTGAGGTCGACGGCGGCGCCTGCCCGTGCGGCGATGACCGGCCACGCGTCGAGGTCCTCGGCGGTGTGGTGGTGGTGGATCTCGGCGCACAGGTCGCGCACCCACTTGTCGATGGCCTTGGCGCGCTTGGGCGAGCACCCGGTCCGGACGTCGGCGAGCCGCTCGGCCATCGCGGTGGTGCGGTGCAGCTCGGTGCGCATCGCGCGGTGCAGCAGGCGAAGTCCGAGCAGGTCGGGGGTGGTGGCGGTGGTGGCGGTCATCGGTCTCTCCGGTTGTTCGTGGGCTCGCTCGTCGAGCTGTCGACGACCACTGTCCGGCGACCCACTTGCGGCCGACTTGTCGTCGACTTGCGGGTGACCCAGCAGACAGCAGCGCGCCTTGACCGGCCGGTCAGTCAAGGCGCAGACTCGGGACATCGTCAGGAAAGAAGGTGATCGCTATGACCACCAGGTCATGGCAACGCTGGCAGGACTGGGCGGCAGTGGTGATCGGCGTGCTGGCGGCACTCTCGCCGTTGGTGCTCACCGTCGACGCCGCGGCCGTGTGGGCACTCGTCGTCCTCGGGGTCCTCCTCGCCGCGACCGGTCTCTGGTCGCTCGGCGCGCCGCGGTCCGTCGCGAGCGAGTACGTCCACGCGGTACTGGGCGTGCTGTTGTTCATCTCGCCGTGGGTGCTCGGCTACAGCGACCTCCTCGGGGCGTCCTGGACGTCCTGGGTGGCCGGCGCCCTCGCGGTCGTCGTCGGGCTCACCGCCATCCCGGCGGCGCAGCACAGCCACACCGGCCTCACCGCGCAGCACTGACCCCTCCGAAGAGCGACGGCCGCGGCCCCGGGCCGCGGCCGCCGCGCGTGCCCGGCGCGACCCCCTCGCCGAGACGGGAACGACCCGATGACCGACGACGAGCGACCCGCCCGCGAGCGAATCCTCGACGCCGCCGAGACGCTGTTCGCCGAAGCCGGTTTCGAGGCCACGCCGACCTCCCGGATCGCCGACCGCGCGGGCGTGCCCAAGGGGCTCGTGCACTACTACTTCGCCCGCAAGCCCGACCTCCTCGAAGCGCTCGTCGACCGGCTGCCCGACGAGCGCGTCGCCCCCGCCGACGTCGTCGTCCCCGGCGACGTCACCGAGAGCCTGCACCGGCTCGTCGCAGGCCTCGACGCCTCCCTCGGGTCGTCGGCGCTGCTCTCCCACCTGCTGTGGCGCGAGGCCGACACCCACCCCGCCGTGCTCGACGCCCTGCACGCCCGCTTCGACCTGCTCGTCGAGCAGATCCGCGACGTCATCGCCGCCGCCCTCCCGCGCTGCGACGCCGATGTGGACAGCGCCGCCCACCTGCTCGCCTCCGCCGTGAGCTACCGCCACTCCGTGGCCCGCCACGTCGACGACGGCGCCGCTGCCATCCGCCGCGAGCTCACCTTCCTCGCCTCCGCACTCGAACGGCCCCACTGAGAAATAGTTCGAACTGATGTTCGAACGAGGGTAGCGTCCCGGAGCATGGCCATCGACCTCGCGTGGCAGCCGTCGCTGTTCGACGACGCACCCGACCCCGGGCCCGCGGGCGACTTCGCCCGCGTGGTCCGCCACGACCTCGGCGACGGCGCCTGGCTCGACCACGGGCCCGGCTGGCTGCACGGCGCCGACCGGCTGTTCGCCGACCTGCTCGACCGGACCCCGTGGTCGGGGCGGACCGTCCGCATGTACGAGCGCACGCTCACCGAGCCCCGGCTCACCCACCGCTGGAACCTCGACGACGCACCCGCCCGGCTCGCCGGTCTCGCCCGGCTGCTCGGCGAGCGGTACGGGGTCGAGTTCACCCAGGTCGGCGCCAACCTCTACCGCGACGGCGCCGACAGCGTCGCCTGGCACGGCGACCGGGTCGCCCGGGAGCTCCCGTCGGCCGTCGTCGCGCTGGTGTCACTGGGGGCGGCGCGGCCCTTCCGGCTGCGCCCCACCGGCGGCGGTCCCAGCGTGTCGTACCTGCCGGGCCCGGGCGACCTGCTCGTCATGGGCGGTACCTGCCAGCGCACCCGCCAGCACAGCGTCCCCAAGGTCCGGGCCTGCGCGCCCCGGATCAGCATCCAGTTCCGGCACGCCTACCCGCGATGATCGGCCCGGCCGCAGCCGCCCCTTAAGCTGCGTCGATGACGCGCAGGATCGGTGTGATGGGTGGGACGTTCGACCCGATCCACCACGGCCACCTCGTCGCGGCCAGCGAGGTCGCCGACCGCTTCGACCTCGACGAGGTCGTCTTCGTGCCCACGGGCCAGCCCTGGCAGAAGACCGCCGCCGAGGTCAGCCCCGCCGAGGACCGCTACCTCATGACGGTCGTCGCCACCGCGTCCAACCCGCGCTTCTCGGTCAGCCGCGTCGACATCGACCGCGGCGGCCCCACCTACACCGCCGACACCCTCGCCGACCTGCGCAAGACCAACCCCGACGCGCAGCTGTTCTTCATCACCGGCGCCGACGCGCTCGAACAGATCCTGTCGTGGCGCAAGCTCGACGAGCTGTTCGAGAACGCCCACTTCGTCGGCGTCACCCGGCCCGGCTACGAGCTCGACGGGGACCATCTACCCGACGGGGCCGTCTCCCTCGTCGAGGTCCCCGCCATGGCGATCTCCTCGACCGACTGCCGTCGCCGCGTCGCCGCGGGCCGCCCCGTCTGGTACCTCGTCCCCGACGGTGTCGTCCAGTACATCTCGAAGCGCTCGCTCTACCGGAAGCCGACCGACCGGCCCAGCTGAGGGCGTCCCGCCCGTCCTGGGACAATCGTCGACGTCGCGCGGTCCCGACCCCCGGGTCGCGCCGGAAGGGGAACCGTGACGGCGACCGATCAGGCGATCGAGATGGCCCGCGTGGCAGTGGCCGCGGCCGCGGACAAGAAGGCCGTGGACATCCTCGTGCTCGACGTGTCCGAGCAGCTCGTCATCACCGACTGCTTCGTGCTGGCCTCCGCGCCCAACGAACGGCAGGTCTCGGCGATCGTCGACGGCATCGAGGAGAAGCTGCGCGAGCACGGCGTCAAGCCGACGCGGCGCGAGGGCACCCGGGAAGGCCGCTGGGTGCTGCTCGACTTCACCGACATCGTCGTGCACGTCCAACACACCGAGGAACGCGGCTTCTACGGCCTCGACCGGCTGTGGAAGGACTGCCCGGTGCTCGACTTCCCGGAGGAGGCCCGGGTCGAGCCCGACGAGACCGAGTCGTCCGGCGCGGCCGGGTGAGCCTGCGCCGGGTGGTCCTGCTGCGGCACGGGCAGACCGACCACAACGTCGAGGGCCGCATGCAGGGCCACATCGACTCGACGCTCACCGATGCCGGTCTGCGACAGGCCCGCGAGGCGGCTCCGCAGCTCGCCCGCTTCGAGCCCGCCCGCCTCATCAGCTCCGACCTCAGCCGTGCCGCCCGCACCGCCGACGAGGTCGCCGCCGTCACCGGACTCACCGTCGAGCACGACGTCCGCCTGCGCGAGACCGACCTCGGCGACTGGGGTGGGCAGTCGATCGTCGAGATCGAGAGGGACACGCCCGGCGCGATCGACGCCTGGCGCTCCGACCCCTTCTGGCGCCCACCCGCCGGGGAGACCCGCGTCGAGGTCGTCGCCCGGTCGGTGCCGCTGGTCGAGGAGCTCGACGCCGAGTACGCCGAGACCGACGCCGACATCACCGTGCTGCTCGTCGCCCACAGCGGTGTCATCGCCGGCATGGTGTCCGGCCTGCTCGACCTGCCGCAGACCGTGTGGCCCGCCGTCGGCGGCATGGGCAACGCCCACTGGGCGGTGCTCGGGCGCAGACCCGGCAAGGCGATGTGGCGGCTCACCGCGTACAACATGGGCGTCAGCAGGTGAGCGAGGGCGGGTCGGGCCTACTCGTCCTCGCCGACTCGCTCGCCTTCCACGGCCCCGAACGCGCCGAACCCGCCGACGACCCCAGGCTCTGGCCCAACATCGCCGCAGCCGCACTCGGCGCCCGCACCGAGCTCCTCGCCGGGGCCGGCTGGACCGCCCGCCACGCCTGGCACGCGCTCACCCACGATCCGCGCGCCTGGGCCGCGGTGCCCCACGCCCGTGCACTCGTCCTGGGCGTCGGCGGCATGGACGCGCTCCCGTCGCCGCTGCCCACCGCGGTACGCGAGCTCATCCCCGTGCTGCGGCCCGAACCGCTGCGCGCGGCCGTGCGCGCCGGCTACCTGCGCGCGCAGCCGCGCCTGGCCCGGACGCTCGCCCGGCTCGGGGGCGGCCCGGTCGCCCTGCCACCGCGGCTGACGGTCGCCTACCTCGAACGATGTCGCGCCGCCGTCACCGCGCTGCGCCCCGGTATCCCCGTCGTCGCCGCGCTGCCCGCCCCGCACCGGGCCGCGATCTACGGCGGCGTCCACCCCGGCCGCGCCGCCGCCGAACGCGCCACCCGCCGCTGGGCCACCGAGACCGGGGTCCGGGTACTCGACGTCCCCGCGCTCGTCGGCGACCACGTCCGCGGCGGCCACGGCAACCCCGACGGCATGCACTGGGGCTGGACCGCCCACACGGCCGTCGGGGCGGCGGTCGCCGAACTGATCGACCCGGGCCGCGCCTGATGTGTCCGGATACGCCGCCGAGGCGCTAGGGTCCGTCGTCGTGCCCGTCGCCGTCGTCACCGACTCGACCGCCTACCTCCCTGCCGGACTCGCCGCCGAACGCGGCATCCGCGTCGTCCCCCTGGAAGTCCGCCTCGGCGACCGCACCGGCCGCGACGGCACCGACATCGGTCCCGCCGAACTCGTCACCGCCCTCGCCGACAAGACACTCGCCGTCCACACCTCCCGGCCCACCCCCGCCGCGTTCGAGGCCGTCTACCGCGAGGCCCTCGCCGCCGGCGCCACCGGGGTCGTCTCCGTGCACCTGTCCCGCGAGCTCTCCGGCACCTGGGACGCGGCGCGCCTGGCCGCCCAGGAGGTCGGGCCCGAGCGGGTCCGCATCGTCGACTCCCGCGCCGTCGCCATGGGGCTCGGGTACGCCGTCCTCGCCGCCTGCGACGCCGCCGATGCCGGCGCCTGCGGTGCCGACGTCGAGGACGCCGCCGCCGACGTCGCCTCCCGATGCCGCGTCTTCTTCTCCGTCGACAACCTCGAACGGCTGCGCCGCGGCGGGCGCATCGGCGCCGCCGCCGCGCTGTTCGGGACCGCCCTCGCCGTCAAGCCGCTGCTGCACCTGGCCGAGGGCCGGATCATGCCGCTGGAGAAGGTGCGCACCAGCGCCCGTGCGGCGCAACGACTTCTCGACCTCGCGGTCGCCGCCGCGGGGGAGGGCGCCGACCTGGCCGTGCACCATCTGGGCGTCGCCGCACGTGCCGAGGAGCTGGCCGCGAAGCTCCGGGAACGGCTGCCCTCGGCCGCCCGGCTGCTGGTGTCGGAGGTCGGTGCGGTCATCGGGGCGCACGCGGGGCAGGGCCTGCTGGGGATCGTGGTGGTGCCCCGGCGTGGGGACGGCGCGCCGGACGAGGGCTGACCGCATCAACGCGCCGGGTTCGACCCGGGAGTCCGTTCCGCCGACGAGTCGTCGGGGCACGGCTCGTCGACCCCGCCTGGTCGACCCCGCCCGGTCGACCCCGCCTGGTCGACCCGGCCTGCCTGACCCGTCTGGTCGACCCCGTCTGGTCGACCCGGCCTGGCTAACCCGGCCTGGCTGACCCGCCGGGCTGACCCGGCCTGGTCGACCCCGCCTGGCCGATCCGGCTGTCGGATCCGGCCCGTCGAGCCCGTGGTGGCCGGTGGCGCGCGGTGGCCGACGGTCCCCGCGCAGCCTTGCACATCGGGCCGACACGAACGACTGTGCCGAGCCCCGGGAAGCCGGGTTGTCCACATCGGTGCCAAGCCATCCACAGTGCTCGGTCGACGAGGTCGTGAGCAGCTGATCGGCCCCTACCGTCGATCCCGTGACAGGTGCGGTGGATCCGGGGCGGCGGCTCGCCGCTGCGCTGGGCAGCCCGCCGTGCCCGCGGCCGACACCCGCCGAGCAGCACTGGGACGATCGTCCTGAGTGGATCGTCGAGCCGGACACCGTCGAGCTCACGGCGGTGCCGCAGGCGCCGCCGGCCGGTCGTGCGGGCCGGCTCGGTGACCGGCTCCGGCGCCGGCGGGGTGCCGCGGTCCGGCGGTGGGTGCCGGAGCCGGTGCGGCGGGCACGCCTGGATCCCGGGCGTCCCGGGGCCGTCGCGCTGACCGTCGTCACCCTGCTCGCCGCGCTCGCCGCAGCAGTGGGCGTGTGGCTCGACCGGCCGCGCGCCGAGCCGCTACCGCCGGGTCCCGTGGCGGGCCTGTCGCCGCTCGTGGACGGGCCGGTCGGCTCCGCGCCGCCGACGGGGTCGGCGCCCGGCGGCGAGCTGGTCGTCAGCATCGTCGGCACGGTCGCCCGGCCGGGTCTGGTCCGGGTGCCCGGCGGCGCCCGGGTGGCCGACGTCGTCGAGGCGGCGGGCGGCGTCCTGCCCGGCACCGACGCCGCGGGCCTCAACCTCGCACGACGGGTGGCCGACGGGGAGCAGGTCGTCGTGGGCGCCCCCGCACCACCGGGCGAGGCCCTCGGATCGGGGGCGGCGGAGCCCCCGGCGCCGGGCGGGACGACGGGCGGCACGGTCGACCTCAACTCCGCGACCGTCGCCCAGCTCGACGGCCTGCCCGGCGTCGGCCCGGTCACGGCGCAACGCATCGTCGACTGGCGCACCCGCAACGGCCGCTTCAGCCGGGTCGACCAGCTGCGCGAGATCGACGGCATCGGCGAGCGCAAGTACGCCCAGCTGCGCGAACTGGTCGTCGCACGATGACGGCCGCCGTCCGGGAGGAGGTCGACGAGGACACCCGCGTCCCGCCCGACCTGCGGCTGGTCCCGGCCGCCCTCGCGGTCTGGGCGGTGACCCTCACCGGGCTGCTCGGCGGGGTGGCGGGCGTGGTCGTCGTCGCGGCTGTGCTGCTCGTCGGCGGGGTCGTGCTCGTCCGGCGCGCCCGTGGTCGCGGCTGGGCCGCCGGTGCCGCGGCCGCGCTCGGATGCGCCGCGGCGGCGGCGGTCGTCGTCGGCACCAACGTCGGGGTCGTCGCCGGGCACCCGCTGGCCGCGGCGGCGGCGACCGGGGCGTCGGCAACGGTGCGGGTCACGCTCACCGACGACCCACGCCCGGTCCGCCCGGCCACGGGCGCGCCGATCGCGGCAGGCGGCCAGGTCACGATCGCCGCCGACCTGACCGAGGCCGCTGCCGGCGCCGGCCGGTGGACCACCGGTGGCCGGGTGCTGCTGATCGCCCCCGCCGACCGCTGGTCCGGGCTCCTGCCGGGACAGTCCGTGCGGGCGGAGGGCCTGCTCGCGCCGCCCTCCCGCAGCGACCTCACCGTCGCCGTCCTCCGGGTCCGCGGCGCACCGGGCGAGGTCACCGCACCACCGTGGTGGCAGAGCGCCGCGGGGACGCTGCGCGGGGGCCTGCGCACCGCGTCGGCTGTGCTCCCGGAGCGCTCGGCGGGCCTGCTGCCCGGGCTGACCGTCGGCGACACCCGCGACCAGGTCCCCGAGGTCACCGACGACTTCCGCGCCGCCGGGCTCACCCACCTCACCGCCGTGTCCGGCGCGAACCTCGCCGTGATCGCCGGCGCGGTGCTGCTCCTGCTGCGGCTGCTGCGCGCCGGGCCGCGGGTGTGCGCGGTCGGGGCCGGGCTGGCACTCGTCGGGTTCGTCGTCCTGGCCCGGCCGTCGCCGAGCGTGCTGCGGGCCGCGGTCATGGGTGGCGTCGTGCTGCTCGCGCTGGCCATGGGGCGCACGCGGTCCGCGGTGCCGGCCCTCGCCGCGACCGTCGTCGGGCTGCTGTTGTGGATGCCGCGACTCGCCGTCGACCCCGGTTTCGCGCTCTCGGCCGCCGCCACTGCGGCGCTGGTGCTGGTCGCTCCGGGGTGGGCTCGTCGGCTGCGTGAGCGCGGTGTGCCGCCGGGGATCGCTGAGGCACTGGTCGTCCCCGCCGCGGCCGGGATCGCGACGGCACCGCTCATCGCCGGGCTGAGCGGCACCGTCAGCCTGGTCTCGTTGCTGGCCAACCTCCTCGCCGCGCCCGCCGTCCCGCCAGCGACGGTGCTCGGGGTGCTGGCCGCGCTCCTGTCGGTCGTGAGCCCGGCCGCAGCCCGGGTGTGCGCGTGGTCGGCAGGGCCCGAGGTCGGGTGGCTCGTCCTGGTCGCCGACCGGGCCGCCGCCGTCCAGGACGGCGTCGTGCCGTGGCCGTCGGGATGGGTCGGCGCGCTGCTGCTGGTCGCCGTCGTCGTGGTGCTGGCGGTGCTGGTGCGGTCGCGGCGGCTGCGGGCGCTGCTGGCGGCCGTGCTGGTCGGCCTGCTGCTCGTGCTGGTGCCGACGCGGGTCGTCACCCCCGGCTGGCCGCCCGCCGGGTGGGGGTCGTCGCATGCGACGTCGGGCAGGGCGACGCACTCGTGCTGGCCACCGGCTCACCCGGGCACGCGGTACTCGTCGACGCCGGCCCCGACGACGGACCGGTCGACGCCTGCCTGGCGCGGCTGGGCGTCCACTCGCTCGACCTCGTCGTCGTCAGCCACCTGCATGCCGACCACGTCGGAGGGATGTCGGGCGCGCTGCGGGGCAGGGCCGTCGGCGGGATCGCGGTCGGGCCGTCCCGCCGGCCCGGCGCGGCCCTGCGGCGCCTCTCGGTGCAGGCCCGGGAGGCCGGAACGAGTGTGGTGGCGCTGGGGCCCGGGCAGCGGCTCACCTGGCCCGCGCTGGTGCTCGACGTGATCGGTCCCGTCCACCCGGCCGCCGATGTCGACCCCGACGACGGCACCGCCGTCAACGACGGATCGCTCGTGGTGCGGGCCCGGACGCGGGCGGGGTCGGTGTTGCTCTCCGGTGACGTCGAGATCGCCGCCCAGGCCGACCTGCTCGCCGCCGGGGTGCCGCTGCGCGCCGACGTCCTGAAGATGCCCCACCACGGGTCGCGCTACAGCCTGCGGGAGTTCCTCGCGGCGGTGTCGCCGCGGGTCGTGCTGGTCTCGGTCGGGGCCGGCAACAGCTACCGGCACCCCGATCCGCAGCTGCTCGGCGTCCTCGGTTCGGCGGGCGTGGAAGTACGGCGCACCGACCACGACGGCGACACCGCGGTCGTCGCCGGATCGCAGGCGGGCGACGACGGCCCCTCGGTGGTGTCGCGCGGTGATCCGCTCCCGGGCCGCCGACGACGTGCACGGCCCGGGCGGGGGAGAAACGGCTCAGCCGAGACCGGCGAGCGCCTCGCGCACGGCCTTGCTCGTGGCCGCGACGGTCGCGCTGGGGGCGACGCGGTCGGCGACGGCGTCGAGGGTCTTCAGGCCGTCACCGGTGATGAGCAGGACGGTCTCTGCGTCGGGGTCGATTTGGCCTGCCTCGATCAGCTTCTTCGCGGTCGCGACCGTGACCCCGCCCGCCGTCTCGGCGAAGACCCCCTCGGTCCGGGCCAGCAGCTGGATGCCGTCGCGCACCTCGTCGTCGGAGACGTGGCCGATGGCGCCGCCGGTGCGGCGCACCGAGTCCAGGACGTAGGGGCCGTCGGCCGGGTTGCCGATCGCGAGCGAGCGGGCGATCGTGTCCGGCTTGACCGGCCGGATGACGTCGTGGCCCTCGGCGAACGCCGTCGCGACCGGCGAGCAGCCGGTGGCCTGCGCGCCGAACATCCGGTACGGGGTGGGCTCGACGAGCCCGAGCTTGCCGAACTCCTGGAAACCCTTGTCGACCTTGGTCAGCTGCGAGCCGGACGCGATCGGGACGACGATCTGCTCGGGCAGGCGCCAGCCGAGCTGCTCGGCGACCTCGTAGCCCAGCGTCTTCGAGCCCTCGGCGTAGTAGGGGCGGACGTTGACGTTGACGAACGCCCACTCCTCGTGCTCGGCCGCGAGCTCGGTGGCCAGGCGGTTGACGTCGTCGTAGTTGCCGTCGACGGCCAGCAGCGTCCCGCCGTAGACGGCGGTCGTGAGGACCTTGGCCTTCTCCAGCGACGACGGGATCAGCACGACCGAGTCCCAGCCGGCGCGGGAGGCCGCGGCGGCGACGGCGTTGGCGAGGTTGCCGGTCGAGGGGCAGCACAGCACGGTGAAGCCGAGCTCGCGGGCGGCGGCGAGGGCGACGGCGACGACGCGGTCCTTGAACGAGTGCGTCGGGTTGCCGGTGTCGTCCTTGACCCACAGGGAACGCAGGCCCAGGGCGGCGGCGAGCCGGTCGGCCTTGATCAGCCGCGTCATGCCCGGCTCGGTGTTGGGGTGCGCCTGCACGTTCGACGGCACGGGCAGCAGGTCGCGGTAGCGCCAGATCGACTGTGGGCCGGCCTCGATCGACCCACGGGTGACGGCTGGGAAGTCGTAGGCCACCTCGAGAGGGCCGAAACACTGCGGACAGGCGAACTCCGCGGCGAGGGGTGTCTCGTGGCCGCACTCGCGGCAGGAGAGGGCACGGGCCGAACCGAGGTCGAGGCCGGTGGCGCGCGCGGGCGCAACAGAAGTCATCGGAAAATCTCCTCATCTTCCCCGCACGAAGCGGGTCGGAATTGGCACCGTGATCGTCACACGCGATGGTCGTGTGCCGCCGGTTGCCGGGGTGTCAACGGGCCGTTCCCTCTACCCCTCTGGATGAGCCATATTCGGTTGTGCGAGCCCGGCTGGTCGCGGTGCGCGCCGGTGCTCGGGTCAACGGTACGACATGACCGTCCCCGACGCGAAGCCGCCGTCCGGAATCTGGGAGGCGGGTCACGTCCTCGGCCGGCGCTGGGCCACGATGAGGGGGTGACCCCACCGGCCGCCGACGCGACGCCTCCGCACCCGGTCCACCTCGTCGTGGGCGAGGAGGAGCTCCTCGCGGAGCGGGCGGTGCAGGACATCGTGGGCAGGGCGCGGGCGGCCGATCCGGACACCGACGTGCGCCGGATGCGGATCGGTGAGCTCGCCCCCGAGGACCTGGCCGAGCACCTCAGCCCGTCGCTGTTCGCCGAGGGGCGGGTCGTCGTGCTCACCTCGGCGCAGGAGGTCGCCAAGGACATGGCCACCGCCGTGCTGCGCTACGCGGCCGAGCCGGCCGAGGGCATCGTCATCGTCCTCGTCCACCAGGGCGGCGCCCGGGGCAAGTCGTTCGCCGACGACCTGCGCAAGGCGGGCGCGGAGGTCGTCCGCTGCGACCGGCTGACCCGCCCGGCCGAGCGGGCCGACTTCGTCCGCGCCGAGGTGCGCCGCCTGGGCGGGAAGATCGGCGGCGACGCCGTCGAGGTGCTGATGGAGGCCGTGGGGTCCGACCTGCGCGAGCTCGCGTCGGCGGCCGGGCAGCTGGTCGCCGACACCGGTGGCGCGATCGACGAGACGGCGGTGCGGCGCTACCACCGGGGTAGGGCCGAGTCGTCGGGGTTCACCGTGGCCGACAAGGTCGTCGCGGGCGACCGGGCCGGTGCGCTCGAGGCGCTGCGCTGGGCGCTGGTGCTGGGGGTGGCGCCGGTGCTCGTGGCCGATGCGCTCGCCGACGCGGTGCGGACGCTCGCGAAGGTCGGCTCCGCCGGGCGGGGCGACCCCAACCGGCTCGCGAGCTCGCTGGGGATGCCGCCGTGGAAGATCCGCAAGGCGCAGGGCCAGGTCCGGTCGTGGCGGCCGGAGGGGCTGGCGGTCGCGTTCGCGGCGGCCGCGGAGGCGAACGCCGACGTCAAGGGCGCCGCCGCCGACCCGGAGTTCGCGCTCGAACGCGCGGTCCGTCGCATCATCGACGCACGCGAGCTGCGCTGACGGTCCGACATGCCGAGGGACGCACACCTCCGGCGAGTCCGACGTCGGACCGGTCGCATCCATGATCGAAGCAGCTCGGTCGAGCTCGGCGGGGGCGGTGAGTCTCGACGGCGGGAGCGCGGCCCGACCGGCACCCACCGGGAGTACGGCCCGACCGGCAGTACGGCTCGCGGGGCGCGGCGGCGGGCCGCTCGACGAGGCAGACACGACGACGGCGCCGCCCGCAATTGCGGGCGGCGCCGTCGTCGGGTGCCTGGTCCGGCGCAGGGCGCCGGAGGTGCTCAGCTCGCGGACGCGGTGAGCGCGTCGGCGCGCTTGGCGATGGCCGACTTGCGGTTGGCCGCCTGGTTGCGGTGGATGACGCCCTTGCTGGCCGCCTTGTCGAGGGCCTTGGCGGCCGCGCGCTGCAGCTCCACGGCCTTCTCGGTGTCGCCGGCCGCCTCGGCCTCGCGGAACCGGCGGATGGCGGTACGGACCGACGACTTGACCGCCTTGTTGCGCTGGCGGCGCTTCTCGTTGGTCTTGACCCGCTTGATCTGGGACTTGATGTTGGCCACGCGTCTGCCTCGAGTCTTCCTACCTGGAACGTGTACTGGGCCGGCGTTACGACCCGTACCGCAGGTCGTGTGACCCGGATCGAGCGAGCACGCCGTGCGCTCGGTCATTCATGCTAACAGCGACTCCGCCGCGCCCTCACTCGCCCCCGTCGGGTGACGTCGTGAGCCGGGCGGGCGTCGGTCCCGCTGGTTACGGTCCGTCCATGACGGTAGTCCTCGTGCACGGCAACCCGGAGACGGCGGCGATCTGGGGTCCGTTGGTGGACCACCTGGGTGTCGAGGAGCCGACGGTGCGGTTGTCCCCGCCCGGTTTCGGCGCGCCGGTGCCCGACGGGTTCGCCGCGACGTGGCAGGCCTACCGCGACTGGCTGGTCGCCGAGCTGCAGGAGCTCACGGCGGGTGGCGGGCAGGTCGATCTCGTGGGGCACGATTGGGGCGGCGGGCACGTCGTGAACGCGGTGCTGGCCCGGCCGGACCTCGTGCGCAGCTGGGCGTGCGACGTCGTCGGCATCTACGACCCGGACTACGTGTGGCACGACCTGGCGCAGCAGTGGCAGACACCGCGGGTGGGGGAGGAGCTCGTCGCGCGGATGGGGGCGGCACCGGTCGCGCGACGTGCGCAGCGGCTCGCGGCGGACGGGATGGATGCGGCCGTGGCCGACAAGGTCGCGGCGGCGTTCGACCCGGCGATGGGGGAGTGCATCCTGCGGCTGTACCGGTCGGCGGCGCAGCCTGCGATGGCCGATCTCGGCGCCGGTCTGGACGCCGCGGCCCGGGTGCCGGGCCTGGTGCTGATCCCGTCGGACGACCCGTACGTCGGCACGCGGGAGCAGAAGCTGCGGGCCGCGGAGCGGGCCGGTGCCCGGGTCGAGGAGCTCGACGGGCTGGGGCACTGGTGGATGCTGCAGGACCCGGCGCGCGGCGCGGCGGCGCTCACCCGGTTCTGGACCTCGTTCCGCTGATCAGAGGGCCCGCAGGTCCAGGGTCAGCTCCGACGGTGCGTCCGCGGCCAGCCTGACCGGGATGCCCCAGTCCTGCTGGTAGCGGTGGCAGGCGGCGTAGATGCCGTCGCCCTCGTCGCACGCCGCGGCGGCGACGCTGACCGACAGGACGCCTTCGGTGACCTCACCGGAGAGCTCGACGGAGCGCGCGAGGCCCGGTGCGGTCCCGGCGCCGCTCACCAGCAGTGCCGGCGGTGACGCGGTCACGGTCAGGGAGGTCGGGTCGCCGAAGCGGCTGTCGAGGTGCTGGCCGGTGGGTGGGGTGAAGTCGATCCGCAGCCGCAGCGGGCCGGGGGCGAGGTCGGTGCGTGCGCGGCGCACCGTGTGCGCCCCGGCGTCGACGCGGGCGCCCGCGGGGATGGGCAGGCGCACGAGCCGGTGTGCGGCCGACTCGACGACGACGAGGGTGTCGCCGTCGACGATCACGTCCGAGGGCTCGGCGAGGTCGCGGGCCAACGTGGTGACGGTGCGGGTCGCGGGGTCGTAGCGGCGGACGGCGCCGTTGTAGGTGTCGGCGATCGCGACGGTCCCGTCGGGCAGGATGCCGACGCCGAGCGGGTGCTGCAGCAGCGCCTCGTCGGGGGCGGGGCCGTCGCGGAACCCGAAGTCGAAGAGGCCGAGCCCGACGGCGGTCGTGACGGCGGCGCCCACCGCGGGGGCGGCGACGACCGAGCGCAGTGCGGAGGTCTCGGCGTCGGCCACCCACAGCGTCGCGTCGGGGCCGGTGGCGAGGCCGGAGGGCTGGGCGAAGAAGGCGTCGGTGGGTGGGCCGTCGCGCAGGCCCTCGGTGGTGGTGCCGGCGAGCACGGACACCGTCGCGGTGCGCGGGTCGAACGACCACAGCTGGTGCGACCCGGCCATGGCGACGACGACGCGGCCCTCCCACCAGGCGACGTCCCAGGGTGTGGACAGTTCCTCGGCGGTGCCCCCGACGTCGATCCGGTCGCGCAGCTGCTCGCCCGTGCCGGCGACCCGGCGCAGCTCGCCGGTGGCCAGCGTGAGGCCTTGCAGCGCATGGTTCACCGAGTCGGCGACGACGACGTCGTAGCCGACCTCGGCGGCGACGTCGGCGGGCAGCGCGACGAGGCCCTGCGGCTCCGACAACGGGCCGCGGCGGCCGGTCCCGAACCGGCGCCGCTCGGTGACGAGGTCGGTCTCCAGCTCGACGAGCTGGTGGTGGGCGGTGTCGGAGACGAGGAAGGTGCCGCCGGGCAGGGCGATGACCTTGCCCGGGAAGCGCAGCGCCGTCGCCGGGTCGGGGGGTGCGACGTAGGGGCCGTCGCCGCGGTGGAGGGTCCCGGCGGCCTCGTGCTCGGCGACGAGCTCGCCGATGAGGACGTCGAGGCCGTGGGCGTGTCCCTCGCCCGACAGCTGCGCGACGACGTAGCCGGTCGGGTCGATGACGACGAGGGTCGGCCAGGCGCGCGCGGCGTAGGCGTCCCAGGTCTGCAGGGTGGGGTCGTCGAGGACCGGGTGCCCGACGCCGTAGCGCTCGACGGCGGCCTCGACGGCGGCGGGTTCGCCCTCGTGCACGAACTTCGGCGAGTGCACGCCGACGACGACGAGGACGTCGGACCAGCGCTGCTCGAGCGGGCGCAGCTCGTCGAGGACGTGCAGGCAGTTGACGCAGCAGAACGTCCAGAAGTCGAGCAGGACGATCTTGCCGCGCAGGTCGGCGAGGGTGAGGTCACGGCCTCCCGTGCCCAGCCATCGCCGGCCGTGCAGTTCGGGGGCGCGCAGACGCATCCGGGTCGTCACGCGGTGGTCAACCTCCGGGGATCGCCGGGTGTTCCGGTGCTCGTTCACGGCCGCGGCGTGCGTCCCGCTGCGGCGCGCGCCGCGAAGGCGGTTGGGCGAGACTGCTCACGTGCCCGAGCTCCCCGAGGTCGAAGCGGCCAGGCGCGTCCTGGAGCACGCGCTGGACCGTCGGATCGTCGCCGTCGACGACACCGACGAGTGGGTGTGCCGCCCGCACCGGCCGGGGGAGATCGCGTCGGTGCTGCTCGGCGGCACGCTGACGGCGGCGCACCGGCGGGGCAAGTCGATGTGGTGCGACACGCGTGACGTCCACGGCGAGGAGGGCCCGGCTCTCGGCCTGCACCTGGGGATGGGCGGGCGGATCGTCGTCACCGACGCCGACGGGGTGCGTGCGGGCGGTGATCCGCGGCCGGACCGGGCGCCCCGCCAGGCCGGGTGGAACCGGTTCACGGTCCGGTTCGACGACGGCGGCGAGCTGCGGCTGTTCGACAAGCGCCGGCTCGGGCGGGTGCGGCTGGACCCGGACATCGACGCGCTCGGCCCCGACGCCGAGCACATCACGGCGGCGCAGCTGCGGGAGCGGCTGGGCCGCAGCCACGCGCCGCTCAAGGCGCGGCTGCTCGACCAGAAGGTGCTCGCGGGGGTCGGCAACCTGTTGGCGGACGAGACGTTGTGGCAGGCCCGGCTCTCGCCGTCGCGTCCGTCCGACGAGCTGGACCGTTCCGAGGTGAACCGCCTGCACCGCAGTCTGCGACGCGCGTTGCGGGCGGCGACCGCCAACGGCGGCGTCCACACCGGACGGGTCATCGAGCACCGCCACGCGGATGGGACGTGCCCGCGGTGCGGGGCGCCGATGGTGCACGGGACCGTCGGCGGCCGGTCGACGTGGTGGTGCGGTAAGGAGCAGGGCTAGCGACCGTCCTCGACGGGCCCGACCGGGTCGGCGTCGACCGGGGCCGGTTCGCCGGGTCGGCTGCCCCACGACCGGCGTACGACCGCGCACACCGCGAGCCAGGTCGCGCCGACGAACCAGCCGGCGAGCACGTCGCTGAACCAGTGCACGCCGAGGTAGATCCGGGTCGCGCCCACGGCCACCACCCACAGCGTCGCGGCGGTGACGAGCGCGACGCGGGCCGCGGTGCTGCGTCCCGCCCACAGCAGCACGAGGAGCGCGCCGACGATGACCACGGACATCGTCGCGTGCCCCGACGGCAGGGACTCGTTGGTCTCGTTCACCAGCCGGGTCGCCACCGGGGGGCGGGGCCGGTCGTAGAAGAGCTTGAGCAGCCGGAACAGGACGCTGCCGCCGATCGCGGCGGCCGCAACGAACAGGGCGTCGGCGCGGTGGCCGCGCAGCCAGCTCACGATGCACATGGCGGCGGCGAGCAGGGCCATCGCGGCGGTGCTGCCGATCGTCGTGATCGTCACCGCGGTGGTGGTGAGTACGGGCTCGCGGACGGCCACGGCGTCGGTGAGCAGCGCCGCGTCGGCGTCGGCGGTGCCGGTGCCGGTCGCGCCGAAATGCAGCAGCCAGCCCGCGGCGACGGCGAGGGCCAGCACCGCGACGACGCCGAGCAGGACCGGCAGCCGCGCGGACGGTGAACGCATCCGGCCAGTCTCGCCGAGCAGCGGGCGGGCCGCACCCGGTCGGCTCGGCGTCGGTCGCGGGGTGGTGGCACCGCTAGGCGGGGCGGCCGCGCAGCTCCCGGTAGCGCCGGACCAGGGCCGCGGACGAGGCGTCGAGACCGTCGTAGGACGGGTCGGCGTCGGAGAGCACCGGCACCATCTGTTTGGCCATGACCTTCCCCAGCTCGACGCCCCACTGGTCGAAGGAGTCGATCCCCCAGATCGAGCCTTCGACGAACGTCACGTGCTCGTAGAAGGCGATGAGCTGGCCCAGGACCGACGGGCTGAGCTCGGCCGCGAGGATCGTCGAGGTCGGGCGGTTGCCCGGCATCACCTTGTGCGCCACCACGTCGGCGGGGGTGCCTTCGGCGGCGATCTCCTCGGCGGTCTTGCCGAACGCGAGCGCCGCGGTCTGGGCGAAGAGGTTGGCGGAGAACAGGTCGTGCATGTCGGCCGCGCCCTCGCCGGGCAGCTCGTGCGCGGGCCGGGCGAAGCCGATGAAGTCGGCGGGCACGAGCCGGGTCCCCTGGTGCAGCAGCTGGTAGAAGGCGTGCTGGCCGTTGGTGCCGGGTTCGCCCCACCAGATCTCGCCGGTGGTCGTGGTGACGGGGACGCCGGTCTGCTGCACCGACTTGCCGTTGCTCTCCATCGTCAGCTGCTGCAGGTAGGCGGGCAGCCGGTGCAGGTACTGGCTGTAGGGGAGGACGGCGTGGGTCTGGACGCCGAAGAAGTTGGAGTACCAGACGTTGAGCAGCCCGGCGATCATCGGGACGTTGCGCTCCGCGGGCGTGGTGCGGAAGTGCTCGTCCATGGCGTGCATGCCGGCGAGGAACTCGCCGAACCGGTCGGGGCCGACGGCGACCATGAGCGAGAGCCCGATCGCGGAGTCGACGGAGTAGCGCCCGCCCACCCAGTCCCAGAAGCCGAACATGTTGGCCTCGTCGATGCCGAACTCGCGCACCTTCTCGGCGTTGGTGGAGACGGCGGCGAAGTGCTTGGCGACGGCCGAGGCGTCGCCGAGGGCGGCCAGCAGCCAGTCGCGGGCGTTGCGCGCGTTGGTCAGCGTCTCGAGCGTGGTGAACGTCTTGGACGAGACGATGAACAGCGTCGTCGCCGGGTCGAGGCCGCGCAGGGTCTCGGCGAGGTCGGTGGGGTCGATGTTGGACACGAAGTGGCCGGTGAGGTCGCGGTCGGCGTAGGCGCGCAACGCCTCGTAGGCCATGACCGGGCCCAGGTCGGAGCCACCGATGCCGATGTTGACGACGTCACGGATCCGCTCGCCGGTGTGTCCGGTCCATTTTCCCGAGCGCACCGCGTCGGCGAAGGCGCCCATGCGGTCGAGGACGTCGTGCACGTCGGTGACGACGTCCTGGCCGTCGACGTGCAGGACCACGTCGCGCGGTTGCCGCAGTGCGGTGTGCAGGACGGCGCGGTCCTCGCTGGTGTTGATGTGGTCGCCGCGGAACATCGCGGTGATCCGGTCGGGGATGCCCGCGCGCTCGGCCAGCGCGAACAGCAGCGGCAGGGTGTCGCGGGTGATGCGGTGCTTGGAGTGGTCGAGGACGAGGTCGGCCGCGGTGGCGGTGAAGGCCTCGACCCGGTCGGGGTCGGAGTCGAACAGCTCGCGCAGGTGGAGTGGCTCGACCTCGCGGTGGTGGGCGGCCAGTGCGGCCCACTCGGGTGTCGACGTGATGTCGGCGGGACGGCTCGATGCGCTCACGGGGCCCATCATGCCGACCTCGGACGCGGTTGAGGAGGACGAGATCGGCCGGGCGGCGCTCCCCAGTGCCGCCCGGCCGTTGCGGGTTCCCGACGCCCCCGTCGACAACCCCGCCACCGGTGTCGCGGCCCGCTCCCCAGCGGCGGCGACGTGGTGGTCGTCCGTGCCGGGCGGGCCCCCCAGGTGCTGCCCTCCCGCCCGGCACCCGGAACTCTGCCGCACCGGGGTGGGCGCGACGACCGTGCTGACCCGCCGACCGTGGTGGTGGTAACCCCACCTCCGTACGGACGCACACCACACTTTCGGGTCGAAACGTGTCCGGTAGGTCCTGGTCGAATCTCGGAGCGTCACCTTTTGCGCGGACGAGCGTTACACAGCTGAGTGGTCGATGTGCGACAGCTCACCGCGCAGGACCGTTCGGTCGTCGTCGGTTCGACCGTTCGTCTCCCATGGGGATGGCGTCCGGGCTAACGTCGGCTCCACGACCGCTACGGAAAGCGTCCGGTCGGGCACGCAGCGTCGGCCACGCGGCACACGCGCAGCGCCCCGGACACACGCCCTGCCGGACACGACGAACGATCGATGCACAGGAGGCTGAGATGCCCCGCACGCTCCCCGCCCAGGTCCGCGACTGGGCCGAGAACTGGTACCGCGACGTGTTGATCCTCGTCGCGCGCGTCCTGGTCTCGGTGGTGATGCTCGCGCACGTCTGGCAGACCTTCGTGCAGACCGGGTTCGCCTCGACGACGGTGGTGTTCGCCAACTTCGGCATCCCGATCGCGATCGCCGCGACGGCGTTCACGCTGGTCGTGGAGCTCACGGGCTCGCTCCTGCTGCTGTTCGGGGTGATGGTCCGCTGGGCCGCCGCCGGCTTCGTGTTCGTCATGTCCGGCGCCGTCTGGTTCGTCCACGCCAAGAACGGCATCTTCGTCAAGGACGGCGGCTGGGAGCTCGTCGGCATGATCATCGCGGTGGTGCTGGGCATCGCCGCGTTCGGCCCGGGCCGGCTCAGCCTGTCCCACGTCGCCGCCGGGTGGCGGGCCCGCGCCGAGGCCCGGCGCGCCGAGCGCCGTTCGGTCGTCGTCACCGTGCACGACACGGGCCGCCCGGCTGCCCCCGCGATGGCCGGCGCGACCGTCTCCGCGACGACCGCCCCCGCTGCCGACGCCGACGCCACGACCGAGGCGCGCGGCTTCCCGATGCTGAGCGAGACGTTCGTCCCGATGGGCCGCCCGGCGCCGCGCCCGGCCGCCGATCCCGCTGCGGCGCAGCACGACGCGCCCCGCTCGGCCGCCGGCTCCGACGACCGCGAGCCCGCCCGCTACGTCCCGGCCTGGACCGAGCCGGAGCCGCACCTGTTCTCCTCCCGCTGAGCCGGACCCGTCAGGGTTCCCGCGAGCGCCGGTCCGCCCCCCGCGGCGCACGCACACCCCGCTCTCCGCCGCGACGGCCGTCGGCAAGGATGGTCGCCGAGCGAGAGGACGGGGTGTCGTGCTGCGAGGGGTGACCGCGATCCGCTACGTCACGCCGTTGCGTGAGGGCGGGTCGCTGCCGGGGCTGATGGAGGCCGACGACCTCGGCACCTATGTCGTGAAGTTCCACGGCGCCGGCCAGGGGCGCAAGGTGCTGGTCGCCGAGATCGTGGCGGGCGAGCTGGCGCGCGGGCTCGGCCTGCCGGTGCCCGAGCTGGTCACCGTCGAGGTCGATCCGCGGCTCGGGTTGGCCGAGCCCGACCAGGAGGTCCAGGAGCTGCTGCGCAACTCCCCGGGTCGCAACCTGGGTGTCGACTTCCTGCCCGGCGCGCTCGACCTCGACCCGCTCGCCTTCGACCCCGGGCCCGGGTTCGCGGGCCGGGTGCTGTGGTTCGACGCGCTCGTCGGCAACGTCGACCGGTCCTGGCGCAACGCGAACCTGCTGCTGTGGCACCGGCGGCCCTACCTGATCGACCACGGCGCCACCCTCACCTTCCACCACGGTTGGTCGGGGCCGCCCACGGCGCAGGCGCTGGCCCAGCGCGCCGCCCGCCCCTACGACGCGGCCGACCACGTGCTGGTCGGCTGTGCGCCCGACGTCGACGCCGCCGACGCCGAGCTGGCCCCACGCGTCACCGGTGAGCTGCTGGCCGCGGCCACCGCAGCCGTGCCCGACGAGTGGCTCGGCGGCGAACCCGGCTTCGGGGTACCCGACGACGTCCGCGCCGCCTACGTCGCCGCCCTCACCGCCCGGCTCGACGCCCGTGACGCCTGGCTGCCGCCGTTGCGCGAGGCAGCGGCCACCGGTGCCGCGCGCCGCAACCGCCCGGCGAGGCACCCGTCGTGGCTCGCGGAGTGGCGGGCGGGGCGATGACCCTGCACCTCTACGAGTACGCACTGCTGCAGGTCGTGCCCCGCCCCGACCGCGGTGAGGCCGTCAACGCCGGCGTGCTCGTCTACTGCCGCGACGTCGACTTCCTCGGCGCGGCGGTGCACCTCGACGCCACCCGGATCGCCGTCCTCGACCCGCACGCCGACGTCGAGGCCATCGGCCTGGCCCTCGACGCCGTCGCGGGGACCGCGGCCGCGGCCGCGCCCGCGCGGTCGGACCGGCTCACCGACGCCGCGCTCGCCGCGACCGGCCCGGCCGAGGGGGAGGACCTGGGGCGACGGTTCCGCCGGCTGACCGCGCCCCGGTCGACGGTCGTGCGTGCCGGTTCCGTCCACACCGGACTCACCGCCGACCCGGCGGGGGAACCGGCGAGGCTCCTTGCCCGCCTTGTGCTGCCGCTCACGTGACAGGCCTGCGCCGAGGACCTTGAATGGGCGGATGAGCCGATCGACGGAGACCGCCACCGGGGACCCCGTGCCCGTGGCGCCCCTGGCCCGCTGGCTCGACGCACACGTCGACGAGGTGTCCGCCGCGTCCGGGACGCTGCGCGTCGACCGCATCGCCGGCGGGCACTCGAACCTGACCTACCGGATCGTCGACGACGCCGGCGCCTCCTGGGCGCTGCGCCGCCCGCCGATGGGCGGGGTCCTGGCCACCGCCCACGACATGAGCCGTGAATGGCGCTTCATCTCGGCGCTGCACCCGACACCGGTGCCGGTCGCGCGACCCGTCGCCTACTGCGCCGACACGGAGGTGATCGGCGCCGAGTTCTACGTGATGGGGTTCGTCGAGGGCACCGTCCTCGGTGACGACGCCGCAGGCGCCGCCTATCCGCAGGCCGCCCGGCACGCCGCCGGTCTCGCGACGGTCGACGTGCTCGCCGACCTGCACGCCGTCGACCCCGACGAGGCCGGGCTCGGCGACCTGCACCGGCCCGGCAGCTACCTGCAGCGCCAGCTCAAGCGGTGGCACAAGCAGGCCCACGCGTCGGCGGTCGAGGACCTGACGGGCATCGACGCCGTGCACGACCTCCTCGCCGCGGCCGCCCCCGACGCGACGGTGACCCGCATCGCGCACGGCGACTTCCGCGCCGGGAACCTCATGTACGCACCCGACGGCGACGTGCGGGCCGTCCTCGACTGGGAGCTCGCGACGCTCGGCGACCCGCTCGCCGACCTGGGCTGGCTGCTCATGTCGTGGACCCGCCCGGGTGACTCCGTTCCCGCGGGCACCAACAGCCCGACGGCGCAGCCCGGTTTCCCGGAGCGGGAGGAGCTGGTGGCGCGCTACGTCGAACGGACGGGCACCCCGCTGGGCGGCGACGTCGTCGACTACTACGTGGCCTTCGCGCGCTGGCGCTCGGCCTGCATCGGGGCCGGGGTGTACTCGCGCTACGTCGCGGGCCACATGGGTCCGGGCGGTGAGTGGGACGGGGCCACCGCGACCCGGCTGGAGGTGCTGCAGGCCCAGGTCGAGGAGGCCCGCCGGGTGCTCGGCGGCTGACCGGGGGTGCCGGCCGCGGCGCCGGGCGAGGTCGTCGTCACCGGATCGGAACACTTCCGGTGGACGTTTCGAACGCCGCATCGCCGACGATGTGCGCGACAATCGCGCGACGCGCCGGCGGGACCGGCGTGCACTGCGACCGCACTCGGCTTGGGAGACGGACGACGATGACACGGGGATACGGGACCGGGGACGAGTACGGGACCCCGCGCAACCCGTCGCAGTACGACGACCGCACCCGCGAGCTGCCCGCCGACCAGCAGCAGGACCCCTACGGGCGGCAGCAGTTCGCGGCGGGTCGTGCGACACCGCCCGGGACGACGGCGCCGCCGGTGAACGCCGCGCGGCTGTGGTCCGGTGGGGTGGCGACGGCGATCGTCGCCGCGCTGATCGGGCTGGTCGGGGTGCTGATCGCGCGGGCGCTGCCCAAGGTGGAGTTCCTCGGCCCGCTGGCCTCGGGCCCGCTGGGCAGTGGGCAGACGGCCGTGCTGTGCCTGCTGGCCGCGGCCGCCGCGCTCGCCGCGACCGGCCTCGCGCACCTGCTGCTGCTGAGCACACCACGTCCGCTGGCCTACTTCGGCTGGATCGTCGGCCTCTGCACGGTCGTCGCCGTGATCCTGCCGTTCCTCGGCACGTCCGACCTGGGCGTCAAGCTCGCGTCGGCGATCATCTACCTGGTCATCGGCATCGCGATCGGCAGTCTGGTCACGGGCGCCGCGGTGTCGGCGACGGGCGGTCGCGCGGCCTCTCGCTGACCCCGCGAGTGCGCCGACCCGGGCGGCGCCGGGTGCTACGGCGGCCGGCGCCACCCGGGGCGGGTCGGCCACCCGGGGCCGGTCAGCGCTGTGCGGACCCGGCCGGCGCGCCCGCGCCGTGTGCGAACGACGACGACTCCGCGCCGCGCTGCGGTCCCGGCTGACGGCCCAGGCGCTCCAGGGCGCGGGCGAGGTCGTCGAGCAGCAGACCGGCCAGGTCGTGGGAGAACCCGTTGCGTACCACGATGCGTAGCGCCGCGAGGTCCTCGCGGTCGGCCGGGAACGTGTAGGCCGGGACGAGCCAGCCCGCCTCCCGCAGCGCCGCCGACAGGTCGAACGCCGAGAACGGCGCGTCCTGGTCGACGGTGAACGCGAACACCGGCAGCTGAGAACCGTCGGTCAGCAGCGACAGCCGGGGGAACTCGGCGATCCGTGCCGCGAGCGTCGTCGCCACGTCCCGGCAGGTCTGCTGAACGCGGCGGTAGCCGGCGGTGCCGAGGCGCAGGAAGTTGTAGTACTGCGCGATGACCTGTCCGCCGGGTCGGGAGAAGTTCAGCGCGAACGTCGGCATGTCGCCGCCGAGGTAGTTGACCCGGAAGACCAGCTCCTCGGGCAGCGCGGCGGCGTCGCGCCACAGCACCCAGCCGACCCCCGGGTACACGAGCCCGTACTTGTGCCCGGAGGTGTTGATCGACGCCACCCGGTCGAGGGTGAAGTCCCACTCCAGGTCCGGGTCGCAGAACGGTGCGACCATGGCACCCGACGCGCCGTCGACGTGGACCTTCACGTCGATACCGGTGCGTTCCTGCAGGTCGTCGAGGGCCGCGCAGACCTCGGCGACGGGCTCGTAGCTGCCGTCGAACGTGGACCCGAGGATGACGACGACACCGATGGTGTTCTCGTCGCACAGCGCGACCGCCTCGGCGGCGCCCAGGTGCAGCCGGTCGCCCTTCATCGGCACCAGCCGGGGCTCGACCTCGAAGAAGTTCGCGAACTTGTCCCAGCAGATCTGGACGTTGACACCCATGACGATGTTGGGCCGGTCCGTCGGCTTCCCGGCCGCGCGGCGGGCGATCTGCCAGCGCCGCTTGAGCGCCAGCCCGCCGAGCATGCACGCCTCCGAGGAGCCGGTCGTCGAGCAGCCGACGGCGTGCTGCGGGTCGGGGGCGTTCCAGAGTTTCGCGAGCATCCGCACGCAGCGCGCCTCGAGGTCGGCGGTGCGCGGGTACTCGTCCTTGTCGATGACGTTCTTGTCGAACGACTCCGTCATCAGCCGCTCGGCGTGCGGGTCTGCCCAGGTGGTCACGAACGTCGCGAGGTTGAGCCGGGCGTTGCCGTCGAGCATCAGCTCGTCGTGCACGATCTGGTAGGCGATCTCGGGGTCGAGCCCCTCGTCGGGGAGCGCGAACCGGGGGATCGCGACCGGTTCGCGGGCGAAGATCGGGTTGACGGAAACGTCCGACCGGTTGCCACCGGTCTCCGACGGCGGCTGCGCGATGGGCATGTCGGTCAAGGTAGGGGAGAAGTGGTTCTTGGCGCGTCGTCCCTTCGAGGTGAACACTGCCGCGATGGACGCCGATCACGCCCCCGCCGCTGCATCGGAATCCGGCGCCGCGGGGTCCGATGCGGCGCAGCGGGAGAAGGTCGTCGCCGACCAGGCGCTCGCGGTGGCGGCGGCCTGGTCGCCGCCGGGCGCGCCGGAGAGCTGGTGGCTGACGGCGGCGACGCTGACCGCGGTCGCGCGTGACGACGTGCTGCGCGCCCTCGCCGCGTCGATCCCGCCCGATCGCGTGCCTGCGCTGCTGGTGGTGGCGGCGCTGTCGCGGCAGGCGGCGTTGCGCCCCGACAGTGCGTTCGCCCGTTACTTCCCGCGGCCCGGCGGTCCGCAGCCCGTCGACGACGGCGGCTTCCCCGCGGCCGCCGCGGCGTTCGTCCGGGAGGAGCGCGACGCGCTGGCCGCGCTGTGCGCGGGCCACCGCTACCAGATGAACGAGGTCGCTCGTTGCCTCGACGTGCTGCCGGTCCTGAACGCGATCGCCGACCGTGACCGACGCCCGCTCGCGCTGGTCGACCTCGGCACCGGTGCGGGCCTGGCCCTGCACCTGGACCGCTACGCCTACACCTACCGGCTGGCCGGGGGAGAGGCGCTGACCTGTGGTGATCCGGGTGCGTCGGTGCAGCTCGACTGCGCGGTCCACGGGGTGGCGCCCGACGTCCCGGCGCGGGTGCCGCCGATCCTGGCCCGCGTCGGTGTCGATGTGGAGCCGCACGACCTCGCCGACCCCGACACCTACGGCTGGCTCGCCGCCTGCGTCCCGCCGGAGGCGGGCGCGGTGACCCGGTTCGCGGCCGCGGCCGCGATCGCCCGTTCGGAGGGGGCTCGCGCGGTCCGCGGGGACCTGCTCGACGTGCTGGAGGACGCCGTCGCCGGGCTGCCTGAGGAGGCGACGGTGTGCCTGCTCGACACCTATGTGCACGTCTTCCTGCCGCCCGCGCAGCTGGCCCGGTTCGACGCGCTGCTGCAGCGGCTGAGCCGGCTGCGGCCGATCGAGTGGGTCTCGGTCGACCCGCTGGTCCCGCTCGGCCCCGACGCCGAGGCCACCGTCCAGGGGCTGCCGGTGCCCGAGGGCTGGGTCGCGCACAACCGCGCGGGCGGGGTGTTCGGCGTGATCGGGCACGTCTCGCTGCGCGACGGCCGGCGCAGCGGCCGCGTCGTGGGCCGCGCGCACCCGAGCGCGGCGTGGCTGGAGTGGCTGCCGGCGCGCTGACGTGGCAGGACCCGGCGGGCGGGTCAGGGGAAGACGAACGTGTAGCCCTGCGAGGTCAGCCAGGGCAGCAGCCGTTCCAGCGCCGCGACGGTCTGGGTGCGGTTCCCGCCGCCGTCGTGGAGCAGCACGATCGCCCCGTCGTGGATGTTCTTCTGCACGGTCGCGACGACGGCGTCGGCGCCGGGCCGGTTCCAGTCGCGCGGGTCGACCGACCAGCCCAGCGGCTGCAGGTCGTGGGTCGCGGCGTCGGTGAGCATCGCGGGTGACCAGAAACCGCCGGGCGCGCGGAAGTAGCGGACGTCGGCGCGTGGGTCGTCGGCGGTGCGGTCGCGGACGTCGGTGATCTCGGCGAGCAGCGCGGGCTCGGGCCGGGTGGCCAGCGACTCGTCGTGGCTGCGCGAGTGCGAGCACAGCCGCATCCCGGCGCCCGTGACCTGGGCGACGAGCTGCGGATGGCGCTCGATCTGGGTTCCCACCATGCAGAAGGTGGCGACGGCACCGTTGCGCGCCAGCACGTCGAGGACCTTCGGTGTCCAGGTCGGGTCCGGCCCGTCGTCGAAGGTCAGCGCGACGGTCCGGGCGCCCGCGGTGCCGTTCTGCCGGACCTCGGTGATCACCTGCGGCACCGCGGCGGGGCGGGCGGGGGCGACGGCGGCGGGCGGGGCCGGGGGCGCCACGATCCGGAAGGGCGAGTCGGGTGCGCTGACGAACGTGATCATCCCGAACAGCAGGGCGGTGAGGACGGCGGAGGTCCGGGTCAGCGCGGGCCGCGACGGGAACGCCGGTCCCCGTGGCGGGGCGAGCGGCCGGGGCGTCGACGTGCGCGTGACCGGAATGCGGCGCGGTGCGCAGCGGGTTGCGACGGGGCGGTCGGGGCCACCGTCGGCCGTCTCGTCTTCCGGTGTCCCGACCCGCACCGGTACGTCCTGCACTCGCGTGATGATGACCCGATAGGGGCATCAAGTCCGGAGGACACGCCGGTGCGCGGTCAACCCTTGCCCGACTGGCCACCCGGGGCGGCACCGTCGACCGTGCCCGGCGTGGCGGGGTCCGGGGCGTCGGCGTGCGCGACGGCCGGTCCGAACTCGACGACGGGTGGCGCGGCCGGGTCGATCCGCGGGGGAGCGGGCGGTCGGGCGAGCCAGTCGACGACCTTGTCCCACCGGTTGAGCCGGCCCGGCGGGAACCGCCGCAACGACCGTTCGAGCTTGCGTGACCCGGGCTTGTACCGGCGGCGGGCCCAGAACGAGTGCGGCCGGGCGAGCCGGCACGTGGCCACGAGCGCGACGACGGGGATGAACACCCCGAGGAGGCCGAGAATGTTGCGGCCCTTGAGGATGGCGAGCGCGGCGAACACGAGGTTGATCGCGATGTTGAGTGCGACGAGCGGTGCCCCGGTGCCGGCGTCGGCGTCGTTGAGCGGGTTGCTGCCGATGAGCAGCAGTCCGCCGACGACGGCGGCCATCATGACCGCGTCGACCGACCGGCGGCCCTCCTCGGCCCAGTAGACGTCGTCGAGGCGCAGCCAGAGCGCGAACTCGTCGAGGGTGAGCGACGCGCCCGCGCCGAAGACGACGGCGAGGACCTCCGCCCAGGGCGCCTCGGGCCGGTAGGTGAACATCAACGTGCCGGCGCCGATCATCATGAAGATGCCGTACACCTGATGGTGGATGTGGACGCCACCGATCGTGGTGTCCCGGAACGGTCCGCGTCCGCTCGCGATCATCCGGGTGATCACCCGGGTCACGACGAACGTCACCACGAACGAGGCGAGCAGCCAGGCGACCAGCGCGCGGCCCTCGCCGATGGTCGGCACCAGGTCGATGGTGATGTCCACCACCGCAGCCTGCCATCCGCCCGCCGATCATGACGAGGGGTGGGCCTCAGGCGGGGACGGTGGTCCTCGACAGCGCGACCGGCAGCGACGCGTAGCCGCGCAGCGTGCGCGTCGGGCGGCGGCGCCCGGGCCCGGCCGCGGTGAGGTCGGGGAAGCGCTCGAACAGCGTCCGCAGCGCGACCTCGCCCTCCATCTTCGCGAGCGCGGCCCCGAGGCAGTAGTGGATGCCGCCGGAGAACGCGATGTGCTCGCCCGCGTTGGCGCGCAGCACGTCGAAGCGGGTCGGGTCGTCGAACACGGCGGGGTCGCGGTTGGCGCCGCCGAGCTGCACGATGACCACCGTCCCGGCGCGGATGCGGGTGCCGGCGACCTCGACGTCGACGTCGGCGACCCGGCCGGTGCGCTGCACGGGTGAGTCGATGCGCAGCATCTCGTCGATCGCGTTGTTCCACCGCGACGGGTCCGCGCGCAGCAGTGCCAGCTGGTCGGGGTGCTCCAGCAGCAGCGCGGCGCCGCTGCCGATGAGGTTGACCGTCGTCTCGAACCCGGCGGCGAGCAGCAGCATCGCGATGCTGGACAGCTCGTCCTCGGACAGCCCGCCCTGCTCGTCGTGCACGCCGACGAGCGCGGACAGGATGTCCTCGCCGGGGTTCGCGCGGATGCGGTCGAAGTGGCCGAGCATCCAGGCGTGCAGGGCGTCGATGTCGCGCTCGGAACGTCGGAACTCGGCGAAGGTGAGCCCCATGTCGAGCGAGAGCGCGCCCCCCTCGCCCCACCGCAGGAACTGGTCGCGCATCGCCGGCGGGGCGCCGAGCATCTCGGCGATCACCGTGGCGGGCAGCAGGGCGGCGTAGTCGGTGACGAGGTCGGCGGTGCCGCCGGGGCGGGCGGCGAGGTCGTCGAGCAGGCCCGCGGCGACCTCCTCGGTGCGCCGGCGCAGTGCTGCGACCTGTTTCGCGCTGAACGCACGGGTCACGAGCTTGCGGTAGCGGGTGTGGTCGGGCGGGTCGGACGAGAGCATCGAGGGTGGCTGTGCGGGCCCCAGCGGCCACGTGCCACCGGCCTTGAGGGCGATCCGGACGGCGCCGGGCAGGTTCTCCGGCAGTCGCATTCCGACACCGAAGTCCTTGCTGCGCAGGATCTCCGTGACGACGGCGTGGTCGACGGTGGTGACGGCGAGCCCGGTGTCGACGAAGTGGCCGCGGGCGCGGACCTCCTCGTAGAAGGGGTAGGGCTGCGCGAGGACCGCGGGGTCGAGCATGAGCCGGGCACCGAGCTCGCCCGCGGCGGCCCGCTTGCCGACCGCGCGGCGCACCATCCCGTGTCGCAGCGCCCACCGGATGAGTCGTCGTGGCCCGCCCGACGCCGCCATGGCTGCCTCCTCGCCTCGCCTGCGGGCAACTTACCGCCGGTAACTTAGGTGCGTCCAGAGGGTGGTGCCGCGCACGCCGCCCACACCGCGAGGATCGCGGCGGGTAGGACTGTGCGGGTGCCCGACCCCCGACTGCTCGCCGTCAGCGATCTCCACGTCCGCCACCCCGAGAACCGCGAGATCGCCGCGGCGCTGCGCCCGACCCACCCCGGCGACTGGCTGATCGTCGCCGGCGACGTCGCCGAGCAGGTGGAGGACACCGTGTCGACGCTGGCGTCGCTGCGCGAGCGGTTCGCAGAGGTGATCTGGGTGCCGGGCAACCACGAGCTGTGGACGCGTCCGAAGGAGGAGGGCGCGCCGAAGGGTGTCGCCCGCTACGACCGGCTCGTCGAGCGCTGCCGCGGGATCGGCGTCGTCACCCCCGAGGACCCGTACCCGGTGTGGACGGGTGCCGACGGCCCGATCGTCGTCGCCCCGCTGTTCCTGCTCTACGACTACTCGTTCCTGCCCGCGGGCACGTCGACCGTCGAGGAGGGGATCGCCGCCGCGCAGGCTGCCCGGGTGGTGTGCACCGACGAGTTCCTGCTGTACCCGGATCCCTACGCGTCGCGGCAGGAGTGGAGCGACGCGCGGATCACCGCGACGCAGCGCCGTCTCGACGGGATCGACCCGCACCTGCCGACGGTGCTGGTCAACCACTGGCCGCTGACCCGCTCGCCGACGCGCATCCTGCGCCACCCGGAGTTCTCGTTGTGGTGCGGCTCGACGCGGACCGCCGACTGGCACGTCCGCTACCGGGCCCGCACGGTCGTCTACGGGCACCTGCACGTGCCGCGCGTGACGTGGGAGGACGGGGTCCGGTTCGTCGAGGTGTCGCTGGGCTACCCGCGCGAGCAGCGGTTCCGGGCCGAGCGCGGCATCGTCACCGAGACCCTCCCGCGCCAGGTCCTGCCCGTCCCGGCACCGGAGCCCGATCCGCTCGCCCGATACGACAAACCCCTGTGAGCTGCGAGGATCGCTGCACACAGGGGTAGTCGACATCAGGTCAGCGGCGCCGGTCGCCGTAGCGGCGGCGGAACTTCTCGACCGCGCCCGCCTCGTCGAGCACGCGGGTCGTGCCCGTCCACAAGGGGTGCGAGTACGACGTCACGTCGACCTTCACGACGGGGTAGGTGCTGCCGTCGGACCACTCGACGGTCTCGGTCGAGGTCTCCGTCGAGCGGGTGAGGAACGTGTCCCCGGTCGCCCGGTCCTGGTAGACGACGGGCCCGTAGGTGGGGTGGATTCCGGTGCGCATGGTGGGCTCCTTCCGCGGTGGCTTCCGTCGTCCTCAACATGATGACAATCGTTTTCATTCCGTGGTCGGAGCGCCGGCGCTGCGGTGCCGCCGGCGTCCCCGGCCCGGTCGGTGTCGCGGCGGTGGCACCGCCACCGGCCGTGTCATCAGCGCGATCCGGTGGCGCTGACGACACGGTCGTGGGCGAGGTCAGGAACCGAGGAGTCGTTCCAGATCGTCGAGGACCCGGCCCGCGCCGATCGGCCCCAGGCCCAGGAACCAGGTCTCGTCGTCGACCGGGCGCACGTGTCCCGCGGCCACCCCGGGCAGGCCCTGCCACAGTGCGCTGTCGAGCACCGTGGCCTGTGCCGTCCGCTCGGGCGGGCCGTAGCTGGAGTAGAAGATCCAGTCGCCGTCGGCCTGGTCGATACGCTCGGCCGAGATCTCGGTGGCCAGCTCGTCGAAGGCCTGCGCGGCCGGGCGGGGCAGTCCGACGTCCTTCAGGACGACCCCGATGAACGACAGGTTGCCGTAGAGCCGGATGCGCCCCGGCATGAAGCGGACCATCGAGATCGTCGGCGGGTCGCCGGAGATCGTCGCCCGCAGGGCGTCGGCGCGGCGCTGGTAACCGTTCAGCAGCTCGACGGCCTTCGCCTCCTCGCCGGTGGCGGCGCCGACGAGCAGCAGGTTCTCCTTCCACGGGAACCCGGGCCGGATGCTCAGCACGGTGGGAGCGATGGCGGAGAGCCGGTCGTAGAGCTGGTCGGCGCGCAGCTTGCTGCCGAGGATCAGGTCGGGCTTCGCGGCCGCGATCGACTCGAGGTCGAGCGTGCTGACGTCCCCGGCCGTCGGCACGCCGGCGGTCCTGTCGGCGAGGTAGGACGGCGCGGTGTTGTTGGGGTTGGCCATGACGACGGGTGTGAGCCCCAGCGCGACGACGTCGTCGAGCTCACCGCTGTCGAGGACGGCGACCCGCTCGGGCTTGCGCTCGAGCCGGGTCGTGCCGTTCGCGTGGGTGACCGTCCGCGGGAAGACGCCGGGCGCGGCGTCGGCGCCGAACTTCGCGGTGGCCTCGTCGGCGGTCGAGAACTGAGTGCCGCCGGTCGCGACGTCGGTGTTCCCGGGACGGACGTCCTGGGACCGGTCGGAGCAGGCGCCGGCGACGAGCGCCACGGCCAGGACGACCGCGGCAGCGCCCCATCCGGGACGCCGGCGCGGTCGGTTCGTCGGAAGCATGCGGTGAGGTTAGCCTGCCCTGTGCGATTTCAGTGCGCGTGGGCTCAGTGCGCGTGGTGGGCGTGCACCACCGCGTGCCCGAGCCCGCGGCCGATCATCCACCGGTTCACCGGCGTCGTCAGCAGGAACGCGACGACGAGTGAGGAGGCGAGCGCCCCCCAGAACAGGCCCGACGTGAGCCCGGCGTCCATCGCGCCCGGCACGGTCGCCATCACGGTGTTGTCGACGACCTCCATGACCGCGATCGAGACCGTGTCGGCGGCCAGCGCGATCTTCAGCGCGCGTCGCAGCCCGACGCCCGCGCGCAGCACCCCGCGCATCGTCAGCGCGTAGCCGAAGGCGAACGCGAGCGCGATCGACAGCACGATCGTCGCGGCGTTGTGCAGCCCGAGCGCGGTGCCGATCACCATGCCGAGGACCTCGCCGATCGCACAGCCGGTCAGGCAGTGCAGCGTCGCCTGTGCGGCGGTTCCCCAGCTGACCCGAGTGCTCATCCCGAGCACCTCCCTCCGATACCCCCGGTAGGTGTACGCCGGTCCCGCTTATACCACCAGGGGGTATTTGGGTGACGTCCGTCGCTGTCGCCGGCGCCGGCACATCCGACACAATGACCGGACATTCACCAGCGCGGTCGGACCGACCAGGGAGGCGACCGTGGCCGAAGGGCCCTCCGAGCGACGACGCGAACCGCCACCGTTGCTGCGCAAGCGGATCGCGTCCGGCCGAGGCGCGATGGAACAGCCCAACGCCACCGGCGACGGCGACGTCCCGCTCACCGTCCGGTTCTGGTGTGCCGTCGTGCTCACCGGGATCGCCGCGGGCCTCGTCGGTGTGGCGCTGATGCTCGTCCTCTTCACTGTGCAGGGACTCGCCTTCGGCGCCGGGACACCCACCTCCGACGTCGAGGCCGCCGTCGCCGCCGCCGACCCGCTCCACCGGGTCCTGCCGCTGCTCGCCGCCGGCGTGATCGCGGGCGTCGGCTGGTACGTGCTGCGCCGGGCCACCGCAGGTCAGGCCTCCGAGGTCGACGACGCCATCTGGCGCGGCGACGGCACCCTCTCCGTCGCACGCAGCACCGGGACGTCGGTGCTGTCGGAGATCGTGGTCGGACTCGGGGCCTCGCTGGGGCGGGAAGCCGCCCCCAAGCTCATGGGCGGGGTCTGCGGCAGCATCCTCGCCCGCCCTCTCGGGCTGAGCCCGGCGCAGCGCCGGCTGCTCGTCGCATGCGGGGCGGGCGCCGGCGTCGCCGCGGTCTACAACGTGCCGCTCGCCGGCGCCCTGTTCACCGCCGAGGTGCTGTGCGGCACCGTCCGGCTGCCCGTGATCCTGCCGGCGCTCGCGTCGTCGGCGACGGCGACGCTCGTCGGCTGGATCTACCTGCCGACCGGCCCCGTCTACCCGGACATCCCCAGCTACCCGTTCCACCTCTCCGAGATCGGCTGGGCACTGCTCGCCGGGCCGGTCATCGGGCTGGCCGCGGTCGGGTTCGTCCGGCTCGTCGCGTGGGTGTCGCACCACCGACCGCGCGGCAGGTGGGAGCTCGTCGCCCCACTCGGGGCGTTCGCCGTCCTCGCCGCGCTCGGGCTGCTGTGGCCCCAGCTCTACGGCAACGGCCAGGGCATGGCCCGCGACGCGTTCCTCGGCATCGGCGGGCTCGGCCTGTTCGCAATCCTGATGGTGCTCAAACCCCTGGTCACGACGCTGTGCCTCGGCAGTGGCGCCGCCGGCGGACTACTCACCCCGACACTGTCTACCGGGGCCGTCCTCGGCGGTTTCCTCGGCTCGGCGTGGGCACTGCTCTGGCCGGGCGCGCCCGTCGGGGCCTTCGCGATGATGGGCGCCGCCGCCATGCTCGGCGCCGGCATGCAGGCGCCCCTCGCCGCGCTCGCGCTCGTCCTGGAACTCACCCACAGCGGCTTCGAGATCATGGTCCCCGCCGCCGTCGTCACCCTGATCGCGACGACCGTGGCGCGCCGCGTCGACGGGTACTCGATCTACTCCGCGCGGCTGTCCGAGGTGCCGTCCCCGCACTGACGCCCCGCCGCCCCACCTCAACGTACAGCGCTCCGGGGGGCTTGCCGCAAGACCCCGACAGTGCCGCACAATCGCCCACCCGAGCGTCGTGACCTGCGAGAACAGGGGACGACGGCCCGACGACCGATGGGCGGTACATGTACGACGTGATCATCGCCGGTGGCGGCCCCACCGGCATGATGCTGGCCGGCGAGCTGCGACTGCACGACGTCTCCGTGCTCGTGCTGGAGAAGGAGGAGGCACCCCCGTCGAACGTCCGGTCCCTCGGGCTGCACGTGCGCAGCATCGAGATCATGGACCAGCGCGGGCTGCTGGAGCGGTTCCTCGCCCACGGCCGGACGCACCCTCTCGGAAGCTCCTTCGCCGCCATCGCGAAACCCCCGCCCCCCGGGCTGGACACCGCGCACGGGTTCGTACTGGCAATCCCGCAACCACTGACCGACCGGCTGCTCGGCGAGCACGCCGTCGCCGCCGGAGCACACGTGCGCCGCGGCTGCGCGGTGACCGGCCTCGAGCAGGACACCGACGGCGTCACCGCACGGCTCGCCGACGGCACCTCGGTCCGGGGGAGCCGGCTCGTCGGGTGCGACGGCGGGCGCAGCACCGTCCGCCGCCTCGCCGGGATCGCCTTCCCCGGAGAACCGAGCCGCGTCGACACACTCCTGGGCGAGATGGCGGTGACCGCCCCCGCCGACGAGATCGCCGCGGTCGTCGCCGAGGTCCGCACCAGGCAACTGCGCTTCGGCCTCGGCCCCATGGGCGACGACGGCATCTTCCGGGTCGTCGTCCCCGCCGCCGGGGTCGCCGAGGACCGCAGGGCCGCACCGACACTCGACGAGGTCCGCACCCAGCTCATCGCCTATGCCGGCACCGACTTCGGCGTGCACTCACCGCGCTGGCTCTCCCGCTTCGGCGACGCCACCCGACTGGCGCGGCACTACCGGGCCGGTCGCGTCCTGCTCGCGGGCGACGCCGCCCACATCCATCCACCGATGGGCGGGCAGGGCCTCAACCTCGGCATCCAGGACGCCTTCAACCTCGGCTGGAAGCTGGCGGCCACCGTCGCCGGCTGGGCCCCCGAGAACCTGCTCGACACCTACGAGACCGAACGACGTCCCGTCGCCGCGGCCGTCCTGGACAACACCCGCGCCCAGCTCCTGCTGATGACCGACGAACCCGGCCCGCGGGCCGCGCGTGCCCTCCTCGCAGAGATCATGGACTTCCAGGAGGTCAACCGGTACCTGGTCGAGAAGATCACCGCGATCGGCGTCCGCTACGACCTCGGCGACGGCCACCCGCTGCTGGGCCGGCGGCTGCGCGACATCGCGCTGCAGGAGGGCCGGCTCTACCGGCGCATGCACGCCGGGCGGGGCATGCTGCTCGACCGGACCGGTCGGCTGACGGTCGTGGGGTGGGCCGACCGGGTCGACCGGATCGACGACGTCGGCGACGAGCTCGACGCGCCCGCGGTCCTGCTGCGACCCGACGGCCATGTCGCGTGGGTCGGCGACGACCAGGACGACCTGACGGCGCAGCTGATCACCTGGTTCGGTGTACCCGCCTGACCGCCTGACCGCCTGACCGCCGGCCCTCAGGGCCCCGCGACCGGCGGCAGGCCCGTGTAGCTGGGAGTGAGAGCCTGTTCCGGAGTCAGCCCGAAACCGAGGTTCGGACCGTAGAGCGCCATCGCCAGGGCCTGGAACATCAGCGTGGGGGTGATGCCGTTGGGCTGCTTCGTGGCGACGACCTGGATCGTCGTTCGTCGGGACGGCGAGTACATGGTGATCGACTCGTACCCGGGGAAGCTGCCTTCCTTGCCGATGAACGGGCCGGACTTGACGAAGCCCAACCCCTGGAACCAGCGACCGGTGCTGTTGTAGCCGTCGGAGAAGACGTACGGGATCGGGTCCTTCGTCGCCTCGCGCCACACCTTCGGCTCCAGCAGCGCGCCGGTCGCCAGGGCCCGTGACCAGACCTGCAGATCCGAGAGCGTGGAGACCATGCCGCCCGACGCCCCGACGCAGGACTGGTGCAGGGCGGTGACGTCGTCGGACGCGACACCCGGCGCCACGGCGGACAGGACGCCACCGGTCCCGTACCCGTGGGTGAAGGGCTTGGTCAGACCGTTGCCCGACCTGGGCAGGAAGGTGCGGTGCAGCCCGAGGGGTTCGGCGATGCGCTGCTGGATCGCCGTGCTGATGTCCAGACCGGTGGTCAGTTCCACGACCCGCCCCAGCAGGTCGTAGCCGTAGTTGCTGTAGGACCACATCTCACCCGGCGCCGCGACGGGCGGTTCCGCCGCACCGGCCGCGAGCACCTCCTCTTCGGTGCATCCGGTGGCCAGCTTGTTCACGTTCGCCTCCTGGACCAGGAAGCCGGTGCTCAGGCCGCTGGTCATGGTCAGGAGCTGACGGATCGTGATGCGGTCACCGCCTGGCACCCCGGCCACCCACTTCGAGATGCGGTCGTCGAGCGCGACACGCCCCTCTCCGACGAGCTGCAGGATGAGGTTGCCCGTGAAGGCCTTCGTCTGGCTGGCGATCTTGAACTGCATGTCAGGGGTGAGCGGCGCCCCCGTCCTCAGGTCGGCGACGCCCGTCGCGCTGACGAAGTTCCCCTTCGGACTCCAGATCCCGACCAGGACACCGGGGGTGTGGTTGGTGTCCTGGAACCGGGCGATGATGCGCTGTACCTCCGCCAGCGTCGCCCGGTCGAGGGACCTCCCGGCGCCGTGGCCACCCTTCGACGACGTGGTGGCTGCGGCCGGCGCGGCGCCCGCCGCGATCAGCACGAGCGTGAGGCCCACCGCCCCGAGGTACCGAATCCACGATCGGCTCATGTCCTGCTCCCTCGGCGCCGGAGGCGACCCGCAGAGGGACACCGCCTACGGTCTACCGCCCCGAGAGGAGTCGCATAAGCGCCGATTGGTCCATTGTGGCCCTCGGACCGGCCTGTCGGCATACACGTTTGCTGTCCGTCCCCGGCTGCGGACGGTGTGTGACGGCGCCCGGTCGTGCCATCGCGATCGACCCGCGGGGCGTGGACACCCGGACATGAACAAGGCCCCGTCCGCAGCGCGGACGGGGCCTTGACCTTGTGGGCGATACAAGGATTGAACTTGTGACCTCTTCCGTGTCAAGGAAGCGCTCTCCCACTGAGCTAATCGCCCGAGGCGGAGGCGGGAATCGAACCCGCGTACAGGGCTTTGCAGGCCCTTGCCTAAGCCACTCGGCCACTCCGCCCGATCCTCCGGATCGCTCCGGCGGTTCGAGACCTGGAGGTCCAGAAGTTGACTCGAGGTTCCTCCGAGCGGACGACGGGATTCGAACCCGCGACCCTCACCTTGGCAAGGTGATGCGCTACCAGCTGCGCTACGTCCGCATGTGCACCGTGTCGGTGCGATGGGGAAACATTAGCGCAAGCCTGGAGGGCCGGTGCAAGCACCCCCCTCCAGGACCTGCGTGCGGCCCCTGATCTGCAGAATCAGTCCATGGTCTTCTCGAGGAGGTCGGTGAGCGCCGCGTCGAAGTCGAGCCACGAGTACTCGGCGCCCGGCGGGACGGCGGCGTAGGTGTGCTCCAGGAAGTCCGACAGCACCGACGCCGAGGCGTGGAACCGCGCATGGCCCGACGGGGAGGTGAGGACCAGCTCGACCTGGTCCCGCTCGATCGGGGCCACCGTCACGTCACCGTCGCCCGACGCCTCCGACAGGCCGTCGGCGAGCAGCTCCCGCGCGAACACCCACACGACCGGCTGCGCATTGCCCGTCCGGAACGACGCCTCGACCGCGAACGGGTCCTTGAACGAGTAGGTCAGCTCGACGTTCACCGACACCGTCGAGTCGGGAGCGATCAGCTCGAACACCGTCTGCTTGCAGATGATGTTGGTTACGTCGCGCATCGTGCTCCTCTTCCTGGGGTCCCGCGTGGTCCGTCATGCACAAAAACGAGCGTCCCGCGAAGATGTGACGGGTCGACTGCGGCGAGTCCGCCCGAAAGATCGGCGAAATCCACCCGGGTGAGTGCCCCGGGGTCTCCGGCAACGCCCCGACCTGCACGATTCGCCGCGCGGTGCACGACTCGGCGACATAGGGTGAACCGCGCACCGGGGACGGTGCGAACTACGAGCGTGAGGAACACCCTGGTGGCCGACCCGACCGGCGAGCACGGCACGTCGGGTCGGCGCGGCCGCACGCGCGACGACGCCGCACGCGTCCTGGGTGAACCGGCCGACGACGTCCTCGTCCGCCGCATGACCGGCGGCGACTCCACCGCCCTCGCCGCGCTCTACGACCGCTACGGCCGGGCCGCGTACTCCCTCGCCCGCCGGATCTGCGCCGACGAGGGGATCGCCGAGGACGTCGTGCAGGAGGTGTTCATCGCCGTCTGGCGCGATCCCGCCCGCTTCGACCCCCTGCGGGGCGCGTTCGGCTCATGGCTGATGACGCTGGTCCACCACAAGTCCGTCGACGCCGTCCGGCGCGAGAGCGCCGTCCGTCGCCGCACCGTGCCCGCGGGCGACGACGCCGACGACCGATCCGCCCCCGCCGGACCCGGAGCCGACCAGGCCGCCCTCGGCGCCGTCGTCGCCGGGCAGGTCCGCGACGCCCTCGGCGCCCTCCCCGACGAACAGCGCGAAGCCCTCGCCCTCGCCTACTTCGGCGGCTACACCCAGCGCGAGGTCGCCGCCCTCGTCGGTGTGCCCCTCGGCACCGTCAAGTCGCGCATGTTCACCGGCATCCAGAAACTGCGCGGCAAACTGGGACCCGTGTTCGGTGACGTGCCCGGCGACCTGACCGGAGGTGCGCGGTGACCCGTCCGCCCCGGCCGGGCTGCCCGCGCGTCGAGCAGGCCGTCGGCCTCGTCCTGCACACCCTCGAGCCCGACGAGGAGCTCGAAGCCCTCGCGCACCTGCCCGGCTGCCCCGACTGCACCGCCGCAGCCGGCGACGCCGAAGCCGTCCTGTCGAGCCTCGGCAGCTCGGTCGACCAGGTCGACCCGCCGCCCCGGCTGCGCGACGCGATCCTCGACACCGCCGCCCGCACCCCGCAGGTCGCACCATCCGTCGACCCGGCGCCCGCCCCGCCCGCACCACCTGCGCCGCCCGCACCACCCGCACCGGCTGCGCCCGCCGCGGCCGGGCGCGGTCCCGCACCCGCGCGCCCCGGTGGCCCGTCACGGCCGCCGGCCGCTCACCGCGCCCCCCGCCGACGCACCCGCACCCTCGTCGCGGCCGCCCTCGCCCTGATCGTCGCCGCCGGCGTCGGCGGACTCGCCGCCCGCACCGTCCAGCTGCAGAACCAGCGGGACGCCCAGATCCAGCAGACCCAGACGATCATCGACATGGTCGCCCGGTTCGACCGGCCCGGCGTCCGGCACGCGTGGCTCGCCGCCGAACCCGGCCGGTCGCCGGTCGCCGCGGTCATGGTCGACGGCGCCACCCGGGCCGTCGTCACCGTCGGCCTGCCCGCCAACTCGGCGGCCGACGACACCTACGTCCTCTGGGGGATGGGTGACGGAGACCCCCGCCCGCTCGGCACCTTCGACGTCGCATCCACACAAACCGGACCGCACGACATAGGATCGGGCACGGCGACGGGGGACTACGGCTGGTACGCGATCTCGCTCGAACCCGGCAGGGACCTCCCCGCCGTCCCTACGAAAGTGGTCGCGACCGGGCAGGTGGAGATCTGAGCGAGAAGACCGACGAACGCGAAGAGCCGACGGGACTCGCCGCGTTCCGAGCGCGGATCGAGGAACGGCCCACCTGGCGCCGGGCCTGGAAGATCGGCGTCGGCGTCGTCGGCACCGCCGTCCTCGCCGCCGGGATCATCGCCATCCCGTACCCCGGCCCCGGCTGGCTGATCGTCTTCGCCGGCCTCGCGATCCTCTCCACCGAGTTCACCTGGGCCAAGCGCGTCCTCGGGTACGCCCGGGGCAAGTACGACGCCTGGACCGACTGGCTCGGCCGGCAGCACTGGGCGGTCAAGAGCCTGGTGGTCCTCGCCACGGCGGCGATCGTCGTCGGCACACTGTGGCTGCTGAACGCGTTCGCGCTGGTCGCCGGCTGGGTCGGGCTGGAACACTGGACCTGGCTGAGGAGCCCGATCTTCGGGTGATGTAGGGTTGGCGACGGCAGCGGGCGATTAGCTCAGGGGGAGAGCGCTTCGTTCACACCGAAGAGGTCACTGGTTCGATCCCAGTATCGCCCACAGCCGAACGGCCTGGTCAGAGGCTCATCACGAGCCCTGGGACCAGGCCGTTCGTCGTTTCCGGGGTGGCGGCCGGAGCATGTGGGAGCGTCGCGTACGCGCTGCCGGACGAGGGGCGGTTGAGCGCGAGTGCATTCGCGCACCACGCGCGACACCGTGAGGCTGATCCCGCGCGACCTGTAGCAGTCCGAGGCCCTCGCTCCCGGGCGGGCGACGGCCGCCCGGGTGCGCTCAGCCGTGGGTGTGGAGCGGCTTGCCGGCGAGGGCGAGGTGCGCCTCGCCGAGCGCCTCGTTCTGCGTCGGATGGGCGTGGATCAGCGGCGCGACGTCATCGGCGTGTGCCTCCCAGTTCACGATGAGCTGGGCCTCGCCGACGAGTTCTCCGACTCGAGCGCCGACCATGTGCACGCCGACGACGGGTCCCGGGGTGCCCTTCGGTCCGGCCTTCACCAGTTTGACCGCTCCGGCCGTCTGCAGGATCTGGGACCTGCCGTTGCCGCCGAGATCGTAGGTGATCGTCTGGACCTCGCCGTGGCGCTGCTTCGCCTGCTCCTCGGTCAGCCCCACGGATGCGATCTCGGGGTCGCTGTAGGTCACCCGGGGTATCTCGGTCTCGACCAGAGGCTGCGGATCGAGGCCGGCGATGTGTTCGGCGACGAATATCCCGTGTGCGAAGCCGCGGTGGGCGAGTTGGAGGCCCGCGACGATGTCGCCCACGGCGTAGACGCCCTCGACGCTGGTGCGCAGGCGTTCGTCCACGGTCACGAACCCCCGCTCCATGGCCACGCCGGCCTCCGCGAAGCCGTGACCCGTCGTGCTGGGGCCGCGGCCGACGGCGACCAGGAGCAGGTCGGCGTCGAGTTCCTCACCGGACTCCAGCGTCACCGTGACCCCGTGCCCGGTCTGCCGGACACCGGCGAACCGGGCACCGGTTCGCGCCGTGATCCTCCGCTTGCGAAAGGCGCGCTCCAGCGCGGTCGAGATGAAGGCGTCCTCGTTGGGGACGAGCCGGGGGAGGGCTTCGACGATGGTGACCTCGGTGCCGAAGGACGCCCAGACCGACGCGAACTCCACGCCGATGACCCCGCCGCCGAGCACCACCGCCCGGTCGGGCACCCGATCGAGGCTCAGCGCCTGGTCGGAGGTGATCACGCGACCGGCGACGTCGAGGCCGGGGACGGTCTTGGGATACGACCCGGTGGCCAGGACGAGGTGTGTGCCGGTGTGGCGGTCGCCGCCGACCTCGACCGTGCGGGGGCCCACGACGGTTCCCCTGCCCTCGACGAGGGTGATCTTTCGAGAGGCCACCAGCCCCTGCAGTCCCTTGTGGAGTCTCCCGACGACGGCGTCCTTGTAGGCGTTCACGGCCGCCATGTCGATGCCCGTCAGCTCCGAGCGGACCCCGATGCCGGCGCCGTGTCGGGCATGGTCGGCGACCTCTGCCACGTGGAGCAGGGCCTTGGTCGGGATGCACCCGCGATGGAGGCAGGTGCCACCGAGCTCGTCCTTCTCGATGAGGACGACGGACCTGCCGAGTTCGGCGGCGCGGAGCGCGCAGGCGTAGCCGCCGGAGCCACCGCCGAGGATCACCAGGTCGGCGTGCTGCTCGGTCATGCCGTCGCCCCCTGGAGCGGCCGGCACTCCGTCGTGCGCGACCACCCGCCGAGAAGCAGACCGCCCCGGCGGGTGAGACCGACGGCGGCACAGCCGGCGAGGTGGCCGGGTCCGGGACGACCGAGCCCGTGGATGGTCACTGCGGGCCCCCGGCGGCCTGCGGCGTGCGGGGGAGGAGGGGCTCCCTCGTGGGGGGCGTCGTCACGATGGGCATGGCAGAACCGCGTCGTCGGTCGCGGAAGAACGGTCGTGCCCCTCGCCGGGCGTCGATCCGGGACCGGGCGAGGTCGATGGCGACGGTCACGGTGTCCGCGCCCGTCTGCAGTGCTCGGTCGAGAACAGCCCTCGTGGTGTGCCCGATGGCTTCCACGTCGGCTGACAGGCTGCTGTCGTCGCCGCGGACCTCCGCCTCGCAGGCGATCAGACCGCCGGCGTTGGCGACGAAGTCGGGGACGTGGACGATGCCGCGCTCGGTGAGCCGGGTGGGCATCGCGTCGTGGGCGAGCAGGTTGTTCGCGGCACCGACGACGTAGCGGGCTTTGAGCCGGTCGAGAGCACGTTCGTCGAGCACTCCGCCTGCGGCGCAGGGCGCGATGACGTCGACGTCGGCGGCGAGGATGTCCTCGACGTCGACCGGGGTGGCTCCGAACTCGCGGCAGACCTCGTCGAGCCGTGCCGGGTCGACATCGGCTGCGTACGGCTCGACGCCCTCCTGGGCGAGCAGGGCGACGACTTGCCTGCCCACGTGTCCGACACCCTGCACGGCGACGCGGACACCGCTGAGCGTGGATCCGTCCCGCAGCGTCACTGCTGCCCTGATGGCCGCGACGACTCCCTGCGCCGTGAAGACGGACGGATCTCGACGTCGACCGGACACCGGCGTCACGTGCCGGCCGACGATGTCGAGGTCGTGCACGGTGGTGCCCATGTCCACCGCGGGGATGTAGCGGCCGCCCAAGGTGCCGATGTAGCGGGCGTGGGCCTCGATCAGGCGTTCCCGGTCGACACGGCGGGGGTCCGCGTTGATCACGCTCTTGCCGCCGCCGAGGTCCAGACCCGCGAGCGCGGCCTTGTAGGTCATCGCCTCGGCCAGGTCCAGGGCGTCGGCGACGGCGGCGTCGAGATCCCGGTAGGCGCGCATCCGGATGCCGCCGAGCGCCGGGCCGAGGGTGGTGTCGTGTACCGCGATCACCGACTCAAGTCCGGTGGCGGGATCGCGGCACACGACGACCTGTTCGAAGTCCCGGTCGGCCATCGTGTTCGTCAGGCTGGTGTGGTTCACCATGTGTCCATTCGGCGGGGTGTCCGGACGTAGCTCGTGGCGGTCCGGTCACGTGGCTGGGCGCTACTGTGCGTGCCTGTCATGCGTGGTGACGGGGGAGACGGGGCGATCATGGAGCGGGACGGCAGAGAGGTCGACGCGACGGATCGCAGGATGCTCGAGCTGCTGCTCGACAACCCTCGGCTGTCGAATCGTGCGCTGGCCCGGGCGATCCAGATGTCGCCGAGCTCGGTGGGCGAGCGGCTGGACCGGCTGCAGAAGAGTGGAGCGATCCGCGGGTTCCGCGCGGAGGTCGACCCGGCCGCGCTGGGCTACGGTCTGGAGGTGGTCGTGGCGATCCAGCTGCGCCAGGGCAAGCCGGTCCGCGACACCGTGGACTCGCTGCGCGGCATCTCCGAGGTTCGCTCGGTCCAGCTGGTGACCGGGCGATGGGACCTCCTGCTCACCTTGCTCGTCCGCGATCAGCTGCACCTGCGCGAGATCCTGCTCGGCGACGTGTGGTCGGTAGCCGACTTCCAGCACAGCGAGTCGATGATCATCCTGCAGGCGTGGTCGTCGGCGACCCCGCTGACCGCGGCACCGTCGGATGACGGTGACGACCGTCCACTCGGCCGGGCGACCGGCTCGTAGCCGGGTCAGCTCAGCAGCAGTTCCCATTTCGGGTTCTCCAGGATTCTCCCGACGCGGGCGAGGACCTTGCTGCCGAGTTCACCGTCCACCAGCCGGTGGTCGAACGACAGCGAGAGGTGGGTGGTCCAGCGCAGCGCCACCTCGCCCTTGTGCTCCCAGGGCGTCCGGCGGACGGCTCCGAGGCACAGGATGGCGGCCTCTCCCGGGTTCAGGATGGGCGTACCTGCGTCGACGCCGAACACACCGATGTTGGTGATCGTGATCGTGCCTCGGGACATGTCCTCCGGGGTCGACTTCCCGTCCCGGGCGGTGCGGACGAGGCCGGTCAGCGCTTCGGCGAGCCTCGGAAGGGTCAACGACCCGGCGTCCTTGATGTTGGGCACCATCAGCCCGCGCGGAGTCGCTGCGGCGATTCCGAGGTTGACCCGGTGCTGCAGGACGATCTCGTCGGTGTCGCCGTCCCAGCGGGCGTTGATCTCCGGGAAGTCACGGACGGCGGCGAGGAGGGCTCGGGCGACGAGCAGGAGCATCGTCACGCGTGAGCCCTCGAAGGCTCGCTCGGCTCTGAGCTTCTCCACCAGCTTCACCGAGCGGGTCACGTCCACGGTGACGAACTCGGTCACGTGCGGAGCGGTGAACGCGCTGCTCACCATGGCGGTGGCGATGGCCTTGCGGACCCCCTTGACCGGGATGCGGGTCGACCGCGCGTCGTCCGGCTGCGCTGTGGGGGCCGCTGGAATCGTGGGGACCTGCGGCGGCGCGCTGTTCTCGGCCTGTTCCAGGACGTCCTGGCGGGTCACCGTGTGGTCCGGTCCGGACGGGCTGACGGCGGCGAGGTCGATGCCGAGGTCCTTGGCGAGCTTGCGGACCGGAGGCTTCGCCTTGATCGCAGTCCTGGGCGCCACCCCGCCGCTCGGGTCGGCACCGTTGCCGGTCGACGCCGGAGCCTTGCGCCGCCGGCGGGTTCCGCTGGACTCGGTCGGGCCGTAACCGACCAGGACGGATGGAGCCGGTTCGTCGTCGGTGGCCGTCGAACCGGCCTCGGCCGCCGTCGTGTTCGGGGCGGAGGTCGGCGCCCCGTCAGTGGGTGGGCCGGCGGCCGGCTCGTCGACGGGTGTCGAGCCGGACCCGGCGCCGATCGAGATGATGGGCGTCCCGACGGCGACGGTCTCGCCTTCCGGCACGAGGAGCGCGAGGACGGTCCCCTCGAAGGGGGACGGGAGCTCGACGATGGACTTGGCGGTCTCGATCTCGACGAGGACCTGGTTGTGGGTCACCGTGTCGCCCACGGCGACGTGCCAGGTGACGACCTCGGCCTCCTCCAGACCTTCACCGACGTCGGGCAGGCGGAACTGTCGAGCGCTCATGTCGGGGGTGCTCACCAGGCGAAGGATCGGTCGACGGCGTCCAGGACGCTGTCGAGGTCGGGCAGGTACTGGTCCTCGAACTTCGCGGGCGGGTAGGGGGTGTTGAATCCGCCGACCCGCAGAATCGGGGCCTGGAGGTGGTAGAAGCAGCTCTGGGTCACGGCAGACGCGATCTCGGCACCCAACCCGGCGAAGGTCGGTGCCTCGTGGGCGACGACGCAGCGACCGGTCCTCTCGACCGAGCGGGTGATGGTGCCCAGATCCAGTGGCGACAGGCTTCGCAGGTCGATCACCTCTATGTCGCGGCCGTCCTCGACGGCGGCGTTCGCGGCCTGGAGACAGGGCTGCACCATTCCGCCGTAGGTGAGCAGCGTGAGGTCCCGTCCCGGTCGCACGATCCGGGCGCGGTCGAGGGGGAGCACGCGATCGTCGTCGGCGGCGTCGGCAACCTCGGCCTTGGACCAGTAGCGGCGCTTGGGTTCGTAGAAGATGACGGGGTCCTCGCAGGCGACGGCCTGGCGCAGCATCCAGTGTCCGTCCTGCGGGTTCGAACAGCACACGACCCGCAGTCCTGCGGTGTGGGCGAAGTAGGCCTCGTTGGACTCGCTGTGGTGCTCGACCGCACCGATCCCACCGCCGGCGGGTATGCGGATGACCACGGGCACGGCGAGCTTCCCGCTGCTGCGGGCGCGGATCTTGGCCAGTTGGGACACGATCTGGGAGAAGGCCGGGTAGACGAACCCGTCGAACTGGATCTCGCAGACGGGCCGGTAACCACGCAGTGCCAGGCCGATCGCGGTGCCGACGATTCCTGCCTCGGCGAGTGGGGTGTCGATGACGCGGTCGCTGCCGAAGTCCTTCTGCAGGCCGTCGGTGACGCGGAAGACGCCGCCGAGCCCGCCGACGTCCTCCCCCATGACGATGACCTTCGGGTCGTCCTCCAGGGCTCGGCGCAGGCCGGTGTTGATCGCTTTGGAGAGGGTGATGACGGGCATGTCCGCTCCCGTGAGGTGTGCCGTCGGGGGTGGACGGCGGGTCCGGTGAGGTGTCGCCGATGTGGCGTCGGCAGGTCCGGTCGTTCGGGGGATCACCCGGTGGCGATCGGGTCCAGGGGATGGTCAGTCGACGTAGGAGGCGATCCGCTGCTCGTACCGCCGACGCTCCTCGGCCAGCGCCGAGCTCTCCTCGGCCAGCACCGTGCCGAACAGCGATGCGATGTCCCCGAGAGGCAGTTCACGGCAGACGCGACGCGTCTCGACGGCCAGGACGTCGCATTCGGCGTCGAGCTCGGAGCGGTACTCCTCGTCGAACCAGCCTTCGCGGGTCAGGAACAGCTCGAGACGCGCGATCGGGTCCTTGCCCCGCCAGCTGTCCAGCTCGCTGGACGTCCGGTACCGGGTGGGGTCGTCCGAGGTGCTGTGGCCGGCCATCCGGTAGGTCACGGCCTCGATCAGGGCGGGTCCAGCCCCCGAGCGGATCTGGTCGGCGACAGCACGGGTGACCGCGTGCACGGCGAAGACGTCGTTGCCGTCGACGAGATGTGCGTCGAGTCCGAACCCCGATGCTCGTTGGTGCAGCGGAGCTCTCATCTGTGCGACGGTCGGTGTGGAGATCGCCCATTGGTTGTTCTGGCAGAAGAACAGCAGTGGCACCTCGGCCACGGCGGCCCAGTTCAGGGCCTCACTGGCTTCCCCCTGACTGCTGGATCCGTCGCCGAAGTACACGGCGACGATCTCGTCCGAGCCATCGCGCTGCACACCCATCGCATATCCGGTCGCGTGGGGGAGCTGAGCTGCGAGGACGAGCGTGTAGATGTGGAAGCGGTGGTCGGCGGGGTCCCATCCGCTGTGGCTGTTGCCCCGCCACTGCACGAGGAGCTCGGCGGGGGTGATCCCACGACACAGAGCGGCGGCGTGTTCCCGATAGCTGGGGAAGACGTGGTCGTCGGCGCGGAGCGCGGTGATCGATCCGACCTGCGCAGCCTCCTGGCCCAACGACTGCAGCCAGAGACCGAGCTCGCCCTGCCGCTGGAGGGCGAGGGCCTCGTCGTCGAATCGGCGGGCGATGCGCATCCGCCGGTACAGGTCGCGGGCCAGCTCGGGGGTGACGTCCAGGGGCCACTGCGGATCCTCACGCAGGTGTCCCTCGGGGTCGAGCAGCTGCACGGGTTTCATGCGGTTCCTCCACCAGTGGCTCCACCGGTGCGCGGCTGCCTGGTGAGGCGGTCGTGACCGTGGAGGGCAACCGCCTTGGTAGGCGGATGCGATCGAGTGTAACAAGATCAGCAAGAAGAACGAACGGTTGACCGAACACAAGCGCAGATATCAGTCATTTGTTCGAGTGTTGCGGTCGGATGCGCGGTTCGGTGGGGTTGGTCGTGGTGCAGCGCTCCACGCGCCAGGACACCACGGCCACAGCGGCGGTGATGCCGGCGCACAATCCCAGGGCGAGGCCCGGCCCGACACGGAGCAGGAGCCCGCCGGCCAGTCCGCCGAGCACCAACAACGTGACCGCGGCCGCGCGACGGCGCCACCGCTGGTGCTCCCCGGTGCCCAGCGCGGACTGGAAGGCGAGGCCGACGAGCGTCGAGGTGACCACGACGGTGGGCAGGTCCGCAGCGGCGTGCGCTCGGGCCCACCCGCCTTGCAGGCCCATCGCGAGCGCAAGCGCTCCCATAGGCACGGCGGGCACGAGCGGCGAGAGCGGGGCGACATCGAGGAGTGCGCCGCTACCAGCCAGGAGCACCGTCGAGGCCCCGAGCAGTATCGCCGCGGGTGCGCCGCTGCCTTCCCGCCCGTTGCTGACCCTGCCCGCCACGGCAGCGCCGAGCACGAAGGCGGCGAACGCGGCCGCGACGGACACGATCGGTACCGAGCCCTGGGCGGTGACGACGGCGCCGAGGAGCACGACGTTGCCCGTCATGTTGGCGACGAACACGTGGTCCAGACCGACGTAGCTCACCACGTCGACCACCCCCGTGACGAAGGTGAGGCTCAGCAGCAGGACGATCCGGGCGCGTTCACGCGCCGGCGCACCAGTGGGAACCGCGGTGGGTTGCACCCGGTCGGCGCTCGGCAGCGCGGCGCACCCTGGACGACGATCCCACCCGCTCACCGCGCTGACGATGCCGCGGCACGGCCGGCGTGCGAGGCCGCCTCGTGCGCGGCCTTCCTCATCAGCTCGGCGGTCTCCAGCAACGCCTCCATGGCGGGGTTGACGCGAGCCAGGGTGAGCTCGCGCTCGATCAGGGTGAGCTCGGCGCCCCAGACGTCCGCGACGATGCGGCGCAGGAACGCGGTGTTGTGGTCCCAGCCCTCACGAGGGGTGCCGGGCCCGTAACCCCCGCCGCGGGTGGTGAGCACGATGGCAGGCTTGCCCTCCAGCAGTCGCTCGCCCTTCTCCGCGCCGGCGATGGTCAGGTCGATCCAGGTCTTGGCGTGCTGGGAGACGCCCCAGTTGTAGAGCGGCAGAGCGAGGATCGCGGCGTCGGCGTGGCGCATCTCGTCGGCCAGGGTGCGGGCCAGAGCGATGGCGTCCCGCTGGGCAGGTGTGCGCTGCTCCTCAGGGAGCGGCCCGCCGGTGATCGCGGCGGCCCAGGCGTCTGCGGGCAACGGCTCGGCGCCCAGGTGGCGGCGGACGAACGTGGTCGTGGGGCGGACGGCCGACCACTCGGCCTCGGCGACGTCGGCGAGCGCGCTGCTGGCCGAGCGCGGGCCCTGGATGCTGGTGTCGATGCGCAGGACGGACATCGCTGATGATCTCCTCGGGGCTGGTGGGTTGGGTGTTCACGTCTGGGGCGTTCGGCAGGTGGTGCAGGGCACCGGCGGTTCGCCCGAGCAACAGCCGTGGGGCTGGGGCCCGTGCGTCACGGCGCCGCGGCCCGGCGCAGGGTGGGGAACTCCCCGTCGAGGAAGATCAGGGGGTTGGTCGCCCGGTCGTGCCCGGCCTCCACGAGTTCCAGCACGACGACGACGTGGTCGCCGACCTCCACCTCGGCGGCGATCCGGCAGTCCAGCCACGTCATCGCGTTCCTGACGAAGAGTGCGCCCTCGGCAGTCCCGTGCAGGTCGATGCCGCGGAACCGGGCGGTCGCAGGCCCCGCGATCTGAGCGCAGGCCGCAGCTTGTCCCTCGCCGAGCACGGAGACCCCGATGCGTGGCGCCGAGCGCAGCACCGGCCACGTCCTCGACTCCTTGCGGCAGGAGAAGGTGACCATCGGCGGGTCGTAGGAGGCACCCACGGCCAGCGAGGTTGCCACCAGGCCCACCGGAGTCCCGTCGATCAGGGCGCAGATCGCACCGACGCTCGCCGCGTAGCGCCCGAACACGGTGCGCACCTGAGGAGATCCGGCGACAGCCGGGGCGAGCGCGAGCACACCCCGGCCGAACTCGTCCGTCCCCGCCTGGTGAGCCGTCTGCTCCGCCGTCACCGCGGCCTCGCGTCCAGGGCAGGCGCAGCGGCGGCGAACTTCGCCGTTCGAGAAGCCGCGGAGGGAACGAGCAGGGCGCCGAACACGGCGATGGCCGCCGGCATGGAGGAGATCGAGTTCAGTCCGGGGCCCACGGCGACGAGCAGACCGCCGGCAACGGGTCCACCGATCGCGCCGGAGCGGCTGACGCCTGCGCACCGCGCGACGCCGGCGCTGGGGACGTCGGTCCGGTAGCGACCAGACCGGAGTCGTCCAGGGTCTGCAGTCCTCCCGTCGCGGTCGTGGATGGTGCTGTGGAGGTCGGGCGTAGGCATGCTCGGCAAGACCCTCATCGCTTCCGGCTCGGTCGGGGAGGGCGGCTTCACCATCGCAGCCCGTGAGGTGCAGGGACGTCGGCGAAGTCGGCGAGGCGGATGCGGGAGTGCACTCCCTTCACAATGTCGACCACCTGCGAGATGTCGAAGTCCACGGCGGCGCTGAGGTAGGCGTAGGCGAGGTCCGGGGCCATCCCGAAGGATGCGCCCAGCACGTGGATCGCGTTCTGCACGCTGTGTCGGACGGCCATGTCGAGATCGGGGTCGAGACCGGTCGTGACCAGGAAGTCCGGCGTGCGCACGACCGGACCGCTGCAGTCGCCGAGCAGGAGTCGGACGTGCTCCGCGGGCAGTACGTCGACCGTGATCTCCGCCTGGAGCGGCGCCTCGAACGCAGTGAGGGCGACCTCGCCGTTGCCCTGGGCGTAGTGCGGATCGCCGAGGTAGAGGTTGCCACCAGGGACCTGGACCGGCAGGTAGAGCGTGCAGCCGGGGCGGAGCAGGCTGATGTCGAGGTTGCCGCCGTGTGCACCCGGTGGAGTCGAATGCAGGCGCTCGCGCCCGGCGGACGCGACGCCGATGGTGCCGAGGAACGGCGCCAGCGGGAAACGGACGCGCGGTGCGGCGGTCTCACGGCGCACCGGAATCACCCCGTGTTCCTCCTCGACGGTGACGAAGACGCTGGTCAGCGCCGCACCGTGCAGGGGGAAGACGTCGGGCAGCGCTCCTTTGCGGTGCCGGTTCGACACGATCCCGTAGTCGGCCCGCCGGGCCAGCGACTCGATCCGGATCGCGAGCGAGTCACCGATCTCCGCCCCGGCGACGCCGATCGGACCGACCACCACGTGCGGGCCGTCCGTAGCGGTGTGGGGTACCTCTGCGGCGACGGCCTGGGCGTCGGTGAGGACGGACTCCGGCGGGACTCCGAACTCCCTGAAGTAGCGGACCGGGTCGCGTCCTTGGTCCTCGAGGATGCCCTCGTGGCTCACCGTGTCCACGACGATCCGATCACCAGCGGCCACGGTGAGGATCGGTGGGTCGTCGGCGCACGGGAGCCTGCCCCAGAACACGGTGTCCGGGCGTGCCTCGAGCCGGTGAGTGCGGGCGACCGTCTCGGCGGTCATCGGGGGTTCCTTTCACGGGCCGAGCACGAGCCGGCCCGTGCAGGACCCACACGGCGGTGGGCGGGGGTGGCGGCCGGGGTCGGGCCCGGCAGGCCCGGCAGCGTCGGGTTCGCGCGGCCGACGGCCTCGTCGGTGGCTGCGGCAGGGCCGGTGTTGTCATGGATTCGTCGATGCGATCGATCGCATAGGGCGGCTCGGTCGAACGCGAGGGTGTGGGGCGGTCGACGTCGTCGCGGCGAGCGATCGTCGAGGGGCAGGACCCCGAACGTCGACGAGTGAGCGTCTACTCGTGCAGGCGCCTCCTCACCCGCCTCCACGGCCAAAGGGCTCGGACCCGACGCCCGGCCGGCGCCACGTCTCATGTCGGGCTCTGCGAGCCGTTCAGGACCGCGTGCAGGTCGTAGCGGTAGATTGCGGCGGGATCGGGGGGAAGCCCGAGGCCGACACCGCTCACGAACCGGCCATCGCCCGGAGGCTGCATCGGCTGGGCCGCCATGACGAGGTCGCCGTCGGTGCGCCGGCCGGTTCCCGACAGTCGGCGCGCGCCGATCTGGATCTCTCGCGTGCGCGGGATGCGCACGGCTTCGTACTGCGCCAGCGCGTCGCCCACGCTGTCGCCGTGTACGGCGAGGGCGTGCGCCAGGGCGAATCCGTCCTCGATCGTCTGCGACGCGCCCTGGCCGTACGTCGGGAGCATCGCGTGCGCGGCATCTCCGAGGAGGGTGACCCGTCCTCTGCTCCAGGTGTCGAGTGGCTCGGTGTCGTACATCGGCCAGCGAACGAACTGACCGGCATGGCTCAGCAAGTCCTGAAGGCGAGGGTCCCAATCCTGGATGAAGCCCATGACCTCCTCATGGGTGACGGGAACGTTGGTGCGTCCGTCCGGCAGGTCGAGGTCCCAACCCGGCGTGCCCACGATCGTGTTGAGGAAGTGCGGTCCGGCGAACGAGATGAACCCGACGGCCTGCGCGTCGCCGAAGAACGTGAGAGTGGCCGCGTCCGCGAACTCGCGCGCCAGCGGACTGGAGTCCCGCGGGATCAGCGCACGATGCGACCAGCCCTTGCGGAACACCCGCTCCGCGGGGGCGAAGAGTGCACTCCTGATGCGGGACTGGCTGCCGTCGGCCGCGACGAGCAGATCTGCGACGACCGTCTCGCCGCCCTCGAGTTCCAGTCGGACGCCCTCTGCATCCTGCCCGAACCCGACCACCCGGCGGTTGAGGTGGAGCACGCCTGGAGGCAGAGCGTCGGAGAGCGTCCCCAGCAGCTCGCCGCGGTGCAGGTGCAGCAGCGGCGCTCCGAACAGCTCCTCCGCCTCCACGCCCAGAGTCATCCCGTACTTGAGCGACATGTCGAGCGCGCTGCGTCGGACCGCGGCGCGGGTCTGGACACCGATCGACCGCAACCGTTCGAGCAGACCGATGTGCGCGAGCAGACGGGTCGAGTTCGGCGTCAGCATCAAGGCGGCACCGACCTCACGGCTGTCACCTGCCTTCTCGTACACCGTGACATCGATGCCTCGGGCGATCAGCGCGTGCGCAGCGCACACGCCGCCGATGCCTCCACCAGCGATGATGACCTTCATCTTCTCCACCTCTGTCATGCCTCGTCGTGCACGCCGAGATCCGCGAGCAGGCGCGCACGCAGAGCCGCGAACTCATCGCCGGCGCGCACCCGCGGGTGCGGCAGATCGATGCGGATGTCGGTGACGAACGACCCGTCGTCCATGACCAGGATCCGGTCGGCGAGGACGATCGCCTCCTCGACGTCGTGGGTCACCAGAAGGACGCCGGGTTCGTGTCGCCTGCACAGTTCGAGCAGCAGACCGTGCATCTTGAGCTTCGTGAGCGCATCCAGGGAGCCGAACGGCTCGTCGAGCACGAGGAGCTCGGGATCACGCGCGAGTGCCCGTGCGAGCGAGGCGCGCTGCGCTTCGCCTCCCGAGAGCGTCTTCGGCCAGACGTCGGCCTTCGCCGCCAGTCCCACCTCGTCGAGCGTCGCCAGTGCTGCGGCTCTCGCCTGCGCTGCGGGGGCAGGCAGGCCGAGCGCGACGTTCCGCCACACACTCTTCCACGGGAGCAGGCGCGGCTCCTGGAATCCCACCGCCACCCGCCGGGGCACGATGATCTCACCCTCGGCCTCGTCGTCGAGCCCGACGAGCGCCCGCAGGAGCGTGCTCTTGCCGGTACCGGAATGTCCGAGCAGTGCGACGGTCTCGTTGCGGTAGATCTCGAGGTCGACGTTGTTCACGACGGCACGATCGCCGAAGCGGCGCGTGACGCCCTTCAAGATCGCGACAGGTGCGGGCTTCGTCGGTGCAGTCATCGTCCTTGAACTCCTACTCTCCAGGCCAGTGCCCGCTTCTCGATCACGCGAACGAGCCAGTCCGAGAAGAACCCCGCTGCGGCGTAGATGAAGATGCCCAGGACGATCACATCGGTACGCATGAAGACCCGCGCGTTGTTCATGAGGTATCCGACGCCGGCGAGGGCGTTGACCTGCTCGCTGATGACGAGCAGGAGCCAGGCGAGCCCGAGCGCGTACCGGAGTCCGACGAGGAACCCGGGCAGCGACCCCGGGAGCACGATGTTCCGCACGATGCCCCACTGGGAGAGACCCACGATCCGGCCCACCTCCACGAGCTTCGCGTCGACGCTGCGGATGCCCGCGTACGTGTTGAGGTAGACGGGGAACACCACGCCGAGGACGATCATGATCACCTTCGACGGCTCTCCGATGCCGAACCACAGGATGAACAGCGGCACGAGCGCCAGGATCGGCACCGTCCGGCCCATCTGCATCAGCGGGTCGATGAGCGACTCGCCCACCTTCCACAGGGCGGAGAGCACGGCGAGCACGACTCCCACACTCACCCCGATGAGCAGCGAGAAGGTGACCCGCTGAAATGAGATGACGAGATGTTCCTGCAGCTCGCCGGCCTGGAGCAGGTCGGCACACACCGCCACGACCGAGACCGGCGAGGGCAGGATGTTCTCGGGGAGGGTTCCCGTGCCCGAAAGGATCTGCCAGATCGCCAGCACCCCGACAGGCCCGACCCATCGGATGAATCTGTGTCGGTTGCGCTTCGTCTTGTCGGTACGCCGGCGCCGAGGGGCGACCGCCTGCGGCTCCGCGGCCGGGGCAGGTCTGACGGCGACGGACGTCTTGACCGTGTGAGGTTTCATGTCGTCCATTCAGTCGCTGGCCGGGTCGTAGCCGAAGACGATCTCCGATGCGACGAGTTCGCGCTGGAGCGTCCCGATCCTGGACCAGTCGTCGATGCCGGCCTGGAGAGCGGCGGTCGTCTCCGCGGAGTACGGCACGTACCGGCCGAGGTTCTCCTTGAGGTACGTGAGCTGGCTCGGCGACAATCCGTTCGCCTTCTCCTGCGCCGCCAGCCATGCGGTCGGGTCGGCCCTGGTCTCGTCGCTCGCTGCGGTGTAGCCGTCGAGAACCGCCGTGGCGACGTCGGGGTGCTGTTCGGCGAACTCACGCCGGACCACGAGAACGCCGTAGTCGTACTTGCCGTCGAGCTCGTCCCGCTCGACGATCGTGCGCGCGTTCATTGCCTCCAGGGCGAAGGGGATGAACGTCGAGAACGCCGCCCACGCATCGACGGAACCGTTCGTGAACGCCGCGGCGGCGTCTCCCGGGCCGAGGAAGACCTTCTTCACCGAGTCGGTCGCCATCCCCCGGTTCGCCAGGGCCATGTCGACGATGTACTCGCCCGCGGCTCCCCGAGTCACAGCGACGCTGTGCCCTGCGAGGTCCTCGAACGACCGGATCGGACTGTCGTTCGGCACGACGATCGTCGTGTTCGCCCCCGGCGCCGCCGTGTTGACGCCGAGGAAGAGGAAGTCGCCGGCTCCGGCGAGGCCGCTGAGCGCGCCGGAGGTGGTGACCTCGGCGAAGTCCGCGGCTCGGGCGTTCAACGCCTCCAACGCCGGCTCGGTCGCCGGGAAGTACCCTGTCTCCTCGGCTGTCGCACCCGCTCTCGCGACCGTCTCCTCCAGTCGGCCGGAGATGAAGCCGTAGCTGGTGCCCGGCGAGCCGACCGTGACGATGCGCGCAACGACCTGCGATGACTCGCCTGTCGTGGGACCCGCGCAGCCGGCCAGGGCGAGGACGGAAATCGTCGCGAGGGCGGCGGCGGTCCGCACGCGACGCAGCACACCAGAGTGTGGGGGGGACGAGGTGGGAATGCTCATGGGCGACCTTTCGGACGAGATGGAGGTGTGACTGGCGCCTTCGGAACGAGCGCTGTCAGCGTTGGAGCCAGGGCCTAGGTGCCCCGGGGAGTCCCGCGTCGTACCTGCGTGAGGAGCCCGAAGCGCTCCGGCCGGGAGCCGGGTCGGCGTTCCCCGTCGCCGATCACGAGCGACCCGTCGACGATCACTGCGTCCGTCTCGACGGACGACAGCTCGGCGGGCGCGACGGTCAGCGGGTCGTCGCGGAAGATGACGAGATCGGCCCGCATGCCCGCGCGCACCTCTCCGCGGTCGTGTTCGGCCTGGACGAGGAACGCGCCGCCCTGCGTCATCGCCGACAACGCCTCGGACGGGGTGAGCGCCTGATCGGGGTCGACCACCGTGCCGCCACGCCCTCTGCGGAGGACCACGTGCTGCATGCTGTCGAACAGGCTGGGCGGGCGGTTGTCGGAACCGAGCGCGAAAGGGATGCCGCGATCGAGCATGCTGCGAAGCGGCACCACCCGGGCGTGTGGATCCCGCACCCGCGCGGCGTGCTCTCCGGTTCGGTGGATCTGGTGACCGGCGATCGTCGTCACGACGATCCCCAGTCGAGCGATTCGTTCGAGGTCGGCCTCGGTGAACACCTGCTGGTGGCTCACGACCCAGCGCAGATCGCGGATGTCCCCGACACGTCGCGCCGTGCTCTCCATCATCTCGGCGATGCCGGGAAAGATGGTCGACACCCGGATCCGTGCGCGTGCGGCCTCGTCGAGCAGCGCCTGCAGCGCGTCGCGGTCCTGCACCGACGCCGCGGTGAACCCCGCCCACCCCGTCTGCGGATGCCGCGCCCTCCGTGGTGCGTGGTCGCCGTCGGACACGGGTTCGACGTAGATGCCGGGCACGCCGATACGCCGCGACCGGGACGCCGCCCACCTCTGCCACTCCGACACGACGTCGCCCACACGTTCGAACGACTCCGAACGCCAGTCCGCGCTGAGCATGATCGTCGCCTTCATCGAGGCGGCTCGCTCGCCCGCGACCAGACCGTAGGCGCTCACCGACGGTGCCGCGAGACCGTGGCCCTCGAACACGGAGGTCGTGCCGTGACGGTTGTAGACGCGTATGCCCTCACGCACCCCGGCCATCCGGTCGACGACGTCGAACCCTGGCAGGGCGGGGAGAAGTGCGTGCTCGACGATCGGCTGGGCAGTTCGCTCGACGAAGACGCCGGTCAACCCGCTCTCGTCACGATCGATGGTGACGCGCGGACTCGGCGCCGGGGTCTCGACGTCGACCCCGCACAGTGCCAGCGCGAGCGAGTTCGCGACCGAGACGAGCGGCACCCCGGGGTTCCAGTAGCCCCAGATCGGGCGGATGTACACAGGGTTCTCCGGGCTCACGGCGTCCAGTTCCCGCAAGGTGGGCAGGATGTCGCTTCCCGGCGGTACCGCGTCGGGGTAGTCGGGCGGGGTTCCCAGGGGCTCGGTGACGATCCACTCGCCGGGGAGTGCCCGGGCGACGGCCTCCGCGATCCGATCGAGAAGTTCCTGCCGCGACCGCGGCGCGCCGAGCGGGGTCAACCTTGCACGCAGACCCTCGCGATCAAGGTGCGCGTGCGCGTCGGTGAACCCGGCCGAGAGCCGCCTGCCACGCGCGTCCAGGGACGGGAGGTCCGCCCGGGCGGATGCGTCGGTGGGGGTCACGGCGACGATCCGCTCACCCGAGATCCACACGTCGTGCAGGCCCGGCATCGCGGCGGCGCCGGAGAACACGGACGCGCGGCGGATGACCCACTGCTCTCCGTCGTCCATCGCCGTGTCGGCGGCGGATCGCCCTGTGTCGTTCAACCCGGCCTCCCCGAGGACATCTGCCCTGCGCTCCCGTGGTGGCCGGTCGACGGGCGGTCCTCGGCCTGGGCACGCCGCGCCACGACGGTGCTCGTCTGCATGTCGTCCTCCTCCGGGAGCCCTCGGTCACGTGCTGCGATGACGGGGCCCGCATGGTCGACTCGGCACGACGACCCGGCTCTCCCGAGGCTGAAGTGCGACTGCGCGTGCGATCGGTCGCAGGATCATGCCCAGAGGAGCGTCTACCCGTCAAGAGGACGGGGGTCTCTCCGTACTCCCTGGTCCGACCGACGGTTGCCATGACCACGATCGTGTTGCGACGGCGCAACGGCCTCGTGTCGGACACGAGACGGTTCCGGCGGGCCGGATGGTTCCGGCCCGGCCCGGGCGTCGCTGCGCCTGACGTGCGTAGCTGCCGGGGGGCGGCTGCGACGGCCGTCGCGGACGGTTGCGCCTGATCCTCAGGACAGGATGGCCACCGGCGACCGCGCTGCGCGTCACCGAGGTCCTCGTGCGGCCGGCTGCTCGCCGCACCATCGCGGGGGACGCGTCCCCGGGCCCGCGAGGTGGACGATCCGGCGGTGTCCGACCAGGTGGCCGACGCCGACTGCCACGCCGTTGCGGTCGCCGCCCGGGACCATGGGAACGGCGTTCGGGCCGGCCGTGCGGGTGACCGGCACCCTCGGGGCGCCACGCCGCTGCGCTTCGACCCGCACCTCGTCGTGCAGGCGTCCGGTCGCGACGATCACCCCGTTCCGCACGCGGCGACGACGTGCTCCCGCACTGGGCTCGTGTGCGCTCCTGATCATCGTCGGTGTGGCCGACCGGAACGGGTGGCTGTGGGGGAGTCGCACGTTCTCGATCCCGCGGACGAGGGGAGATCTGCGGGTTGTCGAGGTCCGGAACGAGAACGCCGACCGAGCTCGAGCGAGTTCGTCCGCAACGCGAGCGATGGAGGTCGAGCGGCCACCGAGCCGGCGGGAGGCGATGCGGGCCCGCCTGACGGTCTCGGGCCTGCGCAGGCCGCTGCTCGTCCCGGTGTCGGTCGCATGCCCCCGGCCTTCGACCACTGTCCGCCCGCACCGTCCTGGGCACTGCGGCGTCGACGCCGCCGATCCCGTGGGCCGTGGTCGGAGCCTGGCAGGGCGAGCTGCTGGGAGGCTTGACGGTGATCGAGAGGCCGGTATACGGTTCTGCGACCGATCGCATACGCCTGCATGTCGCGCGGGTGGTCCAAAGGGAGGTGCCAGTCGGTGCGAGGCCCGGCGCACGATGTGGGTCTCGATGCTCGTCAGCCGATCGTGCGCGCCGAGTGGCTCGGCCGGGCCTGTCCGTCACGTCTCGTCGCGACACCGATGAGGACAAGGAGTGAAGAACTGAAGGGGTCCTCCGCCCGGTGGCGTCCGCCGTTCCGGCGGATTCGACCCGCTGTCCCTCGACCGTCACCGCTCGCTTCGGGAGGTGCACCCGGCGCCGGAGCCCCGGCCTCCGAGGCGCCTTTCAGCGCGTCGGCGCCCGGAGTCCTCAGTCGGCTGCACCGGCGGCCCGGGACGGTGATGATCCGGGACCACGCACAGGTGCGGTACCTGACCGTCAACGACCGGCGGGGTCTGCGGCGGGTGACGGCCCGGCGCCGTTGCTGATGCGATCGGTCGCACGTTGTTTCGCGGACGCGGCGAAGCACGTCGCGGAGCGTCCGCGTCCGGTGGACCGGCCGCGGACGAGATAGTCGACCGGGGTCGAGCTGCTCGACCCGATCTGGAAGATCTCGAGCCATCCGGCACGTCGAGAGAAGGCGGTATGGTGAGTACAACGACAGTCCCGACCGACATGGGGGCTCTGACCGGCGAGGATCAGCTGATCCAGCGTGCCCGGACGCTTGCTGCGATGCTCCGGGAATCCCGGCACGAGGCGTCCGATCTGGGTACCTACACGCCGGCCGTGCACGAAGCCTTCATCGAAGCCGACTTCTACCGGATCCTGCAGCCGAGGAAGTACCTCGGTCTCGAACTGTCCCTCGAGACGTGGGCCAAGGTCATGGTCGAGGTGTGCCGCGCAGACCCGGGAGCAGGGTGGTGCCTGGCTCTCGGGACCGGGCACATGGTGCCGTTCATCGCACACTTCTCCGAGTCCGTGGTCGCCGAAGTCTTCGAGCAGCACGGTCGCTTCATCGCGCCGCACTCGGCCGCGCCGAGAGGCAAGGCCGTCGCCGTGCCCGGCGGGTACCGCGTGTCGGGGACCTGGGCCTACTCGTCCGGCGTGCCCTACTCGACCCACGCCATGCTCACCGCGATGACCACCGGCCCCGACGGCGAGCTCGCGCGGATCGTCGTCCTGCTGCCGCGTGCGGACTTCCGGATCCTGGACGACTGGGGCGGCGGTCAGCTGATGGCGCTGAACGCCAGTGGATCCAACTCGGTCCTGGTCGAGGACGTGTTCGTACCGCAGGAGCGGACGTCTCCGTTCACCTGGTTGCACGACAGCTACGACGGCGGGGACCTCGGCTGGCAGTGGACGAAGAACCCGATGTACTTCGGGTACAACGGGATCAACTACGCGCTGACCCTCGCCTGCTCGCAGATCGGCGCCGCCAAGGGGTGTCTCGATCTGTTCGAGCAGATCATCCGGACGAAGAAGCGGATCCACCCGCCGCAGGTTCTGCGGTACCTCCATCCGGACTCGCAGCGGGCATGGGGACAGGCGGCCGCCATGGTCGATGCGGCCGAGAACATCGTGTACGCCGCAGCCCGCAAGTCGCTCGAGCTCAACGAGCGGGCCGCGGCCGGCGACCCGCCCTCGCTCGCCGATTACGAGCGGCTGCCCAACATGGTCTGGACCGCCGTGCGGTTGAGCTACGAGGCGGGCGAGCTGATGTTCCGATCCGTCGGGTCGAGCGTCGCTCGGGTCGGCGACCCGCTGCAGGAGCTCTTCCTCGCCCTGCAGATGCAGCGGACCCAGGCGACCGACAACGCCGACAACGCCACCCTGGCGGCTGCGCACGCCCACTTCGGCGTCGAAGCGGCCGGCGGCTTCTCGGAAATGATCACCACCCGAACGAACGCGGAACCAGGAGCAGTCGACATGGGAGGAAAGGCGTGAGCACCATGCACAGCGGAACCGTCGGACGTGCCTGGAACGGGCAGTCGATCCGTGCTGACAAGAGTTGGCTGGTCGAGCTGCCTGACCACCTCAAGGGCGCGCTGACCTCAGCCGCGTCGATCCAGGCCGACGCGTCGTTCGTCGATGTCACGGTTGACGAGGGCCTCGCCGACGAGTGCCGGCCCTTCGTCGATCAGTGCCGCGCGGCGCTGTTCGGCCCTTCGGGGCCCGGGTTCGCCGTGCTGCGGGGCGTTCCGGTCCAGGGTCTGGACCTCGAGGTGACCGAACGGCTGTACTGGATGATCGGTTCGCTGTTCGGCGTGCCGGTCACACAGAGCGGCGATCTGGATCTGATCGGTCAGGTCCGCCGTGAGGTCCGCTCCGGGGAGAAGGCCTTCGAGCGCGGCTACAAGTCGGCCGCGGACCTGGAGTACCACTGCGATCTGACCCCGTTGGCCGGCCTGCTGTGTGTGCACCAGGCGCCCCACGGTGGCGAGTCGACCTTGGTCGACGCCGAGTACGTCCACGCCGTCCTGCAGGCGGAACGCCCCGACCTGCTCGCCGTCCTCTACGAGCCCTTCCCGGTGGGACGGCTCGGCGAGACCCGTCCGGGTGAGGCGGCTTACGTCGAGCAGCCCATCTTCGCGGTCGACGGCGACCGGTTCGGATGCTTCTACCCCGGCCGTCAGATGATCGAGCACGCGGTGCGCACGGGCAATGCACCACCGCTGACGCCCATGCAGGCCGAGGCCCTCGACGTCATGGAGGAGGTGGCCGGGCGACCGGAAGCACCGCTCCAGTACCTGTTGCAGCCGGGCGACCTCCTCTGGCTCAACGATTACCGAGTGTGGCACGGCCGCAGCGAGTTCCAGGACAGCGCCGATGCCGACCGCCGTCGTCACCTGCTCCGGTTGTGGCTGGACATCGCCGACGCAGACCCGGCCGCTCCGAAGTCGATCATCTACGACTTCCGGTTCGGGAACGTCGGTCTCACCGCGGCAGAGCGCGCGGACAGGATCCTGTCGGCCGCCGAGAACGGTTGATCACCGCACCCGTCGTGCCTGGGCAGCACGAGTGGCCCGCGAACGTGCTCGATCCGCCACACGGCGCCTCGTCGAGCCCGTACGCGGACCACCTGGACGGATGCCGTGCGGTGCGTTCATCCGCTCGGGGACGAGAAGTCACAGCCCCCATCAGGATCGTGAAGCAAAACTAGTGCAGTCGGAGGTACGGCATGGCTCAGCGTGTGGGCTGGATCGGAACCGGTCGGATGGGCGTCGCGATGGCGGCGAACCTCGCACGGGCGGGGGTGGAACTGACCGCGTGGAACCGGACGACCGCCAAGGCGGAGCCGCTCCTCGCGTTCGGCGCATCGGTGGCGGGGTCGATCGCGGAGCTGCGGGACAACGACGTCGTCTTCACGATGGTGTCGACGGCACCGGACCTCGACCGGGTGCTGTTCGGCGATGGCGGCCTGCTCGCCGATCCGTCCTCGCTCCCGGCGTCACTCGTCGACTGCTCGACGATCGCGACGGCCGAGTCCGCGGAGGTTCGCCGCCGCTGCAACGACCTGGGCGTGCCGTTCCTCGCGTGTCCGGTGAGCGGCAATGCCCGGGTGGTGCGATCGGGTGGGCTCACGCTCGTCGCCTCCGGTCCTGAGGAGCTGTTCGACCGGGTTCGTCCGCTGCTGGAGACGATCGGCTCGGGCGCGACGTACGTCGGTGAGGGCGAGACGGCACGTCTGGTGAAGATCGCCCACAACCTGATGCTGGGCGTGGTCACGCAGTGCATGGCCGAGATCACCGTGCTCGCCGAGAAGGGCGGGGTGTCCCGGAACGCGTTCCTCGAGTTCCTCAACAACAGCGTCATGGGCTCCGTCTTCACCAGGTACAAGACGCCGGCGTTCGTCAACCTCGACTACACGCCGACGTTCACCCCGGTCCTGCTGCGCAAGGACTTCGACCTCGGGCTGGCTGCCGCAAGGGCGCTGGACGTGCCGATGCCGCTGGCGGCGCTCACCGCCGCCCTCGTGCAGGCCAGCGTGGGCAGCGGTCGTACCGAGGAGGACTTCGCCATCCTCCTGGATCTGCAGGCCGCTGCATCCGGCATGACGCTGAAGCCCGAGGACGTGTCCGTCGACGAAGGTCTCCAGGTCGATCCGGAGCTGGACTTTTGATCCTCGACGACGACCACCGGAGCTGCTCGTGACCGTGCTGCTGCCGCCCCCGCCGGCCCATGGGCACATGGGGGTCGACTACGAGGAGCGGGTCGACTTCCCCCGGCTGCGCGAGTACCGGCTGGGCCGGGCGCGGCAGGCGCTCGAGGCCAGCGAGTGCGGCGCGTTCCTCCTCTTCGACTTCTACAACATCCGGTACACGACCCAGACCTGGATCGGCGGTGCGCTCGGGGACAAGATGACCAGGTACGCGCTGCTGACGCGCTCGACCCCGCAGCCGTGGCTCTGGGACTTCGGGTCGGCCGTGCGCCACCACCAGATCCACTCGAACTGGTTGCCCGACGAGCAGTGCCTGCCGGGCATGCTGGGCCTGCGCGGTGCGGTTGCGCCGTCGGCAGGTCTCATGGAGTCCGCCGTACGCGAGATCAAGGGCATCCTCACCGACGCCGGCCTGGCCGACGCCCCCGTGGGCCTGGACATCGTCGAGCCGGCGTTCCTGTTCGAGATGCAGCGGCAGGGCCTGAAGGTGGTCGACGCCCAGCAGCGGATGCTCGATGCGCGCAGCATCAAGAACCCCGATGAGCTCATGCTGCTCTCGCAGGCCGCAGCAATGGTCGACGGCGTCTATCACGACATCGTCGAGGCGCTGCGCCCCGGGGTGCGGGAGAACGAGATCGTCGCGTTGGCCGCGAAACGGCTCTACGAGATGGGATCGGACCAGGTCGAGGCGATCAACGCGATTTCGGGGGAGCGGTGCAACCCGCATCCGCACAACTTCACCGACCGGATCATCCGACCTGGCGACCAGGCGTTCTTCGACATCATCCACAGCTACAACGGGTACCGGACCTGCTACTACCGCACCCTTGCGGTAGGGCGCGCGACGTCCGCGCAGCGCGACGCATACGCGCGGGCCCGCGAGTGGATGGACGCGTCGATCGAGGCGATCGGTCCCGGGGTGACGACCGACCAGGTCGCGTCCGTGTGGCCCCGGGCCCAGGACTTCGGGTTCCCCGACGAGCTCGCCGCATTCGGTCTGCAGTTCGGGCACGGCCTCGGGCTGGGCCTGCACGAGCGGCCCATCATCTCCCGGCTCAACAGCATGGAAGAACCGGTCGAGCTGCGGCCGGGCATGGTCTTCGCCCTCGAGACCTACTGCCCTGCCACCGACGGCCGATCGGCGGCGCGCATCGAGGAGGAGGTCGTGGTCACCGAAGAGGGGACACGACTGCTGACCCTCTTCCCGGCCGAGGACCTCGTCGTCGCCAACCCGTACTGACCAGGGCCGACTCGATCAGGAGGACAGATGAGCATCTCGACGACCAACCCGTCGACCGGCCTCGTGGAGAAGACGTTCGATCCCTACTCGCCCGAGGAGACCGAGCAGCGGGTCGCTCGCGCCCATGACGCGGTCGACAGGCTGCGGCGGACGAGCTTCACCCAGCGGGCCGCATGGATGTGCGCCACGGCCGACCTGCTCGAGAGCGAGCTGGAGCTCGTCGCTCCATTGCTCACGACCGAGATGGGCAAGACTCTGGAGTCGGCCCGGGCCGAGGTGCGCAAGTGCGTGGCGAGCATGCGCTTCTACGCTCGGCATGCGCACCGGTTCCTCGCCGACGAGCTGCTCGCGGATCCCGGCGCCGTCGGTGCGTCACGCGCGCTCGCCCGCTACGAGCCGCTCGGGGTCGTCCTCGCCGTCATGCCGTGGAACTACCCGCTGTGGCAGGTCGTCCGGTTCGCCGCACCCGCATTGATGGCCGGCAACGCGGGGCTGCTCAAGCACGCCTCCAACGTGCCGCAGGCGGCGCTCTACCTCGACACCCTGTTCACCCGCGGTGGCTTCCCGCAAGGATCCTTCTCGACCCTTCTGATCAGCGCCCGCGACGTGGAGGGCGTGCTCGCCGACCGCCGGGTCAAGGCCGTCACACTCACGGGATCCGAGGGGGCCGGTCGCGCGGTCGCTGCGGTGGCCGGTCGCCATACGAAGAAGGCGGTGCTGGAACTCGGCGGTTCGGACCCCTTCATCGTCATGCCGTCCGCCGACGTCGCCCACGCGGCTCGCGTAGGCGCCCTCGCCCGCACGTCGAACAACGGCCAGTCGTGCATCGCGGCGAAGCGCTTCCTGGTGCACGACGCGGTGTACGACCGGTTCGTCGCGGCCTTCGTCGAGCAGATGGCCGCACTGACCGTCGGTGATCCCATGGAGACGTCGACCGACGTGGGTCCGATCGCGACGCAGGGCGGTCGCACCGATCTCGTCGAGTTGGTCGAGGACGCGGTCGGCAAGGGCGCCCGGGTGCTGACGGGCGGGGTCGTGCCGGACGGACCGGGCTGGTTCTACCCACCGACCGTGCTCGAGGGGGTCACCCCCGCGATGCGGCTCCACTCGGAGGAGGCGTTCGGCCCGGTCGCCACGGTGTACCGGGTGCGCGACACCGACGACGCGGTGGTGCTGGCCAACAGCACCACGTACGGGCTCAGTTCCAGCGTCTGGACGGAGGACGCTGACGAGCAGCGGCGGTTCACCTCGGATCTGGAGGTTGGCGCGGTCTTCGTCAACGGCATGTCGGTCTCGTACCCACAGCTGCCCTTCGGCGGCGTCAAGGACTCCGGGTACGGCCGGGAGCTCTCAGCCGCGGGAATCCGCGAGTTCTGCAACCTCAAGACGATCTGGCAGGCGTGAAGCGGTCACTCGGGATCGAACAGCTGTGGATGGCGCAGCAACTCGAGCCGGGTGCGCTGGATGTGGCCCACGAGCACGTGTTGTGCGGTGACGACATCGCCGTCGCGCAGGGCCTGCAGCAGCAGCCGGTGCTCGGCGTCGATCACCCAGCCCCGGGAGCGGCCGAGCCTGGCGAAGGCACGACGGTAGTGCTGGGTGACATCCCAGTACCGGCCGACGATGCGACGCAGCTCCTCGACGGTGTTGCCCTCGTACATGGTCCAGTGGAAGGCCCGGTCCAGCCGGAGGAACTCCTCGACGTCGTCGTTGGCCTCGATCGCCCGCTGGAGCTCCTCGAGCCTGACGAGCTGGGCCTCGGTGAGCCGGGGCATGCTCTCCGCCAGCACCATCGGCTCGAGGCGCTCGCGGATCTGGTAGGCGATGGCACAGTCCTTCGCCGTCATCGTGGCGACCCACGCTCCGCTGCTGGACCTGAGTACGACGAGCCCGTCCGCCTCGAGCATGCGCAGTCCCTCGCGCACCGGGATCCGGCTCACCCCGAACCGCTCGGCGACCTCCTCCTGCACGATGCGCTCGCCGGGCGCAAGCCGAGCTGCGAGGATGTCGTCGCGCAAGGCGTCGGCCACCTGACGGCCGGTCCTGCCGGGCCGGCCCCCACTCGACGCCACATCGACCACTATCCCAGGTCCGTGTCAGTGCCCGGCGCCCGTCCCACCGCCGGCGCCCCGGTCGAGGAACCACGCCTTGCCCGAGGGGTAGGACACCAGTTCGAACTGCATCCCCCACGGCGCCCGGAAGTAGACCCACCGCTGTCCGAGATGCGGACCGGTACTGACGGTCGGCGCGCCCAGCACCTCCACGTCGTGTCGGTGCAGGTGCGCCACCGCGGCAGCCATGTCGTGCACGTAGAGCGCCACGTGATGACCCCCGATGTCACTGTTGCGCGGCGGCTGCGGAACCTGGTCCGGCGTCTCGTAGTGGAACACCTCGAAGACCGCTCGATCCCCGCAGCGGTACCACTGGTTGCGCATCACGGCAGTGGCGGGGACGGCCAGGTGATCGGTCATCCAGGTGCCTGCCGGGTCCTGGAACGGACCGAGCTCGTAGAGGTACTCGCAGCCCAGGACGTCGACGAGGAACGCCCGTGCCTCGTCGAGATCCGGGACGGTGAACCCGACGTGATCGAGCCCGGTGAGACCCGGCAGTCCGGAGTGCGACGCGACGGGCTCCTCGGGACCGGACGTCGCAGCAGGTACTGATTCGGTCACAGTCGCTCTCCTCCTGGATTGGCCGTTCGATAGTATCCTATGTAGGCCAGACGAGGCGGTCGGCCGGAGATCGATGCAGCTAGGAATGTCGTGCGCGAGTCGATAGGATCCTATTGCTCGTGTTGCTGTGTCAGCGACATCTTTCGCCCATACCCCGAGGGGGTCCTTGTGCCCAGACATCGTGTTCTCTCTCCCGGCTCGTCCTGGCGATCCGTCGAATCCACCGCGGAGGATTGGGACTCCGCGGAGGGCGACCTGCTGCTCGGGATGCTCAGCTGGCTCATCTGGATCCGCACGTTCGAGGAGCGGGTCCTCGAACTCGCCGGCCAGGGCCTCATCCACGGACCCGCACACGCCAGCATCGGCCAGGAGGGCGGTGCAGTGGGATCGGTGTTCTCGCTGCGCAGCGACGACCAGGTCAACGGCAGTCACCGTGGACACCACCAGTTCCTCGCCAAGGCCTTCGGGCACGTCGCCGGCTCCGCCCACGGTGCACTGCTCAAGGTCACCGACGACGTTCGGACCGTGCTGGAGAGCACGCTCGCCGAGATCTGCGGGCTCGCGAGGGGCTACGGCCGAGGCCGTGGCGGCTCGATGCACCTCCGGTGGAGTCCCGCCGGCGCCATGGGTACCAATGCGATCGTCGGTGGTGGTGTGCCCCAGGCGGCCGGCTTCGCATGGTCCAACCGGGCGGCCGGGACCGACGCGGTGTCGGTGACCTACTTCGGCGACGGCGCCGTCAACATCGGATCGGTCCTGGAGACGATGAACCTCGCCGCGGCGTGGAAGCTCCCGGTCTGCTTCTTCATCGAGAACAACCAGTACGCGGTGTCGACCAGCGTCTCCGAGGCCACCGCCGAGCCGCGGCTGTCGGCGCGAGGGCTGGCCTTCAACATCCCCAGCTGGCGTGTCGACGGCATGGACACCCTCGCGGTGCACCTGGCGATGACCGAGGCGGTCGATCACATGCGCGCAGGCGACGGTCCCACCATCGTCGAGGCCGACCTCTATCGGTTCCACCACCAGAACGGTGCGTACCCGGGCAGCGCGTTCGGCTACCGGACGAAGGAGGAGGAGCAGAGCTGGCGCGAGCGGGACCCGCTCGATCATGTGCAGCGGCACGTGGTCCGACGCGGTCTGGCGACCACGTCGCAGATCGCCACGGCCACCGCGGAGTTCGTCGAGGTGCTCGACGAGATCTGCGGCTCCCTCCTCGAGCCCGTCAGTGGCGGCAAGCCCGGCGAGCGGCGGATCCGTGCCGACCAGTGGCCCAGCCCGGAGTTCGTCGACGTCGGTGTCCGCGGCGACCTGTCCGAGATGGACGGAGCCCGCTACGAGGAGGAGGACACCTACCGCGGTGCGGTGGCCGACACGACCTTCATCAAGGGAGTGAGCGGCGTGATCGGCCGCCGCATGGCCGAGGATGCGCGGGTCGTGGTCATGGGGGAGGACGTCCATCGGCTGCGGGGCGGGACCAACGGCGCCACCCGGGACGCCCTCGACGTCGCTCCGGACCGGGTGCTGGGCACCCCGATCAGCGAGAACGCCTTCGTAGGTCTGGCAGGCGGCGTCGCCATCGACGGCCGGTACCGCCCCATCGTCGAGCTCATGTACGCGGACTTCATGTGGGTCGCGGCCGACCAGCTCTTCAATCAGGTCGCCAAGGTCCGGCACATGTTCGGCGGCGACGCCGCCGTGCCGTTCGTGCTGCGCACCAAGGTCGCGACCGGCACCGGGTACGGCTCACAACACTCGATGGACCCGGCCGGCATCCTCGCCACGGCACCCGGCCTCCGCGTGGTCGCTCCGTCCACCCCGTTCGACTACATCGGACTGATGAACACGGCCCTGCGGTGCGAGGATCCGGTCGTCGTCATCGAGCACGTCGAGTTGTACCCGATCCCGGGTCGGATCCCCGTCGACGACCACGACTACTGCATCGAGATCGGCCGCGCAGCGGTGCGCCGAACCGGCGACGACGTCACAGTCCTCAGCTATCTCGGCATGGTGCGGCAGGTGTTGGACGCCGTCGACGAGACCGGCGTGTCGGCTGATGTGATCGACCTGCGCTGGCTCGACCGGGCGAGTCTGGACTGGGAGACGATCGAGGCCAGTGTGCGGCGGACCAACAACGTGCTGATCGTCGAGCAGGGCGCGATCGGGACGTCGTACGGGTCGTGGCTCGCCGACGAGATCCAGCGTCGGCTGTTCGACTGGCTCGACTCTCCGGTCATGCGGGTCCATGGCGGCGAAGCCTCGCCCAGCATCTCGAAGGTCCTCGAGCGCGCTGCCATCGCAGGTGTCGCAGAGGTCGCCGCAGCCCTCGCCCACTACCGCCGCGGCGCCTGACTCCCGGGAAGGACATCATGGCAACGCTGCTCACCATGCCCGAAGTGGCCGCAGGCACGACCGAGGCCGTGCTCTCGCACTGGCTGGTCGGCGAGAACACACCGTTCGCTGCCGGCGACACGATCGCCGTGATCGAGACCGAGAAGGCCGCGGTCGACCTGGAGGCCGACTCCGACGCCAAGCTCGTTCGTTCACTGGTGGCCGACGGTGCGACCGTGTCGGTGGGGACGCCCCTCGCGGTCCTTGCCGAGCCCGACGAGGACATCGACGACATCGCCGGCGTCCTTGCCGAACTCGGCGTCGCGCTGTTGCCCACGCCGTTGCCCTCTGCAGCGAGCGGGGCGCCGGAGGTGGGGCCGCGTCCCGATGCGCGTCCGCACACGGAGGCGCCGAGCGCCCCCCGGCGGGTCTTCATGAGCCCGCTGGTGCGCAAGCTGGCCGCAGACAACGGCCTCGACCTCACCGAGGTCGCAGGCAGCGGACCCCACGGCCGTATCGTGCGCCGCGACGTCGAGAAGCTGCTGGCGGCATCGCCCGCGCCCGAGCCCGCCGCGAAGCCGACACGAGTGGCCGAACCGGCGCCCGAGCTCGGTCCCGCGACCGTCACCAGGGTGGAACACACGCGGATGCGTCGCGCGATCGCCCGACGGCTGACTGCGAGCAAAGAGCAGATTCCGCACTTCTACCTTCGCGGCACCGCCCGGATCGACGCGCTCCTCGAGCTGCGCGCCTCGCTCAACCAGGTGGCGCCGACCCGCGTCTCGGTGAACGACCTGCTCCTCAAGGCTGCGGCCCGGGCCCATCGAGCTGTTCCGGACATGAACGTGGTCTGGTCGGACGACGCCCTGCTGCAGTACCACAGCGTCGACATCGGCGTCGCGATCGCGTCGGACCGAGGGCTCGTCACCCCGGTGCTGCGGGGTGTGGACTCCGCCTCGATCAGCACGCTCTCGGCGCAGGCCAAGGACCTCGTGACCCGCGCGAACGCGGGCCGGCTCGGCCAGGCCGAGCTCGAGGGCGGAACGATGACGATCAGCAACCTCGGCCCCTACGGGGTCGAGGAGTTCGTCGCGATCATCAACCCTCCGCAGTCGGCCATCCTGGCGGTCGGTGCCGGGCGCAAGCAACCGATCGTCGGCGAGGACGGTTCGGTCCGCTCGGCCACCGTGCTTCGGGTGGTGCTCTCCGTCGACCACCGCGCCGTCGACGGAGCGATCGCCGGGCAGTGGATGCAGAAGTTCGTCGAGACGCTGGAGCAGCCCTTCGTCCTTCTCGTATGAGCGAGAGGGAGACGTCGATCCCGGGAGACCGCCCGGACTCCGGTTCACCGAGTACGAGGGCCGCCGGGTTCTGACACCTGCTGTCGCTGTTCACTGTGGAACTGCGCTGACGAGTCCGCGCGCCCTCACCGCCGCGGGGGCGCAGGCGCGGGCCGCCGCCGCGGGGGGTGCCGGGGTCGGCGTGGGTTCAGCGGCGGCGGGTGCCGCGGCGGGGCGGGGTGCGGCGGGCGGCGGGCTTCTTCGAGGGGCGGCCGTCGCGCCCGGCCGGGTCGGCCTTCGCCGCCGGGGTGCGGGTGCTGTTGACCGTGCGCCCGCGGACGATCCCGATGAACTCCTCCATCAGCTCCGTGTTCTCCGCGTCCGGCCAGGTGAGGGCGACGCGGGACCCGGGCGCGTCGACGAGCGGCCGGTAGGTGAGGTCCCGGCGGTGGTGCAGGCGGGCGAGCGACTGGGGCACGACCAGGACGCCGACGCCCGCGGCGACGAGCTCGACGGCGTCGGCGGTCGTGGGGGGCTCGTACGCGGCGGCCCGGCCCGGCGGCCCGTCGGGCCAGTCGAGGGTGTCGTCCTGCGGCCGGAGCACGGCCTCGGCGGCCAGGTCCGCGGCAGTGGTCTCCTCGGCCGCGGTGAGCAGGTGGTCCTTGGGAACGACGACGACGGTGGTCTCGGTGTAGAGCGGGATCGCGTGCAGCCCGGACCGGTCGATCGGCAGCCGGACGAGGCCGGCGTCGAGCCCGCCGGCCCGGATCCGGTCGACCGCCTCGGCCGTGGTCGCCGCGACCAGCTCCAGGGGCACGTGCGGCCGGCGGTCGGCCCAGATCCGCGCCCACTTGCCCGGGGTGACACCGGGGACGTAGCCGAGCCGGAAGGAGGCGGGGGCACTCACCGGCCCAGGTTATCCGGCCCCACGACCCCGATATCCTGGGCGTATGGCACGCCAGAGGTCGGTCCAGACGATGAAGCCCGCGACGGCGGCGAAGAAGCTCGGCATCCATCTCGAGGCGGCGCCCGCCGAGTTCCGCGACGGGATGGTCTCGCGCGAGGAGCTCGACGCGCTGCAGGCCGATCCGCCGGAGTGGCTGCGTGAGCTGCGGGCCAACGGCCCGCATCCGCGACCTGTCGTCGCCGACCGGCTGGGTGTGTCGATCTCCGGACTGGCCCGCGCCGAGATCACCGAGCCGCTCACGACCGCCCAGATCGCGGCGTTGAAGGAGGAGGTGCCGGAGTGGTTGCGCCGCGAGCGCATCATCCGGGCCGAGGCACAGCGCGAGGAGGCCCGCCTGAAGGCCGACCGCGAACAGGCCCGGCTCAAGGCGGCCGGGTCCGCGGAGGTGGCGCGCCGACCCGGGCGGGGGTGAGCGGACCCGCGCGTCGGCCGCCCGGGCGGGCACGTCCGCGGCGTGAGGCGGTGACCGCCGCCGTACTGACGTGGCAGTACCGGGACACGAGCTACTGACCGTCCTCCGCGGGGGCGGCCCCCGTGCGCCAGCGCAGTTCGGCGGCGCGCCACTCGTCGTCGACCCGCCGCGCAGCGCGGACCCGGCCGGCGTGGCGGAGGCCGGCGAACAGCAGGAGCAGGAGTGCGCCGCCGCCGGCCAGGAGCTCCGCCGAGCGGACGACCCCGGCGGTCCGGGCCTCCGCCGGAACCGCGGCCGTCGTGAGCCGCCCGCCCGGGTCGAGCACGACGTGCGTCGACGACCCCACCTGCAGGTCGCCGGTCGACGGCACCGTCCCCAGCCCGACCACGCCGTCGGCCCCGGCCCAGGTCACCGTGGCGGTCCCGGTCGCCGGCGCGGTGGCGACGATCGTCGCGACCTCGACGCGGAGGCCGTACCGCGCGGCCACGTCGTTCTGGTGGAGCGCGCCGGCCGTGATCGCGGCGACGACGAGCAGCACCGCCAGCACCGGGACGACGACGCGCCGTGCCTTGGCAAGGGCGCGCTCCACGACGTCGGCATCGGGGCTGGTCTGTTCCACGCTGCCAGCGTCCGCGATCCGGTGCCCGCCCCACAATGCGCAATGTGCAGCGTCAGCCTCTGTCCGACCGAGAGGCTGCGTCGCGGACGTGTCGGGCCAGCTCGTCGACCGCGGCCGCCGTCGGCGACGACGGGTCGACCGCGGCGCCCCGGCACAACGTCAACCGTCGCTGCGCCCACGGCTCGCGCAGCTCGCAGACGTCGAGGTCCCCGCCGCGCCCGCCCGCCGCCCGGCGCGGCACTATCGCCGACCCGGCTCCCGCCGCCACCAGCGCGACGACGGTCCGCAGGTCCATCGCGCGGGTCCGGTGCCGCGCCACGGGGCCGGTGGGGCCGACGTCCAGCGTCATCGCGACCTGCAGTGGTGCCCCCGCCTGGAGCCCGACCATCGGGTGCTCCACGACCTCGGCGTAGGTCAGCGACCGCCGGCCCGTGAGCACCCCGCCGGCGCGGCAGATCACGACGAGCGAGTCGTCGCACAGCGGCTCCGCGGCGAGCCCCGCATCCGTGGCCGCGTGCTCGATGACGACACCGAGGTCGGCCTCCCCGTCGAGCAGCATCCGGGCGGTGACGACGCTGCGGCGCTCGTCGACGTCGACGTCGAGATCGGGGTTGGCCAGCAGGAACGACGTCACCGCGCGCGGGACGAGATCGTGCATCGCCGAACTGCCCGCCAGCAGCGACAGCGGCACCCCGGGCGGCCGGGCGAACGAGGCGATCGCCCCGTCGAGGCGCGCAGTCCGGTCCAGCACCTCGCGCGCGTGCCGGGCCAGGACCGTCCCGGCAGGTGTCGGTCGGACTCCCCGCCGGCCCCTGACCAGCAGCTCGACTCCGGCGTGCCGCTCCAGCGCGCGGATACGCGCGCTCGCCGACGGCAGACTCAGCGCGCTCCGGCGGGCGCCGGCCGTGATCGAGCCCGCAGCGACGACGTGCAGGAACAACCGGAGGTCGACGAGGTCGTACTGCACGCGGGCAGCCTATGCCGGGGGCGGAGCCCGGGGCGTCGGATTGCGCACCCCCCGTCCGGGCGGGGGGTTCACCCCTCCGGATCCGGGGGTGCACTCGATCCACATCCGGGCAGCAAACGGGCAAAGTTCTTCTCAGCGAAGGAACACCACGAACCGAGAAGGAGCCCCCAGATGTTCAAGAGCACCTGCCCCTCCAAGTCCTACGACGACAAGTGGGACAACGACAAGTGGGGCGGCTACGGCGGCGGCAAGAACGACAAGTGGGACAACGACAAGTGGGACGGCTACGGCGGCAAGGACAAGTGGAACGACTGCGACGACAAGTACTCGAAGTACGAGGACTGCGACAGCAAGTACGACAAGTACGACGACTGCGACAGCAAGTACGACAAGTGCGACGACAAGTGGGACGGCGGCTACGGCGGCAAGAACGACGACTGGTCCTACAGCAGCTGATCCAGCACCACCCGAGATGCGCGTCCGGGCCACCCGCCCGGACGCGCATCGTCGTGTCCGCGCCCGGCGGCGACGGTTGCTCAGCCCTCGACGGGGGAGACCGACAGCACCTCGCCGCGGACCGTCGCGGTGAGCATGCCGCTCTGCTTGTGGTCGTTGGAGACGTAGACGCCGATCTGGTCGACGGGCCGGGTCGGGAAGCCGAACAGCACATATCTCGACGTCGGGTTGCTGACGTTCAGCCGCTCCGGGGCGGTGGCCAGCAGCGCGCGCACAGCGCCGTCGTCGACGCCGGCCAGGTCGACGAGCGGGCCGTCGAGCTTCCGGTTGCCCGTGATGTCGCTCCTGGTGGAGCGCGGCGGATACAGCACGCGGCGGGTGTGCCGGGCGTCGTCGGGCTCGAGGACCTCGATCACCGCGTACGTCGGGTAGACGGTCGCGCCGACGACGACGGTCCCACCGTGCTGGAAGCGCAGCCACGCGAGCATCGCCTGCCAGCCCGCCGCCGAGAAAAGGTCCGTGTCCGTGGACGCCACGGCACCCGCGGCACCGGGCGGCGTCGACACCTCCGGCCGCGCGCTCGCGAGCCCGCACATCGTCACGACGAGACCCACGCACAGCACGAGCGCGACACCCGCCAGGTACACCCGCGGCCCTGGCCCGCTGCGCGGCGGACGCGCCGCGACCACCGGCGCCCGGGTCGGCGTCTGCAGGTCGGTGGTGAGGGCTGCGAGCTCGGCGAGCGTGGTCGCCGTCATCGCCGCCGCGATGCGTTCGCGGTGCTCGACCGTGTCGAGCTGCCCGTCGACGAGTGCGCTGTCGAGGATCGCGCAGGTCGCCGACCGGTCGGCGTCGCGGGCCCTGGTCGCCCGCCGCACGCCCCCGCTCACGACGTGCTCCGGCTGCGGTAGGGCAGGTTCGCGATGCCCACGGCAGCCACCGCGAGCATCCACAGCGAACACCCGACGAGGTAGATCCGCTGCGCCACGCCGAACGCCCCGTGCAGGTCGGCCGCGAGGACCGCCACGACCGCGACGACGAGTCCTGCCGCGGCGAGCGGCGCCCACCGCCATCGCGGCGCGAGCGCCCGGACGGCGAGGACCGCGGCCAGGGGCAGCGCGAAGAACGCGACGTTGCCGAGGACGTTGTGGGTCAACCCGGCCGCCGTCTCCACGCCGGGAGGGTCGATCGGGAAGAACGCCTGCGCCACCTTCGCCGCGCCGAACAGCGCCAGCACGATCGCCGCCGGTCGCGTCTGCGCCCGCACCGCCCAGGCGAGCGCGAGCGCGCCGAGACCGACGATCCCCGTCGCCACCCCCGCCGCCGCCCCGTACGCGCCCAGGGCGTACTCACTGGTCGGGCGTGTCAACGGGTCGACGTCCGGGCGCGCGATGTGGAACACCGCGAGCACCACCAGGTCGACGATCGCCGCGACGATCGTCACCGCCAGGAAGGGCATCGTCGTAGCCCGGCGCGAAGGAGACATACCAGCCTTTCGAGACCGGCTGAGGATATGCGCAAGTCCCTCGCGAGACCGCATTGCGGTGGCCCGGTTCAGCCGTCGGCGCGCCCCGCGCCGGGCCCGGCCCGACCGGATGGCCGAATCCTCGATCTTGCAGAATGTCCGGTCCGGGGCCGATGAGTTCCCCGTCGCGGTGCGGTCTGACCGGCATGAGCCCCGCATCCCCGGTCGCGCTGCCCCGTGACGTCGTCGACGCCGCGGTGTCCGCCGAACGTCGTCGTCTCGCCGACCATGTCGCCGTACTCACCGACGCCCAGCTCGCGTCCCGGTCGTTGTGCACGGAGTGGACGGTCCGTGACGTCCTCGCCCACCTGACGACCACCACCCGGCTGACGGTTCCTCTGCTGCTCGGTGCCGCGATCCGGGCCCGGGGCTCCTTCGACCGGATGGAGGTCGACCTCGCCGCACGCCGGGCGGCGGCGTTCACCACCGGCCAGCTCGTCGCGCAGCTGCGGGAGAGTGCCGGGTCGTCGCGACGGTTCCCCGGCAGCAGCCCCATGGACCCGCTGATGGACCTCGTGATCCACGGCCAGGACATCTCCCGGCCGCTCGGCGTGCCGTACGCGTCGCCACCGGAGGTCGTGACCGCGAGCCTGGACCACGTCGCCGCCAACAAGCTGATGGGCGGGCCGAAGCGGTTGGCCGGGGTGCGGCTGGTGTCGTCGGACTCCGGCTGGACCCACGGCGAGGGTGCCGAGGTGCGCGGCGCGGACGTCGACCTCCTGCTCGTCGCGTCGGGACGGCGGTCCGGGCTGGCGGGGCTGGCAGGGCCGGGTGTCGACGTCGTCGCGGCGCGGCTGTGACTGCCGACGGGAACGGACGGCACGGCCGCGGAACTCGACGGCGTTGAGGACCGACCGGTCGGCCGTCGCCGGGAATCCAAGCGCGGGGCGGTCCCAGCGGCAAGGGCCGGGTCAGGGCGACCGGGCGGCGAGGCGCTACTCCCCGGAGGTGTCCCGCGGGGCGCGGCCGTGCAGCCGCCTGGACTCGTCCTCGAGCCGGCCGTCGAGCCGCCGGCGCAGGAGGGCCGCCCACGACTCCGGCAGCAGCCCGGGAGTGGCGAGCAGACGTCGAGCGGCGGGCAGGTCGTCACGCTCGACGTTCAGCACGCGGTGCACGTCGGCCGCGGTGATGCCGTGCTCGGGCACGCTCACCGCCTCGACGACGTCGCCGCCGCGAACCTGGCCGGAGCGCAGCACGCGGGCGTAGAAGCCGGTACGGCCCGTGTCCTGCACCCGGACCGCCATGTCGCGGATCCCGTGGTGGGCCGCGAGCTTGTAGCAGGGGCGGCGGGGCTGGGTCACCTGCAGCATCGCGGTGCCGACGAGGTACACGGCCCCGATCACGGCGTCGGACTCGAGGACACCGTGCAGGGTCAGGTTCTCGCCGAATGCCGGGCGGTCGGCGTCGTCGGGCAGATGGTCCCAGGCCCGGTAGTGCTCACCGGGGTAGAGCAGGACCGCCTTGTCGGGGCCGCCGTGGTTCTTCCGGTCGGCCTGCCGGTCGCCGACGAGCCCGCTCCCGCCCACCTCCACGGGCCCGGCGACGGGCACCTTGGCGATGGCGGACGGCATGGTGCGTCCGTTCCAGCGCAACGTGTTCACGGTACCCACGGACACGGTCAGCACTCGCATCGCGCGTCTCCTCCCGATCTGTCAGGACTCGCCGGGTGCCGCGCGCGGTTCGCGGTGCGACCGGACTCCGACCCTTTTTCTACACGGTGCCCAGGCGGTGCTCGACGGTCTCGCCGGGTGCCGGAGAGCGCCGTGGCGGCCTCCCGGCTCGTCGGGTCGCGGGCCGCCGGGGCGGCGGCGTCGCCCGCCCGCACGGCCGGCGCACCGCTCCAGGCGGCCGCCATGGCGTCGTCCCCCCGACCCGTTCTGTCCCTTTTCGGTGATCCTCGCCGACCGGACGTGCGATGGGCATCGGCCGGACGGGCGGTCATGCCACCCCGCCGAACCGGCGATCCCGGGTGACGGCGGGCGTGACCCGCGCAACCGTGCCACCGCTGCAGGCCCCCGCCGTCAGCGACCGCTGGGCCGCCGCGCACCACGCGCGGCTCAACGGGGTCGCCTCCGCGCCGGCGACCGTCGCGACCGCTCCCGCCTCTGGGCCGGGGGCCCTACCCGTCGGACGTTCGGTAGCAACCCGCCGGTGTCCGTGCTGCTCGCAGCGTGCGCGGTGCTCGGCGCGCCGCCCGGGTCGGGACATCGCCGGGCCATAACGTTCACGGCGTCGCGAACGACTGACCGGGCAGCCCCCGACACCGGTCCGGCGCGACGCCGGCCGCCCCGCACACCAGGAGCGACCCATGTCCACGTCCCGCCGTGCCCGGCTCGTCGCACCCCTGGCCGCCCTCGCCCTCGCGTTCGCGATGTCCGCCTGCGCCGGCTCCACCCCGGGCACCGGCACCGGCACCGACCTCGACGCCGCGAAGGCCACCGCCAGTGCGCTCGTCGACAGCGGCGGGACTCCCGTCGACGCCTGCGCCCTGCTCCAGCCGGCCGACGTACAGGCGATCATCGGCACGACCGTCGAGGGCAGGGCCGAGACCATCCCCGGCGACGCCGGTGGCTGCACCTGGGAGAACCAGGAGAACTACTACTCGGTGACCGTCAGCGTCGGTGGCTCCGGCACCGCCCCCGGCGGAACCCTGCCCGCCGCCCAGCCCGAACGCGGCACCGTCACCCCGCTGTCCGACGGCATGCGCGGCCTGTCCGGCGGGGTCGTCCAGTTCGTCGCCGACGAGCGGCTCTGCGAGGTGCAGGTCGCCACCAACAGCGGCGCGCAGGACCAGCAGAAGGCAGCCGGCGTCGCGAACAAGGTCAAGGCCGCGCTCTGACCCACCGGTTCGGCTAGCGTCGGGCCGGGAGCCGAGACCCATGGGAGGCGCCGGATGACCACGACGGTCGCAACGGAACAGGTGGCCGAACGGCCGGGGCGCGGGATGCGGTTCGCCGACAAGGTGATCGACCGCGTCTGGAAGCTCCCGCCCGGCGGCGACTACACCGTCACCGACGGCCTGCGCGCACCCATGCGCGACGGCATCGACCTGATCGGCGACCTCTACACCCCCGCCGACTCCGCCCCCCTCGGCACGATCCTCGTCCGCGGCCCCTACGGCCGCACCACGCTCAACAGCCTCGCCTTCGCCCGCGTCTACGCGGCCCGCGGCTGGCAGGTCCTGCTGCAGAGCGTGCGCGGGACGTTCGGGTCCGGCGGGGCGTTCGAGCCGATGCGCCGCGAGATCGAGGACGGCCAGGACACCGTCGCCTGGATGCGCGAGCAGCCGTGGTTCACCGGCAGCTTCGCGACGCTCGGCCTGTCCTACCTCGGCTTCACGCAGTGGGCGCTGCTCATGGACCCGCCGCCCGAGCTCGCGGCATCCGTGATCGTCGTCGGCCCGCACGACTTCAACCGCTCCGCCCACGGCATCGGGTCGTTCTCGCTGGCCGACTTCCTCGGCTGGAGCGACATGGTCGCCCACCAGGAGGAGGGCACCCTCCTGCAGCGGCTGCTGCGGGAACGCTCCACCCAGCGCAGGCAGCGCACGGCCATGGACGGCGTCCCGCTCGTCGCGTCCGGCGAGACCCTGCTCGCCGGGCAGGCCCCCTGGTATCGCGACTGGGCCTCACGCCCCGACCCCACCGACCCGTTCTGGCAGCCGATGCAGCTCTCCGCCGCGCTCGACCGCGTCCGGACGCCGGTCCTGCTCGTCGGCGGGTGGCAGGACATCTTCATCCGCCAGACCCTCGACCAGTGGTCCCACCTGCACGGACGCGGTCTCGACGTCGCCCTCACGGTGGGGCCCTGGACCCATACCGACGCTGCCGCGCGCGGTGGCGGGCGCGTCACCCAGGAGGCGATCGACTTCCTCGGCGCCCGGATGGCGGGCCGCCCCGAAGGCCGCCCGACGCCCGTGCGCGTCTACGTCACCGGTGCCGACGCCGGCTGGCGCGGCTCCGAGGACTGGCCCCCACCCACCACGCCGCAGACCCTGCACGTCGAGCCCGGCCGCGGATTGGCCGCGACGGCTCCCACCCGGCCCGCCGCGCCCGTCACCTTCACCTACGACCCCACCGACCCCACCCCCGCGCTCGGCGGGCCGCTCCTCGACGGCAAGACCGCCGGCGTCGTCGACAACGGGCCCCTGGAGGAACGCGCCGACGTCGTCACCTTCACCGGGGAACCGCTGGCCCAGACCCTGGAGGTCGCCGGGACGATCGTCGTCGAGCTCGCCCACCGCAGCGACAACCCGCACGCCGACCTCTTCGTCAGGATCTGCGACGTCGACACCCGCGACCGGTCGTTCAACGTCACCGACGGCTTCGTCCGCCTCACCGACGCCGACCGCGAGCAGGTCGTGCGCGTCGAGCTCGCCGGCACCGCCCACCGCTTCGGCCCCGGGCACCGGGTGCGGCTGCAGCTCTCCGGCGGCGCGCACCCGCGCCTGGCCCGCAACCTCGGCTCCGGCGAGCCCGCCGCCACCGGCTCGACCCTGCGCCCGTCGGCGAGAACACTCCCCGTCGACGGCCGCTCCCGCGTCGTCCTTCCGGTCGTCGGTTAGCGGGCGCTGCGGAGGTCCCCGATTCCGAGGTCACCGCGCGCGGGGGCCGGCTCGCCGGGGTCGGCGGCGGCGCGGGCGGGCGGCGGGTCGTCGAGCATCGCCGCCGACGGCACGAAGAACAGGGTGCCGGTGACGGCCGTCGAGAACTCCAGCAGCCGGTCGGTGCTGCCCACCGGCTCGCCGACGAACATCCTGCGCAGCATGCGTTCGGGGATGTCGGGGTCCGCGGCGTAGCCGATGAAGTACGTCCCGTACTCGCCGCGGGCGATCGATCCGAAGGGCATGTTGTCGCGCAGGATCTCCCGCTCGGTCCCGTCCTCCTCGACGATCTGGGTCAGCGCCACGTGCGAGTCCGGCGGCTGGGTGGCCTCGTCGAGCTCGACGTCGTCGAGCATCCGCCGTCCGACGGCGTGCTCGCGCTCCTCGACGCTTTGCGCCTGCCACCCGCCCAGGTCGTGCAGGTACTTCTGCGTCATGACGTAGGAGCCGCCCGCGAAGTCCGGGTCCTCGTCGCCGATCAGGACGGCCGCGGCCGCGTCGGCGCCCGTGGGGTTCTCGGTGCCGTCCACGAACCCGAGCAGGTCGCGGCGGTCGAAGTAGCGGAAACCGTGCACCTCGTCGGTCACCTCGACGGCGCCGCCGAGCCGCTCGCGGACGAGTCGCGCCAGTTCGAAGCACGGGTAGAGGCGCAGGGCGCGCACGTGCAGGAACAGGTCGCCGGGGGTCGACGGGGCGTGGTGGCGTGCGCCGACGACCTCGCGGAAGGCGTGCAGGGCGGCGGGGCGTGGGCCGTCGAACGTCCGGTCCCACAGCTCGGAGCCGAGGCCGATGATGCAGGTCAGTCCTTCGTCGGGCAGCCGGAAGCCCACGGAGCGGACGATCCCGGCGAGCTCGGGCAGCAGGTCGCGGACGGCCTGTTCGCCGCCGTCGACGACGGTCAGGGTGAGGAACACCGCGCTCTCCGTGAGCGGCGCGAGCACCGCCTGCGGCTGGGGGTCCACCGGCACGCGTGTCTCCGATCGTCGACCGGCCGACGGGGTCGTCCCGACGGCAGCAGCCGATCTTCTCGACGCACACGTCGATCCCGCAACGGATTGCCGACTTATGAGACACCCGACCGTCCTGCCGGCGGCTCAGGAGGCCTTGCGCACCGCCGCGGCGAGCTCGTCGCGGGTCATGGACGAGCGGCCGGGGACGTCGAGCTTCCTGGCGAGGGCGGTGAGCTCGGACTTGGTCGCGGTGTCGAGATCGACCGCACGTCGTGTCGCCCGTTTCCGGCCCGAGGTCTTCTTCTTCGATGCCGACCCGTTCCTCGCCGTCGACGACCCACCACCGGGCTTGCGTCGCCGCGCCTGCTCGACGCTGCGCTCCAGCGCCGCGAGCAGGTCCGACATCTCCGTCGCATCCGGTGGCTCGGCCTCGACGACGGTCTCGTTGCCGGCCTTCTTGTCGTCGACGAGCTTCTCGACGCGGTCGCGGTAGGTGTCGCGGTAGCGCGTGGGGTCCCAGTCGGTGCTCATGGAGTCGATCAGGCTCGTGGCCATCTGCAGCTCTCTGCCCTTGACCTGGACGCGCCCGGGCACGTCGAGGTCGTCGGGGTCGCGCACCTCGTCGGCGAAGAACAGTGTCTGCAGGACGAGCAGGTCGCCGTCGGGCCGCACCGCGGCGAGGTACTCCTTGCCGCGCATCACGAACGTGCCGACGCCGGCACGGCCGGTCTCCGTCATGGCGCGGCGCAGCAGCGCGTAGGGGCGGGCGTACTGCTCCTCCGTGGGCGCGAGCCGGTAGGTGCGCTGGTACCAGACGGGGTCGATGTCGGCGAGCTCGACGAAGTCGCTGATCTCCAGGTTGCGCGAGCGGCCGGGGGCGATGGCGTCGAGCTCCTCGGGGTCGATGACGACGTGTTCGCCGTCGCCGATGTCGGCCCCCTTGACGATGTCGTCGTAGTCGACCTCGTCGCCGGTACGTTCGTTGACGCGCTTGTTGCGGACGCGGTCGGAGGTGCCGCGTTCGAACTGGTGGAAGTGGACGGTGTGGTCGCCGGTCGCCGTGTGCAGGCCGACGGGGATCGACACCAGTCCGAACGTGATCGAGCCGGTCCAGATCGCGCGTGCCATGCCGGGCCTCCTCGGGTGCTGTGTCGGCGTCCGGGATGTCCGTACCCGCGGCGCCCGCGGTGTACCCGTCGCGCGCGGGCCCGATCCTGCGGGACGTCGCGACCGACCGACCGGACGGTCGTGTCGTCGGCTATCCTCGCTGGTCCGAGCGAGTGAAGGAGGGGACCCATGAAGGCGGCGCCCCAGGGTACGGCCCGGCGGGCCGAGATCGTCGCGGCGGCCGCCCGGCTTTTCGACGAGCGGGGCTACCACGCCACGTCGATGGACGACATCGCCGCGGCGGTGGGGATCAAGAAGCCCACCCTCTACCACCACGTGCAGAGCAAGACCCAGATCGTCATCTGGATCCACGACGAGCTCGTCCACGACCTCACCGACCGGTTGCAGCGGCGCGTGGCCGACGAGCTGCCGCGCCCGGAGATCCTGCTCGGCGTCATGGACGACATCCTCGGCCTGCTCGAGACGCGCCCCGGGCACCTTCGTGTCTACTTCGAACACCACCGCGAGATCCCGGGGGAGGAGGGGCGCGTCGCCCGGGAGATGCGCGACCGCTACACCCAGACGGTCCGGCAGCTGATCGAGGAGGGGGCGGCCGCCGGCGAGTTCCGCGTCGAGAACCCCGGTCTGACGACGTTCGCCTTCTTCGGCATGTGCAACTGGGCCTACCAGTGGTACCGCCCCGGCGGCCCGCTCACCCACCAGGCCATCGCCCGCTACTTCTGGCAGATCTTCATGTCCGGCATCGCCACCGGTCCCCAGGTCCTGGAGGGTCACGCCGACCAGCTCGGCGGCTGAGGCCTCACTCCGGCCTGGTGGCGATCGTCTCGACCGCCTGCTCGGCGGCGCTCCACGTCGCGCGGGGCGGGTGGTAGCCCAGCAGCCGCCAGCCCACACCGTCGGCGTTGCCACCCCACGACGGGTCGCCGAACATTCCCTCGATGGTGTGCCGGCGGACCAGTGCGAAGAACGCGCGGGCCGACGGCCCGGCCTCGCCGGCCTCGAGCGCCCCGAGCACCGCGTCCTGCTCGGCGTCCGGGAGGTCCGCGAACCCGGCACCGGAACACGACCGGGCGTGGCGGTCGGCCGCGGCGAGACCCCGGCGGTAGTCGTCGAGCAGGGACGCGTACGCCGTGCGCAGGGCCCGGTCGATGTAGCGCACGACGAGCGCCTCGGCCGCGCCCGGGCCGGTCTCGTCGCCGGGGATCAGGCGCTCCGTGACGGCGTCGAGGATCGCCAGCTCGGTCGGGGTCAGGCCGACGGCCGCGGGTCGCCCGTTCGCGTCGACCGCGTCATCGCTCACGGACGGACCCCCAGTTCCCGACGATGTGCTCGGCGGTGCGCCAGCTGAGCGCCTGAGCGGTCAGCGTCGGGTTGTACCCGCCGGCGGACGGGAAGACCGAGGCGCCGAGGACCCCGAGGTTGGGAACCTCGTGTGCCATGCCGAACGCGTCGACCACCGAGGTCTGCGGATCGTGGCCCATCCGGGTACCGCCGTAGGCGTGCCGGCCCTCGACCTGGTCGGTCACGGCCCAGGTCTCGGTCGCGCCCGCGCGCCGGAGCCACTGCTGCAGCTTCTCTGCGTGGAACTCGCCGCCACGCCGCTCGTTCTCGTGCACGCGGTGGGTGACGCGCACGACCGGCAGGCCGTGCGGGTCGCGGACCACCGGGTCGAGATCGAGATGGTTCGTCTCGTAGGGCAGCGAGTCGAACTGCGACGAGGCGCCGCCCACCGACCGGGCGTGGGCGGCGAGCCAGCGCTTCCAGGCGCCGCCCCAGCGGGGGACTCCCGGGGGCACCGCCCGCCCTGCCGCCACACCGATCGGCTTGAGCTCACCCCACGCCGACAGCATGCCTCCCCCGACGAACCCGAGGCCGGTGTGGTCGAAGTGGTCGGCGTTCCAGTCGTTGACGCAGACCCCTTGGGCCATCGTCCCGTTGAACAGGTTGAGGTTGCGCCCGGCGAACAGCCCGAACGCGTACGCGTTGATGTGCGCCATGTAGTTGCGGCCGACCTGACCGCCGTTGTTGGCGATCCCGTTCGGGAACGCCGCGGACCGGGACAGCAGCAGTAGTCGCGTGTTCTCGTAGGTGAACGTCGCGAGCAGGACCACACGCGCGGACTGGAAGCGCTCGACCCCGCCCTGGACGTAGCGCACGCCGGCCGCGAGGCCGTCGGCACCGACCTCGATCGCGACGACCCGCGCGTCCGTCTCGATCGCCAACAGGCCGGTCTGCTCGGCCCGGGGGATCACGGTCGTGGCCGTCGAGCCCTTGGCGTCGACGTGGCAGCCGTTGCACCGGCAGAACCCGCAGAAGGTGCATTCGCCGCGCCCGTCACGCGGCTCCGAGTTGATCGCCGCGGGCGCCGGGAACGGATGCCAGCCCAGCTCCTCGGCCGCGGTCTGCATCAGCTCGTTCCAGCCGCTGCGGCGCAAGGGGCGCATCGGGTAGTCACGCGTGCGAGGGGCTTCGAAAATGTCGCCGCCGGGCTGCACGCTGTCCCTGACACGCCCGGCCAGCCCGCTCACGCCGAGTGCGCGCTCCGTGGCGTCGTAGTACGGAGCCAGGTCGTCGTAGTCGAGGGGCCAGTCGGCGGGCGTCGCGCCCTCCGGGATCGCGGCGGCCCCGTAGCGCTCGACGATGTTGCTCAGCGGCCGGAAGTCCCACGGGTGGAACCGCAGGCTGACGCACTCGTAGTGGACGGTGGCCCCGCCCACCCCGTTGGCCATCAGCATCGGCCACGGGGACGGTCCCGCGACGTCGGACTCGCGCTCGCGCCACGTAGGGACCTCGTGCCTGGCCTTCGGTTCCGCCATCCACTCCCGCACGTCGTTGCGGATCTCGTCGAACGTCATCTGCGATGCGGGACGGTGCGGCCCGGCCTCCAGTCCCACGACCCGGATCCCGGCCCGGGTGAGCACGTGCGCGGCGATTCCGCCCATCCCACCGAGCCCGATGACGACGACGTCGGTCTCCCTGGCTCGCGCGACCACGGTCCTCCGTTCCTCCTCCACCGGGTCGCCGGCCCGTACCGTGGGCCGGCTCCGTCGTCTCAGCCCAGCAGTGCCCAGACCACCTCGTTGGTGCCGCGCAGCTCGGCCGGGGTCCCCCTGGCGACGATCTCGCCCCGCTGCAGGACCGCGGCGTAGTCGCAGATCTCCAGGGCCAGTTCCGCGTTCTGCTCGACGAGCAGGATCGTCTGTCCCGCGTGGTGGATCTCCAGCAGTGCGTTGAACACCACGTCGATCACTGCAGGTGCCAGCCCCATCGACGGTTCGTCGAGGAGCAGGACCCGGGGGTTGGTCAGCACCCCGCGCGCGATCGCCAGCATCTGCTGTTCGCCGCCGCTGAGCAGCCCGGCCGGCTGGTGACGGCGGCTGCGGAGGACCGGGAACATGTCGTAGACCGACTGGAGCTCCTGCTCGAACTGCGCGGCCGTGCGTCCGCCGGCTGCTCGACACTGGCGGAGGTTCTCGTACACGGTCAGCGGCGCGGCGACCATGCGTCCCTCCGGGACGATGGCGACGCCTCGGCGGACGAGCTTGTGCGCTGGGATCCCGGTGACGTCCTCGCCGTCGAGCAGCACCCGGCCGCCCTTCGGGCGGATCAGGCCGGCGACGGCGTTGAGAGCCGAGGACTTGCCCGCACCGTTCGCGCCGATGAGCGACACGAAGTGGCCGTCGGGGACGTCGAGGTCGATCTCCCTAACTGCTTGGATCGGCCCGTAGGAAACGGAGAGCCTGGACACGCTCAGCATCGCCCCTCCTTCCGAAGTACGCCTCTTGCACGTCGGCGCCGGCCAGGCACTCGGCAGGATCGCCCTCGGCCAGCAGCCGCCCCGACTGCATGACCACGCAGCTGTCGCAGTAGTCGATGACCAGGCGCATGTTGTGCTCGATCAGGATCACCGTCATGCCTTGGGCGACGATCTCGCGCAGCAGGTCCCCGACCGCCGAGGCCTCGGTGTAGTTCATCCCGGCGGTGGGCTCGTCGAGCAGCAGGACCGACGGTCGCGACGCCAGTGCCCGCGCGATCTCGACCCGGCGCTGGTCGCCGTAGGACAGGGTCTCGGCGTGTAGCTCGGGCGGGGTCGTGAGTCCGACCGCGGACATCAGCTCGCGCGCCTGCTCCGCGAGCTCGCGGCGCTCCCGGCGCTCCGCGGGGGTGGCGGCGACGATCGAGAGCAGGCCTGCGCTGCCCCGGACGAAGCCACCCGCCATTATCGTCTCGAGCGTCGTCAGGCCGGGTGAGAGCCGGATGTTCTGGTAGGTGCGGGCCAACCCGCGCCGCGCCCGTTCGTACGCCGGCTGTCCGGTCACCTCGGTTCCGAACAGCGTGATCTCGCCGCTGTCGACCGGTAGCACTCCGCTCAGCAGGTTGATCACGGTGGTCTTGCCCGCGCCGTTCGGCCCCAGGACGCCGAAGATCGAGCCGCGCGGCACCCGCACGGTGAAGTCGTCCACCGCGTTGAGCCCGCCGAAGACCTTCGTGACCCCATGGGTCTCGACGGCCGCGACGTCGTCGTCCGCCGTCGGTGCGGGGCTCGTGGTGTCGGCTCGCGGCGCCCGGACGGCGTCCTCAACCGGCGACGGGGCGACCGGTGACGGGGCGGCCGGCGGCGGGGCTGCCGGCGACGGGGCGGTCGGCGCGACGCCCGCAGGCTCGGCCGGGGCCTTGCGCGAGGGCAGTAGACCCGTGGCCCGCCTCCACAGGGCCGGGTCGTAGAGGCCCTTCGGGAGGAAGATCATGATGACGATGATCAGGATGCCGTAGATGATCTGCACGACGCTCGACGGCACCAGGCGGTCGAGCATCTGCGGCAGCGCCGTGAACACCAGCCCACCGATGATCGCGCCGGGCCACCGGTAGGCGCCGCCGAGCACCACGGCGGCGAGCGACACGAACGCCAGATGGACGTAGAACGTCGACGGGTCGATGTAGCGCAGCAGGTTGGCGAGCAGCACACCCGCCACCCCGCCGAGCAGGCCGCCGAGCAGGAACCCGATCCGCTGGATGGCGGCCGGGTTGATCCCGATCCCGGCAGCGACCAGCGGGTCCTCACGCACCACCGCGGCAGCGAGTCCCAGCCGCGAGCCGCGCATCCGCGCGAACACGTAGGCGAAGAGCGCCAGCGTGCCCACCAGGTAGCCCCAGCCGTACCACTGCGGGACCGCGATGCCGTTGACCCCACCGGTGAACGGCGTCGCGTTCAGCACCAACACGTTGGTGATGAGGAGCAGCGCGATCGTCGCCATCGCGAGGTAGTGGCCGTTGAGCCGCCCGAACAGGTACGACAGCAGGTAGCCGAACGCCCCGCCGGCGACACCGCCCGCGACCAGGACCACGAACGCCGGAACGCCGGTCCCGGCCGCGAGCGCCGCGAGCAGGAAACCGCCGATCGCGCCCGAGCTGATCGGGGCGACACTGAGCACCCCGGTGGACAACGAGGCGTACAGCGACAGGGCGAACAGCGCGTACACGATGCCGAACTGCAGCATCGACAGCCAGGAGGCGAGGTTCATGGTCGCTACGCCCGGTTCGCTTCGAGCTGGTTGAACAGGCCTTGCGGCCGGATGATGAGCACCGCGAGCAGGACGCCGAAGGTGATGGCGTCACGGAAGGCCGACGAGACGTACTGGGCGCTGAGCACCTGCACCACCCCGATGGTGATGCCGCCGAGCATCGCTCCGCCGATGCTGCCGACGCCGCCGAGCACGACCGCGGCGAAGCCGGCCAGCAGGAGCGTCTCACCGACGTTGAACGAGATGTCGTTCGACGTGATGCCGGCGAGCCCGCCGGCGAGCCCGGCGACGCCCGCGGCGAGAAAGGCCGTCCCGATGATCGTCAGCCGCGGGTTGACGCCGACGACGGCGACGGAGCGTGCGTCATGCCCGATCGCGCGCACGGCGGCGCCGAACCCGGTCCGGTTCAGCAGCACCCAGATCGCCACGACCACGACGACCGCGACACAAACGTTGATGAACGTGCTGGCGAGGATCAGGACACCGAACACGCTGACACTCCACTCCGGCAGCAACGTCGCGGGGTAGCCGTTGCCGTGGACGCCGACGAGCTCCTGGGCCAGGCTGAGCGAGACGATCCAGACGCCGATGCTCGTGATCAACGTGCCGATCATCATCTGCGAGCCGCGCCCGCGCAGCGGTTGGAAGCACAGCACGTCGACCAGGACGCCGACGAGCCCGGCACCCACGACCCCCACGGCGACGGCCAGCCACAGCGGCACGCCGAGGCCGGTCGCGGCGTAGAAGGCGATCAGTGCTCCCCACGTCGCGAAGGTGCCGTGGGCCACGTTCAGGATCCCCAGCTTGGAGAAGACGAGTCCGAACCCGATCGCGAACAGGCCGATCAGCACCCCCTGACCGAGCCCGTTCACCACCTGCTGGAAGAAGACCTGCATGTCCGCTCAGCGCCCCGGCTCGGCGACCAGGCTCACCGTGCCGTCCTTGTTCCACGTGACGATCGTCGCCTTGCCGGTGAAGTGCGCATCGCCGTCGCGCATCTCGAACGTGCCCGCGGGTGTCTCCAGCGTCGTGATCTTGCTCATCGCGTCCGCGATCGCCTTGCGATCGGTGGTGACCCCGGCGTCCTTGACGGCCTGGGCCATGAACCGCATGCCGTTGTAACCGGACACGGAGAAGAAGTCGGGCTGCTCGTTGTACTTGGCCACGTAACGGCGGACGAACTCCTTCGACATCGGGTTGTCGAACACGGGCGAGTACTGGGCGGCGAAGGTCAGCCCCTCGAGCGCCGGACCGCCGATGTCGTACAGCGACGGCAGCGCCATCGAGTAGTTGCCGATCTTGTGACCGGTGTAGCCCTGCTGCTGCAGGGCGCGCAGCAGGAGCGGGCCCGAGTTGGCCTGGACGTTGACCAGCACCACGTCGGGCTTCAGGTCGAGCACCTTCGTCGCCGCGCCGGCGAAGTCCTTGTCGGTGGTCAGTGTGTTGACCGTGGACACGAGCTCGATGCCGTTCCTGGCCAGGGCGGCGTGCCACACCTCGAGGACCGCGGGGTCGGCCAGCGTCGGGCTGTCGTTGGCCAGCACCATGACGGCGCGCTTGGGCTGCCACAGTGCGGCTGCGGCGTCGACGGTCTGGCTGTAGAGGCCGCCGGGAGCGGCGGCGTCGTAGGACACCCGGACGAAGTTCGGCAGTTCGGGCAGGCCCTTCGACGCGGCGGAGGTCATCACCGTGGGCATCCCACCGGCCGTCGCGAGCGGCTTGAGCGCACCCGCCGTGGTGCCGACCACGCAGCACAGGACACCGACCACGTCCGATGCCTCGAACGCCTTGTACTGCGACACGGCCGTGGCCTTGTCCCCGCGGTTGTCCTGGATGTCGAGGTCCAGCGTCGCCGACCCGAGGTAGTCCGCCTCGTTGAGCTCCTCGGTGGCGATGACGGCGCCCTGCTTGATCGCCCGGCCGAACACGCCGAGCGTGCCGGAGTCCTCGATCGTCATGCCCACCTTGATGGTGGTGGTGGACGCGTCGCTCCCGCCTCCGGTCGATCCGCTGTCCCCGCCGCATCCGGCGACCAGACCTATCGCACACAGAAGTGCGACGGATCGAAGCGACGACCTCGCAGCGAATCTCATGAGTCTCTCCTTTGAGACATTTTCAATACCGTTTCGCGCCCGGCGAAACTGTCGAGACGAGTGGCGGGGAGGCCATTTCGGAAATCTGCAAGAATCTGCTTGAAACGCGTCTCGGGCGTGGACCACGGACAACGTTCCGGCACGCAGTGGGCGGCTCACCGCGAATACAACACCAGAGCGCCCAGAGCTGTCAAGAACGGACATCTGCACGCGAGATGCGCTTCAGTGGCGTTGGTGAGCCGCGGGAAGCCCCGCCGGTCGACCATTCGGAGTACTGGTCCCACCAGGCCTGGCGCCAGTAGTTCCGCCGGCCCGGACCTACCCGGAGGGGAGGGAAATACCTCTCGTTCGGTCGTCGCCGACTAATGGCGCCGGGCTCGATGATATCGATGCAGGGCTGGCGTCGAGAGTCGTCACCGAACAGAATACGTCCGAACTCGGCCCAATCGTGTCGTGCGGTCCCGGCGGCGGCCACGAACGCCGCCGGGCGAAATCAGTCGGTGCGTTTCCTGGCGGGCGATCCGTTGCTCGAGCGGAGCGAACACCTCCGATTCCGCCGACGCCGAAATCCCGGGTCCGCGTTCGACGACGCAGCTGTTCGCCCGCCTCGTCGGGTGCTTTTCGGATTCAGTGCACGTGAGCAGGGGCCGCCCGGCCGGCGGGAGCCGGCCGGGCGACGCGCCGGGAGCACGACGCCCGCTCCGGACGATCCGGTCGAACGCCGGACAGCCGGATGGACCGACCGTGACGGGATCTACCGGATACTGCCTCCGTGTCGCGAACCGGGTCGGGTGAGTCGGTGATCTCCCGCGTGGTGCGGATCTTCGAGGCGTTCACGTCGAGCCGCCGGGCGTTGACGGTCACCGAGCTCTCCCGCCTGTCCGGCCTGCACATCGCCACCGCGTCGAGGCTGGTCGCCGAGCTGGTCAGCCACGGGCTGCTCACCAGGACGGCGGACGGACGGGTCCTGGTGGGTATGCGGATGTGGGAGCTCGCGCAGCGGGCCTCGCCGACGCTGGCCCTGCGCGAGGCGGCGATGCCCTACCTCGAGGACCTGCACGCCGTTGTCGGCCACCACGTTCAGCTGGGGGTGGTCGACGGCGCCGAGGTGCTCTTCCTGGAACGGCTGTCGGCGCCGGTCGCGGTCGTCAACGTCACGCCGATCGCGGGCCGGCTGCCGCTGCACGTCTCGGCCTCCGGTCTCGTCCTCGTCGCCTTCGGGCCGCCCGAGCTCCAGGAGCGCATGCTGGCCGGTGCCCGTGAACGTCTGACCGCCCACACGCTGACCGACCAGGAACATCTGCGACGCGTGCTGGCAGGCATCCGGCGCGACGGTTACATCGTCACCAACGGTCATGTCCACCCGGACGCGTCCGGCATCGCGGTGCCGATCCGTGACGCGAGGGACGCGGTGGTCGCGGCGCTGTCGGTGATCGTGCCCAACGACGGCCAGGCGTTCGCGTGGATCCCGGTGCTGCGTGCCTCGGCACGCGGGATCGCCCGCGGACTCGGCGCGCGTCCGGCAGGCGCGGCCAAGAACCCTCTCATTCAATGAGATCGGCCTTCTGCCGGCCACCCACACCTCGCATCCTCATGGTCACCCAGCGCCGGGAGGACCCATGGTCGGCATCGATCCGTTGCGGCCCAACCTGCCTGCGCCCAGCGGTGCAGGGCTGCGGCGGTCCAGCCGGGCGGGTCACGCCCGTGGGTTGCCGGACATCGGCCCTGCCGACACGACCGAGGAGATCCGTTCACCATGAGTGCGTTGATGAGCGAGACCCCCGTCAGGGCCGAGCCCGCGGCCGCCCTCCGCCGGCTCGGGGAGCTCAGGTCACCGGGGGAGGTCCGGGCCCAGGCACCCGGCATCGCGGCGGCCGAGCTCGACCTCGACCGGGTGCTGCTGTCCACGGTGCGCCACGGCGAGCTGATCCCCGAACACCTGCACGCCCCGGTCGGAGACACCGCCGAGCGCGCGCTGCTCGAGGCGCTGCGGGCGAAGCCGGTTGCGCTGGCGCGTCCGCTGGCCGAGGCCGAGCTCGTCCGGCGCGCAAGCGCCCGGATCGTGTCGGACCGGCGCGGGTACGGGCACGCGCTCGGCTGGAGCAGCTACGTCGCCGCACCGGTCGCCGTCGACGGCCAGGTGATCGGCTTCCTGCACGGCTGCCGCCTACGGGGTGGCCGCGACGTCGAGGACGTCGACGCGGACAACCTCGAGTCGTTCGCGCTGTCCTTCGCGCTCGTGTTCGAGCGGGCCGTCCTGCGGCACCGGCTCCGCACCCAGCGCCAGGTGCTGCAGCGGATCGTCGTCTCGGCCGAGGCGGGCTACGAGCGCACGATCACCCTCACCGACGACGGCGGCGACCCGGTGCCGCGTCGGCCGGAGCCCCCGGGCGATCTGGAGGGCCTGCGCGACGTGCTCACCCGGCGGGAGATCGACGTGCTCGACCTGATCGCGCGCGGCGACACCAACGCGGGCATCGCCCGCGCGCTGGTCCTCTCGGAGGGCACCGTGAAGTTCCACGTCAAGAACATCCTGCGCAAGCTCGGCGCGGCGAACCGCGCCGAGGCCTCCTCGCGCTACCTGCGGATGACGCTGCACCGGGAGCGCCCCTCGCTCGTCCGCGGCTGAGCCGGACCCGCCCGCCCCGGGTGCGGTGGGCCGGTCGCGCGTGGGGTGGGCGGCCCGTGCACCCGGGCGGTCCACCCCCGCGTCATCCGCCGTGGCCGGTCACCCTCGCGATGAGTGCGTCGGGATCCGGGGGCAGGTCGTCCCCGCGCCAGGCGACGTACTGATCCGGACGGATCAGCGCGAGCCGGCGGCCGTAAAGACCCACGGCCTCGGGCTGCGAGACGTCCAGCACGGCCAGGGGGACGCCGCGCGCCGCAGCGGCCCGGCGCAGGGGCAGGGTGTCGATCGACTCGTCGAAGCGCAGCAACGTGAACCACGTGCCCAGGCGATCGAACAGCGAGCTCCCGTGCCCGCGCTGCTCGTCCAGCCACAGATGCGGCGCGCGGCCGCCCGGCTCCCCGCAGGGGACGTACACGTCGAGGTCGTCCGCCGGCGGCGGGCCGTCGTCGACGATGAGCGGCGAGCCGTCGTAGCGTGCGCCGAGCTGCACGCCGGTCGCGTCGACCTCCTCGTCGCGGAAGAAATGGTTGTTCTTCACGAACGAGGACTGCGCGGCGGCGCGTCGCTGCGCCGCACCGACGGGGGAGTCGTCCTCGAGGTGGGGGGTCGCCTCCGGCGCGTGCCACGACATCGCGATCTTGCGGGCCGCCCCGGTGTTGCGGTAGCCGATCGGCTTGCGCTCGGCCTCGTAGGAGCGGAGCAGCCCCGGCCCACCCCACCCGGCGACGAGCGCGGCCAGCTTCCAGCCGAGGTTCGAGGTGTCGTCGAGTCCGGTACTCATGCCGAACCCGCCGGTGGGGGTGAACAGGTGGGCCGAGTCCCCGGCCAGTGCGATGCGGTCCACGACGTAGCGCTCGGCGACCAGGGCCGCACCGGCGGTCCACGGCTGGTAGTTGACGATCTCGACGGGAATGTCCGCGCCGATGCAGCGCTGCATCCACCGCCGGACCTCCGCGCGGTCCAGTCGGCCGGCATCCCGGTTGGGCTTGGCCAGCATCATGAACTCGTCCTCGCCGTCGAGCGAGATGATCATTCCGGCGGCGTCGTCGTTGATGAGCCAGTACGCCCACGCCCTGCGGTCGGCGAGGAACCGCGGCACGAGGTCGGGGATGCGCATGTGGACCGAGTAGACGAGCCCGGCGAAGTAGTCGGTCTCCCGCACGTCGCCCTCGTACCGGACCCCGAGCGACCTACGGGTCACGCCCCGCGCCCCGTCGCAGCCCGCCGCGTACTGCGCGCGCCACGTCCCTTCGGTCCCCGTGTCCACCTCGTGGGCCCGCAGCGTGACCCCGTCGACGTCCTGGGCGACGTCGTCGACGTGCCACCCGAACCGCAACGTGATGTTCGGGCGTTGCGCGGCGTGCCGGTGCAGCACGCGCTCGGCGTACATCTGGTTGACGTGGTACATCGGCTCGACGTACTGGTCCGTCGACGGGCCGGTCCGGCGGGTGGCGAGCCGCTCGGCCTGGCTCGGGCGCCGGAACCGGAAGATCTCGTGGCCGCTGAGCCTCGTCAGCACCGCATGGTCGAACGGATGGTCTGCCGGGACACCCAACGCGCGTATGTCGTCGACGACTCCGAGCGTCCGGTAGTGCTCCATCGTCCGCGAGTTCTGCCCGTTCCCCTTCGGGTGCCACCGGGTCGTCTGCTCGGTGTTGAAGACGGTCGACCCGACCCCGAGACGGTCCAGGAACAGCGCCAGCAGCAACCCGACGGGGCCGCCGCCGACGATGGCCACGGGCGTCGTTGACATCCTGCGGTTCGACACATCGCCCCTATTTCGTCGCTGTGGCCACGGGCGGCCTCACGCCCGGTTCCATACCTCGTCCGCGACCTCGACGAGGCGGGCCAGCTTCGCCCACTGCTCGTCCTCGGAGAGGATGTTCCCCTCCTCGGTCGAGGCGAATCCACATTGGCCGGAGATGCAGAGCTGGTCCTGCGGCGCGTACTTCGCCGCGTCGTCGATGCGCCGCTTCAGCTCGTCCTTGCCCTCCAGCCGCCCGGACTTGGTGGTCATGATGCCGAGCACCACCCTCTTGTCCTTCGGCAGCAGCCGCAGCGGGGCGAACGTGCCGGAGCGCGCGTCGTCGTACTCCATGAAGTACCCGTTGACCCGGATCCGGTCGAACAGGACCTCCTGCACCGCGTCGTAGCTGCCGGCACCCATGAAGGTCGACTTGTAGTTCCCGCGACACAGATGCATCGTGATCGTCATGTCCGGCGGCACGTCGGCGATCGCCTCGTTGATGAGGTCGCCGTAGAGGACGGCCAGCTTGTCCGGGTCGTCGCCCCGTTCCACCATCGCCCGCACGTAGTCGGTGTCGCACAGCATGGCGATGAAGACCTCGTCGAGCTGCAGGTAGCGGCAGCCCGCTGCGACGAACTGGCCGACCACGGTGCGGTAGGCCCTGCCGACATCGGCGAAGAACTCGTCGAGATCGGGATAGACGTCGCGGTCGATCGGGATGGTGATCGGACGGCCGTAGATCGCGGACGGTGCCGGGATGGTGATCTTCGGAACGACACCCGCGGCGTGCTCCTGCACGAACCTGAAGTGATCCACCATCGGATGCGTGCCGGACAGGCCGACCTTCCCGGTGACCTTGAGGCCTTCGCTGCGGGTGTTGGTCGCGGCGAACTTGACGCCGGAGTCCGTGACGTAGCGCTCGACGCCGTCGAGCCCCCAGAGGAAGTCCAGGTGCCACCACGAACGGCGGAACTCGCCGTCGGTGGCCGCCTGCAGCCCCACGCTGCGCTGCTTCTCGATGACGCGCCGGATCTCGTGGTCCTCGACGCTCCGCAGCTCCGCGGCGCTGATCTCGCCGGCGACCCGCCCGGCACGCGCGTCGCGCACCGCGGCCGGGCGCAGCAGGCTGCCGACGTGGTCGGCCCGGAACGGTGGCCTGCTCGCCCCGGCAGTCGTTCCCGTGCTCATGGTGCAACCTCTCGGCTCGCGCCGGCCCTCCGCAGGGAGTGCCGGCTCACGTCTGGGACGGCGCGGTCGCCGGCATCCGGTCGAACTCGAGCCGGAGCTCGGTCAGCCCGCGGAACGTCGGGCTCTGGTGGCGGGTCGGCCCCGTACCCGGGGCCACCCGGATGTTCGTCATGCGGGAGAACAGCTTCGTGAAGGCGACCTGTGACTCCAGGCGGCCCAACGGCGCACCCAGGCAGAAATGGGAGCCCTTGCCGAAGGCGAGATGGTCGACCGCCGAGCGGCGCCCGGGATCGAGCGCGGCCGCGTCGTCACCCCATCTCGCCTCGTCCCGGTTGGCCGACTGCAGCATCACGATCAGGTAGGAGCCCTCGGGGATGGGCACCCCGCCGAGCTCGGTGTCGCGCCGCGCGACCCGCGGAACCCACTGCAGTGGTGACTCCAGTCGCAGTACCTCCTCGATCAGCAACCGGATCCTGGCCGGGTCGTGCACGACGAGGTCGCGCAACTCGTCGTGGCGGACCAGCAGCAGCATCGCGTTCGACAGCAGGTGGCCGGTCGTCGTGATTCCCGCGCGCACGAACTGGCCGAGGTCGGCCCGCACGATGGCGAGGTTGAACGCGCCGTCGTCGGCGGCCTGGGCCTGGATCATCTCGGTGAGCCCGTCGTCGCGCGGCTCGGTTACGCGATCGAGGATCGCGGCGGTGACCAGGGGGCCGATCTCGGCGGGGTCACCCTGTTTCGTGACCTCGTCCTCGGTCATGAACTTCCGGCCGCCCCGCCACTCCATCAGGCCCCACGCGTGCATCCAGTCGAAGTCGTCGGGGCCGAGGCCGAGGATGCGGATGATCAGACGGGTGGGCAGCTGGTAGGCGAACTCGTGCATGAACTCGACCCGGCCCTCGTCGATGAATCCGTCGATCAGCTCGTCGACGATGTCCTCGATCCAGGGCCGGTAGGTCCGCAGGCGGGCGGGCTTGAGGAACCGGAACATCCGTGACCGGCGTTCCTGGTGAATAGGTGGGTCCAGTTCGATGACGTTGAGAACATGCCCGGTCCGTTTTCCGAGGGATGCCTCCGGCACACCTTCCGGGCCCGGCCAGTCGAATGGCTGTAGGCGTTCCTCGGTGCGGCCGGAGAACAGGTCATCCCGTTTGAGGACGTACTCGACGTCACGATAGTGCGACACCAGAAATCGTCCTGACTCCACGCGGTGCACCGAGCCGGCGTTCCTGATCTGCGACAGCACCGGCCACGGACAGGCCACGTGCGCGGTGGACGGATAGCTGAATCCGTGCACCTCCGGCTGAGGCACGTGCAGCTCCTTCCGGGGAGGCGCCTGGGACGGGCATCCGAATGCCGGGCCGACCGACCATCGGTCCGTCCCAGCGCTTCCGCCATCATTTTCGATCCCCACAACTGCCGCGTCCGCCGAACGGGAGGACTTCCCCTCCCGTCCGGGCAGGTGCGGCACCTCGCGACGAATCCGTGCGTGGCCGACGGCATATGGCTCCGATCCGGATGCCGGTCGGGGCATTCGCCGACATCGAGGGAATCGTTCTTGACGGCCGCGTCGTTCCTCGTGTTGTATTCGATGGGCGCCGTACCCCTCGGCGAAACGCACGCGTTGTCAGTCACCCCTCCCCGGCCCGATCCGGCCCTTCCCCGTCGGTTTCCCGTGGGCCACCGGGAACGGTGGTGGAGACGGGCTGTGCAGTTCTCTTTCTCGGGCGAACGAGGAAATGGTGTCGTCCACCAGGAGGCGCGAAGCCATGGATCGGGTACTCACCACCCACGTCGGCAGCCTCATCCGCCCGCCCGAGGTGGCCGAGGCGCTCCGGCTCGCGTGGCAGGGCAAGGAGTACGACAGCGCCGCGTTCGACGAGAGTCTCCGCGCAGCGGTGGCCGACGTGGTCGAGAAGCAGGCAGCGGCCGGTCTCGACGTCGTCAACGACGGGGAGATGAGCAAGCCGAGCTGGATCGCCTACATCTACGACCGGGTGAGCGGCATCGAGGCCCGGCAGGTCCAGGCGGCCGACCAGACGCTGCCCGCCGGCCTCGAGCGCGAGGCGCACCAGAGCACCAGCCTTTACACGAACTACGCGCCGTGGGAGGAGAAGGACTCCGACAAAGGCGGGACCGCCTGGTTCTGCACGGGTCCGATCGCGTACGACAGCGGTCCGCTGGAGCGGGATATCGCCAACCTGACGGCGGCGATCGACATGCACGACGTCGTCGACGGTTTCGTGCCCGCCGTCGCGCCGGGCAGCATCTACTGGATCGAGAACGAGCACTACGCGACCGAGGACGAGATGATGTGGGCGTTCGCGGACGCCCTGCACGAGGAGTACCGCCGGATCGTCGACGCGGGCCTGCTCGTGTCCGTCGACGACGCGGTGCTCTGGCACCGGTACGCGACGATCAGGTTGGAGGGTGGTGACGACTCCGATTACCGGCGCTGGGCGGAGCCGCGAGTGGAAGCGCTCAACCATGCGCTGCGCGGCATCCCCGAGGACCGCGTGCGCTACCACATCTGCAGCGGCAGCAACCACGGTCCGCACACCCACGACGTGCCGCTGCGCGACATCATCGACCTGGTCCTGAAGGTGAACGCCCGCTACCTCCAGATCGAGCAGGCGAACGCCGCCCACGAGCACGAGTGGCGGATCTGGGAGGACGTGACGCTGCCCGACGACAAGATCGTCGTCCCGGGCGTGGTCACGCACCATACGATGATGGTCGAGCACCCGGAGCTCGTCGCGCAGCGGATCATCAGACTGGCGGGCCTGATCGGTCGGGAGCGGGTGATGGCCGGCACCGACTGCGGCTTCGCCCAGTACGCGGGCCGGCAGCGCGTCTCGATCTGGACGCTCTGGGCCAAGCTGCGCTCGCTCGTCGAGGGGGCCGCCCTGGCGAGTGACGCCCTCTGGGGCACCCGGCCCTCTGCACGACCGGAGCTGACCGGGAGCACGCCCCGGCGCCGGTGACCGCGGCCTGGCGCCGGAGACCGCGGCCCGGGCCCGGCGTGCACCTCGGTCCGCGGCCAGGATCGTGGCGCGCAACCTGAGGGTCCGTGGGCGGGCGTTCGGGAGCAGTGGGGTTGCGGCCGGGTCGTGGCGCGCAACCTGAGGGTCCGCGTGGGGGCCTGCGGGAGCAGTGGGGTTGCGCGCGGGTGGGCGCGTCGTGGGGCCGGGCCTCGGTCGCGCCGTCGCGGTGCAGGGGGCGGGGCTAGGGACCGACGGGGAGGACCGCCCGGGCCGCGCGGGTCACGGCCTCGACCGCGGCCGGGTCCGCCGCCGCGATACCGGCGGCCAGCGCGAGCGCGGCGGCCGTCACCGTGCCGGGCTCGGCGAGGCGACTCGCCAGTCCGATGTCGACGGCCTCGGTGCCGGTGATCCGCCGCCCGGTGAGGAGCATGTCGCGGGCCGGGGCCTGGCCGATGGCGCGGACGATCCGGTGGATCGCGCCGCCCCCGGCGAGGATGCCCAGCGTGGCCTCGGGCAGCCCGAGCCGGACCGCCGGAGCGACGACGCGGATGTCGCAGGACAGTGCCAGCTCCAGCCCGCCGCCGAGGCAGGCGCCGTCGACGGCGGCGATCGTCGGGACTGCGACGTGGTCGAAGGCGCCGTAGACCTCCTGGCACAGTTCCACATAGGACATCTGGTCGTCGAGGTCGGCGCGGGCCATGTACGGGATGTCGCCGCCGGCGGCGAAGATGCGGGGAACCGCGCTGCTGACGACGACGGCGCGCGTCCGGTCAGGGACTCCACCGAGCGCCTCGCCCAGCCGCTGCAGGAAGGGGCGGTCGAAGGCGTTGACGGGTGGGGCGTCCATGACGATCTCGGCGACGTCGCCGTGCTGCTCGACGCGGATCACGTGAACCGCGGCTCCCGCTTGTCGGCGAATGCCGACAGCCCTTCCTGGGCGTTGGCGCCCTCGCGGACGGTGCGCCACAGCGCGAGCTCGGCGGCGAGGCCGTCGGCGTAGGAGTCCTCGGAGGCGCCGAGCGCGAGGCGTTTGGTGGCGGCGAGGGCTTCGGGGGAGAGGGCGGCGAGGGTCCGCGCCAGGTCGAGCGCGTCGGTCTCGGCGGTGGGGGAGAGCCGGGTGACCAGGCCCCAGGCGAGTGCCTGGGCGGCGGCGACTGGGCGGCCGGTGATCAGCATGTCGCGGGCGACGCCCTGGCCGGTGGCGCGGACGAGCCTGGCGACGGTGCCGCCGGCCGGGAGTGTGCCGGCGGCGGGTGCGGCCGCGGCGACGACGACGTCGGTGGGGGCGACGCGGACGTCGCAGCACAGCGCGAGGTCGAGGGCGAGGCCGGTGCAGCGGGCACCGAGGAGTGCGACGGTCGGCAGCGGGAGGTCCTCGACGGCGCCGAGGGCGTCCCGGGACCCGGTCGGACCGGTGGCCTGGTCGCCGCCGGTGCCGGTGAGTCGCAGCAGGAGCGCGCGGACGTCGGAGGGGAGTCCTGACAGGGCGTCGACCAGGGCCTCCAGGGAGGCGTCGCCGAGGTCGACGACGGCGACGGAGCCGTCGCGCGCGACGGTGGGAGCGGCGGGCATCTGATCCTTCCCGAAGGCAGACCGACCAGTCGGTCGAGAGGGTGTCCCGTGGCCGCGTGTGGTGTCAAGGGTGGTTCGGCGGGGGTGGCGGAAGGCTGGGTGACGGGGGTGGAACACGTGCTTGACGGTCTTTGTGACTGCCCCTACAGTTTCGGGCCACAGCACCCGACCGACCAGTCGGTCGTGCTCTTTCCTACCCCCGGAGGACCGTAATGACGCGGTGGAGAAACCGGCTGGGCGTCGCGGTGGTGGCTGCGACCGCGCTCGTGCTGACGGCCTGTGGCGACGGCGGTTCGTCGTCGGGAACCGGTGGGTCCGGGGCCGACGAAAAGACGCTCGAGTTCGCCGTCGTCGCCGAGATCACCGGCAAGTACGCGCCCTACGGCCTGCAGCTGCAGGCCGGGGTGAACGAGGCGGTCAAGGACCTCAACGCCTCGGGCGACTACCCGTTCACCATCGCGCCGAAGTTCTACGACTGCCAGTCCGAGCAGGCGATCTGCGTCTCCAAGACGCGTGACGCGGTCACCAGCGACAAGATGCCGCTGGTCATGGGGCCCGTCGTCAGCCTCGACATCCTGCCGGCGGCCGAGGTCACGCAGCGGGCCGACACCCCGCACGCGGTGTTCGCGGTGCTGCCCGACATCACCGACAAGTACACGAACACCTTCCGCTGGAGCGCGCAGAACGACGTCAACAACAAGACGGTCGTCGACTTCGTGAAGGCGAAGCTGCAGCCGGGCGAGACCGTCGCGATCGTCCACGCCAACACCGACTTCGGCAACGGCGGCGCGAAGCAGCAGGCCGACGGTCTGGCCGCCGCGGGGATCACCCCGGTCGCGAACATCGGCCACGACCCGTCGCAGGCGGACTACACGCCGGTGATGGTCGAGCTGAACCAGAAGAAGCCGAAGTACATCCTGCTGTCGGACTCCGACCCGGCCGACGTCGCGAAGCTGCTGCGTCAGTCGCGGGAGAACGGCGTGACCGGGCAGTGGGTCGGCGCGGACGCCTCGGGCGCCATCCAGCTCGCCGGTGACGACGCCAAGGGCTACATGATCGTCTCGCCGTGGTTCCCGAACAACGCGACCGACCCCAACTCCGTCGAGCTCTCGCAGCGCTTCGTCGCGGCCGGCATCAAGGACCCGGGCTGGATCGCGGCCATGGCCTACGACGCGACCAAGGGCGTCGCCGAGTCGGCGAAGGCCAAGGGCTTCACGGCCGCCGACCTCACCGCGGGCATGGAGTCGCTGACGAACATGCCGGGCAAGGCGGTCAAGTCGTGGACGTTCACCAAGGACAACCGCCGCGGCCTGACGACCTCGACGATCGGCCAGTGGGACGGCACCGGGTTCACGACCGCGTGGCCGCTGGGCTGACCCGACCGGCACGGACTCAGCAGGACCGACCAGGACGGCCGCGGGCAGAGCCCGCGGCCGTCCGACCGGGAGGCGGATCGGTGAGCACCCCCAGTACGACCCCGGCCACGCCGGACACCCGGCCCGACGGGCCCCCCGACGACGACCCGCAGCCGCCGGCCTTCACCGCGGAACGCCACGTCACCCCGCGCTGGGTGCGCTGGGGCGTGCCGGTGGTGCTCGGGATCGTCGCGGTGCTGCTGCCGTTCGCCGGAATCGACAGCGCCCAGCAGTTCCTCCTCGCCTACATGGCGATCATCGCGTTGCTCGCGGTCTCGCTGCACTTCCTGATGGGCATCGCCGGCCTGTTCAGCCTCGGGCAGGCGGGCTTCTTCGGCGTCGGCGCCTACGTCGGCGTCGTGCTCATGGACAAGCTCGGCTGGGACGGCGCGATCGCGCTGCCGCTGGTCGCGGTGGCGGGCGCCCTGGTCGGGCTGCTGATGGCCGTCGCGACGCTGCGGGCGTCGGACCTCTACCTCGCGCTGACCACGCTCGCGTTCGGGTTCGTCGGCGAGAACGTGGTGCGCAACATCGACTATCTCGGTGGGGCGCAAGGACTCGCGGGGTTCGACCTGCACTTCTTCGGCCTCACCCTCGACGACCCGCTGCTGATCTACTGGATCGGCCTGGGCTGCGTGATCGTCTTCGGGGTCATGATCACGAGCATGCGCCGCAGCCGGCTGGGCCGCGCGCTCATGGCCGGCCGCGAGGGCCCGATCGCGGCGCGCAGCATCGGCGTCGACACCGGGCGCTACCGGTTCCTCGCGTTCGGGCTCTCGGGGGCGTTCGCCGCGATCGCGGGCTCGCTCTACACCGCCTACGCCTACGTGCTGGACCCGTCGGTCTTCGGCCTCACGCTGACGACGACCGTGCTGACCATCGCCATCGTGGGTGGGCTGCGCTCCCTGCCGGGCGTCCTCGTCGCGGCGATCGTGCTGACCTGGTTCCGCAGCGCCGTCGACGGCGAGGCCGTCTCCGAGTACGTGCTGCTGATCTACGCGGCGCTGGTCGTCGTGACCCTGCTGTTCCTGCCCCAGGGCATCGGCGGGGCGATGTCCACATTGTTCCGACGCCTGGGCTCACGGCGGACGACGAACCGGAAGGGGCGCTCGTGAACGAGCCACTGCTGCGCGCGCAGGGCCTGACCCGGCGCTTCGGCGGCCTCGTCGCCGTCGACTCGGTCTCGATCGACGTCGTCGAGGGGGAGGTCCACGGACTCATCGGCCCCAACGGTGCGGGCAAGACGACGCTGGTCAACATGCTCACCGGGGTCGACCGGATCGACGACGGCACCGTGGAGTTCGCGGGCGAGGCGACGACGGGCCTGCCGTCGCACAAGCTGGCCTCGCGGGGCATCGCGCGGTCGTTCCAGACCTCGCAGCTGTTCGAGGACGAGGACGTGCTGGCCAACGTCATGGCGGGCCGCCACCGCCACCTGCGCTACCGCTTCCCGCACGACGTCTTCTACACCCCGCGCACGTCGCGGGAGGAGAAGGCGAGCCTGGTGCGCTGCGCGGAGCTGCTGGAGATGCTCAAGCTGGCCGACGTCGCGCACCGCCACGTCGGGGAGCTGTCCTACGGGCGGCGCCGGCTGGTCGAGATCGCCCGGGCGCTGGCGACCGAGCCGCGGCTGCTGGTGCTCGACGAGCCCGCGGCCGGGCTGTCGGGTGCCGACGTCGACCTGCTCGAAGCGGTGCTGCGCGACCTCTCCGCCGCGGCGTACACGATCCTGATCATCGAGCACAACATCGGGCTGGTCATGGGCATCTGCGACCGGGTCACCGTGCTGGCCGAGGGCGCGGTCCTCGCGCAGGGCCCGCCCGCGGAGGTCCGCGTGATGCCCGAGGTGATCACGGCCTACCTGGGCAGGAGCGCCGCATGAGGCTCGACGTCGAGAACCTGTCGGTCGGCTACGGCGACGTGTCCGTCGTGCGCGGGGTCGACCTCCACGTCGAGGTCGGCGAGGCGGTGTGCCTCGTCGGCCCCAACGGCGCCGGGAAGACGACGACGCTGCGCGGCATCATGGGCCTGACCAAGCCGACGTCGGGGACGGTCCGCTGGGACGGTACCGACCACGCGTCGAAGGCCGCCTGGTCGCGGGCGCACGCCGGGATCGCGCTCGTGCCCGAGGGCCGGCACGTGTTCGGGCCGCTGACCGTGGGGGAGAACCTCAAGGTCGCGGTGCGGGCCGTCGGCGGCAAGCGGGTCGGCGCGCGCATCGACTCCGCGTTCGACCGCTTCCCGCGGCTGCGTGAGCGCCGCGGCCAGCTCGGCGGGCTGCTGTCGGGCGGTGAGCAGCAGATGCTCGCGATCGCCCGGGCGCTCGTGCAGGAGCCGCGGCTGCTCGTCATCGACGAGATGTCGCTCGGCCTGGCCCCGGTGATCTACGAGCAGGTCGGCGAGGCCGTGCGCGGCCTGGTGTCCGACGGGCTCGGGGTGCTGATGGTCGAACAGAACGCCGCGCTCGCGATGTCGCTGTGCAGCAGGGGATACCTGATGGCGGGCGGGGAGATCCTGCTCGGCGGCACGGTCGAGGAGATGTCGCACGAGGACGCGGTCGCCCACCTCTACTTCGGGGCGGTGTGAGGGTATGGACAAGCTCCTCCAGCTGATCGTCGCAGGTCTGGTCACCGGCTCGATCTACGGCCTGATCGCGACCGGCTACGCCGTCATCTACACGGCGACGGGTTTCGTCAACTTCGCGCTGGGTGCCCAGGCCATGCTCGGTGGGTACCTGGCCTACGTGTACTTCCCGGGCCTGCCGCAGTCGGTGCGCATCCTGATCGCGCTCGTCGTCGGCGCGCTCGTGTCGGTCGTGTCGTGGCACCTGCTCTACAAGTGGGCCGCGAAACGGGCGATGCTGGCCGCGGTGATCATGTCGTTCGCGCTGGCGATCGTCTTCGAGGAGATCATCAGACTCTCGGCGGGCGGGGTCAACGTGCCGGCCCCCTCGCCGTTCGGCCGCACCGTCTTCCAGCTCGGCGCCGTGTCGATCTCCGCCCACCAGCTCGCCGTCGTCGTCATGTCGGCGGTCCTGTTCACCGGGCTCGTCCTGGTGCTGGGCAGCAAGCGGGGCGCCGCGGTGCGCGCCATGTTCTCCGACGCCGAGACCGCCGAGGTGCTGGGCATCCGCACCGCCCGGCTGACGACGATCCTGTTCGCGGTCTCGGGCGTGTTCGCCGCGGTCGCCGGCATCTTCGCCGCGCCGCTGCTCACGCTCTCGCCCTACATGGGGCTCAACCTCGCGCTGATCGGCTTCGTCGGCGCGATCCTCGGTGGCCTGGGCCGGATCGGGACGGCCATCGCCGGCTCGGTCGTGCTCGGGCTGCTGGAGGCGTTCTTCGCCGGCTACGTGTCGGCGGACTTCCGCACCGCGCTGGTCTACGCGGTGTTCGTCCTGGTCCTCGTGATCCGCCCGGCCGGGCTGCTCGGCCGGGTGGCGAAGGTGAAGGTATGACGCAGAAGTACGAGACGATCTCCGTCGAGCGCGACGGGGCGGTCGCCCGCATCACCCTCGACCGCCCCGACAAGCTCAACGCGCTCGACCCCGTGATGCTCGAGGAGCTGCTCGACGCCGTCGGCGGGATCGGAGCGGACGAGGACGTCGCCGCCCTGGTGCTCACCGGTCGCGGGCGGCTGTTCTCCGCGGGTGTCGACCTGTCGACGCCGTTCTTCATGGAGGCCCTCGACGAGAAGCAGTCGTCGACGGTGTTCTCCGGCAAGCGGCTGCTCGACTGGCAGCACCGCATCATCGCGGGCCTCTACGAGCTGCCGTTCCCGACGATCGCCGCGGTCAACGGCGACGCCGTCGGCGGCGGCGGGTTCGGCCTCGCGATGGCCTGCGACATGCGGCTCGCCGTGCGCGGCGCCCGGTTCTGGATGGTGCCGGGCACGCTCGCGGTGGTGCAGGACTTCGGGCTGTCGTGGCTGACGCAGAAGGCGATCGGCCCGTCGCGGACGCTGCAGATGGCGTTGCTGGGCAAGCCCGTCCTCGCCGAGGTGGGGGAAGCGTGGGGACTGGTCAACGAGGTGCACGACGGTGTCGAGGCTCTGGTCAAGAGGGTCGACGAGGTCGTCGCCCAGCTCAACACCATGGGCCCGGACGCGATCCGGATGCTCAAGCTCGTGATCCGCAACGGCGCGACGAGCCCGCTGCGCGAGCAGCTCGCGATGGAGGCCGTGTCCAACGGCCTGACGTTCCAGTCGGCGGAGTTCGCCTCACGCAAGGCCGCGTACATGGACGGGCTCCGTAAGAAGGGCTCTTCATGAACAACGCGATCCCGGCGACCATGCGCGCGGCGAGGCTCCGCGAGATCGACGGCACCGTCCGGCTCGTCGTCGACGAGGTCGACGTGCCCACCCCCGGCCCCGGCGAGGTGCTGATCCGGGTCCGGGCGTGCGGGCTCAACCAGGTCGACCTGCTCACCCGCGACGGCAAGACCCCCGCCGACGTCCCGCTGCCGCACGTCTCGGGCACCGAGGTCGCGGGCGACGTCGCCGCCGTCGGCGAGGGCGTCACCAAGTGGCGGGGCGGCGAGCGGGTCGTCGTCGATCCCGTGCTGTCGTGCGGGGAGTGCGCGTTCTGCCGGGTCGGGCGCGACAACATGTGCCTGCGCGGACGGATCTACGGCGTCCAGACCCACGGCGGGTACGCCGAGTACGCGATCGCCCCGGCCGCGCAGCTGCTCCCGCTGCCCGACCACATGGACCACGCGACGGCGGCGGCCGTCGCCGTCACCGGGCCCACCGCCTGGCACATGCTGCGCCGCCGCGCCGACGTCCGGATCGGCGAGGACGTCCTGGTCATCGCCGCGGGCGCCGGGATCGGCGTGCTCGCCGTGCAGATCGCCCGGCTCGCGGGTGCGCGCGTCATCGCCACCGCCGGCAGCCCCGACAAGATGGCCCGCGCCGTCGACCTGGGCGCCGACCACGTCGTCAACCACCGCGACCCCGAGTGGGCCGACCAGGTGCGGGCGTGGACCGGCGGGCGCGGCGTCGACCTCGTGTTCGAGCACGTCGGCGCGGCCACCTGGGAAGGCAGCCTGCACGCCATGGCCCGTGGCGGCCGGCTCGTCACCTCGGGCGGGCACTCGGGCTTCACGGTCTCGCTCGACCTGTGGCACCTGTTCGTCAAGGAGCACACCGTGATCGGGTCGTTCGCGGGGTCGCGCCAGGACCTCGTCGACGTCCTGGGGCTCGTCGGGCGGGGTGAGATCAAGCCCGTGGTGCAGGACACCGTCGGCCTCGACGGGATCGAAGGGGCGCAACGACTTCTGGAGGACCGCGGCGTGTTCGGCAAGCTGTTGCTGGACCCGACGCGCTAGATCGGGGGACCTGTCACGTGAGCACCATCTCCGAACGCGTCGCCGCGTTCACCAGCGGCCTGACGATCGACGCGCTGCCGGCCGACGTCGTCGAGAAGATCCGGGTGACGCTGCTGCACAACCTGGCGGTCGCGCTGGCCGACGACGTCGTCACCGGGGCGTCGTTCCGCTACGCCGACGCCGTGGGGCAGGGGAGCGGCGCGCGGCTGTTCCGCACCGGGAAGGCCGTCGCGCCCGACACCGCGGCGTTCGTCAACGCGACGGCGATTCACGCCCGCGCGCAGGACGACGTCTACTTCCCGGGGCTCACCCACGTCGGCGCGACGCTGGTCCCGGCCGTGCTGGCGCTGGGGGAGTCGTTGGATGCGCCGGGGTCCGAGCTGGTGGCCGCGCTCGCCGCCGGGTACGAGACGGCGGGGGCGCTCTCCCAGGGCTTCGCACCCCGGACGACGCCCCGCGGGTTCCGCGCGACCGGGGTCTACGGCGTCCTCGGCGCCGCCGCGGGTGCTGCCCGGCTGCTGGGCCTCGACGCCGCCACCACCGCGAACGCCATCGGCATCGCCACGAGCCTCGCCGGTGGCACCAACCAGACCTGGGTCGCGGGCAGCCAGGAGTGGCTCTTCCAGGTCGGCTTCTGCGCGCGCAACGGGCTGCTCGCCGCCCGGCTCGCCGCGGCAGGCGGCACCGGTGCACCCGACGCGTTCGAAGGGGCGCAAGGGTTCTACCGCGCCCTGCTCGGCGAGGAGACCGACCTCTCGGCCGTGGCCACCGACCTCGGTTCCACCTGGCGCGTCCGCGAGGTCACCTACAAGCCGTTGCCGGTGTGCGCGATCCTGCAGTCGCCGGTCACCGACGCGCTCGGCCTCCGGGACCGGCACGAGCTGACCCCCGAACTGGTCGGCGCCGCCCGGCTGACCCTGTCGCCCGGCGAGGCGGCCTACCCCGGCACCGACTCCACCGGCCCCTTCCGCGGCGCCGGCGACGCCCTGATGAGCGCCCAGTTCTGCCTCGCCGTCGCGCTGGAGAAGGGCACCGTCACCGCGCAGGACCTGCTGCGCACCGACGACGACGGGCTGCTCGACCTGGCCCGGCGCATCGAGGTCGTCCCCGACCCGGCGATGGCGTCACGCTCCTTCAAGCTCGAGATCGACCTGCGTGACGGCGGCCGGGTCGAGTACGTCAGCGCGGACGGCGCCGCCGACTTCAACTGGGACCGCGCCGGGCTGCTCGCCCAGATCCAGGTGATGGCGGGCGAGCTGCCGTCCTCGGACATCGTCGGGGGCCTGGTCGACACCGTGCTCGACGTCGAGAACCGGTCGGTCCGCGACGTCGTGTCGGCGACGGTGACGTCGTGAGCAGCGCCGAGCTGATCGACGCCGCCTACGAGAGGGCGGTCGCGGGCGTCGGCAAGGTCCAGGAGATCCGGATCGGGGTCCTCGACGAGCGTGCGCTGCAACGGTTCTCGCTGGTCGTGGGGCACACGGATCCCGCGTACGCCGATGAGAAGGCGGCGAAGGACCTCGGGTACGACGGCCTGCTCGCCGCACCCCTCTACCTGTCCGCGGTGCTCGGCTGGGACACCGGGCCCGCCGAGTCCGACCTGCTCGCCGACGGCAACTCCACCACCCCGCTGGGCGACATCGACGTCGCCGGGCTGCGGCTCATGGGTGGCGGCCAGGACCTGACGTTCCACGAACCCGTCGTCGCCGGGCTCGACGTCGTGATGCACGCGGAGGTGACGGCGGTGACGCGCAAGGAGGGGCGGTCGGGGCCGCTGCTGGTGATCGAGGTCCACCGCAGGTACCTGGAGGCCGACGGGCGGCTGCTCGTCGAGTGCCACGAGAGCTTCCTGGCCCGATGAGCGAGCGCAGGGAGCGAATCATCGACGCGAGCGCCCAGTTGTTCTCAGGCGACGTCAAGGTCGGGGACACCGTCGGCGAGCTCGTCGTCACCCCCACCGAGATCACCCTGTTCCGGTTCAGCGCGCTGACCTGGAACCCGCACCGCATCCACTTCGACACCCCCTACGCCGCGACCGAGGGCTACCCCGGCCCGCTCGTGCACGCGCACCTGCACGGCTCCTACCTGGCGCGGCTCGTCGTCGAATGGGCGGGACCGCGGTCGCGGCTGACGCGTTTCCGCTGGCAGAACCGCCAGTTCGCGATCCCCGGCGACGAGCTGCGGGTCACCGGCACGGTCACCGCCGTCAACGGACGGCTCGTCGACTGCGAGCTGGCCGAGACCAACCAGCGTGGTGAGACGTGCGCTCCGGGCTGGGCGACGGTAGAGCTACCGGAGTGCGACGCATGAGCGCGCCCACTCCCGAGGAGGACACGTGCACGACCTGATCGGCGACCGGACCCTGCGCGACCTGCTCGACGAGCGCACGCAGCGCAACCCGGAGAAGCCCTGGATCGTCTACGAGGACGCCGAGGGGACGATCACCGAGTACAGCTACCTCGAGATGTCACGGCGCGTCGACGAGCTGGCGGCCGGGCTCGCGGCGCTCGGCGTCGGCAAGGGCGACCGGGTGACGATCCACCTGCGCAACAGCCCCGAGGTCGTCGAGGCCTGGTTCGCCCTGGCGACGCTGGGCGCGGTGTTCGTGCCGTCGAACGTCGCGAACACGGCGGGGGAGATCCAGCACGTCGTCTCCTACTCGGAGTCGGTCGCGGTGATCACCCAGCCGCTGTTCGCCGACGTCGTCGCCGCGGCGGTCGCCCAGTGCCCGACGGTGCGCCACACGCTGATGGCCCGCACGTCCTCGGCGCCGTCCGGAACGCTCCTGCTCGACGACCAGCGTCTCGCCGGCGCCACCCCGCCCGACAACGGCGTCACCGCCGACGACGTCGTCGAGATGATCTTCACCTCCGGTACGACGGCCCGGCCCAAGGGCGTGCTGCTCACCCACGCCAACGCGCTGCACTCCGGCGAGCGTTCGTCGCGGGCCCTGCTGCTCGACTCGTCGGAGCGCTGCCTGACGTCGCTGCCGGTGTTCCACGTCAACGCCCAGTCGCTGACGGTGCTGTCGTCGCTGACCGTCGGCGGCACCGCGATCATCCTGGAGGAGTACCGGGCCACCCGCTTCTGGGACCAGGTCCGCGCGCACAGGGCGACGCAGATCAGCCTCGTCGCGATGCAGGCCCGCACCCTGCTCGCGCAGCCCCCGCGCGACACCGACGCCGAGCACGACGTCCGTCGCGTGTTCTACGCCCTCAACATCACCGTCGACGAGCGCGACACCTTCGAGAAGCGCTACGGCGTCGAGCTGGTCAACGGCTACGGGCTGTCCGAGGCGATGACGCTCGTGACCGTCGCGCCGGTGTTCGGGCCCAAGCGCTGGCCGTCGATCGGGGTGCCGCTGCACGACCGCGTCGTCAAGCTCGTCGACGCCGAGGGCAACGAGGTCGCGCAGGGTGAGGTGGGCGAGATCGTCGTGCAGGGCCGGCCCGGCCGCACGCTGATGCTGGGCTACCACAACGACCCGGAGGCGACGGCCCGCACGCTCGTCGACGGCTGGCTGCACACCGGCGACAACGCCTACGTCGACGACAAGGGCTACTTCTACTTCTTCGACCGCGGCAAGGACATGATCAAGCGGGCCGGGGAGAACGTGTCGACGGTCGAGGTCGAGTCGGTGCTGCTCGACCATCCCGAGATCGTCGAGGCCGCGGTGATCGGCGTCGTCGACCCGATCCGCGACGAGGCGGTCAAGGCGTTCGTGGCGCTCGCGGCGGGCAGCACGCTCACCGTCGAGGCGATCCAGGAGCACTGCGCCGGCCGGCTCGCGAAGTTCAAGGTGCCGACGATCGTCGACATCCGTGACGAGCTGCCCAAGACCTCGATCGGCAAGATCGAGAAGAAGCTCCTGCGCGGCGAGGGATAGGGCGGCACCGTGGACGGGGGGCCGGTGTCGTCGCGTCGCCGGGAGATCGTGACCGCGGCGGCCCGCCTGTTCGACGAGCGCGGCTACCACCACACGTCGATGGACGACATCGCCGCCGCGGTGGGGATCAAGAAACCCACGCTGTACCACCACGTCCCCAGCAAGGGGCGCATCCTGCAGTGGATCCACGACGACCTGGCCGACGACCTGCACGCCCGGCTGTGCGCCCGCATCGACGCGGGCGCACCGCCGGCGGCGGTCCTGCTCGGGGTCGTCGCCGACCATCTGGACGCGATGGACCGCGAGCCCGCGAACCTGCGCGCCTACTACGAGCACCACCGGGAGCTGCCGGTCGAGGACGACCTGGGTTCCCGGCGGCGCCGCGACGAGTACTTCGACCGCGTGCACGAGGTCGTGGTCCGCGGCGTGGCCCGGGGGGACTTCGCGGTCACCGACACCCGGTTGACGACGCTGGCGTTCTTCGGCGTCTGCAACTGGGCCTACCAGTGGTACCGCCCGGGCGGGTCGTCGTCGCCGCACGAGATCGCGGTCAGCTTCTGGCGGTGCTTCCTGTCGGGGATCGCGGCCTCCCGCTCGGGTCCCGCGCCCTGAACCCGGTGTGCCCCATGTCTCCCCGGGCGGTCGGCCACCTCGGGGTATTGTCTCGTCATCATCACTCGACCGACCAGTCGGTCGAGTAGTTGGAGGGGGAACGCGATGCCCGACACCCACCGCGCCACCGGCCCCGTGGGGCTGCCCACCGTCACCGCCGACGACGCCGTCCTGCGCGACGCCCTCGTCGCCGGCAACATCCCCACGCTGCTGCTCGTGCTGCGCACCCTCACCGGCGACCCGCGCTGGTTCTCCCCGCCCTACCGGCCCTCACGCACCATCGCGATGAACGACAACGACACCGGCGGCCTGCCCGAGGAGATCCAGGCCGAGATCCGCGACACCGTCCTCGACCTCCTGCGCGGGCTGCGCGACGGCACCGGCACGCTCACCCCGCCGCCGCTCGACGACGAGCTCATCACGATGCTCAGCGAGTCGCTGGGGGAGCAGGTCCCGCCCGAGTACGCCGAGTCGATGGCAGCGGACGCCGGCTTCGTGCCCTCCGACGTCTTCGACGGGCCACCGCTCGGCGCCGACCTCTCCGTCGTGATCATCGGCGCCGGCATCTCCGGCATCTGCGCCGGCACCGCGCTGCGCCGCCTCGGCGTCGACGTCACCATCCTCGAACGCAACGACGACGTCGGCGGCACCTGGCTCGACAACGACTACCCCGGCGCGGGCGTCGACACCCCGAGCCACCTCTACGCCTTCTCCTTCGCGCCCTGGGCGAGCTGGACCCGCTACTACGCCAAGCAGCCCGAGATCCTCGACTACCTCCGCCGCGTCGCCGACCAGGAAGGACTGCGGTCGGTCATCCGGTTCGGGACCGAGGTGCTGGGCGCCACCTGGGACGCGGCCGCGTCGGTGTGGCGGGTCCGTGTCCTCTCCGGCGGGGTCGAGTCCGAGCTCGTCAGCGATGTGCTCGTCAGCTCCGTCGGCCAGCTCAACCGGCCCGTCGTCCCCGCGCTGCCAGGGCTCGACACGTTCCCCGGCCCGGCCTTCCACACCGCCGAGTGGGACCACTCGGTCGACCTCGCCGGCAAGCGCGTCGGCGTCGTCGGGACGGGCGCGTCGGCCATGCAGGTCGTGCCGACCATCGCCGAGCAGGCCGGGTCCGTCGTCATCTTCCAACGCTCGCCCCAGTGGGTGGCGCCCAACGGGAACTACCTGCGCGAGGTCGACCCCCGGACCCGGCTGCTGTTCGAACAGGTCCCGTACTACCGGCCCTGGTACCGGCTACGGCTCATGTGGATGTTCCAGGACAAGCTGCACCCGACGCTGCAGCGCGACCCCGCCTGGTCACATCAGGACCGCTCCATCAACGCGACCAACGACAAGCACCGCGAGTTCTTCACCCGCTACCTGCGCGAGCAGCTCGGCGACCGCGAGGACCTCGTGGCCAAGTCGCTGCCCGACTACCCGCCCTACGGCAAGCGGATGCTCCTCGACTGCGACTGGTTCTCCACCCTGCGCCGCGACGACGTCTCACTCGTCACCTCGGGCGTCGCCGCGATCGACGGGTCCACGGTCGTCACCGACGACGGCGGCCGCCACGACGTCGACGTCCTCGTCTTCGCCACGGGCTTCTCCGCCCGCACGATGCTGCACCCCCTCGACATCCGCGGCCGCTCCGGCGCCTCGCTGCGCGAGCGGTGGGGTGACGACGATGCCTGGGCGCACCTGGGCATCGAGGTCCCGGACTTCCCCAACCTGTTCCTGATGTACGGGCCCAACACCAACCTCGGCCACGGCGGCTCGACGATGTTCCACGCCGAGTGCCAGGTGCACTACATCGTCGAGCTGCTACGCGCGATGGTCGCCGCCGACGTCGCGGCCGTCGAGGTGCGCGAGCAGGTGTGCGACGACTACGTCGCCCGCGTCGACGCCGCCCACGAGAACATGATCTGGACCCACCCCGGCATGAGCACCTGGTACCGCAACGCCAACGGGCGCGTCGTCACCAACAGCCCCTGGAAGCTGCTCGACTACTGGACGATGACGCGCCGCCCCTCGCTCGACGAACACCTCGTCACCCCGGTGCGGCACCCGTCGAAGGGCGTGGCCTGACAACGGGGCCGAGTCCGACCCGAGCCCGGTCCGATCATGGCCGCGACCACGCTGACGTCGAGGTCGGTGTGGCCGGGTGCGCGTCAGAGCTCGTCGAAGGGCGCGGCGTAGCGGAACGTGCCGGTCACGGGCGCGTCGGTCAGCGCGAGGACCTGGAAGTGCACGCCCCACGCGGGTTCGGGGGCGTCGATCCCGACCGTGCGGGAGTCGACGAACCCGAAGCGGCCGTAGAACCCCGGGTCCCCGAGGAGTCCGATGAGCCGCTCCCCGCGGGCGCGCGCGACGTCGATCGCCGCGGTGACGAGGGCGCTCCCGATCCCGTTTCCCTGGAACCCGGGCGCCACCCCGATCGGCCCCAGCCCCAGCACCTCGGTGTCCCCGACGTGCGCCCGCGTGCAGATCACGTGCCCCACCCGGGACCGGCGATGGTCACCGGGGCGACCATCGCCGGTCACGACGGCGACGAGGGACAGCTCCGGCAGGAACCAGGGGCCGGTGCGGAGCCTGTCCGTCAGGCCGGCCTCGATCGCCGGCGACCCGTCCCGGGGCGCGAACGCGGCGAGGTGGACGGCGCGGACGGCGTCGTGGTCGGCGGGGGTCTCGGGGCGGATCTCCACGTCGGCCATGGTCCCTGCGGCCGGTCGCGGTGTCGACCGAAATGCCCGGAACGCGTCCCCGGCCCGGGCAGCAGGCCACCCCCCGGTCAGGGCGTGATGACGACCTTCAGGGCCTGGTTGGCCGCGGCGTTCTTGAACACGTCATAGGCCTCGTCGATCTGGTCGAAGGTGAACCGGTGGGTCCCCATCTTCTCCGCCGGAATCCGCCCACTCGCCACCA
>NZ_JBFWOY010000010.1:0-165580 GCF_050250275.1 Pseudonocardia sp.
CGTCGCGGCGGAGCTCAACGGCCGACCGCGGGAGACGTTGGGCTGGGACAGCCCAGCCCAACGTCTCGCTACCGTGTTGCCCACACCGAACTAACAGCAGTGTTGCCACGACCCCACGAATCCACCCCGCCCACGCGACCGTGCCGTTCGTGCGTGCCGGTGGGTCGGCGCGCAGGTTCTCCGTGACGGTCGCCGCCACGTGGTCGGCACGGCGTGCCGGGGTCGTCGGCGCAGACGACGCGGGGACCGGTCAGCGGGCGTAGTGGGCGCGCAGGACGTGTTTGCGAAGCTTGCCCGTCTCGGTGCGGGGCAGCTCGTCGACGAAGTCGACCTGGCGCGGGACCTTGCGCCGCGAGATCCGCTCCTGCAGGAACCCCCGCAGCTCCTCGGCCAGGTCCGGTCCCGGGGTGGCGCCGGGCGCGGCGCGCACGACGGCCGTCACACGTTCACCGAGGTCGTCGTCGGGCACCCCGATGACGGCGACGTCGAGGACGGCGGGGTGCAGCGCCAGCGCGTCCTCGATCTCCTGCGGGTAGACGTTCACCCCGCCGGAGATGATCGTGAAGGCGCGGCGGTCGGTGAGGTAGAGGTAGCCGTCGGCATCGACGTGGCCGATGTCGCCGTTGGTGCCCCAGTTGGGGTGCTTCGGGTTCTGCGCCTCGGCCGTCCTGTCCGAGTCCTTGTGGTAGCTGAACGGCAGCGTCTCACGCTCGAAGTACACGAGCCCGGTGTCGCCGATCGCCACCTCGTCGCCGGTGTCGTCGCACACCCGCAGCACGCCGAGCCGGGAGCGGCCGACCGAGCCGGGATGCGCGAGCCACTCGTGGGAGTCGATCATCGTGACCCCGAGGGCCTCGGTCGAGCCGTAGTACTCGTGCAGGATCGGCCCCCACCAGTCGATCATCCGCCGCTTGACCTCGACCGGGCACGGCGCCGCCGCATGCACCGCCACCCTCAGCGACGACACGTCGTGGCGCGCGCGGACCTCGTCGGGCAGCTTGAGCATCCGCACGAACATCGTCGGCACCCACTGGCTGTGCGTGGCGCGGAAGCGCGCGATCGCGGCCAGCGAGGACTCCGCGTCGAAGCGCGGCATCACGACGACGGTGCCGCCGACGGCGTGCACCATGGCGCCGAAGCGCAACGGCGCCGCGTGGTAGAGCGGCGCGGGGGAGAGGTAGACGGTGTCGGCGTCGAAGCCGTAGACCGGCCCGAACACCGCCAGCAGCGGATCCGGGCCGTCGTCGATCCCCTTGTCCGACAGCGGCGGCTGCACGCCCTTGGGGCGGCCCGTCGTCCCGGAGCTGTAGAGCATGTCCTTGCCGCGCGGCGGGTTCCCGGGCACCGGCTCCGCAGACGCGCCGGCCAGCGCGGACTCGTAGTCGTCGTGCCCCGCCACCGCGCCGCCGAACGCCAGCCGCAGCCGCACCCGCGGCGTGCCGTCGACGATCGCGGTCGCCGTCGCGGCCTGCGCGGCCGAGGTGACCAGGGCGGTCGCGTCGCAGTCGTCGACGATGTAGGCCGCCTCCGCGGGCTGCAGGTGGAAGTCCACCGCGGTGACGTAGAGGCCGCTGCGCACCGCCGCCCAGTACACCTCGAAGCAGCGCGGGGAGTTCTCGGAGAGCACGACGACGTCGTCGCCCGGGCGCAGCCCCGCGTCGAACAGGACGCGGGCGAGCCGCCGTGAGCGCTCGTCGAGCTCGGCGTAGGTGAGCGTCTCGCCCGTGTCGGACATGACGACCGCGGGCGTGTGGGGCGTGAGAGCGGCGAACCGGCCGGGGTGCACGACGGCGAGGTTATGCGGCGCGCGGCCCGCGCGGCGACCCTCGCCACTCGCGGGGTCAGCCCGGGAGCGGCCTCCCCTTCGTCTCCGGGCCCACGACCAGCGCGAACACCAGCCCCAGGACATAGATCGAGCCGATGGTGAGCGCCGCCGTCGAGATCCCGCCCAAGCCGCCGACGATCCCGCCGGCCAGCAGTGCGCCCGCCGCGGCGAACACCCGGCTGATGTTGAACACGACGGTGATCGCGCTGCCGCGCAGGCTCGTCGGGAACAGCTCGCCCGGGTAGGTCGCCATCCAGCCCATCTGCCCGAGGGTGAAGAACCCGTTGACCGCGACGACGAGCGTCAGCAGTCCGAGCGAGGAGTACTGGACGCCGAACAGCACCCACGTCAGCACCAGCGCGCCCGCGAAGTAGGACCACAGCGCCCAGCGCCGCCCGATCGCGTCGGCCAGCACGCCCCACGCGAGCCAGCCCAGCACGCCGCCGACGTTGTAGGCCACGACGATCAGCGTCGTGGTCGTCGGTGCCGCGCCCGCGGCCTTGACCGCGGCACCCGCGTACTGCGGCACCCAGGTGGAGACGGCCCACCAGCCGACGAGGCTCGCCGTCGAGCACGCCAGCAGCGTCAGAATCCTGCGCCGGCTCTCCGGCTCGCTGAACAGCCGGCGCAGGGTGAAGACCGTCAGGGCGCGCTCGTGCTCGTCGAGGATCTCCCCGGAGGCCGCGCGGGCGGTGGCCGCGCGGCGGCGGGCGTCGGCGGCCTCCCACATCGGGGACTCTCCGACCCGGCGCCGGACGAACAGCACGACCAGCGCGGGCAGGGCGCCGATGGCCAGCAGCCAGCGCCAGGTGCCCGGGTCGGTGGGGCCGAGCAACCAGAACACGGCCGTCGCCACCAGGAAGCCGACGCCGAACGCACACTGCAGCAGCGCGATGCCACGGCCGCGGGTGCGGTCGGACCAGGTCTCGGCGACCAGCGCGCTGCCGGGACCCCACTCCGCGCCCATGCCCAGGCCGGCGATGATCCGCAGGACCAGGAAGATCGCGAAGTTCGGCGACAGCGCGGCGAGGCCCGTCGCGATCGCGTAGGTGAGGATCGAGGCCATCAGCACCTTGCGGCGGCCGAAGTAGTCGATCAGCACGCCCGACGCGAGGCCGCCGACGGCCCAGGCGATCAGCTGGACGGCGAGGATCGTGCCGAAGTAGATGGGTGAGGCGCCCTTGCCGACCAGGTCGGCGACGACCAGGCTGCCGACCAGCACGATCGCGTAGGTCTCGAACCCGTCGAGCATCCAGCCGAGCCAGGCCGACGCGAAGTTCGCGCGCCGCGTGTTCGGCGCCGTCTTCGGCGCGGCTGCCATCTCCGTACTCACGAGTGGGTCTCCCGCTCGATCCACGCGACGAGACGCTCCACCGCGTACTCGCCGAACTCCTTGGCCGGACGCTGCTCGGCCGACTTCGCCTCGCCCGCGAACTCCTTGAGCAGCCGCAGCGCCGACGCGTCCCGCCCGGCCAGCTCGGCGACGGTCCGCTCGACCGTCGTGTCCAGGTCCGCCTCGGCGACGACGCGGCTGACCAGGCCGAGCCGCAGCGCCTCGGCCGCGCCGACCTTGCGCGAGGTGAGGACGAGGTCGTCGGCGGCCTTGGGGGTGACGTGGCGGTACAGGTAGGTGAGGACGACCAGCGGCGGCAGCCCGGCCGCCAGCTCGTCGAACCCGAGGGTCGCGGTGTCGGCGGCGATCGCGATGTCGGAGTGCAGCGCCAGCCCGGTGCCGAAGCCGAGGGCACGGCCGCGCACGGCCGTCACGCTGATGCCGGGGAAGCCGGCGAGCAGCTCGTTGGCGCGCAGAATGAGCCGCAGGTTGTCGGCGCGGGTGACGCCGGCGACGCGCTCGCCCTTGTCACGGCCCAGCGTCAGGTCGTTGCCGTTGCCGGACACGACCAGCACGGTCGCGCCGCAGGCGTGGGCCCGCTCGAGGCCGGCGAGGAACGCCTGCATCGTCGCGTAGGTGATCGTGTTGGCGTGGTCGGGTCTGTTGAACCGCACGCGGGCGACGCCGTCGGTGACGTCGTAGAGCACGGGCTCTGTCATGGGTCGCTTCCGGGTCAGGGGGAGGGAAGGGGAGGGAGGCCGAGATTGGTGCGCAGGGTGGACCCCGCGTACTCGTGCTGGAACAGACATCGCTTGCGCAGCAACGGGACGACGTGGTCGACGACGTCCTCCAGGCCCGACGGGAAGCTGTCGATCATGAGGTTGAAGCCGTCGACCGCGCCGGCCTGCACCCACGTCTCGATCGTGTCGGTGATCTCCTCCGGCGTGCCCACCACCTGCTGGTGGCCGCCGCCGTTGGCGTAGAGCAGCTCGCGCACCGTGAGGCCCTGCCGCGTCGCGAGCTCGACGGCGGCGTCGCGGAAGCCGTGCGAGCCGCGGAAGGCGTCGTTGGCCCGGATGAGGTCCACGGGCAGGGGCGCGTCGAGCTCGAGCGCCGCGACCGGCACGCCGACCCGCAGCGCGAGCTTCTCCAGCTCCGGCCCGACGCCGCGCAGCTCGTCGAGCTCCTGCTTGCGCGCCTTCGCCTCCGCGGTGGTGCTGCCGACGACGGGCAGCAGCCCGGGGACGACCTTCACCGCGTCCGCGGACCGGCCGTACCCGACGGCCCGGCGCCGCACGTCGGTGCGGAACGCCGTCGCGGCCTCGATGGTGTTCTGCGCGGTGAACACGACGTCGGCGTACTGCGCGGCCAGGTCGCGCCCGCCCTCCGACGCCCCGGCCTGGAAGATCACCGGCCGGCCCTGGCGCGAGCGGGGCAGCGTCGACGGGCCGCGGACCGAGAAGTGCTCGCCGACATGGTCGAGGGTGTGCACGCGGGCGGGGTCGACGAACGTGCCCGTCGCCTTGTCGCCGACGGTCGCGCCGGGCTCCCAGCTCTCCCACAGCCCGATGACGACGTCGAGGAACTCCCGGGCCCTGGCGTAGCGCTGGTCGTGGGCCGGCAGCGGGGCCCCGCCGAAGTTGCCCGCGACGGCGGGCACGAACGTCGTCACCGCGTTCCAGCCCGCCCGGCCGCGGCTCATGTGGTCGAGGCTCGCGAAGCGCCGGGCCAGGTTGAACGGCTCGTTGAACGTCGTCGACGAGGTGCCGACGAGCCCGATCCGCTCGGTGTGGGCGGCCATCACCGCCAGCGTCACCGCGGGGTCGAGCGCCCCGAGGTTGGGCCGGGCGAAGCGCTCCTCGCTGACGTCGAGGGTGTCGGCGAGGAAGATCGCGTGCAGCGCCCCGGCCTCCGCGGTCCGCGCGATGTGCGCGTAATGGTCCGGGTCGACGTAGTCGAACGGGTCGCCGTCGCGGTGGCGCCACGAGCCGTGGTGCATGCCCAGGCCCATGACGGTGGCGGTGAGGATGATCTCCACGCCCTACCCCCGCAGGCCCTTCGCCTTGAGCAGCGGGACGACGGCCTCGGTGAAGAACGCCAGCTCGGGCTCGTAGTCGTAGAAGCCGAGCTGGACGCCGTCGAACCCGGCCGCGTGCAGCCGCTCCAGCGCGTCGGCGACCCGCTCCGGGCCACCGGTGATCTGGAGGTGCCCGCCGAGCGCGCGGTCGGCCAGTACGTGCTCGGGCCAGGCCTGGGCGTCGCCGGAGGTGTGCCGGGCGTGGTAGTTGACCAGCGAGCCGGTGTCGGCGTGGGCGACGATCTCGTCGCGGTAGGCGAACGCCTCCGCGTCGGTCTCCCTGCAGATGACCAGTGGGAAGATGATGACCTTCACCTCGCGCCCGTGCGCGCGCGCCGCGTTCTTGATCTTCGCGACGTGCTCGGGCATCGCGTCGATCGCACCGTCGAAATCGGCACCCGCGGGGCTCGCGGTGAACACGATGTCGACGTGGCGGCCCGCGAAGTCGTAGCCCGCCGGGGACCCGCTGGCCGCCACCAGGATCGGCCGGCCGTACTTCGGTCGCGGTGAGACGTAGGCGTCGCGCAGGGAGTAGAACTCGCCGTCGTAGGTGAGGTTCTCGCGGCCGTTCCACAGGTCGGAGAGGATCGAGGTGAACTCGTCGGCCATGTCGTAGCGACGGTCGTGGTCGATGCGGTCCATGCCGAACATCGGCGGCTCGCCCGCGGCGTAGCCGGTGACGATGTTGAGCCCGTAACGCCCGCCCGCGATGTGGTCGGCCGTGGCGGCGAAGCGCGCCAGGTGCATGGGGTGCCAGTTGCCGTAGAGCACGTGGACCGTGGAGATCGACAGGATGTTCGTCGTCACCGTCGACAGGGCGATCGTCGAGATGAACGGGTCCAGGAAGTTCTCCCGGTAGTTCATCTCGCCGCCGAAGCCGCCCTTGCCGATCCACTGCTGCAGCCCGAACACGAACTCGAAGCCCGACGCCTCGGCGAGCTGGGTGAGGTGGCGGTTGTACTCGAAGTCCCACCGCGTGGCCCGCGGCAGCGTCGACTGCGAGAACGCGCCCGTCTGCAGCGGCAGGAACAGCCCGAGCATCAGCGGCTGGCGCGCCGCGCGCGAGAGCGGGCTGTCGGGGAAGTCGAGCGGCCCGGGGACGGGGTCGAGGGCGCGGCTCATCGCGCGGCTCCGGTCTCGACGACCACGCGGGCAGGCCCGGCGTCGCCGCCACGGATCGCCAGCGGGTAGGCGTGCACGTGGACCCGTTGTCCCGCAACGGCGTCGAGGTTGGTGAGGTTCTCCGCGATCAGGACCTCGGCGCCGAGCAGCGTGCGGTGCACGGGGAAGTCGAAGCCCGCGCCGCGGCGGTGCACCGGCAGGTCGGGGGTGATCATGTCGACGCCCACGAACGGCACCCCCTGCTCCACACACCAGGTGGCGAGCTCGGGGGACAGGCTCGGGTGGTCGGCGTAGTCGGCGGAGCGGAACTTCTCGCTCCATCCCGTCGCGACCAGCAGGAACTCGCCGCGCCCGGGAGCGGGGCCGCCGGCGAGCACGTCGTCGACGGTGATCTCCTCGCCCGGTTTGCGGTCCACCTTCGCGACGACGGCCGACCCGGCGAACCGCTCGATCGGCAGCTCGTCGATCGTCTTCGCGCCGTCGACCGCGTGCGCCGGCGCGTCGATGTGGGTGCCGACGTGCAGCGCCAGCGTGATCGCGCTGATGTTGAGCGGTGCGCCGTCGGCGATCGAGGCCACCTGGTGGCGCTCGACCTCGGGCAGGATCGGGATCTTGGGCATCCCCGGCCACAGCTGGTGGGAGATGTCGAGCAGTGCCATCAGGCAGCCTCCTTGGCGGCGAAGTGGTCGAGCAGGTCCCACTTCGCGAGGAACTCACGCATCTCGGCGCGCGCGGTGTCGTCGAGACCTGACCAGGGCCACACCGGCTCGCCGAGGTCGCAGCCCATCAGACCGGCCGCCGCCTTGACCGCCGGCAGGAACCCGAGCCCCGTCCAGCGGCCCGGGAACTCCGAGAAGAACAGCTGCAGCTTCGCGGCCCCGGCGACGTCGCCCGCTTCGAACGCCTCGACGAGCCGGGTCGCGATCGGCAGCCCGGACGTCGGCAGCATGGCGCCGCTGCCGCCGAGGACCAGCGTCGAGAGCAGCAGCTCCATGTTCGTGTAGACGTGCGCGCTGCCCTGGATGCGGTTGATCAGCCCGAGCAGCTTCTGCTCGTCGCGTGAGGTCTCCTTGATCGCGACGACGTTCGGGTGGGCGCAGATGCGGGCCATGGTGTCGACAGACAGGTCCACACCCAGGCGCGGGTTGTTGTAGAGCAGCACCGGGATCGGGCTCTCGTCGGCCAGCGTCGCGAACCAGTGGTGGGCCTCGTCGGGTGTCGGGGCTGCGCCCCACGGCTTCGGGCTCGCGACCGCCGCCGCCACCGAGGCGCCCCGCTTCGCGATCTCCGACGCGAGCGCGATCGACTCCGTGAGCGACGCGCTCGACACCCCCGCCAGCACCGGCACGTCCCCGGGCAGACCCTCGCGGGCGGCGTCGACCAGCCCCAGCCGGGCAGCCTTGGTCAGGACCTGGAACTCCTGGCTCTCCACGGCGCCGACGGTCACCGCGACCGGCCGGGCATCCGCGAGGACGTCGATCTGTGCGGCGAACCGCGCCTTGTCCACCCGCACACTCGTCCCCACGAAGGGGGTCAGGGCTGCCACGACCAGTCCACGGCGCAGCACGACGTCAGCCGACATGAAGGGGTACCTCTCTGGGAAGGGTTCCGGACCGGCACGGGTCACGGACGGCGAGCGGCCCGGCTCGGCGGCGCGGGCGGCGGCGGTCAGCCGCGGAGGGGACCGGGACGACAGCTTCGGCAGCCGCGGTCACCGCGGGTGTCGCGCGGCCGGGACAGAACGCTGCGCTGGGAGAACCTCACGATTTCTCCTCGCCGTCGTCGTCGGGGTCGCCCGCGACATTAAGTCAGGGCCGCGCCATGTGCAAGACACGTGTCGACGCGCGTGTACGCGCGTCTACGTGCTTGACCGGTCGGCGGGATTGTGCGCACACGTCCCGTACTCTGTGCCGCGTCGATGTCGAGCCGGACCTCACGGTCCGCCGGTGAGGGGGATCCGTGGCCGCACCCGTGCCGACAGGCAACGCCGCCGAGTCGCAGTACCTCGTGCTGCGCGACGAGATCGTCGGCGGGGCGCTCCCGCCCGGGACGACTCTGCTGGAGACCGCACTCGCCGCCCGCCTCGGGGTCGGCCGCGCCCCCGTCCGCGAGGCCATCCTGCGGCTGGAGTGCGACGGTCTCGTCGTGCGCGGCCCACGCGGCCCGCACGTGCGCACCCTGACCGCGCCCGAGGTCGTCGACATCTACCAGGCCCGCATCGCGCTCGAGGCGGAGGCCGCCGCGTCCGCCGCCGCCCACCGCTCCGCCCTCGACCTGGCCCGGCTGCGCCACGTCGACGAGGAGGCCCGCGGTGCCCGCGACCAGGACGAGCGCCGCGCCCTGCACGGGCGCTGGCACGCCGTCCTGCGGCAGGCCTGCCACAACCCGACGATCACCGGCATCCTCGAACAGCTGGCCCTGCAGCTCGCGCTCTACGACAGCATCGACATGTCACGCAATCCGAACCTCGAGTCGACCGACGACGAGCATGCCGAGGTCCTCGAGGCCATCTCCGACGGTGACCAGGACCGCGCCCGCACCGTGCTGCGCGCGCACCTCGAACGCACCCGCGACGTGCGCATCGCCGCGCTCGTCCGCCAGGAGAACAGCTCCACGGCCTGAGCCCCGCCGAACCCGACGTCCGGCCGGTTGCCGTGACGGCCGACGACGCGGGCCCCGGCCGCCGCGCACTGATCGACGGGCGGGTGTTCAGTCCCGGGTGTCGAGGGAGTCGACGAGGTCGAGCGTGGTGTCGACCTGGGTGAGGGTCAGCGGTCGCATGACGACGTGGCTGCCGCGGTCGACGATCACGCGCATCCGGCGGCCGGCGGCTCCGGCATGGCGGTGCACGCGCAGCAGCGCGCTGATGCCGCGGGAGCCGAGGAAGGTGACGGCGCGCAGGTCGACGACGAGGTCGGCGCCGTCGTCGACGACGGCGACACCTGCCGCGACGAGGTCGGCGGCCTCGGGGGCGTCGACGTCGCCGCGAACCTCGAGCACCTGCTCGGAGGGCGAGAGCGAGGCCCGGCCGAGCGCGCCGGGGCGGGCACCGGGCACGTCGGTGAACCGCAGGCCGTCGCCGTCGACGGACAGGGGGTCGGGGGTCGCGGGCGGCACGGGAGTCCTTTCGGGGGTCCGGCGTTCTGCCGCTGGGGTCGGCGGGCCGGTCGCGGGCGCGGGCGTACGGCAAGCCGGAAGCACGCTGCTCGACCACCGGACGCGTGAGGACCATATCCGCGCGGGCCGCGACGCGCGCGGGATGGACCGGTGGTTGCGCCGGTCGGAGGCCTGTGGGTGTGCCCCGGTCGGCCGCCCGGGCCCGGGCGGCAGGGCAGCCGCGGTCCTCGCGGCGCCACGGGCACGGTGAACCGGACGCGGCGGCACCCGGCACCGGCGCCGGTGATCGTCGCCTCCGGGGTCGGGGGCCCTCCCGGTGCGGGTGACGGTGCCGAGCAGGACCGGCCACCGGCGGCCCCGGCCCCACTCGTCCGGCAGGAGAACAGCTCCACCCCCTCGGCGTGCCCTGAGGGGGTGCGGACCTCGTCGGTGCGCCGAGTCCGTCGAGCTCGGCGGGCGGAGTGGCGAAGTCGTCGGCGGAGGAGGTTTGGGACACCCGGAATGCGGTGATCATCTTCCGTCGGGCCGTTCGCATCCGGCTCGGGTGGCGTGGAGGGTGGAGGCAGCGGTGGACCAGGGAAGTCAGATCGCGGTGGACAAGCCGGAGCACGACGTCGTGCTGGTGCGGGTGGCGGGCCCGCTCGACGCCAGGACGGCGACGCGACTGTTGCGCAGCGTCGAGGTCCAGCTCCTCGCGCCCGCGCTCGTGCACTGCCGGCGAGTGCGGAGCCTGCTCGTCGACCTCTCGTCGGTGTCGCGGATCGACGCGGACGGCCTGCGGGTCCTGCACCGCACGGAGTACCTGGCCCGCCGCGCCGAGGCGACGATGACCGTCGTGGGCCTGGACGAGCGTCGCGACGTCCTGCCGGGACTGGTGGTCGAGGTCCTCGACTCGTTCGGTGTCGATGTCCTCTCGGACGAGTCCGTGACCGCCGACGAGGCCGACCTGGCCGCCGCGTCGTGATCCCCGGCGGGCGTCAGCCCTGACGGTCGAGGGTGGTGTCGACCTGCGTGAGCGTGAGCGTCCGCATGACGACGTGGCTGCCGCGGTCGACCACCGGGGCGCGCGGCGACGCCGGACACGTCGGTGAACCGCAGGCCGCCGATCGACGGTTGCGCCGGTCGGAGGTCAGGGTGGGAGCGGGACGGTGAAGCGGACGTGGCGGCGGCCGTCGCCGGCGTCGGTGATCGTCGCCTCCGGGATCGGGTGTTGCCCGGCGCAGGTGACGGTGCCGCGCGCGGGGAGGTCGGGGCAGTCGAAGGCGACGATGTCGACGGTGCCCACCGCGCGAAGCGCCTGTAGCGCCGCGCCCAGCAGCAGGCTCTCGTCGCGGATCGGCTGCGGTGGGTCGAGGACCTTGTCGTAGCGGCCGGCGGCATCGACCTCGAAGCCCCAGGTCCAGAAGGTGCTCCAGGCGCTGTCGAACTTGTCCTCGCGGGGCTTGCGGGTCACCGACGCGCTGAGCCAGCCGTAGCGGCCGGCATCGTCGCGCAGCAGGCAGCCCCAGCCGTCCTCGTGGGGCTCCTCGCACACGGCGGTGACGGCGGCGCGCTCGCGGGAGCCGACCTGGGAGGCGGCCTTCGACTCGAACGCGGCGCGGTCGGGCAGCGGGGTGCGCTGGGCCCACCAGGCGATGGTGCCCGCGATCGCGAGGGTGGCGAGGAGCGCGATCCAGCCGCGCAGCCGTCGACGAGCGGGCACGTCAGTCGCGCAGGGAGCCGAGGATGCGGGCGAGCTCGGCGCGGTCGTGGGCGTCGAGACCCCGGAAGAACTCCTCGGCCTCGGCGACGCGGGCGGCGCGGATGCCGTCGGCGACCTGGCGGCCGCGGGGGGTGACGCGCACGAGGGTGGCACGCCGGTCGGCGGGGTCGGGGGACCGTTCGACGAGGCCGCGGTCCTCGAGGTCGTCGACGACCTCGGTGGCCGAGCGGGGCGCGATCCGCAGGTGTTCGGACAGGGCGCCGGGGCGCATCTCGCCGCTGCGGGCGAGGACGCCGAGGGCGCGGGACTGGCCGGGGGTGACCTCCCAGGGGGCGAGCGCGTCCTTGGAGAGCCTGCGCAGCCTGCGGGCGACGGCCCAGAAGGTCTCGGCGAGCGCGTCGTCGTGGGCGGGCTCGGCGGGGGAGTCCGGGCCTGGCGCAGCGGTCACGGGAACAAAACTAGCACCAGGTCGTGTTGTCGCCTCATGTTGAGGTAACCTCAGTAAGTCTCGATCGAAAGGGGTCCGGCTTGGAACCCACGCTCAGCGGCAGCACCGCCGGCACCGAGGACCGTCCGCGTCGCGGCGCCCGCACCGTCACCGCGGCCGAGAAGGCCCAGGCGCGCGAGGTGTCGCTGCGCCGCATCGGCCGCCTGTTCACGCCCTACCGCAGCCGGCTGGCCGTGGTCGTCGCCATGATCGTCGCCTCGTCGATCGTCGGCATGGCCTCACCGTTCCTGCTGCGCGCCGTCATCGACACGGCGCTGCCCGCACGCGACGTCGCGCTCCTCGTGGCACTCGCCGCCGGAATGGTCGGCGTCGCCGCGCTGACCTCGGCGTTCGGCGTCGTGCAGACCTGGATCAGCACCCGCGTCGGCCAGCAGGTCATGCACCGGCTGCGCACCGACGTCTTCGGGCACCTCCAGCGCCAGTCCATCGCCTTCTTCACCCGCACCCGCACCGGCGAGGTGCAGTCGCGGATCACCAACGACATCGGCGGCATGCAGTCCGTCGTCACCTCCACGGCGACCTCGATCGCCGCCAACCTCACCACCGCCGTCGCGACGATCGTCGCCATGGCGGTCCTGTCCTGGCAGCTCCTCCTCGTCTCCCTCGTCGTCATGCCGCCCGCGATCCTGCTGACGCGCCGCGTCGCACGGATGCGCCGTGCGATCACCGCCGCCCAGCAGCGCGAGCTGGCCGACCTCAACGTCACCGTCGAGGAGGGCCTCTCGATCAGCGGGGTCCAGCTCAGCAAGACCATGGGCTCCGGGCCCGCCGTCGTCGAACGTTTCACCAGGTCCTCGGAGCGGCTGACCGACCTGGAGCTGCGCTCCCAGCTCGCCGGGCGCTGGCGGATGGCCTCGATGAACGTGATCTTCGCCGCCGTCCCCGCGATCATCTACGTCGGCGCGGGCCTGCCCGTCTCGCCCACGACGATGACGATCGGCACCCTCATCGCCTTCACGACACTGCAGGCCGGGCTGTTCCGGCCGATCACCGGGCTGCTCAACGTCGGCGTCTCCATCGTCAGCTCGCTCGCCCTGTTCGCGCGCATCTTCGAGTACCTCGACCTGCCCGTCGACGTCGACGACCCCGCCGACCCGGTCGAGGTCGACCCGGCCCGCGCCCGCGGCCACGTCCGGTTCTCCGACGTCACCTACGCCTACCCGGGCAGTGCGACCGCGGCCGTCGCGGGCGTGAGCCTCGACATCCCCGCCGGCTCCACCCTGGCACTGGTCGGCGAGACCGGATCGGGCAAGAGCACCCTCGCCGGACTCGTCGCCCGCCTCCAGGACCCCACCGGTGGCCGGATCACGATCGACGGCGTCGACCTGCGCGACATGCGCCTGGCCGACCTCACCGCGATCGTCGGCACCGTCAGCCAGGAGACCTACCTGCTGCACACCACGGTCAGGGAGAACCTGCGCCACGCCAAGCCCGACGCCACCGACGCCGAGATCGAGACGGCCGCGCGCGCCGCGCAGGTCCACGACCTGATCGCGTCGCTGCCCGAGGGCTACGACACCGTCGTCGGCTCCCGGGGTCACCGGTTCTCCGGCGGGGAGAAGCAGCGCCTGGCGATCGCGCGGACGCTGCTGCGCGACCCGCGGGTCCTCGTCCTCGACGAGGCCACCAGCGCACTCGACACCGAGACCGAACGCGCGGTCCAGCAGGCGTTCGACACCCTGACCCGCGGTCGCACGACCATCACCATCGCCCACCGGCTCTCCACGGTCCGCGACGCCGACCGCATCGCGGTCCTCGACCACGGCCGCGTCGTCGAGGCCGGCACGCACGCCGAGCTGCTCGCCCGCGACGGCCGCTACGCCGCCCTCGCCGCGGCCTGACCGGGGGCGCCGTCGACGGCCCGGCCGGCCCGGCCCGGACCGGGGCTCAGCCCCGGGCCGCCGTGTACTCGGCGAACCGGTCCAGCGCGGCGGCGACGTGGTCGCGCCGGGCGCCCCGCTCGACGCAGGCGGCCTCGAACAGCTCGCGACGGCGCCCGGCCGGCGCCTCCCGCGTCCACATCAGGTACTGCTCCACGATCGACAGGTGCCGCCGGCGGACATGGTCGTCGGGTTCGCGCGCCGCGAGCCACACGATGAACGGCGCGAGCGTCGGGGCCAGATTCACGTCGGAAGCCACCGTCACGTCCTCCACGGGTCATGACCGCCACACTGCGGCCCCCACCCGATTCTCACCCGTCGGCCGCCACCGCGCCGGGTTGACCCACCCGGCCCGCGGGTACGGGACGCCCGTGCCCGACGACGACCTCCCGCACGGCCTGACCCGTTCGGACACCGCGGGCCCCGGCTGGACCCGCCAGCGCCGCGGCACGGGCTGGAGCTACTCCGACGACCGCGGCGCGATCATCACCGACCCGTTGGTGCGCACCAGGATCGGCCGGCTCGCCATCCCGCCGCGCCGGGTCGGGGACGTGACGTCGGAGGACGGCTCGGTCGACGGCCGCTCCCGCGACGTCCTCGACCGGGCCGTGGTCCGCCTGATCAGGAAGGGCTGACCAGCAGCCGTGGGCGGCGACGGTCGCCACCGCGACCATCGCCGCTCCCAGGCTCAGTCCGCCGCGAACTCCTGGACGATCCGCTCGCAGAAGGCGGGCAGGTCGTCGGGGTTGCGGCTGGTCGTGAGCCGGCCGTCGGTGACGACCTCCTCGTCGACGGCCGTGCCGCCGGCGTTGCGGATGTCGGTGCGCAGGCTCGGGAACGACGTCAGGGTCCGCCCCTTCACCAGGTCGGCCTCGACGAGGGTCCAGGGGGCGTGGCAGATCGCGGCCACCGGGTGGTCGGCGGCGAAGGACTCGCGCACGAACGTCAGGACGTCGCGGTCGAGACGGAGCCGGTCGGCGTTGACGGTGCCGCCGGGCAGGATCACCGCGTCGTAGTCCGCGGCCGAGACCTCGGACACGACCCGGTCGACCGGGTGTGTGCCCGCGGGTTCGATGTCGCCGTTCATGGCCTGGATGTCGCCGTCGTCGAGGGAGACCAGCTCGGTCGTCGCCCCGGCCGCCTCCACGGCCTTGCGGGGCTCGACGAGCTCGACCTCCTCGACACCGTCGGTGGCGAGCACGGCGATCCGCAGTCCTTCGAGTGTTCCGCTCATGTGGCCGGGCGTGCCCGCCACCGTGGCGGGCAAACCCGGCTCAGGCGACGAGCTCGACGATCGTCGCGTTGGCGGTGCCGCCGCCCTCGCACATCGTCTGCAGGCCGTAGCGGATGTCGTTGGCACGCATGTGGTGCACGAGCCGCGTCATGAGGATCGTGCCCGACGCGCCGAGGGGGTGGCCGACGGCGATGGCCCCGCCGAGGGGGTTGAGGTACTTGCCGTCGGCGTCGTCGAGACCCAGCTCGATCTGCCAGGCGAGCGGGACGGGCGCGAACGCCTCGTTGACCTCGAAGGCGCCGATGTCGGAGATCGCGAGGCCGGTGCGGGCCAGCACCTTGCGGATCGCAGGGATCGGCCCGGTGAGCATCATCAGCGGGTCGGCCCCGCTGACGGCGCCCGCGTGGTAACGCGCGATCGGGGTCAGCCCCAGCTCCTTCGCGCGCTCGGGCGTCGTGATCAGGACGGCGGAGGCGCCGTCGGAGATCTGGGAGGCGTTGCCCGCGTGGATCACCCCGTCCTCACGGAAGGGCGGCTTCAGCGTCGCGAGCGTGTCGGGGGAGGTGCCGCGGCGCAGGCCCTCGTCGGCGGTGAACTCCGGCTTGCCGGGGATCTCGACGAGCTGCCCGGCGAACGCGCCGGAGTCGATGGCCGCGGCGGCGAGGGCGTGCGAGCGGGAGGCGTACTCGTCGAGCCGGGCCCGCGACAGGCCCCACGCGGTCGCGATCCGCTCGGCCCCCACGCCCTGGTTGAAGTCCCCGCCGGGGAACTCGCCCGAGGTCAGGTCGTCGGCGTAGCGCTCGCGCACCAGCGGGCCGAAGGGGCGCCCGAGGTCGCGGCCGGCGCCCAGCGGCACCCGCGACATCGACTCGACCCCGCCGGCGACGACGAGGTCGTACTGGCCGGCCATCACCATGCCGGCCGCGAAGTCGAGCGAGGACTGGCTCGACCCGCACGCCCGGTTGATCGTCACGCCGGGCACCGTCTCGGGCCAGCCGGCGGCGAGAACGGCGTAGCGGCCGATCTGCGCGGCCTGGTCGCCGGCCTGGTTCACGCAGCCCCAGACGACGTCGTCGACCAGCGCGGGGTCGATGCCGGTGCGGTCGGCGAGCGCGCGGAGCACGGCGGCGGACAGGTCGACGGGATGGACGTCGGCGAGCGACCCGTTGCGTCGGCCGATGGGGGTGCGGACGGCGTCGACGATGACGGCTTCCGGCATGGGCGCTCCCGGTGTCTCGGACAGGGTTCTCCGCTCGACCGTACGTCGTGGCGCGTCCGCTCCGCCGTGCCGTCCGCCACACGGGACCGCATCCTGGGTGGGTGCGGATGTGGCCGGGGCAGTCGTTCCCGCTGGGAGCGTCGTGGGACGGTGGCGGGACGAACTTCGCCATCTGGTCGGGCGTGGCCGACCGGATCGAGCTGTGCCTGTTCGACGACGCGGGCACCGAGACCCGGGTGGAGCTGCCCGAGCGGCACGGCCTGGTGTGGCACGGCTACCTGCCGCGGGTCGGGCCGGGGCAGCGCTACGGCTACCGCGTCCACGGCCCCTACGACCCGGCCGCGGGGTTGCGCTGCAACCCGGCGAAGCTGCTGCTCGACCCGTACGCCAAGGCGGTCGAGGGTGACGTCGGGTGGGACCCGGCGATGTTCGGGTACCGGTTCGGCGACCCGTGGTCGCGCAACGACGACGACTCCGCGCCCTTCGCGATGCGCTCGGTCGTCGCCGACCCGTACTTCGACTGGCAGGACGACCGGCCGCTGCGCATCCCCTACCACGAGACCGTGATCTACGAGGCGCACGTGCGCGGGCTGACGATGGGTAACCCGCGAGTGCCGGCGGACGTGCGCGGCACCTACGCGGGCGTCGCGCACCCGGCGACGATCGCGCACCTGAAGGCGCTCGGGGTCACCGCCCTGGAGCTGATGCCGGTGCACCAGTTCGTCCACGACTCGACGCTGCACGAGCGGGGCCTGCGCAACTACTGGGGCTACAACACGATCGGCTTCTTCGCCCCGCACAACGGCCACACCGCCACCGGCGCCCGCGGCCAGCAGGTGCAGGAGTTCAAGGCGATGGTGCGCACCCTGCACCGGGCGGGCATCGAGGTGATCCTCGACGTCGTCTACAACCACACGGCCGAGGGCAACCACCTGGGGCCGACGCTGTCGTTCCGCGGCATCGACAGCCCGGCCTACTACCGGCTCGTCGACGGGGACCCGCGCTACCACTACGACACCACCGGCACCGGCAACAGCCTCAACGTCCGCCACCACGAGTCGCTGCGGCTGATCATGGACTCGCTGCGGTACTGGGTGACGGAGATGCACGTCGACGGGTTCCGGTTCGACCTGGCCTCCAGCCTCGCGCGGGAGTTCCACGAGGTCGACCGGCTCGCGGCCTTCTTCGACCTGGTGAACCAGGACCCCGTCGTCAGCCGGGTGAAGCTCATCGCCGAGCCGTGGGACGTCGGCGACGGCGGCTACCAGGTCGGCGGGTTCCCGCCACTGTGGACGGAGTGGAACGGGCGCTACCGCGACACCGTGCGCGACTTCTGGCGTGGCGAACCGGGGGTGCTGCCCGAGTTCGCGAGCCGGTTCTCCGGCTCCTCGGACCTCTACGAGGCCGACGGCCGCCGGCCCTTCGCGTCGATCAACTTCGTCACCGCGCACGACGGGTTCACCCTCGCGGACCTGGTGTCCTACAACGAGAAGCGCAACGACGCGAACGGCGAGGACAACCGCGACGGGGAGAGCCACAACCGGTCGTGGAACTGCGGTGTCGAGGGCCCCACCGACGACAGCGACGTCACCGTCCTGCGCGAACGCCAGAAGCGCAACTTCCTGACGACGCTGCTGCTCTCGCAGGGCGTGCCGATGATCTCCCACGGCGACGAGCTCGGCCGCACCCAGGGCGGCAACAACAACACCTACTGCCAGGACTCGGAACTGGCCTGGATCGACTGGGACGACGCGCGCAGCCACGAGGTGCTCACCGAGTTCACCGCGGGACTCGTGCGGCTGCGCGCCGAGCACCCGGTGTTCCGGCGGCGCCGGTTCTTCCAGGGCCGTCCCCTCGGCGGCGGCGACGTCGCCGACATCGTCTGGCTGCGCCCCGACGCGGCCCCGATGACCGACGAGGACTGGCACACCCGCCACAGCCTGGCGGTGTTCCTCAACGGCCGCGGCATCCCCGACCGCGACGAGGTCGGCGAGCCCGTCGTCGACGACTCGTTCCTGCTGCTGGTCAACGGTGAGCACCGGCAGACGACGTTCACGTTGCCCGGCGAGTCCTACGGCCGGACGTGGCGGATCGTGGCCGACACCGCGGACCCGTTGCTGGCCACCGCCCACCGGCGACGGCCCGCCCCCGGTGGCCGGCTGCGGACCGCGCCGCTGTCGGTCACGGTGCTGGAGTGCCGCTACTAGCGTCGCGCACGAACAGCAGCCCGTCGACGCGCGGCAGGTGCGCCGGGTCGAGCGGGGCGTAGCCGAACCACGGCGACACCCGCGCGGGCGTGCCGGGGTCGAACGCGCGCGGGTCGGCCAGCACCCGCTGCGCGCCGAGCGCGGACAGCCGCCCCTCGACGGTGTCGGCGGCCGGGGCACCCACCTCGTGCGCGGCGATGGTGCCGACAGCGGTGTGCAGGAACGCGTAGTCCGCGCCCAGCCGGGTGTCGGTGATCGCGCCCGCGCTCCACCAGCGCACCGGGTCCCCGCCCATCCGCACCGAGCTCTCGTCGCGCTGCAGGTGCGCGTTGTGCGCGAACACCGCGACCGGGCCGCGCTCGGCCGCCGCGAGCAGGTTCCCCGCCATCATCGCGTCGCGCACCCCGAGCAGCCGCGCGATCCGCGCCGGGGACGTGTCGGCCATCCAGGAGTGGTAGCGCAGCAGCCCGACGGCGGTCCGGCCGTGCAGCCGCGCCCGGTCCCACTCGTCGGGCGACGACGCCGCGCACAGGCCGGGGGACCAGGCGTCGAGCAGGTCGACGAGGTCGTCGGCGAGCAGCCGCAACGCCTGCGCGTCGGGGGTCCGGCCCACCGAGCGGGCCGGGTCGCGCATCGCGGCGGGCTCGGTCCAGCGGGCGTCGTCGCCGACCAGGGCGTCGAGCGCGCCGGCGGTGCAGGGGAGCAGGCCCGCATCGAGGCGGGCGGCGAGGAAGGCGTGCAGCGCCGTCAGGGTCTCGCGCGGGCTCGCGGCGGCCGTGATCTCCAGCGGGCCGTCGACGCCCGCGAAGCGCACCCGCTCCGCGACCGGGCGGCCCTCGTTGTGGGCGCGCATCCAGGCCACCAGCGCCCGGTTGCCGGGGTGGGCGCCCCACCCGTGGCTGACGCCGCGCGCCATGATGTCGTCGAGGTCGCCGGCGCCGGTCGTGACGTGGTCGTCGACGAGCAGACCCGCGACGCAGTCGCTCTCGACGGCGACGGTGCGGTAGCCCTCGTGCTCGACGAGGTCACGGACGAGGTCGTTGCGCAGGGCGAGCAGCCCCTCCTCGCCGTGGGTGGGTTCGCCGAGGGCGAGGACGCGGGGGCGGCGGCCGAGCAGGCCCAGCACGGACGCGGCATCGACGGGGTGGGAAGGGCTGGGGCTCATTGCCTCAACGGTATCGTTGAACACCCGGTTGAAACTTTCACCCGATTCCGGCAGGTCGATGCCCGAGAACCCTCGACGACGGTTGCGCCCCGTCGACCTCGCGCGGGCGCACGGCCTGTCCACCCAGGCGATCCGCAACCACGAGGCCGCCGGCATCCTCCCGCCCGCCGGTCGCACCGCGCACGGCTACCGCGTCTACACCCTGCGGCACGCGAGTGCGCTCGCGGCGTTCCTCGCCCTGGTCCCCGGCCACGGGCACGGCCCCGCCGCCGAGATCATGCGAGCGGTCAACGACGGCGCCGTCGACACCGCGCTGGGGATGATCGACGAGAGCCACGCCCGGCTCGTCGAGGACCGGGCCGTGCTGCGCGCGGTCGAGACCGCCCTCGCCGACCTGGAACCGCCGCCCGCACCGTCGCAGCCGTCGTCCGGTGGCCAGGGGTTCGGTGGCCGGACGTTCGTCGGGCCGCTCGCGCACCGGCTCGGCATCCGGCCTGCGACGCTGCGCCGCTGGGAACGCGCCGGGATCGTCGCCCCGCGCCGCGACCCGGTCACCGGCTACCGCGTCTACGACGCCGCCGACGTCCGCGACGCCCTCATGGCCGGGCAGCTGCGCCGGGGCGGGTACCGGCTGGAACAGATCGCGGCCGTCGTCGCACACGTCCGCGCGGCGGGTGGGGTCGAACCGCTCGAACCCGTCCTGCGCGACTGGAGCGCCCGCCTCGCCGCCCGCAGCCGGGCGATGCTGCGCGGAGCGGCCACCCTCGACGCCCACCTCGCGGGTGACCGACCGGCCCCGCCGGTCGCGCACGGCCCTCCCGACTCCCGGGGGCGGGCATCCGCCGCGGCGACCGCCGACCCCCGCCCCTGACCCGCGCCGGCGGGCCCGCCGGGGTCACTTCGTGGCGCTGACGGTCCAGGACTGGGAGCCCGCGGTACAGCCGGTCGCGGGGATCGTGTGCTCCATCCGCCCGTTCACGCCGGTCGCGGCCCACACCGTGTTCTGCACCGACGCCCCGGTCGCGGACAGCGTGAGCCTGAACGTCGCCGCGATGGGGCTGCCGTCGCAGTTGTAGCCGTACTGGTCGGCGATCGCGCCGGCCACGGTCCAGGCCCCCGAGCCGTCGACGGTCATCGTCAGGTTGCCCGGCCACTGCCCGTTGGGGGCGCGCGCAGTGCAGGTCGTGCGGTTGCAGTCGGAGACGATCACCGAGATCTCCAGGCTCTTCGACTTCGCGCAGTCCGACAGGTCGCACCTGGCCTGCTGGCCCTTGAGGACCCAGGCGCCCTCGAGAGAGGCGTTGGCGGGCACGGCCTCGAAGTCGTCGCCACCGGTGGAACCGGCGGGCCGGCGCAGGTCGGCGCCGGACGGGTCGAGCAGCCCGAGCTCGCGGACCGCCTCACCGGCACCGACGACGGCGACGGTCCGGTCCTTGTCGTAGCCGGGCCAGGGGGTGCCGTCGGTGGCGGCGGGATCGGTCGCACCGGGGGCGGTGAGCGGGTTGCCCGACGCGCAGCGCACCCGTGGGATCCCGTAGGCGTCGACGAGCACCGCGGTACCGGCCTGCAGGACGGCGGGCGCCTGCTCGGGCGAGCCGTCGGCGAGGCCGTGCTCGGTGACCCGGGTGTCGGCGGCCAGCAGGACCGGGGTCAGCTCACGCAGGTAGGTCGTGAGGTCGCCGCTGGACAGGACGGTGGGGGTGCGGCTCCAGCGCAGGCCGGGGTCGGTGCGCAGCGCGCTCACCCACGCGGTGGCGACGTCGGCGTGCCCGGACAGGAACGACGACAGCCCGTCCCGGTCGCACGACGCGCTGCCCTTCACCCCGCGGTAGAGACCGTCGGTGCTGCCGGGGACGGCGTCGCGGTTCGGCACGCCCTCGGGGACCGACGACGCGGACCCCGAGCCCGTCGGCCCGGCCGCGCGGGAGAAGTCGGTGGTGAACGCCCCGAGCACCGACGCGCCCGTCGCAGGCTGCAGGACGAGGTCGTTGCCGCCGCGGGAGAGCAACCACCACGTCCCACCGCCGGCGAGCAGCGCCACGACCACGACGATCGCGGCGACGAGGGGCCACCTGCGGCGCGGGCCCGGCCCCGTCCCGGACCCGGGCGGGGTGGTGCCCCACGCCGACGCGGGGGCGCCCGGCCCGGTCGCGGCCGCCGCGAACGCGGGCTGAGGGGTCCAGCTGTCGGGCCCGGGCGGCGGCGACACCGCGGGCGGTGTCGTGGCGTACGCCGGCGGGGTCGTGGCGTACGCCGGCGGGGTCGTGCCGTACGCCGGCGGGGTCGTCCCGTACGCGGGGGCCGGGGGAGTCGTCCCGTGCGACGGCGGGACCGTCCCCGGCACCGGGGGGACCCTGCCGCCGACGGGAGCGCCGGTGCCGGGCACGGGCGCGACCGTGCCCGTCGCCGGGGGAACGGCGATGCCCTCGGGCGGACCGATCAGCGTCGGCGCGGGCAGCGGTCCGGCGGGCCGGCCCGACTGCAGTGCCCGGGCCTCGGCCACGGCGTCGGCCATCGACTGCGGTCGCTGCGCCGGGTCGAGTGCCGCCATCCGCACGAGCAGCGCCGTGAACTCCGCGGGCACCCCCGCCACGATCGGCGGCGGCAGCGGGCCGCGCAGGATGCGGGCGACCATCGGGCCCGGTCCGGCGTCGCCGTCGGCACGGAACGGGCCGCGCCCGCACAGCAGCTCCCACACCGTCGTGGCGAGGGAGTACACGTCGGAGCGGACCGTCGGCCGGGTGTTGTCGAGGACCTCGGGGGCGACGTGGTCGAGGCTGTACCCGCCCGCGACCGTCTGGGACTGGGCGCTCACGGTGCCGCGGGCGACGCCGAAGTCGGTCAGCGCCGGCGTCCCGAAGTCGGTGATCATGATGTTGGCGGGCTTGACGTCGCAGTGCAGCACGCCATGGGTGTGCGCGGCGACGAGCGCCTCGCCGACCCGGATGAGCACGTCGAGGGCGTCGGCGGGGGGCATCGGGCCGTACTCGCGCAGCGCGGCGGCGTAGGAGCCGCGCGCGCACAGCTGCAACGCGAGCCACGGACGGTTGTCGACGACGCCGGCGTCGTAGAGCGCGACGATGTGCGGGTGCTGTGAGAGCGCCGCCATGGCCTGGCGTTCGCGTTCGAACCGGCCCCGGGCGTCGGGGTCGCGCAGGTCGACGTCGAGCAGCTTGAGCGCCACCGACCGGCCCGCCGACACCTGTGTCGCCTCCCAGACGACGCTCGACGCGCCGCGCCCGACGATCCGGATGGGGACGTATCCGGGCGGGACGGGACCCCCCGGACCGAAACCGGCTCCCGTGCTGTTCACGCTGTGCTCCCCCTCGCCCCGCGATCCACCGTGGGCGCGCGAGCGCCGTCGGGCCGGCACCGGGGGCGCCTCCCCACGGGTGGGGCCACCGCTCGTGGCGTCGCCCGACCGCGGACATCCGTTACGGGCAGTATTCCCAGGCGCGTCCGGTTGCGGATCCGCGGCCCTCCCGGGCCCGAGATCTCCCGCGGGGCCCGTCGGCGGTGACAGACTGCCCGGATGGCGAAGGACACGGCGGGCGTCGCGACGGACACGGGGGACAGGCCCGCCCGGGTACCCAAGAAGGCCTACGAACGTGAGCTGCTGCGGCTGCAGGGCGAGCTCGTGCAGATGCAGGAGTGGGTGCGCGACACCGGTGCCCGGATCGTCGTCGCCTTCGAGGGCCGCGACGCGGCGGGCAAGGGCGGCGCGATCAAGCGGGTCACCGAGCATCTCAACCCCCGCGTCGCGCGGATCGTCGCCCTGCCGGCGCCGGGGGAGCGCCAGCGCACGCAGTGGTACTTCCAGCGCTACATCGAGCACCTGCCCGCGGCCGGGGAGATCGTGCTGCTCGACCGCAGCTGGTACAACCGCGCCGGTGTCGAACGCGTGATGGGCTTCTGCACCCCCGAGGAGTACCAGCGCTTCATGCGCCAGTGCCCGATCTTCGAGAACCTGCTCGTCGAGGACGGGATCCTGTTGCGCAAGTACTGGTTCTCGGTCAGCAACGAGGAGCAGGTGCGACGGTTCTCCGAGCGCGCGGCCGACCCGCTCAAGCAGTGGAAGCTCTCACCGATGGACCTCGAGTCGATCACCCGCTGGGACGCCTACTCCCAGGCCAAGGACGACATGCTCGTCCACACCGACACCGAGACCTCACCGTGGTGGGTGGTCGAGGCCGAGGACAAGCGGGCGGCGCGGCTGAACATGATCCACCACCTGCTGACGTCGATCCCGTGGCAGCCGGTCTCGCGGGCGCCGCTGGCGCTGCCCGACCGGCCCGCCGGCACCGGCTACGTCCGGCCGCCGCGGGAGATCCAGCGCAGCGTGCCCGACCACGCCGCGACGCTCGGACGCTCCTAGCTCCAGATCGTCACGTAGACCGGCGGCCGGAACCGGGCGGGGGCCAGCCCCTCGCCCGGCGCCCGCAACAGCTTCATCGCCTCCGGTGTGGACAGGAAGTGCCGCAGTGACGACGCGGCCGCCGACCGCCGGTCCACCGGCAGCGTCGACACGTGCCACACGACGTCGACCGGGGTGCCGGGCAGCTCGACGACGGTGAGCTCCCGCCGCCGGATGTGGTGCACCGCGAGGTGCGCGACACCGGGGGCGACGCCCGCGCCGCGCGCCGCGGCGTCCCACGCGGCGGTCTGGGTGGGGAACACCGACAGGCTCGACTCCGGGATGCGCGCCGCCCGCAGCATCCGGCCGACGTCGCTGTCGGGGTCGGTCGCCGACGGCTCGACCAGCCACGGCCAGCGGGCGGGCGGGCCGGTGAACCGGGCGTCGTGCGCCGCGAGGACGACCAGCCGTGCCCGGAAGATCGGCTCGCTCACCAGCCCCATCGACCGCTCGCCTGCCAGGTGCGGGCCGAGCGCGACGTCGGCCAACCGTTGCGAGACGAGTGCGGCCATCTCCGCGGTCGTCGCGACACCCGAGCTGATCTCGATCGTCCCTGACGACCGCGCACCGAACGTCTCGCCCAGCGGGCCGGCGACGAACTCGACGACCGGGCTCGGGGCGACGAGCCGCAGCTGCTCGGGTGCCCCCTTGGCGGACCGTACGGCCGACTCGGCCTCCGCGCCCAGGGCCACCATCTGCGCCGCGATCGCCAGCAGCCGGGTGCCGCCCGCGGTCATCGTCATGCCGTTGCCGCTGCGCACCAGCAGCGGGTCGCCGAGGTACTTGCGCAGCGCGGCGAGCGCCTGGGACACGGCGGGCTCGCTGACTGACAGCGCGTTCGCGGCCGCCTTGACCGACCCCAGGCGCGCGACGAGCACGAACGCGCTCAGCTGCGTCAGCGTCATGGCGGCATTCTCGACCATCGACAACCGTGATCGGGTGGCCGTTAAGCGATCACTTAGGACCCGATCGTGCCATGCCGCCCGGATCGTGGAGTGCCGCGCGCACCGGGAGCACCGCCTCCACGACCGTGCCCCCGCCCGGGCGGGGGACCACCCGGAGCCGCCCGCCGGCGGCCTCGACCCGGTCGGCGAGACCCCGCAGGCCCGTCCCCGCGGCCGGGTCCGCACCGCCCACGCCGTCGTCGGCGATCGTCACGACGACCTCGGTGTCCGTGTGGCGCAACGTGATCGTCACCGCGGAGGCGTGGGCGTAGCGCGCGACGTTCGTCAACGCCTCCGCCGCGACGAAGTAGGCGGCCAGCGCCACCGCCTCCGGGGGCTCGGGGCCGGGACCGGCGTCGAGGGTCGTCGGCACGGCCGCGCGCACGACGAGCGACTCCAGCGCCACGACCAGGCCCTGCTCCAGCGCGGCCGGATGGATCCCGCGGGCGAGCTCGCGCAGCTCGTCGATCGAGGCGGCGAGCTCCGCGGCCGCGGCCCCGGCCAGCGCCTCCGCCTCGTCGGGGTCGTCGCGGACGGTGCGCCGCAGCAGCGTGAGCTGCAGCGCGACCGTCACGAGCCGCTGCTGGGCGCCGTCGTGCAGGTTGCGTTCGATGCGGCGGCGTTCGGCGTCGGCGGCGGTGAGGATGCGCTCGCGGGAGGCCTGCAGCTCGACCAGGCGCCGCTCGAGCTGGGAGTGCAGGTCGCTGTTCTCGCGGGCGAGCATCGCCGCCCCACCGACGGCGTCGAGCAGCTCCGGGTCGTCGTCGAAGGAGGAGTCGTGCAGCAGCACCGCGACCGGCCGGCCGCCGCGCAGCACCGGCAGGACCGAGCGGCCCTCGCCCGCAGCGGGCGGGACCACCCGCCGGCCCGTGGTGTCGTGGAGCAGCCCGTCGGCGGCGGGGTAGGCGATCGTCAGCCCCGGGTCGCCCAGCAGCCGGGCGAGCTCGGCCTGCAGCTGCGGCGGGCGCATGGTACGTAGGTCCCGGAACAGGTCGGCCAGCATGCCGCGGGCCAGCCGCGAGCGCAGCAGCCCGACGAGGAACGCGACGGGCACCGCCGCGATCGAGCCTGCCGCGACCCACAACAGGACCTGGGAGCGCTCGCCCGTCGTCAGGTCCACGATCAGCAGCGCCGCGAACAGCAGCAGGCACGTGCACCCGGCGAGCGCGGGCAGCAGCGCGCGCCGTCCCGGTCGGCTCGCCGCCCGGAACCGCGCGCCGACGACGGCCGTCGTCGCGAGCGTCACCGCCACCAGCACCGACCGCTGGGCGGTGTCGACGGCGGCCGCCACGGCCGGCGCCGGGGTGACGAGCAGGAGGTTGCCCTCGTGCTCGGAGAACACGAGCCACAGCGGCGCGAGCACCGCCACCTCCACCGCCACCGCGGCGACCACCACCCGGTCGGCCCGGGTGCGCAGCCGACCGCCCGAGGTGAACGACAGCAGCAGCGCGACCATGAACACGACCCACAGGTCCGGCAGCCACGCCGCGGCGGTGAGCGCCACCGGCGAGGACAGCTGACCCAGCAGCGGGGAGACGAAGAACGCGACGCCGGTCGCCGTCATCAGCGGCCCGACCCGGCTGTCGGACCTGCGCCGCCACGCGACCAGCCCGCACGCCGCGAACGAGCCACCGACGAGCCGGAAGACCACGTCGACGGGAGTGAAGGGGACGTGCCGGAAGATCACCGGGGCCAGCGCGCCGAACACCGCGGCCGCGACGAGCGCCCAGGCGAGGACCCAGAACCCCCGGCCTGGTCCGGGCGTGGCGAACCGGTGGAGCAGCCGGATGCTCCCGTGGCTCAGCGCTGCCGTCTCGGACGACGCCATGTGTGACCTCACGGCTCACGGGCACTGCGCGGCGGACGTGCGGGACCGGCGAGCGTACGGCGCCCGCGCCGGGGCGGGCACCGCTGAACGGTGCCCGCCCCGATACCCGGTCCGGTCACCGCCGGGCCGCAGCTGCGGGCGTCGTCGGCTCCCGCGGCGCGACATCGGTGACCGTCCCCTCCGGTGCGACCCGCCAGACCCGCCGGTCCAGCGTCACGACGGCGACGGCCAGCAGCACCCACAGCGCGCCGGTGAGCAGGTCCATCCGCTCGGCGTCGGCCCCGGTGAACCCGAGCGCCTGGTAGGTGACGGTGCCCTGCAGCACGTGGAACACCAGCGTCGCGAGCAGGCTGCCGCCGGTGCGGTTGAACAGCCACGCGTAGACGAACGTGATCGCGAACGTGACGGGCAGCCCGACGACCGGCAGCGAGCCGGCCACGACCAGCGGCAGGTGCCAGAGCGTGGCGAACACCGCGAGGACGGACGTCGCGCCGAGCGGGGACGTCAGCGCCTGCAACCGGGGCTGGGCGTACCCGCGCCAGCCCGGTTCCTCGCCCGCCGGCCCGTCGCCCGGGTTGACCAGGCGCAGCGCCGCCGAGGCGGCCAGCGCCCCCCAGCCGAGGCCCGCCAGGTCCGGCACCGGGGCACCCCAGACGGCCACGCCGGCCAGCGAGGCGACGGCGAGCACCGCGAGCGGCGTCCCGGCCGCGACGACCCACCACCAGCCGATCCGCCAGCGCAGCAGGCGTTGCAGCAGGTCGCGGTAGCCGGCGGCGCCCTCGGTGAGCCCCACGACGACGAGCGCCGCCGTGAGGGGACCGAACGTCAACAGCACCGGGTCCTCGACGGTGAACGGCCACGCCGCCCAGCTGACGAGGAACGTCAGGCCGAAGAAGAGGGCGAGCCGGTGGCGGCGGCTCAGGTGGCGCAGGGTGCTCATCGCTGTCTCCCGTGGTCGGTGTGGGACGGCCACGGTCCCCGGCCGGGCGGGGCGCGGGGTAGCGGGCGGACCCCGGGACCGCGACAGGGTCAACCCCGTGGCCGCGGCGGTGCGGGCCGGTCAGCATCGGGGCATGCACGTGCGGTTGCTGATCGTCGACGACCATCCGGCCTTCCGGGCCGTCGCGCGCCGGCTCCTGGGTTCGGGCGGGTTCACGGTGGTCGGCGAGGCGACGGGCGGGCTGGCCGCCATCGACGCCGTCCGCGAGCTGCGACCCGACGTCGTCCTGCTCGACATCGCCCTGCCCGACCTCGACGGGTTCGCCGTCGCGCTGCGGCTGGCCGCCGAGTCCGCGCCACCGGCCGTCGTGCTGGTGTCGAGCCGCGCGCGATCCGACTACGGTTCGCTCGTCGACGTCAGCCCGGTCGCCGGGTTCATCGGCAAGTCCGAGCTCAGCCCCGACGCCGTGCGCGCGCTCGTGGACGGTCCGCGGCACGGTCCGCCCGTGGGAGGTCCGAGATGCGCGTGATGGTCGCCGACGACGCCGCGCTGTTCCGTGCAGGTGTGGCCCGGCTGCTCACCGACTCCGGTTTCGACGTCGCCGCCGAGGCCCCCGACGCGCGGCGGCTGCTCGCGGCCGTCGACGCCGACCCGCCCGACGCCGTCGTCGTCGACATCCGGATGCCCCCGACGCACACCACGGAGGGGCTCGACGCCGCCGCGACGCTGCGCGAGAGCCACCCCGGCGTCGGCGTCCTCGTCCTCTCCGCGCACGTCGAGCCGCACTACGCGCTCGCCCTCATCGAGTCCGGTGCCGACGGCGCGGGCTACCTGCTCAAGGAGCGCGTCGCCGACGTCGACGAGCTGGCCGACGCGGTGCGCCGCGTCGCGGGCGGCGGGCTCGTCGTCGACCCGTCGGTCGTGGCGGCCCTGGTCGGGCGCGCACGGGCGCACAGCCCGCTCGACGACCTGTCGGCCCGCGAGCGCGACGTCCTCGCCGTGATGGCCGAGGGACGGTCCAACCAGGCGATCTGCAACCGGCTCCACCTCTCGCCCAAGACCGTCGAGGCCTACGTCCGCTCGGTGTTCACCAAGCTGGGACTGCACCAGGGCCCCGACGACAACCGCCGGGTCCTGGCCGTCCTCACGTTCCTGCGGGGCTGAGCCTCACGTGTCCGCCCCGCTGAGGCGGCGCACCAGCTCGCGCAGCGCCACCGGGTCGACCTGCTGCGCCTCGCGGGCGACCCGGTCGCCCGCCCGCCGCCCGCCCGCGGCGCGCAGCACCACGTCGCGCAGCCACCGCACGGCCGGGTTGCGCTGGTGGGCCAACCGCGACAGCAGATCGGCGCGGTTCTGCACGCGCGCCACCGCGGGCCGGCGCAACCGGTCGTAGTCGGCCGGCGCGTCCTCGACCGTGGTGGCCGCGGCCAGCCGCCCGACGAGGACGGCCGCGTCGACCAGCGCGCTGTTCGCCCCCTGGCCCGCGGTCGGCGCCATCGCGTGCGCGGCATCGCCGCCCAGGACGCGCCGTCCGTCGTACCAGCGGGCGCAGTCGACCCGCACCACGTCGTTGACCAGCAGGTCGTCGAAGGAGTGCAGCCGTTCCAGCAACGGCACGGCCTCCGGGTAGCCCCGCTCCCAGAGCCGCCGCAGCGCCGCCAGGTCGCGCGCAGTGACCGCCTCGGCCACCCCGGGCGCGGTCGCGGACGCGTAGAAGTACCAGGTGTCGGCGTCGACCGGGGCGCCGCCGAAGATCCCCGCCGGGGCCCACGTCTCGCCCGGCTCGGCCGCGATCGAGGCCCGCGGGACCAGGCCGCGCAGGTACACCTGCCCGGTCGCGCGGACCCGGGCCGGGAAGCCCCCGCTCGTGCGCACCGCCGAGTGCACGCCGTCGAAGCCGACGGCGAGGTCCGCGGCGAGCCGCTCACCACCCGCCGTCACGACCGTGCCGTCCGGCTCGGCGCCGACGACCGTGGTGCCCACGCGCAGGCGGGCCCCCGGCTGCGTGGTGACGGCGTCGAGAAGGACCGTGTGCAGGTCGGCGCGGCGCACCGCGAGCATGTGGTCGAGGTCGGGCGCGAACGCCGGGGCGCCGAGCGGCGCGATCACCGCACCGCTGTGTAGCCCGCAGGGGCACCGGCTTAAGCGAACGCTTAGGACCAGGTGTCGTGCGTCGCGGTCGCGCGCCAGACTCGTCGCGACCCGGACGGAGGCTGCACGCCGGCCGGGGAAAGGGCCACCATGGCCCGCACCGCCCGCGGAGGGGAGGACACCGATGTCCGACGAGCAACCGGCCGCCGAGCGCCGCGACAGCGGCACCGACGAGGCGCTGACCGTGCTGCGCGGCATCTGGTCCGCGACCGGCCAGACCAGCGCCGAGCTGGAGGAGCGCTTCGGCAGCGCCCCCGCGAAGGTCTGCAAGAACATGAAGAACATCGGCTTCGGCGGCATGCCGGGCGACCCGGCCGACGGGGACACCAACACCCCCGTCGACGAGGACGTCCGCGCGGCATGGCGGCGCCGGCTCGAACGCGACGGGAAGCTGCACCCGCGCGGGGTGAGCGTCGGCGAGTCGCTGCACCGGCGCGGCACGTGACCCCGTGAGCCGCTCACGAGCGCTCGAACCCTGATCGTCCGCCCGTCCGCGTCACCGCCCTACGAGGAGACCGTTCCGTTGACCCGCCCCGGCTCGGTCGCCGAGCTCACCGAGGCCCTGCACGCCACCGGCTACCTGGCCGACCGCGGGCTCGCCACCGCCGTCCACGTCGCGCTCGCCCTCGACCGGCCCGTCCTGCTCGAGGGCGAGGTCGGCGTCGGCAAGACCGAGCTGGCCAAGGCGCTCGCCCAGGTGCTCGGCCGGCGGCTGATCCGGCTGCAGTGCCACGAGGGCATCGACGCCGCGCAGGCCCTCTACGAGTGGGACCACGCCCGCCAGCTCATGCACATCCGCGCGCTCCAGGAGACCGGCGGCGGCACCGACGACGCGGTCGACGCCCTCTTCGGGCCGCGCTTCCTGCAGGAACGGCCGCTGCTCGCCGCGGTCCGCGCCGGGGCGGGCGCCGTGCTGCTCGTCGACGAGATCGACCGCGCCGACGACGAGTTCGAGGCGTTCCTGCTGGAGCTGCTGTCGGACTTCCAGGTGACGATCCCCGAGATCGGCACGGTCGTCGCCGAGGCGGCGCCGCTGGTGCTGCTGACGTCGAACCGGACCCGGGAGCTGCACGACGCCCTCAAGCGGCGCTGCCTCTACCACTGGATCGGCTACCCGTCGGCGGCCCGGGAGGTGGCGATCGTGCGGTCGCGGCGGCCCGAGGTCTCCGAGGCGCTCGCGGCGTCCGTCGTCGCGGCCGTGCACCGGCTGCGCGCGATGGACCTCGCCAAGCCGCCCGGGGTGGCGGAGACGATCGACTGGGCACGCACCCTGGAGTTCCTCGGCGACGACCTCGACCCCGGGACCGCCGACCTGACCCTCGGCTCGGTCGTGAAGGACCACGACGACGAGGAGCTCGTCCGCGCCCGCCTCGACGAGCTCACCGCGCGCGGCTGAGGCCCGGGATGGCCGACCTCGTCGGGCTGCTGGTCCGGTTCGCCCGCACGCTGCGCGCCGAGGGCGTGGCCGTCGGGCCGGGCGACGTGCTGACCTACTGCGCGTCCGTCGCCGCCCTCGACCCCACCGACCTCGCCGACCTCTACTGGGGCGGGCGGGTCGCACTCGTCACCCGGCACGAGGACGTCGCGACCTACGACCGCGTCTTCGAGGAGTTCTTCCTGGGCACCGGCGTGGACGCGGGGGACCTGCTGGAGCTGCTGCTGCGCGCCGAACCCGAGGCCGAGACGACGCTGGAGACCGTCGCGCCCGACCCGGGCCCCGACGAGCGCCCCGACGAGGAGACGACGCTCGGGCTGATGGCCTCCGACGTCGAGACGCTGTCGACGCGGGCCTTCGCCGAATGCACCGACGAGGAGCTGGAGGCGCTGCGGCGCATCATGTCCCGGGTCCGGCTCCGGCCGCCGCTGCGGCGCAGCCGGCGCACCCGCCCGGTCCGGCGCGGGCGCCGGCCCGACCTGCGCGCCAGCATCCGCCGCTCCCTGCGCACCCACGGCGAGCTCGTCGAGCTGCGCTACCGGCGCCGCCGCGTGCGACCCCGCCCCCTCGTGCTGATCCTCGACATCTCCGGCTCGATGGCCGACTACTCCCGCGCACTGCTGCAGTTCGCGCACTCCGCGCAGCGCGGCGCCCGCTTCCGCGTCGAGGTGTTCTGCTTCGGCACCCGGCTCACCCACCTGACCCCGTCCCTGCGCACCCGCAGCCCCGACGAGGCGCTCGCGCGCGCCGCGGACCTCGTCGTCGACTGGGAGGGCGGCACCCGCATCGGCCGGGCGGTCGACGAGTTCGTCCGCCACTGGGGGCGGCGCGGAATGGCCCGGGGTGGGATCGTGGTGATCTGCTCCGACGGTCTCGACCGTGGCGACCCCGAGCTGCTGGAGACCGCGATGCAGAAGCTGGCGCGGCTGTGCCACCGCGTGGTGTGGACCAACCCGCACGTCCTCGCGGGTGGGCGCGGGATGCCGCGGACCGTCGGCATGCTCGTCGCCGAGCCGTACGTCGACGTGCTGCTGTCGGGGCGCGACCTCGCCAGCCTCGACGAGCTGGCGGCGCTGCTGCCCGAGCTGGGATAGGAGAGGTACGGATGCGCTGGAGCGTGGGGCTGCAGGCCCAGGGGGACCGGCCGGTCACCCACGACGAGATCGTGGAGCTGGCCGACGCGGTCGCCCCGCACGGTGGCATCGCGTCGGGTATCGGCACCGACCGCTACGGCGCCCAGATCGTCGTGGTCGCCCAGACGCGCGAACAGGCGCTGGAACAGGGCGCCGCGACGTTCCGCGCCGCCGCGGCCACCGCCGGGCTGCCCGAGTTCCCGATCGTCCACGCGGAGGCGGTGAGCGAAGCCGAGGACGACATGGCCTGGGAGACATGATCCGGCTCGGCTCGCTCGCCGGGTACGCCTTCTCGGGCCCCCGGCTCCTGGCCGGCTGGTCCCCGCCCGCCGAGCCGGGCGTCTACGTGATCCTCTACAAGCCCGAGCCGGAGCGCGAACGCTACGCCGTGGTCTACGTCGGGCACGCCGACGACCTCACCGCCGAGGGCCTGCCGCTGCGCCATCCCCGCGCGCACTGCTGGACCCAGCGCGCCGGCGGGAAGTGGCGGCTGCACGTCGCGACGCTGGCGATCCCCGGCGGCACCAGGGGCCACCGCGAGATGGTCGCCGAGGAGCTGATCTCGATGTACTCCCCGCACTGCAACGCCGAGCGCTACGACGGCGCCTGGCGCGAGGAGTGGATCGGCTCGAACATGCCGGGCCCCGACAGCCCGTGAGCGGCGATGGTCGCCGTCGCGACCATCGCCGCGCACGTCAGCGGGGGGAGTAGCCCACGCCGTCGAACAGCCGTGAACGGCGCCGGCCCGACGCGGGGACCGCGACGTCCGGGCGCACCGCGTTCGGCGAGGCCTTGACCACGATCTTCTCCGCGAACCCGTAGAGCAGCGGCAGTGCCCCGGCGACGGTCGCGCCGGAGCGATTGACGTGCTCGACGCCGGGCCCGATCCGCGCGGCGTCCCGGTTGACCTGCCGGACGCTCTCGTCGCAGGCCTCCAGGTTCGTCGCGATCCCGGTGAGCAGCGTGCCGACCCAGAACAGGTAGAACGCCAGCCCGGCGATGAGCAGGGCGATCACGACCACCGTCAGCACGATCATCGCGATGCTCCGTTCGTGACGGGGGCGGGGGCCGGCGTCGGGATCGACGGCAGCACCCGGCCCAGGAACAGGTGGTGCTGCAGACCTTCGGCGAGGACGCGGTCGACGGCGTCGCCGGTGGGGTCGATCAGCGCGGTCGACGCCGTGTTGGCCGTGACCTTCGCCAACGTCGCCCTGATGCCGGCGACCCGGCGGTCGATGGTCTTCACCAGCTGCACGAGCAGCTGCAGCAGGGCCGCGACGACGATGACGACGACGAACCCGGCGATGATCGCGATCCACCAGGCGGTGGTGTCGGACATGGTCAGCCTCCCAGCCTGGCGCGGCCACGGGCGAGGCCCGCGGTGATGGTGTCGGCGTACTCGATCGTCTCGGCCAGTGCGGCGAGCGGGCGGGTGTTGACCTCCGCCTGCTGCAGCCCGGCGTCGATCGAGGCGGCCTGGCGACCGATCCGCGCGGCCAGCACGAGGATCGGCACCACGAGCGCGACGACGACCAGGACCACGACGACGCCGATCACGAACCCGACGATCCATCCGGTACTCATCGGCTACACCCCCGCACAGAAGTCGCGGACCGGCTTCAGGTTGGCGTTCACCGAGGTCAGGCGCGCCGGCACGGTCGAGGTGGAGGCGACGATCGCGTCGACTCCGCCGTCGAGGGCGGCGAGGGTCTTCGAGACGTGCCGCAGGTGCAGGATCACCCGCAGCAGCCCGATCCCGGCGATCGCGATGATCAGGGCGGCGACGACGATCGTCGCCCACGCAGCGGCGGGCATCAGTTCTCACTCTCCTTGGGGGGCAGCAGCACCGCGACGCTGCCCGCGTACCGGACCGCGCCCGCGGACACCTGGGCGACGGTCGCGTCGGTCGTCGCGAGCATCGAGGGGACGGGGTCGAGCGCGCCGGCGAGCTGCACGCCGCCGGCGAGGATGTCGTCGGCGGCCCAGCGGATGCGCTCGACGGCGGCGAGCACCCGGTTGAGCAGTGCGATCACCACCGGGAGCACCCCGAACCGCAGGCCGGCGTTGCCGATCCACCACCGCACCTGGTGTTCTCACCTCCGGTACGGGTCGTGGGTGGCGCCGGTCGCCGCGGCGACCGTCGCCACCCACGGGGCTTATGCGGGACGGGTGCTCGGGCCGAAGAAGCGGCGGGCCACGCGGCGCAGCGCCATCAGCGCCGCGGACAGCCCGATGCGGAACCCGCTCGCGGGTGCGGCGCGGGTGAGGACGGCGGTGCCGCCGCGGCTGCGGGCCTCGGCGTTGGCGGCGATGCAGTCGGTGAAGGACCCGAGCAGCACGCTCGTGACGTCGGAGATCATGCCGCGCCCGTACTGGGCGGCGGCGCCGGAGATCTGCAGGTCCTGGGCCACGTGCATCGACGTCGCGCCCGCGCCCGCCTGCCTGAGCGTCGCGGTCACGGTCATCTCGGCGGTGCCCCGGCCGCGGACCTCCGACCCGGCCGCGTGCAGCACCATGCGCCGCGCGGTGGCGTCGGACTCCACGATCCGCGCGGTGCCGGTGAACCGCAACGACACCGGACCCATGCTGACCTTCACCCCGCCGGTGTAGCCGCCGTCGGCCGTCTCACCGGTGAGCTCGGCGCCGGGCAGGCACGGGGCGAGCCCCGGCACGTCCTGCAGGAACTCCCAGACGTCGGCCAACGGTGCGGAGAGCCGGAAGTCGTTCTCGATGAGCATCGCTCACTCCGTCCGGAAGGGAGGGGCACCGGAGACGTCGTCGCCGGTGTGGGCGGCGTGCCAGACCCGGTCGGGCAGCAACGGCATGTCGATGTTGCGCACGCCGGTGGGGCGCAGCGCGTCGAGCACCGCGTTGACGTACGCCGCGGGCCCGCCGACGGCCGCGCACTCGCCGACGCCCTTGGCGCCGATCGGGTGGTGCGGCGAGGGCGTGACGACCTCGTGCAGCTCGAAGCCCGGGGTCTCCCACGCCGTCGGCAGCAGGTAGTCCATGTAGTTGGCGCCCACCAGGTTGCCGTCGACGTCGTAGGTCTGGAACTGCATGTTCGACATCGCGTAGGCCTCGGTGAGCCCGCCCATGATCTGGCCCTCGACGATCATCGGGTTGATCCGGACACCGCAGTCGTCGACGGCGACGAACCGCAGCACGTCCCACACCCCGGTCTCGGGGTCGACCTCGACCGTCGCGATGTAGCAGGCGAACGGCCAGGTCAGGTTGGGCGGGTCGTAGTAGGCGTTGTTCTCCAGGCCGGGCTCCATGCCGTCGGGCATGTTCGAGTACGCGGCCATCGCGCACTCCTGGATCGTGACGCCCCGGCTCTGCGCGCCGCGCACGTAGAACCGGCCGAGCTCCCACTCGACGTCCTCCTCCGACACCTCGAGCAGGTGCGCGGCGAGCTTGCGCGCCTTGGCCCGGATCTTGCGGGCCACCATCGCGGTGGCCGCGCCCGCGACCGGCGTCGACCGGGAGGCGTAGGTGCCCATCCCGAACGGGGTGTGGTCGGTGTCGCCGTGCTCGACGACGATGTCCAGCGCCGGGATCCCCAGCTCGTGGGTGACGATCTGGGCGAACGTCGTCTCGTGGCCCTGGCCCTGGGTCTGCGCCCCGATCTTGAGGACGGCCTTGCCGGTCGGGTGCACCCGCAGCTCGGCGGAGTCGAACATCTTGATGCCGAGGATGTCGTACTCGCGGCTGTTGCCCGCGCCGAGCGGCTCGGTCATCGTCGAGATCCCGATGCCGAGCAGCCGGCCCTGCTTGCGGGCCTCGGCCTGCTCGACGAGGAAGTCGTCGTAGCCGATGGCGTCGAGCCCGATCTGCAGGCACTTGAGGTACTGCCCGGAGTCGGTGAGGAACCCGAACGGCGTCCGGTAGGGGAACTGGTCGTCGCGCACCAGGTTGCGCCGCCGGAACTCCGCCTGGTCGATCCCGAGGTCGTCGGCGGCGGCCTGCATCATCCGTTCCTGGAAGAACATCGCCTCGGTGACCCGGAACGAGCACCGGTAGGCCACGCCGCCGGGGGCCTTGTTGGTGTACGTGCCGCGCGCCGTGATGTGCCCGACCGGCACGTCGTAGCAGGCGAACGACGAGTGCACGAGGCCGATCTTGAACTTCGTCGGCTGGGCGTCGGCGAAGAAGGCGCCCTGGTCGGTGGTGGCGTGGTAGCGGACGGCGAGGATCTTGCCGTCGTTCGTGAGCGCCATCTCCGAGTCGAGGTACATGTCGCGGCCGAACCCGGTCGAGGACAGGTTCCCGGACTTGTCCTCGATCCACTTCACCGGCTTGGCCGTGAGGATCGAGCACAGGATCGCGCAGACGTAGCCCGGGTAGACCGGGACCTTGTTGCCGAACCCGCCACCGACGTCGGGGGAGATGATCCGGATCATGTGCTCGGGAAGCTCGGCGATCAGCGCGACCGCGGCCCGCACGATGTGCGGTGCCTGGCTCGTCATGTAGACGGTCAGCTTGCCGGTCGCGTTGTTGAAGTCGGCGACGGCACCGCAGTTCTCGATCGGCGACGGATGGCTGCGCGGGTAGTGCAGCCGCAGCGTCGAGACGCGGTCCGCGCGGGCGAACGCGGCATCGGTGCCGTCCTTGTCGCCGACCTCCCAGCTGTAGGCGACGTTGTCGGTCTGCCCGGCCTTGTCGTCGCGGATCAGCGGGGCGTCGGGCGCCAGCGCCTGCTCCGGGTTGACGACCGGCGGCAGCGCCTCGTACTCGACGACGATCGCGTCGCACGCGTCCTTGGCGATGTAGGGGTCCTCCGCGACGACGCAGGCCACCTCCTGGCCCTGGAAGCGCACCTTGTCGGTGGCGAGGACCGCCTGGGTGTCGTAGGACAGCGTCGGCATCCAGGCGAGGTTGCGCTGGGCGGCCATCTCGCCGGTCAGCACGAGCTTGACACCCGGGATCGCCCACGCGGCGCTGGTGTCGATGCTCTTGATCCGGGCGTGGGCCAGCGGGCTGCGCAGGATCTCCATGTGCAGCATGCCGGGCAGCGTCACGTCCTCGACGTAGTTGCCGCGGCCCCGGATGAACCGGGCGTCCTCGACGCGCGGCCGGCTCGACCCGAGCCCGCCGATCTTGACCTCGTCGAGCGCCTGCGACCCGGCGCGTGGCTCGGCGGTCTGCGTCATCGCGACCCCTCCTCGGTGGCGCCGGCCGGGCGCTCCTTGTCGGCCGCCCACAGGACGGCCTTGACGATGTTCTGGTAGCCGGTGCAGCGGCAGAGGTTGCCCGACAGCGCCCACCGCACGTCGTCCTCGGTGGGGTCGGGGTTGCGGTCGAGCAGCGCACGGGCGGCGAGCATCATCCCGGGCGTGCAGAACCCGCACTGCAGGCCGTGCTCGGCGGCGAAACCCTCCTGCACCGGGTCGAGCTCGCTGGGCGTGCCCAGGCCCTCGACGGTGGTCACCTCGTGCCCGTCGGCCTGGACGGCGAGCATCGTGCACGACTTGATCGGCGCCCCGTCGTAGAGGACGGTGCACGCCCCGCAGTTGGTGGTGTCGCACCCGACGTGGGTGCCGGTCAGTGCGAGTCCCTGCCGCAGCAGGTGCGCGAGCAGCAGCCGCGGCTCGACCTCGGCGACGCGGCGCTCACCGTTCACGGTGACGGTGATGCGCCTGGTCGGGACGGCGTCGCTGCCGGGGCCTGCCCCGGTGTCGACGACGGGTTCGGTGGCGGTCACGGAAATCCTCCTCAGGCCGCTGCGCCCGCGGGCGCGCGCTCGGCGGTCAGGATGCGGCGCACGAACGTCGCGACGACGTGACGCTTGTAGTCGGCGGTGCCGCGGTGGTCGGTGCGCGGGCGGGCGACGGCGGCGGCCAGCTCGGCGGCCCGGTCGACCACGTCGCGCTCCAGCGACGACCCGACGAGGGCCTGCGCGGCCTCCGTCGCGGCGAGCGTCGACGGGCCGACGCCGGTCAGCGCGATCCCGGCCCGCACGACGCGACCGCCCTCGGACTCCAGCGCGACGGCCACCCCGGCGGTCGCGAAGTCGCCGACGCGGCGCTCCAGCTTCAGGTAGGAGCCCGAGCGGACGCCGCGGGCGTCCGGGACGACGGCCTCGACGGCGATCTCGTCGTGCTCCAGCGCGTTCTGGAAGGTGCCGACGACGAAGTCGCCGACCGGGATGGTCCGCCGGCCGCGGGGGCTCGCGGCCACGACCGACCCCCCGAGCGCGAGCATCACCGACGCCCAGTCGCCCTGCGGGTCGGCGTGGCACAGCGACCCGACGAGCGTGCCGCGGTTGCGCACGATCGGGTCGGCGACCAGCGGGGCGGCGGCGGCCATCGTCGGGTGGGCGCCGGGCAGCACGGACGAGTGTTCGAGGTCGACGTGGCGGCACAGCGCGCCGATCCGCAGCCCACCGCCCGCGGTCGCCTCGTGGTGGCCCAGGCCCGGGATGGCGTTGATGTCGACGAGGACACCGGGCGCGGCGAAGCGCAGCTTCATCATCGGGACCAGGCTCTGGCCGCCCGCGAGGACCTTGGCGTCCTCGCCGTGCTCGGCGAGCAGCGCGAGCGCCTCGTCGAGGGTGCGGGGCGCCTCGTAGCGGAACCGCGACGGGTACATCAGATCTCCTCTCGCGCGTGCCGCGCCTCGGCGGGGCGGGGCGGCTCGACGATCGCCACCGGCAGCGGCTCGTCGTCGGGATCGGGACGCGGCTGCTGGTGCGGCGGCCAGGGACCGGCGACCGGCCGGCCGGCGACCTGCAGCCAGCCGACCATCCCGGGGAAGGCCCAGATCGTCGGGCTCGGACCGTCCTTCGGCGCGTTCTCGAAGAGCTCGAACATCCGGCCGGTACGGCCGCCCGGTGCGTTCGGCGGAGGATCGCTGGTCATCGTCGACTCATTCCTCGGCGTACAACTGGTGGCGCGGGCGCGTGCGGGACGACGGCGGCCGCGTGGTGGCGGAATGGTCCACCTGCACCAACCGCTGCGCACCCCTGCCCTAAGCGAAGCCTTAAGTGGGGTTTGGACTCCTCGGTGGCCTCACGCCACGATGGGCACCGCGACCACCGCGGTCGCCGACGGGGAGAGGGGCGGGCGGTGCAGGTTCCCGCGTTCTTCGAGTACCAGCGCGCGACGAGCGTCGAGCACGTCGTCACGCTGCTCGAACGGTTCGGCCCGGAGGCGCGGATCGTGGCGGGCGGGCACAGCCTGATCCCGATGATGAAGCTGCGGCTGGCCCAGCCGGAGCTGCTGGTCGACGTGAACGACCTGGCCGAGCTGGCCGGAGTCCGCGTCGACGGCGACGAGCTGCGGATCGGGGCGCTCACCCGGCACGCCGAGCTGCTGGCCAGCGCGCTCGCCGGTGCGCACTTCCCGATCCTGCACGACGCCGAGCGCGTCATCGCCGACCCCGTGGTGCGCAACCGCGGCACCGTGGGCGGGTCGGTCTGCCAGGCCGATCCGTCGGAGGACCTGTCCGGGGTGTTCACCGCGCTGCGTGCCGTGGCCGTCGTCCGCGGACCGGCGGGGGAGCGCACCGTCCCGATGCGCGAGTTCTTCCACGGCCCGTACGAGACGGCGGTGCAGCCCGCGGAGATCCTCGTCGAGCTGCGGGTACCGCTGCGGCCCGGCGCCGGCAGCGCCTACGTGAAGGTCGACCGGCGGGCCGGGGACTGGGCCGTCGCCGCCGCGGCGGCCGTCGTCGAGCTCGGACCCGGCGGGGTGGTCACCGAGGCCGGGATCGGGCTCACCGCGGTCGGCGACGCCGACTTCACCGCCACCGAGGCGGAGGACGTGCTGCGCGGGCGCGTCGCCGACGACGACGCGTTCGCCGCGGCGGGTGCGGCCGCCGCGGCACACTGCCGGCCGGTCGCGGACCAGCGCGGACCCGTCGACTACAAGCGCCATCTCGCGGGGGAGCTGACCGCGCGGGCGCTGCGCGCCGCCGCGGTCCGGGCCCGGGTCGGGCAGGTCTGAGTGCGGGTGGGGGTGGCGGTGAACGGGGTGGCGCACGTGTGCGACGTGGAGCCGCGGCTGCTGCTCGTGCACCTGCTGCGCGACGAGCTGCGGCTCACCGGGACGCACTGGGGCTGCGACACGTCGAACTGCGGGGCGTGCACGGTCTGGATGGACGGGGTGCCCGTCAAGTCGTGCACCGTCCTCGCGGTGATGGCCGACGGGCGCAGCGTGCGCACCGTGGAGGACCTCGAGGGCCCCTTCGGGCTCGACCAGGTGCAGCAGTCGTTCATGGACTGCCACGGGCTGCAGTGCGGCTTCTGCACGCCCGGCATGCTCATGACCGCCCGCAAGCTGCTCGACGACAACCCCGACCCCACCGACGCCGAGATCCGGGAGGCCATCGCCGGACAGATCTGCCGGTGCACGGGCTACCGCAACATCGTCGCGGCCATCCGGCACGCCGCCGACGCCGAGGCCGCCGGCCGGGAGGCGTCGTGACCGGCACCGTCGACGGCTGCGCGGGCCCGGGCTTCGGGTCGATCCCGCGCAAGGAGGACGGCCGCTTCGTCCGCGGCCGCGGCCGGTTCGTCGACGACATCGCGCTGCCGGGGATGCTGCACGGCGCCGTGCTGCGCAGCCCCTACGCGCACGCCCGGATCCGGTCGGTCGACACCACCGCCGCGGAGTCGCACCCCAAGGTTCGCGCGGTGATCACCGGCGAGACCCTCGCCGGGCGCGCGATGGCGTGGATGCCGACGTTCTCCCACGACGTCGCCGCCGTCCTGGCCACCGACAAGGTGCGCTACCAGGGGCAGGAGGTGGCGTTCGTGGTCGCCGACAACCGCTACGCCGCCCGCGACGCGCTCGCGCTGATCGAGGTGGACTACGAGCCGCTGCCGCCGGTCGTCGACGCGCGCCGGGCACTCGACCCCGACGCGGCGGTCATCCGTGACGACCTCGCCGGGCGCACCGACAACCACGTCTTCGACTGGGAGACCGGCGACGCCGACGCCACCGCCGCACTGTTCGCAGGGGCGGCGCACGTGTCGGAGTGCGATCTGGTCTACCCGCGGGTGCACCCGGCGCCGCTGGAGACGTGCGGGACGGTCGCCGACTTCGACCGCGTGTCCGGCAAGCTCACCGTGCACGCCACGGCGCAGGCCCCGCACGCGCACCGGATGCTCTACTCCCGCATCGCGGGCATCCCCGAGCACCACATCCGGATCATCGCCCCCGACATCGGCGGCGGCTTCGGCAACAAGGTCGGCCTCTACCCCGGCTACCTGTGCGCCGTCGTCGGCTCGATCATGACCGGGGCGCCGGTGAAGTGGGTCGAGGACCGCTCCGAGAACCTCATGAGCACGTCGTTCGCCCGCGACTTCCACATGCACGGCGAGATCGCCGCCGACGCCGACGGGCGCATCCTCGCCATCCGGGTCTCGGTGCTCGCCGACCACGGCGCCTTCAACGCCACCGCCCAGCCCTCGAAGTTCCCCGCCGGCTTCTTCGGCGTCTTCACCGGCTCCTACGACATCGCCGCCGCGCACTGCCGGGTCACCGGCGTCTACACCAACAAGGCACCGGGCGGGGTGGCCTACGCCTGCTCGTTCCGCGTCACCGAAGCCGTCTACCTGGTCGAACGTCTCGTCGACGTCCTCGCCCACGACACCGGCCGCGACCCCGCCGAGCTGCGGATGGCCAACCTGCTCACCCCGGACCGGTTCCCGTTCCGCAGCGCCACGGGCTGGGAGTACGACTCGGGCGACTACCCGCGCGCGCTGCGCACCGCGCTGGACATGGTCGACTACGCGGCGGTCCGCGACGAGCAGGCGCAGCGGCGCACGGCCTACGAGCGCACGGGCCGCGGCCCGCTCACCGGGATCGGGATGAGCGTGTTCACCGAGGCCGTCGGAGCCGGTCCACGGCGGCTGATGGACATCATGGGGCTCGGCATGGCCGACGGCGCCGAGCTGCGCGTGCACCCGACGGGCAGCGCCGTCCTGCGGCTGTCGTGCATGAGCCAGGGGCAGGGCCACGAGACGACGTTCGCCCAGATCGTCTCCCACGAGCTGGGACTTCCCGTCGACGCCGTGCAGGTGATCCAGGGCGACACCGACAACACCCCGTTCGGAATGGGCACCTACGGTTCCCGCTCGACGCCGGTGTCGGGTGCGGCGGCGTCCGTCGCGGCGCGCAAGGTGCGCGAGCAGGCGCGCCAGGTCGCGGCGGTGCTGCTCGAGGTCGCCGCCGACGACCTGCGCTGGGACGTCGGTCCGGGAACCGCCGAGGGCGGGAGCTTCACCGTCGCGGGCGTCCCCGGGGTCGCGGTGAGCCTGCGCGAGATCGCGATGGCCGCCCACGGCGGGCTCGACCTGCCCGAGGGTGTCGAGGGACAGCTCGCCGCGAGCACCGTCTACAACCCGCCCAACCTGACGTTCCCCTTCGGCGCCTACCTCTGCGTCGTCGACGTCGACCCGGGCACCGGGGAGGTCGACGTGCGGCGGTTCGTCGCCGTCGACGACTGCGGCGTGCGGATCAACCCGATGGTCGTCGAGGGCCAGATCCACGGTGGGCTCGCCGACGGGGTCGGCATGGCGCTGATGGAGCTCGTCGCGTTCGACGACGACGGCAACCACCTCTCGGCCTCGTTCATGGACTACCTGCTGCCCACGGCGGTGGAGTGCCCGCCGTGGGAGCTGGCGGCGACCGTCACCCCGTCGCCGCACCATCCCCTGGGCGCCAAGGGCGTCGGCGAGTCGGCGACCGTGGGGTCCCCGCCCGCCGTCGTCAACGCCGTGCTCGACGCCATCGGCGTCCGCCACGCAGACATGCCGCTGACCCCCGCCCACGTCTGGCGAGCCCTGCAGGGCCGCCCGATCCGGACCGACATCGCGATCAGGTGAGGCGATCATGACCACGACCGAGCTCCGCGCCCACGCCGACCGGCTGCACCGCGACCGGGTTCCCTACGTCCTCGCGACGGTGGTCCGCGCCGAGCGCCCCACCAGCGCCAAACCGGGCGACAGCGCGCTGGTGCTGCCCGACGGGTCGATCGACGGGTTCGTCGGGGGCGTGTGCGCCGAGTCGACCGTCCGTCTCGAGGGCCTGCGGCTGCTCGCGTCGGGGGAGTCGGAGCTGCTGCGCGTCACCCCGGCCGCGGCGGGCAGCCCGGCACCCGAAGGGGTGCGCGTCGTGGAGAACCCGTGCCTGTCCGGGGGGACGCTGGAGATCTTCCTCGAGGCCGTCATCCCGCCCGTGCTGGTCCGGGTGTTCGGGGACTCGCCGATCGCCCGGGCCATCGCGCAGGTCGGGGCGGCCCTCGACCTCGACGTGCAGAACGACGTCGACCCTGCGCTGGCCGTGGCGGCCGACACCACCGCCGTCGTCGTGGCCGCCCACGGCCGCGACGAGGCGCCGGTGCTACGCGCCGCGCTCGCGGCGGGGGTGCCCTACGTCGCGCTGGTGGCGAGCCCGAAGCGCTCGGCGGCGGTACTGGCCGAGCTCGACGTCGCCGGTGACGACCGGGCCCGCGTCCACGCCCCCGCGGGCCTGGACATCGGGGCCCGCACGCCGCACGAGATCGCGCTGTCGATCTACGCCGAGATCGTGGCCTGCCGCCCCCGGGCGGCCGTCCCGGCCGAACCCGCCGGCGGCTCACCGGTCGCCGAGGCCCTCGATCCGGTGTGCGGCATGACCGTCGCGGTCAGCCCGGCCGGCCTGTCGCTGGCGCACAAGGGGGTCGACTGGTACTTCTGCGGGACCGGCTGCCGCGAGGCGTTCCGCGACGCCCCCGACCGCTACCTGGCCACGGTCCGCGCCTGACCCGTGCCGCGCGCGCCGGGGGCACCGATGAGTCCGCTCCTGCCGGGCGGTCTACCTCCCATGGGCACCCTCACCTACACGATGAGCATCTCCCTCGACGGCTACATCAGCGACCCGGCCGGCGACATCGGCTTCGCGAACCCCGACGAGGAGGTGCACCGCTTCGCCAACCAGCAGACCCGCGACGCGGCGGCCCTGCTGTTCGGCCGCAGCCTCTACGAGGTCATGGAGGACTTCTGGACCGCTCCGGAACGGGCCGACGCGGACGAGGTGGAGGCGGAGTTCGCCCGCTTGTACACCGCCACCCCGCGGATCGTGTTCTCCGACTCGCTGGAGTCGGTCGCGCCCGGCTGCCGGCTCGTGCGCCGCGCGGACGCGGTCGAGGAGGTCACCCGGCTCAAGAGGGAGACCGACGGGGAGCTGGCCGTCGGCGGGGCCGCGCTGGCCGCGTCGTTGCTGGACCTGATCGACGAGTTCGGCGTCCGGGTCGTACCGGCCGTCGTCGGCGGCGGCACGCCCTTCTTCCCGCTCGGCGAGGACCTGCGGCTGCGGCTGGTCGAGCAGCGCACCTTCGGGTGCGGCACCGTCTATCTGCGCTACGCACGACTCACCTGACCACCCGCACCGTGGTGGCCGGGAACCGGGCCCGGCCGGTGCCCGGCCTGTCGCGCGCAACCCGAGGGTCGCGCGGGGGCTCGGGGACAGCAGTGGGGTTGCAGCCGGGGGCTGTCGGGGCGGGCCGGGTCAGCAGGGCGGCAGGTGGCGGCTGCAGGCCTGTTCCAGCGCGTCGAGATCGAGGGCCGCGGGGCCCAGGGGGCTCGGACCGTCGCGGCGGGTGCACAGGCCGTCGAGCACGATCCGCAGGTAACGCCGCCACGCCTGCGGATCGGCGGCCTCGGTGAAGGTCGCGACCTGGGTCAGCATGACCTGCAGCGGGGCGAAGTCGGTCAGGACGAAGTCGGGACGCAGGGCCCCGGCCGCAACTGCCCGGGACACGCCCTGCGCGACGATCGGCATGAGCTCGGCACGCCGCTCCCGGAAGGTCTCGTGGTCGCCGAGCGCCCCGAAGATCACGTCCTTGAGGCCGCGGTCCTCGATCTGCATGGCGATGAGCGACTCCAGCGCCGTGCAGAGCCCCTCCCAGGGGTCGGGATGGGCCACGGCCTCCTTGACGGTGGCCACGACCTGGTCGAGCCGCTCCTCGAACAGCGCCGTGACCAGCGCAGTCTTGTGGGGTAACCGACGGTAGACGGTGCCCGTGCCGACGCCCGCGTGGCGGGCGATCTCGTCGAGACCGGCCTCCAGGCCGCGGCGCGCGAACACCTCGCGCGCCGCGGCCAGGACCCGCTGCCGGTTGCGCTCGGCGTCCGCGCGCAGCGGCTTGTCCGGGTGCAGCGGCTTGTCGGACTGTTCGGTGGCCGTCATCGGCTCCTGTTCAGGGCAGCGGGCTCAGGGCATCGGGCTCAGTGCATCATGACCGGCGCGCCGGTGCCCGCCTCGTCGTCCTCGACCGGGGCCGGCTTGCGCTTGGGCAGCAGCACCAGGGCGACGACGAACGAGACACAGACGAACGCGAAGGCCCACCAGAACGTCTGGCCGAAGGAGTTGGCCTGGATCGTGGCGATCTGGGCCTTGACCTCGGGCGGCAGCGCGGCGAGCGCGGCCGGGTCGGACGTCGCGCCCGCGGCGGGGCCGAAGGCGTCGCTGAACTTGTTCGTCGTGATGACGTAGAGGATGACCGTCATCAGCGCGGTGCCGATCGAGGCGCCGACCTGCTGGGTGATGTTCAGCGTGGTGCTGGCGTTGGCGATCGAGCGGCGGCGCAGGGTCTGCAGCGCACCGGTGAACGTCGGCATCATCGTGAAGCCCATGCCGACACCCATGGCGAACAGCGCGATGCCCAGGTGCAGGTACGAGGTGTCGGCCTCCAGCCCGGTGAGGTACCAGAAGGAGCCGGCGATGATCGCGAGGCCGAAGGGGACGATGCGGCCGACCCCGGTGCGGTCGGCGAGCTGACCGGCGATCGGCATGACGAGCATGGCGCCGAGGCCTTGCGGGGCCAGCAGCAGACCGGTGTCGAGGGCGGTCTCGCCGCGGACCATCTGCAGGTAGATGGGCAGCAGCAGCATCCCGCCGAACACGGCGAGGATCATCAGCACCATCGTGGCGATCGACGCCGAGAAGACCTTGTTGGCGAACAGGCGCAGGTCGATGAGGGGTTCCGGGGTGCGCAGCGCGTGCCAGACGAACCCGACGAGCAGGACCGCGCCGACGACGAGCGGCGCGATGACCTGGGCGTGGCCCAGCCCGTGCAGGGCGCCGTACTCGGCGAAGCCGTAGATCAGCAGCGCGAGGCCCGGGGAGAGCAGCGCGAGGCCCAGGATGTCGAGCTTGCCGCGGATCGAGTCGCCGTCGCGCGGCAGGATCCGCGCGGCGAGGAAGAAGCCCAGGATGCCGACCGGCAGGTTGATGAAGAAGATCCAGCGCCACGAGAAGCTGTCGACGAGCCAGCCGCCGAGGATCGGGCCGCAGATCGGCCCGAGCAGCATTGGGACCCCGATGATGGCCATGACGCGACCGACGCGGTCGGGGCCCGCGGCGCGGGTCATGATCGTCATGCCGACGGGCATCAGCATGCCGCCGCCGAGGCCCTGCAGGACCCGGAAGACGATCAGCGACGTGATGTCCCAGGCGAACCCGGCGAGGACCGAGCCGGCGACGAACAGGACGATGGAGATCATGTAGAGGCGCTTGGTGCCGAACCGGTCGCCCGCCCACGCGGTGAGGGGGATGACCGTGGCGAGCGCGAGGGTGTAGCCGGTGGCGATCCACTGGATCGTGGTCAGCTCGACGTCGAAGTCTCGTTGCAGGGTGGGGATCGCGACGCTGACGACGGTCACGTCGAGGATCGACATGATCGCGCCGATGACGACGACCGACGCGATGGCGAGGACGCGACGGTCGAGCTTGTCGGCGTTCTTGCCCGTCTTCGCGGCGGCGGGAGCCGCGGGGTTCGGCTCCTCGGGCAGCGTGTTCTGCCCGGGGTCAGGGGTGGACGACATGGTCTCCTCTTAAGCGGAAGGACTCTCTCCGGATAGACCGTAGCGGGATCGGGTGAACGAGAGCCAACGGGTTTTTCGTGGCCTCGGTCACGATCCGGTTCAACATGGGTCGCAAGCGGGTACCGAGTCGGCCTCTTCGGGGCTCTCCGGGGCAGTGCCGCTACGAAGGGTGACCGCGGCGACCACGGCGATCACCGCAGCGACGACGGCGGCCGCACCCGAGGTGAGCTGCAGCCCGCTCACGAACGACTCGCGGGCGGCGGCCAGCAGCGCGTCGGCGGTGGGCCCCGGCAGTCCGGCCGCCACGGAGACCGCGCCGCCCAGGGTGTCGCGCGCCGCGGACGCGGCATCGGGCCCGAGCCCGGCCGGCAGGCCCGACGCCACCCCCGCACGGTAGATCGCGGCTCCGACACTTCCGAGCGCCGCGATGCCCAGCGCCCCGCCCAGCTCGGCGGCCGTCTCGGAGACACCGGAGGCCGCGCCCGCCTTCTCCTCCGGCGCCGACCCGACGACCATCTCCGTGGTCAGGCCGAACACCGGGCCCATCCCGACCGACACGACGACCGACGCGACGACGAGCACGGGCAGCCCGTCGTGGACGCCGACGAGGGTCAGCATGCCCAGCCCCAGCGCGGCGGCGCCCAGGCCGGCGGCGACGACCGTCGAGGCCCGGAACCGGGCGACGATGCGCGGCCCGAGCTGCGAGCCCAGGACGAAGCCGGCCGCCGACGGCACCGACCACAGCCCCGCCTGCAGCGGCGAGAGGCCCAGGACCAGCTGCAGGTACTGCCCGATGAACAGGAAGTACCCGACCATCACGAAGATGGCGAGGAAGTTGACCAGCAGCGCGCTGCGGAACGCGCGGACCCGGAACAGCCCGACGTCGAGCATCGGGTCGGTGAGCCGGCGCTGACGGCGCCACCACACGACACCGACGACCCCGCCACCGACGACGAGCAGCACCGACAGCACGCCGACCCCGTCCTGGACCAGCTCCTTGAGCCCGCCGACGACGGCCAGCAGCGCGACGATCGACATGACGACGCTGAGCAGGTCGAGCCGTCCCGCGCCGGGGTCGCGGTACTCCGGCAGGATGCGCGGGCCGACGACGAGCAGGGCGCCCATCACCGGCAGCGCCAGCAGGAACACCGCGCCCCACCAGAACACCTCGAGCACCAGCCCGCCCAGCACCGGGCCGATCGCGCTGCCCGCGGAGAACGCGCCGATCCACACCCCCACGGCGAGCGAGCGCTGCCTGGGGTCGGTGAACATCGCGAAGATCAGCGACAACGTCGACGGCGCGACGGTGGCCCCCGCGATGCCCAGCAGCGCCCGGCTGACGATGAGCATCTCCGGCGTCGTGGAGAACGCGGCCAGCACCGAGACGGCGCCGAACGCGGCCGCGCCGATGAGCAGCAGCCGGCGACGGCCGATGCGGTCACCGAGCGTGCCCATCGTGACCAGCGCGCCCGCGACCATGAAGCCGTACACGTCGATGATCCACAGCAGCTGGGTGCTGCTGGGTCGGAGGTCCTCGGTCAGCTGCGGAACCGCGAGGTGCAGCACCGTGAGGTCCATGACGTAGAGCAGGCAGGCCAGCGAGAGCACGGCGAGGCCGGCCCACTCGCGACGGCCGGCGCGGCGCGGCGCGGCCGTCGGGGGCGGTTCGGGCGTGTCCATGGTCGGTCCCTCCGGGAGCTGCCGGGCTCGGTCACCAGCTCTGACGACCGGCCCTCCCGGAACTCATCGCCACGGCCGCCGCGGATGTCACGCGGCGGGCCGTGACGCGCACCTCATTCGCGGCGCAGGTCGAGCAGCTGCTCGTAGAACCCGCCGATCTCGCGCTCGCGGTCGACCAAGTGGACCTCGAGGATCCAGTGGCAGACCCTGCCGGACCTGTCGGTGCGGCGCATGGGGTGCGGGTTCTCCGGCGCGATGTAGCTCTCGATGCGCTCGCCGTCGATCAGCTCGTGCGGGAACTCGCCGACCAGGTGGCCGCTGTGGGCGCCGCCGAACTCCCAGCCCGCCTGCGCGGCGAGCCCGCACACGTGGGCGTAGAGCTCGGCGCCGGTGATGTCGGGGTGGGTGTCGAAGTGCACGGCGCCCGCCCGCCACACCGTCTCGAGGTCGTCGCGCAGCCGCGCCTTCACCGGGTCGTCGCCCAGGACGTAGGTGCGGCCGAAGTCGGCCTCCCACTCGGCGAAGATCGGCCCGAGGTCGAGGAAGACGATGTCGTCCTCGCCGATGGCCCGGTCGGGCGGGTTGGCCCGGAACGGGTGCAGGGTGTTGGGGCCGGAGCGCACGATCCGCTTGTGCCAGTGCCGGCTCACGCCGAACAGGTCGGCGGCGAGGTCGCGGACGCGGTCGCTGACCACCGACTCGGTGACGCCGGGCTCGATCAGGCCGCGGGCGGCCACCGCGTCGAACAGCGCGACGGCCTTCTCCTCGGCGGCGACCAGCTCGGCCGCCCGCCGGTCCTCGGTGACCGGGCCGTCGGTGGTGTCGGTGTGCACGTGCTCACTCCTCGTCGGGGCGCGGTCTCCTCGCGGCGCCGCCCAGGCCCCGCGACCGCACGACGACCCGGAGTCTAGGAGGGTGCCGGACGACCCCGGCCGTCGTGACGTCGCGCGGTGGCTCGGCGGCGGTCGGTGCCCTCCGGGGGCGGACGGTCGGTGCCCTCCGCGGGCGGGACGGACGGTGCCTGCGCGGGCGGGACGGTCAGGGCTCTCCCGGGTGGGCCGGCAGCGCGGGCAGGCCTGCGACGACGTCGTCGAGACCGCCGGCGACGACGTGCGGGCGCAGCACCGTGTCGGGGACCCGGCCCTCCAGGCGCAGGCAGAGCCCGCCGAGCAGCCCGGCCGACATCGCGCCGTGGGTGTCCCACGAGTGCACCGCGACCAGCGCGGTCGCCGCCGGCGGCGAGCCGACGCGCGCGCACACCCATTCGTAGACGCGGGCCGGTGGCTTGAACGAGCCCAGCTCCTCGCACGAGTGCACCCCGGCGAGCAGGTCGCGCACCCCGGCCGCGGCCAGTGCCTCGGCCGCCACCCGCGCCGATCCGTGGGTGAACGCATACGCGGGCACACCCGCGTCGGCGAGCAGCCCGAACGCGGCGGGCACGTCCGGGTGCACGGGCAGCGTCGCGAAGCCGTCGAGGACGTGCGCGACCTGCGCGTCGGTCAGGTCCGGCCGCTGGTGCGGCGCAGCATGTCCGCGGCCACCGCGCGGAACGGTGGCGCCCCGCCCGCGAGCGTCAGGGCCATGCCGTGGTGCAGGAGCCGGGCGAAGAACAGGTCGAGGTCCGTCCCCGGCCGGCCGATCTCGACGAACCGCGGCCGGAGCGCGTCGAGCTGCAGGCACGTCTCGAACACGTCGAACAGCACGACGGAAGGGCGCCGGGCGCGCACGGGCGGGGCGGTCACGGCCGCCGCGCCCACGGGGGCCGGTGCGGGGTCCGGGCGGGGCCGACCGGGCGTACCCGCCGGGCCCGCTGCTGCGGTGACATCCGTGCCTCCTCCTGCACGCCGGCCGGCGTGACCCGCCCGCTCAGATCGCCCCGGTGGCGCGCAGCTGCGCGATCCGCTCGTCGGACATCCCACCGAAGGAGCGCAGCAGCATGTCGGTGTGCTCGCCGACGCGGGGCGCGACGCCGCGCGGGTCGGCGGGGGTGCGGCCCAGCTTGATCGGGGTGCCGAGCATCCGCAGCTCGCCGAGATCGGGGTACTCGACCTCGACGATCATGTCGCGGGCGGCGGTGTGCGGGTCGGCGACGATCTCGTCGACGGTCTTGATGGCCGACAGGGGAACGTGGTCGGCGGCCATCTCCTCCAGCTCGGCCTTGGTGCGCCCGGCGAACCAGCCCTCCAGCAGCGGGTGGACCCGCTTGGCGTAGACGTCGGCGTCGAAGCGCTTGCTCATCGTGTCGATCTCGGGGTCGTGTGCCAGCTCCGGCTGCCCGAACATCTCGCAGGTCAGGCGCCAGAACTTGTCGGTGTAGCCGCCGAAGAAGACGAAGCCGTCGGCACACGGGTAGAGCTCGTAGGGCCGGACGAACGGGTGCGCGTTGCCCAGCGGCGACGCCACCTTCTTCTCCACGGTGTAGGACACCACCGTCGACTCGGTCAGCGTCATCACCGAGTCCTGCTGGGAGACGTCGACGAGCTGGCCCTCGCCGGTGTGCTCGGCGTGGCGCAGCGCGGCGAGCGTGCCGATCACGGCGTACATCGTGGCCGCCATGTCCCCGATGATCGTGCCGACGCGCACCGGCGGCCGGTCCGGGTATCCGTTCTGGGCCCACAGCCCGCCGGTGGCCTGCGCGCTGTTGTCGTAGGCCGGCCGGCGCCGGTAGGGGCCGGTCTGGCCGTAGCCGGAGATCGCGGTGTAGACCAGCCGCGGGTTGACCGCGCGCAGGTTCGCCTCGCCGACGCCGAGCTTGTCCATGACCCCGGCGCGGAAGTTCTCGACCAGGACGTCGGAGCGGGCGACGAGCTCGCGCAGGACCTCCTTGCCCTCGTCGGTGGACAGGTCGAGGGTCAGGCCGAGCTTGTGCCGGTTGTACTGCGCGAAGTAGGCGCTGAACCTGCCCTCGAGGTCGTCGGCGTCGCCGAGGAAGGGCGGGAAGTCGCGCGCGTAGTCGGGTTCCTTCGGGTTCTCGATCTTGATGACGGTGGCGCCGAGGTCCGCGAGGATCATCGAGCAGAAGGGGCCGGCGACGACCCTGGTGATGTCCAGGACGACCACCCCGGACAACGGCCGGCGCCCCGCGGCCGGGCCCGGATCGCCTGCGCTCCTGTCCATTCGGCCTCCGCCCGGCTGACGAGTCCCTCTCGACGACGGCGCAACCGTAAGGGCGGGCGGTGGGGCGGGTGTATGGGTGATCCACCCATAGCTCCGCACCCGTGCGTGGGTCCTCTGTGTCGCGGAGCACAGATGTGTGTCAGATTGGGGACGGCTACCCCAACCGCGCGGAGGCGACGTTGCCACTCACCGGGACCGTCCGGACGACCGAGGAGCTCAGCAGGGCCGGCAGGGGGCGGGACACCACGGCTGCCCGACGGATGTCGGTCGACGGGGTGCTGGCGCTGCTGCGGTCGATCCGCGCGGACGCCAGTCCCGGGCGTGGGGTGGCGGGCCTGCTCGCCCACGAGGACCTGCCGTCCGACGTGCTCGCGATGCTGGAGGACGAGGTCCTGCGCGTGCGGGGGACCGTGACCCGGATGGCGCGGCGCGAGCACGAGCTGTCGGCGCTGTTCTCCTCGGCGCGCGAGCTCGCCGAGGAACGCGAGCCCGCCCTCCTGCTGCGCAGGCTGGTGCAGCGCGCCCACGACCTGCTGGGCACCGACGTCGCGTACGTGGCCTCGTTCGAGCAGCCCGGCGGCGTGCTCGTCATCCACGAGGCGGTCGGCTCGGTGACCCCGGAGCTGATGGGGGTGCGGGTGCCGCCCGGCAAGGGGCTCGCGATGAAGGTCGCGCAGAGCCGCGCGGCGTGCCGCAGCACCCGGTACATGCAGGACCACGGCATCGAGCACGACGACGAGGTCGACGCCGTCATCGACGGCGAGGGCATCGTGTCGATGGTCGGGGTGCCGATGCTCGCCGGCGACGACGTCGTCGGCGTGCTCGTCGCGGCGAACCGGTCGGTGCGCACCTTCTCGACGGAGGAGATCGCGCTGCTGTCGGCGTTCGCCGACCACGCCTCGGTCGTGCTGCAGACGGCCCGGCTGCTCGACGAGGCCGTCGCGTCGGCCGCGGCCGCCGAGCAGGCGTGCGCCGAGCTGACCCGGCAGACGTCGGCGATGGAGCGCACGGCCGCCGTCCACTCGGAGCTGACCGCGGCGGTGCTGCGCGGTGGGAGCGCGCAGGAGGTCGCCGACATCCTCGGGGGTGTGCTGCGGCGGCGCATCACGATCCTCGACCGGCGCGGCACCCCGCTGGCCGACTCCGGGGGCCGGGCCGCGGCGGCCGCGGAGCCCCCCGGGGACGGCGAGGAGCAGACCGGGTTCCCGACGGCGATCCGCGCGGCGTTGCGGGAGAGCCGGCGCACCGGCCAGTGCGTGCCGTTGCGCGAGGGCGCGTCCGGGCTGGCCGTCGCCGTCGTGGCGGGGGAGTCGCTGATGGGGGCGATCCTGGTCGACGACGGCGAGATCGCCCTGACCCCGGCCGACCGGCGGACCGTAGAGCGGGCCAGCCAGATCGTCGCCCTGCTGACGCTGCGCCAGGAGGCCGTGGCCGACGCCGAGGAGCGTGTGCGCGGCGAGCTGGTCTCGGACCTGCTCGGGGCGCGCTCGGTGTACCGCCACGAGCTGCTGCTGCGGGCCCGCTCGCGCGGCATCCGCATCGACGATCTGCGCACCCCCGTCGTCGTGATCGTCGAACCGGAGCACCGCCGCGCCGCGCTGCGCGCCGCCCACGACATCGTCCCCGGCGGGCTGGCGGGCGAGCACGAGGGCACCGTGGTCGTCCTGGTGTCCGAGGCCCCCGGCGACGCCGCCGACCTGGTCCGCACCCGCCTCGCGGCGACGCTGGGCTGCCCGCTGCTCGTCGTCGCCGGGCCCGCGGGGTCGCCGGAGTCGCTGGCCGACCGGTTCGACCTGGCGCGGCGCTGCGCCCGGCTGCTGGCCGCGCTCGGGCGCACCGACACCGCCGCCACCACCGACGGCTACGCGCCCTACCTCGCCCTGTTCGGCTCCGGCCGCGAGGACCTCGGGGCCTTCATCGAACAGACCCTCGGCCCCGTCATCGAGTGGGACGCCGAGCGCGGCACCGACCTCGTCGCGACGCTGCTGGGCTTCGTCGAGGCCAACGCCAGCCCGACGAAGACGGCACGCAACCTCGGCCTGCACACCAACACCGTCCTGCAGCGCCTCGACCGCATCACGACCCTGCTGGGGGAGTGCTGGCGCGAGGCCGAGCCGCTCTTCCGGATATCCATCGCGGCACGGCTGCACCAGCTCGCAGCGGTCGTGTGAACAACGATTCCCCTGGTCGGAACGCGCCATGGGGAATCGGCCCACCCCCTCCGCCACATCTGTGGTGGATCGGCCCATGGTCGGTTCGGTGAGCGTCGCCATATGGTCCGGCTCACACGGCGTTCTCCCTGGCACCGGACCGGCCGGCCCGATCCGACACCAGTCGGCACCGAGAGAACGACGAGTCACCGCCGGAAGTCGACCAGGTCGAGAACACGACAACAGGAGGACGACGTGACAGACGGACCCAGCGTGGCGCCCGGGCTCAGCGTCGAGCGCGAGGACGTCTCCGAGGACGAGCTGCGTGAGCTGGGGGTCGACACCTCCGGGGCGTCGGCCTCGGACTTCAAGCGGTACCCCGTCCTCTCGGAGGGCGGCTGGTACATCGTGATCAAGAACCAGAAGACCATGGAGACCGTCCACCGCAAGAAGTGGACGTTGCTCGGTCCCATCAAGCTGGTCACCGACGGTCTGCACATCGCCTGACATCCACGACGAGAGGAGCGGTATCTCAATGAGCATGATCGGAGTGGACGTCGGCGGGACCTTCACCGACGTCGTATCGATCGAGGACGGGGTGATCAAGACCGTCAAGGTCTCCACCGACGTCCGCAACACGCACCTGGCGGTGCTCGAGGGCGCCCGCGAGGCGGGTGTCCAGAACGCCACCGTGTTCAACCACGCCAGTACCCACGGCCTCAACGCCGTCATCACCCGGCGCCTGCCCAAGATCGCGTTCCTGACGACGCTCGGGCACCGCGACATCCTCGACATCGGGTCCAGCTACCGCCCCCTCGACGCCCTCACCGACGCCAGCTGGCGCCGCGGCTTCGGTGACGCGATGCGTCCGCTGGTGCCCCGGTACCTGCGCCGCGGCATCCGTGAGCGGCTCAAGACCGACGGCAGCGCGCTCATCCCGCTCGACGAGGCCCAGGCCCGCGAGGAGCTCGCGGTCCTGCGCAAGTGCGGCGTCCAGGGTGTGTCGATCTGCCTGATCAACGCCTACGTCAACCCGGGCCACGAGGAGCGGCTGCGCGAGATCGTCCACGAGGAGCTCGGCGCCGACATCCCGGTGTCGATCTCCAGCGAGACCTCGCCGCTGGCCAAGGAGTGGGCGCGCGCGTCGACCACCACGATCGACGTGTTCATGAAGCTCATCTACGGCGACTACACCAAGAAGCTGGGCGACGGCCTGCGCGAGCAGGGCTTCGCCGGCGACTTCAACTACGCCAACTGCGCCGCGCAGCTGCTCAACGCCGACATCGCGATGGAGCAGCCGTTCGAGATCGTCTTCGCCGGCCCCGCGGCGGGCACGATGGCGAGCGCGCACTTCGGCAAGCTGATCGACCGCGGCAACCTGCTGTGCGTCGACCTCGGTGGCACCTCGTGCGACATCTCGATGGTGTCCGGCGGCGACCCGTACGTGAACACCACGTTCCTGCTCGAGCACGACCTCATCGTCAACGCGCTCTCCAACGAGGTCGAGTCGATCGGTGCCGGCGGTGGCTCGCTGGTCAAGATCGCCCCCAGCGGTGAGGTCCTGGTCGGCCCCGGCTCGGCCGGTGCGGACCCGGGCCCGGCCTGCTACGGCAAGGGCGGCACCGAACCGGCGACGACCGACACCCTGATCATGATGGGCGTCATCGACCCGAAGACGTTCGCCGGTGGCCGGATGTCGCTGGACCCCTCGCTCTCGGAGCGGGCGTTCAACGACCTCGACGCCCCGCAGCTGTCGCTGCACCAGCGCGTCAACTACGCCTTCAACATCGGCATCAACAACATCGCCGAGGGCGTCACCAACATCGCGATCAAGCACGGTATCGACCCCCGCGACTACAGCCTCGTCGCGTTCGGTGCCGCCGGTCCGATGCTGCTGCCCGCGTGCCTGGACCTGGTCCACGCCCGCGACGTCATCGTGCCGCCGCACCCGGGCCTGTTCTCGGCGCTGGGCCTGGTCTCCTCCGACCAGGTGTACGGCGACAGCCGCAGCTCCTATGTGATGCTGGGGCACGACGCTGCCGAGTCGATCAACAAGATCTACGGGCAGATGGAGGAGAAGCTGCGCGAGCGCTTCGACGACTCCGCCGCCAACGTCGAGTTCGTGCGTTCCATGGACGCCCGCCTCGCCGGTCAGACGTGGGAGACCCCGTTCGTCTCGGTGCCGTCGGGCACGATCGACGCCGCGAAGGTCGACGAGATGATCGAGACCTTCCACCAGGTCTACGAGTCGCGTGCCGGTAACCGTTTCGACGGGCTCCCGGTGCAGGCGGTCACCTACCGGGTGGAGGCCGTCATCAAGGTCGACAAGGTCGACTACCCACGGCTGGAGAAGGGCAACGGCGACGTCCTGACGCCGGAGTCCACCTTCGAGCTGCGGTACCTGACCGACGAGCCGGTCACCGCGGGTCGCTACCAGCGGGAGACCTTCAAGGCCGGCGACCGGATCGAGGGCCCCGCCGTGATCCACGAGGCGCTCTCCACGACGTTCATGCTGCCCGGCCAGGTCGCCGAGGTCGGCGAGTACGGCGAGCTGCGGATCACCAGGGCCTGAGGGAGGACGAGATGACCGATCTTGGAGTGGGCAAGACCCCGATCAAGGAACTGACCGACGCGGAGTTCGAGGCGCGCTACAACTGCGACCGCTACACCGCGACGGTCCTGTCCAACCGCATGCGCTACATCGTCGAGCACATGTGCACGAACCTGCTGCACCACGCGTTCTCGCTGATCCTGCGCGACTGGTACGACTTCGCGGCCACGATCTCCGGCCCGGCGTCGATGAACTACCCGATGTCGACGGTGTCGAACTCCCTGGTGCTGTTCTCCGGCGCCATGGAGCACGCCGTGCGCAACGCGGTGGAGGAGTACGGCCCGGAGAACCTCAAGCCCGGCGACGTGCTCATGGTCAACGACCCGTACCGGGCCGGTAACCACGTCAACGACATCTGCTTCATCCGGCCGGTGTTCCACGACGACCAGCTCGTCACGTTCGTCGCACTGCGGGCCCACCAGCTCGACATGGGCGGCATCGTCCCGGCCGGCTTCTCGGCGACCAAGAAGGACGTCTACGAGACCGGCCTGGTCATCCCGCCGATGCTGGCCTACGAGAACGACCAGCCGGTGCAGCACTCGTTCCACCTGATCTTCAACAACGCCCGGTACTGCGCGCTGCTGCTGCCGGACATGATCACGATCTACCAGAACCTGCTGCTCGGCGAGCGGCTGATGAAGGAGAGCTTCGAGCGCTACGGCGTCGACGCCTGGCTCGGCGCGATCAACTACAGCGTCGACGTCCCGGCCGAGTCGATGGCCGCGGCCATCAAGGCGCTGCCGGACGGCGTGTACGAGGGCAGTGACCTCGTCGACGCCGACGGCATCGACGACACGCTCGAGTACGAGATCAAGGTCAAGATCACCAAGGCGGGCGAACGCCTGGAGGTCGACTTCTCGGGCACCTCGCAGCAGGCGCGCACGTCGATCAACGCGGGCGTGTTCGACACGCTCACCGCGGTCGGTGTCGCGCTCAAGTACGTCCTCGACCCGAAGACGGCGTTCAACTCCGGCGCCTACCGCAACGTCGACGTCGTGCTACCCGGAGGGACGATCTGTTCGGCGACGCCGCCGGACGGCCCGGTCTTCCTCTACTGGGAGGCCGCGCAGCCGGTGCTGCTGGCCATCTTCAAGGCCCTCGAACCCGCGGTGGGGGAGAACGCGGTCGGCGGCGACTACGGGTCGCTGTCGATCCACAACGGCCACGGCGTGCTGCCCGACGGCACCCCGTGGGTCACGGTGGCGCAGTGCGGTGGCGAGCACGGGCCGTGGGGTGCCACCAAGTCCGGTGACGCCGACTCCTACGGCGGCTTCTACATGGCCAACAACCTCGACCCGGCCACCGAGGCCATCGAGTCCGAGCTGCCGATCGTGGTGCTGCGCAAGGAGTACGTGCCCGACACCGCGGGCGTCGGCTACAACCGCGGTGGGGCGTCCGTGCTGCGCGACAGCATGTACCTCACCGACGCCCACCATACCTCGAGCCCGGTGCACACCAAGCGTTCCTCGGGCGCCGGTGTGCAGGGTGGCAAGGACGGCCGCAACGGCGCCACCTGGCTGTTCTCGGCCGAGGGCGGTTTCGACGTCGCCCAGCGCAAGGACCTCATCCCGGTGCTGGACCCGGAGGCCTACCGCCAGTCGACGCCCGTCTCCGGCATGCTCGACCCGGACACCAAGGCGATCGACGTCGAGAAGGGCGAGTACTTCTGGTTCGGCGCGAACCCGTTGTGGCACACCAAGTCCAACGACGTGTTCCGCTACATCACCTGCGGCGGCGGTGGCTGGGGCAACCCGTACACCCGCGAGCCGGAGCGGGTGCTGCGCGACGTCCGTGACGAGTACGTCTCGATCGAGGCCGCCGCGCGCGAGTTCGGCGTGATCATCACGGGCGACCCGCAGAAGGACCCGGAGGGCCTCACGATCGACGAGGCCGCGACCGAGGAACGCCGCGCGGAGCTGCGCAACGCCGGCATGGCCTGACGGTCCCCAGACGACGCGGGGGCGGCCGACAACGACGTCGGCCGGCCCCGCGTCTCCATGTCCGAGGCCCTCCCGCGCTCGACGAGGAGTTCCTTCCGTGTTCGATCTCGCCCGTGTGCTCGACCACCACGCCGCCCGCCGTCCCGACCGGGAGGCGCTCGTCCAGGGCGGGCGCCGGATCCCCGCGGCCGGGCTGCGCGACCGGGTCGACGCCGTCGCCGCCGGGCTCGCCGCCCTCGGGGTGGCGCGGGGCGAGGTCGTCGCACTGCTGCTCTACAACCACGTCGAGTTCCTGGAGACGGTGCTCGCCGCGGGCCGCCTCGGTGCCGTCGTCCTCCCGCTGAACTACCGGCTCGCCCCCGACGAGTGGCGCTACATCCTCGACGACGCGGGCGCGGTCGTGATCGTCACCGAGGACGAGTTCCGCGAGCGCGTCGACACCCTCGGCCCGCAGCTGCCGACGCTGCGGCACCGGGTCCTGCTGGGGGCCGACGCCCCCGCCGGGTGGACGGCCTTCGAGGCGCTCGCCACCGACGCCGCCGCCCCGGTGCCCGCCGGGATCGTCGACGACCCGGACACCCTCGCCCGGCTCATGTACACGTCCGGAACCACGTCGCGGCCCAAGGGCGTGCGGATCACCCACGGCAACGTCGCCTGGAAGAACCTCGGCCTGATCGTCGAGCTCGGGCTCACCGCCGACGACATCGTCCTGATCTGCGGGCCGCTCTACCACTGCGGCGGCCTCGACCTGCCGGGCCTGGCCGCGTTCCACATGGGCGCGCGGCTGGTGCTGCTCTCGTTCGACGCCGTCGCCGTGCTCGATGCGATCGAACGCGAGAAGGTCTCCGTCGTCTGGCTCGCACCCGCGATGATGAACGCGGTCCTGCAGGTCCCCGACCTCGCCGACCGCGACACCGCGTCGGTGCGCTGCATCATCGGCGGCGGGGAGAAGATGCCCGAGCCCGTGGTCCGGCGCATCCTCGACGCCTTCCCCAACACCTGGTTCGCCGACGCCTACGGTCTCACCGAGACCGTCTCCGGCGACACGTTCCTCGACCGCGAGCACAGCCTCTCCAAGATCGGCTCGGTCGGGCGGCCGATCCCGCACGTCGAGGTCCGGATCGTCGACGAACAGGGCGCCGACGTCGCCGCCGGGGAGGTGGGCGAGATCGCGCTGCGCGGCCCCAAGGTGTTCGGCGGCTACTGGCGCGACGAGGAGGCCACCGCGCGGGCGATCCGCGACGGCTGGTTCCACACCGGCGACGTCGGCCGCCTCGACGCCGACGGGTTCCTCTACGTCGAGGACCGGCTCAAGGACATGATCATCTCCGGCGGCGAGAACATCGCGACCCCCGAGGTGGAGCGGGTCCTCTACGAGCACCCCGCTGTGCTGGAGGCCGCTGTCGTCGGAATGCCCCACGAACGCTGGGGCGAGGTACCCCGCGCGGTCGTGGTGCTGCGGCCGGGGGAGCAGGCCGACGCGGAGGACATCCGCGCGTTCTGCCGGGAGCGGCTCGCCGGGTTCAAGGTGCCGGTCGCCGTCGACTTCCTCGACGAGCTGCCCCGCACCCCGTCGGGCAAGGTGCTCAAGCGGGAGCTGCGGTGACCGGACCCAGCCGCGGCAGGTCCGGGTGCGCCGCGCGGAACCGCGCCGTCTCGGCCTCGACGGTCGACGTGTCGAAGCCGGGTGCGGCGAACCCGCGGAACAGCGTCGCGCAGTACTCCCGGGACAGGTGCACGACGTCCCACCTGCCGGTCGGGCGGACCCATTGGTAGGTGTGGTTGTGCATGTTGAGGAACTGCAGCATCCCCAGGCGCACGTCCATCTGCCGGAACTCGCCCGCCTCGACGGCCGCGGCCAGCAGCTGCGCGACGACGTCCTCGAAGGCGTGCCGCTGCGCCACCAGCGTGGCCTGGTTCTCCGGCGACAGCTGCCGGTAGTCGTGCTCGTAGACCCAGATGTGGTCGAGCCGCTGCACGATCTGCTCCAGCAGCAGCTCCGAGAGCAGCCGCAGCCGCACGACCGGGCGCACGTCGAGCTCCGCGACCGCGGTGGCCGTGGCCAGCAGGGGAACGAGGACCGCCGACTGGATCTCGACGAGCAGCTGTTCCTTGCTGCCGATGTAGTAGTACAACGCGCCGCGCGCCAGGCCCACGGCCTCGCAGATCTCGGTGATTCCGGTCGCGGCGTAGCCGCGGCGGGCGAACAGCTCGGCGGCGGTGTCGATGATCTCCCGGCGCCGCGGCTCGAAGGCCGAGCCGTGGCCTGGTGGTCGGGGCATCGCTCCTCGCTACCGGTCCCCCCGGAGGTGCTGCGGGCACGGTGCGCCCGCGCCAGCGATCCTACGCGGGCCGTCGGGCGGCCCGGGTGTCGTGTGCGACCGCGCGTCGACACCCACACCTCGCCGGCTCGCACAACTCGAACCGCAGGAAGGTGACCACAGGGATGGCACAGAACGGGATCAGCGCAGCGGTCGACCTCACCGGTCAGGTCGCGGTCGTCACGGGAGGTGCCCGCGGCATCGGGCAGGCCACGGCGATCGCGCTGGCCAGGGAGGGGGCCGACGTCGTCGTCGGCGACATGCTCGACACCGACGAGACCGTGGCGAAGGTGGCCGCGCTGGGCAGACGCGCCGCCGGGGTGCGCACCGACGTCACCAGCACCGACGACCTCGCCTCCCTGGTCGCGGCCGCCGTCGACGGGTTCGGCCGCCTCGACGTCCTCGTCACCTGTGCGGGCGTGTACGGCGAGGGGGCGCTCGATGTCGACGGCGACGAGTTCGACCGGGTCGTCGCGATCAACGCCAAGGGCACCTACCTGAGCGTGCAGGCGGCCTGGCCCGCACTCGAGGACGGCGGCGGCAAGGTCGTGTGCATCGGGTCGATCGCGGGCAAGGTCGGCGGGGTGCTCGCCGGTCCGCAGTACGCGGCGAGCAAGGGCGCGGTCCACGCGATGGTGCGCTGGTTCGCCAAGTACGGCGCCTCGCGCGGGGTGCTGGTCAACGGCATCGCACCCGGCGCCGTCGCCACCGAGATGATCAAGGGCCGCGGCTACCGGGAGTCCGACTGGCCGCTGGGCCGCTTCGCCGAGCCCGAGGACATGGCCGAGGCCGTCGTCTACCTCGCGGGGCAGGGCTCGAACTTCCTGACGGGCAAGGTGCTGTCGGTCGACGGCGGCCTGCTCCTGCAGGACTGAGCGATGACCGATCACGACCGGGTCGTCCTGGTCACCGGCGCCGCGGGCGGGCTCGGCGCCGCCGTCGCGCGACGGCTCGCCGAGCCCGGCACGGCGCTGGTGCTGTGCGACCTCTCCGGGCCCGGCCTCACGGCGGTGGCGCGCTCCCTGGACGTGCCGGTCCTGACGCGGGTCGTCGACGTCGGCGACGCCGAGCAGGTCGACGCCGCCGTCACCGCCGCGGTGGCGGAGTTCGGCGGGCTGCACGTCATGGTCAACAACGCCGGCGTCATCGCCCCCAACGCCCGCATCCACAACCTCACGGCCGCCGACTGGGACCTCGCCGTGCGGGTCAACCTGATGGGCGTCGTCCACGGCATGACGTCGGCGATCCGCGTCATGCGCCCGGCCGGGGGCGGCTCCGTCATCAACACCGCGTCGGTCGCCGGGCTGACGGCCTGGGCCTACGCGGCGCCCTACGGCGCGACGAAGGCCGCCGTCGTGCACCTGACGAAGATCGCGGCCGTCGAGTACGCGAAGGACCGGATCCGGGTCAACTGCGTCTGTCCCGGGACGTTCGAGTCGGGCATGTCGGCGAAGATCCCGCGCGAGGCCATGGCCGCGATGGAGGCGAGGCACCCGCTCGGCTTCGGCGTCCCCGACGACGTCGCGGGCGCCTTCGCCTATCTCGCGGGCGAGGAGTCGCGCTGGACGACCGGGGCTGCCATCGTCGTCGACGGCGGTTACGCAGCTCCCTGACCCGGTGAGCGGCGCCGGTCGCCACAGCGACCATCGCCGCTCACGACCCCGATCGAGGAAGGGCGACCACCATGAGCATCGAGTTCGACGTCGACGGCGCCGTCGCGACGATCACCATCAACCGTCCCGAGGCCCGCAACAGCCTCGACCCCGAGCACAACACCCTGCTGGCCGAGGCCTACCGGCGCTACCAGGCCGACGACACGCTGCGCTGCGCGGTGCTCACCGGCGTCGGCAACTCCTTCAGCGCCGGTGCCGACCTCAAGAAGCTCATCCCGGTGGTGCGCGAGACCGTCCTCGACGACACCGCCGAGCCCTGGGTGATGGGCGGTATGACGATGGTGGCCGAAGCGGGCAAGCCGATGATCGCCGCCGTCAACGGCCATGCGCTCGCCGGTGGCCTGGAGCTCGCGCTGGCCTGCGACTTCCGGATCTGCGTCCCGCAGGCGATGTTCGGTCTCGCCGAGGTGCGCTGGGCGATCATCCCCGGAGCCGGTGGGACCCAACGGCTCCCGCGCGCGGTACCCGTCGGTGTCGCCACCGAGATGATCCTGACGGGCGACCCGATCGACGCCGAGGCCGCGCTGCGCCACGGGCTGGTCAACCGCATCGTCGAACCCGAGGGCCTGCTCGCGGAGGCGCAGCGGGTCGCGGCGGTGATCGCGTCGCGCGGGCCGGTCGCGGTGCGGGCGGCGAAGGAGGCGATCCAGACCGGGCTGCGCGAGGGCCTGGCCGCGGGCCTGCTCGCCGAGCAGCGGCTGCTGGCCGAGTGCATGCGCACCGAGGACGCCGCCGAGGGCCCGCGGGCGTTCGCCGAGAAACGTGAGCCCGTGTACAGGGGCAGGTGAGCGGTGGCGGCCACGCCGCCCCCGATCTACCCTGTTTCATAGACCGACTGTTACACAAAACTCGTTCCGGCCCGGGCGCCGGAGACGGAGAGCGCGATGGACCCCCACCAGATCCGGATGACCGCCGACGACGACAGCCTGCGCGAGGCACTCGACTCGGCCAACATCCCGACCCTGCTGCTGGTGCTCGCCCACCTCACCGGCGACCGGGCCTGGCTGGCCGAGCCCTACCTGCCCAGCCGCTCGATCGCGACCGACGACAACGACACCGCCGGCTTCCCCGACGAGCTGCAGGCCCACGTCAGGGACGAGGCGTTCGCCTTCCTCACCGCCTGGCGCGACGGGAGGGCCACCCTCGCCGACCCGCCCCCCGTCGACGACGTCGCCGCCCGCGTCGGCATCTCCTGCGGCGAGACCGTGCCCCCCGAGTACAACACCTCCATGGCCGAGGAGGCCGGCCTCGCCGACCGCGACGCCCACTGGACCGCGCAACCCCCCGCCCGCCGCGACGACCTGCGCGTCGTCGTCGTCGGCGCGGGGGAGGGCGGCATCTGCACCGCCGTCAAGCTCGGCGAGCTCGGTCTCGACTACACCGTGATCGAGCGCCACGACGCCGTCGGCGGGATCTGGCTGGAGAACGGCTACCCCGGCGCCGGCGTCGACACCGCCAGCGCCCTCTACTCCTTCTCCTGGGCCCAGAAGCCCGACTGGTCGCGCTACTTCGCGAAGCAGCCCGAGATCCTCGGCTACCTGCAGGACGTCGCCCGCACCCACGGCATGCTGCCCCACGTCCGGTTCGGCACCGAGCTCGTCGCCGCCCGCTGGGACAGCGAGCAGTCGGTCTGGCGGATCGGGGTGCGCCCCGCCGCCGACCCCGACGCCCCCGTCGAGGAGATCGTCGCCGACATCCTGATCAGCGCCGTCGGCCAGCTCAACCGGCCCGCCCACCCCGCGCTGCCCGGCCTCGACACCTTCGCCGGGCCGTCGTTCCACTCCGCCCGCTGGGACGACTCCGTCGACCTCGCCGGCAAGCGCGTCGGCGTCGTCGGCACCGGGGCCAGCGCCATGCAGATCGTCCCCACGATCGCAGGGACCCCGGCACTGCTCACGATCTTCCAGCGCTCCCCGCAGTGGACCATCCCCAACGGCAACTACCACCGCGAGCTCACCCCGCAGACGCGGCTGCTCATGGAACAGGTGCCCTGGTACGCCGCCTGGTACCGGCTGCGGCTCATGTGGATCTACCAGGACAAGCTCCACCCCACCCTGCGCCGCGACCCGGACTGGGAACACCCCGAGCGCGCCGTCAACGCGATCAACGACCGGCACCGTCGCTTCTTCACCGACCACCTGCTCACCGAGATCGCGGGCCACGAGGACGAGCTCCTCGACAAGGTCCTGCCGACCTATCCGCCCTACGGCAAGCGGATGCTGATCGACAACGGCTGGTTCGCCGCCCTGCGCCGCGACGACGTCGACCTCGTCACCGAGCCCGTCACCGAGGTCGACGAGAAGGGCCTGGTCCTCGCCGACGGCACCCACGTCGACCTCGACGTCATCATCTGGGCCACCGGGTTCCAGAGCCGCCGCATGCTCTCGCCGATGGACATCCGCGGCCGCTCGGGACGCTCGCTGCGCGAGATCTGGGGTGACGACGACGCCCACGCCCACCTGGGCATCACCGTCCCCGACTTCCCCAACCTCTTCCTCGTGTACGGCCCCAACACCAACCTCGGCCACGGCGGCAGCGTCATCTTCCACACCGAGTGCCAGGTCTCCTACATCACGAGGATGCTGGTGCAGATGCTGGAGGGCGGCATCGGGACCGTCGAGGTGCGGCGCGAGGTGTGCGAGGACTACAACCGCCGCGTCGACGAGGCCCACGCCGAGCTGGTCTGGACCCACCCGGGCATGACGAACTGGTACCGCAACGCCGCGGGTCGCGTCGTCACCAACAGCCCGTGGCGGCTCGTCGACTACTGGAAGCTGACCCGCGAACCGGACCTGTCGGAGTTCGACACCACCCCGCAACCCGAACCGGCGACGACCTGACCGATCCGGGCCCGGCCGGGCACACTGGCGGGGGACACCGGGTCGAACGGGTCGTGCGCGGGTACCCGGTGCCACCCAGCTCGTGACGGGGAGGCGAGAGCGTGCCGGAGATGACGGTCGTGGCGGTGGGGATGGATCCGGCGGGCACCCAGCCGGTGCTGTTGCTGCGGGAGGTGCCGGAACCGCGCAGACAGCTCCCGGTGCTCATCGGGCTGCCGGAGGCCGCCGCGATCGAGCTGCAGCGCCAGGGCGTCGACCCGCCGCGGCCGCAGACCCACGACCTGATCCGCAACGTCGTCGCCGCGTTCGGCCGGCACCTGCAGCGGGTGCGGATCACGGCGCTGCGCGACGGCATCTACCACGCCGAACTGCAGTTCGACGACGACACCCGGGTGTCGTCGCGACTCACCGACGCGGTGGCTCTCGCGGTGCGCGACGGCATCCCGATCGAGGCGGAGGAGGAGGTGCTGGCGGCCGGTGCGGCGCCCGTGCAGCTGCTCGACCTGAGCGGCGCCGACGACCCGGGCGAGGAGCCCGGCGCGGACGTGACCGCCGCCGCCGACCCCGATGCGCCGCCGGCCGCGGCGGGCGGGCCCATCGACGAGGCCGCGGAGGTCGAGGAGCTGCGCCGGTTCCTCGACACCGCGACGCCCGAGGACTTCGAGAGCGACGACCCGGACGGCGACGACCCGGACGGCGGCGACCCGGACGGCGGCGACCCGGACGGCGGCGACCCGGACGGCGGCGACCCGGACGGCGGGGACCCGGACAGCGGCGGCGACCCCGGCGGGGGCGGGCGCACCTAACGCGCCGCGTCGTTCGTCGCGGGTTCCCTGTGCCCGGCGGGGTGCCGGTCGGTGGGACAGGTCGTCAACGGGACCGCGTTGCCGCGCACCAGCCCCAGCTGGGCCGCGGGCCGGCGCAGTGCCGCGTCGAGCAGCCAGTCGACGACGACCCGGATCCTGTTGCCCGGCATGGCGATCAGGTGATAGCCGCGGGTGACGGCGGTCGCGAGGAGCCCGGAGAGCGGGATACCCAGCGGGTTGGCTGCCGCGTCGCGGCCACCGAGCTCGACGACGAACCCGAGATCGTGGTGGGAGTACGGGCGGGCCTCGCCGACACCCAGCGACGCGGCCACGTTGCGGGCGGCGAGGACGCCCTGGCGCTGCGCGTGCTGCGCGGTCATCGCCGTCAGCCGGCCCGGGCGGGTCCGGTCGGGGACGGCGGCGATGTCGCCGCAGGCCAGGACGTCGGAGCGGCCGGGGACGCGCAGATGGTCGTCGACGACGAGCCGGCCCTTGTCGGTGGCCAGGTCGAGGCCCTCGACGATCGGGTCGGGCCGCACCCCGACGCACCAGACGATCGTGCGGGTCGGCAGCTCCTCGCCGGTGGTGAGGCGCACCCCGCGGGAGTGGGCCTCCTCGATCGAGGTGCCCGTCAGCACCTCCACGCCGCGGCGGCGCAACACCTGGTCGGCGGTGGCCGACAGTTTCGGCGCCAGCTCCGGCAGCACGCGGGGGGCGAGGTCGAGCAGCAGCCAGCGGACCCGCTGGTCGCGCAGCGACCGGTGGGCCCGGCGCAGCTGGTCGGTGAACAGCACACCCTGCGCGGCGACCTCGGTGCCGGTGTAGCCGGCGCCGACCACGACGAACGTGGCTCGGGCGTCGCGTTCGGCGGCGTCACGGGAGGTGGCGGCGAGGTCGAGCTGGCGGACGACGTGGTCGCGCAGGTAGACGGCCTCGGCGACACCGCGGAAGCCGTGGGCGTGCTCGGCGACCCCGGGGATCGGCAGCAGCCGGTTGACGCTGCCCGCGGCGATGACGAGGCGGTCCCACGTCGTCTCGCCGCGCCCGCCCTCGGGGTCGGTCCAGCCGACGGTGTGCCCGTCGAGGTCGATCGCGTCGACGGTGCCGAGCACGATCCGGGCCCGTGGCAGCGCGGTCGCGAGCGGGACGGCGACCCGGCGGGGGTCGAGCACACCGGTCGCGACCTCGGGCAGCAGCGGCAGGTAGAGGAAGTAGTCGGTCGCGCTGACGACGACGACCTCCGCGTGCGGCAGCAGCGTCGTCAGCTTCCTGGCGGTGGCGAACCCGGCGAACCCGCCACCGATGACGACGACCCGTGGCCGGCCGTCCGGGCCGCGTCCCCCGGAGGTGTACCGGCCGTCGGTGCCCTGCGTGTCGTGCGTCATGCGTCTCCTCCGCGTCGCCGTCGGACCCGCCCGCGGGTCGATGCTGCTCCAGCCGGAGCGGCACGTCGACCCGTCGGGGGCCGTGGGTCGGCAGACGGCTACCCGGGGCCGCGCGGGTCACGCCCAGGTCCGCCGGGGCGGCCTGCGCAGCGCGGGTGGGGTGGCACGACCGGGCGCGGTGGGCAGCCCGGGCCGGCGGCCGGTCAGCGGCCGCAGCCGCCGTGCCCGGCATCGGTCGTACCGGCACCGAGGCCCAGCGGGTCGAGGTCGCGGGGGTCCTCGACCGGCGCCCAGCGGCCGTCGACGCACGCGTAGGTCCACCGTGGCCCGTTCGCGACGAGCTCGCGCAGCGCGGCGACGAGGCGGTCGACGTCGGACTCCGTGGTCCCCAGACCGAGGCTGGCGCGCACGGCGCCCTCGGCCCAGCCGGTGAGCCGGTCGACCAGCGGGTGCGCGCAGAACTTGCCGTCGCGCACCGAGATGCCGTGCTCGGCCGACAGGTAGGCGGCGACGAGACCGGCCGGGTGGCCGTCGACGACGAAGGTGTGGACGCCCACGCGGTCGGGCGCGTCGTGCCAGATCCGCAGCGGCCGCACCCCGGGGCAGTCCTCGATCCCGGCGGCGAGCCGGTCGGACAGGGCACGTTCCTGGGCGACGGCGTCGTCGAACACCGCGTCGAGTGCGTCGCAGGCCGCGGCGAGGGCGACGGCGCCGGGCACGTTGGGGGTACCGGCCTCGTGGCGGTGCGGCGCGGGCGCCCAGCTGACCTCGGCGGCGGTCCCGGTGCCGGCGGTGGTGACCCGCTGCACGGCGCCACCCCCGGCCAGGTAGGGGGTGGCGACGTCGAGCCAGTCGCGGCGGCCGACGAGCGCGCCGGACCCGAAGGGGGCGTAGAGCTTGTGCCCGGAGAGGGCGACGTAGTCGATGCCGGCGGACTCGATGTCCACGCGGCGGTGCGGGGCCAGCTGGGCGGCGTCGACGACGACGCGGGCACCGGCCTCGTGGGCGATGCGGGCGATCTCGGCGAGGGGCAGGACCTCGCCGGTGACGTTGGACGCCCCGGTCACCGCGACGAGCGCGGTCGGGGTGTCGGCGAGAGCGTCGCGCAGGTCGGCGAGGGTGGCGTCGACGGTGGCGGCGGCGCGCAGGATCCGGGGCGACCCGCCGCGCCAGGCAAGCAGGTTGGCGTGGTGCTCCACGTCGAGGCACAGCACCGGGCCGGGGACGGCGCCCCCGAGCAGGTTGAGGGCGTCGGTGGTGTTGCGGGTGAAGACGACGACGTCGTCGGCGCGGGCCCCGACGAACCGGCCGACGGTGCGGCGGGCCGCCTCGAGGGCCGCGGTGCAGACCTGGGAGGCGAAGCCGGCGCCGCGGTGCACGCTGGCGTGGTAGGGCAGCAGGGCGTTGACGCGGTCGGCGACGCAGGCCAGGGCGGGGGCGCTGGCGGCGAGGTCGAGGTTGGCGTGCGGGACGGTCGTCCCGTCGACGAGCGGGACCGGGAGCCCGGCGCCGAGGACGGCGGGCAGGGCGGCGCCCGTCGTGGTGGTCGTGGGGGCGCAGGCGTCGGCGAGCAGAGTGGGCACGGCGGACCTCCGGGTCCGGACAAGGACCCGTGGCGTCGTCGGCGGGTCCGCGCTTGCCGTCGGGCGTTCCGCGACGGCCGGGTCGTCACCCGGAGCACCCCACCGCGGAGGAGGGTTGCCGACCAGCGAGCCGGGGCTTGACGCTGGCACTCTTGACCTGGTCGGGGACTGTAGGTGACCGGCCGTGCGCCGCGCAACCGTGGCCGCCGTCACAGCGCCGCGCGGCCCAGGGGTCAGCGGCTGGACGCGGGCGCGCGGCGCGACTCGGGATCGGGGTCGCCCACGAGGTCGGACACCATGCGCCCCAACGCGGTCGCGAACTTGAAGCCGTGCCCGGAGAACCCGGCCGCCACGACGAGGGGGCCGGTCCGCTCCAGCAGGAACTCGGCGTCGGGCGTGGAGACGAACGCGCAGCGGAACCGGGTGGGGGCGCCGGCGTCGAGGCCGGGGAGGAACTCGCCGACGTAGTCCTGCAGCCGGCTCAGCTGGGCCTGCTCGGGCGCGGGATCGGTGCCGTCGGGGTCCCACCGCGGGCCCGCGCCGCCGAACCCGACCTTGACCCCCGCGCACGGCACGCCGACCCCGTAGACGCCTCCGGGCCAGCCGTCGTCGGGGCCGGTGTGGTGGACGAAGGTGGGCCAGCGCAGCTCGGTGGGGACCGAGGGTGTGCCGCCCACCAGCGGGAACACCGCAGGCTGCTCCTCGGTGACCTGCAACGGCGGCAGCGGGACGAGGTCGCCGACGAGCCCGGCCGTCCATGCGCCGGCGGCGAGGACGACGCGGCGGGTCCGGATCGAGCCGCCCGGGGTGTGGACCTCGGCGAGGTCGCGCCCGAGGACCTCGATCTGCTCGACGGGCGTCGAGTAGCGGACGGTGGCGCCGCGGCCCATCGCGGCGGCGGTCAGCGCGGCGACGGCCTGGTCGGCGCGCAGCCGGCCCGCCGAGTCGGGCTGGTGCAGGACCGGCCCGTCGAACTGCATGCCGGGCCAGCGCGCGGCCGCCTCGTCCCGGTCGAGCCAGGCGTGCCGGACATCGTGCGCGGCAAGGGTTCTCGCGACGGCGGCGATGCGTTTCGGATCGCCGTGGTCGATGCCGCCGGTGAGGGTCAGCAGCGACGCCCCGGTCTCGTGTTCGAGCTCCCGCCAGCGCTGCAGCGACTCGACGGCGAGCTTCACGTGCAGCGGTGAGGTGCAGCCCTGCCGGTAGACGCGCGCCGCGCCGTGGGGCGAGACCCGTGGATGGCACAGCTCGGCCTTCTCCAGCACGACGACCTCGTGGCCTCGGCGGGCCAGCTGCCACGCGGCGGCGGTGCCGATGACGCCGCCACCGACGACGACCACCTCCACCGACGCGGAGCGTGCGCGTGGCTGCGGCACCGCATCGAGGACACGGGTCATGAAGGCCTCCGACTGCCGGCGGAACGTGGTGGAGCGGACAGTCGTCGGCCGCGTGGTTGCGGGTACTGGGCCCGCGGACCGTCGGGGGTGCGTGGCACGGAGTGACCGCGGTGGTCGGACCAGTGACGCCGCAACGATCGCGACCGACTCAACAGGCAATGCCGGGCCAAGTCAAGGCGTGCCGCCGGCCCCGTCCCCGGGTCGGGGCGCACGTCGGCTGCTGCCCGGCGGGGAGCGCATCGCGGGCTGAGACGTGGATCACCCGTCCGGGGATGCCGCGTGCCGCGCCTGCGCCGACCGCGCCCACCGCCGTCGTGTCGTACGGTCGGCGCGTGTCCGCAGCCGCATCCGCCATCACGACGTCCCACGGCGACCCGCCGGCCTGGTTCACCGCCGCCGTCGCCACCGAGGCCGAACCCGGCGAGGTCGACGTCGACGGGGTGAGGATCCGTTACCGCAGCTGGGGTCCACCCGGCGACGGGCTCGTCCTCGTCCACGGCGGCGCCGCCCATGCCCGCTGGTGGGACCACATCGGGCCGCTGCTGGCCCGTCCCGAGGGCCGCCGCGTCGTCGCCATGGACCTGTCCGGGCACGGCGACTCCGGCAGCCGGTCGGAGAGCTACTCGCTGACCGGCTGGGCCGACGAGGTCGTGGCCGTCGCCGAGGCGTCGGGCACCGGCCCGCTGCCGACCGTCATCGGGCACAGCATGGGCGGCATGGTCGCGCTCACCGCGGCGCAGCGCCACGGCGAGCGGCTCGCGGGCGCGGTCGTCGTCGACGCCCCGGTGCGGGAGCAGACCCCGGAGGAGACCGCGGCCCGCGAACAGCGCGCGTTCGGGCCGCTGCGGGTCTACCCGACCCGCGAGGAGGCCATCGCCCGGTTCCGCCTCGTGCCCGACCAGCAGGCGCAGCTCCCGTACGTCGTCGCCCACATCGCGACGCACTCGCTGCGCGCGGTCGAGGGTGGCTGGAGCTGGAAGTTCGATCCCGCGGTGTTCGCCCGCAGCGCCATGGCCCCCGCCGATCTGGCCGTACCCGGCTGCCGGGTGGCCCTCTTCCGCGCCGAGAACGGGCTCGTCCCCGCCGACATGGGCGAGATGATCGTCGACCGGCTCGGCAACGGGGTGCCCCTGATCGAGATCCCGACGGCCGCGCACCACGTGATGGTCGACCACCCGCTCGCCCTGGTCACCGGCCTGCGCGCGCTGCTGGCCGACTGGCGGCACTCGCGGGCGCACCGCCGCGCCTGACCCGGTCGCACGCACGGCCAGGAAATCCGGCACGCATCGCGAGGTCCCGCGCCGGACGCCCGGGCACGCTGGGCCGATGGGGTCGATGGCGGGCAGGTCGGGGCTGGTCACGGGCGCTGCGAGCGGGATCGGCCGGGCCACCGCCGTGCGCGCGGCCGCCGAGGGCGCGGCGGTGCTGGTGTCGGACCTGGAGTCGGCGCGCGCGGACGGTGAGGAGACCGTCGCGATCATCCGCGAGGCCGGTGGCGCGGCCGAGTTCCAGGTCTGCGACGTGGCGGAACCGGCCGACCACGACGCGCTCGTCGCCGCGGTCCTCGACCGCTGGGGCAGGCTCGACTTCGCGCACAACAACGCCGGCGTCGGCGGAGGTGGGGCGCTGCTGGCCGACGTCGACGACGACGAGTTCGACCGCGTCATCGCGATCAACCTGCGCGGGGTGTTCCTGGGGATGAAGCGCCAGATCCGGGCGATGCTCGCCGGTGGTGGCGGGTCGATCGTCAACACCGCGTCCAACGCCGGGCTGCGCGGGGTGACGCGGCTCGCGCCCTACACCGCCGCCAAGCACGGGCTGGTGGGCCTGACGAAGAACGCCGCGGTCGAGTACGCCGAGGACCTGATCCGGGTGAACGCGGTCGCGCCGGGGACGATCATGACGGGCTTCGCCCGGGGTGCGAGTCCCGAGCGGCTCGCGCAGATCATGAAGCCACAGGCGTTGCAGCGCATCGGCGAGCCCGAGGAGGTGGCCGCCGCCGTCGTGTGGCTGATGTCCGACGACGCGTCGTTCGTCACGGGCGTCACGCTGCCGGTCGACGCGGGCTCCGTCGCCGGCTGGTGAGCGGCGGGGCGTCGCGCCCGCCCGCGTCGCCGACCCGTGGGGAGACGTGGGGGGCGCCCGGGGCCGGGCGTCGTCCCGGCCGCCCGCAATCCCGACAGTTGGGAACCACATCTCAGCTTGTGGATTAGCGGTGCTAACCTCCCCGCAGGACCGCGGAGGAGGACCTGGTGACCGTGACGACGGCCGAGCACACACGATCGCGACGCCGCTGGCTCGTGCTCGCGATCGGGGTGTTCTCCCAGGCCTCGGCCTGCGCATTCGTGTACGGCATCCCGTTCCTCGTCCCGCAGCTGCGCGACACGTTCGGCCTGTCGCTCGCGGCGGTCGGCGTCTACGTCGCCGCCCCCACGGCAGGGCTGCTGCTGACGCTCGTCGCGTGGGGCGCGGCAGCCGACCGGTTCGGCGAACGCAGGGTCATGGCGATCGGGCTCGCCGCCGGGTCCCTCGCGATGGGCTGGGTCGCGCTCGGCCCGCACGACGACGGTGCCGGCGTCGTCGCCCTGCTGGGGCTCGCCGGGGCGCTGTCGTCGTCGGTGTGGGCGGCCAGCGGCCGCATGGTCATGGGCTGGTTCCCCCGTACCGAACGCGGCGTCGCCATGGGCATCCGGCAGACCGCGCAGCCCCTCGGCGTCGGCATCGCGGGCCTGCTGCTGCCCACCCTCGGCCAGCACTTCGGCCCCTTCACCGCGCTCGCCGTCCCGGCCGGGCTGTGCGTGCTCGCCGCCGTACTGATCGCGACGCTCGCCCCCGACCCGCCCCGCGCGCCGCGCGCCGCGGGTGCGCCCGCCGCGCGCTCGCCCTACGGCGGCACCCCGCTGTGGCGGATCCACCTGTCCAGCGCGCTGCTGGTGGTGCCGCAGTTCGCGATCGCCGTGTTCTCCACCGAGTACCTCGTCCGCGAGCAACACTGGGGCGCCGCCGGTGCGGGCGCGTTCGTCGCGGTCATGCAGGTCGCCGGGGCCGCGGGCCGGATCGGCGCCGGCTGGTGGTCCGACCGGGTCGGATCGCGGATGCGGCCGATGCGCCAGCTCGCCGCCGCGGCCACGCTGGTGCTGCTGGCGGTCGCGCTCGGCGACCTCGTCGCGCCGTGGCTCGCCGTCGCCGCCCTCGCGGTCGGCGCGGTGGTCTCGGTGGCCGACAACGGACTGGCCTACACCGCCGTCGCCGAGATGGCCGGGTCGTCGTGGTCGGGTCGGGCCCTGGGTATCCAGAACACCGGCCAGAACCTCGTCTCCGCCGCCGCGCCGGTCGCGCTCGGCGCCGTCATCGGTGTCGCGGGCTACGCCGTCGGGTTCGCCGTGGCCGCGCTGGCCCCGCTCGCCGCGATCGCGACGACTCCCGTCCGGGGCGAGCGCCCGCCGTCCTGGTAGCCGGTCAGCCTCTCGCGCGCAACGCCTCCGCGGTGGCGAGGACCAGCCCGGGATCGGCGTCGTAGGGGGTGTTGAGCGAGACCCGCGTCGCCAGCCCGTCGAACCGCTCGTGCAGGCCCGCCGCGACCTCGTCGGGGGTCCCGCCGACGGCGAACGCGTCGACGACGTCGTCGTCGATCAGGCCGGCCATCTCGTCCCACGCCTGCTGCCGGGACAACCCGTTGAGCCGCACGTGCAGCTCCTCCCAGCCGTGGGCCTCCAGGACCGGCTTGTACGCGGGGGTCGAGGCGTAGAACGCGATCTGCCGACGGGTCCCCGCGAGGGCCCGCGCGCGGGCGTCCTCGTCGGCGCCCAGCACGACGAACGCCGGCATGCTGACGGTGAACCCGTCCAGGGCGCCGCCGCGGGCCGCACGCAGCGTCGGCACGATGGCCTCGGCGAGGTAGCGCCTCGACGTCATCGGATGGCACATGATGCCGTCGGTGACCCGGCCCGCGACCTCCACCATCCGTGGCCCGACCGCGGCCAGCAGCACCGGCGGGTTGCCGTACGGGTTGGGGCCGGGGGAGAAGATCTCGGTCAACAGGCTGTGGGAGTAGAACTCGCCCCTGAACGAGAGGCGCTCACCGGAGGCGAACGCCTCCCAGATCGCGCGCATCGCCGAGACGAACTCCTCCATCCGCGCGGCCGGGCTGCTCCACGGCATCGCGAAGCGGCGCTCGATGTGCGCCTTGACCTGCGACCCGATCCCCAGCTCGAACCGTCCCTTCGAGATCAGGGTGATGTCGTTGGCCGCCATGGCCAGCGTCATCGGGGTGCGGGCGAACGCCACCGCAATGGCCGACTGCAGGGTGATCCGCTCGGTCCGCCGCGCGGCGAGCGCGAGCGCGACGAACACGTCGTGCTGCGTCTCGGGGATACCCACCCCGGAATAGCCCTGCTCCTCGGCCCGGACGGCGGCGGCCTCGACACCCTCCGGCTCGTTGCGGACGTCGACGACGGCTTCGACCAGCACGGGCGACCACGCTCCTTCGCATCGGTTGCGCCGATCCACCCACACCGGCCGGGCCCGGGTCCACCCGGGCCCGGCAACGTCACCGGAGGCTCACGCGTGCGGGTGATCCGCGGTGGCGGGGCGCCCGCACGCGTCGCCGGGGCGGGCGCGGTGTCGCATCGGGCGCACTCGCGCGTGTGCAAGGATCGATCACGGGTTGGCCGCGACCGGGCCACCTCAGTCGACGGAGGTCCGAGCACGTGAGCGCACGGCCGAGCCGCACGCCCGGCGGCGCCCGCGTGTCCGCGACCCGGCGCCGGGGCGGGGCAGGCACGGTCACCCGGACCACCCCGGCCGCGTCCACCTCGTTCCACGACCCGCTCCACGCCGCGCGGCCCGCCGGGGGCGCCCGCGACGACGCCGCCGTGCAGGCCCCGCTGCAGGAGGCGGTCCTCGACCCGACCCTGCAGCAGAACACGACCGCCGGTGCCGGCTCCGGCACGCCGACCGTGGCGCACGACGGCCGGCCCCCCGACATCACGAACCCGAACCCGCTGTCGGCACCGCCGCCGCCGCACTGACGCCGCGGCGCCGCCGCATCCGGCCGGACCCGGTCCCACGCATCGTCCACGACCAGGGAGAACACCACGATGACTCTCGTGGAGAGCGTCCGACGACGCGTGCTCGGCTTCGTCGTGCCGCTCTACATGCGCTGGCGCAACCGCCGCGGGGGCGGGGCCCTCGACATCACCGAGATCCTCCCCGACGAGGCGCTCATGCCGCTGCGCCGCGTCGGCGTCGACCCGGTCCCGGAACTGGGCGAGCTGCGTGACCGCGAGCCCGTCTCGGCGCTGGACGCGCCGTACGGGATCCGGGCGTGGCTGGTCACCGGGTACGAGGAGGCGAAGGACGTCCTGGCGGCGACCGACGCGTTCAGCAACGACTTCACCCACCTCGTCGGCCGGCTGGGCATCACGGCCGAACAGGACCCGGGCGGCCTCGGGTTCGCCGACCCGCCCGACCACACGCGGCTGCGCCGCTTCCTCACCCCCGAGTTCACCGTCCGGCGGCTGCGCCGGCTGGCGCCGCGCATCGAGGCCATCGTCGAGGGCCAGCTCGACGTCATGGCCGCCACCGTGGCCGACGGCGGCCGGGCCGACCTGGTCCGCGACTTCGCGCTGCCCATCCCGTCGCTCGCGATCTGCGAGCTCCTCGGCGTCCGCTACGAGGACCGTGGCGACTTCGAACGGCTCTCGACGGCCAGGTTCGACCTGCTCGGCGGGTTCTCCGGCTCCTTCGGCGCCATGTCGGAGTCGGTGGGCTACCTGCTCGAGGTCGTCGCCAAGGAGCGCCAGGACCCCGGCGAGGGACTGCTCGGGATGCTGGTGCGCGAGCACGGCGACGAGATCGACGACCGCGAGATGGCCGGGATCGCCGACGGCCTGCTCACCGGCGGGCTCGAGACCACCACCAGCATGCTCGCCCTCGGCGGGCTCGTCGTCATGCGCGACGCGGCGCTGCGTGCGTCGCTGCTGGCCGACGACGCCGCGCCGGACCGGCTCGTCGAGGAGCTGCTGCGGATCATCACCCCGGTGCAGGTCGCGTTCCCGCGCTTCGCCCGGACCGAGACGACCGTCGGCGGGAAGACGATCCTGCCCGGCGACGTCGTGCTCTGCTCGCTCTCGGCGGCCGACCGCGACCCGCGCCTGGGTGCGGACATGGACGGTGTCGACGCCACGCGCAAGGTCGCGCCGCACCTCGCGTTCGGCTACGGCATCCACCGTTGCGTCGGCGCGGAGCTGGCCCGGATGGAGCTGCGGACGGCCTACCCGGCGCTGATCCGCCGGTTCCCGGAGATCCACGCGGCGGTCACGGACGCGGAGCTGCCGTACCGGCCGCTGTCGTTCGTCTACGGCGTCGACGCGCTGCCGGTCGAGCTGGGGACGGCGGCACCGGTGCCCGCGCCCGCGCCCGCGCCTGCCGAGCCTGCCTGACCGGCGGGCAGGGCGAGGCGGGCCAGGACGCCGCGATGGTCGCTGCGGGGCAGGTCGAGGAAGCGCACCGACTCCGCCTCGATGCCCGGGGTGGTCAGTACGTGGTCGATCTGCGGTCCGATGGTGGGGCCCCAGGGACCCCACGTCGGGGTGAGGCCCTGGCCGCGCTGCTCGGCGGCGTCCCGGCAGCCCTGTGCGGCGGAGCGCAGCACGGAGTGGTCGTACGTGGCGTTGAGGTCGCCGGCGACGATCGCGGGCCCACTCCCCGCGCACCACGTCTGCAGCCGGGACAGGTCGGTGGCCCAGACGTCGAGCCGGTCGGGCAGCGGTGAGCGGGGGTGGACGGCCGCGAAGCGCAGCGCGCCGAGCCGTCCACCCGTGACCTCCAGGTACGGGATCTCCATGGAGGTGCCGACGGTGATCGTCACCGGGCCCAGGCTGTCGGCGACGAGGACGGTCACCCCGGACACGTCGGCGACCCCGCGCCCGGTCGACGACCGGACCCGGTACCCCAGCGGCGTGACGAGCGGGGCGATCCGGTCCCGGAAGCGGACCCCGGCCTCGGGCAGCGACACGAGATCCGGCCGTTCGGTGCGCACGACGTCGGCGAGCGCCGCCGGTGTCGCCCGGCCCTCGTAGACGTTGAACGCCAGCACGGTCAGCGTCGGTGCGCCCGCCGGGGGTGGCGGGTCGGCGACCAGCCGGGGCACCACGGCCGCGACGCCCGCGACGGCGACGGCCAGCAGGCCGACGGCGAAGGGCCACAGTCGTCGGCGGAACACCGTCGCGACGAGTGCCACCAGTCCCAGCAGCCCGACGACCACCACCACGTACGGACGGAACGCCACGATCTGGGCGAACGGCGCGACGCGGTCGAGCCCCCACAACCGGTCGGGGACGGTGACCAGCACGGCCGACACGGTGAGCAGCGCCGCCGCGGTGGGGCGCACCCACGGCCCGCGCCTGCCCGGCGCGGCGGGTGGCGCTGCGGGCGCGGAGGTGGTCGTCATCGACCGCCATCCTGCCGGGGCCGGATGAGAGGACGCTGAGATCCACCCGCCGGGGTGGATCCCGGCGCCCGCCCCGCGGGTCCCGGCCTCCGGCGCGGTGTCAGGCGCGGAACTCGGCGGGCCGCTCGGGGGAGGCCTCGGCGAGGGCGGCGCGCACACCGTCGGCGTCGAAGTCCTTGCCGTAGACCGGGGTGCCGGGCTGCTGGCGCCAGGACTCGGCGAGCGACCCGGCGTCGACGGGGTCGAACCCGAGGGCGTCGACGAGGTCGAGAACGGTCTGCTTGCCGGGCCCGTCACCGGCGACCGGCAGCGCGATGCGGCCCTGGGTCCCGGCGGGGGTGCCACGCTCGAGCAGGTGCTTCCAGAAGATCCCGTTGAAGACCTTGAACACGGGTGACCCGATCTGCTCGGCCACCCAGACGCTCTCGGGTGTGCCGTCCTCGATGGCCTCGATGCGGCCGTCGCGCTGCCGGGGGTAGTAGTTGTTCGTCTCGACGACGGGTGCGCCGTCCACGGCCTTCGCGACGATCCCCGGCGCCAGGGCGGGAACGTTCTTCTGCGGGATGCTGACGATCACGAGCTCTGCGTCGGTGGCGGCGTCGGCGGCCCAGACGGCGGTGGCGCCGGTATCGGCGGCCAGCTCGGCGAGCGTCTCGGGGGCGCGGGAGTTGGCCACCCGCACGTCGTGCCCGAGCCCGGCGAGCTTCCGGGTGAGGGTGCCGCCGATGTATCCCGCGCCGATGATTCCGATCCTCATGTCCGCGCCAACCCCGCCGCCACCGGGCGGCATTCCCCGACCGGACGTGCGGGAGCCCGGCCGGGCGGACCGGCCGGGCTCCGTGTGTGCGGCGACGTCGTGTTCAGCGAACGTTCGACCGGACAGCCGGGATCAGTAGATGTCGAAGGTCACACCGTGCTCGGACTCCGGGCGCGGGCCGAAGATGCGGCGCTCGGACTCGTCGATCGGGCGGTCGTTGATGCTGGCCTCGCGGCGGCGCATGAGGCCGTCCTCGCTGAACTCCCACAGCTCGTTGCCGTAGGAGCGGTACCACTGGCCCGCGGCGTCGTGGCTCTCGTACTGGAAGCGCACGGCGATGCGGTTGTCGGTGTAGGCCCACAGCTCCTTGCGCAGCGCGTAGTCGAGCTCGCGCTCCCACTTCTGCGTCAGGAACTTGACGATGTCCTCGCGACCGACGACGTGGGCGTCGCGGTTGCGCCACACCGAGTCCTCGGTGTAGGCGAGCGCCACCTTCTCCGGGTTGCGGGTGTTCCACCCGTCCTCGGCGCCCTGGACCTTCTTGGCGGCGGCCTCGGCGTCGAACGGCGGGAACGGCGGACGGCTCATGGGTGCGACCTCCTCGTCGGATCGGAGAACGAGCGTTCTCCGCCTCGGGGGGTAGTCTAGAGAACGACCGTTCTCGGTCAAGTGGAGGAGTGACGTGGATCTCGCAGAGGCATCCGATCGGCTGCTGGTGGCAGCGGAACGGCTGTACTACTCCCGCGGCATCGCAGCCGTCGGGATCGACGACGTCCGGTCGGCGGCCGGCGTCTCGATGCGCCGCCTCTACCAGCTCTACCCGTCGAAGGAACACCTGGTCGCGGCGTACCTCGACGCCCGCGACGTGCGCTGGCGCGGCCGTGTCGAGGCGCACGTCGACGCGGCGGGTGACGACCCGGGGGACCGGCTGCTCGCCGTCTTCGACTGGCTCGGCCTGTGGTTCGCCGAGGACGACTTCCGGGGCTGCGCGTTCATCAACGCGTTCGGCGAGATCGGCGGGGAGTCGCCGCTGGTCCTGGCCGCGGTCCGGCGGCACAAGGACCTCTTCCGCGACTACCTCCTCGACCTCGCCCGGGCGTTCCCCACCGACGCACCGCAGCCACTCGCGGCCGCCGTCACCCTCCTCGCCGAGGGGGCGATGACCGCCGCCGCCATCGGCACCGACCCCGACGCCGCCGCCCACGCGAAGGCGGCGGCACGGACCCTGATGGACGCCGCGCGGCGCTAGCCTCGCTCGCGGCGATCGACCAGCCGCTGCAGCTTGCCGACGGAGCGCTCCAGGGTGTCCGGGTCGACCACCTCGCAGGTCACGCTCACCCCGACCGTGTCCTTGACGGCCCTGACCAGCTCGGCGGCCGCGGCGTCGCGGCGGTCGGCCGGCGTCGACGGCCGGGCCTCCACCCGCACGCCGAGCGCGTCCATCCGGCCACGTGTCGTCAGCACCAGCTGGAAATGCGGCGCCAGGCCGGCGGTGCGCAGCACGATCTCCTCGATCTGGGTCGGGAAGACGTTCACCCCGCGAAGGATGATCATGTCGTCGCTGCGGCCGGTGATCTTGTCCATCCGGCGCATCCCGGGCCGGGCGGTGCCCGGACGCAGCGTCGTCAGGTCGCGGGTGCGGTACCGGATGATCGGCAGCGCCTCCTTGGTCAGCGAGGTGAACAGCAGCTCGCCCGACTCGCCGTCGGGAAGGGGCGTCGCATCCAGTGGGTCGACCACCTCGGGCAGGAAGTGGTCCTCCCAGACGTGCAGCCCGTCCTTGGTCTCGACGCACTCCTGCGACACCCCGGGGCCCATGACCTCGGACAAGCCGTAGATGTCGACCGCGTGCATGTCCATGCGGTCCTCGATCTCGAGGCGCATCTGCTCGGTCCACGGCTCCGCGCCGAAGATGCCCACCTGCAGCGACGACGTGCGCGGGTCGATGCCCTGCTTCTCGAACTCGTCGACGACGGTCAGCATGTAGCTGGGCGTCACCATGATCAGGTCGGGGCGGAAGTCCTGGATGAGCTGCACCTGGCGCGGGGTCATCCCGCCCGACACGGGGATCGCCGTCGCACCGAGCTTCTCGATCCCGTAGTGCGCGCCCAGACCGCCGGTGAACAGGCCGTAGCCGTAGGCGTTGTGCACCTTGTGGCCCGGGCGCCCGCCCGCGGCGCGGATGCTGCGCGCGACGACCGTCGCCCAGTTCTCGATGTCGCGCTCGGTGTACCCGACCACCGTCGGGCGGCCCGTCGTGCCCGACGACGCGTGCACCCGGCGCACCTGCTCCTGCGGCACGGCGAACATGCCGAACGGGTAGTTGTCGCGCAGGTCGGCCTTGGTCGTCGTGGGGAACCTCGCGAGGTCGGCGAGCTCGCGGCAGTCGTCGGGGTGCACGCCGGCGGCGTCGAAGGAGGCCTTGTAGAACGGCACGTTGTCGTAGGCGTGGCGCAGCGTCCACTGCAGACGTTCCAGCTGCAGCGCACGCAGCTCGTCGACGGACATGCGCTCGGCGGCGTCGAGGCTCGCCGGGTCGGGGGAGTCCCCGAGACGACGCGCGGTCGCGGTGCTCACTTCACGCCCTCCTTCTGCGTCGACTCCTTCTGCGTCGACTCCTTCTTGGCGACGAGCGTCAGCACGTCGTAGCGGGCGACCGACTCGCCGTCCTGGCGCGTGACGTCGGCGTCCCAGCGGACCTCGCCGTAGTCCGCCGTGTCTCGCGGGGTGAGCTGCTTGCACGTCAGCGTCACGGTCAGCTCGTCGCCGAAGCGGACCGGGGTGAGGAAGCGCAGGTCGTCCACACCGAAGTTGGCGAGCACCGGACCGGGGTCGGGGTCGACGAACAGGCCCGCCGCGAGCGACACGACGAGGTAGCCGTGCGCGACGCGCTCGCCGAACAGGGGGTTGGCCGCGGCGGCCTCGGCGTCCATGTGCGCGTAGAAGGTGTCACCGGTGAACTCGGCGAAGTGCTCCACGTCCTGCTGTGTCACCCGGCGCGGGCCCGCGACGATGGTGTCGCCCGGGCGCAGCTCCTCCAGGTGCTTGCGGAACGGGTGCACGTCGGTCTCGTGGCGCTGCGAGCCGCGCACCCACCGCCCGGTGATCGCGGTCAGGGTGTCGGGGTCGGCCTGGATCGCGGTGCGCTGCATGTGGTGCAGGACGCCGCGGATGCCGCCCATCTCCTCGCCGCCACCCGCGCGGCCGGGGCCGCCGTGCACCAGCGCCGGCAGCGGCGAGCCGTGCCCGGTGGACTCCTTCGCGTCCCGCTGGTTGAGCACGAGCACCCGGCCGTGCCACGGCGCGACGCCGAGCACGATCTCGCGGGCGACGGCCGGGTCGGCGGTGACGACCGACCCCGCGAGGCTGCCGTTGCCGCGCGCCGCGAGCTCGATCACCTGCGGGACCGACGAGTAGCCCATGACCGTCGACACCGGGCCGAAGGCCTCGACCTCGTGCGGCGCGCCGTGGTCGGGGTCGGCGGTGAGCAGCACGGGGGACAGGAACGCGCCGCGCTCGGCGTCGGCGCCGACGACGTCGACCTTGCCGGGGTCGCCGTGCACGATCCGGCCCGCGTCGGCGAGCGCGGCGATGTTGCGGCGCACCTCGTCGCGCTGGTCGAGGCTCGCGAGCGCACCCATCCGGACGCCCTCGGCGTCGGGGGCGCCGACGACCGTCTTCCCCAGCCGCGCCGAGATCGCCTCGACGACGGCGTCGACGTGCTGCTCCGGGACGAAGGCGCGGCGGATCGCCGTGCACTTCTGGCCGGCCTTGACCGTCATCTCGGCGACGACGCCCTTCACGTAGAGGTCGAACTCGGGGCTTCCGGGCGCGACGTCGGGGCCGAGGATCGACATGTTGAGCGAGTCGGCCTCCGCGCTGAACCGGACGGACTCGCGGACGATCCTCGGGTGCGTCCGCAGCGTCGCGGCGGTGGCCGCGGACCCGGTGAACGCCACCAGGTCCTGGCCGGTGAGGTGGTCGAACAGGTCGCCGACACCGCCCGCGACGTACTGCAGGGTGCCCTCGGGCAGGATCCCGGAGCCGACGATCAGCTCGACGAGCGCGGAGGTGAGGAACGCCGTCGGGCTCGCGGGCTTCACCAGGCTCGGGACGCCGGCGAGGAACGCGGGCGCGAACTTCTCCAGCGGCCCCCACACCGGGAAGTTGAACGCGTTGACCTGCACCGCGACACCGTGCAGCGGGGTCGCGACGTGCTGGCCGACGAACGTCCCGCCCCGGCCCAGCGGCTCGACCGCACCGTCGACGTAGACGGTGTCGTTGGGCAGCTCGCGGCGGCCCTTGGAGGCGTAGGCGAGCAGGACGCCGATCCCGCCGTCGACGTCGAACTTCGAGTCCGACAACGTCGCCCCGGTGCGCGCGGACACCGCGTAGAGCTCGTCGCGGTGCTCGCGCAGGTGCCCGGCCAGCGCTTTGAGCAGCCCCGCGCGCTGGTGGAACGTCAGCTCGCGCAGCGCCGGGCCCCCGACGCGGCGGCCGTGGTCGAGCGCCGCCGCCATGTCGATCCCCGCCGACGACAGCCGCGCCACCTCCTCGCCGGTCACCGCGTCGAACAGGGGGCGGGCGTCGCCGTCGGGCGAGTGCCAGGTCCCGGCGACGTAGCTGCGGAGCGTCTCGGTCATCGGATGTCCTCCCGGGGACGGCCGGTCGAGGGGCGCGGCCGCCGAACGATCGTTCGGTCAGTCGTGGCAAGCTAGCACCTCCACCCCCGTCAGCGGAACGCCGCGCGACGCCGGACTGACCGAACGATCGGTCGGAGAGCCGTTACGCTGACGCGATGGCCGCCGACTCTCCCGCCGTCCTCGTCGAGCGCGACAGCGCCGACCCCGCCGTCGCCGTCGTCACGATGAACCGCCCCGAGCGGTACAACGCCCTGACCGTCGAGCTCAAGGTCGCCCTGCGCGACGCGCTCGTCTCCGTCGCCGGTGACGAGAGCGTCCGCGCCGTCGTGCTCACCGGGGCCGGGCGCTCCTTCTGCGTCGGGCAGGACCTCGGCGAACACGCCGCCGCGCTGGCCGAGGGCGCCGAGTTCACCACGGTCGAGGAGCACTACAACCCCATCGTCCTCGCCATGGCCGAGGCGCCCAAGCCGGTGATCGCCGCCGTCAACGGCACCTGCGTCGGCGCCGGCCTGGGCTTCGCGCTCGCCGCCGACCTGCGCGTCGCCGCCGCCGGCGCCACCTTCGCGACGGCCTTCACCGGCATCGGGCTCACCGCCGACTCCGGTCTGTCGGCCACCCTCGCGCACATGGTCGGCGTCGCCCGCGCCACCGAGCTGCTCCTGCTCGGCGAACGTTTCACCGCCGAGGACGCCGCCGCCTGGGGGCTGGCCCGGGTCGCCCAGGGCGAGGCGCTCGACGACGCCCTGCAGCTGGCCCGCACCCTCGCCGCCGGACCCACGCTGGCCTACGGGGAGGTCAAGGCCGCGGTGCGCTTCGGTGCGGTCAACGAGCTGCCCGCCGTCCTCGCCAACGAGGGCCGCGGCCAGGCCCGCCTCGCCGCCACCGCCGACCACCGCGGTGCCGTCGCCGCGTTCCTCGACAAGCGCAAGCCCACCTTCGAGGGTCGATGACGGCGAACACCGGGCGCGCGGTGCGCCCCCGCGGCCCCAGCGGCGGTTCGGAGTCGGTGCTGGACAAGGCCGTCCTCGAGTTCAACGCCCGCGGCTACGACGCCACCAGCATGGAGGACCTGTCCCGCGCGGTGGGGATCACGAAGTCGTCGTTCTACCACCACTTCGCGGGCAAGGAGGCCCTGCTGCGGGCGGCGCTGGAACGTGCCCTCGACGGGCTGTTCTCCGCGCTCGACGAGCCGCCGGGCGCCGAGCCGCCCACCGGTCCGTCCGACCGGCTGCGCCGGATCGTGACCCGTCAGGTGCGGGTGCTGATGGACGAGCTGCCCTACGTCACGCTGCTGCTGCGGGTGCGTGGCAACACCGAGACCGAACGGTGGGCGCTGGAGCGCCGCCGTGAGTACGACGGACAGATCGCCGCCCTGGTGCAGGCGGCTGCCGACGCGGGGGAGATTCGCGAGGGCGTCGACCCGGTCCTCGCCGCGCGGCTGCTCTCGGGCCTGGTCAACTCCGTCGCCGAGTGGTACCGGCCCGGCAGGCGGGGGATGTCGGGGCTGCCCGAGGACGTCGCGCGCGCGGCCGTCGAGGGGATCCTCCCGGCAGGCCCCTGACCACGCCGGGCGCCCCCTGGATCGCGCGCAACCTGACTGCTGCCGATCGGCCCGTCGACGACCGTGAGGTTGCGCCCGATCGTTCGCGCGCAACCTCAGGGTTGCCCCGGCGCCGGAGCGCAACAGTGAGGTTGCGCGCGGATCGTGTGGCCGGCGCTCCGCGGGTTGCGGTCCTGCCCCCGCTGCGTCATCCTTGGCCGAACGAACATTCGGTAGAGGAGTGGCCGTGCCCGAGGAAACGCAGACACTCGAGGACCGGTTCGACGCGACCGTCGCCGCCGACCGGCGCATCGAGCCGCGCGACTGGATGCCCGAGGGCTACCGCAAGACCCTGATCCGCCAGATCGCCCAGCACGCGCACTCCGAGATCATCGGCATGCAGCCGGAGGGGAACTGGATCCTGCGCGCACCGTCGTTGCGCCGCAAAGCGATCCTGCTCGCGAAGGTGCAGGACGAAGCCGGCCACGGCATGTACCTCTACGCCGCCGCCGAGACCCTCGGCGTCGACCGTGAGGACCTCACCGAGCGCCTCATCGACTCCCGCCAGAAGTACTCGTCGATCTTCAACTACCCGGCCCTGTCCTACGCCGACATCGGCGTCATCGGCTGGCTCGTCGACGGTGCCGCGATCTGCAACCAGGTCCCGCTGTGCCGCTGCTCCTACGGCCCCTACGCCCGCGCGATGATCCGCATCTGCAAGGAGGAGTCGTTCCACCAGCGGCAGGGCTACGAGCTGCTGCTGGCCATGGTCAACGGCACCGACGCGCAGCGCGAGATGGTCCAGGAGTCGGTGAACCGCTGGTGGTGGCCGTCGCTGATGATGTTCGGCCCGCCCGACGGCGACTCGCCCAACACCCAGCAGTCCATGGCCTGGGGCATCAAACGGCACACCAACGACGAGCTGCGGCAGCGGTTCGTCGACATGTCCGTCCCGCAGGCCGCGGCCCTGGGCGTCACCCTGCCCGACCCCGACCTGCGCTGGAACGCCGAGCGCGGCGCCCACGACTACGGCGAGCCCGACTGGACCGAGTTCAAGGCCGTCATCTCCGGCTCCGGCCCGGCCAACGCCCAACGCGTCGCCCACCGACGTCGCGCACACGAGAACGGCGCCTGGGTCCGCGAGGCGGCCCAGGCCTACGCCGACAAGCAGGCCGCCCGCGCGGCCGGGAAGGACGCGGCGGCATGAGCGAGAACCGGCGCACCTGGCCGCTCTACGAGGTCTTCGTCCGCGGCAAGCGCGGGCTCAACCACGTCCACGTCGGCTCCCTGCACGCCCCCGACGACGAGATGGCCCTGCACAACGCGCGCGACGTCTACACCCGCCGCAACGAGGGCGTCAGCATCTGGGTGGTCCGGGCCGACCTGATCACCGCGTCGAGCCCCGACGAGAAGGACCCGTTCTTCGCGCCGTCGGCCGACAAGGTCTACCGGCACCCGACGTTCTACGCGATCCCGGACGAGGTGCCGCACCTCTGATGTCTCCACACGCGCAGGAAGAGGACCCGACCAACGCCTACCAGTCGTTGTCGGAGACCACCGAGCACGACGACCCGCGCTGGGCGTTCGGCTCCGGGTTCGAGGACGTGCAGGCCGAGATCGAGGCAGCCGTCCCCGACGGCGTCGACGCCGCCGACCTCGCCCAGTACTGCCTGATGCTGGGCGACGACGCGCTGGTCTGCAGCCACCGCATCGCCGAGTGGGTGTCCAACGCACCCGAGCTGGAGGAGGAGGTCGCGCTCGCCAACACCGCGCTCGACCTGCTGGGCCAGGCCCGGGTGCTGCTCTCGCGCGCCGGGCACGTCGAGGGCGCGGGCCGTGACGAGGACTCCCTCGCCTACCTGCGCGGCGAGGCGGAGTTCCGCAACGTCGGCCTCGCCGAGCTCGGCGACGACCTCGACTTCGGCGTCGCCGTCGCCCGCCTGCTCGTCTTCTCGACGTGGCGCCTCGCCCTGCTGACGCGGCTGCGCGACTCCCGCGACCCGGTGGTCGCGGCCGTCGCCGACAAGGGCGTCAAGGAGCTGACCTACCACCGCGACTGGGCGGCCCGCTGGACGCTGCGCCTGGGCGACGGCACCGACGAGTCGCACCGCCGCGTGCAGGCAGGCCTGGAGACGGTGTGGCCGCACGTCGAGGAGCTGTTCCGCACCTCCGACGTCGAGCGCCGCCTTGTCGACGCCGGTGTCGCGACCGACCCCGCCGCCACCCGCGAGGAGGTCGACGCCGTGCTCGACCAGGTGTTCACCGCGGCGACGCTGACCCGCCCGACCCTGCCCGGCCGCGGCACGCTCGGTGGCCGCGCGGGTCGCCAGGGCGCCCACACCGAGGCACTCGGTCACGTCCTGGAACGGATGCAGGGCCTGGCCCGCGCGCACCCGGGGGCGTCGTGGTGAGCGCCCGGGAGGTCGTCGCGCAGGTCGTCGACCCCGAGATGCCGATGCTCACCCTCGACGACCTCGGCGTGGTGCGCGACGTCGCCACCGACGGTGACGCCGTGACGGTCACGATCACGCCCACCTACTCCGGCTGCCCCGCCGTCGAGGAGATGCGCGCCGACCTCGCCGACGCGCTGCGTGCCGCCGGGTTCGGGCCGGTCCGCGTCCGCACCGTCCTCGCGCCCGCCTGGAGCACCGACTGGATCAGCGACGCCGGCCGCCGCAAGCTCGCCGCCGCGGGCGTCGCCCCGCCCGGTACCGCGCCCCGCCCCACCGCCGGGCCCGTCCCGCTGACGCTCGTCGCCCCACCGAGCGCCGTGACCTGCCCGAACTGCGGGTCGCGCGCCACCGAGGAGCTCTCGCGCTTCGGCCCGACCGCCTGCACGGCGCTGCGCCGCTGCACCGCCTGCCGCGAGCCGTTCGAGCACATGAAGGAGATCTGAGGTGACCGCAGCGACCACCACCGCCGCGACCGGCGCCGCGCCGGGCACCTTCCACGCCCTGCGCGTCGCGGCCGTCGACCGGCTGTGCGACGACGCCGTCGCCGTCACCTTCGACGTGCCCGACCACCTCGCCGACACCTACGCGTTCCGGCCCGGCCAGTACCTGACCCTGCGGCTGCACACGGCCGAGGGCGAGGAGCGTCGCTCGTACTCGATCTGCGCCCCCGCCGGTGCGGCGCCACGCGTCGGGGTCCGGCGCGTCGACGGCGGCCGGTTCTCGGAGTGGATCGTCGACCGGCTGGAGGCGGGGGAGGAGATCGAGGTCGGCCCGCCCTCGGGCGGCTTCACCCCGGAACTCGCCGCCGGAACCCACCACGGCCTCGTCGCCGCCGGGTCGGGCATCACGCCGGTGCTGTCGATCGCGGCGTCGCTGCTCGCCGCGCACCCCGACACCCGCGTCACCCTGCTATACGGCAACCGCCGCACCGACACCGTCATGTTCACCGAGGAGATCGCCGACCTCAAGAACGCCTACGGCCCCCGCCTGCACCTGCTGCACGTGCTGTCCCGGGAGCCGATGGAGGCCGACGTCTTCTCCGGCCGCCTCGACGGGCCCAAGCTGCGGCAGCTGCTGACCCTGCTCGTCGACGTCGAAGGTGTCGAGGACTGGTGGCTCTGCGGGCCGCTCGGCATGACCGAGGACGCCGTCGCCGTGCTCGGCGAGCTCGGGGTGGAGCGGCAGCGGGTGCACCGCGAGCTGTTCTACGTCGACGCCCCGCCGCCCGAGCTGCACCGCGCCGACGACGTCGTCGACGGCGAGACCAGCGAGGTCACCGTCGTGCTCAACGGCCGGTCGACGACGCTGACCCTGCCCCGCGACGAGTTCGTCCTCGACGCCGCCCAGCGCATCCGCGGGGACCTGCCCTTCGCCTGCAAGGGCGGGGTGTGCGGGACGTGCCGGGCGAAGGTGTGCGACGGCGACGTCCGCATGGTCCGCAACTATGCGCTCGAGGACGACGAGGTCGATGCCGGGTTCGTCCTCACCTGCCAGAGCCGCCCGGTGTCGGACGCGGTGACCGTCGACTACGACGCCTGACCCGCGCGCAACCGCACTGCTGCCGGTGGGGCCGGGCGCGACGGTGAGGTTGCGGCCGGCGTTGTGCGCGCAACCGCACTGCTGTTGGTGGGGCCGGGCGCGACGGTGAGGTTGCGGCCGGCCTTGCGCGCGCAACCGCACTGCTGTGTCCGGCATTCGGGACGACCGTGAGGTTGCGGGCAGAGGGCAGCTCGTCGTTGTCGACACGGGACCGGTGTCACGCCGCCCGGGCGGGACATCCGACGCGGACAGGCGCAGGATGGGGCCCGACGCCCGCCGCCACAGGAAGGTACGGAACGTGACGCAGCGCTGGGCCGTGCTGATCGCGACGCTCGCCCTGCTGGGCTGGGCGGCCGCCCAGGCCTGGATCGTCCTGCGGACCAGACCGGCGCGGGTGAAGATCGCCGCGGCGTCCGGGTTCGCGGCCGTCGGGATCGCGGCGCTCGGCGTCGGGTTCGCGTTCACCCAGGGCGCCGCCGACGACGGTGCCTCCGCGCCGCGGGTGTCGAGCTTCGCGCAGTCCGTCGCCCCCACGCGGGTCGGTGACCCCACGGCGGTGGCACCGACCGTCGACGTCCCACCACCCGCGGAGGCCCCGCCCGCCGCCGACGTCCCCCCGCCGGACGCCCCCCGGCCGGTCGTGCCCAACCGGGCGCTCGCGGTCGCGCCGGCTGCGCCCGCCCTCGTGCGGGCACCCACGGCCGCGCTGCCGCCGGCGCGGCCCGCCCCGGCCGCGCCGCCCGCGGGCCCGCCCGTCGTTCCCGTGCCCGTGACCCCGCCCGGGGGTGCGGAGGGGGGCACCACCCCGCCGACGACCGTTCCGCCGACGGCCCCGCCGACCGCCCCGCCGCCGACCGCCCTGCCCACGACCCCGGCGCCGACGAAGCCGACGACCCGGCCGACGCGGCCCGGGCGCCCGACGACCCGGCCCCCCACGACGACGACCACGGCACCACCGGTCACGAGCACGGCCACCGCGACCACCACGACCACGACCACGACCACGACCACGACGGGGCCCTGACGGAAAACGGCTCGCGATGGTGGTGAGGTCGGCCCTACGATCACGCCATGCCTCCCGATTGACGCCCTGACCAGCCTTCCCACCCCGATCCGCGCCGGCTGACCCGGCTCGCGGTCGCGGTCGCCTTCCTCGCCGACCTCGCCCCGGTCTACGCGCTGTACGCGGTCTGGTTCGTCGCCACCGGCCTGTCCGAGGCGCAGGTGTCGGCACTGTTCGCGATCTGGTCCGTCGTCGGGCTGGTGGCCGAGGTGCCCTCCGGCGCGCTCGCCGACCGGTTCGGCAGGCGCCGCGCCGTCGTCGCCGGCTACGTCGGGCAGGCCGCCGGCTATGCGGTGTGGGCGCTGTGGCCGACGTTCACCGGGTTCGCCGCCGGGTTCGCGCTGTGGTCGCTCGGCGGCTCCCTGGAGTCGGGCGCGAAGGAGGCGCTGCTCTACGACGCGCTGGCGCCGGGGGAACGGTGGCGCTACGCCCGGATCGCGAGCGGGGCCGGCGCGGCCGGGCTGCTCGCGCAGCTCCCCGGGGCCGGACTGGCCACGCTGCTCTGGGCCACCGGGGGCGGGTTCGCGCCGGTGGCATGGCTGAGCGTGGGCACCTGCCTCGCCACCGCGGTGCTGGCCACGCGGCTGCCCGACATCCGCCCCGAACCCCCGGACCCGGCCGACGACGAGCCCGAGCCCGGCTGGTTCGCCGCCCTGCGCGCGGGGGTCGTCGAGGCCGCGGCCCACCCGCCCGTGCGCGCCGTGCTGCTCGCCGTCGCCGTCCTCGGCGGGGCCGACGCCGTCGAGGAGTACTTCCCGCTGCTGGCCGCCGACTGGTCGGTGCCGACGTCCACGATCCCGGCCGCCGTGGTCGCGACGGCCGTCACCGGTGCCGCGGGTGCCGCGCTGGGCGGTGTCGCCGCGACCTGGGGCCGGTGGCGGCTCGCCGCGACGACCGCGGCCGCCGTCGGCGCGCTCGCCGTCGCCGTCGCCCTCGCGGTCCCGCTCGGCATGATCCTGGTCAGCGTCTTCTACGGCGGCCACCGGCTGGTCCTCGTCGTGCTCGAGGTCCGGCTGCAGGAACGGATCACCGGCCCCGCCCGGGCGACCGTGACGTCGGTGTCGGGATTCGCCACCGAGGTCGTCGGGCTCCTGGTGTTCGGCGCCTGGGCCGTCGGCGGGGTCTGGCCGGTGGTCGCCGCGATGGCCCTGGTCGCGTCCCTGCTCCCGCGAATCCTGCGCACACCCTAGGCTTGCGCACGTGGACGGGACGTCGAAGGTCCGCCCCGGGCGCACGCCCGAGGAGGAGCCGGGCATCCGTGTGCTGCCCGCCCCGGACGGCGTCGCCGTCGTCACCGTGACCGGCGACGTCGACCTCGCAGGCGCGGGCCGGCTCGGCACCGCCGTCGGACAGGCGCTCGCGGCAGGTCCCGCAGCGCTGGTCGTCGACATGCGCGCCGTGACGTTCCTCGACTCGTCCGGGCTCGACCAGCTCGTCGAGGCCCGCCGCGCCTGCGCGGTGGCGGTCGTGCCGCTGCACGTCGTCGTCGCCGGCAACCGCGCGGTGGAACGCCCGCTCGAGGTCACCGGACTGGTCGCCGTCTTCACACTCGCCGACTCCGTGGAGGCGGTCGCCGAGACCCTCGACGCGACGCCGGCGGCCGACGAGGATCACCACCATGATCGGTGACGTGCCGCAGACGATGCTCCCCACCGGCCGCCAGCTGACGGTGACCGACGGGGCGGGCACCACCGCCGTCGTCACCGAGGTCGGCGCCGGACTGCGTGCCTTCGAGTCGGGTGGCCGCGCCTACGCCGAGACCTACCCCGAGGGCGTCCGCCCGCCCCGCGGCTGCGGCGCCCTGCTGGCACCCTGGCCCAACCGGGTCCGCGGCGGCCGCTGGACCTGGGAGGGCACCGAGCAGCAGCTCGCCCTCACCGAACCCGCCGCCGGCAACGCCATCCACGGGCTGCTCCGCCACGTCTGCTGGACCGTCGTCGAGCAGACTTCCGACGCCGTCACCCTCGCCGCCGTCGCCGTCGCGCAGCCGGGCTGGCCGCAGCCGGTGTGCGTCACGGTCGGCTACTCCGTGGCGGCCGACGGGCTCACGGTCACCGTCGGCGCCCGCAACCTCGGCACCGGCGACGTGCCCTTCGGCGTCGGCTCGCACCCCTACCTGCGGGTCGGGACCGCCGCCGTCCGCGACTGCACCCTGCACCTCGCCGCGACGACGGCGATCACGCTGCGCGACCAGCTGCCCGAGGGCGAGCCGCGGCCCCTCACCGACGACGAGCGCACCATCTCCCTGCGCGACGCCCGCCTCGACGACTGTTTCGGCGGCGCCCGCCCCGGACCCGGCGACGACCTCGTCCGCCACCGGCTCACCTCCCCCGACGGCGGGGTCGAGCTGTGGGCCGACCCCGCTTTCGCCTGGGTGCAGGTCTTCACCCCCGACGACCTGGGCGGCAACGGCCCCGCGGTCGCGGTCGAACCCATGACCTGCCCGCCCGACGCGCTCAACTCCGGCGACGGCCTCGTCGTCCTCGCCCCCGGCGAACGGTGGAGCGCCCGCTGGGGGCTCCGCCCGCTGACCTGATCACACCCTGCCGCACGTCACAGACCCGCTGCCCCACACCGGGCATCGATTACGGTCGTGCCATGCGGACGGTGCTCGTGATCGGGATCGGTGCGGGTGACCCCGACCATCTGACCCTGCAGGCGGTCGCGGCCATGCGCCGCGCCGACGTGTTCTTCGGCATCGACAAGGGCACCGTCAAGGACGACCTCGCCGCGCTGCGCACCGAACTGATCGACCGCCACGTCGACGCCGGGACCTACCGCGTCGTCGACGCCCCCGATCCCGAGCGCGACCGCGACGCGAGCGGTGGCGCCTACCGCGACGCCGTCCTCGACTGGCAGGACCGCCGCGCCGACCTCTACGCCGCGATGATCACCGACGAGCTGGGCCCCGACGGCGTCGGCGCCTTCCTCGTGTGGGGCGACCCGGCCCTCTACGACGGCACCCTGCGGCTGCTCGCCGGCATCCGCGAGGCCGACGTCGCCTCCGGCGGGCCGGGCTTCGACGTCGAGTCGGTCCCCGGTGTCAGCAGCGTCGCCGCCCTCGCCGCCGCGCACCGGCTCATCCTCAACCGGGTCGGCGGCTCGGTACTGGTGACGACGGGCCGGCGCCTCGCCGCGGGGATGCCGCGCGACGTCGACGACGTCGTCGTCATGCTCGACGGCGCGAGCACCTTCGCGTCGCTGCCCGACGACGACCTGGCCATCTACTGGGGCGCCTACCTCGGTACCCCCGACGAGATCCTCGTCAGCGGGGACCTGCAGGGGGTCAAGGACGAGATCGTCCGGGTCCGCGCCGAGGCGCGCGCCCGCAAGGGCTGGATCATGGACACCTACCTGCTGCGCCGCGACCCCGGCAGGCGCTGACCGAGGGCGCCGCGACCGTCTCCGATTGAGACGGCGACCACCCGGGACCTCGCGGAGACTGGCCGATCATGCCGGTGGGCGACTCGACTCTCGCGGAGGTCCGAGCGGGTGAACGCGATGACCATGGCGGTGAAGGCACGCGTCGAGCGCGCCCGATCCGGGGCGCTGCTCCTCGGCCCGGCGCTGGTGGCGGCCGCCGCCTACGTCGACCCGGGCAACGTCGCGACCAACACCGCCGCCGGCGCGGGCTTCGGCTACCTGCTCGTCTGGGTCGTGCTCGCCGCCAACGTCATGGCGGGCCTCGTGCAGTACCTGTCCGCCAAGCTCGGGCTCGTCACGGGCAAGTCGCTGCCCGAGTCGCTGCGCGACCACCTCCCGCGGCGTGTCCGCTTCGCCTACTGGGCCCAGGCCGAGCTCGTCACCATGGCCACCGACCTCGCCGAGGTCCTCGGCGGCGCCATCGCCCTCGCCCTGCTGTTCGACCTGCCCCTCGTCTGGGGTGGCGTCATCACCGCGGTCGTCTCCATGGTGATCCTCAAGGTCGCCGACCGCTTCGGGCAGAAGCCCTTCGAGCGCGTCGTCACCACGATGCTGCTCGTCGTCGGCATCGGGTTCGTCGCCAGCCTCTTCGCCGCCCCGCCCTCGGCCGCCGGCATCGTCGGCGGCATGGTCCCCGGCTTCGAGGGCACCAGCAGCATCCTGCTGGCCGCCGGCATGCTCGGCGCCACCGTGATGCCCCACGCCATCTACGTCCACTCGTCGCTCTCGCGCGACCGGCACGGCTCGCCGGCCCCCGGCCCCGACCGCCGCCGGCTACTGACGGCCACCAAGGCCGACGTCGCCGTCGCCCTCACCGTCGCCGGTGCCGTGAACCTGGGCCTGCTCCTCGTCGGTGCCGCCCTGCTCAGCGGTGACGAACGCACCGAGACCCTCGAAGGTGTCCACGCCGCGATCGGCGACAAGGCCGGCCCCCTGTTCGCTCTCGGTTTCGCCATCGCGCTGCTGTTCTCCGGCCTGGCCTCGACCGCTGTCGGCTGCTACTCCGGCTCCGTCGTGATGGCGGGCCTGCTGAAGATCAAGGTGCCGTTGCTCGCCCGGCGGGTCGTCACCGCGATCCCCGCGCTCGTCGTCCTGGGCATGGGCATCGACCCCACGTGGGCGCTGATCGTCTCCCAGGTCGTGCTGTCCTTCGGCATCCCCTTCGCCCTGATCCCGCTGGTCATCCTCACCTCGCGGCGCTCGATCATGGGTGACGACGTCAACAGGCGTGTCACCGTCGCCGCCGGGATCGTCGTCTGCACGGCGATCGTGGCGCTCAACGTCGTCCTGCTGTACCTGACGGTGACCGGCCGGGGCTGACCGCCTCCCGCCGGCACGGGGTCGTCGGGGCATCGGGTGCAACGCCGGTGACGGGGCGGCCGTCGGACACCTGCGGGTGCGAGGGGGGTCCCGCGGTCGCCGACCCGCCGGTGTCCGCGGGCTCCGGCGTCGCGCCCGGCTGCGTGGGGCTCCGCCCCGGGCCGGCTGCCGGCCCCGCCCGGGCGGGGCCGTGGGGCGATCGCGTCGCCGGCGCCGGGAGCGTGCCGTGACGCGCCGGTGCGCGGGCGATGTGCGCCGGACCGGCACGCGGCTCCGGCGGGCTGTCGGGCAGATGCGCCTCGTCGGGGGAGTGCGGCGCGGCGAGCGGACGAGCGTCGCGCTGGATGCGGCCGGTGGTGTTTGCCCGGGGGGTGGTCCGTGCAACTCCTTCCGGGTACGTCCCCTCCGCGGCGCACCGCGCCGGACCCCAGCTCACGGAGCGTGCCGATGACGCAGCCCGCCCGACACCCCGACCCGATCGACCACCCCGACCCCGGCCCGGTCGAACCCGGCCCGGTCGAACCCGGCCCCGCCTACGACGCCGACCCGGCCGACGGCAGCGCGGGGTCCGGACCCCTGGCCGTCGAGTTCGTCCATCGTTCCTGGCCGGCCGAGGCGGCCGCGCTCGGGCACATCCGCCGCGAGCTGGTGGCCTGGATCGGGCCGCTCGGACTCGCCCCGGACGAGGTCGACGACGTCGTCCTCGCCGTCGACGAGGCGGCGGCGAACGTCGTCGAGCACGCCTACAGCCCGGACGACCCCGGCAACGTGGACCTGACGCTGTGGACGGAGCCGGACGCGTTGTGCATCGAGATCACCGACCACGGCACGTGGACCCCCACCGAGACCCCGGGCCGGGGGATCGGTCTCATGCAGCGGATGGTCGGCGCCGTGCTCATCCACGTCGACGAGCGGGGCAGCCGCGTCCTGCTGCGCCACCCGTTGACCGACCGGGGTGACGGGCTCGTCGGCGGGTGACGCGCCGCGGGGCCGGGGCTCGCCGCCGGGCTCAGTGCCCGGTGCCCTCGACCGCCGGTGTCGCCGGGGGGACGTCGGCGCTCCCGTCGAGGACCGCCCGGGCGCCGCGCAGCACGTGGGCGCTGATCGTGGCGGGGTCGGCCCCGGCGATGGGACGGGTCGCGATGACGGTGCGCAGCAACCCGATGCCGAGGAGCCAGGCGAGGACGAGCTCGGCGCGCAGGGCGGCGTCGTCGACGTCGTCGGTGGTGGCGAGCGAGGCGAACGCGCCGGCCCAGCGCGACTCGAGCTCGGCGCGCAGGAGTACACCGGCCTCGCTGCTCCCGGTGGAGCGCAGGACGGCGAAGAAGAGCTCGGTGCCGCTCGGGTCGTCGGCCATGATCGCGTCGAGGGTGCGGCGCAGCAGGTCCTCGGGCGGCCCGTCCTCCAGCACGGCCATGGCCTCGCCGGAGATGGCTTCGGCGAACAGGCCTTCCTTGTTGCCGAAGTGGCGGAACAACAGTGCCTGGTTGACCCCGGCCCGGTCGGCGACGGCCCGGACCGTGGTGGCGTCGTAGCCGACGGAGGCGAACAGTTCGCGGGCGGCTGCGAGCAGGGCCCGCCGGGTGGCCGCGGCGTCGCGTGTCCGGGGCGGCCTGTTCGTGCGCCCTTCGGACTCGCCCCTGTCCGCCATCTGACCTCCTCGCCGTGGCTCGCGCGGCCCGCCGGGCGCGAATTTCGTCCGGTTCGCCCAGGCCGGTCGCTGCTGTGGTCATCACAACACATCGCCGCCGTGGCGACGTCGGCGGACGTCGGCGACGCGGTCCGCCGACCCCCCGTTCGGGCCGGGCGGTGTGGTGGGGCCGCCGTGCGGGTATCCGCGACGATCACCGGGCGGGTCGCCGTCCGGCACCCCGAACGAGAGGAACGACCGGCGATGTCACGCCGTGACGATCCGCAGCCGCAGGACCCCGACGCGGGCCAACTGGTCCAGGAGGACGCCGAGTACACCTTGACCGGAGCGGGAGACCCGCTGGACGCGGGCTACGTCCCGCCGGACCGCCCGTTCGAGCTGGACGGCGACACCGTGACCCCGGCGGGCGCGCGGGAGGGGGAGTCGCTCGACGACCGGCTCGCCCGCGAGCTGCCCGACGACGTGCCGGCGGTCGACCCGCAGCGCGCCGGCCGGCTCGAACCCGACGCGGACGGCGACACCGCGGCACGCGACGTGGGTGTCGACGGGGGCGCGGCGTCGGCGGAGGAGGCGGCGGTGCACCGCACCGGCGGCGGGGCCGACGCGTTCGAACCGGTGGTGGACGACAGCCCGATGGAGGACCCCGAGGTGACCGAGCAGCTGGACAGCGATCCGGGGGCCGAGCAGGCCGAGCGGGATGCGAGTCGTGACGCGGAGGGTGACCCGGTGGCGGGACGCGATGCGGAGCACCGCGGAGCGTTCGACGACCGGGCGGCCGGGATCGATGCGCACCCGGACGCGGGTGGGGCGGTGGCGCCCGCGTCGGGGCGCGAGGACGTGGGTCCCGAGGGCCGCCTGCGGTGAGCAGGCGGCCGGGACGCCGGTCAGGGGCAGCCCTGGGTGAGCTTGGCGATCGCGGAGTCGATGTCCATGCAGTCGGACTCGGCGCCGAGCGCGACGAGCTCGAGGGTGGACTCGACGAAGCTGCGCAGCAGGTCGCGGTCGACCTCGAGGATCGCGCGGCCGTCGTGGGAGGAGATCTCGATCTCCACGATGTCGTAGCCCTGGACGATCTGCGGGCTCATCCGGACGTGGCCGTAGCCGGCGGGTCCTTCGAGCGAGTCGACGACCAGGTCCCGCGCGACCATCCACTCGACCCAGCGGTCGCTGCGGGTGCGGACGGCGAGGACGACGGCGAACGGGTCGTCGGCGGAGTAGGACCAGCGGGTCACGACCGGCGCGGGCTGGCCGTGGAGGACGGTGAACATGTCCTGCTGGACCGAGTCGGTCGTCATCGTCGTGCTCCCTGGTGCTGTGGTGCCGGTCCCCGATGTTCCGGTCTTGCACAGGGAATCGTCCGGAGTCGCCGGAACGCTGCACATCCACGGCCGGTTCACTCGAACAGATGACGTAATTCGATCCTCTGATGAGCGCAGCGTCAGTTCCGCTGTTCGGCGGACACGATCCAGACGCCTGCGGACCCGGTCGTGGCCGGTTGCACCATCGTCAGCGTGACCGTGCCGGCGTCGGGGTCGGTGACGACGACCGTGCCGCCGTCGGGTGCCCCGGCGCTCGGTGCGCGCCACTGCAGGACGGCCGTCGCGTAGCTCGTCGCGACCTCCGACGGGTCGAGCAGCCACGCCTGCGAGCCCTGGTCGACCTGGGCCTGCAGCGCCCTCGCCTGGGCGACGTCGGTGACCGGCCACAGCAGGGTGCCCGCCGGGGCGGGGGTGGTGGCGGCGGGCGGGGGCGTCGCCTGTCCGGCCGGGGGCGTCGGGCCGGCCTGTTGCGTGGGGGACCCGCACCCCGCGACGGACACGGCGACCGCCAGCGCCAGTGCGGCGACGACCCGCGGGGGTGCGGCCCACCGGCGGTGCGCGGTGCGGACGGGAGCAGGAGCGGCAGGCTGCGGCGTCACGACCGTGGACGCTAGCCGCGACGCCCGCGGGCACCTGTCGTCCCCGCCCGCACGTCAGGCTGACGTGACCGCCCGGTACCCCGCCGGACGGTCAGGCCCGGTCGGCCGCGGCACTCTCCACGCGGGGCCCGCCGTGGCTAGGGTGACTGCCGAGATGATCGGCCGGCCGACGACGGAGTGCGACATGACCGATGCGGAAGCCTTCTACGCGGCGCGCGACTTCCTGCTCGCCCACCGCACCGACTACGACACGGCGGTGCGGGACTTCCGCTGGCCCGAGCTGACCGAGTTCAACTGGGCGCTCGACCACTTCGACGCCGTCGCCGCCGACGCGGAGCGTGGTTCCCGGCGGGCGCTGTGGATCGTGGAGAGCGACGGCTCCGAGGCGTACTGGACGTTCGCGGAGATGTCGTCGCGGTCGAGCCGGGTGGCGAACTGGTTGCGCGCGAACGGGGTCGGTCGCGGCGACCGGATCATCCTGATGCTCGGCAACCAGCTGGAGCTGTGGGAGACCCTGCTCGCGGCGATGAAGCTGGGCGCCGTCGTCATCCCGGCGACGACGCTGCTCACCGCCGAGGACCTGCGTGACCGGGTCGAGCGTGGCAACGCCAGGCACGTCGTCGTCGGGGGTGGCGACGCCGGGAAGTTCGACGACGTCGCCGGCGACTACACGCGCATCGCGGTGCGCGGCGCCCCGCAGGGCTGGCTCGACTACACCGACGCCTACGACGCCGCCGACACGTTCGTCCCCGACGGGGTCACCCGCGCCGACGACACGCTGTTGCTCTACTTCACATCCGGCACCACGGCCAAGCCCAAGCTCGTGGAGCACACCCACCAGTCCTACCCGGTGGGTCACCTGTCGACGATGTACTGGATCGGGCTGGAGCCCGGCGACGTCCACCTCAACATCTCCTCGCCCGGGTGGGCCAAGCACGCGTGGTCCAACGTGTTCGCGCCCTGGATCGCCGAGGCGACCGTGCTGGTCATGAACTACGCCCGGTTCGACGCCGAGTCGGTGCTGGATGTGCTGGGGCGCTGCGGCGTCGACAGCTTCTGCGCCCCGCCGACGGTCTGGCGCATGCTCATCCAGGCCGACCTGTCGGCCCTGCGTACCCCGCCGAGCAAGGTCGTCGGTGCGGGTGAGCCGCTCAACCCGGAGGTCATCGAGCAGGTCGAGAAGGCCTGGGGGGTGCGGATCCGCGACGGCTTCGGGCAGACCGAGTCCAGCGTGCAGATCGCCAACCCGCCCGGCCAGGCGGTCAAGCCCGGCTCGATGGGGCGTCCCGTCCCGGGCTTCCCGATCGAGCTGATCGACCCCACGACCGGGGAGAAGGCCGACGAGGGCGAGATCTGCATCGACCTGTCCCGGCGTCCGACGGGGCTGATGGTCGGCTACTACGGCGACGACGAGCGCAACGCCGAGGCGATGGCCGGTGGCTACTACCACACCGGCGACGTCGGCTCCCGCGACGCGGACGGCTACATCACCTACGTGGGCCGTTCCGACGACGTCTTCAAGGCCAGCGACTACCGGATCAGCCCGTTCGAGCTGGAGAGCGTGCTGATCGAGCACCCGGCCGTCGCGGAGGCGGCCGTCGTGCCGTCGCCGGACCCGGTGCGGCTCGCGGTGCCGAAGGCGTACGTGGTGCTGGCGTCCGGGCACGCGGCCGACGAGGCGACGGCCCGTTCGATCCTGGAGTTCGCGCGCGACAACCTGGCGCCGTACAAGCGGATCCGTCGTCTGGAGTTCGCCGACCTGCCCAAGACGATCTCCGGCAAGATCCGCCGGGTGGAGCTGCGTGTCCGGGAACAGGACATCCGCGGCTCGGACTCGGCCACCCCGACGGGCGAGTACACCTTGTGAGTGGCGGTGGTCGCCGTGGCGGCCACCACCCGCTGCGGGTCCGCCGGGGTCAGGAACCGGCGCGGCCCGTGGGGCACGGCGCGTGCCGGCCGGTGAGGGTGGCGAGCATCAGCATCGCGCCCCACGGGCCGATGACCCAGATCGGCCAGAACGGCTGGACGCTGCCCGTGCCGATCGACGTCGCGAGCCACACGACGGTGCAGATGGTTCCGGCGAGTGCCCAGGGTGCCCACGTCGCGGCGTGCTGCGGGCCCGGCCGCGGGCGGGCCGGGGCGGCCGGGTGCGCCGTGGGGGCGGGGAGGTCGCGGGTGACCCCGTCGAGGTCGGCCCGGGTGCGGGCGGTGTAGACGGCGTCGAGGCGCGACTCGAACTCGGGGAGGTCGAGCCGGCCCGCGCCGACGTGGACGCGCAGCAGCGCCTCGGTGTGCTCGCGTTCGGCGTCGCCGATCCGCAGGTCGGGTCGTGCGGTGTGCTCGGTCATCGGCCTCTCCGTCCCTCGACGTGGGCCCAGATTGCCGTGCCATCCTCGACCTGTCAAGTTCGACATGTCGAGGATGGCACGATCAGCGGGTCACGGGGCGGGCGGCACCTCGGTGAAGTGCCCCGGCCAGTTCTTCCACGCGATCCGCGAGATCGTCACGACCTCGCCCAGGCGCGACCACTCGTCACGACCCAGCCGGGCCAGCGGCCGCAGCCGCTGCACCGCAGGCAGCGTGTTGCCACGCTCGTCGGTGACCAGCACGTCGTCGTCGACCACGGCGTGCACCACCCGGCCGATGACCACCGTCGAGTCGCCCAGCTCCAGGTCGTGCTCCAGCCGGCACTCGAACGCGACCGGTGACTCCGCCACGCGCCGCGGCGCCACGACCGTGCTCGCCTCCGGCGTCAGCCCGACGGCGGTGAACTCGCTGATCTCCGCAGGGAAGTCGGTCGCCGTGGCGTTGATCCGCTCGAACATCGACTCCGTCGCCAGCGAGATCACGAACTCCCCGGTCTCGCGCACGTTGCGCAACGAGTCCTTCGTCCCGACCGAGGTGAACTGCAACATCGGCGGGTCCACGCACGCGACCGTGAAGAACGAGTGCGGCGCGAGGTTGTCGACGCCGGCGGCCGACCGCGTGGACACCCAGGCGATCGGGCGCGGCACCACGGATGCGGTGAGCAGTTTGTAGAACTTCGAGGCGCCCATCTCGTCGGGAACCATGTCGGTGCGCATGCCCCGATCATCTCCCCCGGCGGCGGGCGCCCGCAGCGGGACCGTAGCGTCGCCCTGTGCGTCCCTCCCGCGCCGCAGGCCTGCTCCTGGGCGTCCTCGCCGACCTCGCGTTCGGCGACCCCCGCCGCTTCCATCCCGTCGCCGGGTTCGGGCGCCTCGCCGCCGCGCTCGAGACCCGGTCCTGGGCCGACGACCGCCGCCGCGGAGCGCTGCACACCGCCGCGCTGGTCGGCGCCGTCGCCGGTGCCGGGGCGATCGTCGAACGGTGCGCGCGGGGCCCCGCCGGCACCGTCGTCGTCACCGCCGCGGCGACCTGGACCGTCCTCGGCGGCCGGTCGCTGGTGGGGGAGGGTGCGGCGCTGGGCCGCGAGCTCACCGCGGGCGACCTCGCCGCCGCCCGCCGCCGCCTGCCCAGCCTGTGCGGACGCGACCCGTCGACGCTCGACGCCCCCGGGATGGCCCGCGCCGGGGTGGAGTCGCTGGCGGAGAACACCTCCGACGCCGTCGTCGCCCCGCTGTTCTGGGGGGCCGTAGCCGGGGTCCCGGGCCTGCTGGGCTACCGCGCCGTCAACACCCTCGACGCCATGATCGGGCACCGCTCGGCACGCCACGAACGCTTCGGGTGGGCTGCGGCGCGCCTCGACGACGCCGCCAACCTCGTGCCCGCCCGGGTCGCGGCCCTGCTGTTCGCGGGGCTGGCGCCGGTCGTCGGTGGGTCACCGCGCGCGGCGGTCCGGGTCTGGCGGCGCGACGCGCGCGCCCATCCGAGTCCCAACGCCGGACCCGTGGAGGCCGCCGCGGCCGGGGCGCTCGGGTTGCGGCTCGGCGGCACGACCGCGTACCCCTACGGGGTGCAGGAGCGGCCGCTGCTGGGCGACGGCCGTCCGCCCGCCGTCCCCGACCTGCTGCGCGCGGCCCGGCTGTCGCGTGCGGTCGGCATCGCCGCGGCACTCCTGACGGCCGCAGGCGCCGCCGCCCGGCGCACACCGGGCTCGCGGTGGACCCGACAGGGATCCGGCGCGGGACCCGGCGCTCAGGGACCGCCGGGGGTCTCGTCGCGACCCGAGAGGGCGTCGCGCAGCGCCGCGCGATCCCCGGCGCGGTCACGACCGCCGCGGCGCTGCAGCAGCTCCAGACGCACGAAGTAGCCGAGCGCGACGATCGCGATCGCGCCGAACGTCAGCCACTGCAGCGCATAGGAGAAGTTGGAGAACGGCGCCGCGCCCTCGCCCGCCTCGACGGGCAGCGGCGTGAGCACACCCGGACCCGACTGCTGCGCGACGTACCCGACCACCATCGGCGTCCCCGCCGCCGCGGCGACGGTCTTCGAGTCGGCCGCGTACATCTGCCGGTGCCCGGCGGCGTCGAACGCGGCCCGGGCCTGCGGGTCGGTCTCGTCAGTGCGCAGCCGGCCCTCGACGGTGACCTCGCCCTGCGGCGCGGGCTCGAACTCCGGGACGGTCTGACCGTCGGTGGCGCGCACGGTGCCCCGGTCGACGACCACCACCCGCCCGTCGGTGGTGCGCATCGGCGTCATGACCTCGACGGCGGGCTTGCCGTCGACGACCCGCAGCCGCACCACCACCTCGTCCTGCGGCAGGAAGGTGCCGGTCAGCGTGACCTGCCGCCACGCGACGTCGCTGCCGACGGCGTCGCCCGGCACGAGGGTGCCGAAGGGCACGGCGCTCAGCGTCGCGGCCACGTCGATCTGCTTCTGCTCGCCGTCGCGCGCGGACTCGCGGCCGAACTGCCACGGCGCGAGGTAGACGTAGCAGGCCACGGCGAACCCGACGACCGCCACGACGAGGGCGATCCACTGGGGCCGCAGCAGGAAACGCATGACCACACGTTAGGCGGTCCGGGTCCGCGCCCGTCATCGCGGTCGCTCGCGGCCGGCCCGTCCGATGACGGCGTCACGCGTGGGCGGCGGTGCCGGCGGGGCGTGTGGCTGCCGGGCGGGGCGCTCGCGCGAGGGGGCGTGAGTGGCGATGGTCGCTCCGGCGGCACCGCCGGCCGCGGGGGCTCGATACTGGGCAGATGTCCGACGGTCCCAGCGGTGCGCTGCTCGTGGCGGGGACGACCTCGGATGCGGGGAAGAGCGCCGTGGTCGCGGGGTTGTGCCGGCTGTTGCACCGGCGCGGGGTGTCGGTCGCGCCGTTCAAAGCCCAGAACATGAGCAACAACTCCGTGGTCACCCCCGACGGTGGTGAGATCGGGCGCGCCCAGGCGATGCAGGCGCACGCGTGTGGGCTGGCGCCCAGCGTCGAGTTCAACCCGGTGCTGCTCAAGCCCGGCAGCGACCGGACCTCGCAGGTCGTCGTCCGTGGCCGCGCCGAGGGTCATGTCAGCGCGATGTCCTACCGGACGCGGACGGCGGCGCTGCGGGGTGTGGTCGCGGACTCGCTCGCGGGCCTGCGTGCCCGCTACGACGTGGTGGTCTGCGAGGGGGCGGGGTCGCCGGCCGAGATCAACCTGCGTGCCGGTGACATCACCAACATGGGGTTGGCGCAGGCTGCGGACCTGCCCGTCGTCGTGGTCGGTGACATCGACCGCGGCGGTGTGCTCGCCCACCTGTTCGGGACGGTCGCGGTGCTCGACCCGGCCGACCAGGCGCGGATAGCGGGGTTCGTGGTCAACAAGTTCCGGGGGGACCCGGCGCTGCTGGCGCCCGGGCTCGATCAGCTGCGTGCGCTGACGGGCCGGCCGACGTTCGGGGTGTTGCCGTGGTCGGACCGGTTGTGGCTCGATGCCGAGGACTCCCTCTCGGCGGTGGCCGACGGTGTGCTCGGGCGTCCGGGGCCGCCGCGCGGGTCGGCGTGGCTGCGGGTCGCGGTCGTGCGGTTGCCGCGTATCTCCAACGCCACCGACGCCGAGGCGTTGGCCTGTGAGCCGGGGGTCGCGGTGCGGTACGTGACGGAGCCGTCGCGGTTGCTCGACGCCGATGTCGTGGTGCTGCCGGGGTCCAAGGCCACGGTGGCGGATCTGGGGTGGTTGCGTCGTAGCGGGATCGCCGACGCGGTCCGTGCCCATGCCGCGGCGGGGAAGCCGGTGTTGGGTATCTGCGGCGGTTACCAGATGCTCGGGCGGCGTATCGCCGACCCGGAGGGGGTCGAGGTCGTGGGCGGGGCGGGTGTGGAGGGGCTGGGGCTGCTCGACCTGGAGGTGCGTTTCGAGGCCCGTAAGCACCTGGGTAACCCGGCTGGGACGGTGTGGGGTCTGCCGGTGCGTGGCTACGAGATCCATCACGGCCGGGTCGTGGCCTGTGGTGACCCGGTGCTGCTCGAGGATCCGGGGGAGGGCTCGGACACCGGGACGGTGCTCGGCACGCACTGGCACGGGTTGTTGGAGAACGATGCGTTCCGTCGTGCCCTGCTCTCCCGGTTCGCGGTGCAGGCGGGCCGGGCCGGGTTCGTCGTCGCCCCCGACACCGACTTCGCCGCCGAGCGTGATGCGCAGCTCGACGTGCTGGGCGACCTCGTCGCCACCCACCTCGACATGGACGCGATTGAACATGTGATCAATCACGGTGCACCGGCAGACCTCCCGGTCCTGACGACCGGTCTGGCAGGCTCGACGCGATGAACGCCGCTCTGCGATACCCCTTCTCCGCGGTCGTCGGCCACGACGACCTGCGCCTGGCCCTGCTGCTGAACGCGGTCCACCCGGGCGTCGGCGGGGTGCTGGTGCGGGGTGAGAAGGGCACCGCGAAGTCGACGGCCGTGCGCGCGCTCGCGTCGCTGCTGCCGGCGCTGTCCGTGGTCGTGGGGTGCCGGTTCGGGTGTGACCCGGCCGCGCCGGACCCGGGCTGCCCCGACGGGCCGCACCCGGACGGCGCCGCGGCCGGGACCCGGGCCGCGCGGCTGGTCGAGCTGCCCGTCGGCGCGACCGAGGACCGGCTCGTCGGCGCGCTCGACCTCGAACGGGCCCTGGCCGACGGTGTGCGCGCCTACCAGCCGGGGCTGCTGGCCGAGGCGCACCGCGGTGTCCTCTACGTCGACGAGGTCAACCTCCTGCACGACCACCTGGTCGACCTCCTCCTCGACGCCGCCGCGATGGGCCGGGCCCATGTCGAGCGCGACGGGGTGTCGGTGTCGCACGCGGCGCGGTTCCTGCTGGTCGGGACGATGAACCCGGAGGAGGGGGAGCTGCGCCCGCAGCTGCTGGACCGGTTCGGGTTGACCGTGGAGGTGGCGGCGTCGCGGGAGGTCGCGACCCGGGCGGAGGTGGTGCGGCGCGGGCTGGCGTTCGAGGCCGACCCGGCGGGCTTCGGCGCGGAGTGGGCCGAGGCCGACCGGGGGATCGCCGCCCGGATCAGGGGGGCTCGGGCCCGGCTGGGTGCGGTGATGCTGCCGGATCGTGAGCTGCGCCGGATCGCCGGGGTGTGTGCGGCGGTCGAGGTCGACGGGATGCGCGCGGATCTCGTGATCGCCCGGGCGGCGGTGGCGCACGCCGCGTGGCGTGGTGCCGACGTGGTCGAGGAGGCGGACGTGCGGGTCGCGGCGCGGCTCGCGTTGCCGCACCGGCGTCGTCGTGACCCGTTCGACGAGCCGGGGATCGACGACAAGACCCTCGACGATGCGATGCGCTCCGCCGCGGACAACCTCGACGACGAGCCGGAGCCCGACCCGCCGACCCCGGGCGGCCCGGGCAGGGACGACCCGGGGCCGGACGGTGCGGACGGTCCGGGCCCGGACGGTTCGGGCGCCGACGGTTCGGGTGCCGACGGTTCGGGCGCAGATGGTTCGGGTGCCGACGGTTCGGGCGCAGATGGTTCGGGTGCAGACGGTTCGCGGCCCGACGGTTCGAGCAGGGACGGTTCGCGTGCCGACGGTTCGGCGGCCGATGGTTCGGGCGCGTCCGAACCCGGCCCGTCGCGGGCGGGCGACGACCCGGTCGGCGCCGCGGTCCCCGTGGCGCGGCCGGCGCGGCTGGCCTCCTCGGCGGCACGACGGTTCCGCGTCCCGGGCGTCGGGGAGGGCACCCCGGGCCGGCGCTCGCGGGCCCGCACCGACACCGGCCGCGTGGTCCGCGCGTCGACGACCACCCCACGCCGGGCCGCGGACCTGCACCTTCCCGCCACCCTCGCCGCCGCCGCGCCGCACCAGCGGTCGCGCGCCGCCGCCCACTTCGTCGTCCGCCCCGCCGACCTGCGCTCCACCGAGCGTGAGGGCCGGGAGGGCAACCTGGTGCTGTTCGTCGTCGACGCATCGGGGTCGATGGCGGCGCGCGCACGGATGAGCGCGGTGTCGGGCGCCGTGCTGGCACTGCTGCGCGACGCCTACCGCCGCCGCGACAAGGTCGGCCTCGTGAGCTTCCGCGGCGGGTCCGCCGAGGTCGCGCTGCCGCCGACGTCGAGTGTCCCCACCGCCCAGGCCCGGCTCGCGGCGCTGCGCACGGGCGGGCGCACCCCGCTCGCCGAGGGCCTGCTGCGCGCCGGGCGGGTGCTCGACGTCGAGCGTCGCCGTGACCCGCGTCGGCGCGCGCTGCTGGTGCTGCTCACCGACGGCCGCGCGACCGTCGCGGCCCGCGAGGGTGGCGACCCGGTCGCCGACGCCTGCCGCGCCGCCGGCCTGCTCGCGGCCGACGGCGTGCACACGGTCGTCGTCGACTGCGAGAGCGGGCCGGTGCGGCTGGGGCTCGCGGGTACGGTCGCGGCCCACGCCGGCGGCGAGCTGGTCCGGCTCGACGAGCTGACGGCGGACTCGGTCGCCGGTGTCGTGTCCCGGGCAGCCTGAACAGCAACCACGAAGCAGGAGGAACCGCCGTGCCGCAGGGCAAGGTCGCCAGCGTCCCCGACGACGGGCTCTCGACGCGCCAGCGCCGTAACCGGCCGCTGCTCGTCGTGCACACCGGTGAGATGAAGGGCAAGTCGACCGCCGCGTTCGGGCTGGCGCTGCGCGGCTGGAACCAGGGCTGGTCGATCGGGGTGTTCCAGTTCGTGAAGTCGGCGAAATGGAAGGTCGGCGAGGAGGAGGCGTTCCGCGCGCTGGGCCGGGTGCACGAGCAGACCGGGCAGGGCGGGCCCGTCGAGTGGCACAAGATGGGCGCCGGCTGGAGCTGGACCCGGCGCGCGGGCACCGAGGAGGACCACGCGGCCGACGCGGTCGAGGGCTGGCAGGAGATCCGGCGCCGGATCGAGAACCAGGTCCACAACGTCTACGTCCTCGACGAGTTCACCTACCCCATGAAGTGGGGGTGGATCGACGTCGACGAGGTCGTCGGGGTGCTCACCGCGCGGGAGGGCCGCCAGCACGTGATCATCACCGGCCGCGATGCCGCGCCCGCGCTGATCGAGGCCGCGGACCTGGTCATGGAGACCACCAAGATCAAGCACCCGATGGACGCGGGCCAGAAGGGGCAGCGGGGCATCGAGTGGTGAGGGCCCTGGTCGTCGCCGCGCCCGCGTCGGGCAGCGGGAAGACGACCGTCGCGACCGGGATCATGGCCGCGCTCGCCCGCCGGGGGACGGCGGTCGCGCCGTTCAAGGTCGGCCCCGACTACATCGACCCCGGGTACCACACGCTCGCCGCGGGCCGGCCCGGTCGCAACCTCGACCCGGTGCTCGTGGGCGAGGAGCGGATCGCGCCGCTGCTGCGCCACGGGTCGGCCGGGGCGGAGGTCGCGGTCGTCGAGGGGGTCATGGGGCTGTTCGACGGCCGGGTCGAGGACGGGCACGGCTCCACCGCCCATGTCGCGCGGCTGGTCGGGGCGCCGGTGGTGCTGGTCGTGGACGCGAAGGGGCAGTCGCGCAGCCTGGCCGCGCTGCTGCACGGGTTCCGCTCGTTCGATCCCGGCGAGGGGCCCGTCGACATCGCGGGGGTGGTGCTCAACCGGGTCGGCAGCCCGCGGCACGAGGCGATCCTGCGCGCAGCAGCAGCCGAGGTCGGGTTGCCCGTCCTCGGTGCCCTCCCTCGCCACGAGGGCCTCGCGGTCCCGTCGCGCCACCTGGGCCTGGTCACCGCGGCCGAGCACGGTGCGGCGGCGCACGCGGCCGTCGACGCCATGGCCACCCTGGTCGCCGAGCACGTCGACCTCGACGCCGTGGTCGCGCTCGCCCGGCCGGTCCAGCCCGGCCCGGTATGGGATCCGCAGGTCGCGCAACCCGTTGCGGCACAACCGGTCGTCGCCGTCGCCGGTGGCGATGCCTTCACGTTCGGCTACGCCGAGCACACCGAGTTGCTGGCCGCGGCCGGGGCGCGGGTGGTCGTCGTCGACCCGTTGCGCGAGGAGAAGCTGCCCGACGACTGCGCCGCGCTCGTGCTGGGCGGGGGGTTCCCCGAGGAACACGTCGCCGCGCTCGCGGACAACGCCCCGCTGCGCAGCGCCGTCGCCGAACTCGCCGCGGGTGGGGCGCCGGTGCTCGCCGAGTGCGGCGGGCTCCTCTACCTGTGCGCCGACCTCGACGGCGCCCCGATGTGCGGGGTGCTGGCGGCGTCGGCGTCGATGACCGGGCGGCTGACGCTCGGGTATCGGGCCGCGGTCTCGTTGTCCGCGACGCCGTGGCGCCCGGCCGGGACCCGCGTCACCGGGCACGAGTTCCACCACTGCGCCGTCACCCCGCGCGCCGGTGTCGCGCCCGCCTGGGGCTGGCGGGGTGCCGAGCCGGAGGGGTTCGTCGCCGGCGGGGTGCACGCGTCGTTCCTGCACACCCACCCCGCGGGCGACCCGGAGGCCGTCGCCGCGTTCGTGAGCGCAGCCGCGGAGTGAGGCTCGTCGTCGGGCTGGGCGCGTCGAGCGGGGTTCCCGAGGAGGCAGTCGCTGAGTTGCTGGCCCGGGTCGTCGACCGGCCCGAGGACGTCGTCGCGTTCGCGAGCATCGACCGCCGCGCCGACGAGCCGGGCCTGCTCGCCGCCATCGCTCCCGCCCCGCTGCGGACCTACCCGGCGGCAGCCCTGGACGGGGCCGGCGCGCCGGGGGGCAGCGCGAGGGTCCGTGCGGCGACGGGTACGGGCAGCGTCGCCGAAGCCGCCGCCCTGCTCGCCGCCACCGAGCTCGCCGGTCCCGGGGAGCAGGTGCGCCTGCGCGTCGCCAAGACCGTCGGGGACCGCTGCACGGCGGCCGTCGCAGAAATCGCACGAACGGCCCTTTCCCGCAACTGAGCTGCGGGAAAGGGCCGTTCGTGCAACTCTCCGGCCCGTCGGCGCGACCCGTACGTGCTCCACGGGCAGGAAGGGGTCGCTCACCGGGTCCGGGTGTGACGCCCTGCGGACGCGGACGGATCGGCCCCCACCCGCGGTTATGCTCACCGCCGCCCACCCCCGACACAACTGCAGGAGGACCGCGCGTGAGCGAGGAGCACTACCTGGTCGGCCTCGACCTCGCCGGCCGCCGGGTCGTGGTGGTCGGGGGCGGGCAGGTCGCGCAACGGCGGCTGCCACGGCTCATCGCCTCCGGCGCCGTGATCGAGGTGGTGTCCCCGCAGGTCACCCCGGCCGTCGAGGGCATGGTGTCGGCGGGTGAGATCACCTGGACCGCACGCGGCTGGGTCGACGGCGACCTGGACGGCGCCTGGTACGCCGTGGCCTGCACCGACGACGCGGCGGTCAACGTCGCCGTCGGGGCGGAGGCCGAGCGCCGCCGCGTGTTCTGCGTGCGCGCCGACGACGGCAGCGCCGGCTCGGCCGTCACCCCCGCCTCGGGCGACCACGACGGTATGACGATCGGGGTCCTCGCGGGCGGCGTGCACCGCCGGTCCGCGGCGGTCCGGACGGCGCTGGTGGAGGCCTTGCAGGCCGGGGTCGTCGACGACGTGGCCGAGCCGGTGGCGGCGGGTGTCGCGCTCGTCGGTGGCGGCCCCGGCGACCCCGAGCTGATCACCGTCCGTGGCCGCCGGCTGCTGGCCCGCGCCGACGTCGTCGTCGCCGACCGGCTCGGCCCCCGCGACCTGCTCGACGACCTCGCCCCGCACGTCGAGGTCGTCGACGCCTCCAAGATCCCCTACGGCCGTGCCATGGCCCAGCAGAAGATCAACGAGCTGCTGATCGAGCACGCGCGGGCCGGGAAGTTCGTGGTGCGGCTCAAGGGCGGCGACCCGTTCGTGTACGGACGTGGCTTCGAGGAGGTCCAGGCCTGCACGGCCGCGGGCGTGCCCGTCACGGTCGTCCCGGGCATCACGAGTGCGTTCGCCGCACCGGCGGTGGCCGGGGTCCCGGTCAGCCACCGCGGCGTGGCGCACGAGATCGTCGTCGTCTCCGGGCACGTCGCCCCCGACGACCCGCGCAGCCTCACCGACTGGGCGGCGCTCGGCCGGATGCGCGGCACGGTCGTGCTGATGATGGCGGTCGAGCGGATCGGTCTGTTCGCCGACGCGCTCGTCGTCCACGGCCGCCCCGCCGACACCCCCGTCGCGGTCGTCCAGGACGGCACCACGCGGATCCAGCGGTCGCTGCGGACCACGCTGCGCGACGTCGCCGCCGATGTCCGCGACCAGGAGATCAGCCCGCCCGCGATCGTCGTCGTCGGCCCGGTCGCCGGTCTGTCGCCCGACGGGTCCTGAGCGCGGCGTGCTGTACCTCGTCCGGCACGGTGAGAGCACCTGGAACGTCGCCGGTCTGCTGCAGGGCTGCACCGCGCACGTCCCGCTGACCGCGCGTGGCCGGGCGCAGGCCCGCGCCGCCGCGGACGTGCTCTCGGCCGAGCCGGTGCGGGCGATCGTGTCGAGCGACCAGCGGCGCGCCGCCGACACCGCCGCCGTCATCGGGGCCCGGCTGGGCGTGCCGGTGGCCACGACGGCGGCGCTGCGCGAGCAGTGCCACGGCGCCTGGGAGGGCGGGCCCGCCGCGGGCCGGGCCGCGGTCCTGGCCGACGCCGATCCCGACTGGGCGCCGCCCGGTGGGGAGTCGGCCCGGGCGCTCGCGGCCCGCGTCGCGACCTTCCTCGCCGGGTGCGGCCCCGACGGCACCGTGCTGGTGTCCCACGGTGAGACGCTGCGCACCGCGCTGGCCCTGCTCACCGGCACCGACGACCGTACGGTCCCCCCGAACGGTGCCGTGACCAGCGTCGTCGGTGGTCAGGGGGGCCGTGGACGGGCTGCGCGGCACGACCGTGCCGGGCTGCTCGCTTGACCTGGTCCGGGGCGTGTGGTGCAGTCCTCGTCGACGGCAGTGGAGGAAGTCCGGTGCGAATCCGGCGCGGTCCCGCCACTGTCACCGGGGAGTACGTCCGCCCATTCGAAGGCCACTGTCCAGCGTCGGACGATCGGGCCGGGCGACGTGCGGTGATCCGGAAGCCAGGACACTTCCTGCCGTCGTCGACACCCCGACTTCGGAGGGCGAGGACCCTCGAGGAGGCGATCATGTCCGGCGACGGTCCGGGCTCGGCGGAGCCCGTGCGGCGTTCCCCGCGCACCCCCTGCCCGCGACGCGTGCGCACCGCGTCGACCTGCCCCGGGCGGTTGCTCGTCGTCGGCTGCGCCGCGTCCGGCGACCCCGACGGGTCGCCGCCGTCGGTGCCGCCCGGGATCGTCGACCGCCTCGACCGTGCCGACGTCGTCTTCGCCGTCGGCGATGCCGAGCCGACCGTGCTGTTCTACGCCGAGGCGTGGCGCGTCGAGCGCCTCGACGGCGTCGCCTCCCGCGACGGCCGCCGGGTCGCGGCCTGGTTCGCCGGCCATCCGGGCGCGACCGCGGTGCTCGTCGACCCGGGCGATCCCCGCCAGGTGACCACGGTGGTGTCGGCGCTGCTGCCCGCGCTGCGGGTGGAGTCGCTCGACGGGCCGGGGCTGGCCCCGCCGCGGCGGTACCCGCTGGGCTGGTCGACGGAGTGACCGGCTCCCAGGGGGACGAGTTCCAGGGTGACGACTTCCAGGGGGACTTCCACCGCCTCGCGCGGGCCCGCCGCGACGTGCGGACCGGGTTCCGCCCCGACGTCGACGTCGACGACGACGTCCTGCACCGCATCCTGGCCTCCGCCCATGCCGCCCCGAGCGTGGGCCACTCGCAGCCGTGGGACTTCGTGGTGCTGCGCGACCGCGCCGTGCGCGAACGGGTCCGCGACCTCGTGCACCGCCACCGCGACGCCTACGCCGCCGCGCTGCCGCGGGCGCGGGCCGCGGCGTTCGCGTCGTTGCAGGTCGAGGCGATCCTGCAGACCCCGGTCAACGTCGTCGTCACCAGCGACCCGACCCGCGGCGGCCGGCACACCCTGGGCCGGTACGCCCAGCCCCGGATGGGCACGTTCTCCACGGTCACGGCCGTGCAGAACCTGTGGCTCGCCGCCCGCGCCGAGGGCCTCGGCGTCGGCTGGGTCAGCTTCTTCGACGACGCGGGCGAACGCGAGCTCACCGGCCTGCTCGGGCTGCCCGCGCACGTCGAGGTCGTCGCCTACCTGTGTGTCGGGCACGTCGACGGGTTCGCCGACGCCCCCGAGCTGGAACGGGCCGGCTGGTCGCGGCGGCGGCCGCTGCGCTGGGCCGTGCACCACGACGTCTACGGCCGCCGCGGACTGCCCGGGGAGGCACCCATGGACCTGGTCGACGAGACCGTCGCCGCGATCGAACCCGTCTCCGGGGACGCACGCGACGCCGCGCGGGAGCGGCTGGACCGGATGACCAAGCCGCGTGGCTCGCTGGGGCGTGTCGAGGACGTCGCCGTCGCCCTCGCCGCCATCGCCGGCGCGTGCCCGCCGCCCCTGCCCGAGCCGGCTGTGGTCGCGGTGTTCGCGGGCGACCACGGCGTCCACGCCCGGGGGGTGACGCCGTGGCCGCAGGAGGTCACGGCGCAGATGGTGGGCAACTTCCTGGCGGGCGGGGCGGTGGTCAACGCGTTCGCGGCCCAGCTCGGCGCGGAGGTGTGCGTCGTCGACATCGGCGTCGCCGCCGATCTCGACCCGGTGCCGGGGCTGTTGCCGCGCAAGGTCTCCCGCGGTACCGCCGACATGACCGCCGGGCCGGCGCTGACCCGGGGGCAGGCCCGCGCCGCCGTCGAGGTGGGGATCGAGACGGCCCGCGACCTCGTCGCCGCCGGGAACCGCTGCCTGCTCACCGGTGACATGGGCATCGCCAACACCACCGCGGCCGCCGCGCTGATCTGCGCGTTCACCGGCGCCGACCCCGACGTGGCGACCGGGCGCGGCACCGGCGTCGACGACGACACCCTCGCCCGCAAGACCGATGTCGTGCGGGCGGCGCTCGACCGGCACCGCCCCGACCCGGCCGACCCGCTCGGGGTGCTGGCCGCGTTCGGTGGTCTCGAACACGCGGGCCTCGCCGGGCTCGTCCTGGGCGCCGCGGTGCTGCGGGTGCCGGTGCTGCTCGACGGCGTCTCCGGCGGCGCCGCCGCCCTGGTCGCGGCCGCGTTCGCGCCCGCCGCGGTGCAGTACTGCCTGGCCGGGCACCGTTCCGCCGAGCCCGGGCACACCCTGGCGCTGTCGCACCTGGGCCTGGACCCGTTGCTGGACATGGGGATGCGGCTGGGGGAGGGCACCGGCGCGCTGCTGGCCCTGCCCGTCGCCCAGGCCGCGGCCCGGGCCCTGCACGACGTCGCGACCTTCGACTCGGCCGGGGTCGTCGACAAGAACGCCTGAGGTCGCGAGTGGCGACCGTCGCCGCTCACGGCAGCCAGGAGTCCATCGGGTCCGCGCGGCTGAGGGCGGGGTCGTCGCAGGACAGGGTGCGGGCCGCGCCCGGGCCGGAGGCGCGGGTCTCGAACCGGACCGTGACCCGGCCGTGCCCGGCGCCCTGCACCCAGCCGTGCCCGTGCTCGGCGTGGGCGACGTCGTCGCCGGCCCGCCAGGGCGCCGCCGGTGCCGGCGGGCGGTGGGGGGCCTCGGGCGGCTCGGTGACGGGGTCGGTCACCGGAGCGGGGGAGCCCGCCGCGACGGCCGTCCAGCCGTCGGCCGAGGCCACCGCGTCGAAGAGCGCCGGCGGCGGGGAGTCGTCGAGACCCGACAGCGACACCCCGATCAACCGGATACCGCCCTCGCCGACCGCGGTGCGCGCCAGCCGCTGCGCCACCGCGGTCAGGGTGCCCAGGTCGGTACTCGGGAAGGCGGTGGTCTCCGACCGGCTCGACGTGGCGAAGTCGGCCGTGCGGGCCTTGACGGTGACGGTCCGCGCCGCCCGCCCCGAGGCGACGAGCCGCCGGTGCGCGGCCTCCGCCATGCGCGCGACCGCGGCGTGCACGTCGGTCATCGTCGTCAGGTCGGTCTCGAACGTGGTCTCGGCGCTGACCTGTTTGGCCGCACCGCGGGGCGCGACGGGACGGTCGTCGATGCCGCGGGCCAGCCGGTGCAGCTCCGCCCCGACCGCCGAGCCCAGCACGCCGCCGACCTCGCGGCCGTCCATCGCCGCGAACTGCCCGATCGTGCTCACCCCGAGCCGGTGCAGCGCCGCCTCCGACACCGGGCCGATGCCCCACAGCGACCGCACCGGCAGCGGGTCGAGCACCGCACGCTCGTCCTCGCGTGCGACGACGCGCAGCCCGTCGGGCTTGGCCAGCTCGGAGGCGATCTTGGCCAGCTGCTTGCCCGAGCCCGCCCCGACCGACGCGGGCAGCCCCGTGCGCTCCCGCACCGCCGCGCGCAGCGCCGTCCCGAACGCGGTGACCTCCGCCGCGCTCGCTCCGGCCAGAGCGGGCGGTTCGAGGAAGGCCTCGTCGAGCGATACAGGCTCCAGCACCGGCGCCGCCTCGCCCAGCACCGTCATGACCATCGCGCTCAGCGCCTTGTAGAGCTCGAAGCGCGGCGGCAGCACCGTGGCGTGCGGGCAGGCGCGACGGGCCTGGGCCATGGGCATCGCCGACCGCGCTCCGAACACCCGCGCCTGGTAGCTCGCCCCGGCCACGACCCCACGCGGACCGGCGCCGCCGACCAGCACGGGACGGTCGGCCAGCGTGGGCCGGGTGAGCTGCTCGACGGAGGCGTAGAACGCGTCCATGTCCAGGTGCAGCACCCAGCGCCGTCCCGGACCCGTCACCCGGCCATTCTCACCCCGGGCACCGACAGTGTCCGTCGGGGCGATCAGCCCTCGGCGGCCACCGGGTCGCTCTGCAGCGCGTCGAGGAACGCGCGCACCGTCGCCGGCCCCTCGTGGAGCACCCCGTTGACGAAGAACGACGGCGTCCCGCGCACCCCGGAGCGGATACCGGAGTTGAAGTCGGCCTCCACCCGGTCCTCGACGAAGCGGGTGTTGGGCCACAGCACCTTCTCCGGCGGGACGCCGATCTCCTCGGCGTAGCGGCGCAGGTCGGGCTGGGTGAGGCGCGCCTCGTCGCCGGAGTAGAGCCGCGCGTGCATCGCCCAGAACTGGCCCTTCACCGACGCGCCTTCGGCCGCGGTGGCAGCCGCGAGCGAGAACGGGTGCAGCTCGTAGAGGGGGAAGTGGCGGAACGCGAAGACGAGCTTGTCGCCCAGCCGCTCGATGACCTCCTCCACCACCGGGTAGGCCGCCCGGCAGTAGGGGCACTCGAAGTCGCCGTACTCGACGAGGGAGTAGGGGGCATCGAGGACACCCCGCAGATGGTCGTACGCGCCGATCGGCGGATCGAGCCGGAATGTGCTGATGGTCGCCCTCCTGATCGCGGGTCGCCCGGGCCGGGCAGGATTCCTGGCGTGGCCGTCACGACACTAGCCGAGCGCGGGGACCTGAGCCGCGCCGCGCGCCAGTTCCTGCGCACCGAGTCCGGCTCCGCGGTGATGCTGCTCTCGGCCGCGCTCGTCGCCCTGATCTGGGCCAACGTCTCCGGCAGCTACGAGACGTTCTGGCACACCGAGCTCTCGCTGCGCTTCGGTGGCGTCGCCCTCACCGAGGACCTGCGGCACTGGGTCAACGACGGCCTGATGGTCATCTTCTTCTTCAGCATCGGTCTGGAGATCTCGCGCGAGATGACGATCGGTGAGCTGCGCGGCGGGAAGGCGATCGCCACGCCCGCCCTCGCCGCGCTCGGCGGGCTCACCATCCCGGCGCTGCTCTACGTCGCCTTCAACGCCGGCGGTCCCGGCGCGAGCGCCTGGGGCATCGCGATCTCCACCGACACCGCGGTCCTGCTCGGGGTGCTCGCGCTCGTCGGTCCGCGCTGCCCGGACCAGCTGCGCATCTTCCTGCTCGCGCTCGCCGTCGTCGACGACATCGGTGCCATCGCCGCGATCGCGATCTTCTACACCGACCACGTCGAGTGGACGGCGCTGCTGATCGCGATCGGGCTGTTCCTGGCCACCGTCGCGCTGCGGTTCGTGAACTTCTGGCGCACCCCCATCTACGTGCTGATCGGCGTCCTCATGTGGGTGTCGGTCCTCGAGTCGGGGATCCACCCGAGCGTCGTCGGTGTCCTCATGGGCCTGCTGGTCAACGCCTACGCCCCGCAGCGGCGCGACCTGATGCGGCTGCAGCTCGCCGGCACGAGCCTGCTCGTCGACCCCACCCCGGAGCGGGCGCTGGCCGCGCAGGCCGCCGCGGTCGGGACGATCTCGCCCAACGAGCGGCTGCAGCTGCGCATCCAGCCGTGGTCGGGCTACGTGATCGTGCCCCTGTTCGCGCTGGCCAACGCCGGCATCGTGCTCGACGGCCAGACGCTGCGCGCGGCCGCGTCCTCGCCGATCACGTGGGGCATCGTCGTGGCGCTGGTCGTCGGCAAGCTGCTGGGTGTCTCCGCCGGAACCTGGGTGGCGCTGCGCACCGGTCTGGGCCGGGTGCCGGACACGCTGCGCTGGGGTCAGCTCGTCGGAGGCGCCGCGCTCTCGGGGATCGGGTTCACCGTCGCGCTGTTCGTCACCGATCTCGCGTTCGACGACGAGGCGCTCAAGAGCCAGGCGACCATCGGCATCCTCGCGGGTTCGGTGCTCGCGGCGCTGCTGGGCTGGCTGATCTTCCGGCTGCTGGGGGAGCGGGGTGGCCAGTGCGCCCCGAGCGGGCTGCCGGTCCTGCCGCCGCGCCCGTGGCGCCCGCCGGCCTGACCCGGGTGCGGCGCGGGACGTCATCGGCGCGCGTCGTGCCGGGTCCCGGACCCCGGCGGGGCGTCGGGCACGCTCACCCGTGGGGGCGCCGGGCACGCAGCACGGCGTCGCCGTCGTGCTCGGTGACGGGCGGCGCGACGGCGCCCAGCCCGGCGACGGCGGCCGGATGACGCAGCCGCGGTGTCAGGTCGACCAGCCAGAACGGGCCCGCGGGCGCGTCGTCGCCCGCCCAGCCCAGCACGGCCGCAGGCGTTCCCGGCGGGCTGAGCGTGATCGAGTCCATCGGCCGTGACAGGCCCTCGCCGGTGACCTTGAGCAGCGCCTCCTTACGGGTCCAGACCCGCAGGAACTCCTCGGTCGTCGCCGGCGCCGGCCGCAGCCGCTCGGCCGGCGAGCTGACGTGCTCGGCCATCGACGCGACGTCGGACAGGGTCCGGTGGTGCTCGGCGTCGAGCCCGACCGCCACGTCGGCGACCGCGAGCCCGACGAGGTCGCCGGAGTGGGTGAAGGAGAACTCTGGGGCCCCGGGCTCGTCCAGGCGCGGTTTGCCGTGCTGGGCCCCGCACCGGCACCTGCGGTCGAACCGCACACCCGCGGGATGGGTGGCGGTGCGTTCGCCGAGGACGAGCCGGGTCAACGCGTGCGCGGCCAGGTAGCGGCCCGCGTCGTCGGGCTTGCGGAACGCGCGCAGCCGGGTGCGTTCGTGCTCGTCGAGCAGGCCGACCAGGTCGGACCGGCCCGCGGGGTCGATCGGCCGGGCCCACCAGATCGCGCACCCCGTGGCGCGGGCTGCGGACGGGCCGGTCGGGTCGGGGTCGGGCACGTCGCCAGCGTCGCACGACGGCCGCGACCGGTGCCGGGGGCGTGACGCGCGCGACGTGGAGACCGCGTGCGCGGGACGCGGTAACACCTCGCGTCCCGCGCACGGCCCCCCGATGCGGCCCGCCGTCACCAGCGGCGGGCCGCGGTGTCAGCCGCTGCGGCGGGCGGCGAAGTCGGTGCGGTGGTGCGCCGGCTTCGTCGACACCGATCCGTGGGACGTGGACGACGCCCCGGGGATCGTGCGCTGCGGCTGGTCCCCGCCCTTGCGCCGCGCACGTCGTTCGGCGCGGTTGAGGACGGGCTGGTCGGTCCCGGCGGTGGTTGCCGCGGCGGGAACCGGGAGAGGGGACGGGACGCGTGCGGTCATGCGGACCTCCTGTGAGCTGGGCCGGCGCGCAGCGGCGGACGGCGGGTGCCGGCCGGTGGGCTGGGACGGGGCTGCCCCGCGACGAGTGCGGGGGCGACGGCGGGCGGGCGCCCGCGGTCGGCTCAGAGGAACAAGCGCATGGCCGGAAAGGTAGCCGCGCACCCGCGGGCCCCGCCACTGATTTACCGTCGACGTCGTGACCAGCACGAACGGTTCGGTCGACGTGGTCGTGATCGGCGGCGGGATCGCCGGGGCGTCGGTGGCCTACGAGCTGGCGGCGCACCGGCGGGTGCTGCTGCTGGAGGCGGAGCAGGCGCTGGCCACACACTCGACGGCGCGCTCGGCCGCGACCTGCATCCCCGGCCACGGCACGGGCCCGGTGCGGGCGCTGGTCGCGGCGAGCCTGCCACGGTTCGCCGCGCTCGCGCAGGAGCTCGACGCCCCGCCCCTGCTGACGGCGCGCGCGGTGATCTGGGCGGGCTTCGACGACGACGGCGTCCACGGCGTCGACGGGCTGCTCACCGAACGGGCCGGGGAACCGCTCGCGCCGCAGCGCATCTCCGCGGGGGAGGCGGAGCGGCGGTGCCCGGTGCTGCGCCCCGGCGTGGTGCGGGCGGCCGCGCTGACCTCGGCATCGGCCGACGTCGACGCCGCAGCCCTGCACGCCGCGTTCGTCCGCGGTCTGCGCCGCCGGGGCGGGGTGGTGCGCACCTCGGTACGGGTCACGGGGATCGGTCGGCTCGCCGCCGGCTGGCGGGTCGGCACCGGGGACGGCCACGTCGACGTGCCGGACGTGGTGGACGCGGCCGGGGCGTGGGCCGATGTCGTCGCCCGCGCCGCGGGGGTGGCCCCGATCGGGCTGGTCCCGTTGCGGCGCACCGCCGCCGTGCTGTCGGTGGCGGAGCCGGAGCGGCTCGTCGGTGCCGGCGGCGGGCTGCAGCCGATGGTCACCGAGGTGGGGGAGCGCTTCTACTTCAAGACGGAGTCGGGCGGGCTGCTGGCCTCGCCGGGCGACGAGACGCCGTCGGAGCCGGTGGACGCCCGCCCCGACGCCCTCGACGTCGCGCTGGCGTTGGAGCGGGTGGCCGCCGTGACGACGCTGGGGCTGCGCTCGGTCCGGACGTCGTGGGCGGGGCTGCGCTCGTTCGTCGCCGACCGGCGCCCCGTCGTCGGGTCCCGGCCGCAGGACCCGGGGTTCCACTTCGTCGCAGGTCAGGGCGGGTCGGGGATCGAGACGTCGCCCGCGCTGGCGGCGTTCGCGGCGGCGGTGATCACGGGGACGCCGGTCCCGGCCGACATCGCCGTCGACCCTGCGACCCTGAGTCCGACCCGTCTGAAGTAAGCATCCGCTCACTGTCGATGGCACGATGGGGGCATGACGGAGACCGCCACCACCGGTACCCCCGCGCTGCCCGCGCTGTTCGACGGCGAGTTCTGGAGCGACCCCTACCCGGCCTACGCCGCGCTGCGCGAGGCCGCCCCGGTGCGGCGCATCGACATGCCGGGCGGGCCGGCGTGGATCGTCACCCGCTACGACGACGTCCGCGCCGCGTTCACCGACCCCCGCCTGGCCAAGGACTGGCGCTGGACGCTGCCGCCCGAGCAGCGTGCCGACGCCCCGGCCACGCCGATGATGATCCTGATGGACCCGCCCGACCACACCCGGCTGCGCAAGCTCGTCAGCCGCCCCTTCACCGCCCGGCGGATGGCCGAGCTGCGCCCCCGCGTCGAGGAGATCGCCGCCGACCTGCTGGCCGACCTGCCCGCCGACGGCACCGTCGACCTCATGGCGCGCTACGCCTTCCTGCTCCCGGTGCGGGTGATCTGCGAGCTGCTCGGCGTCCCCGCCGAGGACCGCGACGACTTCAGCGCCTGGTCGGCCACGATGGTCGACGACGCACCGCAGGACGCCAAGATGCAGGCGTCGCAGCAGATGAGCGCCTACCTGGGCGCGCTCGCCGGGCGCAAGGCCGCCGACCCCGGCGACGACCTGCTCTCCGCCCTCGTCGCGGTGTCCGAGGACGACGGGGACCGGCTCTCCGGTGAGGAGCTCGTCGCGATGGGCGTCCTGCTGCTCATCGCCGGCCACGAGACCACGGTCAACCTCATCGGCAACGCGCTGCTGGGCCTGCTCACCCACCCCGAGCAGCTGGAACTGCTGCGGCGCGACCCGGAGCTGGGCAAGGGCGCGGTCGAGGAGTTCCTGCGCTGGGACTCGCCCGTCGGCAACGCACCGGTCCGGTTCACCACCGAGGACGTCGAGATCGCGGGCACGACGATCCCCGGCGGGTCGGTCGTCGTGCTCGGGCTCGGCGCGGCCAACCGCGACCCCGCCCGGTTCCCCGACGCCGACCGGCTCGACCTGACCCGCGACGCGAGCGGGCACGTCGCGTTCGGCCACGGCCTGCACTTCTGCCTCGGCGCGCAGCTCGCGCGGATCGAGGGCGACGTCGCGCTGCGGGCGCTGCTCGACCGCTACCCGTCATTGACCCTGGCCGCCGACCCCGACGACCTGGTGTACCGGCACAGCACGCTCATCCGCGGGCTCACCGAGCTGCCGGTCACGCTGGGCCGGTGACCGCGGGTCGCGGCCGTGCGTCAGCGCAGCGCCGCGGCGAGCTCGTCGACGGAACCCAGGACCGCCACCGCGCCCGCCTCCTCCAGCTCGCCCGGGTCGGCGTAGCCCCAGCCCGCGCCGAGGCACGCGATGCCGTGCGCGGCCGACCCGGCGACGTCGTTGCGCCGGTCGCCCACCATCACCGCGCGGGTTGCGGCACCGGGGCCCAGGCGGCGCAACGCCTCCGCGACCACGTCGGCCTTCGTCGGGCGGCCGGCGTCGAGGGTGTCGCCGACGATCGTCGTGAACAGCTCGGTCCAGCCGTGATGGTCGAGGATGCGTTCGGCGTAGACCTCGGACTTGCTGGTCGCCAGGGCCAGCCGGAGCCCGGCGCCCGACAGCTCGCGCAGCAGCGCGTCGATGCCGGGGTAGGGGGTGGAGTCGTAGAGGCCCCGCGCCGCGTAGTGCCTGCGGTAGACGACCAGCGCCTCGGCCGCCGCCTCCGCGCCGACGATGCCCGGCAGCGTCGTGTACAGCGGCGGGCCGAGGACGTGGCGGCCCACCGCACCCGGCGCCACCTCGATGCCCATCTCGGCGAACGCCGCGTCGAGCGAGCCGAGGATCCCGGACGCGGAGTCGACGAGGGTGCCGTCGAGGTCGAGCAGGACGGTGTCGGGGCGGGTCGTCACGCCGTCCATCGTGGCGGATCGACCGCGTCGCGGCCCGCGGCGGTCGGCGAGGTCACGCGGTGAGCCCGCGCAGGGCGGCGGCGGTCGCCGCGTCGGCCGGGTGGAACGTCTCCACGGCCAGCTCCTCCACGGTGACGTCCGCCGCCGTCGTGACGTGCGCGGCCAGCGAGAACAGGGCCAGCTCCGCGCCGGCGACACGCAGCCGCAGCGGCACGACGACCGCGCCCGCGCCCGGCGCCTCGTCGGTACCACCCGGGTAGGCGGCCAGCTCCGCGTGCAGCGCGGCCAGGCGCGCGTCGCCGGTCCGGTCGGCGCGGCGGCGGACCTGGCCGAGCAGGTGCGCCCGCCACTGCGGGAGGTTCGCGATGCGCGGCGCGAGACCGTCGGGGTGCAGGCTCACCCGCAGCACGTTGACCGGGGGTTCCAGCAGGTGCGGGGCGCAGCCGGCGAGCAGCGTCGCCGCCGCCGCGTTGGCGTCGACGAGGTCCCACCACCGGTCGAGCAGCAGCGCCGGGTGCGGCAGGTGCGCGGCCAGTACCGCCCGCAGTGCCCCGCGGACGTCGGCGAGGGCCGGGTCGTCGAGGCCGTGCTGCGGGTAGGCGGGCGCGAACCCGGCGGCGAGCAGCATCTCGTTGCGTTCCCGCAGCGGCACCTCCAGATCGTCGGCGATCCGCAGGATCATGCGCGCCGTCGGCCGGCTGCGACCGGTCTCGATCCAGCTCAGGTGCCGGGTCGAGACCTCGGTGCGGTTCGACAGCTCCAGCTGGGACAGCCGCCGGCGCTCCCGCCACTCGCGCAGCAGGACCCCGACGGGACGGGTCGCGGCCGTGGTCGTCATGGCGGCGACGGTAGTGCGCCGACGTCGTCACCACGATGACCTCCGAGGTCATCGACCCGCTGCCGTGGACGGCCGCAGGATCGTCGCCGTACCGACCGACACCACGAACGGAGACCGCGATGAGCACGCTCACCGACGCCTACCTCGCCTGCTGGAACGAGACCGACCCGCAGGCCCGCCGCACCCTCGTCGACCAGCACTGGGCCCCGGACGCCACCTACACCGACCCGCTCGTCGACGTCGCCGGCCGCGACTGCGTCGCCGCCACCATCGCCGCGGTGCAGGAGCAGTTCCCCGGGTTCGTGTTCACCCCCGTCGGGCCCGTCGACGCCCACCACCGGCAGGCCCGCTTCGGCTGGGGGTTGGGGCCGGCGGGACAGGAGCCGGTCGTCGTCGGGTTCGACGTCGTCGTCACCGACGCGCAGGGCCGCATCGAGCGGGTCCTGGGCTTCCTGGACAAGGTCCCGGCCTGACCGCCCACGGTGGGCGTCCCGGTCGGGGCGCCCACCGTGACCTACGCTCCGCGGCATGCCCGAACCGCCCGGGGGAATGCTCGGCCCGCTGCTGGGCGCGGACCGCGTCGCCGCCAGGCTCGACGGCCGGGCGTGGCTGGACGCCCTGCTCGCCGTCGAGGTCGCCCTCACCCGCGCGGCCGCGGAGGTGGGACTCGTCGACGCCGCCGACGTCCCGCACGTCATGGGGGCGGTCGCGAGGCTGCGCGACGAGCTCGACCCGGCAGTCGTCGCGGTCGAGGCAGTGGCGGGCGGCAACCCGGTGATCCCGGTGGCGCGCAGGTTGCGTGCTGCCGCCGGACCGGGTGCCGGGGCCGTGCACCCGGGCGCCACCAGCCAGGACGTCATGGACACCGCGCTGGTGCTGCTCGTCCGGTCGGCGACGGTGGTGATCGACGACGACATCGGCAACGCGGCCGACGCCGCGGCCCGGCTGGCGGCGGCCCACCGTGACACCCCGATGGCCGCCCGGACCCTGGGGCAGCAGGCGTTGCCGACCACGTTCGGCCTCGTCGCCGCGGGCTGGTGCGCCGGACTCGACCGGGCGGTGCACAGGCTCGTCGACGTCGTCGGCGCCCTGCCCGTCCAGTTCGGCGGTGCAGCCGGGACGCTCGCGGCGTCGCACCCGCACGGCCCGGCGCTGGCCGACGTGTTCGCCGACCAGCTCGGCCTGCCCCGCCAGGACGTCCCGTGGCACACCGAGCGGTCCCGCATCGGGCAGCTCGCCGGGGCCCTGGGCGTCGCCGCGGGTGCGTGCGCCAAACCCGCGACCGACGTCGTGCTGCTGTCCGCGACCGAGGTCGGGGAGGTGTCGGAGGCGGCGCCGGGCGGGTCGTCGTCCATGCCGCACAAGCGCAACCCGGTCGCCGCGGTGACGGCGCGGGCGTCGGCGCGCCGGGCTCCCGGCCTCGTCGCGACGCTGCTCGCCGCCGCCGACCACGAGTACCAGCGCGCAGCCGGCCCCTGGCACAGCGAGTGGCCCGCGCTCGTGGACCTGCTGTGCGCCACCGGTGGGGCCGGCGCCCGGCTGCGCACGTGCCTGGGCGGGCTCGTCGTGCACCCGGAAACCATGGCGCGCAACCTCTCCCTGACCGACGCGGGCGGCACCCCGCACCACGCCGGCGACCTGGTCGACCGGATCCTCGGTCGTCGCCCAGAGGCGTGAGTCCGCCGGTGGGGGAGCGGATGCTGACGCGGGAGGCGCTCAACCGGGCTCTGCTGGCGCGGCAGGGCCTGCTGGAGCGGGTCCGGATCGGCCCGGAGCGGGCCGTCGAACGCTTCGGCGGGCTGCAGACCCAGTACGCGCCCTCGGGCTACGTCGGGCTCTTCTCCCGGCTCGACGGGTTCGCCCGCGACGACCTCACCGCGGCACTGACGGCGGGGCGCGTCGTGCAGGGCTGGGTGATGCGCTGCACCATCCACATGGTCTCGCGCGCCGACTACGCCCCGCTGACGGCCGCGGTCCGGCTGCCGCGGCGCGGGTACTGGATGCGGCTGCACAAGGCCCACCCCGAACAGCGGTTCGTCGAGGCGTCGGCGCTGGTCCGTCGACGGCTCGCCGCCGGGCCTGCCACCCAGGCCGAGCTCACGGCCGTGCTGACCGACGCCGGGCTCGACCGCGCCCTGTTCCCCGGCACCCAGCTGTGGACCGACATGGTCCGCGTCCCACCGGCCGGGACCTGGGAGAAGCCCCGCGCCCACGTCTACGGTCTCGCGGGCGATCTCCTGGACGGGCCGGTCCCGGAACCCGACGACGTCGTCGCCGCGGGGGAGGAGCTGCTGGTCCGGCGCTACCTGCGCGCGTTCGGCCCGGCCGCGGCGAGCGACGTCGCCCGCTACGCCGGGGTCACCGTCGCCACGGTCCGGGCGGTCCTCGCGCGCCTGGACCTGCGCCGGTTCCGTGCCGAGGACGGCGCCGAGCTCGTCGACCTGCCCCGGGCGCCGCTGCCCGACCCGCACACCCCGGCGCCGGTGCGGTTCCTGTCGAACTTCGACGCCGTCCTCCTGCTGGGGCACGCCTCCCGGGCCGGCGTGGTCCCCGCCGGGTGCCGGGACCGGGTGTTCCACCGGTCGATCCCGCAGTCCGTGCCGACGGTCCTCGTCGACGGCAGGGTTGCGGGGAGCTGGCGGGTCGCCGACGGCCGGGTGGTCGTCACCCCGTTCGTGGAGCTGACCACGCGCCAGCGCCGTGAGGTCGACGACGAGGCCGAGCGCCTCGCCGCCTTCCGGACAGGCTGACGGCCCGGACGCCGTGTGGGCGTCCGGGCCGGGAACGGGTGGTCTGCCGGCACCGCGAGCGGGTCAGCGCAGGAGCTGGGCCAGGTCGGCGGGTGCGTCGGCCTGGGCCCGCAGGTCGGCCACCAGCCGCTGCATGTCGCGGTCGACGTGGTGGGAGTCGTCGCGGGTGAGCAGCCCGGTGAAGGGTGCGGAGGGACGGAACTGGGCGAGCCGGAAGGGCCGGGAGCCGTTGCGGTGCGCCCGAACCGAGACGGCGACGACGACGAGGACCAGGGCGAGAACCAGCAGTGAGAGGACCATGGCAGGAACTATCGGCTCGATGAGTTCCTGCCAACAGGCGGCAGGAAGTCAACCTCCGCAAAGATTCCGCCATAGACTGTGACCCATGCTGCGCAGCGTTGCCGCACTCGTCCTCGACCAGCTCGCCGTGTTCGAGTTCGGCGTGATCTGCGAGGTCTTCGGCCTCGACCGCTCCGAGGACGGCCTGCCCGTCCTCGACTTCCGCGTCTGCGGCCCCGAGGCGGACGTGCCCCTGCGCGCCACGTCGGGCGGTGTGCTCATCACCCCCGACCACGGCCTCGACGGACTGCAGGGCGTCGACCTCGTCGCCGTGGGCGCCACCCGGCTGCGTGAGTTCCCCGAACCCGTCCTCGACGCGCTGCGTGCCGCCCACGCCGACGGCGCCACGATCCTCTCGGTCTGCTCCGGGGTGTTCGTCCTCGGCGCCGCCGGCCTGCTCGACGGCCGCCGCTGCACCGCCCACTGGAACGCCGTCGACGAGATGCGCGAACGCCACCCCCTCGCCCTCCTCGAACCCGACCTGCTCTACGTCGACGAGGGCGACCTCGTCACCAGCGCCGGCACCGCCGCGGGCATCGACGCCTGCCTGCACCTGGTCCGCCGCGAGCTCGGCAGCACCGTCGTCAACGGCATCGCCCGCCGCATGGTCGTGCCGCCCCAGCGCGAGGGCGGCCAGCGCCAGTACGTCGACCAACCCGTCCCGGAATGCTCCGTCGACACCCTCGCCCCCGTCCTCGACTGGATGCTCGAACACATCGACCAGGACCACAGCGTCGCCGCGCTCGCCTCCCGCGCCGGCATGTCGGCGCGCACCTTCGCCCGCCGCTTCGCCGCCGAGACCGGCACCACGCCGGTCCGCTGGCTCACCCTGCAGCGCGTCCTGCGCTCCCAGCGCCTCCTCGAGGACACCGACCTGTCCGTCGAGGAGATCGCCCACGAATGCGGCTTCGGCGGCGCGGCCCTGCTGCGCCACCACTTCCGCCGCCAGGTCGGCGTCGCACCCGCCGACTACCGGCGCTCCTACGGTTGCGGGGCCGACTCCGTCGCCGCCAGGCTGCGCACCGCGGGCGCCTGACCCCCGATCCGCCGCGGCGCACCCCGGCGCGCCCTTGTGATCCCGGCCCGATCGACCCCGGCCAGGTCCGTGACCTGCACAATCCCTGCCCCGATCCGGCACGTGCGTGAGGTATGAATAACGTCGGTGCCCGGGATGACGACCCCCGGCGCAGCAAGGAGATCGCATGACATCCGCCCAGCCCAGAGTCGCCGTGATCGGTGCCGGACCGTCCGGCCTCTACGCCGCGGCCGCCCTGCTCGCCTCGGCCGCCGACACCGGCGTCAGCGTCGACGTGATCGACCGGCTCCCCGCCCCCTACGGGCTGGTGCGCTACGGCGTCGCGCCCGACCACGTGAAGATGAAGTCGGTCATCCGCGTCCTGCAGAAGCCGTTCGACCCCGCCGAGGTCCACTTCCTCGGCAACGTCCCCGTCGGCCGCGAGGACGGCGGCCTGCCGCTCGACGTGCTGCGCGAGCACTACCACGCCGTCGTGCACGCCACCGGCAGCTCCGTCGACCGCGCCCTCGGCGTGCCCGGCGAGGACCTCGTCGGCAGCGTCGGGTCCGGCCAGGTCGTGAGCTGGTACTCCGGCCACCCCGACCACCTCGGCTCCGCGCCCCCGCTCGACCACCCGGGCGTCGCGGTCGTCGGTGCCGGCAACGTCGCGCTCGACGTCGCCCGCGTGCTCGCCAAGTCCGCCGACGAGATGGCCACCACCGACATTCCCGACAACGTGCTCGCCGTGCTGCGCGAGAGCGCCGTCCGCGACGTGCACATCCTCATCCGGCGCGGCCCGCAGCACGTCAAGTTCACCCCGGCGGAGCTGCGTCAGATCGGCGAGCTCGCCCACGCCGACGTGATCGTCCACGACGACGACCTGCTCGCCGGTGAGGGCCCCGACCGCACCGGCATCGACGACCGCCGCCAGCACCAGAACCTCGACATGCTCGTCAAGTGGGCCGCCGCCGACATCGAGGAAGGCCGGCCGCGCCGCATCCACCTGCGGTTCCTGCGCAGCCCCGTGCGCGTCCTGGGCACCGACGGACGCGTCAGCGGCCTGGTGATCGAGCGCAACGAGGTCGTCGACGGCCGGGTCCGCGGGACCGGCGAGGAGGAGACCCTCGACGTCGGCCTCGTCGTGCGGGCCATCGGCTACTCGGCCGAGCCCATCCCCGGACTGCCGTTCGACGAGGCCACCGGCACCGTTCCCAACGAGGGCGGCCGGGTGATGCGCGACGGCGAACCCGTCGTCGGCTCCTACGTGACCGGCTGGATCAAGCGCGGCCCGAGTGGTGTCATCGGCACCAACAAGGGCGACGCCATCGAGACCGTCCAGAAACTGCTGGAGGACCTGCCGAACCTGCCCGACCCGAAGGCGCCCGCGCGGGAGGACCTGCTGGCCTCCCTCGTCGCGCACGGCGTCGAGGCGGTCGACTGGACCGACTGGCTGCGTCTCGACGCCGAGGAGGTCCGGCTCGGGGGGGCGCGCGGCGGTGCCGACCGCGTCAAGGTCGCCGAGCTGGCGGCGATGATCGCGGCCTGCCGCGGAACCTGACCGCCCCACGACGTGCTCGAGGCCCCCGCCCGGACGTTCGGCGGGGGCCTCGGCTCGCTCACACCCGGAGTGACCCGTCGAGCGGTCGGTCCGGGTGTGACGGTCTCAGGGGGTCAGCCGGGATCGACGGCCAGGACCATCGGGTGCGCGAGCATCCGGTCGGCGAAGCCGGGGGCCTCAGCGACGGTCATCGACATGGTGGCGAACACCGAGCTGTAGGGGACGCCCTCACGGACCTCGACGGAGAAGTCGCGGACGGGCAACCCGCAGTCGCGCAGCAGCTCCGCGGCCTGCAGCGCCCCGCCGAGCCCACCGGACACGGTGATCTCGTAGCGGCGGTACATGCGGAAGCCGGTCGACGGACGGCGGTCATCGAGAAGAGTCATGGCAGTGCTCCGGTCTGGGTCCTGAGAAACGAGGAACCCGAGCCAGGTCTCGGAAGTGAGCGGGCCGCAGGGGTGGGCGGCGGGAAGAATGCGCGCGGGCGGCCTGGCTCAGCCGACGCGCAGGGTTACTACCTCTGCGCGCGGAGCGATGAACTCGTCGAGGCGCACGGTGGTGACCGTAGCAACGTCGCGGCCCCCGATCAACCGACACGCCCGACCGCGGGCCGGACGCGTGGTGCCTGCCGGCGGTCGGCGATGGTTTAGCATCAGCACAACAGGTTCATTTGTCATCCTGTTTCGACGCGGTACGGGCGGGGGGCGAGGGGATGGTTGCCGACGACGCCTCCCCACCACCGGCGGTCCCCACCGGGGGTGGTCCCGCCGTCGGGCGCCGGCTGCGCGTCCCCAAGATGGCCGAGCTCGTCGCCGCGCACCTGCGGCGCCAGATCATCCGCGGTGAGCTCTCCGCGGGCGACGCGCTGCCCTCCGAGGCGGCCCTGATGGAACAGTTCCAGGTCTCCCGGCCCACCCTGCGCGAAGCCTTCCGGGTCCTCGAGTCGGAGTCGCTCATCAGCGTCCGGCGCGGCGCCCACGGGGGAGCACGCGTCCAGGTCCCCGACGCCGACGTGGCCGCCCGCTACGCCGGGTTCATCCTCGAGCACCGCGGGACCACTCTGGAGGACGTCTACGACGCCCGCCTCGTCCTCGAACCGCCCTGCGTGGCCCTGCTGGCCGAACGCCGCGCGGACGACGACGTCGCCCGCCTCAGAGCGGCCCTCAAGGCCCACGACGACGTCAGCGGCGACCACGACCTGACCATCCGCACGCACACCGCGTTCCACACGCTGCTCATCGAGTTGACCCGCAACCAGACGCTGCAGGTCCTCATCGGCATGATCGACCACATCATCGCGCTGGCGAACTGGTCGCACATCGCCGCCGACGCGGGCACCCCGCAACACCTGCGGGCCATCCGCCGCGGGCTGCGGGCCCACCACCTCGTCGTCGAGCACATCGAGAGCCGCGACGCCGTCGCCGCCGAGGCGATCTGGCGCAAGCACCTGGACGAGGCGCGGGACTACCTGCTGCGCGCCGACTTCCGCACGGTGCTCGACCTGATGGACTGAACGCGACCGTCCACGCGGCTGTGTGCCTGCGCCGGTTCGCCACCGGCGTGGTCCGGGCCCGGCCACTCCGGGCCCGGCCCTGACCGACCCGGCCGAACGGCGAGGACTGATCCGAGCGGGTCGGATCGACCCGGCCCGGATCTGCGCCGGTCGGATCGACCCCCGATCCGAGCGGGGTCGATCGACGGCCCCGGAACCGGGCCGGTCCGATCGACGAGGCCCGGAACCGGTCCTGCCAGGACCGGTGGGCCGATCGCCGGCCGCGACGACGAGGCCCGCGACGACGAAGCCCCGCAACGACGAAGCCCCGCAACGACGAAGCCCCGCAACGACGAAGCCCCGCAACGACGAAGCCCCGCAACGACGAAGGCCCCGCCCGGAGTCCGGGCGGGGCCTTCGACGTGGAGTGCGACCGTCAGTCGGTCGGATCCTTCGGGCGTCCGGCGTCGGGACGGCCGGCCAGCGCGGGCTCGTCGTGACGCTCGCGCTCGTTGATCCGGTCGACCTCGGCCTCGTGGAGCTCCGCCCGCGCCCGGTCCAGAGCCACGGTCTCCTCGACCGGGTCCGGGGTGAGCAGCGAGCCGGGGACCGGGTGGCCTGCCGAACCGAGCTGGTTCATCCGCTTGGGCACCGGAGCGCCCTGGTAGGCCAGCGGTACGGCGTGTCCGTGCGTGTCCACCCCGCCGAGCGGCTGGTGGACCTCGATGAACTCGCCGTGCGGGAGCCGCTTGATGATGCCGGTCTCGATGCCGTGCTCGAGGACCGCGCGGTCGGACCGCTGCAGGCCGATGCAGATGCGGTAGGTCACCCAGTACGCGATCGGCGGGACGATGAGGGCGCCGAGACGCCCGGCCCACGTGGTCGCGTTCAGGGAGACGTGGAAGAAGTAGGCGATCCAGTCGTTGATGCCCGAGAGCACCAGCCACACGTAGAACGAGATCGCCATGACGCCCAGCGACGTACGGACCGGCGCGTCACGCGGGCGCTGCAGCAGGTTGTGCAGCGCGTTGTCCTTGGTGAAGCGCCGCTCCAGCGCCGGGTAGATGCCGGCGACGATGTAGAGCAGCGGGAGGAACGCGGCCGTGCCCCAGAAGGCGGCGGGGATCGTGTAGTTCCCCAGGTATATCTCCCACGGCGGGAAGATGCGCGCCATGCCTTCGGTGAACAGCACGTACCAGTCGGGCTGCGACCCCGCGGAGATGTGCGAGGGGTCGTAGGGGCCGATGTTCCAGATCGGGTTGATCTGGAACAGGCCCGCCATCAGGCCGATGACGCCGACGGTGACGGCGAAGAACGCGCCACCCTTGGCCGCGAACGCCGGCAGGATGCGGACGCCGACGACGTTGTGCTCCGTGCGGCCGGGGCCGGGGAACTGGGTGTGCTTCTGGTACCAGACCAGGCCCACGTGCACGGCGATGAGGGCCAGCAGGATGCCCGGGATGATCAGCACGTGCGCGATGTAGAAGCGCGGGATGATCTCGGTGCCGGGGAACTCGCCGCCGAACAGCAGCCACTGCAGCCAGGTGCCGATGACCGGGGCGGTCATCGTGATACCCGACATGATCCGCAGGCCGGTGCCCGACAGCAGGTCGTCGGGCAGGGAGTAGCCGGTGAGGCCCTCGAAGAAGCCCAGCAGGACCAGCAGGACGCCGATGATCCAGTTCGTCTCACGCGGCTTGCGGAACGCGCCGGTGAAGAACACCCGGAACATGTGGACGACCATCGCCGCCATGAACAGCAGGGCCGCCCAGTGGTGGACCTGGCGGACGAACAGGCCGCCCCGCACGTCCATCGAGATGGCGACCGAGCTCTCGAACGCCTTCGACATGTGGACGCCGCGCAGGTTGTCGAACGACCCGTTGTAGGTCGTCTCGGCCATCGACGGGTCGAAGAACAGCGCCAGGTAGGTCCCCGACAGCAGCAGGACGATGAAGCTGTACAGCGCGATCTCGCCGAGCATGAACGACCAGTGCGTCGGGAAGACCTTGTTGAACTGCTTGCGCAGCCCGGCAGCCGGGTGGTACCGCTGGTCCAGCTCGTCGAGTGCCCCTGCGGCCTTGGCCTGCAGCCCGCTGGGGGAGCTGGTGGGCGTCGTGATCGAACTCATGATCTCCGCTCCCAGAATGCGGGGCCGACAGCTTCGTGGAAGTCGCTCCTCGCCACGAAGTAGCCCTGCTCGTCGACCGTGATCGGCAGCTGCGGCAGCGCCCGGGTCGCAGGCCCGAACACGGGCCGAGCGTACTCCGTCGCAAGGAACTGCGACTGGTGGCAAGGACAGAGGATCCGGTTGTCCTGTGCCTGGTAGAGCGAGGTGGGGCAGCCCAGGTGGGTGCAGATCTTCGAGAAGGCGTAGTAGTCGCCGTAGTTGAAGTCCTCCTGGCCGGCCCGCTTGACGACCTGGGTGCCGGGCCGCAGGCGGATCAGCATGACCGGGGCGTCGGAGGCCTTCTGCGCGTGCAGGAGGGCCTCCTCGTCACCGCGCTCGCTCTCCCGGAACGGGAAGACCGTCTGCATGGAGCCGGGCTCCATGTCCTCCGGGCGGACCCGGCGGATCTCGGAGAGCTCGCCGGTGTCGCCGCGCAGGTAGACCGTCTCGCCGTTCTCCGGCTTCCACCCCGTCACCCACAGCGGGGAGTTGGGGCCGTCCTTCCACGGGTTACGGATCATCGGCCCGATCGCGGCGATGCCGAGGCCGATGCCGAACAGGCCGGCCGCCGCACCCGCCGACCGCTTGATCAGCGAGCGGCGCGCGATCGTCGTGTCCTTGCCCGCCGAGGCGAGCTGGGCCATGACGGTCCGGCGGGCGACCTCGTCGGACGGCCCGTCGTGACGCTGCTGGACCGAGATCTCCTCGGGGAAGAACTTGCGGACGTAGGTGATGACGCCGATGCCCAGCGACAGCACGGCCAGGCCGAACGTGACGCCGACGACCGGGGTGTACAGCGAGTACATCGTGTAGCCGGGGTCGGACGGCGGCCGGTACTCGTGCGGCCACGCGATGAACGCGACCACGAACGCCAGCGCGGCGACCGCCGACAGGACGAACCAGAACGCGACAGCGCGCTCGGCGCGCTTCTCCGCCCGCGTCCCCGGGACGGGGAACCTCGGGGCGTTGTGCTGGACGACGACGTCGTCGAGCTCGGTGGCGAGCCGGGCGAGCTCCTCGGGCGTCATGTCGTCGAGCTCGGCCGCGGTCGGGGCCGGCCTCGCGCCGCCCTCACCCGTCGTGACGCTGCTCATTGCTTTGCTCCCAACCACATCGCGAACCCGACGAGTGCGGCGATGCCGACGATGAAGGCGATCACGCCCTCCGACGTCGGGCCGATGCCACCCAGGCCCGCGCCGCCGACGTCGTTGTTGCCGTCACCGACGGACTTGACGAAGGCGATGATGTCCTCCTTCTCCTCGGGCGCGAGCTGCGCGTCGGAGAACTTGGGCATGTTCTGCGGGCCGGTGAGCATGGCCGCGTAGATCTGCGACTCCGTGGCCGGGTCGAGCGCGGGGGCGTACTTGCCCGACGACAGCGCACCGCCGCGGCCGGTGAAGTTGTGGCACGACGCGCAGTTCAGCCGGAACAGCTCGCCGCCGCGCGCCGGGTCGCCGCCGCGCAGCGCCTCGCCGGTGGCCGCGGGCATCGTGGGTCCGCCGCCGTTGGCCTGGACGAAGGCACCCAGCGCGGACAGGTTGTCCTGACCCTCCGGGGTGTGCGGGTCGAACTCGGCCCTCGGCGGCTTGCGGGCGGCCTGGGCCTCCTGGCGGGCCATCGGCATCCGGCCGGACGAGACCTGGAAGTAGACGGCCGCGTCGCCCACGCCGACCAGGCTCGGGCCGCGGTCCGTCACCCCCTGCAGGTTCGATCCGTGGCAGGAGATGCAGGCGTTGTTGTAGAGGTCCTGGCCCTTGGCGACGGTCGCCGCGTCGGCCGTCTGGGCCACCGCGGTCTGCGGCGTCGGCTCGACGACGGAGTAGAGGGCGCCGACCGACAGCAGCCCGATTCCCAACGCGAGCGCTCCGGCCAGTCGGCGCCGCACCTTGCCGTGCGGTCGTCGACCGCGGCGGGACCGCGGCTCAGGTGGTGTGGTGGTCGTGGATTCCATCGTCGGCGTTGTCCAACCCTCGCGTCGAGTTCGGGGCGCTTGCGAAGCAGGCCTAGCGGATGAAGTAGATGACGGCGAACAGGCCGACCCACACCACGTCGACGAAGTGCCAGTAGTACGACACGACGATCGCCGCAGTGGCCTGCGCCGGTGTGAACTTGCTGAGCTTGGTGCGGATGAGCAGGTACACGAACGCCACGAGACCACCGGTCACGTGCAGCGCGTGGAAGCCCGTCGCGAGGTAGAAGACGGTGCCGTAGGCGCTGGAGGACAACGTCGTGTGGTGGTCGACGACCAGCACCCGGTACTCGTTCGCCTGACCGAGCACGAAGATCGCGCCCATGATCAGGGTCAGGACGTACCAGCGGCGCAGGCCGAAGACATCACCGCGCTCCGCCGCGAACACGCCGAACTGGCACGTGAACGACGAGGCGACGAGGATGATCGTCACGACGAGGGCGTAGGGGACATTGAGCTCGGTCGGCGGCGGAGGCCATTCGCCGACGTTCTGCGCGCGCGCCGTGAAGTAGATGGAGAACAGCCCGGCGAAGAACATCAGCTCGCTGGACAGCCAGACGATGGTGCCGATGCTGACCAGGTTCGGGCGGTTCAGCGAGTGGATCCGCGCGCTGATGTTGGGGGCGGCTGTCGTCACCCGGGCATTATGACCCCACCCGAACTTCTACAGCGTGTCGGGGGACCAGGGATTCACGTCACTCCTCGTCAGGGGTAACGGCCACCGCCCCGCCGCGGTTCCCGGGCGGACCGTCCCGCGCACGCCGGGGCGTGTGACGGTGCCCATTACGATGACGTGCGTGACCAGCCCCGCACCCCGCAACGCCGGAGCGGCCTCCGAGCCGCACCGCCCCCTCAACGTCCTGGTGTTCAGCCACCGTCCCGAGGTCCGGGAGGGCATCGTGTCGGCCGTCGGCCGTCGCCCCGCCCCTGACCTCGGGCGTGTCACGTTCACCGAGGTGGGCACGATCGCCGACGTCCTCGCCGCGGCCGACGCGCACACCCAGGACCTGCTGATCCTCGACGGGGAGGCGCAGCCCACCGGAGGCATGGGGGTGTCGCGGCAGCTCAAGAACGAGATCACCGACTGCCCGCCGATCGTCATCACGGTCCGCCGCCGCGACGACCGCTGGCTGGCCACCTGGTCGCAGGCCGACGCCGTGCTCGTGCACCCGCTCGACCCGCTCGCCGCCGCCGAGACCGTCGCCGACGTCCTGCGGCGTACCGCGGGCGTCGCCGTTCGTGGCTGACGTGGCAGCTGTTCCCGCGGGCGCGGCCGCGGAGGGCCGGACCTGGCCGAAGCTGCTCGCGAGCCTGATCGCGGGCCGCGACCTCGACACGGCCGACACGGCGTGGGTCATGGACCGGGTGCTGTCGGAGGACGCCACGCCCGCCCAGCTCGCCGGGTTCCTCGTCGGCCTGCGGGCCAAGGGGGAGACGGCGGCCGAGGTCGCCGGCCTCGCCGAGGCGATGCTGGCCCGCGCGCAGCGGGTCACCGTCACCGGTCCGGCGGTCGACGTCGTCGGCACCGGTGGGGACCAGGCGCACACCGTCAACATCTCCACGATGGCGGCGGTCGTCGTCGCCGCTGCCGGGGTGCCCGTGGTCAAGCACGGCAACCGGGCGGCGACGTCGAAGTGCGGCGCGGCCGACCTGCTGCAGGAGGTCGGGGTCGCCATCGCGCTGCCCGCGGCCGGCGTCGAGGCCTGCGTGGCCGAGGTGGGCATCGGGTTCTGCTTCGCGCCGGTCTTCCACCCGGCGATGCGGCACACCTCGGGCCCGCGCGCCGAGCTCGGCGTGCCGACGGCGATGAACCTGCTCGGGCCGCTGACCAACCCGGCGCAGCCGTCGGCCGGTCTCGTGGGGTGCGCCGACGGGCGGCTGGCCCCGGTGATCGCGCAGATCTTCGCCTCGCGCGGGCAGTCGGTGCTCGTCGTCCGCGGCGACGACGGGCTCGACGAGCTCACCACGACAATGCGGTCCACGGTGTGGGTGGCCGGTGCCGGCGGGGTCCGTGTCGCGGGGGTGGACCCGGCGGCACTCGGGATCGAGCCCGCCACCCGGGCGGACCTGCGCGGCGGCGACGCCGCGTTCAACGCCGCCGCCTGCCACGCCGTGCTCGCGGGCAAGCACGGTCCCGTCCGCGACGCGGTCCTGCTCAACGCCGCCGGCGCACTGGTCGCCGCCGACGGTGTGCCCGACGAGGCGGGGGCGGGAACCGACGAGGCCCCGGACCTGACCGGGTTGCTGCGCGGCGCGCTGGAGCGCGCCGCCGCGGCCGTCGACTCCGGCGCGGCCGCCGACCTGCTGGCCCGCTGGGCGTCGGTGTCGTCACGGCTGGCCGCCTGACGTCGTTGCCCGAAGTCGGGTGGCCGGCCCCGCCGGGGCCGGCCACCCGACCGGTCATTCCATGCCCGCGGTGAAGTTCGCGTCGTTCTCCGTGCTGGAGTTGGTCCGGAACGCGAGGTGGGTGTCGGTGCGCACGACGCCCGCGACCTTGCTGAGCCGGCCCGCGATCACATCGGCGAGCTCCTCGTGTGCGGTGACCTTGACGACCGCGATCAGGTCGACGTCACCCGCGCACGAGTACACCTCGCTGACCCCGTCGAGGTCGGCGATCGCCTGCGCGGTCTCGGGAATCCGGTCGGCGGCGGTGTGCACCATGACGATCGCGGTGATCACGGTTGCCCTCCTGGGGGGACGTCGGGGCGGTCTCGGCCGCGCGGCGGCACCCTCGGCGCGGCGACGACCGGGACCGAACACTAGCCGAGGGTGATCTCCGAGGGGCTGCCGAGCGGTACCGGCCGGGCCCGCCGCGCCCAGTCCGCCCAGGCGGCCGCACCGCGGGCCGGTTCGGCCCAGGCCGGTTCGCTGTGGACCAGCCGCGTCCCGCCGCCGGTGAGCCAGCGGCGCACCAGGTTCACCTCCTCCGCCGACGCCCCGGCGAGCGGCCCGTCGGCGGGCAGGATGGTCTGTGCGGTGCGGCGCAACGACTCCACGACCGGCATCGGCGGGGTACCGCGACGCGCGACGTCGGCCGCCGCGAGCCGGCCGTGCCGGACGACCGCGAGCTCCCAGCCGCCCCGTCCGTCGGGCCGTGCGCCGACGACCTCCGGCAGCGCGGCCAGCGCGGCGAGCTGCTGCGAGCGGGCGAGCGCCGACGCCAGGGCGGCCAGCCGGTCGCGATCACGGGCCGCCGACTCGAACCGCTCGCGGACGGCCAGCTGCTCGATCCGGTCGGCGAGGACCCGCAGCGGAGCGTCGTCGGTGCCGGTGACCAGGTCACGCAACGCGCGCACGCCGGGGGCGTAGGACTCGATGCTCTGCAGCCCCGCGCACGGCGCCCGGCAGCGGTCGAGTTCGTGGAGCACGCACGGGCTCGCCGTGGGGGAGCGGGCGGGGATGCGCTGGGTGCAGCTGCGGATGGGCAGCGCGTCGAGCAGCGTCTCCACCGCGTCGGTCGCGCCGCGGCGTGACCCGAACGGGCCCAGCGCCGGCTCACGCGGCGCCGTCACCACCGACAGCCGCGGGAACGCCTCCTCGGTCGGCGCGACCCACCAGGCGCGTCCCGGGTTGCGCGAGCGCCGGTTGTAGCGGGGCCGGTGCGCGGCGATGAGCCGCAGCTCGCGCACCCCCGCCTCCAGCGCGTGCGCGCAGACCACGGTGTCGACGCGCTCGGCCAGCTCCACCATCTCCCGCATCCGCCGGCGCCGTTCGCCGGCGGTGAAGTAGCTGCGGACCCGACGCCGCAGGTCGCCGCTGGTGCCGACGTAGAGCACCTCGTCGCGGGCCCCGCGGAACAGGTACACACCGGCCGCCTCGGGCACGTCGCGCGCCAGGGTCCGGCGCCTCCGGACCCGCTCGGGCGGGCGGTGCGCCGACGCCCCCCGCGCCAGCGACAGCAGCTCCTCCAGGCTCTGCACCCCGAGGTTGCCGATCCGCTCCAGCAGGTGGTGCAGCACCTCGACCGTCGCCCGCGCGTCGGCCAGCGCCCGGTGCGTCGGCTGCGTCGACGTGCCGAACAGCCGGGCCAGCGCACCGAGGCGCACGCTCGGGGCCTCGGCCGGGCTCAGCACCGCGCGCGCGAGCCGGGCCGTGCACAACACCGGTGGGCGCGGCCACGGCCGCTCGTGGCGCTCGCACGCGGCCCGCAGGAACCCCGCGTCGAACGGTGCGTTGTGGGCCACGAGCACCGCGCCACCCAGGAACTCCAGCAGCGCGGGCAGCACCTCACCCAGCCGCGGCGCGCCCGTGACCATCGCGGTGGTGATGCCGGTGAGCGCCACGATGTTGGGCGGCAGCCCCGTCCCGGGGTCGACGAGCGTGGCCAGCTCGCCCAGGACCTCTCCGCCGCGGACCTTCACCGCCCCGACCTCGGTGATCGAGTCGTTGTTCGCCGAACCGCCCGTGGTCTCCAGGTCGAGCACCACGAACGTCACGTCGCGCAGGGGCGTGCCCAGCTCGTCGAACGACAGCTGCGCGAGGGCGCCGGGACGTGCGGATCCGGGGGGAGCGGACACGGCGCGGACCGTAACCGTCGGCACCGACAGGTTCGCCGCGGCGCGCGCTGCATGGCGGTCGCGGCCGCCCGAGGCACACGGATAACCTGGGCGGATGTCTGCGGAGGAGAGGGAGCCGGCCGGGTGCGGCCCCGCGCCCGCCGCGGACGACGCATCCGCCTCCCCGGAAGGTGAGGCGGCGGTCGCCCCGCTCGACTGGGACCGCCTCCCCGAACCCGTCCGCGGCCGCCTCGCCGAGCTGGCCGCTGCCGCCGTCGCCGGCCTGCCCGAGGTCGACGTCCCGCACCGGCTGCGCCGCTTCGCCCGGTTCACCCCGGCCAAACGGGCCCGCCTCGGTGGGCAGGCCCTCCTGCACGAGCTGCGGGGCTCGGCCGCGTTCCGGGCCGCCGTGCTGGCCTGGTGCCACGACCACCACCCCGCGGCCGCCGACACCGACGACCCGCTGGGCGCCGCCGCGCTCGCCGTCCTCGGCAACGCCCCCGACGTCGCGACGCTCGTCGCCGACGCCGCCCGTCGCGGCGAGGCGGGGGAGCTGCGCGCCGAGCTCGACGCCGCGCTCTCGCGTGCCGACAAGCTCAGCCTCGAGCTCGAACGCATGCGGGCCGAGCTGGCCGAGGCACGGGAGGAGGCCCGCACCGCGGGCCAGGCCCGCGACGCCGAGTTCGCCCAGCTCCGCCGGCGCGTCGGTGAGCAGGGCGCCCGGCTGCGCTCGGCCACCGACGCCCTCGACGCCGCCGCGGCCGACGTCGAGGCCGTCCGCGAGCAGGCCCGCCGGCAGCTCGCCGCGGCGGTCGCCGAACGCGACCAGGAACGCGCCCGCGCCGACCGCGAACGCGCCCGCGCCGAGCAGGCGGCCGCCCAGGTGGCGGCGGCCCGGCAGTCGGCCCGCGAGGCCCGGCAGGCCGACGAGGTGCGCCTCGGGCTGCTCGTCGAGACCCTCGGCGGCGCGGTCGCGGGCCTGCGCCGCGAGCTGGCCCTCGGCGGGGGCGGGCCCCGCCCCGCCGACCTCGTCGCCGGCGCCCGCCACGTGCGGGCCGGCGCGCCCGTCGACGACCTCGCCGCCCTCGACGCGCTGCTGGCCGTGCCCTCGGTGCACCTCGTCGTCGACGGCTACAACGTCAGCAAGACCGGCTACCCGGACCTGCCGCTGGCCGACCAGCGCACCCGCCTCGTCCGCCAGCTCGCCGCACTCGCCGCCCGCACCGGGGTCGAGGTGACCGTCGTGTTCGACGGGGCCGGGGTCGTCGCCGCGCCGACCCGGGGCTCCCGCGGGGTGCGGGTGCTGTTCAGCGACGTCGGCGTGCTCGCCGACGACGTCATCCGGGCTCTCGTCGCCGCCGAGCCGGAGGGCCGGCCGGTGCTCGTCGCGACGTCCGACCGGGCCGTCGTGGCGTCGGTGCGGGAGCGGGGTGCGCACGCGCTGCCCTCGGCGGTGCTGCTCGCCCGGCTCCGCGGCTGAGCCGGTCCTCCCTGCTGCGGCGACGGCTGCGGCCGTGACGGCTGCTGTGGCGACGGCTGCGGCCGTGACGGCTGCTGTGGCGACGCCGCGGCGGCTGTCGACACCGCCGTGGCGCGGAACTGTCGGTGCCCCCGCCTAGCGTCCGCCCTGTCCGAACGACGACGGTGGGAGGAGGCCGGGATGATCATCGACTGTGACATCTGCGCGGTGCGGGGCGACGCCTGCGGCGACTGCGTGGTGGGCGTCCTGCTGGGTGTGCCGGACCCGGCGACACGCCCGGCCGGGCTGCCGTCCGGCGCGTCAGTCGTGCAGCTCGACGCTCCGGAGGCGCGCGCGATCCAGGTCCTCGCTGATCAGGGGCTCGTACCGCAGTTGCGCCTCGTGTCCACCCGTCCCCCGGCGGCGCCACGGAACCCCGAATCCGGTGACCCCTCTCGCAACGCAGGGTGACGGCGCGCCGAGCCGCTAGCGACGCGCCGAACACTGTGGCCCCTGTGGGTGAAGACGGTTCGGCGACGCGCCGACCCGCCCCGGTGATGGATCACTCACCGCGCTGTTCGTAATCTCCCCGCGATCTCGTGATCGGTATGCCGCTCGTCCGGAGCGCAGGCACGAGACACCGCACCGCTCCCGCGGGAACGTGCACGACTCGTGGGAGCAGCGGTCCGCGAGGAGGGGGCACGTCCGGGTGGTGGCGCCTCGTTCCGACGGCCGCGGACGCAGCGGACGCCCCGACACGGTCCCGCGCCGCCGCGGCCGTCCGGCCTCCCGCTCCGTGACCGTCGTCCTCGTCGCTGCGATCGCCGGTGCCGGACTCACGGCCGCCGTCACCGGCGAAGCCATGGCCGACCCCGCCCCGCCGCCGCCCCCGGGTGTGGCGGTGCCGCTCGTCCCGCCGCCCGTCGGGTCCGCACTGCCGCTCGCACCGCCGCCCGCGCCGGTGGTCCCGCCCCCGCCCACCGACGCCGCGCAGGCTCGTGACCAGTACCAGCAGGCTCAGCGCGACGCCGAGGCCCTCACCGAGCAGTGGCACGCCGCCACCGACGCCCACGACACCGCGGAGGCCGACGCCGACACGGCCCGCGAGGCCGTCGAGCCCGCGCAGCAGGCCGCCGCCCGCGCCGAGGCCGAGGAGGAGCAGTACCGCGGCCAGCTCGACGTCATGGCGCTGGCCACCTTCGAGAACGGCCGGCTCGACCAGTTCGACGCCCTGCTGTCCAGCACCTCACCGCAGAACTTCCTCGACCAGATGTCGGCGCTGGAGTCGCTGACGGCCGAGCACCGCGTGCAGCTGCAGGAGTTCGAGGCCAAGGTCGCCGCCGCCCGCCAGGCCCGCGCCGATGCCGACGCCGCCGTCGCCCGCGCCCGGCAGACCGCCGACGACGCCCGCCGCACCGCCGACGACATCAAGGCCCGCAAGGCCGCCGCCGACCTCCGGATCACCGACGTCGAACGCATGATCTCCCGGCTCGGCCCGGCCGAGCGGGCCAAGCTGCTCAGCCCGGACGAGGGACCCCCGATCGGGATCGTCCTCGGCAGCGGCATCGGCGCGAAGGCCCTCGCGATGGCCGCCACGAAGCTGGGCCGGCCGTACGTGTGGGGCGCCGCCGGGCCCAACAGATTCGACTGCTCGGGGCTGACCTCGTGGGCGTTCAAGCAGGTCGGGATGACGTTGCCGAGGTCGAGCAGCGCCCAGTCGCGGGTCGGGACGCCGGTGTCGTGGAACGAGCTGCAGCCCGGCGACCTCGTCTTCTACTACTCGCCGGTGAGCCACGTCGGCATCTACGCCGGCGGCGGCAAGATGATCAACGCCCCGGAGTCGGGCGACGTCGTGAGGTACCAGACCGTCTCGCGGTCGGCCTTCAGCGGCGCCCGCAGGCTCTGACCCGGCGCGGCCGGGCCCCGACCCGGCCGCGCCCTCGAACGGCCGCTCCCCGGCGGACGGGGCGGCGATCCGGACGGATCGCCGCCCCGCGCGGCCCCGCCCCCGTGGCCACGGCGGAACGAACGGCACAGTGGTGCCACTGGATTGCACGGCGCCGGGGCAGGGCGCCGGGGGTCACCCGGCCGGTGGCGCGGGACGGGCCGGTAGCTTCACCGGCCGTGGCCCGCACGTTGCTCGTGACCAACGACTTCCCGCCCCGAGCCGGCGGCATCCAGACCTACCTGCAGGCCCTCGCCGACCGCCTCCCGGCGGGTGAGCTCGCGGTCTACGCCCCGGCCTGGGAGGGCGCGCCCGCATTCGACGCGGACCGTGGCTACCCGGTGCACCGGCACCCGACGTCGCTGATGCTCCCGACGCCCGACGTCGCGCGCCGGGCCGCGGACCTCGCCCGCGAGCACGGTGCGCAGACCGTCTGGTTCGGTGCGGCGGCGCCGCTGGCACTGCTGGGCCCGGGCCTGCGGCAGCGGGCGGGGATCCGGCGGGTCGTCGCCAGCACCCATGGCCACGAGGTGGGCTGGTCGATGCTGCCCGGTGCCCGGCAGGCGTTGCGCCGCATCGGGTCCGACGCGGATGTCCTGACCGTCGTCTCGCGGTACACCCGGGGCCGGGTGGCGGCGGCCTTCGGGGCGCGGGCGGCGCTGGAGCACCTCCCGCCGGGTATCGACGCCGACGTCTTCCGGCCCGACCCGGCCGCCCGGGCCGGGCTGCGCGCCCGCTACGGGCTGGGCGCGGCCCCGGTGGTGGCGTGCGTGTCCCGGCTGGTCGCGCGCAAGGGGCAGGACATGCTGGTCCGGGCCCTGCCGGCGCTCCGGGAGCGGGTGGCGGGTACCCGGTTGCTGCTCGTCGGCGGCGGGCCCGACGACGACCGGCTGCGCCGCCTCGCCGCGGACGTGGGTGTCGGCGAGCAGGTCGTGTTCACCGGCGCGGTCCCCGCCGACGAGCTCGCCGCCCACCAGGCCGTCGCCGACGTGTTCTCCCTGCCGTGCCGCACGCGGGGCCGCGGCCTCGACGTCGAGGGCCTGGGCATCGTGCTGCTGGAGGCGTCGGCGTCGGGGGTGCCCGTCGTCGCCGGGGACTCGGGCGGTGCGCCGGAGACGGTGCGGGAGGGCGTCACCGGCCATGTCGTCGACGGGCGCGACCTGGACGCGCTCGTCGCGGCGGTCGGCGGGTTGCTGGCCGACCCGGACCGCGCCGCGCGGATGGGCGCGGCGGGCCGGGAGTGGATGCTCGCGGACTGGACGTGGGAGGCGGGTGTCGCACGGCTGCGGCACTTCCTCGCCGGGACGCCGGTCGCGGGCTGAGGCCTCTCAGGCGGGCTGTCGCGTGCCCCCGTAGATGCCGGCGATGACGTCGGCGTGGTTGGCGACGACGACCGCCCGCTTCACCTTCATCGTGGGCGTCAGCTCGCCGGTGGCCTCGGTGAAGTCGCCCGGCAGGATCCGGAACTCCCGGATCTGCTCGGCGCGCGAGACGGCCTTGTTCGCGTCGGCGACGGCGGCCTCGATCTCGGTGCGCAGGTCGGGGTCGTCGGCGACGTCGGCCGCCGCGGCGGCGGGTTTCCCGTGGCGCTCCAGCCACCCGGGCAGCGCCTCGGGGTCGATGGTCACGAGCGCGGCGATGAACGGCTGGGCGTCGCCGACGACCATGCACTGGCTGATCAACGGGTGCGCCCGCAGCCGGTCCTCCAGCACGGCCGGGGCGACGTTCTTGCCGCCCGCGGTGACGATGATCTCCTTCTTGCGGCCCGTGATGCGCAGGAAGCCGTCGTCGTCGAGCTCGCCGATGTCGCCGCTGTGGAACCAGCCGTCCTCGATGGCCTCGGCGGTCGCGGTGGGGTTCTTCCAGTAGCGCTCGAAGACGATGCTGCCCTTGAGCAGGATCTCGCCGTCGTCGGCGATCTTGACCGACTGGCCGGGGACGGGGCGCCCGACGGTGCCGACGCGCTGCGCGGAGATGGCGTTGACGGTGATGCCGGCGGAGGTCTCGGTGAGGCCGTAGCCCTCGAGCACCGGCAGCCCGACGCCGCGGAAGAAGTGGCCGAGCCGTTCGCCGAGCGGCGCGCTGCCCGAGACGGCTCCGACGACCCGTCCGCCGACGGCCGCGCGGAGCTTGCCGTAGACGAGCCGGTCGAACAGGGCGTGTTTGAGTTTGAGGCCCAGTCCGGGGCCACCGGTGTCGAGGGCGCGGCTGTAGGCGACGGCGGTGGCGTCGGCGACGTCGAAGATCGCGCCCTTGCCCTCGGAGTGCGCCTTCTGCCGGGCGCCGTTGTAGACCTTCTCGAACACGCGGGGGACCGCGAGCAGGAACGTGGGCCGGAACGAGGCGAGGTCGCCGAGGAGGTCCTTGACGTCGGGGGTGTGGCCGATGGTCGTGCGGCTGGCGATGGCACCGCACTGGATGACCTTGCCGAAGATGTGGGCCAGTGGCAGGAACAGCAGCACCGACCCGTCGGCGTTGAGCAGCTCGGTCAGGACCTGGCGGGTGCCGTAGACCTCGGCGACGAGGTTGCGGTGGGTCAGCTCGACGCCCTTGGGCCTGCCGGTGGTGCCGGAGGTGTAGATGAGGGTGGCGAGGTCGTCGGCGCCGACGGCGCCGTGGCGGGCGCGGACGTCGTCGTCGGACACGGCGGCGCCGAGCGCGGTGAGCGTGTCGGTGGCGCCGTCGCCGGAGGCGGGTTCGATCGTCCACACGGTGGCGAACCCGGGGTCGGCCTCGGCGACGAGGGCGGCGTGCCGGTCGGTCTCGACGACGGCGGCGACGGCGCCGGAGTCGGACAGGATCCAGGCGATCTGCTCGGCCGAGGACGTCTCGTAGATCGGCAGGGTGACCGCGCCCGCCGACAGGATCGCGTAGTCGAGCAGGGTCCATTCGTAGCGGGTGCGCGACAGCAGTGCGACGCGGTCGCCCGCTCCGATCCCGGCTGCGACGAGCCCGCGCGCCACGGCCCGTACCTGGGCGCCGAAGTCGGCCGCCGTGACGTCGCGCCAGATCCCTGCGGCGTCGGTGCGGCGGATCAGCACCTCGGCCGGGTGGTCGCGCTCGGCCGTGAGGACCGCGTCGAGCAGGGTCTCACGCGGACCGATCTCGATCGTCGTGGGCACGCTGTACTCGCGCACGCAGACCTCCTGTGCCGCACCGCTGGGGTATTTCTCCCAAAACTATCGTGGTCGAGGGCGGCACCGCACCGTCGTGGCCGGGCCGTCGGTGGCCCACCCCGGTCCGGCCGCCCGCGAACGGGGGTGGCGCGCACGATGCCGACGGTCGATGTGATGGACGAGACGTTCCTCGTCGTCACCCGTCCCCGCCTGGCCGCGGTGTTCGCCGATCCCGCCGGCTGGCCGCGGATGTGGCCGGACCTGCGGCTGCGCACCGTCTCCGACCGTGGTGCCCAGGGGATGCGCTGGACGGTGACGGGCGCGCTGGTCGGGAGCATGGAGGTGTGGCTGGAGGAGGTGCTCGACGGCACCGTCCTGCACTACTACCTGCGCGCCGACGGCGCGGGGCCCGACGGGGCGCCGGTGCCGCTGCCGCCGCGGCGGGCCGCGGCCGAGGCGCGTCGCCGCCACCGTGCGGCGAAGGCGCTGGCGTTGGCGCTCAAGCGGGTCCTGGAGGGTGGCCGCGCCCCGGGCGAGCCGGCGGCCGACGCCTCCGCGGGGTCGTGAGTGGCCATCGGTGTGGCGCACCGGGGTCTGTAGCGTCGCGGGCATGCGCGTGCACGTGGTCTCCGACGTCCACGGCAACGTCGAGGGCCTCGCCCGCGCGGGCGACGGTGCCGACGCCCTGGTCGTCCTCGGTGACCTCGTCGACTTCATCGACTACGGCGACCCCGCGGGCGGGATCGTCGGCACGGTGCTCGGCGCCGAGGTGAGCGGGCGGCTCGCGCAGCTGCGGCGCACCGGCGACCGGAACGCGTGGCGCGAGTACGCGAGCGCGGCGTGGGCGGCGGTGGGGAACCCGCGCGCGCTGGTCGAGGAGGCGATCTCGGAGCAGTACGCGCGGATGTTCGCGGTGCTGTCCGCGCCGACCTGGGCGATCCCCGGCAATGTCGACGTCCCGCACCTGTGGCCGGCCCACGCCGGGCCGGGGGTGCAGCTCGTCGACGGGAAGGTCGCGGAGATCGGCGGGCTGCGTTTCGGGTTCGTCGGCGGGGCACCGCTGCCCGCGGGGGTGACGTTCCGTCCGGGTCCGGCGTGGCGGCCGAACCTGGTGCCGTGGGAGGAGTACGCGGCGGTGGTCGACGGGTTCTCGGGCGTCGACGTGCTGTGCAGCCACGTCCCGCCCGCGATCACCGAGCTCGCCTACGACACGGTCACCCGCGGCCCGGAGGTCACCGGGCCGGGCCTGCTGGAGGCCATCGACCGTGACCGGCCGCGGGCGGCGTTGTCGGGTCACGTCCACCAGCCGTTGGCGCAGCGGGTGCGGCGCGGACGCACCGAATGTGTGAACGTCGGCTACTTCCGGCGCGACCCGCTGCCCTACGTGCTGCGGTGGTGACGGTCGCGGCGGCCCCGGGGCGGTAACCTCCGCGCATGGCCGACGCGACCACCTCCTCGATCTCGATCGCCGCGGACCCGCAGCGAGTGATGGCGGTCATCGCCGACTTCGAGGCGTACCCGAAGTGGGCGGAGCAGATGAAGTCGGTGGAGATCCTCGACGAGGGGGCCGACGGCCGGGCCCGCCGCGTGAGGTTCACGATGGACGCCGGCCCGATCAAGGACTCCTACACCCTCGACTACGACTGGGCGCCCGACGGCAGCTCGGTCAGCTGGAACCTCGTCAAGGGCCAGATGCAGAAGGCGCAGAACGGGTCCTACGTCCTCGAAGGCGACGCCACGTCGACGACGGTCACCTACTCGCTCGCCGTGGACCTCAGCATCCCGATGATCGGCATGCTGCGCCGCAAGGCCGAGAAGGTCATCATCGACACCGCGCTGAAGGGTCTCAAGCGCCGCGTCGAGCAGGGCTGACCGGCACCCGGCCCCGCCGGGAACGGGTGCGGCCCGCTGCGCCGCTACGCTCGTCGGATGCGGGTCGTGCTGTTCACCGGCAAGGGTGGGGTGGGGAAGACCACCCTGTCCGCGGCCACCGCCGCCACGCTGGCGCGGTCGGGCCGCAAGACGTTGGTCGTGTCGACCGACCCGGCCCACTCCCTGGGCGACGCACTCGACACCGAGCTCGACGGTGAGCCCCGCGAGCTGCCGGGCATCGGGGGGCTCTTCGCCGCACACGTCGACACCCGGACGCTGCTCGACGGTGCCTGGGGCACGCTGCAGGGGCACCTGCGGGCGTTGCTGGCCGGGATCGGGGTCGACGAGATCCTCGCCGACGAGCTGACGGTGCTGCCCGGTGTCGAGGACCTGCTCGCGCTGTCGGAGGTGCGCCGGCTCGCCGAGACGGGGCCGTGGGAGGTGGTGGTCGTCGACTGCGGGCCGACCGCGGAGACGCTGCGCCTGCTTGCGCTGCCGGAGGCGCTGGCCGCGTACCTGGAACGGGTCTTCCCGGCCCATCGCCGCGCCGTCCGCGGGATGCTCGCGGGCCTCGCCGGGCGCGGCTCGGCCGACTCCGCGGCCCGTCTCGACCGCACCGTCGACGCCCTCGACGCCCTGGCCGAGCAGCTCGGCGGCCTCGCCTGCCTGGTCACCGATCCGGCGCGCAGCAGCGTCCGGCTGGTCCTGACACCCGAGCGGGTCGTCGCGGCAGAGACCCGGCGCACGCGCACAGCGCTTGCGCTGCACGGCATCCGGGTCGACGGGCTGATCGTCAACCGGGTCGTGCCGGCGCCCCCGCCGTCGCTGCGCGGACCCGCCGCGGCCTGGCTGCGTGAGCGCAACACCGAGCAGCGGGCCGTCCTCGACGAGCTCGCGCCGGGCGCCGACGGCGCCGCCGTCCGGGTCGTCGGGCACGCGGCCGCGGAACCGACGGGCGTCACCGCCCTGCTGGCGCTGGCCGACGACCTCTACGGCGCCGACGACCCCGTCCCGCCGGCCGGTGCCGCTCCGCCGACGCTCACCGTGCGGCGCACCGCGGGGCAGGGCACCGCACTCGAGTCGGAGTTCGTGATGGACCTGCGCCTGCCCGGCGCCGACTCCGGCCCGCTCGACCTGGTCCGGGTCGGCGACGAGCTGGTCGTCACCGTCGGGTTCGCCCGCCGCCCGGTGGCGTTGCCGTCGGTGCTGCGCCGCTGCGAGGTCGTCGACGCCCGGCTCGACGGCACCGGCGAGGCGGCGGTGCTGTGCGTGACGTTCCGCCCCGACCCGTCGGCATGGATGCGATGACCGCCCCCGGACCGGACGCTGCGGGAGCGGGTGCCGACACCGGCGGGGCGTCCTGCGGCGGGCATCCCGGTGTCGCCGGGGAGGCCCGCACCCTGCTCGCCGGCCTGATCGACCGGCTGCAGCCGGCGCTCGACCGGTACGCCGCCGCACCCCCGGGCGGTGATCCCGACCCGGCCGGGCCCGCCGCGTGTGCCTCCTGCCCGGTGTGTGCCGTCATCGCGGTGCTGCGCGGTGAGCGTCCGGAGCTCGCGGCCCAGCTCGCCGAGCACGCCTCCGGGCTGCTCGCGGTCCTGCGTGCGGCCCTGGCCGAGGGCGCCGGGGCGCCGCCCCCGCCCGACCCGTCCACCGGCGCCGACGAGCCGGCACGGCCCACGGTGCAGCGCATCACCGTGACCCGCGGATGAGCGCCGGGGCACCGAGGACGCACGCCGCCGACGCCGATCGGGTACTGGCCGTCGGTGTCGACGTCGGCGGCACCAGCGTCCGGGCGGGCGTCGTCGACGCCGAGGGCGAGGTCCTCGACACCCTCCGCGCCCCCACCCCGGTCGGGGAGGAGGCGTTGGAGGAGACGATCGCGGGCGTCGTGAGCGAGCTGGCCCGCCGGCACCCGGTGCGCGCCGCCGGTCTCGCGCTCGCCGGGTTCGTCGCCCCGGACCGTGACACCGTCCGCTACGCGCCGCACCTGTCGTGGCGCGACGCGCCCGTCGCGACGCGGGTCGGCGCCCGGCTGGGCCTGCCGACGGTGGTCGAGCACGACGCCAACGCCGCCGCGCTGGCCGAACGGCGCTTCGGGGCGGCGGCGGGCGCGTCGACGGCCGTGTTCGTCGCGCTCGGCACGGGCATCGGCGCGGCGTTGCTGATCGGCGGGGAGCTGTTCCGCGGCGCCCACGGCGTCGCCCCCGAGCTCGGTCACCTGCGCGTCGTCCCCGACGGCCGGCCCTGCCCGTGCGGCAAACGCGGCTGCTGGGAGCGCTACTGCAGCGGCACCGCGCTCGCCACGACCGCGCTGGAGCTGCTGGGCGCCGACCGGTCGGGCGGGTCGATCCTCGCCCGCGACGCCGCCGCCGACCCGGGGAGGATCAGCGGGCAGCGCGTCGCCGCCGCCGCGCGCGAGGGCGACCGGGTCGCCCGCCGGGCCATGGCCGAGCTCGGGCACTGGCTGGGGGAGGGCCTCGCCGTGGTCGCCGACGTGTTCGACCCCGAGGTGGTCGTCGTCGGCGGCGGGGTGTCGGGTTCGGCGCCGCTGTTCCTCGACGCCGCCCGCGAGCACTACGCCCGCATCGTCACCGGTGCCGGGCACCGGCCGCTGGCGCGGATCCGCACGGCCCAGCTCGGGGACGCGGCCGCGGTCGTCGGTGCGGCGCAGCTGGCGCGGGAGGCGTTCGCGGCGCGCACCGCGCCACGCGCGGACGTGGCGACCTCGTAGTCGCCGCAGGTCAGAGGACCGCGCCGTCGTCGTCCTCGTCGGGGTCGTCGGCCGGGGTGGGCCAGAGCCGCAGCACGAGCCAGCCCAGGCCCGCGGCCAGCGACAACAAGCCCAGCGGCAGTCCGTAGACCGACGACATGCCGAGCACGCTCGGTGCCACGACCAGCAGCAGGCCCAGTGCGAGCAGCGCGATACCGACGATTGCGGGCGGACCCAGCCGCGGCAGCGGCGGCGGCTCGGGCGGCACGAAGTGCTCGTCGGGCTCGTCGGCGTCGTCGGGCCGGGCGTCGGCCGGGGGGCGGGTGGTGCCCCGGGCCGGCGTGGGGTCGTCGTCACCGTGGTGGGGTGGCTCGGGAGCGGGCGCCACGGTGGTGGCGGGGGTCTCGTCGGGCCACTGCGGGACCGGGCCCTCGCTGCGCCACCCCGCGACGATCCGGTCGAACTCGTCGATCTCGGGGTCACGACCGGAGCCACCGGTACCGGGACCGTAGCGATCGTCGGGATCGTGGTTCAACCGGCACCTCCCGTGCTCGTCCTGCCCCGGCCGGGGTCCGGGACGACGATGTCCGACCATCCTGACACGTCGGACGCCGAATCGGTCGGCTCCGGCGCTCATCGTGACCCGGCGACGTCCGTTTCGTCCCGAACACGTGGGTCGGCGGGTTCGGGGCCGCGCCGCGCAGACCCGCGGGCGCGATCGGCTGGCGGGTGCCGGGGGCCGTCCGTAGGCTGTGCGGCGTCGAGCGGAGGGGAGCCCGCCCCGGTGTTGTACTGGTGGTCGAAGTTCGTGCTGCTCGGGCCGCTGATGCGGTTGCTGTGCCGGCCCACGATCGAGGGCCTGGAGAACGTGCCGGAGCGCGGTGGCGCGATCCTCGCGAGCAACCACCTCGCCGTCGTCGACTCCTTCTTCCTGCCGCTGCTCGTGCCGCGACGCATCACGTTCCTCGCCAAACGGGAGTACTTCACCGAGCCCGGCGTCCTCGGTTTCCTGAAGAAGCAGTTCTTCACCGGGGTCGGCCAGGTCCCGGTCGACCGCTCCGGTGGCTCCGCCGCCCAGGACGCCATGGACACCGCGGTGCGGCTGCTGCGCGCGGGCACGCTGCTGGGCATCTACCCCGAGGGCACCCGCTCGCCCGACGGCCGGCTCTACAAGGGCAAGACCGGTGTCGCGCGGATGGCGCTCGAGGCGGGCGTGCCCGTCGTCCCGGTCGCGATGATCGGCACCGACAAGGTCAACCCGATCGGCTCCCGCATGTGGAAGCCCCACCACGTGCACATCAAGGTGGGGGAGCCGCTCGACTTCTCGCGCTACGCCGGCATGGCGGGCGACCGGTTCATCGAACGCTCGATGACCGACGAGATCATGTACTCGCTCATGGAGCTGTCCGGGCAGACCTACGTCGACCTCTACGCGGCCTCGGTCAAGGAGAAGGCGGCCGCCGAGGCGGCCGACCGCGTGCCGGGCACCAAGGCCGGATGACCGCCCCCGCCGGCGACGCGGCGCCCGACGGCGTCTCGTTCCGGTTGCTGGGCCCGCACGAGGGTCACGTGCTCACCTCGTTGATCTCGGCCGTCTACGGCGACAGCTACGACGTCCGCTGGGTCTACGACGCCCACGAGGTCGCCGCCCGCCTCGCCGAGGGCCGCTACGTCTCGGTCGTGGCCGAGTCCGCGACCGGAAAGCTGCTGTGCCACATGGGCATGAGCCTCGCCACCACCGGTGACCTCGTCGCCCACTCCGGCCAGGCCGTGACCCTGCCGGCGGCGCGCGGGCACCACGTGTTCACCCGCACCAAGCGCTTTCTCATGGACTGGGCCCGCGGTGCGGGGCTGCGCGGCATGTACTCCGAGGTCACGGCCGCGCACCCGTACAGCGAGCGCGCCAACATCGCCGTCGGCGCACACGAGACCGGGTTCCTGCTCGGCTGGATCCCGGCATCGGTCGCCAACGACGCGGCGCTCGACGCCCGGCGCCGGCGCCGCTCGGCGGCGTTCTTCTACACCAAGCTCGGTGACGGCAGCGCCCGCGACGTGTACGCGCCCGAGCGGCACCTGCCCGTCGTGACCCGCACGCTGGAGGTCTGCGACCTGCGCGGCACGCCGGCGCGGCCACCCGGCGACGCCGTGCTCCGCGCCCGCAGCACCCTGCACGTCGACATCGAGGCCGACCACGCCATCGCGATCCTCACCGTGACCGCCCCCGGCGCCGACCTGGGCGACGTCGTGCGCGCCGAGCGGCACCACCTGTTCCACCGCCGCGGCGTCGACGCGGTCTACCTCGACCTGCCCCTCGACGACCCGGCGACCGCGCTGGTCGCCGACCACCTCGAGGAGCTCGGGGTGTCCTACTCGGGGATCTTCCCCAACTCCCGGGCCGACGGGGACGTGCTGCGCATGCAGTCGTTGCACCGGGTCCGGATCGCCGCCGACGACGTCGTCGTCGCCTCCGACCACGGTCGCGACCTGCTCGACTACGTGCTCGCCGACCTGCCTGCCGACGCACGCGCATCGCCCGCAGCGCGATGAGCTGCGGGGATCGGGTCCGGGACCGGCCGGGCGGGGCACGAGCCCGCGTGGGTCCGTACCCTCGTCGGCGGCCCGGAGCGCGGGCGCACGAGACCAGCCAGAACGGAACGGAATGCGGTTCTTCTACGACTGCGAGTTCATCGAGGACGGCACGACGATCGACCTGGTGTCGATCGGTGTCGTGGGGGAGGACGGGCGCGAGTTCTACGCCGTGTCCACGGAGTTCGACCCGGGCCGGGCGGGGGCGTGGGTGCGCGCCAACGTGCTGCCGAAGCTGCCGTCGCCGGCGGACAAGGCGTGGCGCTCCCGTGCCGCGATCCGCTCGGACCTGCTGGCGTTCCTGACCGGCGCGCCGGGCGAGGTCGAGCTGTGGGCGTGGATCGCCGCCTACGACCACGTCGCGCTGTGCCAGCTGTGGGGCGCGATGCCGGCCCTGCCGCGGGCCCTGCCCCGGTTCACCCGGGAGCTGCGCCAGCGCTGGGAGGACGCCGGGCGGCCACCGCTGCCGCCGCCGTCGTCGGACGCCCACGACGCGCTGGCCGACGCCCGGCTCAACGTCCGGCGCTGGGAGGCCATCGAGTCGGCGGTCGCGGCCCGCTGAGCCGCGACCGCCGACCGCCCGTCAGGTGAAGATGCTCACCCCGCCCGGGCCGACGAGCAGTCCGACGACGATCAGCACGATGCCCCACAGCAGCTGGCGCCGCACGATCGCGACGATGCCGGCGACGACCAGGATGACCGCGAGGATCCAGAGGAGAGTTGCCATGCGGGGGGAGTACACCGCGAGTCCGATGTGGAATCGGTCCGATCGGGTGACGGCGGCCTCCGGACGGCCCAGCCGCCCCGCGGCGCCCGCCCCCCGAACGGCCGTCGGAGCCCTGTCGGGCCGCGCGGCGAGCATGTTCCGCGACGGCCTAACCTGACGGTGTGAACTGGTCGGTCGACGCCCCTGTCGAAGTCCTGCCCGAGCTGCCGCCGCTGCCCGCGGACCTGCGCGCCCGCCTCGACGACGCGCTGGCGCGTCCCGCGGCCCAGCAGCCCGACTGGCCCGACGCCGAGCAGGTCGCGCACGTGCGCACCGTCCTGGAGAGCGTCCCGCCCGTCACCCTGCCCGCGGAGGTCGACCGGCTCCACGAGCGGCTCGCCGACGTCGCCAACGGGCGCGCGTTCCTGCTGCAGGGCGGCGACTGCGCGGAGACGTTCGTCGACAACACCGAGCCGCACATCCGCGCCACCATCCGCACGCTGCTGCAGATGGCCATCGTCCTCACCTACGGAGCGTCGCTGCCCGTGGTGAAGCTGGGCCGGATCGCCGGGCAGTACGCCAAGCCGCGCAGCAGCCCGACCGACGCGCTGGGTCTGCCCTCCTACCGCGGCGACATCGTCAACTCCATCGTCGCCGACCCGGTCGCGCGCATCCCCGACCCGTCGCGCATGGTCCGCGCCTACGCCAACGCCAGCGCCGCGATGAACCTCGTCCGCGCGCTCACGGCCACCGGCATGGCCGACCTGACGATGGTCCACGACTGGAACAAGGACTTCGTCCGCACCTCGCCCGCGGGGGAGCGCTACGAGGCGCTCGCCGGCGAGATCGGCCGGGCGCTGCAGTTCATGGACGCGTGCGGCGTCGAGGACTACCGCATGCACACCACCGAGTTCTACGCCTCGCACGAGGCGCTGCTCATGGACTACGAGCGGGCCATGCTGCGCCTCGACACCCGCGGGGGGAGCCCGAAGCTCTACGACCTGTCGGCGCACTTCGTGTGGATCGGCGAGCGGACCCGCCAGCTCGACGGCGCCCACGTCGCCCTGTTCGAGCTGCTGGCCAACCCGATCGGGCTCAAGATCGGCCCGACGACGACCCCGGAGCAGGCCGTCGAGTACGTCGAGCGGCTCGACCCCCACGGGGTTCCCGGCCGGCTCACGCTGGTCAGCCGGATGGGCAACGGCAAGGTGCGCGACGTGCTCGCCCCCATTGTCGAGAAGGTCACGGCGTCGGGGCACAAGGTCATCTGGCAGTGCGACCCGATGCACGGCAACACCCACGAGTCCACCACCGGTTACAAGACGCGCCACTTCGACCGGATCGTCGACGAGGTGCAGGGTTTCTTCGAGGTGCACCGTGCCCTGGGCACGCACCCGGGCGGCATCCACGTCGAGGTCACCGGTGAGGACGTCACCGAGTGCCTGGGCGGGGCGCAGGAGATCTCCGACGCCGACCTGTCGGGCCGCTACGAGACGGCGTGCGACCCGCGGCTCAACACCCAGCAGTCCCTGGAGCTGGCGTTCCTCGTGGCGGAGATGCTGCGCGGCTGACGGTCAGAAGACCGTCAGGGTGATCGTGGTGCCCCGCGGCAGCGACTCGCCGGCGTCGGGGTACTGCGCCACGACGCGACCGTTGTCGCGGTTGCCGAAGGGGAAGTCGGACTCGGTCTCGACGTCGAACCCCGCCTCACGCAGCGCCTGCGTGGCCTGCTTGACCCGCATCCCGACGACGTAGGGGACCTCGACGGTCTTCGGCTGCTCGCCCTTGCTCAGCACCAGGGTGACGGGCGCGCCGATGGGCAGCGCCGTGCCCGCCACCGGGTCGGTGCGCAGGACCGCGCCCTCCGGGACACGGTCGCTGAACTCGGTGGCCGCGACCGAGCGGACCGGGGTGAGGTCGTTGTCGCGCAGCTGCTGCTCCGCCGCCGCGACCGCCGCACCCGGCGCCACCGCCGGCACCACGGGCCGTCCGCTCGACACCGTCAACGTCACGTGCGCGCCCCGCAGCAGCCGCGACTGCGCCGCCGGGTCGGCCTGCGCGACCACGTTCGCGGCGATGGAGTCGTGATGCTGCTCGCTCACCGTCACCACGAGGTCGGAGTCGGCCAGCAGCCTCTCCGCCGCCGGCCGGTCTAGCCCGACGACCGACGGCATCGCCGTCCACCGCCCCGAGCCCAGCCACCACGCCGTGCCCGCCACCGCGAGCCCGAGGACCAGCACGACCGCGATCCACAACGCCAGCCAGCGCCTGCTGCGCCTGCGGGCCGCGTGGTGGGCCGGCGGCGCCGGCGGGGCGGCGTCGGGTGCGAACGGGTCGGCCACCGGGGGACGTTCCATCGTGCGGGTACCGCCCGGCCCGGCCGGCCGGGCCGCGGGGACCGTCAGCTGCTCCTCGACCGGCCGCACCGGTGGGCGCACCGGGACCCGTGGCACGCCGAGCCGGTCGCGGACCGCCCGCAGCGCCGCCAGGAACGCGCCCGCGTCGGGTGGGCGGGCCGCCGGGTCGCGCCGGGTGGCGGCCAGGACCAGCTCGTCGAGCTCCGGGGGGACCTCGCCCGCCACCAGCGACGGGGCCGGGACGTCCTCGTTGACGTGGCGCAGCGCCACCGTGATCGCGACGTCGGCGACGTAGGGCGGCGTGCCGGTGAGCAGCTCGTAGAGCACGATCCCGGCGGAGTAGACGTCGCTGCGGGCGTCGGCCGCGCCGCTGGCCACCTGTTCGGGGGACAGGTAGGCGAGTGTGCCCATGATCATGCCGGCGTGGCTCGCGCCGCTCTGGGCGGCCGCGGTGACCAGCCCGAAGTCGGCGACCTTCACCTCGCCGTTCTCCGAGATCAGCACGTTCTCCGGCTTCACGTCGCGGTGCACCATGCCGAGGCGGTGGGCCTCGGCCAGCCCCGCCAGCACCGGCTCCATCACCGCGAACGCCGTCGGCACGCCGACCGCGCCCCGCACCCGCAGCACGTCGCGCAGCGTGCCGCCCTGCACCAGCTCCATGACCAGGAACAGCGCGCCGTCGGGGCCGTCGCCCTGGTCGTGCACGTCGACCACGGCCGGGTGGTCGATCCGGGCCGCCAACCGGGCCTCACGCTCGAACCGGTTCCGGAACGCCGGGTCGGCCGCCATCGCGCCGTCCATCACCTTGATCGCGACGGGACGGTCCAGCCGCGTGTCGAGGCCGTGATAGACCGTCGACATGCCGCCCCGGGCGATGACCCCTCCGACGCGGTAGCGCGCGTCCAGCAGCGCACCTGCGAATCCGGTCGGGGCGTTCACCCCCCGACGGTACCGTCCGGTCGGACCCTGCCCGTCACGGTGGGTGTTATGGCATGGTGTCGGGCTGTGAGTGAGCGCCGACCAATGAACCGACGACACGGCATGGCTGAGCGAACGGCCGGCCGCGCATCCGGCGAGGCCGGACTGTGACCGACAGGTCGGGCACCCCCGCGGTGCTCTCCGACGACGTCGTGACCCTCCCGGTCGCCGACGTCGCGCAGTCGTTGTCCGTCCCCGTCTCCCGCGTGCACCAGCTCGTGCGCGACGGGCAGCTGTTGTCGCTGCGCCGCGACGGGGCCACGGTGGTCCCCGCGGACTTCCTCGACGACGAGCACGGGATCGTCAAGGGCCTCAGCGGCACCATCACGGTGCTGCGCGACGGCGGCTACTCCGACGACGACATCCTGCGCTGGCTGTTCGCCGACGACGACTCCCTGCCCGGCACACCCGTCGCCGCCCTGAAGGCCAAGCGGCACAAGGAGGTCAAGCGTCGCGCGCAGGCGATGGCGTTCTGACCCGACCGGCGGTTCCGGCGGCGCGGACCGAGGTCCGCGCCGCCACTGCCCTGACCAGACCCGGGAGCGCGACGCCCGCGCGTCGCGCCGTCCCGACGCGGACCCGCTGGTGCAGCACGGCGTCGTAGCCGGCGTCGGCGACCCGGTCGAGGATTCCCCCGTACAGGGTGGCGGCCGCGCCGATGCACGTCCGTGACACCGGTTCGAGCATCCCGATCCCGGGCGCCGCGCGCCGGTACACCGCGCGGGTCCGCGCGACCAGGTGCGCGAGCGCGGCCCGGACCCGCGGGTCGCGGGCGCGCCGGCGGCGGCACCACTCCAGCAGGTCGCGGTCGACACCGAACGCGGCCAGCTCGTCGGCGGGCAGGTAGACGCGGCCGCGGTCGAGGTCGTCGCCGACGTCGCGCAGGAAATTGGTCAGCTGGAACGCGACACCCAGTGCGGCGGCGTGCGGCTCGGCCTCCTCGCGGGGGACGACCGTGCCCAGGATCGGCACCATCTGCAGCCCGATCACCGCGGCCGATCCGTGCATGTAGCGTGCGAGGTCGTCGTAGGTCGGGTACTCGGTGACCTCGGTGTCCATCCGCATCGACGTCAGGAAGTCACGGAAGTGCACCGGGTCGATGTCGTAGCGGCGCGCGGTGTCGGCGACGGCGGCGAGCACGGGCCCGGCGTCGCCGCGTCCGACGACGGCCGCGGGCCCCGCGCCGGGGGCCAGTGCGGCGTCGAGTGCCCGCCCGAGCGCGTCGATGCCCGCCGCCCGGTCACCGGCGGAGCGGCCGTCGGACAGGTCGTCGACGATCTCGTCGGCGAACCGGGCGAACCCGTACAGGGCGTGCACCGCGGGCCGGCGCCCGGCGGGCAGCAGCCGCGTCGCCAGGAAGTACGTGCGCCCGTGCGTGGCGTGCAGGGCACGGCACGCCGCGTACCCGGCGCGCAGGTCCGGATCGTCCAGGCCTGCGGCGTCGAGCTCAGCGCGGCCGCTGCCCGGCACCGGCCGCCGCCACGGGATCGCCGGTCCGCTGCGCCACCGGCGCCGGCGTGCGCCGGCGCAGGCGGAGCGGGTCGGGGTTGTGCAGCGACCAGGCCGCGAGCAGGCAGCCGAGCGCGCAGACCGCGAGGTAACCCCAGTTGTAGAGTGCGTCCTCGCCGTTGGGGTAGTAGACGATCACCAGCCACAACGATCCCGCGACCAGCCACGACAGGTGCTTGCGCGACCACGGCGCCATCGCCAGGAACGCGATGCCCCAGCTGAGGTACCACGGCAGCGTCGCGGGGGACAGGACCGCGACCGCGAGCAGGACGATGCCCGCCCGGCGCAGCGCGTCCGGACCGCCGTCGCGGGCCGCGAGCCACTGCTTCACCGCGATCCACACCAGCAGCGCCGCGCCCACGATCCGCGCGACGTTGATGAACGGCTGCTTGGGCACCGGGAAGACCAGGTTGACCAGCCAGTGCACCAGCTCACCCGCGCCCGTCGGCCAGGACAGCCAGTTGACGATCATCGACGGCGCCGACAGCGCGGGCAACCAGCCCAGCCCGACCCCCGCGGCGACGCTGATCAGGCCGAACGTCACGACGAACACGCCGATGCCGGCGCCGATCGCCTTGACGATGCGGACCGTGCGCGTCGAGCCGGGCATCTGCATCGCCCAGATCAGCACGACGAACGGGAGCGCGACCGCGGCGCTGGCCTTGACGGCCATCGCGGCACTGACGATCACGATCGCGAGCAGGCACTTCCCCCGCAGCGCGTACAGGCCGCCGACGGCCAGCAGGCCCATGACCAGCAGGTCGTTGTGGCCGCCGCCGACCATGTGGATCACCATCAGCGGGTTGGCGACCGCGACCCACAGCGCCACCGGCACCTTGCCGCCCATGCGGCGGGTGAGCTCCGGGAGCGCCCAGACCAGCAGCACCAACCCCAGGCACAGCACCAGCCTCATCAGGATGACGCCGAGGATGATGTTGTTGCCCGCGAGCGCCGCGGTGCCCTTGGCCATCAGGATGAACAGCGGCCCGTAGGGCGCCGGGGTGTCCTGCCAGAAGAAGTGCACGTTGTCGGTGAAGACGCCCGGCATCACGTCCGGCCCCACCGCGTACGGGTCGAAGCCGTGCAGCGGCAGCGCGCCCTGCGCCAGGTAGCTGAAGACGTCGCGGGTGAACAGCGGCGGCGTGACCAGCATCGGAATCAGCCAGACGACCGCGGTGGACAACACCGCGCGCCCACCCACGCGGCCGGCGAGGACCTCGCGACCCAGCCGGATCCACGCCCACGCCAACAGGACGACGCCGAGGTAGACGAGCGCCGTCGCGATCTCGGAGCCGTGGCCGTAGCGCCAGAACCCGACGGGGGAGTTGGTCAGCCAGGGATCGCGGATCAGGGTGCCGCCCGCGCCGAAGCCGCCGACGAGCATCAGCAGCGAGGCGCCCAGGCCCATCAGCAACGGGCCGCGGGGCGGGTCGCCGAAGCGTGAGCGGCGCGTCGCCGGTGCGGGTTCGTGACCGTCGGGGGCGACCGTCGCGCTCACCTGCGACGAGGACCCGCGGGGCGGCTCAGCGGTGGTCTGCGAGGTCGTCTCCGGGAGCGTCGCGGCCGGGTCCGCCGCGGCCGGACCCACCGTCGGCTCGGCCGACGACACCGATTCCGATGTCGTCGGCTCGGGCGCCGCCGGCCGGGGGACCGGGGTGGAGGGCTGGGCGGTCATGTCGGCGACCATGCTCGCACGCCCGCCGTCAGGACCGTGCCGGGACCCTGCGGTCCCGCTCCCCGGGGCCCCCCGACCGCGGCGCCCGGCCGGCCGCGCGGCGGCGCGGCGACGGCCCGGTGATCCGCTCCGCGGCGAGCCGTCCCGACAGCACCACCGGCGGGATGCCCACACCCGGCGTCGTCCCGCAGCCGGCCAGCACGACGTTGTCCAGCCCGCGCACCAGGTTGCGCGGCCGGAACGGGCCCGTCTGCGCCAGCGTGTGGGCCAGCGAGAACGGTGTCCCCGCGCCGAGCCCCTGCGCGGCCCAGTCGGCCGGTGTGACCAGCCGCGAGACCTCGATCGACCCCGACAGGTCGCCCCAGCCACGGTCGGCCAGGACGCCGAGGAGCTCGTCGCGGTACGCCGGACCCACGCGGGGCCAGTCGATCGACGACGACACCGTGTTCGGGCACGGCGCCAGCACGAACAGCAGATCCCCGCCCTCCGGGGCGAGACCTGCGTCGGTCGCGGTCGGTCGCGTCACCAGCAGCGACGGGTCGCTCATCAGCCGGCCCCGGTCGATGACCTCGGCGAACGTCTCGTCCCACGCCGCGCCGAACGAGATCGTGTGGTGCGCAGCCGTGTCGGGCGACGCGTCGAGACGACGGTCCAGCCCCGCGTGCAGCACGACCGCGCTCGGCGACCAGCGCAGCGGCACCGGCCGCCGCGGCCGGCGGCCCAGCAGCCGGTGCACGACCGGCAGGTCGGGGGTGAGCACCACCGCATCGCAGACCAGCCGGTCGAGGTCGCCACCGCTGCCGTCGCTCGCGCGGTGACGCACCGCCCCCACCCGGCCCGAACGCCGGTCCAACCCGGTCACCGTCCGCCCGTACAGGATCCGCCCGCCCGCCGACGTCACCGCGCCGGCCAGCGCCGCGCCCAGCGCGCGCATCCCGCCGCGCGGGAACCACACCCCCGCGACCGTGTCCATGTAGGCGATCACGCCGTAGGCGCCCAGCGCGTGCCGCGGGGCCACCCCCGCGTACAGCGACTGGAAGGAGAAGATGCGGCGCAACCGCTCGTCGGGGATCCGTCGCGCCACCTGCGGGCCGAGCCGGCCGAAACCGCCCGCCGCCACCAGCCGCGCCAGATCCGGCACGAGCAGGTCCAGCGGCGAGTCCAGGTTCGCGCCGATGAACGTGTCGATCTCCGCCCGGTACAGCCGGGTCAGCCACGCCCGCAGGTCGCGGTAGCCCGCCGCCGCCCCGGGCCCGCACACGCGGCGCACCTCGGCCTCCATCGCCTCGCCGTCGGTGTGGACGTCGATGGCCGAGCCGTCGGCGAACCGGGCCCGGTACGCCGGGTCGAGCGGGACCAGGTCGAGCCGGTCGGCCAGCCGTTCCCCGACGGCGGCGAACGCCTCGTCGAACAGCTCCGGCATCGTCAGCACGGTCGGGCCCGTGTCCACCCGGAACGTGCCCGACGGGCCCTCCAGGTCGAGCGCACCCGCCCGGCCCCCGGGGCCGGTGCCGCGCTCGACGACCGTCACCTCCCGGCCCGCACCCAGCAGGTGCAGCGCCGAGCACAGGCCCGACAGGCCCGCGCCCACGACCACCACGTGATCGGACGGGCCGGGCAGCGTACGGGGGGTCACCGGCGGCGGCGGGTCGCGCGGTCGGCGAGGTCGGCGAGCATCGCCGCGGCCGGCTCCGCCACGTCGGCGCCGGCCAGGGCGTCCAGTGCCGACGTCGTCAACGTCGCGATCCGGTCCTCCACGGCGTCGGTCGCACCCAGGTCGACCAGCACCTGCCGGACCCGGTCGACCCCGGCGTCGTCGAGCTCCGGATCGCCCAGCGCCCGCGTGACCACCTGCGCGGCCGCCGCGTCGCCGCGCTCGCCCGCCCGCTCCAGGGCCAGCGCGACGAGCAGCGTCCGCTTGCCCTCGCGCAGGTCGTCACCCGCCGGCTTGCCCGTGACCTCCGGGTCGCCGAATACGCCGAGCATGTCGTCGCGCAGCTGGAAGGCGACCCCGACATCGGCACCGAAACGGCGGTAGGCGTCGGTCAGCTCCGCGTCGGCCCCCGCGAGGGCCGCGCCGATGTGCAACGGCCGCTCCACCGTGTAGGCGGCCGTCTTGAACCGGTTGACCCGCATCGCCGACGCACTCGTCGTGTCGGCCCGGGCCTGCGCGAGGACGTCGAGGTACTGACCGGCCAGCACCTCCGTGCGCATCGCCCGCCACGGCTCGCCCGCCCGCGCCAGGGCCGCCGCGTCGAGCCCGCAGCCCTGCAGCATGTCGTCGGCCCACGCCAGCGCCAGATCGCCCAGCAGGACCGCCGCCGCCGCCCCGAACCGCTCGGAGTCGCCCGTCCACCCCTCGTCGCGATGCCGCCCCGCGAACTCCACGTGCACCGTCGGACAGCCACGGCGGGTCGCGGAGGCGTCGATGAAGTCGTCGTGCACGAGCGCGCACGCCTGCAGCAGCTCCAACGCGCTCACCGCGCGCAGCACCGCGCCCGCCCGGTCCGGGTCGCCGCCCGCACCCCGCCAGCCCCACCAGGCGAACGTCGGCCGGATCCGTTTCCCGCCGCCCAGCACGAAACGCTCCAGCACCTCGACGGCGCCGTCCACCTCGGGCGCGACCGCCGCCGCGTCACGGCGGCGCTCGGCCAGGCACACCGCGAGCTCGCGCTCCACCGCGGCGGGGACGTCGGCATCCGTGCGGGCGAGGGCCGGCCGCGGATCCATGTGGACGGCCGGGGCGTCGGTGCACGTCACCGGAGGGCGGGTCAGGTCGAGGTCGGCGGCGCCGGAGCGGGACATCAGCCCGGTCCCCGCCCGCTCGCGTTCGTCATGGGCACGAGCCGAGACTATCGGCGGGACCACCGCTCGGCGCGCCGGCGCGCACCGGACGATCCGGACCGATCGGACTCGACCGCCCCGGGGTGGCACGTCCCCGGCCACTCCCCGCACAGGGGGACGGGCCGCCGCGGCCCTGGCCGTACGCTGGGCCGGGTGAGCAGCAGCCTGCCTCCGCGCGCGACGGTCACCGAGCGGCTCGACGTCGACCGCCCTGTGTTCTCCGTGGAGTTCTTCCCGCCCAAGGACGCTGCGGGCGAGGCCCAGCTGTGGAGCGCCATCCGCCGTCTCGAACCGCTCGACCCGGCCTTCGTCTCCGTCACCTACGGAGCCGGGGGGTCCAGCCGCGACCGCACGATCCGCACCACCGAGTGCATCGCCTCCGACACGACGCTCGTCCCGATGGCGCACCTCACCGCCGTCTCCCACTCCCGCGCCGAGCTGCGCCACGTCATCGGGTCCTACGCGGCCGCGGGCGTGCGCAACGTGCTCGCCGTCCGTGGCGACCCTCCCGGTGACCCGCTGGGCGAGTGGACCCCGCACGCCGACGGCCTCACCTACGCCGACGAGCTCGTCACCATGGTCCGCAGCCTCGGCGACTTCTGCGTCGGCGTCGCCGCCTTCCCCTACGGACACCCGCGCTCCACCGACGCCGACAGCGACTTCGACCGCCTCGTCGCGAAGATCCGGGCCGGCGCCGACTTCGCCATCACACAGCTGTTCCTCGAACCCGAAGGGTTCCTGCGGCTGCGCGACCGGCTCGACGCCGCGGGCTGCCACGTCCCCCTGCTGCCCGGGATCATGCCGCTGACCACCGTCCGCACCCTGCACCGCGGCCCCGAGCTGTCGGGTGCACCGCTGCCCCCGGACCTCGTGTCCCGGCTCGACCCGTTCGCCGACGACCCCGCCGCGTTCCGCGCCGCGGGCATGGACGCGACCGCCGAGCTGTGCGAGAAGCTCCTCGCCGAGGGGGTCCGGGGGCTGCACTTCTACACGCTCAACCGCTCCCCGGCCACCGTGGAGCTCGTCGGGCGCCTCGGACTCGCGTCGGGGCGCTGAGGCCGTCCCGGTCAGCGACCGGGTGGCGGCACCGGAGGGTTGCGGGTGCGGTGAGCCAGCCGGACCACGCCCAGCGCCGCCGCCAGCACCACCAGACCGAGCCCGACCGTCCACGCCGTCGCCGACGGGGCGTTCGGGTCGTCGTAGGCCACCGACGCCCGCACGTCACCCACCTGGCCCGGGGTGAACGTCCAGCTGATGGTGCCGGAGTCGGTGTCGCCGTTGGTGTCCAGCACCTCGCCGGGCACGCTGATCTTGAGCTGGAAGTCCGCCCTGTCGACCGGGATCGACGTCAGGTCCACCTTGCCGGCGACCAGGACCCGGTTGCCCGCCCGGCGCAGCGTCAGCTCCGTGCGCTGCTGCCCCGCCGGGCCCGCGACCCCGACCAGCTGCGACACCTGCTCGAACGACAGGCCCGAGAACCGCAGCAGCGAACCGGTGTAGCCGTCCTGCCGGTACTCCGAGACGTCGATCTCGTCGCGGATGTCCTCCGGCAGGGTCAGGGCCGGGCCGCGGTCGTCCGGCGAGGTCTGCGGCGTCGCGACGACGATCTCCCCGGTGACGGTGTCGTCGGGCTGCAGGGCCAGGGCCGCCCGCACCCGGGCGCACCCGCCGAGGGCCCCGAGCACGAGCAGCGCCATCAGCACGACGGCGAGCACGCGGCGGCGGTTGGAGCGGACGCCTGCGACGGGCGGGGACTGCATGCGGCCATCGTGCCATCGGCGTACCGACGCGCCGTGACGGCGGGTCGCCGTGTCCCGCGACGTCAGCCGGGACGCCCCGGCGACGCGCCGGTGTCCGGCGGGTCCAGCGGCAGGCTGCGGCCCAGGACCGCGAACGGACGCGCGTCACCGGTGAACCGGTGGTGGCGCAGCACGTCGACGAACCCCGTGCGGCGGTAGAGCCGCCACGCCCGGCCCGGCTGACGCTCGCCGTACTCCGGCGTCGACAGCAGGACCCGGCTGTGCCCGGTGTCGGTGAGCAACGCCCGCAGCAGGCCCTCGCCGAGCCGCGCGCCCTGCGCGTCCGGCCGGACGTGCAGCTCGGTCAGCTCGAGGTAGTCCGACAGCCACGACGAGGCCGCCGGGTCGTCGTGCAGGCCGCGGCGCACCTCGTCGTACCACCACTGGCCGGCGCCGCCGGAGTAGCCGTAGGCGACGCCGACGAGCGCGCCCGTCGCGTCGAGCCAGCCCACCGCCCGCCATCCCGGCCGGCGGCCGTGGTCGAGCCACAGGCTGCGGCGCTGCCGGGCGGTGCTGCGCGGGTAGCCCATCGCCGCGACGTAGACGGCGAGCGCCTCGTCGACCCGTGCCGCGAACTCGACCGGTCCGAACTGGACGAGACGGTGCCGCGGTGGGGCGGCGGTCATCGCGGGGCCCGATCCGGGTGTGGGCGGTGTCCCGGGCCGGTCGGGCGCTGCGGGGTCGGGCGCTGCGGGGCCGGGCGCTGCGGGGTCGGGCGCTGCGGGGCCGGGCGCTGCGGGGTCGGGCGCTGCGGGGCCGGGCGCCGCGCGGCCGGTGCCGGGGTGGTTCGGGCCGGTGCGGGGGGTGGTGTCGTGGGGCCGGCGGTCCGGCGTGCGGCCGCGCGCGTGGCGGCCGGCCGCACCCGACAGGGGTGCGGCGAGGGCGGGCGGTCCGGGCCGTGCACCGCGACATCTCATCACGTCCCCCCGCGATCGTGCAGGGGCGGGCAGTCCGACTTGACGCGACCGGAGGTGGCGACTCTACTGGAACGATCGAACATGTGTTCGATATGATTGCCGGGTCGTGCCGGCCGGCGAGCGAAGGGAAGCGCTCGCCGGCGGCGCGGCCCGTGAGGGGTCGTGAGGAGCGTGGTCGAGGTGCGGGCACCGTCGGGGACGAGCAGGGGCAGGCCGGTGGGGACGGCGTCGGGTACGGCGTGGGGCGGGTCCGGATGAGCGGGTTCAGCCGGGTGTTCGGCCCGCGCCAGCCGATGCCGATCCAGGTCCGCTGGCAGGACGGCGAGCCCGTCGAGTTCTCGCGCAGGCCCGTGCGGCGCGGGCCGCGCTACCTCGTCACCGATGTGCGGGAGCGCTGGATCGAGGAGTCGCCGTGGCCGTTCCCGTCGCCGATGCCGATCGGCGGCGACCGGTTGCGGTGCTGGCGGGTCACGGCCCGGTCGGCGGAGGAGCCGCACGCGCCGGAGACCGAGTTCGTGCTGCGGATGCGGGCGGGGCCGGGCGTGTGGGACCTCGTGCGGGTGCCGAAGTGACCTCGCGGGCGCGGGTTCGTCCGGTGCTGGTGCGGGTGGACGGGGACGACACGGAGGACGACACGGAGGCGGAGGCGACGGTGGACCACGTACTGGAGCACGTGCGGGAGCAGGCACCCGGCCGGCCGGACGCGCCGTCACGTGACGGCGGGCCCGAGCGGCAAGGCGAGACCCCGGGGCAGACGGTGCTGCC
>NZ_JBFWOY010000011.1:0-160753 GCF_050250275.1 Pseudonocardia sp.
CCTGCAGGATGTGCAGGTCGGTACCGCAGATCGTGGTCGTGTCGACCCGCACCACGACGTCGGTCGGGTCCTGGACCGCCGCGTCGGGAACGTCCTCCCAGGCCTTGTCGTCGGGGCCGTGGTAAACAAGTGCCTTCATCTGTTCACTCCGTGGGTCGAGGGTCGCCGTGGGCGCCGGCGTCACCGACGCTAGTGACGTGGGACCACGGACCACTGTCTCGTTCTGGGACCATCCCCGGGCCCCGCGCGACCGCGGACGGGCGCGGTGACCCGGGAGCGGGACACTCAACCGATGTAGGAGATGCCGAAGGCGTCGATCTTGCGGTACAGCGACGAGCGGGCGATGCCGAGCATCTCGGCCGCCTTGTAGCGGTTGCCGCGGGCCTCGTACAGCGCCTGGATGATCACGTCGCACTGGGCGGCCTCGAGCATCGACATCCGCGGCGCCCGGTGCGCGAAGCACGACGGCGGCAGGTCCGGCGCCTGGATCACCCCGACCGGCTTGCGCGCCACCACGTAACGCAGCACGTCCTCCAGCTCGCGGACGTTGCCCGGCCACGCGTAGCCCTCGAGCACCCGCACGACCTGCAGACTCAACGTCAGAGACCGCCCACCCGCGAGGCCGTGCAGGATCGACAACGCGATGTCGCCCAGCTCGTCGGCCCGGTAACGCAGCGCCGGCACCCGGACGGTCTCGTGGAAATGCCGCAGCAGCAGCCCGTAGGGGCGGGTCGCGTCGGCCGACGCGGTGTCGATGCACCCCGCCACCACCAGCGGATCCGGCATCGCGACCAGCGTGCGCAGCGACTCGTCCAGACGGCGGGCGGCGACCGGTGAGAGCAGGTTCATCTGGCGCAGGACGAGCAGCCGCGGGCGGTCGCCGGGCTCGCGCGCGACCCGGTCGAGCGGGTCCGGCCCGCCCGCCGAGTCGCCGATCCGGGAGCAGTCGACGACGTGCACCATCGCCGACGGGTGCGCCCGCCGGAACTGCTGCACCGCGAGGGTCTGCTTGCCGACACCCGCCTCCCCGATCAGCAGCTGGTGGCGGCGGCGCCCCACGGCGGCGGCGACCTCGTGCCGCGCCCGCAGGTAAGGGCTGAGCAGCTCGCGGTTGGCGCGCATCCGGGCCTCGGCGTGCAGCCGCGCGGAGTGCTCGCCGCCGCGCAGGTCCGCGGCGTAGTCACGGCGCGTCGTCGGCGCGACGTGCGAGCCCTGGCGGCGGACGGCCTCGGGGACGGCCGCGCGGGTCGCGTGGTCGATCGGCCCGCCCGCCACGACACAGCCGACGACGACCCCGCCGTCGACGACCGGTGTCACCGTCAGCCCCGCGCAGTGCCCGGACGGCAGGTCGACGTGCTGCTCACCGGTGTCGGCCTCACCCAGGACGGCGGCGGCGAGCGTGAGGTCGGCCAGGGCGCGCTGGTCGTCGAGCCCGAGCCGGCGCACGCCCGGGCAGGTCAGCAGCACGTCGCCGTCGGTCGCGAGCACCCACTCCGCGCCGACCTCGCGCGCCGCGGTGAAGCCGCGGTGGACCAGCAGCCCGCGCCGGTGCGCGCGGTCGGCGACGGCCTGCGCCACCCGGTCGGCCAGCAGCCCGGCGACGGTGGCCATGGCGTCGTCGGCGTGGGCGACATGGCGCAGCACGACCACCGCGTCCGGCGGCGCACCGTCGGCGCGGCGGACCCCCGCCGCGGCCTCCGACAGCCAGGCCAACGACGGGTGCAGGTGCTCGGGCCCGTCGACGCGCACGACGCCGTCGGCGCCGGGGAGCAGCGCCGCGGCCGTCGTGCCGACGTCGGCCTCCGCATAGCGGAAACCGGGCGTGAGCAGCACACCGTCGAGCAGCGAGGCCAGCACCGGGTCCCCGTCGTGGCGGACGCGGACCACGCCGTCGTGGTCGACGAGCGCCACCGAGCAGCGCGGGCGGGGGTCGAGCGCGAAGAACGCGGCGAAGACCTCGTCGGCCTCGGCGACCGCGGACTGGCCGCTCTCGTGCCCGACGTAGCCGGCGCCGATCTCGTCGAGCCGCGCGCCGGCGTCGACCGCGCGCAGCCACGACGCCAGAATCTCGGGGCGCACGGCGCCGGAGGCAGGGGCGATGCCACCTGAGCGCCGGAACCGCTGGACGGCCGCCTCGACGCCGATGGGGTCCACCGCCCCAGGCTAGGACGGGTTCGGTGCCGGGTCGGCCGACCGTCGCAGGTTGCGACACATCGCATCGCGGTCCGGGTGGACCGGCGGGGGCGGACCCGTCCACCCCGAGCGCGTCACCAGCGCGGCCGCACCGCGCTCATGACACGTCCGGCGGTGGGTCCAGCCCGCAGGGTGCAGCCCGCGGGTGCAGCCGGCGGGCGACGTGCCTGCAAGGGGGGCGACGTCGGCGAGCGAGCGTGTCGACAGCGCGCGCAGCCCGCGCTCACGACACGGTCGCTCGCGGTGGTCGGCCCGGGCGTGTCGGCGGAGCGGGGCGGCAGCGCTCACGACACGTCCGGGGGCGTGGGGTGGATCTCCGGGACGGACAACCGCGCCCCGTCCCGTTGTCCCCGCGGGACAGCGTCGTGGCCCGCGGGGAGGAGCTACCGTCGGACGCAGCGGCGGAGGGAGCCACGATGGCCGGCAGCGGTGCGCTCGGGATGGTCGAGACCCGGGGTCTGGTGGGCGCGATCGAGGCCGCGGACGCGATGGTCAAGTCCGCCAACGTCGAGGTCGAGGGCTACCGGACGCTGCGCAACGGGCAGGTGTCGGTGCTGGTGCGCGGCGACGTCGGTGCGGTCAAGGCCGCCGTCGACGCCGGCGCCGCCGCGGCCGCCCGCGTCGGGGAGCTCTACACCGCGCACGTCATCCCGCGCCCCCACGGTCAGACCGAGGGCGTCATCGCGCAGGCGGTCGTCCCGCTCGACTGAACCGGGCGGGTCAGCCGGGTTCGGCGCCGTCGTCGCCCGCCGTCTGGTTGACCTGCAGCAGCCGCAGCGCGAAGTCGGCGCGCATCCGGTCCTCGTGGCGGCTCAGGTCGAGCCCGGTGAGCTGACGGATCCGTTCCAGCCGGTACCGCAACGTCTTGTGGTGCACGAACAGCCGCTCCGCCGCGACGCGTTGCGAGCAGTCGGCGTCGAAGAACGTCCGCAGGGTCCGGATGAGGGCGCCGTCGTTGTCGCGGTCGTAGGCGACGAGCGGGCCGGTGACGTCGTCGATGAAGGTCTGCAGGTCGGGGTCGTCCCCGGACCCCAGCAGCAGCCGGACGATGCCGAGCTCCTCGTAGAGGAACGCGTTCTCCCCACCCAACCGACGCGCCGCCGACAGCGCGGTGCGCGCCTCGTTCCAGGCGCCGGGCAGGTCGACGACGTCGTGGTGCTCGCGGCTGATGCCCCAGGTCAGGCGCAGGTCGGGCCACTCCGTGCGGACGGCCGCGGAGAACGCGTTGACCAGGTCCTTCGCCTCGCCGCGACCGAGGTCGGAGGCGATCGCGACGAGCAGGTCACCCCGCAGGCTCGCGAGGCCCAGCCCGCGGCCGTCGTCGAGGGTGCGCACGGTGCGCAGCACCTGCCGGCGCAGCCGCTCGGTGCCGGAGGTGTCCCAGCCGTGCTCCGCCGCGAGGTCCTCGACGTTCTCGATGCGCCCGTGGACGACGCGCAGGGCCCCGGTGAGGGCGAGCCCGAGCTGCTGGGCGCGGGTGCGGGCGGCCAGCCGGTGCTCGACGGGCCCCTGCAGCAGGTCCCACAGCACCTGTTCGATGGCCTCGGCGCGGGCGCGGCTGGCGGCGCGTTCACGCAGCAGCGCCAGCGAGCAGGCCATCGCGATCTGCCCGGCGGTGGCTTCCATCATCTCGTCGGGGCCGCCGCCGGGGAGCAGCACGACCTGCCCGACGTGGTCGCCGTCGGCGTAGACGGGCCGGACCCAGCTGCGGCCGGCGGCGGCGCGGCGGCGCCGGTCGGGCCGGCCGACGGTCGCGGGCAGCGACGACACCAGGCGGCGCCCGCTGTGGGAGGCGAGCAGCGTCCCGTCGGGGCCGTAGACGCCGATCTCGCAGTCGAGCTCGGCGGCGACGCTCCGCACGATCGAGGGCAGCCCACCGCCCTCGACGACCGTCGTGAGCAGGTCGTGCTGCAGCCGTGAGCTGCGGTCGAGCACCGACACCTGGTGCTGCAGGGCGTCGCGGGCCCGTTCGGCGTCGGCCCTGGCGGCGGCCTGCTCGTCGTGCAGGCGGGCGTTGTCGATCGCGACGGTCGCGAAGTCGGCGAGGGTGACCATGCGCCGGACGTCGCGGTCGGTGAAGGTGGACCGGCGGCGCCGCCACACCTCCAGCACCCCGACGAACTCGCCCTGCAGCCGCATCGGCACGGCCAGCGCCGACCGGGTCTCCTCCTTCTCGGCCAGCGACATGAAGTCGTTGCTGATCGTCTCGTCGTCGAGGTAGGAGTCGATCTTCGCGGGCTCTCCGGTGAGGAACACCAGCCCGGCGACGCCCTGGCCGCGGTGCATCCGCAGCCGTGCGGTCTCGGCGACGCGGTTGCCGACGCACGCCCGCATCCGCACGACGTCGTCCTCGCGGAGCATGACGCCGCAGATGTCGGAGTCGAGCAGCCGCAGGGTGCGTTCGGCGATGGTGTGCAGGGCCTGGTCGACGTCGCGCGCGCTCAGCAGCTGGGCGACGACCTCGCGCACGGCCTCCGCCTCGGCGTCGGAGTCCTCGACGCGCCCGCCCGCCACGAGACCGGCCTGGGCGAGCGAGAGCCACACGCAGGTCTGGCGGAGCAGCGCGCGGGTGCCGGGGTCGACGTGCAGGTCCGGGTCCCAGCACAGCGCGACGGTCGTGCCCGGGGGCGCGACGAGCCCGCGCCGGTCGGAGCGGCGGGCGGGCGGCCCGGCCGGAGGCAGCCCGGCCAGCCCGGTCCCGGCACCCGCGAGCGCGCGCCAGCCGTTCTCGGCCCAGGCGGCGACGGTCACCGGGGAGCCGATGAGCAGCGACGCGTGCGCGGCGACGTCCCCGGCCGCGGCCGCGATGTCGGCGGGCATCGACTCCATGAGGGCGGCGAGGCCGGGCCGGCTCACGGTCCGGGGGACCGGGAGCTGCCGGGATTCGGCCGATGTCATGTCACCCCCCGGCCCGGTCAGGTCGCGATCAGGGTTTTGAGCGTACGTCGCTGCGCCATCGCCCGGTACGCGTCGGGGACGTCGTCGAGCGGGACGGTGCCGGTGGCGACGACGACCGGGTCGAGGACCCCGGAGGCGACGAGCGCGACGAGCGCCTCCCCGTCGCGCATGAGGTCGCCGATCGCGAAGCGCAGGGTGAGCTCGTCGGCGAACGCCCTCGCGACGGGCAGCGCGAACGCGTCGTCGGTGTGGACGCCGACGGAGACGATCGTGCCACGGCGCCGGACCAGCGAGAACGCGGTGTCGAGTCCGCGGGGGCCGCCGACGGCGTCGATCACCGCGTCGGCGCCGCGGCCGTCGGTCAGGTGCGCCACGGTCTCGTCGGCGGCGGTGGGGTCGGCGACGACCGCGCCTTCGCGTGCGGCCAGCGACCGGCGGTCGGCGACGGGTTCGACGACGACGACGGTGCCCGCACCGCACGCCTGGGCCGTCAGGCTGGTCAGCTGGCCGACCGGTCCGCCCCCGATGACGACGACGGTGTCGCCGGGGGTGAGCTGTGCCCGCCGGACGGCGGCGTAGCCGGTGGCGAGGGTGTCGCCGAGGAAGACGGCGGCGTCGAGGCCGATCCCGGCGGGGACCGGGCGCAGCACGGTGTCGGCGAACGGGACGCGCACCAGCTCGGCCTGGCTGCCGGCGAGCGGTGGGCCGTAGGCGGCGCCGGTGCCGAAGAACCGCCGGTGCGGGCACTCCCAGTGGTCGCCGCGGCGGCACCACCAGCAGGTTCCGCACGCGGTGAAGTCGGCGCCGACGACGAGGTCCCCGACGGCGTGTGCCCGCACCGCGGGGCCCGCCTCGACGATCTCGCCGACGAACTCGTGCCCCATCACGCTCCCGCGGGGCAGGTGCTCGGCGTGGGCGACGGCGTGCAGGTCGGTGCCGCACACCGCGGCGCGGCGGACGCGGACCACCGCGTCGGCGGGGTCGTCGAGGAGCGGCTCGGCGACGGACTCGACGCTCACCGCGCCATCGCCCGCGTAGAGGACGGCCTTCACGGTCGCGCCAGCGCACCGAGGCGTTCGCGGATGCGGTTGGCCGCCTCGCGCAGCGCGGCCAGCTCGGCGGGCCGCAGGTCGAGCTCGACGATGCCCTGCACCCCGCGACGCCCGAGCCGCGCGGGCAACCCGACGTAGACGTCGCGGATCCCGTAGCTGCCGTCGGCCAGCACGGCGGCGGGCACGACCTCGCCGCGGTCGGCGACCATCGACAGCACCATCCGCGCCGCGGACGTCCCGGGCGCCATGAACGCGCTGCCCGAGCGCAGCAGCCCGACGACCTCGGCCCCCGAGCCGCGGGCGCGGTCGACGGTGGCGTCGAGGTCGGCGGGCCCGACGCGTTCGAGTATCGGCCGCCCACCGGCCGTGGCCTGCGACAACGGGATGACCATCTCCTCGCCGTGGCTGCCCAGCGCCCACGCGGCCACACCGTCGGCGGGCCCGGCGCCGACGAGCGACGCGAGGGCCTGGAACCGTGCCGTGTCGAGCACCCCGGCCATGCCGACGACCCGCTGCGACGGGAACCCCGACGACACCCAGGCGTGCTGGGTCATCTCGTCGAGCGGGTTGGTGACGACGACGATCACCGCGTCCGGCGAGGTCCGCGCGAGCCGGGACGCGACGTCGCCGACGATCTCGGCGTTGGTCGCGATGAGGTCCGACCGGCTCATGCCGGGGGTGCGCGGCCTGCCGGCGGTGAGGACGACGTAGTCGGCGCGCCCGGCCTCCTCGACGGTCCCGACGCCGCGGACGCGGGTGGTGAACCCGCTCAGCGCGGCGGTGTGGGTGAGGTCGAGCGCGATGCCGGCGGCGCGGCCCTCGTCGATGTCGACGAGCACGACCTCGTCGACCACGTCGGCGTCGGCCAGGCGCATCGCCGCGATCATGCCGACGTTCCCGGCTCCCACGACCACGACCCGGTCGACCCTGCCGGTGCCACCGGCCCCGCCGCCCCGTGCCCGGCCCCGGGCCGGCGCCGTCGCGCGGGCGACGGGGGCGCCGCGGCGGTACAGCGCACCCGACGGCGGGCGGACCGGCCGCGGAGCCGACCCGAGCCGGGCCGACACCGCAGCCGGATCGGGCAGCGTCCAGTGGCGCACCGCGGTGGCGGGCGGCGGCGCAGGGACGGTCGGGGGGACGGGAGCGGGGGAGCCGACCACGATCTCCACCCCCAGCTCCCGGGCCCGTTCCCGGGCCAGCGGGGTGACGACGTCCCGGGCCCCGACGTGCACGGCCCCCGCCCCGCCCGCCACCGCCTCGTCGACGGCCGCCGCACCCCACACCGTCATCGCCGGTCCTCCCGCCCGTGCATGCCCTCCAGCGCGGCGACGGCGGCGTCGCGGGCCGTCTGCACCTCGCTCTCGGTGCCCGACAGGAACATCCGGCCGAACCGGCCCACCGCGCGCAGCTCGATCACGGTGATCGACGCGGCCTTCTCCGCCTCGTTGGCCGCCACCGCGATGTAGGCGGCGGGCGCCACCTCCATGACGAACAGGCTCTGCCCCGGCATGAGCATGGAACCCTTGCGCCACTTGTTGAGCAGCTGCGCCTGGTACGGGTGGACGTTGGTGATGAACTGCGTCGAGGCGATCGTCGGCCTGATCCGGTCGGCCTCGGTCATGCCCAGGGAGTCGAGCACCGCCTGCCCCGAGGCGAGGACCTCGGCCTGCTGCTCCGAGTGGATCTCCAACAGCCCGAACTCGCGCTCGATGATCTGCAGCGCCGGGCGCACCCCGGCGGCCTTGAGCGCGATGTCGGCGGCGCGGAACACCTCGTTGCCGGGTGCCATCTCGATGTAGAGCTCGGCCATCCCCGCGAGCGGGACGTCGCCGGGGCTGGTGGCGGCGATGTGGGCCGCGCACTGCGGCTGCATGCGGTCGACGAAGGCGTAGGTGCGCAGCGTCGGAGCGGGGTTCGAGGTGCTCACGCGGCCGACCTCGCGATCCCGACCGGGGTGATCAGCAGGGCGTGCGGATAGGTCACGACGGTTCGCTCCAGGTAGCCGGCCAGCACGTCACCCGCGCCGGGGATCATCAGTGCACCGCCGGCGAGGTGCAGCGGCAGGTCCTCGTGCCCGACGGTCAGGGCGCGCACGTTCTCCGCGATCCGTTGCAGCCCGGGGACCAGGACGGACAGGGCCTCGCGGGGGTTCGCGCGCTTGTAGGACTCGGCCTCCTCGACCGCGACCCCGAGGGCACCGGCGAGGACGAGATCGAGATGGTGGCCACCGCCGGCCCGGTCGTCGAGCCGCACGAGCCCGCCGTCGCGGTAGACGCCGACGCCCGTCGAGCCGCCGCCCACGTCGACGACGACCCCGTCCCGGACGTCGAGGGTGCGTTGCGCGGCGGTGACCTCGTCGACGAGCGCGACCTCGTCGAAGCCCGCCGCCTCGCACACGAACGTGCAGGCGCGGGCGTCGGCGACCGGGATGCACGGGGGATGGGCGGTCGCGGCGCCGGACAGCTCGGCGCCGAGCGCCTGCTGGGCGGCCTCGCGCAGGTCCCGGACGGTCGCGACGGCCCGCGCGAAGTCGACGACGACCCCGTCGGCCAGCGCGCCCGAGGCCCGGCTGTCGACCCACACCGGCCGGGAGCCCGCCAGCGCGACGAGCACGCAGCTGGCCGTACCGAGGTCGACGCCGACCCGCAGCGGCCCGTCACCGGTGGCCGCGGGCACCCCGGCCGCGGCGATCGCGGCCGCGTCGTCGAGAAGGCGGTGCACGCCGGCGACGAGCATCTACAGCTCCACCGGGTCGTAGACGGTCCGCCACGGCCGCACCTCGTGCGCGATCCGCTTGATGTTGATCAGATGCAGCGGTGTCACGTTGTCCGAGCAGATCGAGCCGCTCCACGTGCCGGTGCCGAGCTGGAACGACGGATCGACCTCCGTCGAGAACCCCATCCCGCCGAACAGGGCCGGGGTGTTGACGACGATCCGCCCCGCGGGCAGCGTCCCGAACGGCGCGATCTCCTCCGGGTCCGCCGCGTGCACCGCCGTGGTGTGGCCCTCGCCGTCGAGGGCGAGGATCTCGCGGCACCGGCGCAGGCCCGCCGCGGCGTCGGGCACCTGGTAGACCGACAGCACCGGGCCGAGGATCTCCCGCGACAGCGGCGTGTCCGCGCCGACGGTGTCGAGCTTGCAGGCCAGTACCCGCGTCGTCGACGGGACGCCGAAACCGGCGACCTCGGCGAGCCGGATCGCGGTCTGCCCCACCGCGTCGGGGCGCAGCGCGCCGCGCTCGTCGAACAGCACCCGCACGAGCGCGGCCTGCTGCGGGGCGTTCATCCAGTACGCGCCGCGGGCCTCGAACGCGGCCAGGAACGCGGGAGCGACCTCGTCGACGACGACCACCGACTGCTCGGCGACGCACGCCGTGCCGTTGTCGAACGACTTCGAGGTGATGATCATCTCGGCGGCCTCGGCCGGGTCGGGCACGCTCGCCCCGACATAGGCGGGGACGTTGCCCGCGCCCACGGCGATCGTCGGCTTCCCGCTGGAGTACGCGGCGCGGACCATGCCGGGCCCGCCCGTCGCCAGCACGAGCGCGATCTCCTTGCGGCCCATCAGCTCCGCGGTCGCGGGCAGCGTCGGGTTCTCCAGGCAGGAGATCAGCCCCGCGGGCGCGCCCGCCTTCGTCGCGGCCTCGGCCATGACCTGCGCGGCGCGCAGCGTGCAGCGGGCGGCGCGCGGGTGCGGCGCGAGCACGATCGCGTTGCCCGACTTCACCGCGGCCAGGCACTTGAACAGTGCCGTCGACGTCGGGTTCGTGACCGGGACGATCCCCGCGATCACGCCCATCGGGCAGCCGACCGCCGTCACCCGGGCCTCGTCGTCGACCCACAGGACCCCGACCGCGCGACGCTCCAGCATCCAGCGGGCGACGAACCCGGTGTTGTAGCGGTTCTTGTGGATCTTGTGCTCGTAGACGCCGTACCCGGTCTCGTCGACGGCGAGCCGGGCCAGTTCCTCGGCCGCTGCGGTCCCGGCCCTGGCCATGGCCCGCACCCAGCCGTCGAGCGTGTCCTGGTCGGTGTCCTCGATCTGCTCGAACGCGTGCCGCGCGGCCCGGGCCTTCACGCGGACGTCCGCGAGGCCTGCCAGGTCGGCGTCCAGTGCTGCGGTCATCTCCCACCTCGGGGTCGGACGGAACTGCGGGCGCGGCGGTCCGCGGGGCGCCGTCCCCGGCGACCCGCTGTCCGTGCGCCCGGTCAGCTCTTCGGGCGGGTGAGGACCGCGAGGATGCCCTCGGTCTCGTCGTGGGGGCGGGGGATGACGTGGACGGACACGACCTCGCCCGCCTTGCCCGCGGCGACCGCGCCGGCGTCGGTGGCGGCCTTCACCGCGCCGACGTCACCACGCACCATGACCGTCACGAGACCGCCGCCGATCTCGCGGTGCCCGACGATCTGCACGTTCGCGGCCTTGACCATCGCGTCGGCGGCCTCGATGGCGCCGACCAGGCCCTTGGTCTCGATCAGGCCCAGCGCGCCGCGCGGCGTCGATGGTGCGGCAGGGGTTCCCGCGGCGGTGGTCGCCATGTCGTCCTCCATGTCGGTGATGTGCTCGGTGATCGGGCGGCTCAGGTCTTGCGGTAGCGGACCGTCCCCGACCGGATCACGGTGTCGGCGATGGCGACGACCGCGCGGTCGGTGGGGGCGTCGGCGCCGGCGGCCACCCGTGCGGCGCCCCCGGTCGCGACGAGGACCACCTCGCCCACCCCGGCGCCGACGACGTCCACGGCCACGTACGCCGTGCCGTCGGTCTGCTCGGGGTCGTCGCCGGGGGCGTCCTGCACCAGCAGCAGGGTGAACCGCTCGAGCCCGGGGTCCTTCACCGTCGAGACGACCTGGCCCAGCACCTTGGCCAGCTGCATGCCCGGTCACCCCCGTCGGTCGGCGGCCCGCACCCGGCGGCTCCGCTGGCCGAACGGTAGGGCGGCCCGCGACGGCGCTGCGTTATCCCGGGCGGACAACGTCTCCCGGTGTCGTTGTCCCCGGACGCACTGGTCGCGCCGGCCCGACCGGCGAGACTGGTCGGACACGACGCCCCCGTGCCAGGAGGTTCACCGGTGATCCGCCCCGAGGACGCGCAGTTCCACGCCCCGACCAGCGACGACCCCCTGTGGGCCGAGACCAACTACTTCGGCCTGTACGCAGGCCAGGACACCGACCGGCCCATGAACATCGGCGTCTACGGCCTGTTCCGCGAGCCGCTCGGCGTCGTCGGGTCCACGGTGTCGGTCAACAGCCGCCGCGTCACGATGCCGTGGGCCGCCGACTACTGGGACGCCTGGGAGCACCTCGTCGTTCCGCAGCCGTCGAACCTGCTCGACTACACCCTCGCCAACGGGCTGCACGTCGTCTGCTCCGAGCCCAACAAGGTCTGGGACGTCGACTACTCCGACGCCGCCGCCGACCTCGAGCTGCACTTCCGCTACACCGCGCTCATGGAGCCCTACGACATCAACGACCCCGACCAGGACCCCAGGGCCGCCGGCCGGGACATGGACAAGACCTGGGGCCACGCCTACGCCGGGCACTTCGACCAGACCGGGCACTTCGAGGGCGAGATCCGGCTGCGCGGCACCACGACCCCCATCGACTGCGTGTCCACGATGGACCACAGCTGGGGCGTGCGGGCCGAGCGGCAGACGTCGCGGCTGAGCTGGATGCACGCCCACGTCGGCCCCGACCTCGCGCTGCACGCCCTGTTCGACTTCGACACCGCGAACGGCCCCGACGGCCCCTCACCGCTCACGATGACCCACGGCTACGTCCTCGACAACGGCGTCGTCCGCGGCCTCGCGTCCGGGGCGGGGGAGACGACCCGCGCCGGCCTCTACCCCGAGCACATCGAGATCAGCGTGTCCGACGCCGAGGGCCGCACCTGGGAGGCGGTGGGCGACGCGCTCACGACCTTCCCCTGGCAGTCCCAGCCCGGCGTCGTCGGCCACAACAGCCTGCTGCGCTGGACGCTCGACGGCCGCACCGCCCACGGCGAGTGCATGGACTTCGTCGGCATGGGCGAGCTCGGCCGCGTCTACGACCGCGTGCACGCCGCCGCGGCGGGCGTGTGAGCACACGGTGAGCGCCCCGCCGGTCCAGGCGGTGATCTTCGACCTCGACGGCACGCTCGTGCAGACACGCATCGCGTCCTGGGAGGTCTTCGAGAAGGTCAACCGGCGCTACCACCTGGGTGTCGACGAACCCGAACGCTACTTCGACCTGTTCCGCGGCAACATCTACGACTCCATCGCCCGGCTGTGCCGCGACGAGGCGCAGGCCGCCGAGGTGCGCGAGGAGTTCCTGCGGCTGCTGCGCAGCGACTACGCGCCACCGCTCGTGCCCGGGGTCGCCGACGTCGTGCGCCGGCTCGCGAGCACCTCGACGCTGGCGGTCATGTCGTCCAACGCCATGCAGGTGCTGCGGCGGGTCCTCACCGCGAACGACCTCGCATTCTGCTTCGCCCACGTCTTCGGCGGCGACGTCGCCCCCGACAAGCGCACCGCCATGCGCACCTTCCTCGCCGACCCCGGCACCGGCTTCGGCCGCCGCTGCGCCGCCGACTACGACGAGGCCGGCGTCCGTCCGCTGCCCGACCCGGCCGCGACCGTGCTCGTCACCGACACCGCCGGCGACGTCCGCGACGGGCTGGAGGTCGGCATCCGGGTGGTCGGCGTGGCCTGGGGGATGCACAGCGTCGAGGAGCTGACCGCGGCCGGTGCCGAGTTCGTCGCCCTGTGGCCGCAGGAGATCACCGCGCACCTGCTGGGCGACGCCGCGTCCGGCGCCTGCTCGGTCGCGGTGCCGCCCGACGCCCGCTCCGATGGGCATCGCCCCGAACGACAGGCGCAGGTCGACGGCGAGCGCGCCCGTGCCGTCGAGGCGCGCCGCGAGCGTCGCCGCGGCGCCGCAACACCCCCTCCCGCAGCACCCCTTCCCGCAGCACCCCTTCCCGCGGCACCCCTTCCCGCGGCACCCCTTCCCGCGGCACCCCCTCCCGCGGCACCCCCTCCCGCAGCCGCGCCGCCCCGGGTACCGACCGGGGTCGACGCCGAGCTCCTCGACGCCGTACGCCGGGTGGTGCGGCGATGACCGGCCCGACGGCGGTCCCCGACGCCCCGCTGGACGGCGCGTTCAACTTCCGCGACCTCGGCGGGCTGCGTGTCGGTGACCGGCTGCGGGTCCGCCGGGCGGTGCTCTTCCGCAGCGACACCCTGCAGGCGCTCACGCCCGCCGACGTCGCCCACCTCACCGAGCGCCTGCGCCTCGAGCTGATCGTCGACCTGCGGATCGGGCCGGAAGCGGTCTCCGAGGGTCGCGGCCCGATGGCCGAGGTGCCCGTCAGCTACCTCAACGCCCCGCTGCGCGACCTCCCCGTCTCCGACCTCCCGCCGCAGGAGCAGAGCCTGCGGTTCTACGTCGAGCACCTCGAGTCGCCGAGCTCGGTGCTCTCCACGGTCGTCCGCATCGTCGCCGCCATGGCCGGCCGCCCGGTCCTGCTGCACTGCGCGGCGGGCAAGGACCGGACCGGGCTCGTCGTCGCGCTCCTGCTGCGCCTGCTCGGGGTCGACGACGAGGACATCGTGGCCGACTATCTGCGTTCGGGGCTCAACATGCCGCGTATCAAGCAACGGTTCCTGGGCTGGCCGCGCTACCGCGACCACATGGCGACGGTGCCCGGCGAGGTCTACGACGCGCTCGAGTACACGATCCGCGGCTTCCTGGCCGAGCTCGACGCCCGCTTCGGCAGCGCCCGTGACTGGGCCCTCGAACGCGGTGTCGCCGACGAGGACCTCGCCCGTCTCCGCGCGGGCCTGCTGGCCCCGGCCTGACCCGGCCGCCGGCCCGACCCGACCCGACCCCGCGCGCAACCTCACGGTCGGGGATCGCGCCCGGGAGGACCGTGAGGTTGCGCGCGATGGTGTGGCGGCGGTCAGGTCGAGCCGGCGCAGGCGGCCTTCCCGAGGGCCAGCCGCATCGGCCGGACCTCCCCGACGTCCACGGCGAAGCGCCGGAACCCGAGGCCGTAGAGCTGCGCGACCAGCTGCTCCGAGACGCGCCCCGACAGCCGCATCCCGATCCGGCACCCGGCGTCCTGGGCGGCGGCGACCCGCACCAGCAGGTCCTCCACGGCCGGGTCCAACGCCACCCGCGGGTCGCAGGAGAGCAGCCCGCGGCGGACGTAGCCGTCGAGCGGCTCGGCGGTGAGCAGGTGCCGGGCGGGGATGCCGAAGACGGCGGCCTGCATCGTCCGGACCTCGACCCACAGCACGTCGCCGGCCGCCGCGATCTCCTTGGCCGCGAACGCCGCCCGGGGCCCGGTGACGTAGGCGCCCACCCCGACCGCCGAACCCCGGCCGAGCTCGCGCAGGGCGGCGGCTTCGGCCGGGTCGGTGAGGTGCCGCACGGCGAGATGCACGCGGGCGGCCCCGGCGGCCCGCTCCAGCCCCCGCAGCTGCGCCTCGACGAGGGCGGGGCGCCCGAGCGGCACGGTCAGCTCGGGGTGGCGGGTCGTGACGGCGGTCTGCTGCAACAGCTCGCGGGACTCGTCGGCGACGAGGTCGATCGCGCGGACCCCGATCTCGACGTCCCCCGCGGCCGCGAGCAGCGGTGCGAACTCGGCCTCGACGAGGTCGGCGACCCCGTCGAGTGCGTCGGAGGCCGGGCCGGGCTCGGCGAGCAGGTGCTCGACCAGCCCGTCGAGGTGCCCGGTGGCGACGAGGACGTCGTCGACCGCCGTGACCAGGCCGGACGCGCCCGCCTCCCGGGCGACGGCAACATCGGAGGGCAGGGTGACGCGCGCCAGTACCTCGGCCCCGGCGGCGTCGGCGGCGAGGGCCAGCAGGTCGCCGAGAGCCCCGGTCGCGGCGGCGGGCGTCGACACCGCGAACCGGCCGGCGAACAGTTCGCCGGTCGACCCGTCGAGGGACACCTCGTCGCCCTCGCGCAGCGTCCGGCCGTCGACGGAGAGGGTCCGGGAGGCCTCGTCGATGCGCAGCGCCCCCGCGCCGACGACGCACGTCGTGCCGAGGGCACGGGCGACGACGGCCGCGTGGCTGGTCGAGCCGCCCGTGGCGGTGACGATGCCCTGGGCGGCGATCATGCCGTGCAGGTCGGCGGGGCTGGTGACCGGTCGCGCCAGCACGACGTCCTCGCCCGCCGCGGCCCGTTCACCGGCCCGGTCGGGGTCGAGCACCAGCAGGCCGCTGACCTGGCCCGGGCAGGCGCCGATGCCGGTGGTCAGCAACCGGCCGGTGGCGCGGGCGCCCTCGACGTCGGAGTCGGCGAAGCCGGGCCGCTGTACCTGGCGGACCTGCTCGACGGTGACCCCGCGCAGCGCGGCGGCGGTCGTCGCGAGGCCTTCGGCGACGAGGTCGGCGGCGATCCGGACGGCGGCCTCCGGGGTGCGCTTGGCGCTGCGCACCTGCAGCAGGTAGAGCGTCGCCCGTTCGACGGTGAACTCGATGTCGAGGACGTCGCCCTGCGCGCGTTCCAGCCCGTCGCAGGTCGCGCGGAGCTCGGCGAGCACGTCGGGGGCGAGCGCCTCGGCGACGGGGTCGGGGGTGCGGGTGCCGGCGACGACGTCCTCGCCCTGGCTGTGCGCGAGGTACTCGCCGAACAGTCCGGGCTCCCCGGTCACCGGGTTGCGGGTGAACACCACGCCGGAGCCGGAGTCGTCGGACAGGTTCCCGAACACCATGGACTGCACGACGACGGCGGTGCCCAGGTCGTGGGGGATGGCGTGGAAGTCGCGGTAGGTGCGGGCGCGGCGGGTGTTCCAGGACCGGAAGACCGCCTCGATCGCGCCGACGAGCTGTTCCTGCGGGTCGGCGGGGACCGTCTCGCCGAGCAGCGTCTCCTCGCAGGCCGCCCAGATGCGGTCGTACACCGCGCCCGCGTCCTCGCCGGGGTCGACGGCCGCGACGAGCGTGTCCACCCCGGCGCCGGGGTCGAGGGCGTCGAGCACCGTCTCGGCGTACATGGTGTGGAACCGGGCGACGACGTCGGCCATGAAGCGGCTGTCGCCGGTGACCTCGGCGAGCGCGACGGCGGCCGCCCTGTCGAGGCCGAGGTTGAGGACCGTGTCCATCATCCCGGGCATCGAGATGGGCGCGCCCGAGCGGACGGAGAGCAGCAGCGGGACGGGCCCGCCACCGAACGTCTTGCCCGCGGCGGCCTCCAGCGCGGCGAGCCGGGTGCGCACCTCGGCGACGAGCCCGTCGGGGAGGGTCGAGTCGCCGAGGTACGCGCGGCAGGCGTCGGTCCCGATGACGTAGCCGGGTGGGACCCGCAGCCCCTGCCGGGTCATCCGGGCGAGACCGGCGCCCTTGCCGCCCAACCGGTCGAGGTCCGCGGGATCGGCCTCGTCGAAGGCGACCGTGAACCCGGTCATTCGGTCCGTTCCCGGCCGAGCGTGCGCAGCAGGTCCTCGTGGAACTCGAACCAGACGTTGTGCACGGAGTCGAGCGTCGGCGACGAGACGTACTCGTGCTCGCCGCGGTCGATCCGGTCGAGTGCGGCGCTGAAGCGTGCCGGGTAGCCGCCGAACCGCGGATCGTGGCCGGATAGGGCGTCGAGCAGCGGGCCAAGGCGGGCGACGAGCTTGTCCAGCCGCGCGATGACCTTGTCGTCGTACTCGGAGTCGGAGTGGTCGTTGGCGACCTTGCGGCCGCCGACGTCGATCTGCTGCCAGGCCGACATCGTCGTCAGGAACTGGGTGTTGACGGTCTCGAACCTGTCGACGAGCCCGCCGATCCCGGCGTCCTCGCGGACCGCGGCGTACCGGGTCGCGGCGGCGTCGGCCAGTGCGGGCCCGGCGGCGTCGGTCGGCAGGGCCGCACCGCCGGCGACGACGACGAGGCCCTGCGCGGCGAGCCGGTCGAACGTGGCCTCGACGTCGGCCTGCGCCACCCCGGAGGCGGTGGCGACGACCGGTGCGGTGGCCATCTTCTTCAGTGCGACGACGTTCAGCACGTCGTAGTCGGTCTTGTCGGACACGGTCGCGCTCATGGATGCCCCTCTCGCAGCAGGACGGGCGGCGCGGCGGGACCCCGCCACGCCGCCCGGGAGGAACGGACTACAGCCAGCGGCCCTTCGAGCTGCGCAGGTTCGCCTTGTCGGAGAACGGCAGGTAGCCGGCGCCCGAGAAGATCTTGCTGGGCACGGTCTCCTGCGCGAATCCGCGCTTGGTGATGTCGTAGTAGTAGTTCGAGACCCGCTGGTCGATCTCCCACAGGTCGTAGTCGCGGCAGGCCTTCTCGTAGGTCCCGGCCTTGCGCAGGTGCGGCAGGATCATGTCGACGTAGTAGACGTACTGGCCGTTCCAGATCAGGTCGCGCCGGCACATCTTCGACGTCTTCGTGTACAGCTTCAGGGTGGCCTGCTGCACCCGGGGCAGGTGCTCGGACAGGTCGTCGATTGCGATCGGGTTGACCTCGCCCATCGGGGTGTCCCACTTCTGGCGCGAGAACACCGCCCCGCCGATGATGGCCTCGATGTAGTTCTTGGGCCGCGTGAACGTGGTGGAGATGTCGTTGACCCGGATCTCCTCCAGCGCCATCTTCTCCGGGTCGATGATCATCGCCAGCGTGTAGGAGTAGGGCAGCCCGGCGTCCTCGGAGACGTCGGACCAGTGGTAGATCTCCTCGTTGACGAACAGGTCGCGCAGGATCAGCAGGTTGCCGTCGGGGAGCTCGTAGGGGCCGGTGTCGCCCAGGCCGAGCCGGTTGTCGTAGTGGTGCAGGAACGCCAGCAGCTCGGTCGCGGCGTTGAACTGGGTGAACGCGCCGTGCTTGGGGCTGCCCGGTTCGAGCGGCTCGATCTGGCCGACGAGCTGGTCGAGGAAGTCCTGCTCGTGGATCTGGCAGCGGTAGCGGTCCTGGGAGTTGAGGATGTAGCCGTCCTGGCGCTTGCCCCAGAGCACGCGCTGCATGAACTTGAGGATCTCGTTCGACTCGGCGACGTAGTCGTCCGGGCCGATGGCTTCCAGGGCCAGCAGGCCGCAGCGGCCCATGCCGAAGCCGACGGCTCCGATGCACCAGTCGTGCACCGAGTTGACCTTGGTGCCGATCTCGCGGCGGGCCGAGGCGCCGATGTCGAGGATGCCCTGGGCGCCGACCTCGTCGGTGGTCATGCGCAGGATCTCCGGCCACCGGTAGAACTCGTGCATGAAGGCCAGGATCTCGTACTCCTGGCGGGGGATCATGCCGCTGACGCCCTCGGTGGCGCGCATGACGAGCACGTCCCAGATGTTCCAGGCGAGGTAGTTGTTGAGGTCGTTGAGCTCGTCGATGCTGAACTGCGGGTTGAGCACGTCCTCCTTGGAGACCTTCTCCAGGACCTTGCTCTTCGCCCGCTCCTTCAGCATCTTGTCGCCCTTGATCCCGTCGGTGACGGGTTCGAGGCCGACGAAGTTGCCGGTGTAGGTGAGGCTCTGGAAGCGGAGGCCGTCGTCGCCCTGCTCGTACCGCTGCTTGTAGGTGGCGCGCTTGCCCTCGGTCGTCGTCATCGTCGGTTCTCCCCCGTCCTCAGTCGTCCGCCACGACGCGGCCGACCTCGTGGTCGGTGCAGTCGAGCCGTACCTTGCGCCCGTCCAGTGCCTTGGCGATCTCGTCGAAGTGCGACGGGTCGGTGTTGCCGACGACGTAGCGTGAGTCGCTCGAGGTGAGGTACGTGGTCATGACGCACGGGGTCTGGAACTCCCGCGACAGGATCCCGAGGTGCGACTCCGGGGCGCCGGACATCGTGATCACGCCGATCGCGCCCATGCTCAGGGCCGGGGCGAGGAACGTCGTCGTACCGCCCTGGACGAGCAGGATGTGCTCGGCGAGCTTCCCCGACTGGATCAAGCTGATGACGTCGGCCGGGGACTCGAGGTACTTCACCGTTCCGCTGGGGGATTTTCCGGTGTCGAAGACGTTGTAGCCCTCGGCCAGCACATCGGCCATGGATGTTCCTCCTTGAACTGGTGGGTCGCCCCGGCCATGCCGCCCGCAGGTGGCCGTGCGGGCCCACGCGGTGTGGCCACGCGGGGAGTTGCCTCCGTCACAGTGCCGTGGATCACCAGCGTCGCCGATGGACCGCGCGGATAGAACTGTCGGAGGGCGTTGTCCGGCCCGGATAGCGGGACGTCGCGGCTCGACCGCAGGTGGTGACGGCCCGACGGCACGCCCCGGCCGCGTCGGGACGACCCGGACGGACGCGCACCCGAGGCACAGGTCCGGCCCCGCACCGCACGACCCGCACCCGGCCGCACACGACGTCGCCGAGCCCGGCCCGGCACCGGTCGGCGGTGCTGGGCGAGCTCGGCGGGACCGGGGGTGGTCCGGGACCGGGGTGGCCGGGGCCGCGGCGGGGGAGTGGCTACGGTCGGGGGCCGGCGCGCAGCACGGGCTCGATCTCCGCGGCGGCGTCGGCGCCGTGGGCGTCACGCAGCCGGGCCAGATCGGACTCCGGTGAGAGGGTCCACTCCTGGGCGCCGTCCGTCTCCAGCACCAGTGTCGCGATCAGCGTGCCGAGCTGTGTGGCCCGCTCGACCGGGAGCCCGCCGTCCACTCCGGCGAGGAACCCGGCCCGGAAGCCGTCACCGACCCCGGTCGGGTCCTTGATCGTGTGCGCGGGGACGACGGGCAGCGAGAGGTCGGTCCCGTCGCTGCCGACGACGCGCACACCCTTGTCGGACAGCGTCGTGATGCGCAGCCCGACGCGGGAGGTGATCTCGTCGGCGTCCCACCCGGTCCGGCGGGTGAGCAGCTCCCACTCGTACTCGTTGCTGAACAGGTAGCGCGCGCCGTCGACGAGGCTGCGGCACTGGTCGCGGTCGAGCCGCGGGAGCTGCTGTGAGGGGTCGGCGGCGAATGCCAGGCCCAGCGCGCGGGCCTCCTCGGTCTGGGCGACCATCGCCTCGGGGTCGCTGGCCCCGACCAGCAGCAGCTCGATCCCGTGGCGCTCGACGATCGGGGCCAGCGCGATGTTCTTCGCCTCGGTCATCGCGCCCGGGTAGAACGACGCGAGCTGGCACTGGTCGTCGTCGGTGGTGCAGGTGAACCGGGGGGTGTTCGCGGAGTCGACGACGAGCACCGCGCCGGTCTGGACGCCGTGGCGCTGCAGCCATGCGCGGAAGTCGTCGAAGTCGTTGCCGACGGCGCCGACGAGCACCGGGCGCTGGCCGAGCACCCCCATGCCGAACGCGATGTTGGCGCCGACGCCGCCGCGGTGCACGACCAGGTCGTCGACGAGGAAGCTCAGCGAGATCCGGTCGAGGCGCTCGGCGACCAGCTGGTCGGCGAAGCGGCCGGGGAAGTGCATGAGGTGGTCGGTCGCGATCGATCCCGCGACGGCGGTGGTCCCGACAGGCATCGGCGGATCTCCCGTGGTCAGAAGACGATCGTGGTCGGAAGACGATCGTGGTCAGAAGACGATCGTGGTGCGGCCGTTGAGGAGTACCCGGTCCTCGCAGTGCCAGCCGACGGCGCGGGCCAGCACGGTGCGTTCGATGTCGGCGCCGCGGCGGGCCAGTTCCGCGACGCTCGCGCGGTGGGTCACCCGCACGACGTCCTGCTCGATGATCGGGCCCTCGTCGAGGTCCTCGGTGGCGTAGTGCGCCGTCGCGCCGATGATCTTCACGCCGCGTTCGCGGGCCCGCTCGTAGGGCCCGGCCCCGGCGAACGCGGGCAGGAACGAGTGGTGGATGTTGATGACGGGGACGCCGACCCGGTCGAGGAAGTCGCCGGAGAGGATCTGCATGTAGCGGGCGAGTACGACCAGGTCGACCCGGCCGCGCAGGAGCTCCAGCTGCCGCTGCTCGGCCTGCGGCTTGCTCGCCCTGGTCACCGGGACGTGCTCGAACGCCACCCCGAACGAGGCGACGTCCTCGGCGAGGTCGGGATGGTTGGACACGACGGTCACGACGTCGATGGGCAGCTCGCCGCGCCGGGCCCGCCACAGCAGGTCGAGCAGGCAGTGGTCGTGGCGGGAGACGAACAGCGCCACCCGCGTCGGCGCCGCGGCCTCGCTGAAGCGGTAGGTGCCGCCCAGCGGCCCCGCGACCTCGGCCTCGAAGTCCTCGTCGAGCGCGGGCAGGGCCGTCGCGAGCCCGGGCAGGTGGAAGACGATGCGCAGGAAGAACCGGCCGCCGGTGGCTCCCGTCGAGTCCTGGTCGGACTGGACGATGTTGGCGCCGTGCCGGTGCAGGAACGATGAGATCCGGGCGACGATCCCCGGTCCGTCCACGCACGACACGACGAGCCGGCCGAGGTCCGGGTCGTCGGCCGCCGCGCCGGTGGGGGTGCGGCGGCCGTCGGACAGGACCGTCATCAGGCCGTCGGGGAGTGGGCGGGCGCGGCGTCCGCGGACAGGCCGGCGGCCCGGCGCAGGGCGTCGGCGCGGTCGGTGCGCTCCCAGGGCAGGTCGACGTCGGTGCGGCCGAAGTGTCCGTAGGCGGAGGTGGGGGAGTAGATGGGGGCGTGCAGGCCCAGGTAGTCGCGGAATGCGGCGGGCCGCAGGTCGAAGTGCTCGGCGACGAGCTTCTCGATGTTGGCGCGCGAGACGCGCTCGGTGCCGAAGGTGTCGACGAGCACCGACACCGGCCGGGCCACCCCGATGGCGTAGGCGACCTGGACCTCGGCCCGCTGGGCGAGCCCGGCCGCCACGACGTTCTTGGCGACGTAGCGGGCGGCGTAGGCGGCGGAGCGGTCGACCTTCGACGGGTCCTTGCCGGAGAACGCGCCGCCGCCGTGGCGGGCGAACCCGCCGTAGGTGTCGACGATGATCTTGCGGCCGGTGAGGCCCGCGTCGCCGACGGGACCGCCGATGACGAACCGGCCGGTGGGGTTGACCAGCAACGACGACCGCAGCTCGGCGGCGTCGTAGAACTCGGCGGGCAGTACGTCGGTGACGACCTGGTTCCACAGGTCCTCGCGGATCTGCTCGTTCGTCGCCTCCTCGGCGTGCTGGGTGGAGATCAGCACGCGCTCGACGGCGACCGGCACGTTGTCGTGGTAGCGGACCGAGACCTGGGTCTTGCCGTCGGGGCGCAGGTAGTCCAGGCCGCCGCGGCGCACCTCGGCGAGGCGGCGGGAGAGCCGGTGCGCCAACGCGATCGGCATCGGCATCAGCTCGGGGGTCTCGTCGGTGGCGTAGCCGAACATCATGCCCTGGTCGCCGGCGCCGGCCTTGTCGAGCTCGTCGTCGGAGAGGTTGCCGCGGTGCTCGTGGGCCTGGTCGACGCCCTGGGCGATGTCGGGGGACTGCTTGTCGAGCGCGACCAGCACGGCGCAGGTGTGGCCGTCGAAGCCGTAGCGGCCGTCGTCGTAGCCGATCTTGTTGACGGTGTCGCGCACGATCTGGGTGTAGTCGAGCTGGCCGGGGGTGGTGATCTCGCCCGCGAGTACGACCATGCCCGTCGTGATCAGGGTCTCGCAGGCCACGCGCGAGTACGGGTCGTTGGTGAGCGCGGCGTCGAGGACGGCGTCGGAGATCGCGTCGGCGATCTTGTCGGGGTGGCCCTCGGTCACCGACTCGGAGGTGAACAGGTAGTCGTGCGACTCGTGCTGGGTCATGCTCATGCTCCTCGGGCGACGGACTCGGGCGGTGTGTCTGCGGATGTCTCTTCAGGGGCGGCGGCGATGCGGGGGGCCAGCTCCGCGCGGACGGCCGCCGTGCCGGCGACCATGGCCTCCAGCTTGGCCCGTGCGACCGCTCCCGTGACGTTGCGCAGCCCACAATCGGGGTTGACCACGAGCCGCTCGGCCGGGACCAGCTCCAGGGCGCTGCGGATGCGGGAGGCGATCAGCTCGGGCGTCTCCACCTCCGAGGACTTCACGTCGACGACGCCGAGCCCGATGGTGCGGTCCCAGCCGAACTTCTCGATCACCGGCAGGTCCGCGTAGCCCTTGCGCGCGAACTCCAGCACCAGCTGGTCGACGTCCGCGTCCAGGACGGCGGGGAACAGGAAGTCGTAGTGGCCCTCCCACAGCGGGCGGGCGTAGCGGTTGCCGTAACAGACGTGCAGGCCCCAGGTGACGTCCACGCCGTCGGTGACGATGTTGACGGCCTCGACGGCGGTGCCGACGGCGTCGGGGTAGCCGGCGAGGAACGGCTCGTCGATCTGCAGCAGCTGCGCTCCCCGCCCGGCCAGTGCGTGGGCCTCGGCGTTGAGCACCCGCGCGATCGCGAGGACCAGCTCGCGGCGGTCGGCGTAGACGGAGTCGTGGATGCGCCGCGACAGCGAGAACGGGCCGGTGAAGGAGAACTTGACCGGGCCGGTCGTCTGCTCGCAGGTGAAGGCGAAGTCGTCGGCCAGTCCCAGCGGTGACGGGCCGAACCGGTCGGGCAGCGGCGCGGGGACCCGCGCCTCGTAGTAGTCGAAGTAGAACTCCTTGGCGGTCTGCGGGATCTCCACGCCCGGCATGCGGGCGAGGAAGTAGTCGACGTCGTTGTCGCGGCGCAGCTCGCCGTCGGAGACGATGTCGATCCCGGCGAGCTCCTGGTCGCGCAGCGCGGCCTTGATCGCCATCTCGTGCAGGTCGGTGAGCTGGGCGTGGCTCATCCGGTTGCGGTAGTAGTCGGTCTTGAGCCGCTCCATCCACTCCGGCACCGGGTAGGACCCGACGACGGTCGTGGGCAGCAGCGGGACCCGCCCCATCAGGGCGGCGTTGCGCGGAGCCGACATCAGTCCCTCACCCCCGTCATCAGTCCCTCACCTGGGCCGTCATCGTGACGATGTTGCCACCGGAGCGGTGGGCGAACGGGGTGTAGTGCACGTCGAACCCGTGCCGGCGCCCGACGTGGGCGAGCAGTGGCCCGTTGACCCAGTTGACCACGGAACCGTCGTACTTGCCGGGTCCGCGGAAGTTGGCGCGGTAGGCGGCGACGTCGGTGACGAACAGGTCGTGACAGATCAGCTTCCCGAACGGATGCAGCAGCTGCAGGCTGTCGACGAAGCTGGCGAGTGCCCCGTTGTTGACGTGCATCCGCACGTCGGCGCCCGACTCCAGCAGCGGGCGCAGCATCTCCCCGCTCACCGCCGGGTCCCCGCTCGACGCGGGTGTCAGCTCGTAGAGGTCGAGCCCGGCGAGCGGGACGTAGCGCTCCTCCAGGCGCACCGCGCTCCACGCCGCCCGCCAGAACGCCACCGCGGCGTCGGTGTCGGCGAAGTGCGCGGGGGCGGCCTCGGCCAGCAGCGCCGGGCCCAGGCGCAACAGCTTGTGCACCAGCGCAGGCAGCGCGTCGGGCGTCGTGTTCGTGGTGGCGGCGAGGTCGGCGGCGGCGTCGGCGGACAGGTAGGCGCGCGTCTGCACCTGGTAGGTGCGCCCGCCCAGCTGGGCGACCTCGTCGGTGGGCAGGTTGTCGTAGACGTTGGAGATGTAGACCAGGAACACCTTGTAGCGCAGGAACCCCAGCGACGTCCGCGGCCGGGTCGCGTCGAGGGTGAACGAGCTGACGTGCGCCAGGTGCTCGGCGACGGTCTCGCGGGCCAGGTCCAGCACGTGCTGGGAGTAGTCGCACATCAGGTAGTGCAGGCGGCGGTAGTAGCCGCGGCCGTGCTCGGTGTCCAGGGCCCGGAACTCGTCGAGGAACACCTTGGCCTGGCTGCCGTTGCCCACCCCCAGCTCGACGACGTAGAGCTCCTCGGGCAGCGCGCCGGTGTCGGCGAGCGGGTCCCACACCGCGAACAGCTTGCGGATCAGGTCGCGGGCGGCGTCGTGGTTGCGGGCGTCGGACTCCCCACCGGGCAGCGCCTGCTCGTAGCCGCGGCCCGTCGACTTCTCCCACAGGGCGAGGTCGGCCCAGTAGCGGGCGTTGAACGCCCAGATGCAGCTGCGTGACCCGGCGCCCCAGTCCTCCAGCAGCACCCGCCCACCCGGGCCACCGGCCGCGCGCTCGCGCAGCAGCGCGGCGGTGTGCTCCTTGAGCGGCAGCTTCGCGCTGCGCCGGACGTCGACGGCGACCTCGAGGTCGTCGTCGCGCACGCCGACCTGCTCGATCACCGGCGCCCCCGCGGGCACGTGCTCGGGCCGGTGCAGGATCGGGCGCAGCTCGACGACGTCGCGGAAGTTCTCCTTGTACTGCACCCAGTCGCAGACCAGCCGCACCTTCGACAGGTCGACGGGCCGGCCGTCGTGTCCGGGGTCCTCCGACAGCGCCTCCACGACCGGGACCAGCGCCGTCGTGATGTCGATCGGTGTGGTGCCGCGCAGCCGGGAGTGCGGCCGGAAGTCAACCAGCATGACCGAGTCCCTCCATCGAACGGGCGGGCCGCGGGGCGATCCCCGCGCGTTCCAGGATCCCCGGGACGCCCCGCTCGTACCCGAACGCCATGACGTGCACCCCGGCGACGCCGGGGATCGCGGCGACCCGCTGGATCGTCTCGACGCACATGGATACTCCTTCGTCGGCGACCCGGTCGGACGCAACCCCGCGCAGCCGCCGCTCGACCTCGTCGGGGACGTGGATGCCAGGGACCCCCGTGCGCAGGAACTCCAGGACCCGCAGCGACCGGATCGGCCCGACCCCGGCGAGGACCTTGCAGCCCTCGGTGACGCCCAGGTCGCGCAGCCGCGCCATCCACGCCGCGAACACCTCGACGTCGAACACGTACTGGGTCTGCACGAACTCCGCGCCCGCCGCCACCTTCTTCGCCAGCCGCCGGGCGCGGAACGAGCGCGGCGGCGCGAACGGGTTCTCCACGGCCCCCACCAGCCAGCCCGGGCGCGCCCCGATCTCCCGCCCCGACGCGAGAATGCCGTCGTCGCGCAGGGTGCGCGCCGTCGACACCAGCTGGGTGGAGTCGAGGTCGAACACCGGGGCGGCGTCGGGGTGGTCGCCGAAGCGGGGGTGGTCGCCCGAGAGCAGCAGGACGTTGGGGATGCCCAGCGCGCCGGCGGAGATCAGGTCGGACTGCAGGGCGATGCGGTTGCGGTCGCGGCACGTCAGCTGCATGACGGGCTCCACCCCGGCCCGCATCGCCAGCACGCTGCCCGCGAGGCTCGACATCCGCACGTGGGCGCCCTGGTTGTCGGTGACGTTGGCGGCGTCGACCCAGCCGCGCAGCAGCTCGGCCTTGCGGGTGACCGCGTCCGGGTCGGCGCCGCGGGGCGGCCCGATCTCGGCGGTCACGGCGAACCGCCCGGCCTCGAACGCGGCCCGCAGACTCATCGCGCTCCCACGCCGGGGCCCGGTCGGCGCTGCGCGCGGGCGCGGTGCCGACCGTTCGCTCGCAGACGCTCGCTCATCGGTCGCCCACGGGCAGCAGCCCCAGCTGCCGCCCGAGCAACGGCTGCTCCGCCCACAGGTCCTCGTCGCGGCCCTGCCAGTAGTTGACCCACGAGCTCTGGTCGCGCAGCCGCTGGTCGACGGGGCGGTGCAGGAGGTCGAGGTCGGCGCCGTGCCCGGCGGCCTCGGCCCGCTCGACGGCGATGACCCACACACACGTCAGCTCGGGATGCACCTCGCACGCGCCGGTGGGGGAGACGCCCCCGCAGGGGCCGTTGCGCAGCTGCTTCGGACACGTCATCGGGCACGTGTAGCCGGTGGCGGGCAGGGCGCACTGCCCGCACATGCGGCAGCCGAACAGCTCCTGCTTGGTGACGCGCTCGGCGGCGGTGAACGCCCGGTACGCCCGGGGGTGGCGTTCCAGCCAGGCCCCCAGGCGGGCGTAGAGCGGGTTCGCGGCGAGCCCGGCGTGCAGCAGGTAGCCCAGCCGGGCGCCGACGCGGGGGCGGAACGGTCGCGGCCAGGCGCGGCGGGCCGTCCCTGCTGTGTCCGCCACGCCGCGCCTCCTCCGGTCGTCCGCCGCACCGAGGTTGGCAGCCGCCGGTGGGCCGCGTCATCGTGGCAGGCGGCAACGTCCCCACCAGCTCGTTGTGGTCCAGCACAGCGTTCGCGCATCCGGATCGGCTCGCCGGGGCGGCGTTCCTTCTGGCGGCACGGCGCCCGTGCGTGCACCGCTGGTGGAGCGGCTCACAACGGGACCGCGTGTCGTTTGTGGCCGCGGACAACGGGCTCCCGAGTCGTTGTGTCCCGTCACAGGCCGCAGGTACGGTCCGCGCATGGCGGTCCCGGGATCGACGGCGAGGACGCCCCGGCCCGTGCCGGCGCGCCCCACCGCCGGGCGGCGGTTCGGGGGCGTCGACGAGGCCGCGGTCCTGCGCCGCGTCGTCAGCATGTGCGGGCACCTGTCGGCCCTGGCCTCCCAGAGCAGCGAGCTGGCCGACGTGGTCACCCTGCTCGCCGACGGTGCCGCCGCCGGGGTCGTCGTCCTCGACCGCCGCCTCGACGTGCTGGCCCGCGCCGGCGTCGGCGACCGCGACATCGTCTCCGCGCTGCGCGACCAGGCCGGCGTCACCGGGCTGCAGACCGTGCTGGCCGCGGCGGCCCGCAACCGCCGCGCGCTCACCGTCCCCGGCACCGCCGGCGCCGGGTCGGCGACGATCGTCGCGCCCGTCTCGGTCGGCGAGGACGTCTCCGGCTACCTGGTGACGACGACACCGTGCCCGTCCGCGGTGCCCGCGTCGGGGGTGCCGGGTGGGGAGCTGACCGAGGACATGCGGCTGCTCGTCACCGAGCACGCCGCCATGGTGTGCGGGGTGGTGCTGGGCCGCGAGCTCGTCGTCACGGCGGCGGCCGGCCGGGCCCGTCAGGAGCTGGTCGAGGGGCTGCTGCTGGCCCGCGACCGCGACGACCCCGAGATCGACCGCTGGGCCCAGCACCTGGGCTTCGAGCCGGGTCGCGGGTACTGCGCCGTCGCGATCGGGGCCGCGGGGGACCGGGCCGCGCTGGTGTTCGGGACCGTCGAGGCCGCGGCGGCACGGCTGGTGCCCGACGCGATCGTCGCGACCCGGACCGACGAGGTCGTCGCGCTCGTCCCCGCACCGCCGGGCGGGGGCTCCCCGGTGGACGCCGCCCGCGCCCTCGCCGCCGGCTGTCTCGGCGCCACCGCGGGCCGGATGGGCCGGCGTACCCCGGTCGCGGCGGGCGTGGGCAACCCGTGCACGAGCGCCGCGGAGATCTCCCGCTCCTACACCGAGGCCCGGCACGCCCTGCTCGCCGGTGAACGCCTCGGCGGCACCGGCAGCGTCACGGCGTTCGCCGATCTCGGCATCCACCGGCTGCTGCTGCGGGTGCCCGACGTGGCCGACCTGCGCGGGTTCGCCGAGGAGGTCGTGGGCGCGCTCATCGCCGAGGAACGCAACGGCGGCATGGAGTACCTGGCGACGCTCTCGGCGTACTTCGAGCACAACAACTCCCCACGCCGGGCCGCGGAGAAGCTGCACGTGCACCCCAACACGGTGAGCTACCGGCTCCGGCGCATCGAGGAGATCACCGGGCTGTCGCTCGACGTGCGCCGCGACCGGCTGATGGCGGAGGTGGCGGTGGAGATCCTGGACGCGCTCGGAGGCAGGCGATGACCCGTCCGCGCGAGGTCCGGGACGTGCTGTCGTCGTCGGTGCTGGTGGGCGACGGCGCGATGGGCACCATGCTCCACGCGGCCGGGAACTCCCTGGACCAGGCGCTGCCCGCGCTCACCCTCACCGAGCCCGGTCTCGTCCGCACCATCCACGACAGCTACGTCGGCGCCGGCGTCGACCTGGTGCAGACCAACACCTTCGGCGCGAGCCGGCTCCGGCTGGCCGAGTACGGTGCCGCCGACGACGTCGCCCGCATCAACGCCGAGGCCGCCCGGCTGGCGCTCGAGGCCGCCGCCCGCGCCGACCGGCCGGTGTTCGTCGCCGGGTCGGTCGCGCCCGCGGTGAGCGTGCACCAGCGCCGGCGCGTCGGCGTCGACGAGCGCCGGGCCGCGATCCGTGAACAGGTCGAGGTCCTGGTCGGCGCCGGGGTCGACGTCGTCATGCTGGAGACGTTCGGGCATCTCGACGAGCTCGTCGAGGCCTCCGAGGTCGCGCTGGAGGTCGCGCGCCGCACCGGCGACGTGCCCGTCGTCGCGCAGGCCACGTTCGGCACCGACCACCACACGCTGTCCGGGCACAGCCCGCACGAGCTCGTGGCCGCCCTGGCCGGGCTGCCGCTGGCGGCGATCGGGGTGAACTGCACCCTCGGTCCGCAGGGCTGCCTCGCCGTCCTGCGCGAGCTGCGGTCGCACACCGCGATGCCGCTGACGGCGCAGCCCAACGCCGGGCTGCCGCGCCGTGTCGGGCCGGCCCGGTTCGAGTACGACGTCGACGCCGAGTACTTCGTCCGCTACACCCGCCAGCTGCTCGACGCCGGGGCCGCGCTCGTCGGCGGCTGCTGCGGCACCACGCCGGGCCAGCTCGCCGCCGCGGCCGCCGCCGTCGCCGAGTACCGCGCCCACCGACCGGCCACGGTCGTCGAGGCGTCGCCGGCCCTGCCCGCCCAGGCGTCGCGGCCGGGGCTGCTCGACTCGGCCGGCCCCCTGATCGGGGTCGAGCTCGCGGCCTCCACCACCGGCGGGGTCGACGAGACCGTCGCGCTGGCCGCCGAGCTGCGCGAGGCCGGCGCCGGGCTGGTCTGCGTCCCCGCGACCTCTGGCCCCCGCGCGCAGGTCAACTCCGTCGACCTCGCGCTGCACCTGCACCACCGCCTCGGCGTCACGACGCTCGCGAGCGTCACCACCTGGGACCGCACGATCATGGCGCTGCAGGCCGACCTGCTCGGCGCGCACGCCCTCGGCGTCCGCGGGGTGCTGTGCGAGACCGGCACCCCGCCGCTGGTCGGCGACTACCCGCACGTCGACGGGATCTGGGACGTCGACTCCCTGGGCCTGATCGAGCTGCTCGCCGGGCTCAACGAGGGCACCGACTACCACGGCCTGCGGCTCGGGACGAAGACGTCGTTCGACATCGGCGCCCGGGTCAACCCGGGCAGCCGCGACCCCGGGCGCGCCGCCGCGGGTGCGGTGGACAAGATCGCCGCGGGCGCACAGTTCCTCATCAGCCGGCCCGTCTTCGAGCCGGCGGGTCTGGAGCGGGTCGTGGAGGCCGTCGACGGGCGCGTCCCCGTCCTGGTGGCGATCCGCCCCCTCACCGGTTTCGACGAGGCCGACTACCTCGCCCACGAGGTCCCCGACGTCACGATCCCCGACACGACCCTGGCCGCGCTGGCCGCCGCGGGCCCCGACGCCGCGGCCGCCGGCGTCGACCTGGCGCTGGCCCTGGCCGAGCAGGTCCGCGCCATGACCCGCGGCATCGTCGTGACCGGCGACTCCGACGTGGCGACGACCGTCCGCCGCCTGCTGCACCCGTGAGCGGCGACCGTCGCCGCCCACGAGAGTGTCATCGGTTGCCGGTCATCTCCGCCGCGATCAGATGCTTGCGGATCTTCCCCGACGTCGTGGTCGGGAAGGCGTCGACGAACCGCCAGATCCGCGGGACCTTGTGCGGGGCGAGACGCTCCCGGCCCCACGCCACGAACGCGGCCTCGTCGGGGGCGGCGTCCGGGCGCAGCCGGACCGCGGCGCCGACCTGTTCCCCCCACAGCTCGTCGGGCACCCCGACGACGGCGACGTCGGCGATGTCGGGATGGCCGAGCAGGACCTGCTCGATCTCGCGGGGGAACACGTTCTCCCCACCCCGGATGATCATCTCCTTGAGCCGGCCCTCGATGCGGCAGTAGCCACGCCCGTCCATGCTGGCGAGGTCGCCGGTGTGCAGCCAGCCGTCGTCGTCGATCGCCTCGGCCGTCTGCTCCGGATCGCCCACGTAGCCGGTCATGGCGTGGTAGCCGCGCGTGCACAGCTCACCGACGACGCCCGGCGGGACGGGGGTGCGCCGGTCGACGGGATCCATGATCGCGACGTCGATCGCCGGGAGCGGACGCCCCAGCGTCGTGGCGCGGTCCTCGGCCGAGTCCGCGTACGGCGCGGTCATGGTGATACCGGGGGAGGCCTCGGTCTGGGCGTAGATGATCCCCATCGGCACCCCGAGGGTCTCCTCGACGCGGCGGACCAGCGCGGGCGGCACCGTCGCCCCACCGGAGAGCGCGACCCGCACCGACGACGTGTCGGTCGTCGCCATCGCGGGGTGGTCGAGGGTGGCCAGCAGCATCGTCGGCACCCCGCCGAAGAGGACGCTGCGCTCCTCCTCGATCAGCCGCAGGTAGAGAACCGGGTCGAACCAGGGCTGCAGCACGTGGGTCGCGCAGGTCCCGATCGCCGACAGGGTTGCCAGCACCGACCCGGCGGTGTGGAACATCGGCATGACGTTGACCACCGGGTCGCCGGGCCGCATGCCGAGCAGCTCGCCGTAGGACAGGCAGGCGCTGTTGACCTGGCCGCGGTGGTGCAGGACCGCGCCCTTGGGCAGACCGGTGGTGCCGGAGGTGAACTGGATCTGGGCGGCCTCGCCGGGGGAGACCACCGGCAGCGCGGCCGCCGGGTCGCCGGTGTCGACGAACTCCGCCCAGTCCTCGAACAGGACGGCTCCGCGCAGCGCCGGGAGGTCGTCCGACAGCACGGCGACCGTGTCGGCCATGGGGTTGCCGCGGTACTCGCGCACGAGGAACACCCCGGCCGCCTCCGACCGCCCGAGCACGTGGGCGACCTCCTCGCGGCGCAGCGCGGGATCGACGGTGACGAGGGTGAGACCCGCCAGCGCGGCGCCGGTCTGCAGCAGCAGCCACTCGGGCACGTTGTGGGCCCACACCGCGATCCGCTCACCCGGCGCGAAGCGGCCGAGCAGGGCACGCGCTGCGCGTTCGGCGTCGTCGAGCAGCTCGGCGTAGGTCCAGCGGCGCCGGGCGTCGCGATCCGGGACGCCCTCGACGAGCGCGACGGTGTCGGGTGCGAGCATGGCGGCGCGCTGCAGCAGCCCGCCGACGGTGAGCTCGCCGACCCGGTCGGCCCCGGTGCGTGTCCACACGGAACGGCCCGTGTCCCCGGGTGCGGCCGACTGCGCCGAGAGCGTCATGCGAGGGGTCTACCGACTGCTGCCGCGGGCCGCCAGGGTCCTCCGGCCGCCCGGGAGCCGAACGGTCGCCCGGGCCCGGGAACCCCCGGGTCCCGGGGCGTCCGGGCCGGACGAGCTCACAGGTGCCCGAGTCGTTCCCGATAGTCCCATCCGGCTCCCCGGCCCCTCACGACACGCCGCTCCCGTGCATTCACGATCGGCACAGCACGTGACATGGTCACCTGGTCGGCTGACTGGCGAGGGGGCGGATGGTCGAGCAGCTCGTCACGCGCGCCGATCCGCAACGCGTCGGCGCCACCCGGGCGCGCTCGTCGGCGGTCCCGTACGCGCCGGGGCTCGACGGCCTGCGGGCCATCGCCGTGCTCGGTGTCCTCGCCTACCACCTCGAGCTGCCGTGGGCCGGGGGCGGATTCCTCGGCGTCGAGGTCTTCTTCACCCTCAGCGGGTTCCTCGTCACCCAGCTGCTGGTCGGTGAGCTGCGCGCCCGCGGCCGGGTCGACGCCAAGGCGTTCTTCCTCGCCCGCGCCCGCCGGCTCGTCCCGGCGCTCGTCGCCTGCGTGGTCGCGACCGTCGTCGCCTACCGGCTGTTGCTACCCGGCGACGTCGGCGGGCTGCGTGGCGACGCCCTCGCCTCGCTCGGCTACGTCCAGAACTGGCACCTCGTCCTCGCCGACGTCCCCTACGGCGAGGCGTTCGCCCGCCCGTCGCCGATGCTGCACATCTGGTCACTCGGGGTGGAGGGGCAGCTCTACCTGGTCTGGCCGCTGCTGTTCGTCGGCGTCCTCGCCATGGTCGCCCGCCGCCGCGCCGCCGCGTTCGCGCTGCTGCTGGCGCTCTCGTCGGCGGTCGTCATGGCACTGCTGTTCGACCCCGACTCCAACATCCGTGTCTACTACGGCACCGACGCCCGCGCGTCGGGGTTCCTCGTCGGTGCCGCGCTCGCGCTCGTCTACGGGCCCGAGGCCTGGTCACGACGGCTGTCCGGGCCGCGCCGCACGATCGTCGACGTCGCCGGGCTCGTCGCACTCGTCGCCCTGCTGGTGGCGTTCACCCAGGCGTCCGAGTTCGACTCCGCCCTCTACACCCAGGGCGGGTTCCTGCGCACCGGGCTGCTCGCCGCCGTCGTGGTGGTCGCCGCCGCGCGCAGCGGGATCATCGGCGCCGTCCTCGGACGCGGTCCACTGATCTGGCTCGGCCGCCGCTCCTACGGCATCTACCTCTACCACTGGCCGATCTTCGTGCTGACCAGGCCGGGCATCGACATCCCCGCCCCGGCGTGGCTCGTCGACACCGGCCGGGTCGTCGCGACGCTGCTCGTGGCCGAGCTGTCCTATCGGCTGCTGGAGACGCCCGTGCGCCGCGGCGCGATCCGCAGGCTGTTCGCCCGCGCCCGCGCGGGTACCGCCGCGGCCCTGACCTGCGGCCTCCTGTGCACAGCGCTGACCGCGTGTGGTGTCGTCGCCGTGACGGGAACTCCTGTCGGCACGCCGCCCCCCTCGGCGGCGGCCGACCAGGACACCGAACCGCCCGTCGACGCCACCGGCCCGGCCACGGCCCCGACGGGCGCGCCGACGACCGGTCCGGAGCCCGCCGAACCCGCGCCGACGACCGCACCACCGGCGGGCGGAACGTTCTCCGGGCCCGTGTTCGTCGTCGGTGACTCGATCACCCTCGGCAGCGCCGGCGCGCTGCAGGCGATCCTCGGCCCGCACGCCACCGTCGACGGCAAGGTGGGCAGGCAGTTCAGCACCGCACCCGACCTCGTCGCGGGCTGGGTCGCCCGCAGCGACGGACCGGTCGTCGTCGACCTCGGCGCCAACGGCACCATCACCGCCCGCGACGTCGACGCCGTGCTGACCGCGGCGGGCGAGCGCCGTGTCGTCCTCGTCGGCATCTCGGTGCCGCGACGCTGGGCCGACGGCAACAACGTCACCCTGCGCGCCGCCGTCGCCCGGCACGCCACGCAGGCCCGGTTCGTCGACTGGGGCGCCTACGTCGCCGGCGACCCCGGCCTCGTCGGACCGGACTCGGTGCACCCCACCGTCCGCGGCCGCACCGTGCTGGCCACCGCGATCCGCGACGCGCTCACCGGCCCCTGACCGGCCGAGCGCGCCGCGTCGCGCGGCTCACCAGATGCGCACACGCTCCGCCGGCGGGGTGTAGAGCGAGTCCGACTCCTGCACGTCGAACGCCTCGTGGAACGCGTCGAGGTTGGTGACGACGGCGTTGCAGCGCAGGTCCGGCGGCGAGTGCGGGTCGATCGTGAGCCGGCGGATCGCCTCCGCGTCGCGCGTGACGGCCCGCCACACCTGCGCCCAGCCCAGCAGGACCCGCTGCAGGCCGGTGAACCCGTCGAGCTCCGGTGCCTCCTCGTCGCCCAGGGCGATCCGGTAGGCCTTCAGCGCGATCGTGAGCCCGCCGAGGTCGCCGATGTTCTCGCCGACCGTCAGGGCGCCGTTGACCTTGTGGTCGGCCAGCCCGATCGGCGACAGCGCGCTGTACTGGTCGATCAGGGCCTTCGCACGACGCTCGAACTCGGTGCGGTCGGCCGCCTGCCACCAGTCGGTCATGTTGCCGTCGCCGTCGTACTTGCTGCCCTGGTCGTCGAAGCCGTGACCGATCTCGTGGCCGATGACCGCGCCGATCCCGCCGTAGTTGGCGGCGTCGTCGGCCTCGGGGTCGAAGAACGGCGGCTGCAGGATCGCCGCCGGGAAGACGATCTCGTTCATCCGCGGGTGGTAGTAGGCGTTGACGGTCTGCGGCGTCATCAGCCACTCGTTGCGGTCGACCGGCTTGCCCAGCTTCGAGAACTGGAAGTCCGACATCCACTCGCCCGCGCGGCGGACGTTGCCCAGCAGGTCGGTCGGGTCGACCTCCAGCGCCGAATAGTCCTTCCACTCGTCGGGATAGCCGATCTTCGGGGTGAACCGCCCCAGCTTCTCCAGCGCCCGCTCGCGGGTCTGTTCGCTCATCCACTCGAGCGACGAGATCGACTGCCGGTACGCCTCGACGAGGTTGGCGACGAGCTCGACCATCCGCTCCTTGGCCGCGGGCGGGAAGTGCCGCTGCACGTAGAGCTGCCCGACCGCCTCACCCAGCGCGCCCTCGACGAGCCCGACGCCGCGCTTCCAGCGCTCCCGCAGCTCCGGCGTGCCCGACAGGGTGCGGCCGTAGAAGTCGAAGTCGGCCTCGACAAGCGCCTCGTTCAGGTAGTCGGCGCACGAGGACACCGTGCGGATCGCCAGCCACGCCTTCCACTGCTCCAGCGGACGGTCGCGCCACAGCGCCGCCGCCGCGGTCACGAACGTGGGCTGCCGGACGACGACCTCGTCGAACGCGTCGTCCGGGCCGCCCAGCGCCTGCTGCCAGACGTCCCACTCGAAGCCCGGCGCGTTCGCGGCCAGCGCCGCACCCGTCATCAACGTGTACGTCTTCTCCGCGTCGCGGTTGGTGACGCGGTCCCACGACACCGCGGCCAGCGCCGTCTCCAGCTCCATCACCGTGGCCGCCAGCGCCGCCGGCTCCTCCAGGCCCGCCAGCGCGGCGAGGCGCTCCAGGTGCGCGACGTACTTCTCGCGGATCTCGGCGTAGGAGTCCTCGCGGTAGTACGACTCGTCGGGCAGGCCCAGCCCCGACTGCGACAGGTGCACCAGATAGCGCGACGAGTCCTTCGCGTCGGTGCTGACGAACGCGCCGAACAACCCCGCCCGGCCCTCCCGCTGCCGACGGCCCAGCACCGCCGCCAGCGCCGCCGTGTCGGCCGCCTCGGAGACCTCGGCGAGCAGCGGCCGCAGCGGCTCGGTGCCCAGCTTCTCGATCCGCTCGACGTCCATGAACGACGTGTAGAGGTCGCCCACGCGGCGGGCCTCGGAACCGGGCGCGGCATCGGCGGCCGCGCACTCCTCGACGATCGCCCGCACGTCGGCCTCGGCGTTGTCGCGCAAGGCGTGGAAGGCGCCGTCCTGCGACCGGTCGGCCGGGATCTCGTGGGTGCGCAGCCACTGTCCGTTGAGGTAGCCGAACAGGTCGTCCTGCGGACGGATCCCGGTGTCGACCCAGCGCAGGTCGAGCCCGGACCGCTGCGTGGAAGTCGGGGAGGGCGGGGAGGTCGTCATGGCGCCATTCTGCCCCGCCCCCACGACATTCGGGGGCGATCACCGTTCGCCTACGGTGGACACATGGTCGAGGCGGAGGCAGGTCCGTCGGCACGTCCGGAGCCGACGGGGCTGCAACGCCCGCTCGCGCTGCTCGTCGCCGGCGCGTTCTTCATGGAGATCCTCGACGGCACCGTCATCGCCCCGGCCGCGCCGCACATCGCCGCCGACCTCGGGGTCGGCGCGGTCGACGTCAACGTCGCGATCACCGGCTACCTGCTCACCCTCGCCGTGCTCATCCCGATCAGCGGATGGCTCGCCGACCGGTTCGGCGCCCGCCGGGTCTTCAGCGCCGCGCTGGTGATCTTCACCCTCGCCTCGGCGGGCTGCGCGATGGCGCCGACCCTGCCCGTCCTCACCGCGACCCGGGTGCTGCAGGGCATCGGCGGCGCGCTGATGGTGCCGGTCGGGCGGCTGGTCGTGCTGCGGACGACGCCCAAACGGGACCTGGTGCGCGCCATCGCCTTTCTCACCTGGCCGGCCCTCGCCGCGCCCGTCATCGCACCGGCCCTGGGCGGGCTGCTCGCCGAGTACGCGTCGTGGCGCTGGATCTTCATCGTCAACGTGCCGCTGGGGATCGCCGCGCTCGTCCTCGCCCTGCGGATCGTCCCCGACGTGCGGGCGCCGCGGCGCGACCCGCTCGACTGGCGCGGGTTCGTGCTCACCGCGGGCGGGGCGGCGGCGCTCGTCGTCGGCCTGGAGAGCGTCGGCGGCGGTCGTTGGGCCTCGGCGGTCACGGGCCTCGCCCTCGCCGCGGTGCTGCTCACCGCGGCCGTGCTCTACCTGCTGCGGGCCCGCCGCCGCCCCCTGCTCGACCTGCGGGTGCTGCGCGTCGCCACCTACCGGCTCACCGCCTCGGGCGGCTCGGTCTACCGGATGGTCATCACCGCGATCCCGTTCCTGCTGCCGCTGCTGTTCCAGCTGGGCTTCGGCTGGTCGGCCGCGCAAGCCGGGCTCGTGGTGATCGCGCTGTTCGTCGGCAACGTCGCCATCAAGCCCGCGACGACACCGCTCATGCGCCGCTTCGGGATCCGCACCCTCGTGCTGTTCTCGATCGCCGCGTCGGCGGCCTGCCTGGTGGGCATGGTGTTCCTGACCGGGTCGACGCCGCTGGTCGTCGTGCTGCTCCTGCTGCTCGTCAGCGGCATCGTCCGGTCGACCGGGTTCACCGCCTACAACAGCGTCGCCTACGCCGACGTCGAGCCCGACCGGATGACCGGCGCCAACACCCTGATGTCGACGTTGCAGGAGCTCGGGGCCGGCCTCGGCGTCGCGGTGGGCGCCCTGTTCGTGCGCCTCGGCGACCCCCTCGGGCAGCTCACCGGTCTGTCCGGCAGCCCCGCCACGCCCTACCGGATCGCGTTCGTGCTGCTCGTGCTCGTGCTGCTGGTCCCGGCGGCGGAGGCGCTGCGGCTCTCGCGCACCGCGGGCGACGTCGTGACCGGCAGGGCCTGAGGATCAGACCGACCGCGCGAACGGCACCCCGGGGTCGGGCGCCGGGGTGTTGACGGCCAGATGCACCGTCGGCGCACCGCCCGCGTTCCAGTTGCGGTGCGCCACACCGGCCGGGAACACCACCAGGCTGCCCGCGGGCGCGTCGAACACCCGGCCGTCGACCTCGATGCTCATCGTGCCCTCCAGCACCCAGAACACCTGGTCAACCTCGTGGGTGTGCAGTCCCGCGGGTGACCCGCCGCCCGGCGGCGTCCGGATCCAGTCGACGTGGCACGTGGACGCACCGGTCGCCTGCCCGATGAGGTTCTGCGAGAACCGGTCGCCCACGCCCGTCGCGGCCAGCGCGTCGGCGTCCACGCGACGCAGGTACGGGTTCTCGGTCATCGGCGCTCCTGTCGGTTCGCGCCCCCGCACCGGCGCGAGGACGACGTCCACCCTCGCACCCGCGGCCCCGCGGGCGGTGTGACGACGGTCTCCACCGACGCTCGGTCAGCGCTGGTTCACCGACTCCTCCGCCGTCTTCAGCCACTCGCGCCACTGGTCGGCCTGCTCGCGGGCCTGCCGCGCCCGCTTCGCGTCGCCCGCCGCCTCGGCCTTCTCCGCCTGCGACTCGAACTGCGCCACCCGGTCGCGGAACTGAGCCACCCGCGCCTCGGCCTCCGGGTCGGTGCGCCGCCACTGCCGGTCGACCGCGTCGCGGACCCGCTCCTCGACCGCACGCAGCGCCGACTCCAACGGCCGCATGTCGTCGCGGGGGACCTTGCCGATCGCCTCCCAGCGCTCCTGGACGTCGCGCAGCGCCGCGCGGGCCGAGTCGGGATCGTCGGTGTCGATCTTCTCGGCCTCCGCGAGCAGCGCCCGCTTCGCGTCGGCGTTGGCACCGAACTCCGCGTCACGCTCGCTGAACACCTGCGTGCGGCGGGAGAAGAACTGGTCCTGGGCACCGCGGAACCGCTGCCACAGCGCGTCGTCGGCGTCCTTCTGGGCGCGGCCCGCCGCCTTCCACTCGGCCATCAGCTCGCGGTAGCGCGCCGCCGTCGGACCCCACTCCGTGGACTCGACGAGCTGCTCGGCCTCCGCGGCCAGCTCCTCCTTGCGCGCCTTGGCCGTGGCCCGCTGCCGGTCGAGATCGGCGAAGTGCGACCCGCGGCGCCGGTTGAACGCCTCACGCGCCCGGGAGTACCGCTTCCACAGCGCCTCGTCGGTACGGCGGTCGATGCCCTTGATCGTGCGCCACTCGTCGAGGATCGCCTTGAACCGGTCGCCCGCCTGCTTCCACTGCGAGGCCTCGGCGGCCAGCGTCTCGGCCTCCGCCGCGAGCGCCTCCTTGCGTGCCACGGCCGCCTCGCGCTGCGCCGAGCGGGCCGAACGTGCCGCGCCGACGTGCTCCTCGGCCACCGTGACCAGCTGGGCGACGTGCGTCGACAGCGACTCCACGTCGCCGACGACGGCCGCCTCCGGCAGCGAGTCGCGCAGCGCCGTCGCGCTGTGCAGGGCCTGCTTCGGGTCGCCCCCACCGGCCGCGAGCCGGTTGGTGAGCAGCTCGGCCTCGGTGCGCAGGTCGTCGAACCGGCGGGCGAAGTGGGCCAGGCCCTCCTGCGGCGCACCGGCCTGCCACGAGCCGACCTCGCGCTCACCCGACGACGTCACCAGGAAGACCCGGCCCTCGTCGTCGACCCGGCCCCAGCGGGCGGGGTCGGCGCTCGCCTCGGGTACCGCGATGGCGTGCGCCGCGGGCACCGCCGCGACCGGTGTCGGCTCCGCGGCGGCCACCTCCGCGGGCGAGGCCTCCGCCGCCGGGGTGACCGCCGGGCGGGGCGGCGGGACCGGACGCGGACGCCCACCCGGCGGCGGGCCGGGCAGCGGCGCGCGGGGCGCGGGCGGCGGGCCGGGGACCGGCCGCGGCGGGGCGGCCACCGTGCTGCGGGCGGGCTCGGCCTGCTCCTGCCCGGAAGCGGTGCCGGGCCCGCCGGCCCGGGGCTCGGCGTTCTCGGGCCCGCCGGCGCGGGGCTCGGCGTTCTCGGGCCTGCCGGCCTGGGGCTCGGCGTTCTCGGGCCTGCCCGCCTGGGGCTCGGCGTTCTCGGGAGCGTCCGTCTGCTGCTCGGGCTCGGTGGCGGGCGGCGCTCCGGCCGCGGCGGCCTCCGTCCCCGTCCCGTCCCCGCTGTACGCCTGCTGGTCCGACACCCGTGCCTCCCTCGTCAGGCCCGCCCCTGCGGGGTGGGCGCTCCGCCGAGGCGGAGCCCGTTGCACATCGCGGAGCCGATCGGCGTCACGACCGGCCCGTCGCAGCGATTCAAACAGGTAACCGCACGTACGGGAACCGCTCGCCCGGGTCTCGCCGCCAGCGGGCGCTGCGGGGCGACGAGTCGCGGCGGTGACGGGACGCGGGCACCGTCGCGGGATGGCTACGCTCGCAGCCGTGATCTCCGCGGTGGCCGTCCTGCCCCAGCCGCCCCTGCTGGTGCCCGAGCTCGCGGGTGCCGCCGCGGCCGAGACCGCCGGCATGCGCGACGCGGTCCTCGACGCCGCCGCCGGGCTGGCCGCGCGGGCCCCGCGCTGGGTCGCCGTCGGTGCCGACGCCGGCGGCCGGCGCACCGTCGCGTCCGACGCCGCCGGGACGTTCCTCGGGTTCGGGGTCGACGTCCGGGTCGCGCTCGACACCTCGGCCTGCCTGTCCGGGACCGTCGACGCCGACCTGCCGCTGCCGTTGCTCGTCGCCGGCTGGGCCGCGGCGTCGACGGGTGCGGCGGTGACCGTCCGCGGCGAGCTGGTCGCCCCCGACGTCCCGACCGTCGACGCGCTCGCGCTGGGCCGGGAGCTCGCCGCCGCCGACGATGCCGGGCCGATCGGGCTGCTCGTCGTCGGCGACGGCGCCGCCACCCACACCGAGAAGGCTCCCGGCCACCTCGACCCCCGCGCCGCCGAGTTCGACGCGGGGGTCGCCGCCGCCCTCGCCCGCGCCGACACCGACGCCCTCGCCGCCCTCGACCCCGCGCTCGCCGCGCAGCTCTGGGCCGTCGGCCGGGCGCCGTGGCAGGTCCTCGCGGGGGCCGCGGCCGGCCGCCGGTGGGACGCCGAGCTGCTGTGCTCGGTGGCGCCCTTCGGCGTGGCCTACCACGTTGCCTTCTGGACGCCCCGGTGAGCGGGCCGCCGCTGATCGCCGTCGTCGGGCCCACCGCCACCGGCAAGTCCGACCTCGGCCTCGCGCTCGCCGAGAAGCTCGGCGGCGAGGTGGTCAACGCCGACGCGATGCAGCTCTACCGCGGCATGGACGTCGGTACGGCCAAGCTCACCGCGTCCGAACGCCGCGGCGTGCCCCACCACCTCCTCGACGTCCTCGACGTCACCGACACCGCGTCGGTCGCCGCCTACCAGCGCGAGGCCCGCGCCGTCGTCGAACGGCTGCGCGCGGACGGCCGCACCCCCGTGCTCGTCGGCGGCTCCGGGCTCTACGTGCAGGCCGTCCTCGACGAGCTCGAGTTCCCCGGCACCGACCCCGGGATCCGCGCACGCCTGGAGGACGAGCTCGCCGAACAGGGGTCCGGCGCCCTGCACACGCGCCTGGCCGGGCTCGACCCCGCCGCCGCGGCCGCGGTCCTGCCCAGCAACGGACGGCGCATCGTCCGGGCCCTGGAGGTCATCGAGCTCACCGGCCGGCCCTTCACCGCGACCATGCCGCGCATCGGCGCCCCCCGCTACGACGCCGTCCTCGTCGGGGTCGACCGTGACGTCGCCGACCTCGACGAGCGGGTCGCCACCCGCGTCGGGCTCATGATGGCGGCCGGCCTCGTCGACGAGACCCGCGCACTGCTCGACCGCGGCCTGCGCGAGGGCCGCACCGCCTCCCGGGCGCTCGGCTACCAGCAGGTCGTCGAGGCCCTCGACGGCGGCTCCCCGATGGCCGAGGCCGCCGAGCGCACCGTCGTCGCCACCCGGCGGTTCGTGCGCCGGCAGCGCTCCTGGTTCCGCCGCGACCACCGCATCCGCTGGTTCGACGGGGCGGCCCCCGACCTCACCGCCCAGGTGGTGGCGTCGATACCCTGCGGCCCGTGAGCAGCGGAATCCGGTTCGCGAAGGGCCACGGCACCGAGAACGACTTCGTCGTCCTCCCCGACCCCGACGGCGCGCTCGACCTCACCCCCGCGCGCGTCGCCGCCCTGTGCGACCGTCGCCGCGGCCTCGGCGCCGACGGGGTGCTGCGCGTCGTCCGCTGGGCCGCCGCCGGGCCCGACGCCCCCGCCGCCGAACCGGGCGTCGAGTGGTTCATGGACTACCGCAACGGCGACGGCAGCGTCGCCGAGATGTGCGGCAACGGCGTCCGCGTCTTCGCCCGCCACCTCGCCCTCGACGGCCTGCTGCCCGGCGGCGCGGGCGAGCACGTCATCGGCACCCGCGGGGGAACGCGCACCGTCCGCTTCGCCGGTGGCGACGGCGCCGCCGGCGAGGTGTCGGTCGGGATGGGCGTCGCGCGGGTCGGCGCCGAGAGCACCGCGACCGTGCGCGGGCACGCCTACACCGGGGTCGCCGTCGACGTCGGCAACCCGCACCTGGCCTGCGTCACCACCGCCGACATCGGCGGGCTCGACCTGCGCGTGCCACCCGGGCACGACCCGGCGCTGTTCCCGCACGGGGTGAACGTCGAGTTCGTGACCCCGCTGGTGGACGGTGGCGCCGAGGTCGCCATGCGCGTGCACGAGCGGGGTGTGGGGGAGACCCGTTCCTGCGGCACCGGGACCGTCGCCGCCGTCGTCGCCGCCCTGCGCGGGGCGGGCCGTGAATCCGGAGACGTGCGCGTCGCCACCCCGGGTGGGCGGTTGCGCGTCACCGTCGACACCGACGGCACCACCGTCCTGCACGGGCCCGCCGTCGTCCTCGCCCGCGGCGAGCTCGACCGTGCCTGGTGGGACGGGCTCGACACCGGCGCCGTCACCCACAACGGGTGACCCTCGCCCCGTCGCCGCCCAATGCGGCGGACACCGTCGTCGCGACGTGGGAGGATGGGACCCACGATGACTGAATCGCGACTCGACATCTCCGCCATGGTCACCTCTCGCACCGACGACCCCCGCCGCGCCGCGGCGGCGGCCGGACCCGGGGGCCGTGAGCCGTCGACGGGCGACATGGACCTCGAGGAGCGGTCGTCCCTGCGGCGGGTCGTGGGCCTGTCCACCGAGCTCACCGACGTCACCGAGGTCGAGTACCGGCAGCTGCGCCTCGAACGCGTCGTGCTCGTCGGCGTCTGGACCTCGGGCACCGCCGCGCAGGCCGAGGCATCCATGGTGGAGCTGGCGCGCCTCGCCGAGACCGCCGGCTCCGAGGTGCTCGACGGCCTCGTCCAGCGGCGCGCCCGTCCCGACCCCGCCACCTTCATCGGCTCCGGCAAGGTCGACGAGCTGCGCGACGCCGTCCAGCTCGCCGGCGCCGACACCGTGATCGCCGACGGCGAGCTCTCACCGGGCCAGCTGCGCCAGCTGGAGGAGAAGCTCAAGGTCAAGGTGATCGACCGGACCGCGCTGATCCTCGACATCTTCGCCCAGCACGCCCGCTCCCGCGACGGCAAGGCCCAGGTCGAGCTGGCCCAGCTGTCCTACCTGCTGCCGCGCCTGCGCGGCTGGGGCGAGGCCCTGTCGCGGCAGGTCGGTGGCCGGGCCGCGGGCGGTGTCGGCATCGGTGGCCGTGGCCCCGGTGAGACCAAGATCGAGCTCGACCGTCGCCGCATCCGCCACCGCATGTCCAAGCTGCGCCGCGAGATCGCCGCCATGCGCACCGTCCGCGACACCCAGCGCGGGTCGCGGCGGCGCAACGAGACGCCCGGCGTCGCCATCGTCGGCTACACCAACGCCGGCAAGTCCAGCCTGCTCAACGCCCTCACCGACGCCGGGGTCCTCGTGGAGGACGCGCTGTTCGCCACCCTCGACCCGACCACGCGTCGTGCCGAGACACCCGACGGGCGCGCCTACACCCTCACCGACACCGTCGGGTTCGTGCGCCACCTGCCCCACCAGCTCGTCGAGGCGTTCCGGTCGACGCTGGAGGAGACGGCGCAGGCCGACCTGCTGGTCCACGTCGTCGACGCCTCGGACCCGCTGCCCGAGGACCAGATCGCCGCCGTGCGCAAGGTCCTCGTCGAGGTCGGTGAGGAGCAGCAGGGGCGGATGCCCCCGGAGCTGCTCGTCGTCAACAAGGTCGACGCCGCGGGCGACCTGCAGCTCGCCCGGCTGCGCCACCTGCTGCCCGACGCCGTGTTCGTCTCCGCCCACCGCGGCGACGGCATCGCGCTGCTCGCCCGGCGCATCGCCGAGCTCCTGCCCAACCCCGAGGTCGAGGTCGACCTGCTGCTGCCCTACACGCAGGGCTCGCTCGTCGCCCGTATCCACTCCGAGGGCATCGTCATCGAGGAGGAACACGTGGCCGACGGCACCAGGCTGCGCGCCCGCGTCGGCCCCGAGCTCGCCACGGCGGTCGCGGCCTTCACGGCGGCACCCCGATGAGCACCCGACGGTGATCCGTCGCGCGGCCGCGGTCGTCCTGGTCCTGGGGGCCGCCCTGCTGGGCGGAGCCGGGACGGCCCTCGCCGCCGACCCGCCCCCGGGCGTACGCACCCACTGCACCGTCGACGACCCACGGCTCGCCGAGCTGTCGGGTCTCGTCGTCGACGGCCCCGCGGACAAACCTGTCGTCTGGGCCGTGTCCGACGGTGGCCGGCGCACCGCCGCCTACGCCATCGACCCGGTGACCTGCGCCGTCACCGGCAGCCGGACCGCCGCCACCGACCCGTTCGACGCCGAGGACGTCGCCCGCGGCCCCGCCGGGGCGCTGTGGGTGGCCGACATCGGCGACAACCGGCTCGCGCGCCAGAGCGTCGCGATCGTCACGCTGCCCGAGACGGGCGCGTCCAAGCTCTACCGGTTGAGCTACCCCGACGGCCCGCACGACGCCGAGGCACTGCTCGTCGGCACCGACGGCGTGCCCGTGATCGTCACCAAGGACGCCGTCGGCCCCGCGGGCGTCTACCGCACCCCGGGACCGCTCACCGGCACCGGCCCGACCGCGATGCAGCGCGTCGGTGACGTCTCGCTCCCCGCCTCCGACACCCCGGGCGGGCCGCTCGGCGGCATCGGGTCCCGCCTGGTCACCGGCGGCTCCGTGAGCCCTGACGGGCGCACCGTCGCCCTGCGCAGCTACACCGACGCGTGGCTCTACCCCGTCGCCGCACCGGGCGACGCCGCCGCCGTCGTCGAGGCCCTGAAGGCCACCCCCACCCGCATCCCGCTGCCCGACGAGCCCCAGGGCGAAGCGGTCGCGCTCGACGCCGGGGGCGCCCTGTGGTCGGGCTCGGAGACCCGCGGCGGCACACCCGGGGCGCTGCGCTCCGTCGACGGCGCCGTCGCGTTCATCGGCAACGGGGCCGCGCAGGCTCCCGCCGCGCCGGCCGACCCCGTCGAGAAGGACGCCGTGTCCTGGTCCTCGCCCGCGATGATCGGTGCCGTCGGCACCGCCGCGGTGCTGGTCGTCGGCGCGGTCCTGATGGCCCTTCGCTCGTTCTCCCGGTCGCGCCGCGAGCTGCGCAGACTCGAGGCCGAGGAGTCCCGGCCCGACGACTCGCCGACCGTCACGGCCGACAGCCCGCCGCGCCCCGACGACCCCGCCGTGTCCGCGGGCGGTCCCCCCGCTGACGTTCCGGTGCCGGTCCCGGCCGCAGGACCCGGACCCGGCGGTTCGCGCCCGGGTCCGCCGCCGCCTCCGGGTTCCGGTCCGGGGCGTCCGCCGTACGGGCCGCCGCCGGGGCCGCCGCGCCCGGGACCGCCGCCGCCCGGCCGGTTGCCGGGCCCACCGCCCGGACGTCCGCCGGGGCCGCCGCGTGTCGGCCCACCCGCAGGCCGGCCGGTTCCCGCCGGTGGGCCGACCCCGGGCCCGGGACCGACCGAGGGCCGCCGCGGCGGCCCTCCGGGTCCCGGCCGCACCGGGCCTCCCGGCCCGCCCCACCTCGAGGGGCCCGCCCGGCCGCCGCGGCCTGCCGGTCCCGTCACGCCCGACGGCCGCCCGCAGGCGCCGGGCACCCCCGCTCCTGGTCCGCACGGCCCTGGTCCGCACGGCCCTGGTCCGCACGGCCCTGGTCCCCTGGGTGTCGCTCCCGGCGGCGTGGGGACCGGCGCCCGGCCCGCCCCCGCCACGGGACCGCGGCCGACACCGGCGGGGCCCCCGTCGCCCGGACAGCGGGACAACGGCGCCCGCGGCGACCGGACACCCCGCCCCGGGGCCGACGACGGCTCCCGCAACGGCGGGGGAGGACGCTCGAACCACGAGTCCGGCAGGGACTCCCAGGGCGAGCCCGGGTCCCGGACACCCGAGAGCTCCCGGGACGACGCGGCGTTCCGGACCACAGCCGCGGCGGCCCACCGCGAGTCGCGCGGTGAGGCCCGTGGTGAGGCCGATCATGTGGACGCCACCGACGTCGGAGCGCGTCCGGGTCGCTGACCGGCGTCCCGCGCCTCGCCGAGCCCGGCGGCGGGCTCCCGGCCGGAAGGTCCGGTGTGGACGTCCTGCGTAGACGTCGTGTGCGGACGTCGTGTCTGCGGACATCCTGTGTGGACGTCCGTACAGGACGCCCACGTTCGGCCGAGGTCAGAGGCGGCGCAGTACCGCGACGACCCGGCCGAGGATCGACGCGTCGTCGCCCGGGATGGGGTCGTAGGCGGAGTTGGCCGGCATCAGCCACACGTGCCCGTCGCGGCGGCGGAAGGTCTTCACCGTGGCCTCGCCGTCGATCATCGCGGCGACGATCTCGCCCTGCTCCGCGACCGGCTGCTGGCGCACCACGACCCAGTCCCCGTCGGTGATCGCGGCCTCGACCATCGAGTCACCGCGCACGTTGAGCAGGAACAGCGTGCCCTCGCCCACGATCTCCCGCGGCAGCGGGAACACGCTCTCGACGGCCTGCTCGGCCAGGATCGGGCCACCGGCGGCGATGTTGCCCAGCAGCGGGACGTAGGCGGGGGCCGGGTGCTCGTCGCGCTCGGCGGCAGGATCGGTGCGGGTGTCGGCGCTGCCGTCGGAGATGTCCTCCGGCGAGCGCACGTCCACCGCGCGGGTGCGGTTCGGGTCGCGCCGCAGGTAGCCCTTGCGTTCGAGGGTGCGCAGCTGGTGGTGCACCGACGACGTGGACGTCAGTCCCACCGCGTCGCCGATCTCCCGCACGCTCGGCGGGTAGCCGAAGCGGTCGACCCAGTCCCGGATGACCTCCAGGACCTTGCGCTGCCGTGGTGTGAGCGCGGGGTGCGTGCCCTCCGCGTCGGCCGGGTCCGGGAAGGACCGCACCTGCCCGGCCTCACGGTCGGTACCGGTCTCGTCCCGTGCCATTCGTCCGCCTCCTCGATCGGCGCGGCGGGATCGTCCGTCTCCGCCGCCGTCGCCACCGAACCGTAGACCCGATCTTCGCCGCCGCCAAACACATGTTCGAACGACACGCGGGCGCGTCGCGAAGAATTGTCGGTGGCCGGTGGTACACATTCGCACGGGCGTTCGATCGAACGTCCGTGCGAACGGAGCGTATCCGATCCGGTGCGGCGGGCCACCGTCGACGGCGCGGATGCACCCCGGACGACGCGAGTCGCCGACGCAGCAGCCGGCGCCGACGGGAAGGGAAATGCCATGTCTGTCAGCACGGCTCCCGGGAGTGCGGGCGCGCGGTGGGAGGCCGAGCCCGGAAGGCCGGGCGGGGGCGTCGGTGACGAGGCGGTCGCCCGCCGCGGTTCCCGGCCCGAGGCCGGCTCGGGGCGTGGGAGGCGGCACGTCCCGGGGCCGCGGTCCGCGCGGCCGCGTGAGGCGCGTCGGGGTGAGGCGCGCCGCGGTGTGTCGTCGCGGGAGCCGGCCCGGACCGGCGGGGCGCCGTCGGCGTGCCGCCCGGCGCTGACGCTCGTCCCTGGCGGCCTCTCGGCCGGTCCCGCAGCCCCGGTGCGCGGGCCGGCGCAGTGGGAGGCGCCCCTGGCCGGGCCGGTCGGGCGCACGGCGCGTGGGCGGTGTGTTCCCGCCCCGCGGGTCCGCCGCCGTCCTGCGGGTGCGCGAATCGTCCGGCGGGCGCCGCTCGCGCTGCGCTTCCGGGTCCGCCGGGCAGCGGCGCTGGTGGTGCTGGGGGCCGTGGCGGCGGGTGTGGTGGTGGGTCTGGGCTCGCTGGGCGACGCGGCCCGTGCCGCCGGCCCCGGGATCCCGCACGGCACGGCGCAGGTCGTGGTCGGGACGGGCGACACGGTGTGGGACATCGCCCGCCGCACCGCTCCCGATGCCGATCCCGCCGCGGCGGCGGCACACATCGTGGAGCTGAACGGTCTGCGGTCGGCCGCGCTGCGTCCGGGGCAGATGCTCACGGTCCCCGCCGCCTGAGCCCGTCGGGGTCGCAGCCCCAGCGCTGCCGCGCGGTTCCCTGTCGGCCGCTGCTCGTCGGCGACGCCCGGTCGAGCTCGCGCTCGCAGGTGCCGGGCGTCGGTGCAGGTGCCGGACGCCGACGGCGGACCGCCCCGCGTCGCTCCGCGTCGTGAGCCCGTCGGACGGGTGGTCGTCACGCGGGGCAGTGCCTTATCCGATCGCGGGCCGTGTTCGACGACGGGTGCCGTCCTCGGCGGGGTGCCCGGGATGGCAGTGTCGGGCGCTGCGGATCGGGTCTCGCCGGCACGCCGGACGAGTCGGATCGTGGCTCCGTGGCCGTCCCGGGGTGGTCGCGCGTCGTGGCGGGAGGCCCCGGGCGGGGCCTGTCGGGGACGGTTCGGAACGTCGGTCGGCCGCGCAGAGTGGCCGCCACGACGCGCTCCGCGACAACGGGTGGCAGGGTCCGCCCCCGCCGACCCACCGGATCGGCTGAACCTGCAACCTGTGGGCCGCCCGGTGGCGACGACCCCAACATATTGTGGTTACATAGGTGTCGTTCGGCCACAGGTTGGGTTGTCGGTCGCTCTCGGAGAGAGGATCACTTCTGTGCGCTGCCCGTTCTGCCGTCACTCCGACTGCCGCGTCATCGACTCCCGTGAGGTCGACGACGGGCAGGCGACACGCCGCCGCCGCTCGTGCGCGTCGTGCGGACGGCGGTTCACCACGGTCGAGGAGCCGGTGCTCGCGGTCGTCAAGCGCAGCGGGGTGACCGAGCCCTTCCTCCGCGACAAGGTGGTCAGCGGAGTGCGACGCGCGTGCCAGGGGCGCCCCGTCGACGAGGACGCGCTGCAGCAGTTGGCGCACCGTGTCGAGGAGGCGGTCCGGGCGGGCGGGACGGCCGAGATTCCCAGCCACGAGGTGGGGCTGGCGATCCTCGGGCCGTTGCGCGAGCTCGACGAGGTGGCGTACCTGCGCTTCGCGAGTGTGTACAGGTCCTTCTCGTCGATCGACGACTTCGAGAAGGAGATCGCGGACCTGCGGAAGTCGGATGCCGGGGAAGCAGCCGACGACGTGGTTGGCGCTGCGGGGGCGAACACCGCCCCGCGGAAGAACACGTAGGACGACATCGCCTGTCGCCCGGCCGGCGCGCGACACCGGCCGGTCGACCCATCGGACGGCCCGCCGGGCGGCTCGTTCGCCGGCGTGGTCGTTGACATCGGTGCGGCACCACCGCACCACGGTTGCTCAGGGGAAGAGGACGAGGATGACGGAGACGGTCGGGGCGACGGCCTCGGGGGACGCTGCCGGGAACACGCGTGGCGCGAAGGCCGGGAGCCGGGCCGGGCGCAAGCGGACGGCCGGGCTGACCGTCGAGCGGCTGTTCACGACCGCGGGCGTGCACCCTTACGACGAGGTGGAGTGGGAGCGTCGCGACGTCGTCATGACGAACTGGCGTGACGGCACCGTCAACTTCGAGCAGCGCGGCGTGGAGTTCCCGTCGGCGTGGTCGCTGAACGCGACCAACATCGTCACCAGCAAGTACTTCCGTGGCGCGGTGGGTTCGCCCACCCGCGAGTCGAGCCTGCGTCAGCTGATCGACCGGGTCGTCGGGGTGTATCACCGGGCCGGTGTCGAGAACGGCTACTTCGCCACCGACGACGACGCCGAGGTCTTCGCCCACGAGCTCACCTGGATGCTGCTGCACCAGGTGTTCAGCTTCAACTCGCCGGTGTGGTTCAACGTCGGCACGTCGTCGCCGCAGCAGGTCAGCGCCTGCTTCATCCTCGCGGTCGACGACACGATGGAGTCGATCCTGAACTGGTACCGCGAGGAGGGCCTGATCTTCAAGGGCGGCTCCGGTGCCGGGCTCAACCTCTCCCGCATCCGGTCGTCGAAGGAGCTGCTCTCCAGCGGCGGCACGGCGAGCGGCCCGGTGTCGTTCATGCGTGGTGCCGACGCGTCGGCGGGGACGATCAAGTCGGGCGGCGCGACGCGTCGTGCGGCGAAGATGGTCGTGCTCGACGTCGACCACCCCGACATCGAGGAGTTCGTGGAGACCAAGGCCAAGGAGGAGGCCAAGGTTCGCGTGCTGCGCGACGCCGGATTCGACATGGACCTGGGCGGCGCCGACATCACCTCGGTGCAGTACCAGAACGCCAACAACTCCGTGCGGGTCAACGACGAGTTCATGCGCGCCGTCGAGGAGGGCACCGCCTTCGGGCTGCGCGCCCGGATGACCGGCGAGGTCATCGACTCCGTCGATGCGCGCACGCTGTTCCGCGGTATCGCGCAGGCCGCGTGGGCGTGCGCCGACCCGGGCATCCAGTACGACGGCACGATCAACGACTGGCACACCTGCCCCGAGTCGGGCCGCATCTCCGCGTCCAACCCGTGCTCGGAGTACATGCACCTCGACAACTCCAGCTGCAACCTGGCGTCGCTGAACCTGCTCACGTTCCTGGGTGCCGACGGCCTGTTCGACGCCGACCGCTTCCGCCGGGCCGTCGAGTTCGTCATCACCGCGATGGACATCTCCATCTGCTTCGCCGACTTCCCGACGGAGCCGATCGGCGACACCACGCGCAAGTTCCGCCAGCTCGGCATCGGCTACGCCAACCTGGGCGCGCTGCTGATGGCCACCGGTCACGCCTACGACTCCGAGGGCGGCCGGGCCCTGGCGGCGTCGATCACGTCCCTGATGACGGGTGCCGCCTACAAGCGTTCGGCCGAGCTCGCCGGTGTCGTCGGCACCTACGAGGGCTATGCCCGCAACGCCGAGGGCCACCAGCGGGTCATGCGCAAGCACGCCGCGGCCAACGACGACGTGCGCACTTTCGCTGCGAGCACCCACGTCCACAAGCTGGCGACGATCACGTGGAAGGAGTGCCTGGCGGTCGGCGAGCGCAACGGCTGGCGCAACGCGCAGGCCTCCGTGCTGGCCCCCACGGGCACGATCGGCCTGATGATGGACTGCGACACGACCGGCATCGAGCCGGACCTGGCGCTGGTCAAGTTCAAGAAGCTCGTCGGCGGCGGCTCGATGCAGATCGTCAACCAGACGGTCCCGCGGGCGCTCGCGAGGCTGGGCTACCAGGACGAGCAGGCCGAGGCGATCGTCGAGTTCGTCGCCGAGCACGGCCACGTCGTCGACGCCCCGGGCCTGCGCACCGAGCACTACGAGGTGTTCGACTGCGCCATGGGTGAGCGGGTCATCCCCGCCATGGGCCACGTCCGGATGATGGCTGCGGTGCAGCCGTTCCTGTCCGGCGCGATCTCCAAGACGGTGAACATGCCGGAGGCGGCCACCGTCGAGGACGTCGAGAAGATCTACCTCGAGGGCTGGAAGCTGGGCCTCAAGGCGCTGGCGATCTACCGCGACAACTGCAAGGTGGGCCAGCCGCTGAGTGCGGGCAAGGAGGCCCGCAAGGACGCGGTCGCGGAGACCACCGCAGAGCCGCACGAGCACCGTCCGGTGCGGCGCCGGCTGCCCAAGAAGCGCCCGAGCGAGACGGTGTCGTTCACGGTCGGGGGTGCGGAGGGCTACCTGACCGCCGGCTCCTACCCGGACGACGGTCTGGGCGAGATCTTCGTCAAGCTCGGCAAGCAGGGCTCCACGCTGTCCGGTGTCATGGACGCCTTCTCCATGTCGATCTCGGTGGGGCTGCAGTACGGCATCCCGCTGGAGTTCTACGTCTCGAAGTTCTCCAACCTGCGCTTCGAGCCGGCGGGGATGACCGACGACCCGGACATCCGGATCGCGACGAGCGTGCTCGACTACCTGTTCCGCCGGCTCGCGCTCGACCACCTGACCTATGAGAAGCGTGCCGAGCTGGGCATCTTCTCCGCGGAGGAGCGGTCGGCGCAGGTGGCGACGAACTACGGCGCGCCGGACCTGGTTCCCGACGTGGACCTGACGTCGCTGCGGTCGACGGTGTCGGTCGACGAGCCCACCCCGCCGGCCTCGGCTCCTGCCACGGTGGGGAGCTCGACGGAGCTGCTGGAGCTGCGGCTGGGCAAGGCGGCCGACGCGCCGCTGTGCCTGACCTGCGGCACGAAGATGCGTCCCGCCGGGTCGTGCTACCTGTGCGAGGGCTGCGGCTCGACCAGCGGCTGCAGCTGAAAGTAGGCGATACTGCGCTAGCTGCAACAGGTCGCGTCGCGTCGGCCGACAACTACGCAGAAGGGGTAGCTACCCCCACACGACGGCCGGTGGGCGCAGCCCACCGATGACTCGGGCCGCCTAGGACTCTGTTGAGGATCTAGGCGGCCCGAGGCGGATCGGAGCTCAGAAAGGAGGAAGCATGGCGAAGGTCAATCCAAAGCAGACCAGCGCGAAGGCCGCGAAGGCGGCGTCGAAGGTCCTGCAGAGCAAGGCGTCGCCGGCGGCTAAGTCAGCTGCTGGAAGCGCTCTGGCGCAGACGCGCCCGAGCAAGAAGAAGTAGGGGCGACGAGGGCCGGGCCGAGGATGTATGAGGCATCCTCGGCCCGAGCCTCGGAACCCTAACGACGCTGCGGTGCATCGCGCGACGGGAAGTGGCCAATTACTACCCGATCGGCCACGCCTGCGTGCGCCAACGTCGGATCCGAAGACTATGAGGTCATGTATCTCAGAGTGGTCGCGCGCCAGGTCTGAGGTGGCGCGCGGAGAGGCAGCGCCATGAACAGCGATCACTACCGCAGGGAACTGCTCAGGAAGCAGGAGCAGCAGGCTGCAGCCGAGCGCAAGGCGGGGGATGCCCGCAAGAAGGACGCCGACAAGCGCGCCGACGCCGCCAAGGCCAGGGCAGCCGCAAGCGGCACGAGGAGCGAGATCACTCGCCGCTCGAGGCACCGCGACGCCGAACGCTACGAGAAGGCGGCGAACGACGCGGCCAAGGATGCCGCTAACGCGCAGGGCAAGGTTGCCAGTCTCGCGAAGGACATCGCCTCTTTACAGGCCCGACTGTCGAAGGCCGAGCAGGACGAGTCTCGGAAGCAGCAAGCAGAGCATGCAGCGGCTCGGCGACGAGCCGACCAGGACCATCGGCAGCTGATGGCGAGGCTTGCTCGGACTGAAGCTGATGTGACTGAGCTGCAGAAGATGCGGCCGCCGAAGGCAGAGCGGCTGCGGATCCTGATGCTCGCAGCCTCGGCAGAGGGGAACCTTCGGGTTGGCCGTGAACAGACACGGATTCGCCGCGCGACCGAGAGCGCCCTGCACCGCGATCTCATCGAGTTCGAGGTCAAGACCTCGGCGACTACCGATGACCTGATCGACGGTTTGGTCAGGTTCCGTCCTCACGTCGTCCACTTCTCAGGACACAGCAGCAAGGACTTGCTGGTGTTCGAGAACGATGTTGATATGCCCCACGCTGGCGTCCACGTCGAAGCCGACGCCTTTGTCAGGACAGTGGGTGCTGTGAGCGAACCCCCGCTGTTGGTGATGCTCAACTCGTGCGAGTCGGCGGATCAGGCGGCCCGGCTAGTCGAGCAGGTCGTTCCGTTCGCGATCGGAATGTCCGAAAGCGTCGAGGACGGGACGGCGATCTCCTACGCCGCACGGTTCTACACCTCTATCGCAGACGGGACCTCCCTGCATGAGGCGCACGAGCTGGGCCGCGCGAGTCTGGCCCTCAACGGCCTGACCGGGGCCGAGCTGCCGCAACTTTTCCACGCGGCCGATGCCGACCCCCGCTCGCTGACCCTCGTCGTTCCGCCCGACGCGACCGAGGCGACGGGCTAGGTAGGTGGTGCCGCCCCCGGTCGGGCCGGCTAACTTTCATCGGCTGCATCGATGTTGTGTTAGAGGCAACGTTGTGGACGGGTGCGGGCATCCGGGCGCGGCACGTCCTGGGGTGGGCCTCGATCTCGGGCTGCCGACGGGTGTGCTGGCCGGTCTGGTGGCGACCGAGGCGGAGCAGAACGGCCACATGGTCGCGGCGCTGCTGGCCGAACACGGGGTGTCGTACCTGGCGCACGGCACGGTCGGCCACCAGCTGGCGGTGCACCTGGCGTCGAGCAACGCGGCGGTGGCCAACGGCTACCCGCCCTACGGCCTCTACGAGCGGCCGGCGGCGCTGGGCAAGATCCCGCCGCACCGCAGCGACGCGGGATCGCTGCTGCTGGCCGACGCGTTCGGCGCCGATCGGATCTACGTCAAGGACGTCAGCGGTGTTCCCCGCCGACCCGAGGGCGGTTCCGGGCGCGAGGCTCGTGCCGTCGGCGACGGCGGCGGAGCTGCTGGACGGGGGGTTCGGGTCGCTGCCGGTCGACCGGGTCGTGCTGGAGCTGATGGGCCGCGCCAAGCACGTGCGCCGCATCCAGGTCGTCAACGGTCTGGTCCCGGGGCAGCTGACGGCCGCGCTGGCGGGCGAGGACGTCGGCACGGTGGTGCGCGCGGACCGACCGCGCGCCGAGTCCTGCTCCGGGCCGCGGTTCCCCCGACCGCGGCCCGGAGCGTTCCCCGTACTGTCGGCCATCGTGACCGACCGGTTCCGGCTCGTCCCCGCCGCCTATGTCCTGCTGCTCCGTGACGGCCCTGAGGGGGCGGAGGTGCTGTTGCAGCTGCGCGCCGGCACCGGGTTCATGGACGGGTTCTGGGCGTCGGCGGCGGCGGGGCACGTGGAGGACGGCGAGTCGGTGCAGCGCGCCGCCGTGCGGGAGGCGGCCGAGGAGCTGGGCATCGTCGTCGACCCGGCGGACCTGCGGCCGCTGACGACGCTGCACCGTACGCAGGCGACGGGCCTGCCCGTCGACGAGCGCGTCGACTTCTTCTTCACCTGCCGGCGCTGGTCGGGGGAGCCGCGCGCCGTCGAGGACGACAAGTCCGAGGGGGTCGGGTGGTTCCCGCTGGCGGGGTTGCCCGAGCCGGTGGTGCCGCACGAGCGGCAGGTCCTCGGGTGGCTGGCCGGCGACGCACCTGTCCCTGCGGTCGCGGCGTTCGGGTTCGACGTCGAGGGCGTGCGTCCTACTCTGGACCGATGAGTCCGATGAGTCCGGTGACCGGGGGATGAGCGACACGTCGACGCGGCCGGTGGTCGAGGTCTGTGGGCCGCAGGCGCGGGCGGAGCCGGTGCGGGAGGTGCTGCCCGCCAAGACGGTCGCCTTGGGTGGGTCGACCCGGGTCCGCCGCCTGCTGCCGACGTTGGGCCGGCGCATGGTCGGCGCGTGGTGTTTCGTCGACCACTACGGCCCCGACGACGTCGCGCAGGCTCCCGGTATGCAGGTGCCGCCGCACCCGCACATCGGGTTGCAGACGGTGAGCTGGCTGCTGGAGGGCACGGTTCACCACCGCGACAGCCTGGGCAGCGACACGATGATCGGCCCGGGGGAGCTGGCGCTGATGACGGCGGGCCGGGGTATCGCGCATGCGGAGCAGTCGCCCGATCCGCACGCGCCGCTGCTGCACGGTGCCCAGCTGTGGGTGGCGCTGCCCGACGGCGCGCGTGGGACGGCGCCGCGGTTCGAGTTCCACGCGGGGCTGCCGGCGGTCACGGGCGCGGGTGTGCGCGCGACGGTGCTGCTCGGTGAGTTCGCCGAGGCGCGGTCGCCGGGGCGGGTGCACACCCCGCTGGTCGGGGTGGACGTGGAGCTGGCGGCGGGCGCGGACGTGGTGATCCCGTTGGAGCCCGACTTCGAGCACGCGGTCCTGACGGTCTCCGGGGAGCCGGACATCGACGGTGTTCTCGACCCGGGAACGTTGTGCTATCTGGGGTGCGGCCGGTCGCAGCTGCGGTTGCGCGCGGCGTCGGCGAGCAGGTTCCTGCTGCTGGGGGGCGTGCCGTTCGACGAGGAGATCGTCATGTGGTGGAACTTCGTCGGTCGCAGCGGCGACGAGGTGCGCGCGGCACGGTCGGCGTGGCAGGCCGAGATCAGTGGTACGGGCCCGGCCCGGTTCGGTGAGGTCACGGGCTACGACGGGGCCCCGCTGTCGGCGCCCGCGATGCCGCCGGTGCCGCTGCGTCCGCGCGGCCGCACCCGCTGAGCCGCCGAGTCCGACAGGGGATTGCTCCGGGAAGGCCCGGAACCGTTCTCCTGTCGAACTCGGCGGGTTCGGTCGCCCCGGGTCAGCCCGCCTCGTAGCGGGCCGACTCGATGAGGTCGTCCACGGCGCTGCGCTGTACCCGGAACGAGCGTCCGAACCGGACGGCGGGCAGCTGGCCGCTGTGCACCAGCCGGTAGACCGTCATCTTCGAGACCCGCATCCGTTCGGCCACCTCGGCGACGGTGAGGAACGGCGCCTGCACCACCTCCGGGCGCTCCGGCTTGCCTGCCACCATCGACGGACCCCCGCTCCTTCCGTGCCGTCACGAGCCGTACATCCCGGTCGCGACGGTCACCTGACCGATTTGCTGCATGGCGACACTAATCGACGAAGCGTCACCTCCGAGGTGGGAAACCCACCCCGACCGGGTGGTATGGCTGGATAGTGGACTGCGCGGTACGGTGACGGCGTGCGAGCCTGGCATGACGGAGAGTGAGGGGCTGCCTGTGATGGACAGGGGCACGACCGCATCGGTCTCGGACCGTCCGGGCGACAACCTGGCGCCGGGGGAGTTCGTCGACTCCGACGCCCCCGCGGTGCGGGAGTTCGCGGAGCGGGCCGTCGACGGCGAGGACGACGAGGTGCGCCGGGCGGGGCTGTTGTTCGGCGCCGTCCGCGACCGCATCTGGTACGACCCCTTCCGGATCAGCACCGATCCGGGTGACTACCGGGCGAGCGCGGTCGCGGTGGCCCCGCGCAACTGGTGCGTACCCAAGGCGGTGCTGCTCACGGCGTCGGCGCGGGCCGTCGGTATCCCGGCACGGCTGGGGTTCGCCGACGTCCGCAACCACCTCAACACCCCGCGGCTGCGCGCGCTGATGAACGGCCACGACGTGTTCATCCACCACGGTTACAGCGAGCTGTACGTCGGGGGCCGCTGGCTGAAGGCCTCGCCGGCGTTCAACGCCGAGCTGTGTCGCCGGTTCGGGGTCGAGCCGCTCGACTTCGACGGTGCCGGACACGCGCTGATGCACCAGTTCACCGGTGACGGCTCCCGGTACATGGAGTACGTCGTCGACCACGGCCCGTCGGCCGATCTGCCCCTCGACACGATCCTCACCCGGTTCCGCGCGACCTACGGTGAGGCGCTGCTCGGTGGCGACTCTCACGCAGGCACCGACGAGTTCTCCGCGCCCACCTCCGCCTAGGGTGCTGGGGTGAGCGCGACGATCCTCGACGACGAGCCCGACGGCGACTGGACCGCACCCGGTACCTATCGCTGCGCCCCGGGCGTCTACCGCATCCCGCTGCCTCTGCCCAACGACGGGCTGCGGGCCGTCAACGTCTACGCGATCGAGGACGTCGACGGCTGGACGCTCGTCGACTCGGGCTGGGCGCTCACCGTCGCCGAGGAGCTGCTGGCCGAGAGCCTGTCGGCGCTGGGCACGGGGCTGCAGGGCGTGCGCCGGTTCCTGTGCACGCACTCGCACCGCGACCACTACACGATGGGTGTGGAGCTGCGGCGGCGCTTCGGGTCGCGGGTGCTGCTGGGCGCGGGGGAGAAGGTGGGTCTCGACGAGATCAACCGTCCCGACCGTGCGCAGGGCGGCTCGTCGCACATGGAGCGGCTGCGTCGGGCCGGTGCGGCCGACCTGGCCGATCTCATCACCGCGAACCCGCCGCCGCGGATGGACCTGCGGCTGTGGGAGCCTCCGGACGAGTGGCTGGAGGACGGCGCGGTGCTCACGGTCGGCCCCGAGGAGCGGAGCACGGAAGGCGGCCCGCTCGGGCGCACGCTGACCGCGATCGCGACGCCGGGCCACACCCGCGGCCACATGGTCTTCTCCGATGCGGCCAACGACCTCATGTTCACCGGCGATCACGTGCTGCCGACGATCACGCCGTCCATCGGGTTCGAGCCGGTCGCGCCGCCGAGCCCGCTGTCGGACTTCCTGACGTCGTTGCAGCTGCTGCGCGACCGGCCCGACGCCGCGATGCTGCCCGCCCACGGCAAGGTGGGACGGCGGGTCCACGAGCGGGTCGACGAGCTGCTCGCCCACCACGCCCAGCGTCTCGACGACACGCTCGCAGGCCTGGCCGAGGGCCGCACGACCGCGTACGAGGTCGCCGCGACGCTGGCCTGGACGCGACGCGGCCGCACGCTGGCCGAGCTCGACCCGTTCAACCGGATGCTGGCGGTCCTGGAGACGGGGGTGCACCTGGACGTGCTCGTCGAGCGCGGGCTGGTCGTGTCCGACGCCGACCCGACGTCCGCGGTTCCGGACGGCAGCGATGTCGCGGTGGTCCACTACCGCGCGGGGTGAGTACGCGCGAGCAGCGACACGGGTGATCGACACGCCCGACGCGCCGGGATCCTTTGCCCCGGACGGCCCCATCGGGCAGAGTGATCACCGACAGCCGATCACCGCCGGGTCCGCCCGGCCGAACCGGCCCACCAGGGTCACAGCTTGACGCGATCTGTTCGCCGACGCGGTGCGCGAGGACGTAGGGGAAGACGATCCTCGTCGAACAGCGGAGGTCTGCAGTGAGCACACGCGGCGTGGTTTTCGTCCACTCGTCGCCGACTGCGGTCTGCCCGCACGTCGAATGGGCGATGTCGGGGGTACTGGGGAGCAAAGTCTCTCTCCAGTGGACTCCGCAGTCGGCCGCGCCCGGAACACTCCGGGCGGAGGTGACGTGGTCTGGCGTGGCCGGAAACGGTGGTGCACTCGCCGGCGCGCTTCGCGCCTGGCCGATGTTGCGGTTCGAGGTCACCGAGGAGCCCAGCCCGGGCGTCGACGGTGAGCGGTTCTGTTATGTCCCCGGACTCGGGATGTGGCGGGGGCGCACGAGCGCCAACGGCGACATCGTCGTGGGCGAGGACCAGCTGCGGGCCGTGATGGCGGGGTCGTCGGCGGGCAAGATCCACGCGGGTGTCGACGCGCTGCTCGGCTCGGCGTGGGACAACGCGCTCGAGCCCTTCCGGCTGGCCGGTGACGGCGCCCCGGTCACCTGGCTGCACCAGGTCGGCTGACGGTCGCGGAGCCGCGTTCTCTCCGCCTACCGGTCGGGGCCCGCGGCGGCGCGCACCCCGACGGTCCTGCGGCCCCACTGTGGACGGCGGCCGGGTTGCGCCCGGCCCGGGGGAGGGCCGCCGTGATCGTGTCGGGGCGGTCGGGGAGACTGTGATCGTGGGGGATGCACGACCGGTGAGGACGTCGGCGGGGTGAGGTCGGGGGTCCGCTACACACCCGCGCTCGCGGTCGCCCTGGTGGCGCTGCTCGTCGCGGCCGGGGTCTCGGCCTGGGTGCTGGGCGGGCGCATGTTCGAGGGCGTCGCACCGTCCGGCGCGCCCCCGGCGCTGCCGGCGTCCGGGGCGGGCTCGTCGCAGGTCGAGCTGTCGTCCGACGCGGAGGACCATCCGCTGGCAGAGGCTGTCCGCAGCCAGCTGCAGCGCTATTTCGACGCGATCAACTCGCGCGACTACGACCTGTGGTCGGTCTCGGTGGTGCCCGAGCGGGTGGCCCAGCAGCCCCGGGAGCACTGGATGGCCTCGGTCGACACCGCGACCGACGGCACGATCCGGGTCGACCGCATCGACGACGTCGGTGGTGGCCGGGTGCTGGCCATGGTGCGGTTCGTGTCGACGCAGTCGCTGGAGGACGCGCCGCCCGACCTGAGGGTGCCGCGCATCTGCTGGCGCGGGGCGTTCCCCATGCTGGGCGACCCGCCGCGGCTGGAGACGGGCTCCGCCGGCAGTCTGCTGTCCGAACCCTGCTGAACCGTGTGGGTGGCAGTGGTCGCGGTGGCGACCATTGCCACCCACAGGCTCTGAGCTGCGAGAACGAGGCTCACACCTTGGTGAAGACCACCGAGGCGTTGTGCCCGCCGAAGCCGAACGAGTTGTTCATCGCGGCGTCGATGTCCATCTTGCGCGGCTCGCCGCGGACGACGTCGAGCGAGACGCCCGGGTCGAGCTCGTCGAGGTTGAGGGTTGCCGGGACGATCCCGTCGCGGATCGACAGCATCGTCACGAGGCTCTCCACCGCCCCCGCGGCGCCGACCAGGTGCCCCAGCGCCGACTTCGGCGCCGTCAGCACCGGCTGGTCGCCCAGCGCCTTGCGCACCGCCGCGGCCTCGCCCACGTCGCCGGCGACCGTGGAGGTCGCGTGGCAGTTCACGTGCGTGATGTCCGACGGCTCCAGGCCCGCGGTCCTGACGGCCTTGAGCATGGCCCGCGACTGTCCCGCTCCCGAGGGATCGGGCCCGGTGATGTGGTAGCCGTCGGAGGTCAGCCCGTAGCCGGCGAGCCGGCCGTGGATCGTCGCCCCACGGGCCTTCGCGAAGTCCGCCCGCTCCAGAACCAGGATGCCGGCGCCCTCGCCGAGGACGAACCCGTCGCGGCCCGTGTCGAACGGGCGCGACGCACGTTCCGGGTCGTCGTTGCGCTGGCTGAGCGTGCGCGACTGGACGAAACCGGCGACGGTGATGCCGGTGATGCAGGCTTCCGCGCCGCCGGCGATGACGACGTCGGCGTCGCCGTCCTGCAGCAGCCGGTACGCCCACGCGAGTGCCTCGGCGCCGGACGCGCACGCCGAGACCGGCGCGTGCGTGCCCGCGCGTGCCCCCAGTTCGAGGCTGACGACGGCGGCCGGTCCGTTGGGCATCAGCATCGGGACGGTCAGCGGGGACACCTTGCGGACCCCACCGCTCTCGAGCAGGTCGTCCTGGTCGAGCAGGGTCACCGCCCCGCCGATACCGGTGCCGACACAGACCGCGAGCCGCTCGGGTTCGACCTTCGGGTCGTCGCCGTCGAGGCCCGCGTGCGCCCACGCCTCACGGGCGGCGACGACGGCGACCTGCTCGCAGCGGTCCATGCGTCGGGCCTGCACCCGGGCGATGACGTCCGTCGGCTCGACGGCCAGCTGGGCGGAGATCTTCACCGGGAGGTCGAACCGCTCGGTGAAGGCGCCCTGCGTCGTGGCGACGCCCGATTTCCCGGCCAGCAGCGCCTCCCAGGTCGACGCGGCGTCCCCGCCCAGCGGGGTGGTCGCGCCGTACCCGGTGACGACGACCTCGACGGGGGCCCCCGTCACTGGTTCTTCGCGATGTAGTCCACCGCGTCGCCCACCGTCTTGAGCTCGGCGAGCTGCTCGTCGGGGATCTTCACACCGAACTTGTCCTCGGCCTGGACGGCGATCTCGACCATCGACAGCGAGTCGATGTCGAGGTCGTCGACGAACGACTTCTCGGCCGCGACGTCACCGGCGTCGATACCGGCGACCTCCTCGACGATCTCGGCGAGGCCGGCGAGGATCTCGGCGTTGTCAGCCACTGGGTGCTCCTTCTGGTGGGAAACTGTGGGAGGTCCGTCGGTCGACGATCCTAGGGACAGACGACGACCTGGCCGGCATAGGACAGCCCGGCGCCGAACCCGACGAGCAGGGCGACGTCGCCGGACCGGATGCGGCCGGCGGTGCGCATGTGGTCGAGGGCGAGCGGGATCGACGCCGACGAGGTGTTGCCCGAGTGGACGATGTCGTCGGCGACGACCATGTCCTGGCGGGCGCCCTTGGCCCGCAACCGCTTCGCGACGGCCTCGACGATCCGCAGGTTGGCCTGGTGGGGGACGAGCACGTCGATGTCGGCGGGGGTGAGCCCGGCCAGCTCGATGGCGCGCAGGGCGACCGGGGCGATCTTCGTCGTCGCCCAGCGGAAGACCGCCTGGCCCTCCTGGGCGAGCGCGTTGTTGTGCGGGCGGACCTCGATCATGGAGTGCAGGTCGCCGGCCGAACCCCAGGCGACGGGGCCGACGCCCACCGACTCGGCGTCGGGGGCGGCGGACAGGACCGCCGCTCCGGCGCCGTCGGCGAAGATGATGCAGGTGGAGCGGTCGTCCCAGTCGAGCCAGTCCGTGAGCTTCTCGGCGCCGATGACGAGCGCCGTGCGGGCGGAGCCCGCGCGGATGAGGTCGGCGGCGGTCCCCAGCGCGTAGCTGAAGCCCGCGCAGGCGGCGTTGAGGTCGAACGCGCCGGGCGCGACGATGCCGATCCGGTCGGCGGTCTGGGCGGCCGCGTTGGGGATCGGGAACGGCATCGTGCAGGTGGCGACGATGACGGTGTCGACGTCGGTGGGGGCGATCCCGGCGTCCTTGACCGCGAGCCGGCCCGCCTCGGCGGCCATGGCGACGAGGAGCTCGTCGTCGGCGGCGACGCGGCGCTCGACGATGCCGACGCGCTCACGGATCCACTGGTCGTTGGTCTCGACGCGGGCGGCGAGGTCGTCGTTGGTGACGATCTTCTCGGGCTGGTAGCTGCCCATGCCGATGATGCGTGCGCCGGGGGCCGCGGGCGCGAGGGTGAGCCGGCTCATGCCCGGGCCTCCGTGTGCTCGGTGACGAGGGCGGCGGCCGCGTCGAGGTCGTCGGGGGTCTTGAGGGCCAGTGTGGCGGTGCCCTTCAGCTCGCGCTTGACCAGTCCGACCAGTGCACCCGCGGGTGGCAGCTCGATCACCGCGGTCACCCCCTTCTCGCGCAACGTGGACATGCAGGCATCCCAGCGGACGGGCCGGGTCACCTGGGAGACGAGCCTGCGCAGCGCCTCGGCGCCGTCGGTGACGACGGTGCCGTCGGCGTTGGACAGCAGCGGCCGGCTCGGGTCGGCCGGCTGGATCGAGGCGGCGTGCTCGCGCAGCGCGTCCTCGGCGGGGGCCATGAACCGGGTGTGGAAGGCGCCGGCGACGGGCAGCGCCTTGACGCGGGCGCGCTCCGGCGGGTTCGCGGCGAGCTCGTCGAGCGCGGCGAGCCGGCCGGCCGCGACGATCTGGCCGGCGCCGTTGCGGTTCGCCGGGTCGAGGCCGAGCTCGGACAGTCGTGCGAGCACGTCGTCGGGGTTCCCACCCAGGGTCGCACTCATGCCGGTCGGTTCGAGCGCGCACGCGGCGGCCATCTCACGGCCGCGGACGGCGGCCAGGGAGACGGCGGCGTCGGTGCCGAGGACGCCGGCGATCGCGGCGGCGGCGAGCTCACCGACGGAGTGCCCGGCGATCGGGCTCGACCCGGGCAGCGTGACGTGGCCGCCGAGCCGGGCGGCGGCCAGCAGCGCGGTCGCGACGACCAGGGGCTGGGTGACCGCGGTGTCCTTGATCTCGTCGGCGTCCGCGGTGGTGCCGAGGCGCCGCAGGTCGAGGCCGATGGCGTCGGACCAGGCGGCGATGGTCTCCTCGGCCCCGGGGTCGTCGAGCCACGGGGTCAGCATGCCGGGGGTCTGGGAGCCCTGACCCGGCGCGAGCAGCGCGATCACGACGGACAGCGAACACCGGTGAGGTGTTCGCGCGGGATAGCGGCACGCACGAACTCCGCGGGTGCCTTTTGGAGGTTCTCCACAACGACCCAGACTATGTGACCGACGACTCGCCACGTGGGGGGACCGTCGTTTGTAGGAGTCGCAACCCGTCGCGCCACGGTCGGGTCCGATTCGCCGCAGCTCAGGACGCAGCGCCGGGCCGCGCCGACGGGTCGGGCCCGTCCTCGGCGCCCGCGAGCCGCCCGGCCAGCAGCGCCGCGCGCAGGACGAGCGCGTCGCGCGGGTCGGCGGGGGAGCGGCCCGTGAGGTCACTCACCCTGCGCAGCCGGTAGCGGACGGTGTTGGGGTGCACGAACAGGGTCCGCGCGCACGCCTCCAGCGAACCGCCGCCGTCGAGGTAGGTGGCGAGGGTCCGCCACAGCTCGCCGCCGGCCTCGGCCAGCGGCGCCACGACGGTCTCGACGAGCCGGCGGTGTGCCTCGGGGTCGCCGGAGAACGCACGTTCGGGGAGCAGGTCGTCGGCGGGGACGGGACGCGGCGCCTCCGGCCACGCGGGTGCCGCGCGCAGCCCGGACAGGGCGTCGCGGGCGCTGGCGTGTGCCGACGGCAGGTCGGCGGCGAGCGGTCCCACGACGACCGGGCCGGGCCCGAAGTCCAGCGCGACGGCGGCGAGGACCGCGGCGAGGTCGTCGGACTCGTTGTCGGTGTCGGCGCCCGACAGCAGCACGATCAGCCGGCTGCCCTGGGCCCCGACGAGGACGGCCCGCCCGGCCCGCCCGGCCCGGCGGCGCAGCTCCCCGAGGCGTTCGGGTGCGTGGTCCGACGGTGGGGTGCCGACGACGACCCGCACCGGCCCGGCGGGGTCCCAGCCCAGCGCCGACGCCCGCGACACGAGTTCGTCGCCGGTGTCGCCGCGCACGACGCCGTCGACGACGAGCGCCTCGAGCCGGGCGTCCCAGGCGCCGCGGTCCTCGGCCGCTCCGGCGTAGGCCGTCGCGGCGGCGAACGCGACCTCGCGCCCGAACCGCAGCACCGCCTCGGACAGGACGCGGAACTCGTCGTCGTCGGCGGCGAGCGGGGGCAGCCGCTCCTCGAGGACGTCGGTGGCGACGCGGACGAGCTCGACGGTCTGGCGCAGCGTGAGCCGGCGGGCGAGGTCGCGCGGTGCGATCCGGAACGCCTCGGCGGTGAGCCGCACCGACCCGGTGCCGACGTGGCCGCCGTCGGCGACGGCGGCGACCTCGCCTGCGTGCTCGGGGGGTTCGGGCTGCTCCGCGGTGCGCGTCGGCCCACCCCCGGTGGCGACGAGCCAGCCCACGAAGTTCGCGACCCCGGTCTGGGTGACGAGCTGGACGCCCGAGCGCAGCGCGGCGGGCAGCTTGCGGAACCACGGCTGGCGGCGGTCCATCGCCGCGAGGCAGGCCCCGGCGATGCCACCGGCGGCGAGCTCGAGACGGCGCAGGGTGGCGGGGGAGACCGGAGCGCCGGTCGCGGGCGTCACGGCCGGAAGCATCGCACGGTCCGGGACGTGTGACTCAGATCACGGAGGTGGTTCGTTCCGCGGTGTCCGGAAGCGGTCCGCTTCGTGCCATCTGGTCACCTGCTCAATGTTGTCGACGAGCCGATGTCGCTGTTGTGCTGGACCCGCCCGCGAGGACGCCCCCGCGAGCGGACGAGAGGACGTCGATGGCTCAGCCGCCCGGCACCGGTCGCACCCGGATCGACCTGCAGCCCGCGGAGCGGCGCGCCGCCGTCGCCATGGGGGTGTCGCTGCTCGCGCTGACCGTCGCCGGCTGGGGGGTGCTGGCGGTGTTCGTCGCGCCCCGCCACTACGCGCTGGGCTCGACCGGCGCCTTCGGCCTCGGCCTCGGGCTGACGGCCTACCTGCTCGGGATGCGGCACGCATTCGACGCCGACCACATCGCGGCGGTCGACAACACCACACGCAAACTGCTCGCCGAGCGCGAGCCCGGGCAGCCACGGCCGCTGTCGGTCGGGTTCTGGTTCGCCCTCGGGCACGCCTCGGTGGTGCTCGTGCTGGTCGCACTGATCTCGCTGGGCGTACACACGATCGCCGGCGAGATCTCCGACGACGGCTCGTCGCTCAAGCAGATCGGCGGACTCGTGAGTACCGGGGTGTCCGGGCTGTTCCTCGTGCTGCTCGGGCTGATCAACCTGGTGATCCTCGTGCAGATCCTGCGGGTGTTCCGCGACATGCGCCGCGGCCGCTGGGACGAGGCCCAGCTCGAGGAACAGCTCGACCGGCGCGGCCTGATGAACCGCATCCTGGGCAAGGCGACCCGGGCGGTCCGCAGGCCGCGGCACATGTACCCCGTCGGGCTGTTGTTCGGGCTGGGCTTCGACACCGCGAGCGAGGTGACGCTGCTGGTGATCGCCGGCGGTGCGGCCGCCGGGGCGCTGCCCTGGTACGCCGTGCTGGTGCTGCCGGTGCTGTTCGCGGCCGGCATGTGCCTGTTCGACACCCTCGACGGGGCCTTCATGTGCTTCGCCTACGACTGGGCGTTCCTGCGGCCCGTCCGCAAGGTGTTCTACAACGTCACGATCACTGCGCTCTCGGTCGCGGTCGCCCTGGTCATCGGCATGGTCGAGCTGCTGTCGCTGTTCGCCGACAAGCTCGGGATCGAGACGGGCCCGCTCGGCTGGGTGGCCGGCCTCGACCTCGACGACGTCGGCTTCGTGGTCGTCGGCCTGTTCGTGCTGACGTGGGTCGTCGCCCTGGCCGTCTGGAAGCTGGGCCGGGTCGAGGAGCGGTGGTCGGCCGGGCTGGCCCGCCCGGAGGAGGGCTGAGCGGCCGGGCACAATCACTCTCGGCGCCGGGTCCCGCAGGCCGTGCAACAGCTGCGCAACACGCGGCTGCGACGGTCGTGGTGGGCGACCGTGCGACGACGACGAGGGGAGTGCCCGATGACCCGATCCGCCGCGCACGACGTTCTCGTCCGGCGCGCCGCCGACCGCATGCACACCGAGATCGACTGGCTCGACTCGCGGCACAGCTTCTCGTTCGGCGCGCACTACGACCCCGACGACACCCACTTCGGGCTGCTGCTCGTGAACAACGACGACCGCGTCACGGCGGGCAGCGGCTTCGAGACCCACCCCCACCGCGACACCGAGATCGTCACGTGGGTGCTCGAGGGGTCACTGGTCCACCAGGACTCCACGGGCCACTCCGGGGTCATCCATCCCGGTCTGGCGCAACGGATGTCGGCGGGCAGCGGCATCCTGCACTCGGAGAAGAACGACGCCTTCCGCACCGACCCGGACGCGCCCGCGACCGACGTCCACTTCGTCCAGATGTGGGTCGTGCCCGACTCGGCCGGTGTCGTGCCCGGCTACGAGCAGCTCGACATCGGGCCGGAGCTCGACGCGGGCGACCTCGTGGTCGTCGCCTCGGGCATGCCGCGGCACGCGGGTGACCGCGCCATCTCGATCCGCCAGCGCGACGCGGCACTGCACGCCGCCCGGCTGCGGTCGCACGGCGGGACCCGGCTGCCCGTCGCGCCGTACGTCCACGTGTTCGTGGCGCGCGGCGACATCGAGCTGGAGGGCGCCGGACGGATCGCCGAGGGCGACGCCGCCCGGATCACGGCATCCGAGGGCCGGCGGATCACCGCCGGCGCCGACGGCGCCGAGGTTCTGGTGTGGGAGATGCACTCTTCCCTGGGCTGAGTCTCGCGACCGGGCCCCGGCTACCGCTGCGGACCCGGACACGAGGCGTCCGGGTCCACAGAGGAGGGTCGGCCGGGGTCGGGCGGAGGGAGTCGGCTGAGGGTCGGGTGACCGCCGAGATCAGGCGATCGGGGTGACCCCGGTGGCCTGCGGGCCCTTCTGGCCCTGCTCGATGTCGAACGAGACGCGCTGCCCCTCGTCGAGGCTCTTGTAGCCGTTGACCTGGATCGCCGAGTAGTGCACGAACACGTCCGCGCCACCACCGTCAGGAGCGAGGAAGCCGTAGCCCTTCTCGCTGTTGAACCACTTGACGGTGCCCTCTGCCATTCTTGCTCTCCTCGTACCTGTGCCGAGGCACTCGCCCCCGGCATCGCGCCGCCCGGGCGCTGGGTTCCGCACCCGGGTCGGGACCCCGTTCGCGATCACGCGAGGCCGGCGTCGGGCGGAGCGTACCGTGACTCAGGCCTCATGCCGAGAGCCAATGACCTGTGGATTCGTGTCGGACAAGCCCTCCGCGAGCACCGTTCGGCCCCGATCCGGTGAGCCCTGGACGGGCCGCGGACGGGGCCGTCGCGGACGGTGTCCAGGCGTGTGTCGAGGGTGACCGGGGTCTCGGACACGTCCGCCCCGGAGCCCTCGCGGGCGCCGGGGCGGACGAACCCACGACCGTCCTCAGGCGACGCCGGAGTCCGACGTCTGCGGACCCGCCGCCTGCGGGTCGTCGATCGCGTACTTGGCCGCGGCCTCCGCCACGACGGCACGGTCGATCTCCCCGCGCGCGTGCAGCGACCCCAACGCGGCCACCGTGATCGACTCGGCGTCGACCGCGAAGTGCCTGCGCGCCGCCGGGCGGGTGTCCGACAGGCCGAAGCCGTCGGTGCCCAGCGTCGTGTACGGCGCGGGAACCCACTGGCGCACCAGGTCCGGCACCGCGCGCATCCAGTCCGACACCGCCACCACGGGCGAGTCCGAATCCGACAGGACGGTGCGCAGGTACGGCTCGCGCGGCGCCTCCTCCGGGTGGATCAGGTTGTGCCGCTCGGCATCCGCGCCGTCACGGCGCAGCTCGCCCCACGACGTCACCGACCACACCTCGGCGCCCACGCCCCACTGCTCGGACAACATGTCGCGGGCCTTCAGCGCCCACGGCAGCGAGACACCCGACGCGAGCAGCCGCACCTGCGGCCCGTCGACCTGTGGCGACGCCGCGTACCGGTAGATGCCGCGCAACAGGCCGTCGACGTCGAGGTCGGCCGGCTCGGCCGGGTGCACGTAGGGCTCGTTGTAGACCGTCAGGTAGTAGATGACGTTCTCCGGAGCCTCCCCGTACATGCGGCGCAGCCCGTCCTTGACGATGTGCGCGACCTCGTAGGAGTACGCCGGGTCGTAGGACACGACCGCCGGGTTCGTCGCCGCCAGCAGCAGCGAGTGCCCGTCGTTGTGCTGCAGGCCCTCCCCGGTCAGCGTCGTCCGCCCCGCCGTGGCGCCCACCAGGAAACCGCGCGCCATCTGGTCGGCCGCGGCCCAGATCGAGTCGCCCGTGCGCTGGAAGCCGAACATCGAGTAGAAGACGTAGACCGGGATCATCGGCTCGTCGTGCGTGGCGTAGGACGAGCCCGCCGCGGTGAACGACCCGACCGAACCGGCCTCGTTGATGCCCTCGTGCAGGATCTGGCCCTGCTCGGACTCCTTGTACGCCAACATCAGCGACGCGTCGACGGACGTGTACTGCTGGCCGTTCGGGTTGTAGATCTTCTGCGTCGGGAACATCGAGTCCATCCCGAACGTGCGCGCCTCGTCCGGGATGATCGGCACGAAGCGGGCGCCGATCTCCTTGTCCTTGATCAGCTCCCGCAGGATGCGGACGAACGCCATCGTCGTGGCGGCCTCCTGCTTGCCCGATCCCTTGCGCGCCACCTCGTAGACCTTGTCGCCGGGCAGCACCAACGCCTTCGACGCGGTGCGCCGCGACGGCACCGGGCCGCCCAGCGCCTTGCGGCGGTCGGCCATGTAGCGGATCTCCGGCGCGTCGTGGCCGGGGTGGTAGTACGGCGGCAGGTACGGGTCGCGCTCGAGCTCGGCGTCGCTGATCGGGATGCGCTGCTCGTCGCGGAACTGCTTGAGGTCGTCGAGCGACAGCTTCTTCATCTGGTGCGTCGCGTTGCGGCCCGCGAAGTGCGCGCCCAGGCCGTAGCCCTTGATGGTCTTCGCCAGGATGACCGTCGGCTGGCCGTTGTGCTCCACCGCCGCCGCGTACGCCGCGTGCACCTTGCGGTAGTCGTGCCCGCCGCGCTTGAGGTTCCAGATCTGGGCGTCGGTCAGGTCGTGGACGAGGTCCTTCGTCCGCGGGTCCCGGCCGAAGAAGTGCTCACGGACGAAGGCGCCGTCGTTGGCCTTGTAGGTCTGGTAGTCGCCGTCCGGCGTGGTGTTCATGAGGTTGATCAGCGCGCCGTCGCGGTCCGCGTGCAGCAGCGAGTCCCACTCCCGGCCCCAGATCACCTTGATGACGTTCCAGCCCGCGCCGCGGAAGAACGACTCCAGCTCCTGGATGATCTTGCCGTTGCCGCGCACCGGGCCGTCGAGCCGCTGCAGGTTGCAGTTGACGACGAACGTCAGGTTGTCGAGGCCCTCCGTCGCCGCCACGTGGATCAGGCCCCGCGACTCCGGCTCGTCCATCTCGCCGTCGCCGAGGAAGGCCCACACGTGCTGGCCCGAGGTGTCCTTGATGCCGCGGTCGCGCAGGTAGCGGTTGAAGCGCGCCTGCATGATCGCGTTCATCGGGCCCAGACCCATCGAGACGGTCGGGAACTCCCAGAAGTCCGGCATCAGCCGCGGGTGCGGGTACGACGGCAGCCCGTGCCCGGGGCCGCCGTGGGAGAGCTCCTGGCGGAAACCGTCGAGCCGGTCCTCCGAGAGCCTGCCCTCGAGGTAGGCGCGCGCGTAGATGCCGGGGGAGGCGTGCCCCTGGATGTAGATCTGGTCGCCCCCGCCGGGATGCTCCTTGCCGCGGAAGAAGTGGTTGAAGCCGACCTCGTACAACGTGGCCGACGACGCGTAGCTCGAGATGTGCCCGCCGACCCCGATGCCCGGCCGCTGCGCGCGGTGCACCGTCATCGCCGCGTTCCACCGGATCCAGCGACGGTAGGCCCGCTCGGCCTCCTCGTCGCCCGGGAACCACGGCTCCCGGTCCGTCGGGATCGTGTTCACGTAGTCCGTGCTGGTCAGCGACGGAACGCCGACGTGACGCTCACGGGCGCGCTGCAACATGCGCAGCATCAGGTAGCGGGCGCGCTGCTGGCCCGCCTCGTCGAGCACCGCGTCGAAGGAGTCGAGCCACTCCGCGGTCTCCTCGGGATCGATGTCCGGGAGGTGCGCGGCGAGGCCGTCACGGATCACGTGTACACGCCCGGTTCTCTCGGAGCGGTTGTTCTGGCCGGTCAAGGGGTCTCCCTGGGGGGCGGTCATGCCGTTCGTCGTGCGTCGCCGTCGTCATTGCCGGCCCGCGTCTCGTCAGGTACGTACAACCCCTATCGTGCCCCCCGCGGTGCGATCGTGGAACGGCGGTTGCGCAGCGCAGGCCCTACGTGTTCGGATTCCGCATCCGGAACACGGGTCGACATGGCCCATACACGACACAAAGGGGGCGCGCGCGTGGTCGCCGCGGAAGATGCCGGACGTACGTCCGACATCGCGGGCAAGCTCGGCATCGAGCCGGGCATGGTCGTCCAGGAACTGGGTTGGGACTCCGACGTCGACGAGGCGGTGCGCGACGCCGTCGAGGAACGAAGCGGCGACGAGCTGCTCGACGAGGAGGCCCAGGAGGTCATCGACGTCGTCCTCATGTGGTTCAGGGAGGGCGACGGCGACCTCGTCGACGCCCTCGTCGACGCCAGAGGGCCGCTCGCCGACAACGGCGTGGTCTGGGTGCTCACACCCAAGACGGGCCGCCCTGGTCACCTGGAGCCGAGTGAGATCGCCGAGGCCGCCCCGACGGCCGGGCTCGCACAGACGTCCAACGTGAGCGTGGGCGAGGAATGGGCAGGTGCGCGGCTCGCCTCCCCGAAACAGGGCAAACAACGACGCTGAACCGCCGCCGACCCCGCCCGCGCCCCCGACGAACGGGGGCGCGGGCGGGGTCGCGCCCGCGGGTGGCATAGGCTCGCGGACAGTGCGGCGCCCCGAACCGGGGGCGCGGTGTCGTCGACGTGGCCGAGGAGAACCCTGATCATGGCGCTCGCGGTGGGCTCGCAGGCTCCCGACTTCACGCTCAAGTCCGGCGGCGGCGAGGAGGTCACCCTCTCGTCGTTCCGTGGCGACAAGGCCGTGCTCGTCGTGTTCTACCCCTTCGCCTTCTCCGGCGTGTGCACCGGCGAGCTCTGCTCGGTCCGCGACGACCTCTCGGCGTTCCAGAACGACGACGTCCAGGTCGTGGCCGTCTCGGTCGACCACCCCTTCGCGCTCGCCGCCTGGGCGAAGGAGCAGAACTACTCCTTCCCGCTGCTGGCCGACTTCTGGCCGCACGGCAAGGTGGCGCAGGACTACGGCGTCTTCAACGCCGACGCCGGCTTCGCCCTGCGCGGCACCTTCCTCGTCGACAAGGGCGGGGTGGTCCAGTTCGCCGAGGTCAACGGCCCCGGCGATGCCCGCGACCAGGACGGCTGGCGCAAGGCCATCGCGGCCCTCTGACGCCGCACGCCGGCCCCGAGGGCCGGCTCCCGGGCGCGTAGCTCAGCGGGAGAGCACTCGGCTTACACCCGAGCGGTCGCAGGTTCGAACCCTGCCGCGCCCACCAGATCTGACCAGCAGAAATGCGATCGCAGATCAGTCGCCCTGCCGCTCGTCGAATCAAATGTGGTGCGAGTCGCTGCTAGTTTGATCTCGTGGCAGCGACGACTGGTCGGCCGAAGCGGCGCCGCGCAGGGCCGAAGGCGGCGTCGGAGGCCGAGAAGGTCGCCCGGCGTCTCGCGGCGCAGGTCGACGAGCGGTGCACCCGCGGACCGCGACAACTATCGATCAACTGCTCGACAAGTACCGGGAGACGCTCGACGTCGGCGTGACGACGCATCGTATGTACACGCGTTGTGTGGACAAGCACGTCCGCCCCTTCATCGGACGTCTGAAGGCAGGCGCCCTCGACGCCGACGCCCTCGACTCGCTTTACGCCGGGCTCCGGCGGTGCCGGATCCCCCGCACCACGCGCAGTCGCCGGTGGCCGCGGGTCTCGACGACGGCACCAGCCAGCCAGCGGCAGGTGATCGTCACCGCACCCGCAGACCGGTCGGTGACACCCGCGTCGGCCTGCGAAGTCGCGGCGGCCTCGGCCGCCCTCCAGACTCGAACTCGGCGACGCCGATGCGCAGGTTGGGGCGTCGAACGCGCTCCAGCTCGTGGTCTGAGACCTGCACACCCGACGTTCTCACAAACCAGCGACAAGACTGCGTCAGGAGGACGCCGCGACATGGGGCAAGGACAGCACGGCCGGTTCAAGGTCGGGTGCTGTCGCACCATGGCGGCAGTGGTAGCGCGGAGGCTGCAGCCGCCGGAGTGGGCAGCGTTGCGCCGTCTTCCTGCGCTCGTCGCCGCCCCGAGTCGCACACCTGGAGCGGTGCCCCGGCTGCCCACCCGGCTGCACCGTGATCTGGCGGGCATCACGGGGGCCACGAGAGTCTCCGGGCGGTGTGGGTTGTGGACGAGCCACACCCCCACTCGGGGGCTCTCCCTGGTTCGACAACCTCGACCGGGTGTCGCGATGATCAGATCGTCACCCAACGTCGTGGCCGGGTACGCCTAGGGCGGCGAGGCGAGCCGGGCTGCGAGCGTGACGCCCGGCCAATGGTGCGGCACGAGCCGCCACGGCATCGACCTCGGTGTGCTCATGGGCGGAAGGCGGCACGAATCGCCTCGGCGAACTCGTGTGGGGCCTCGACCGGCACGAAGTGCCCGACGCCATCGAGGTGGCGCACGGTGAACCTGCTGAACCACTGGTCGATGCGATCGGACCAGGCCCGCGGAAAGATCGGGTCGAACTCCGGCCACAGGACTGTCGTGGGCACGTCGATTCGCCGCGCCGGAGGCGACTCGACCAGTGAACGGGCCACCGTTGCAGCACCTGCGCGGTACCAGGCGATGGAGGCGGTGAAAGCCCCGGGCGAGCTGTAGCAACGGGTGAGCCGGTCGAGCAGGTCCTCGTGCAGCGTGAAGTGCGGGCCCGACCAGTGCGTCCAGAAGTGCCGCAGGTAGGCACGCACGACGTCGGGCCGGCCGTCGATGAGCTCGCGTGCGACGGGCAGCCGGTGGAACGTCTGGTACCAGAACTCTCGTTGCGCGCTCTCGTCGAGTATCCGCCGCCCGATGCCGGGCAGCGGCGGCGCGAGCACGAGCGCGGCAACGCGGTCGGGGTGTTCGGTCGCGATCACCTGCGCGACGCGTGATCCGATGTCGTAGCCGGCGAGCACCGCACGGTCGACCCCGAGCTCGTCCATCAGCCCGACGACGCTGCGTGCCTGCCCGGCCGCCGAGTAGTCGCCGTCGGGATGCTTGTCCGACCGACCGAAGCCGCGCAGGTCCGGACGGATGACGTCCGCGTCGAGCAGGTCCGCGACCTCGCCGAAGTCGCCGCTGTACCCGGGCCAGCCGTGGAGCAGGACGACGGGGTCGCCGGACCCGCTGCGGTCGTGGGCGAGATGGAAGCCGTCGACGGAGTGGCGGGAGATCACGGCGTCAGGCCGCCGCGTGGTCGTCGGCCAGCCAGCGTTCGGCGTCGATCGCTGCCGCGCAGCCCGATCCCGCGGCGGTGACGGCCTGCCGGTAGTGCCGGTCGACCAGGTCACCGCACGCGAAGACACCGGGAACGTCGGTGTGCGTCGACGGGGTCCGCGTCCGTACGTATCCGGCGTCGTCGACATCGACCTGGCCCTCGACCAGGCCGCTGCGGGGGTCGTGACCGACGGCGACGAACATGCCGCTGACCTCGAGTGTCGACTCCTCGCCCGTCACGGTGTCCGCGAGCCGGATCGAACGCAACCCGTCCTCACCGACGGCCTCGACGACCTGCTTGTGGGGCGCCCACCTCATCTTCGGGTCGTTGCGGGCTCGCTCGAGCATGATGCGCGAGGCGCGGAACTCGTCGCGTCTGTGCACGATCGTCACGGACCTGGCGAACCGGGTGAGGAAGGTGGCCTCCTCCATGGCGGAGTCACCGCCCCCGACGACGGCGATGTCCTTGTCGCGGAAGAAGAAACCGTCGCACGTCGCGCACGACGAGACACCGCGGCCGAGGAGGGCCCGCTCGCCCGGGACCCCGAGGTAGCGGGGGGCGGCGCCCATCGCGAGGACGACCGCCCGTGACCGGTGGGTCGCGCCGTTGACGACGACGGTCTTGGCCGGACCTGTCAGTGTCACCGACTCGACGTCCTCCGCGCGCAGCTCGGCGCCGAAGCGACCTGCCTGCTCCCGCATCCGCAACATCAGGTCGGGTCCCATGACGCCGTCGGTGAAGCCGGGGTAGTTCTCGACATCGGTCGTGGTCATGAGGGCGCCCCCGAACTGGGTGCCCTCGAACACGAGCGGCGCGAGCTGGGCCCGCGCGGCGTAGACGGCAGCGGTGTATCCCGCGGGCCCGGATCCGATGACGATCAGGTCGTGGAGCTTCTCTCCGGCACTCATCGATTCTGCTTCCTGCCTGCTCGTCGCTCGGGGCACGTGGACGCGGTCGCGGCGGCCCGCCGGTTCGGGCGGCCCGCCGTGGGTGGGTCGGCCGGGGGTGGGTCAGCTGGGGGTGTGGTTGAAGCCGGGCAGGATCAGGTGACCCGCGTCGATCGGCATCGCGACGCCGGTGATGTCCTTGGCCTCGTCGGAGACGAGGAACAGGACTCCGTTGGAGAGCGTCTGCGGGTCGAGCAGGCGCCGGTCCTTCAGTGCGGTCCAGTTCTTCGTCGCGTCCATCAGGTCCTGCGGGCCCGCGCCGGGGAACAGCAGCCGGTCGTAGAGGCCCTGCCAGTTGGCGATGCGGGTGTTCGCGGCGCCGGGGCAGATGGCGTTGCAGCGGATGCCGTAGCCGCCGAGCTCCAGGGCGATGTTCTTCATCAGCATGACGACGCCGGCCTTGGACACGTTGTAGTGCGTGTACCCGGGTCCGGTCTCGATGGCGTTGATCGACGCGGTCATGCAGATCGCGCCCTGCCCCCGCTCGATCATGTGCGGGGTGACCGCCTTGGCGGCCCGCCACATGCCCGAGAGGTTGATGTCGATCATCTGGTTCCAGCGCTGTTCGCTCATCTCCCAGAAGGGTTCGATGCTCAGCACGCCGTGGTTGGCGACCAGGATGTCGATCTGGCCGAACTCGGACAGACCCGCGGCGACGGCGCCGTCGAGCGACTCCTGCGAGCGGGCGTCGCCCTCGACGGCGATGATGCGCCGGTCGAGCTCCTCCACTCCCTTGACCGTCTCGGCCAGGTCCTCGCTGCCGGAGAGCTCGTACTCGATGCTCGACGCCTCCCCGGGTACGTCGATCGCGATGATGTCGGCGCCCTCACGGGCGAGGGTGAGTGCGTGCGAGCGGCCCTGGCCGCGGCCGGCACCGGTGATCAGGGCGACCTTGCCGTCGAGCTTTCCCATGGTCAGTCCTCTTCGTCGGGGATGTTCGGGAGGGTCAGGCGGGGGTGCGGTCGGACGCGGTGAACCGGAAGCCGGGGTACTCCTCGTCACGTGCCGCGCGGAGCTGCTCTGCGTAGGAGCCCAGGCCGGCCATGTAGAACATGATCGTGACGGGCTTGCCCGGCACGTTCGCTCCGTTGATCCAGGAGTCGACCTTCGGGAACAGGGTCGAGTGGCCGATCTCGTCGCACGTCGCGACCCAGGCGGCCTCGGTCTCGGCGGTGGGTTCGATCGTGTCGGCGCCCGTCTTCTGCAGATGACGGATCGCGTCGGCGATCCACTCGATCTGGACCTCGTCGGCCGGTGGCTGGTTGGTGAACGGGCCCATCGGCCCGAACATGGTGAACATGTTGGGGAAGCCGCTGGTCATCAGGCCGAGGTGGGTCTTCGGCCGGTGCGCCCAGTGGTCGGCCAGGTCGACGCCGCCGCGACCGGTGTGGGCGATCTTGAGGGTGTTGCCGGTGACCGCGTCGAACCCGGTCGCGAACACGATCACGTCCAGCTCGATCTCGGTGGTGCCGGTGCGGATGCCACGCGGGGTGATCTCGACGATCGGGTCGGCCTTCACGTCGACGAGTGAGACGTTGTCGCGGTTGTAGGTCTCGAAGTAGCCGTCGCAGCACAGCGGCCGCTTGGCGTAGAGATCGGTCGGCGTGAGCAGCCGGGCGGTCTCGGGGTCGGTGACCGTCGACGCGATCTTGCGCTTGATGAAGTCCGTCGCGGCGTTGTTGGCGAACATGTCGACACCGATGTCGCTGAAGGTGGCGAACATGAACTGGAAGCCGCCGCCGTGGCGCCACCAGCGTTCGAAGATCGCCTCCCGCTCCTCGTCGTCGACCTCGGACGCGGGGGTGGTGCTCTCCTCGAACCCGAAGCCGGTGATCGAGTTGCGCACACGCGCCCAGTAGCCCTCGTAGTCGTCGTGGATGGAGGCGAGGAACTCGGCGTCGATCGCGCCGTGACGGGCGGGAACGCTGTACTGCGCGGACCGCTGGAAGACGGTCAGGTGGTCGGCCTCCGGCGCGATCTCGGTGATGACCTGCACGCCGCTGGAGCCCGTGCCGATGACGCCGACGCGCTTGCCGCGGAAGTCGGTGCCGGACTGCGGCCACCGCGCGGTGTGGAAGACCTCGCCGGTGAACGTCTCCTGGCCGGGGAAGGCCGGCATGTTCGTCGACGACAGCAGGCCCACGCCCTCGATCAGGAAGCGCGCGGCCAGCCGCTCGCCACCGTCGGTGACGACGATCCAGCGGTTGACGGTCTCGTCGAACGACGCGCTGAGCACCCGCGTCTCGAGGGTGATGCTGCGGCGCAGGTCGAAGCGATCCGCGACGTGGTTGAGGTAGGCGAGGATCTCGGGCTGGCGTGGGTAGCGCTCGCTCCAGCGCCACGAGTCGAAGAGGTCACGGTCGAACGAGTAGCAGTAGGCGGTGACCTCCGTGTCCGCCCGCGCGCCCGGATAGCAGTTCCAGTACCAGGTCCCTCCGACGCCGGGGGCGTCGTCGAACGCTCGTACCTCGAGGCCGAGGTCGTTGCGCAGGGTGTGCAGGGCGAGGAGGCCGGCGAAACCGGTGCCGATGACGACGGCATCCAGCTCGACCGGCTCGACGCCGTGGTCGGTATCGATCGGTCCGCTCATGTCACCGATGCTGGGCGACGGTCATCACACCGTGCTGTCCCATTTCGGTACGTGCCCGTGTTCCAGATTCGTACATGTGTCGTGTGCGGTCGGTCCCTACGGTGAGGCAGGTGGCGTGGATTCGTGGGGCGGGACTCACTGCGTTCGGCCGGCTCCCCGGCCGGGACGCGCTGGGCTGGCAGGCGCATGCGGCGAGGCTCGCCATGGCCGACGCGGGCGTGCGGCCGGCGGACGTCGACGGCCTCGTCGTCGGGTACGCGACGACGCTGGGTCATCTGATGCCCGCCAACCTCCTCGGGGAGTACCTGGGCATCACCCCGCACGTCGCCCTCGGCGCGTCGGTCGGTGGGGCCACCGGGCTGGCGATGGTCGCGCAGGCCGCGGCGCTGGTGGACTCCGGCGCGGCATCGACGGTCCTCGTCGTCGCGGGGGAGAACCGGGCGAGCGGCCAGAGCACGCAGACCTCGACCGACACGCTCGCCCAGGTCGGTCATCACCGCTACGAGGTGCCGATCCGGGCGACGGTTCCGCAGTACTACGCGCTGCTCGCGTCGGCGTACCTGCACGAGCACCGGCTCGACCCCCGCGACGGCCTCGCGCCGCTGGCGGTCGCGATGCGCACCCACGCCGCCCGCCACGACGGCGCCCAGTTCCGCAAGCCGGTCACCGTCGCCGATGTCGTCGCGTCGCGCCCGGTCGCCGAACCCCTGCACCTGCTGGACTGCTGCCCGATCTCCGACGGCGGCGCGGCCGTCGTCGTCGGGGCCGGAGGTGGCGCGCGTGACGTCGAGATCGCCGGGACCGGACAGGCGCACCTGCACCAGCACATCAGCGAGGCCGACCTCCACGAGTCCGGTGCTCGCGTGTCGGCACGCCGGGCGCTGTCCGCGGCGGCCACCGACGTCGCCGACGTCGACGTGTTCGGCATCTACGACAGCTTCACGATCACGCTCGCGCTGCTGCTGGAGGAGCTGGGCCTGGCGGAACCGGGGCGGGCCGGAGCGGCCGCGGCGGAGGGTCGCCTCGACCTCGACGGGTCCACACCCGTGAACCCGCACGGTGGTCTTCTGTCCTACGGGCACTGCGGCGTCGCCGGCGGGATGGCCCACCTCGTGGAAGTGGTCTCGCAGCTGCGAGGGGAGGCGTGGGGGCGCCAGGTCGACGGGGCCCGGCAGGGCCTCGTCCATGCCGACGGTGGGGTGATGTCGGCCCACGTCACGGCCGTGCTGCGACGTGCGGGAGGTGAGGCGTGAACAGCGACTGGACGGACGGAACCCCTCGGGTGCTGGTGAGCGTGTGCGACGACTGCGCGCACCGCTGGTACCTGCGGCGCGACCGGTGCCCCCGGTGCGCCGGGCCGGTGTCCACGACGGTCGCGGCCGCCCGTGGGGTGGTCGTCGGGGTGACGTCGGGGGAGCGGGGCGCCATCGCCCTCGTCGACCTCGTCGACGGCATCCGGGTGCTCGGGCGCTGCGACCCCGCGCTGGAGGCGGGCTCACCGGCCCGTCTGACGTTCCGGGCCGAGGCGGACGACCCCGTCGCGGTCCCCTTCCTCGAGGTGGAGAGCCCGTGACCGAGCTGTCGTTCTTCCACACCCCGCGCTCGGTCGCCGTGATCGGCGCCTCCGACAACCCGGACAAGATCGGCGGCCGGCCGATCCGGTACATGACGACGCTCGGCTACACGGGCGCCGTCTACCCGGTCAACCCGAGCCGTCCCACGATCCAGGGGCTGCCGGCGTTCGGCTCGGTCGAGGACCTGCCCGAGGTCCCCGACGTCGTGGTCGTCGGAGTCCCGGGACAGGCCGCGGTCGACGCGGTGACGACCTGCGCCGAGCTCGGGGTGCGCGGCTGCGTCGTGATGTCCTCGGGGTTCGGGGAGATCCCGGATCCGGACGGACGACGTCGTCAGCAGGAGATGGTGGCCGCCGCACGGCGGACCGGCATGCGTCTCGTCGGACCCAACACCCAGGGCCTCGCCTCGTTCGGCTCGGGCGCGGTGCTGGGCTTCTCGACGATGTTCACCGAGGCACCGCCCGCCGACGGGCCGGTCGCCGTCGTCAGCCAGAGCGGTGCCATGTGCTCGGTGCCCTACGGTGCGCTGCGCCGCCGGGGGATCGGGGTGCGCTACGCCCACGCCACCGGCAACGACGCCGACGTCGGTGCGGCCGAGCTCGCGGCGGCCGTGGTCGCCGATCCGGAGGTACGGCTGCTGGTGCTCTACCTCGAGGACATCCGCGACCCCGCCTCCGTCGAACGGCTGGCCGAGATCGCCGCCCGCCGTGGTGTGCCGGTCGTCGCGCTCTCGGGTGGGCGGAGTGCGGGCGGGCAGCGGGCGGCCGCGTCCCACACCGGGGCGCTCGCCAACGAGACCCGCGTCGTCGACGCGTTCTTCGAGAGGCTCGGTATCTGGCGGGCCCGTGGCTCGGCGGATCTGACCGCCGCCGCGGAGCTGTATCTGCAGGGAGCGGCGACGCCGCGGGAGCGTTCCGATTCCTCGGGGCTCGCGATCGTCAGCAACTCCGGCGCGATCTGTGTGCTCGCGGCCGACGCCGCAGCCGACCGGGGCCTCGACCTGGCGACCTTCTCGCCGGCGACACGCGAGCGTCTGGACGTGGCGCTCCCCGCGTTCGCGGCGACGGCCAACCCTGTCGACGTCACGGCCGCACTGATGACCGACAGCAGCCTGTTCGGCAAGGTGCTGCCGGCGATCGGCGCCGATCCCGGCGTGGACGCCTGCGTGGTCGGTATCCCGGTCGCGGGCCGCGGCTACGACGTCGCCGCGATCGCCGCCGACGTCGCCGCGTTCGCGCGCGGCGGCGATGTTCCGGTCGCGGTGGCGATCGCGCAGCCCGAGATAGGGGAGCTGTTCCGCCGGGCCGGTCTCGCCGTGTTCGACGACGAGAACGCCGCCGTCACGGCGCTCGCCCAGGTGACCCGCCACCGCGCCGCGGCCGGCGCCGCCGCGGGGAGGGCACCGTTGTCGGCGCGGCGGTACGCGGGCCCGACGGACACGCTCGACGAGGCCCGGAGCCTGGCGACGCTGGTCGGGCTGGGTATCGAGTGCGTTCCCGTGACGCGGTGCGTGGACGTGCGGACCGCCGTCGCCGCGTTCGAGGCGCTCGGGGGCAGCCCGGTCGTCGTGAAGGGGTGCACCGCGGCGATCACCCACAAGTCCGACATGGGTCTGGTCCGGTTGGGCCTCGCCGACGCAGGCGCGGTGTCGGCGGCGGCGGCCGACGTCCTGGACATCATGGCGTACAACGGCATCACGGACGGCTCGGTGCTCGTCGCGCCGATGCTCTCCGGAGCGCTGGAGGTCATGGTCGGGGCCCACCTCGACCCGGTCTTCGGCCCGGTCGTCGTGCTCGGTGCCGGGGGGACGGCCGTCGAGGTCGCCCCTGACGTGCAGGTGCTGCTGCCTCCGTTCACCGCCGAGGAGGCCCGCGCGGCGGTCGGCTCCCTGCAGATCGCGCCCCTCCTCGGGCCGGTCCGCGGGAGCGCGGCGGCAGACCTCGATGCGTGGGTGGACATGGCCGTGCGGCTCGGGGACGAGATGGTCCGCCCCGGGTCGCGGATGGTGAGCGCCGACGCGAACCCGGTCCTGCTGCGCCGCGGCGAGGGGGCCGGCGCGGTCGCGGTCGACGCCGTCGTCCTCGTCGAGCGCGGCGCCCGGTCGTGAGCTGAGCGACGATGCGGCCGTGACCGAGCAGACGTTCCCGACCTACGCCCAGCTCCGCGCCCGCACCGACGCACCGCCCGGGTCGTCCTGGGGCGTGTGGGGTGACGACGACGAGATCGGGACGCTGAACCACATCACCCCGGAGCGGGTGCGGGCGGCGGCCGGACTCATGCGCACGGGGGAGCGGGTCCGTCTCGACCACCCGCTCGAGGCGTTCGACCCGCCGCCTGCGCCGACGCGCAAGCCGTTGCAGCACAACATGTTCGGCGCGAACGACCATCACCGTGACGAGTACCTCGACGGCTTTTACACCCAGGGCAGCAGCCAGCTCGACGGGTTGCGCCACTTCGCCCATCCCGAGCACGGCTTCTACAACGGCACGGACCCGGACCGGCTGCTGCCGGGCACCCCGACGCTCGGGGTGAACCGCTACTCCGAGCACGGGATCGTCGGCCGCGGGGTCCTGGTCGACGTCGACAGCCACCTGCGCGCCCGCGGCCACGTCCTCGACCACGACGCGGGTGAGCCGATCGACGTCGCGACGGTCACCGAGGCCGCCGCCGCGCAGGGCGTCGAGTTCCGCCCGGGGGACATCCTCATGGTGCGCACGGGGTGGGGGCGCCACTATCTGCACGAGCTGAGCGCCGCGGAGCGCCGCGAGCTCGTGCCGCTGCGTGCATCGGGACTGCGGGCGTGCCACGAGACCGTCGAATGGCTGTGGGACAACCGGTTCGCCGTGGTCGCGAGCGACACGTTCGCCGTGGAGTCGTGGCCGGCGCCGCTGGACTCGCCGTTCCTGACCGCCGCCGAGCGCGCGGGAGCGCCCCGGATCCCGCACAGCGGGCTGATGCACCGGGTGTTGATCCCGCTGCTCGGCGTGGTATTGGGGGAGCTGTGGGCCCTCGACGAGCTGGCCGCAGCGTGTGCGGCCGACGGCCGGTGGGACTGCATGGTGGTGGCGACGCCGCTGAACCTGACCGGCGGCGTGGGCTCGCCGAGCAACGCCGTCGCGATCCGCTGACGCCCCGCAACCTCATTGCTCCTCAGCAGCTCCCCGACGACCGTGAGGTTGCGGCCGGCCGTTCGCGCGCAACCCTACGGTTGGCGGCGCGGCCGCGGGCGACCGTGAGGTTGCGCTCGGTTGGTCGGGCGCAACCTCACGGCCGACAGGGCCTGGGGCCTCAGTGGTAGCGCTCGACCAGGGCGGCGAGCACGTCGAGCCGGGCGAGGGTGTCACCCTCGGAGGCCGGCTCGAGGACGACGGCGACACGTTCGGCCCCACCGTCGCGGTAGGCGTCCAGGACGGCGAGATCGTCGCCGTCCGCGCCGAAGACACTCATCGGGGCATCGGGCGCGTACTCCGCGCGCATCTCGAACTGGGCCTTGACCGCGTCCGCGTCGGGGGCGCCGCCGTGCAGCCAGCCGTCCCCGTAGGCGTTGACCCGCTTGGCCGCAGCCGGGCCCCACCCGCCCACGTAGAGGGGAAGGCGCTCCTGCACCGGCTTGGGCCACGACCAGATCGGGTCGAAGTTCACGAACCGGCCGTGGAACTCGGCCTCGTCCTCGGTCCAGATGATCCTCAGCGCCTGGAGCTGCTCGTCGAGCAGCGCGCCACGGGTACTCGGATCGGTCCCGTGGTTGCGCATCTGCTCCTTGTTCCAGCCCGGCGCCACCCCGAACAGCACCCGGCCGCGGGAGATCACGTCGAGGCTCGCGACCTCCTTCGCCGTGTAGATGACGTCGCGCTGGGTCATGAGCGCGATTCCCGTCCCCAGGGTGATCTGCGAGGTCACGACGGCGGCCGCCGTGAGCGCGACGAACGGGTTGAGCAGCCGGGCGTAGTAGTCCGGCATCGGCCCGCCCAGCGGGAAGGGCGACTCCCGGCTCACCGGGATGTGTGAGTGCTCGGTGACGAACAGGGACTCGAACCCGCGGTCCTCCACCGCTCGTCCCAGCACGTCGGGGCGGATCGCTCCGTCCGCGACGAACGCGCCGATGCCGATCTTCATGTGGTCTCCTCGATCGATCGGTCCGTCAGATGCGCTGGAACCCGGCGTCGACCGGGAGCGCGATGCCCGTGATGTAGCGAGCCTCGTCGGAGGCCAGGAAGGCGATGGCGTTGGAGATGTCGCGCGGCTCGATCCACGGGATCGGCAGCGCGTTGAGGGCTGTGTACGCCGGCACGCTCTCCTCCCGGGTCGGGTTCTCCGAGTCCGGGACGAACGCCTTGCGCATCGACGGGTTCTGGATCATGTCGGTGTCGCAGTTGGTCGGATGCACCGTGTTGACCCGGATGTGATGCTGAGCCAGCTCGAGCGCCAGGGTCTGCATGAGTCCGACGACACCGTGCTTCGCGGCGATGTAGTGGCCCGCGCCCTGGACCGGGCGCAACGCCACTGCGGTGCTGGTCAGCGTGATCGAGCCGCCGCGGCCGCCGGCGATGATGTGCGGGATCGCCGCCTTGCAGGTGTGGAACACGCCGGTGAGGTTGACCCCGATCATGGTGTCCCACTGCTCGAGCGAGAGCTCGTGCACCATGCCGAGGTTGACGATGCCCGCGTTGCCGCAGACGATGTCCAGCCGGCCCAGCGACGACACGCCCGCGTCCACGGCCGCGGAGATCGCGGCGTAGTCACGTACGTCGGCCTGGGTGGCGACGATCCGGCGGTCGAGGTCCTCGACCAGGCGCACCGTCTCCTTCAGGTCCTCCGGGGTGGACATCGGGTACTCGACCGTGTCGACCTGTCCGCACACGTCGACGGCGATGATGTCGGCGCCCTCCTGGGCGAGCCGGAGCGCGTGCGAGCGGCCCTGGCCGCGCGCGGCGCCGGTGATGAGGGCGACCTTGCCCTCGAGCTTCCCAGCCATGGCTCGGCTCACTTCTCGTTGTAGAGGACGTTGATGGCGACCGGGTCCTTGTAGAAGGAGTCGAGACCGACGATCTTGCCGTCGCGGACGGTGTAGATCTCGGTGACCCGCGTCGGCATCGACCGGCCGCTGCCCTTCGAGGTGAACGTCATCTCCAACCGGGAGACGATCACGTCGCCACCGTCGATGAGGGTGTTCGTGTCGATGCGCGGTTCGACGCCGGCCGTCATCTTCTCGATCAGCTTCACGAACCCCGCGGGGCCGGTGAACTTGCCGGAGAAGTCCATGCCGTCGGCCTCGTCGACGATCGCGTCGTCGGCGAGGCGGCTGAGGGCGTCCTCGAGATCACCGCGGATGAAGGCGTCGACGAAACCCTTCACGACCTGCTTGTCGGCGTCACTCATGAGTTGCCACCTTCCGTTGTCACGATGTCCGGCCGTCGTCGGCTGTCCGACGAAGGATGCTATGGACGCGGGTCCCGGGGGTGTTGTTCCACCTTGGGACAAGCGCCGGCTCAGCCGGCCGGAGCCGGGCGCGAGTGGCTGTGGCTCAGCACGTCGTCGAGCTTCGGGGTCCGGACGGCCGCGGCCGCCTCCTGCTTCGCCAGCTCGCGCTCGAGCGTGCGGTTGTCACCGCGCACCCGCGCGACCCACGCCCGGCCGGCGTCAGGTGTCATGTGGCAGAGCCCGAGGACGTCCGGGTTGCGGGTGCACAGCGAGGGTTCGGCCCCGGCGGCCCGAGGGGCCTGCGGCGCGGGGGCGCCGCCACGGCTCAGCCCCACCGGGGACCAGGCTCGCCGGGCCGTGGAGCCGCACGCCGGGCAGTCCCGTGACGTCGGCGGCGGGACCGCGACCCGGGCCTCGAACCGGCCTGCGCAGGTGGGGCACACGTAGTCGACAAGGATCGCCATCGGCACAGGGAAACAGAATGGGCGGCTGCGAGTCTGTGTCGATATGACACAACGGCTCGCGGGTGTCCCGAAATCGCACACCAACGACGTTCTCGCCGTCCCTACGGTTCTGGAGCCATGACCGAGTTCCTCGACCGGATGTTCGTCGACGGCGAGTGGCGTGGGGGAGTTGGCGGAGCGACGTTCGCGGTGACCGACCCCGTCGACGGGCTGGCCGAGGTCGCCGACGCGACCCCGGCCGACGCGACGGCAGCGGTGGACGCGGCGAGCGCAGTTCAGGCCGCATGGGGATCGACCCCACCAGTGGAGCGGGCCGCCACGATCCGGGCGGCAGCCGCACTGATGCGGGACCGCATCGGACACCTCGCCGAAGTGCTGACCCAGGAGCAGGGCAAGCCGCTGGACCAGGCCCGAGGCGAGATCGAGTACGGGATCGGGTTCCTCGAGTGGTTCGCCGAGGAGGGCCCGCGCGCCTACGGCATGACGATCCCGGCCGCGGTGCACGAGAAGCGGATCACCGTGGTCAAGCAGCCGGTCGGGGTGACCGTGGCGATCACGCCGTCGAACTTCCCGGCCGTACAGAGCCTGCGCAGGCTCGGCGCCGCGCTGGCGGCGGGCTGCACGATGATCGTCAAGCCCGCCGAGCTCACGCCGATCTCGGTGCTGGAGATTGCCCGCTGCTTCGCCGCCGCCGGGCTTCCCCGCGGCGTGCTGCAGGTCGTCACGAGTACGACCCGGTGCCGGTCGCGGACGCGCTGATGGCCGACCCGTGGGTCCGCCTGGTGTCGTTCACCGGCTCCGCAGAGGTCGGCAAACTGCTGATGCGCGCCGCCGCCGACACCGTCGAACAGGTCTCGCTCGAACTCGGCGGACACGCTCCGCTGATCGTGTTCGACGATGCCGACCTCGACGCCGCCGCCGAGCAGGCCATCGCCTCGAAGATGCGCAACATGGGCCAGACCTGCGTCTCGGTGAACCGGCTCTACGTGCACCGCGCGGTCGTCGACGAGTTCGTGGCACGGCTCGTCGCGCGGCTGGGCTCGTTGCGGGTGGGCGACGGGATGCACGACGGGGTGGCGGTGGGGCCACTCGTCGAGCAGGCGGCCGTCGACAAGGTCGTGCGGCACGTCGAGGACGCGCAGCAGCGCGGCGCGAAGGTCGTGCTCGGCGGTGGTCCCGCGACGGGCCTGTTCTACCCGCCGACCGTGCTGGTCGACGTCGACGAGACGATGGACCTCACCCGCGAGGAGACCTTCGGTCCGGTCGCTCCGGTGTTCGTCTTCGACACCGAGCGGGAGGTTCGACCGCGCGAACGGCACCCCCTACGGGCTCGCCGCCTACGTCTTCACCAACGACCTGAACCGCGCCGTCCGGGTCAGCGAGGGGCCTCCACTACGGGACGGTCGGTGTCAACGACGCGTCGATCTCGGCCGTCCAGGCCCCGTTCGGCGGGATGAAAGCCAGCGGGATCGGCCGCGAGGGCGGTCCCGCGGGCATGGAGGAGTTCCTCGAGACGAAGTACGTCTCCCTCGGCGGCCTGGCCTGAGCCGGCCCGGCGACACGACACACCACCCTCGAAAGGAAGAGCCAATGCCGTCCTTCGCCACCTGCAAGCGGTTGTGGGCGCTCGACTCGCCCAGCTTCACCCTCGATGCGTCGACCCTGATGTACGGGCTCAGTGGAGAGCTGACGGTTCCGCTGCCCGCGTACCTGATCGAGCACCCGAAGGGTCTCGTCCTGTTCGACACCGGTCTGGTTCCCGAGGCCCACGACGATCCCGAGGCCGTCTACGGCGAGCTGGCCACGATGACGAAGCTGGCGGTGAAGCCCGAGCAGCGGCTCGACCGCCAGCTCGCGGCGCTGGGCTACAAGACCTCCGACGTCACCCACGTCATCGCCTCGCACAGCCACCTCGACCACACCGGCGGGCTGTCGCTGTTCCCGCAGGCGAAGTTCTACGCGGGCGAGGGGGAGCTCCCGTTCTCGTTCTGGCCCACGAGTGTCGGGGCGGGCTTCTTCCGGACCGCCGACATCGAGGCGACACGGCACTACGACTGGAACTACATCCCGGGTGTCGACGTCGACCTGTTCGGCGACGGCAGCCTCACGGTGCTGTTCACCCCGGGCCACACCCCGGGGGAGCTCAGCCTGCTGGTCCGGTTGCCGTCGCGCACGTTCATCCTGACCGGTGACACGGCCCACCTGCGGGCCGCGTTCGAGCAGGAGATCCACTTCCCGATCGACTCCAACACCGAGGACGCGGTCCGCAGCCTCCGGAGGCTCAGGCTCCTGCGCGACGCCGCCGACGCGACGGTGTGGATCACCCACGATCCCGAGGACTGGGCCGCGTACGGCCACGCCCCGCACTGCTACGAGTGAGCCGCTGACCCACCCGGCCGGGGCCCCGTCCCCGGCCGGGCGGCGGTCAGCCCCTGAGGGCGCGGCGCAGGATCTTGCCGCTGCTGGTGCGAGGCAGCTCGTCGACGAGATCGACGTGCCGCGGGCACTTGTAGGCGGCGAGCCGGTCGCGCGTGTAGGACTGCAGTTCGGCCACCGTCACGTCCTGGCCCGGCTCGAGGCTGACGAACGCGGCGACGGCCTGTCCCCGGTAGTCGTCGGGGACCCCGACGACGGCCACCTCGTGGACGGCCGGGTGCGAGTACAACACGTCCTCGACCTCCCGGGGCCAGACCTTGTAACCGCTGACGTTGATCTGGTCCTTGAACCGGTCGATGAGGAACCACCAGCCGTCGGCGTCCACGTACGCGGCGTCGCCGGTGAAGAGCTCGTCGCCGCGCAGGGCGTGTGCGGTCTCGTCGGGCCGGCCGCGGTAGCCGGCGAACACCTGGGGCCCCCGGATCGCGAGCTCGCCGATCTCGCCGGGGGCGAGCGTCGCGCCGGCCGCGTCGACGGCACGGGCCGTCGTCTCACGGACGGGCCGCCCGATCGAGGTCGCGCCCGAGGCCGGATCGACCGGGGCCCGGGTGCCGAATGGGACGACGTGGGTCGCCGAGCTGGCCTCGGTGAGGCCGTAGGCGTTGTGGATGTAGACCCCGAACCGCTCCTCGAACGACGAGACGACGGCCGCGGGCACCGGGGCGCCACCGGACATGACCTTGGTCAGGCAGCGGAGGTCGTCGCGGGTCGCGCCGGGTACGCCCTGGAGCGCGATGAACGCCGTGATCGGCCCGATCGTGAAGGTGGGCCGGTGCTCGCGGATCTGGTCGACCACGAGCTCGGGGTGGAACCGGTGGGTCAGGATCAGAGGTACGCCGGTGAGGATCGCCGTCGCCAGATGGGCGACCATCCCGGTGATGTGGAACAGCGGAGCCAGCCCGAGGATGCGGTCGGTCGCGGGGTCGAGGCCGGCCCAGTCGCGGAACGTGGCCGCGTTGAACGCGAGCGCTGCATGGGTGCTGACCGCGGCCTTCGGGGGACCCGTCGTCCCCGAGGTGTACGTGAGCAGTGCGGCGTCGTCCGGACCGGGGCGCGGCGCCGACGCACGCTCCCCGGTGTGCGCGGCGACCACCTCGCGGAGGTCGTCGGTGCCGGGGAGTCGCAGGCGCCGGGAGGTACCGAAGACCCGTGGGTCGTCGCCACCCTGACCGTCGAGCTCGGAGGTCGTCACGACGTGGCGGACCGCGGTCGCCGGGACGACCTGCGCTGCGACGTCGGCGTGGAGCGCCTCGAGGCACACCAGGGCGACGGCCCCGGAGTCGGTGAGAACGGTCTCGAGCTCGTGGGAGCGGTACATCGGGTTGACGGCCAGGACCGTCGCGCCCGCCTTCCAGACCCCGAGCACGGTGACGACGAACTGCGGGACGCTCTGCATGTACACGGCGACGACATCGCCGCGGCCGATGCCCTTGTGCTGCAACCAGTACGCGAACGCGTCGGCGTCGGCGTCGACCTCGGCGACCGTCGAGAGCCGGTCGAAGTACCGGATCGCCGGAGCCGAGCGGTTGCGGGCGACCGTCGCGTCCCACGCGTCGACCATCGATCCTGCGGACATCGTTGCCTCCTCCTGCTGGTACGACGAACGGACGGCCGTCCCCCGACCGGGAACGGCCGTCCGTGGACGACGGGCGAACTCAGCCCATCGCGACCTTCACCCACGAGTCGCCACCCCATGGGGTGACGATCGTGCCGCTGCTCGCGGGCCCCTGGTCCTTGAAGTGCTCGGGCAGGTCGTCGCGCAGGTCCCAGGTCGCGTCGAGCCGGCCGAGACCGACGCAGATCGCCGCGATCTGGCCCAGCTCGACGATCTCGCCCTCGCTGAAGTGCACCCGCAGGCCGTCGTACACGGCGTCGTCGATGGACAGGTGGTTCGTGGCGAGCCGGTCCGCATAGTCGAGCGCGGCGCGGTCGGCGTCGGACAGGTTCGGTGCCTCCGCCGGCTTCTCCAGCGAGCACACCAGGTTCTCGTCGACCCCGTCGATCGTGGCGTTGTCGTAGCGCATCGCCATACAGCTGCGGCACTGGTTGTGGAAGGCGATTCGCAACCGGACGAGCTCGACGAGGCGTGGTGTCAGCGACGTGTCGGTCATCCAGGAACCGAAGAACTGCACCAGGTTCTGGACGCGTTCCGGGCGGGTGGCCCGGGCGTGGATCTTCATCACGAGCGGCACGTCCTCACCGATGAGTGGGGCGTAGACCTCCGGCGCTGCAGGCGCGATCCGAGCCATCATGTCTCCTCGTCGACCTCGTCGTCCGGATCGGTGCTCCGGACCGATGCCCCCATCGTCGAACCGTGGGCGGCAGGTGTAGGTGTCCCAACTTCGGGCACCGCGTCAGGGACGTGACACCAGCTCCAGCAGCCCGCCCCAGGGCAGCCGGCAGTAGACCCACATCCGGCCGGGCCCGGCCTCGGGCCCCGGCAGCGGGGCCGGAGCCGCGAGCAGGACGGCGCCGGCATCGGTCACCTGCCGGACGGCGGCGTCGATGTCCGCGACACGCACGGCGAGGTGCTGGATCCCGAGATCGCCGAGGCGCGGCGCGTGCCGCTGGTCCCGGGTCGCGATCTCGAAGAGCTCGATCGTCGCCCCGTCGCCGAGCCCGATCTGGCGGACCCGCGTCACGACGGCACCTCTCGACAGACCCAGCGCTGCCTCGATGTCGGGGCCGTCGAGGGGTTCGGTGACGATGTCGTGCAGCACGCGGGCGTCGAGCGCGTCGCGCAGGAACGTGGTGGCGACGTCGATGTCGGGGACCGTGAGCCCGACGTGGTCGATGCGGGGGCCGGTCACGAGACGAACCGGGTCGCGGTGTCGCGGGCACGCAGCAGGCCGTCGGCCAGTGGCAGCGCCCGGTGCTCGGTGGAGAGGATCTCGACACCCCATGGTCCATCGAAACCCAAGGTGCGCAGGGCCTCGACGACGGAGGGGATGTCGATGTCGCCCTCACCGCAGTAGCGACGGTTGTCGACGGTGTCGGTGAACAGGTCGCCCACGGGTTCGTGGTCGGCGTCGGTGAGTTCGACCGCCCAGACCTGCCCGTGGGGGATGGATGACACCAGCTCCTCGGGTGTGGTGCCTGCCCGCAGGACGTGCCAGAGGTCGACGAGCAGGCCGATGTTGTCGCGCCCGGTCCGGCTCACGAGCTCGGACCCGCGTGGAACGGACTCGACCATGGCGACGGCAGCCGGCTCCAGAACGATCCGCTGCCCCCTGGCAGCAGCCCGGTCGCCGAGACGGGCGAGCGGCTCGACGAGGGGCTCGAGATCGGCGATCGGCTCCCGGAACGCCGTGCCGACCTTCACGAACGCGGCGCCCAGTTCGGCGGCGGCGTCGAGCAGGACCTCCTCGGTGCGCCGTGACGCGTCGCCCTCGGCACCGTCGCACCACCAGTCGCTGAGGAACTCGACCTCGACGTGGCCGATGCCCGCCGCGTCGAGACGGCCGCGCAGATCGGCGAAGCCGCCGTCGTCGCGGACGGTCTCCAACTCGTCCTGGGTGAAGCCGACGCCGTGCCAGCCCTGTGCGGCAAGGATGTCGAGCCGCTCGGGCAGCGCGATCGGGCTGACCCACCGGGGGTCACGGGGCGTCACGTCACCGAGGACGGTCCATGAGGTCGCGACGAGCTTCGGCGGTGTGGACATGGGTCTCCTCTGCCGGGTCCGTCGGCGAGCGCGATCGAGGTGCGCCGGCGGACGCGACGGTGTCGGCGATGGGGGAGCGCGGCGACGCCGCGCGGTACGCGCGATGGTCGCGATCATCGGTGGGGCCGGAGTTGTCCCAGGTTGGGACACCTGTGAACGCTGCGTGACAGGCACGTTGACAGCGTTGTGGCGACGCTCATACGGTGTCGGTCGACAGGCGACAGTCGCCCGAAGTTCTGGAGGGACCCAGATGTCCGCAGCACCCGCGCCACCCGCGCCGTCGGTCGCGCCGGCGTTCGACCACGCCCAGCTCGACGAGCTCATGGAGCGGGCCGGGATCGATGCGCTGCTGGCGACCTCGAAGCACAACGTCCAGTACCTGCTCGGCGGGCACCGCTACTTCTTCTTCGACTACATGGACGCCATCGGCGTCAGCCGGTACCTGCCCGTCGTGGTCTACGTCCGGGGCGCCCCCGACGCGACGGCCTACATCGGCAACGCGACGGAGGACTGGCAGCTCGAGAACCGGCCGCTGTGGGTGTCGGACGTCGAGCTGTCGAGCTGGGGTTCCGTCGACGCCGTCGACCGTGCACTGGCCCACCTGCGCAAGGTCCGTCCCGGTGCCGTGACGGTCGGCATCGAGCCGTCGTTCCTGCCGGCCGACGCGTACCTGCGCCTCGCGGCCGAGCCCGGGGTCACGATCGGTCACGCCCACCTCGCCCTCGAGCGGCTCCGGGCCTGCAAGTCACCGGCCGAGCTCGAGCTGGTCGAGCGGGCGTCGGACGCGATCGTCGAGTCGATGGTCGCGGTGTTCACGACCCACGGGCAGGGCGCGACGAAGCATGAGCTCGTCGAGGCTCTTCGGCGGGAGCAGACCGCGCGCGGGCTCACGTTCGAGTACTGCCTCACCACGATGGGCGCGAACCACAACCGCGGCGCCTCCGACCAGCCGTGGCGTCCGGGGGAGGTGCTGTGCCTGGACTCGGGCGGCAACCTCGGCGGATACATCGGCGATCTCGCGCGGATGGCCGTCCTGGGCGAACCCGACGGCGAGCTGCAGGAGCTGCTCGGCTACATCGAGGAGATCCAGCAAGCGGCACGCCGGCCGATCCGCGCCGGTGCGCCCGGCGAGGAGATCTTCGACGCGGCCCGCGAGGTGATCGAGCGCGGACCGTTCGTCGACACCACCTTCTTCCTCGCGCACGGCATGGGCCTGATCAGTCACGAGGCCCCGCGCCTGACCTCGACGGGTCCGGTGCCGTACCCCAACGACCACGGCGGTCTGCCCCTGGAGGAGGGGATGGTGCTGTCGGTGGAGACGACCCTGCTCCATCCTGCCCGCGGGTTCATCAAGCTCGAGGACACCGTCGTGGTGTCCGCCGACGGTTACCGGGCGTTCGGGGACGGTGCCCGCGACTGGACGGTCGCGGGTCGCTGATCCGTTCGGGCAGCTTGTGCTCGGACCCACGTGACTGTCTGATTGCGGTACTGCGCACGACGTGGTGCGAAGGGGCGCGCCGTCGCCCGGGTCCGGATGGCGTGCGTCGGAAGTCGAAGTCCGAAGTCCAGGGACCGATCCGGTCCGCACGGCGTGCCATGCCGGCCGCCGGTGCAGAGCTCCACCGACGGGAGGCCGACGATGTCCACCACCTATGCGCGCCAGCTCCGATCCGCCCGCGACGAGTTCGTCGTCACCGGGCAGGTCCCGGAGCGGTACCGGGCGGCGGTGCGCCCCGAGATCGCCGCGTCGTGGGCACGCTCCCGCAGCAGCGGTGCCTCGCCGGAGGAGGTGCACCTGCCCGCACTCCCGGAGATCGACCAGGAGAGCGAGCTGGCCGTCGTCGCCGGGCGGGTGCTCGACCGGCTCGCCGCCGAGATCGACGATCTCGGGGGCGCCGTCTTCCTCGCCAACTCCCAGGCCCAGCTGGTGCGCAGCTGGATCCCGGACGAGATGGTCCGCACCTCGCTGCGCCGCATCCTCGCCGAGCCCGGGGCGAGCTGCAACGAGGCACACGTCGGGACCAACGGCATCGGCACCGCTCTCGCCGACGGCCAGACCAAGATCATCGGCGGGCCGGAGCACTGGGGTGAGCTGCACCAGGACATGACCTGCGTGGCGGCGCCCATCCTGCACCCGGTCACCAGGCGACCCGCCGGCGTCCTGAACGTGACGCTGATGGACCAGCAGATCCATCCGGCCCTGACCGCGCTCGTGCGGTGGGGCGTCGAGGAGATCCGGCAGGGGCTGCTGGAGCGAACCGGCCGAGCCGAACGTGTGCTCTTCGAGCAGTTCATGGCGCGCCGTCGCACCGACCGGCCCTCCCTGCTGCTGAGTCCGCGGCTGTGCATCGCCGATCCGGCGGCCGCAGAGCTGCTGCCCGACCTGGACGCGGCGGAGCTCTGGGACCAGATGAACCGTTCACGTGGACCGGGCGGGGTCACCGAGCTGGAGCTCGCCGACGGCGCCGTCGTCCCGGTCAGCGTCACCCAGGTCGACGAGGGCCTCCTCATCGAGGTCCGACGGCAGGGACGGCCGCCGCGCCGCCGGTCGACGGCCCGGCCCGGCCCCAGCGCGGCCTACGCCGCCGCCGCGGAGGCGGGTGCCGACGCGGTCGTGAGTGGGCTGCCGCTGCTGATCGTCGGCGAGCCCGGCACCGGGAAGCTGACCCTGGCGCGGCGGCTGACCGACCGCGATCCCGACCTCGACCCGATCGTCACCGTCGACTGTCGGACCGTCGGTGACCAGCCGGAGAAATGGGTCGAGGACCTCAGGACCGTCGGGGAGGGGGCCCGGGTCCTCGTCCTGCACCACCTGGACCGGTTCGGGATGCGAGGCGCGCGGCTGCTCGCCCCGGTGTTGGAGGGACTTGCGGCGCGCCCGTCGCCGCCCCGGCTGATCGCGACCGCCACCGATCGAGCGCGGCACCAGGACGTGCTGGACGCGGTGTTCGGCCGGTTCGCCGTCGCCACGGTCGAGGTGCCGCCCCTGCGTGACCGCGCAGCCGATCTGTCGTCGCTGGTGTCCGCACTGACCTCCGCACTCGACCGACGGGCCCGCTGGAGCGCCGAGGCCCTCGAGGTGCTCGGCCGGCGGAGCTGGCCGGGGAACGTCCGGGAGTTGGAGAACGTCGTCGCGCGCACGTTGAGCAACAGCGGCGGCTTGATCCGTGTGGCGGACCTGCCGCTCGACGTACGCCAGGAGGCCGGGCGCCGGAGCCTGACGAGGATGGAGCGGGCGGAGCGGGACGCGATCATGGCCGCGCTGGAGAACTCCCGCGGCAACAAGGTGATCGCCGCCGAGGAGCTGGGCATCTCGCGGTCGAGCCTGTACCGCAAGATCGAGCGGTACGGCCTCGCCGACGCTGGACAGGTCGAGATCCGGCTGCGGAGCTGACGCGTCGTCCGGTCGCCTGTCGACCGGTGATATGTTCGCTACCGATCGTCGCCGACGTCGGTCGGAGAGGTGAGTCATGTCCGTGTCCGTCCCGCCGTGGGAGTCGCTCGACCTCGGGGGGAGGGCGCCGAAGAAGGCGCCGTCCCTGGCCGACCAGGCCTACGTGACGCTCAAGGAGTGGATCGTGGTCGGCGATCTCGCCGCGGGGGTGCCGCTGAGCGAGAACGACCTCGCGCGTCGCTTCTCGATCAGCAGGTCGCCCCTTCGCGAGGCCGTGCGGCGGCTGCAGGACGAGGGTCTGCTCGAGCCGTCGGGGCCACGAGGGTTCAGCGTGCCGCCCATCGGTGTCGGGCTCGTCCGTGACGTGTACGGCGTCCGCAGGGCGCTCGAGACCGCCGCTGCGGAGACGGCCGTCGCGATCCCCCGTGACGAGATCGCGCGCATGCGCGAACGGCTCGACGAGCAGGTCGTCCAGGTCCGGCAGGGCGACCTGGCGCCGTTCAACGACAACGACTTCGCCTTCCACGACCTGTTCGTCGCCCACTGCGGCAACCGCCTGCTGATCGACCATCTGGCACGGCTCCGGGGCAACCTCTCCCGGATCATCAACTACGCGGGCCAGTTCGCCGAGCACACGATGGCCTCGTGCGAGGAACACCTGGCGATCATGGCTGCCATGGAGTCGGGGAGCACCGCCGAGCTCCGGCACACCGTCGACGTACACATCCGCGGCGTCGCCGAGCGGCTCGTGGCCACCTTCGAGGCCCGGAGCGCCTGACACCGGTCGCGCCGGCGGCCCGACACGAACGAGCCCCGGAGCGGCATCGCCGCCCCGGGGCTCGTCGCGTCTCACTTGATCAGCGCGCCGAGGTCGACCGACATCCGCAGGCCCGTGATGTACCGGGACTCGTCGGAGGCCAGGAACAGCACCGCATTGCTGATGTCGGTGACGTCGAGCCACGGCACCGCGTGCTTCCACGGCTGCGACGGGTCCCAGAGCAGGTTCATCTGCGACGACGCCTCGCCGAACTCCTCACGGCTGGGGGAGTGGTCGAGATCGGGCCGGAACATCCGCTTCAACGGCTCGTTCTTGAAGTTGATGTCCGTGTCGACCGTCGTCGGATGGATCGTGTTGACCCGGATCCCATGTTCGGCGACCTCGGCCGCCAGTGACTGGGACAGCCCGACGACCGCGAACTTCGCCGCGCAGTACGCCGCCAGGTTCGGCATGCCCTTCAGGCCCAGCAACGAACTCGTGATGATGATCGAGCCACCGTTGCCCGCCCCGATCATCCGGGGAACGACCGGGCGGACCGTGGCCCACACCCCCTTGGCCATCACGTCGACGTGGGCGTCCCACATCTCCTCGGTGATCTCCCAGGTCCGCGGTCCGACCTGGCAGATGCCGGCGTTGGCGCAGACGATGTCGATGTGGCCGAACTCGTCGTAGGCCTCGTCGGCGATCCGCTGCATGGCGGCGACGTCGCTCACGTCGGCCTGCCGGGCGAGGATCCGCCGGTCCTGGTCCTCGACCAGGCCCACCGTCTCCTCCAGCTCGGCCGCCGAGCCCAACGGGTAGCCGAGGCCGTCGATGTCGTCGCAGAGGTCGACTGCGACGATGTCGGCCCCCTCGCGGGCGAGCATCCGTGCGTGCGACCGACCCTGGCCGCGCGCCGCACCGGTGATCAGTGCGACCTTGCCGTCCAACCGGCCCATCAGATGTCCCACGGCGTCGTGACCTGCAGGACGGCCTCCTGCAGTGAGTCCCCTCGCAGATGGAACCCGGACTTGAAGTCCGCGTCGTGGAGCAGGGCGAAGAACTGCTTCGAGTTGGGGTACCGCACGATCCAGACCGCGTCCCACGACTGTCCGTCCTCGGCAACCATCACGTGTCCGCCCTTGCCGAGGTAGACGAACTCGACCCCGAATCGCGGCCCGTGCACCTTGCAGTGCCGGACGTACTCCTCGTAGGTCTTCTCGCCGCCCTCGTTGAACCGCAGCAGATTCATGAGGATGATCGGCTGGTCCTCTGGGAGATCCAGCAGCGCGTTGATCTCAGCCTCTTGAGGGTCGATAGCCATGATCGTTTCCTCTCGTGCATTCGCTGGTCCGAGTACTCGCACCGGCAGAGTCCGGCGTCGTGACCAACGCTAGGAACGGTCCGCCGACAACTGTTGTCCCGGCATGGGACAGGGTCAGGAGGAGACCTCGAGAACGATCTTGCCCGTGGTGCGTCCGGCCTCGCCGTAGCGGTGCGCGTCGGCGGCCTTCTCGAGTGGGAACGTCGAGTCGACGACGACCTCGAGCGCGCCGTCGGCCACGAGGGAGGTCAGCGCGGCGAGGCCGCACGGGTCGGGCTCGACGAGCAGCCACTTCACGTGGACGCCCTCGCGCGAGGGCAGCAGCGAGTTGTCGAACCCGGCGGGCGGGATGATGCTGACGAGCGTGCCGCCCTCGCGCAGCACACCCAGCGACCGTGCGGCCACCTCGCCGCCGAGGGTGTCGAACACGACGTCGACGTCCTTGACGACCTCGGTGAAGTCCTGGTTGCGATAGTCGACGAGCTCGTCGGCGCCCAGCCGTCGCAGGAAGTCGTGCTTGCCCTCGCTGGCGGTGCCGATGACGTAGGCGCCGCGGGCCTTCGCGATCTGCACCGCGAGGTGGCCGACGCCGCCCGCCGCCGCCTGGATCAGCACCCGCTGTCCGGCGCTGACGCCCGCGGTGTCGACGAGCGCCTGCCACGCCGTGAGGCCCGCCAGCGGCAGGGCCGCGCCGTGCACGGCGTCGAGCTGCTCGGGGCGGTGGGTGAAGTGCCGGGCCGGGCCGGTGACGTACTCGGCGTAGCCACCCGCCGGGCGCGGGAAGCGCGGCATGCCGATGACGGCGTCGCCGGGGGCGAAGATCGTCACGCCCGGGCCGACGGCCTCGACGATGCCGCTGACGTCGAAGCCGAGGGTGAACGGCGGCGTCTCGTCGTGGTAGAAGAACCCACGGGTGCGGGTCTTCCAGTCGGTCGGGTTGACCCCGGCCGCCTGGACGCGGACGAGGATCTCCGTCGGACCCGGCGTGGGGCGCGCCGTCTCGACCACCTCGAGCACCTCGGGCCCGCCGGGCTGGTCCTGACTGATCGCCTTCATCGTGGTCACGCGGCTGTCCGTCCTGTGTCGGGGAGACCATCGATCGGGCGACGGTCGGCTGTCGACCGCACGGTAAGAGGGCCTTCTCTGGGGTGTCAATCCGCATCTGCGGCCCGTCCCAACTTGGGACAACCCGGGCGTGTGACCCGCTGTCAGCGTTCGCGGGGTGAAGCCACCACCGTTCAGCTACCACCGCGGCCGGACGCCCGAGCACGCCGCGGGTCTGCTGCGCGAACTCGGTCCGGGCACTCGTGTCCTCGCCGGCGGCCAGTCCCTGCTGCCGATGCTGAATCTGCGGCTGGCCGAGCCCGCGCACCTGGTCGACCTCGGGTCGATCCCCGACCTCGGGTTCATCCGTCACGAGGGCGACCGGCTCGTCGTCGGTGCCACCGCTTGCCAGTCGGCCGTCGAGCACTCGGCCGACGTGCGCAGCCTGGTGCCGCTGCTGGCCGAGGCTGTCGAGAACGTCGCGCACCCGCCGATCCGCCACCGCGGGACGGTCGTCGGCAGCATCGCCCACGCCTCGGCCGTCGCCGAACTGCCGTGCGCGGCGCTGGCCCTCGACGCCCGGCTCACCCTGCTGAGCGCCGACGGCGTGCGGACGGTCGGGGCCGGTGAATTCTTCACCGGTGCCTTCATCACCGCTGCGCGGCCCGACGAGATCGTCGCGCAGGTCGACTTCCCGGTCGCCGGTCCCGGCACGGGGCAGGCCTGGTCGGAGTTCAGCCTGCGGCGCGGCAACTTCCCCGTCGCGGGTGCCGCGGTGTCGGTGACCGTCGCCGACGGCCGGGTCATCGACGTCGCGATCGCCGTGTGCGGCGTGGCCGACCGGCCCGTGCGGCTGCACGCGGCCGAGGACGTGCTGCGCGGCGCCACCGCGGACCGGGAGACGATCGCGATGGCCGCCGCGGCCACCGTCGCCGGTCTCGAACCGCGTGCCGACGGCGACCTTGCCGCGCACATCCTCCCGGTGACCTCGGCGCCCGTTCTCGGCTGGGCCTACCGCGCGTCGGTCGCGACGTCCCAGGTCCGGCGCGCCCTGACCACTGCCGTGACCCGAGCCGGAGGTATCCGATGACCGCGACGCACGAGTCGGCTGCCCCCGTCGGCACCGACGTCGACACCGACCCGGAGACCCTGCACCCGGTCACGATCACCGTGAACGGCAAGGAGCACAAGCTGCGCGTGGAGGGCCGTCGGCTGCTCGTCGACGTGCTGCGCCAGGACCTGCGGCTGACCGGTACGCACACCGGCTGTGACCAGGGCGTCTGCGGCGTGTGCACGGTCCGGCTCAACGGCGAGACGGTGCGCTCGTGCATCACGCTGGCCGTCCAGGCCGACGGCGGGGACGTGCGCACCATCGAGGGCGTCGCCCCCGACGCGTCCACGCTGCACCCGATCCAGCAGGCGTTCTGGGAGAAGCAGGGCCTGCAGTGCGGCTTCTGCACCCCGGGGATGGTCCTGCGCGTGCAGGAGATCCTCGAGACGAACCCCACGCCGACGCGCGAGCAGGTCCGCGAGGGCATCTCCAGCAACCTGTGCCGCTGCACGGGCTACCAGTTCATCGTCGACGCGGCCATGGAGGCGGCGGAGAAGATGGCGAAGGGCGACTCCTGATGACGCAGACGGACATCCCGGCGGACGTGCCCGCGCCGATGGCGCCGCACAAGGACCTCAAGTGGATCGGCAAGTCGGTCAAGCGGGTCGAGGACCCCAAGCTGCTGCGCGGGCTCGGCCGCTACATCGACGACGTCGTCCTGCCGGGCATGCTGCACGCGGTGGTGCTGCGCAGCCCGCACGCCCACGCGCGGATCGTGGCCGTCGACGCCGAGCGCGCCCGCAACGCGCCCGGCGTCGCCGCGGTGCTGACCGGCCCCGAGGCCGCGGAACTGTTCGGCCCGCTGCCCGACTCCGGCCCCGCCCCCGACAAGCACGTCTGGCGCGTGCTGGCCGCCGACAAGGTGCACTACGTCGGCGAGGGTGTCGCGGTCGTCGTCGCGGAGACCCGGTACCAGGCCGAGGACGCCCGGGCCCTGATCGACGTGACCTACGACGTGCTCGAGCCCATCGTCGACCCGATCGCCGCGGCGGAGAACACCGAGAACCTGGTCCACGAGGCGCTGGGCACCAACATCGCCTACGAGCGGACGTTCACCTTCGGCGAGGTCGCGCGCGACTTCGAGGAGTCGGACATCATCGTGCGCGACCGGCTCCGCTGGGGCCGCCAGACCGCGCACCCGCTGGACACGACCGCCGCGATCGGCGACTACGACGCGGGCACCGGCGAGATGGTGGTGCACACCAACAGCATCAGCATGACGTGGCTGGCGTTCGGTGCGGCCGCGGCACTGGGCATCCCGAGCAACAAGCTCGACCTGAAGCCTTACATCTCCGGTGGCAGCTTCGGCTCGAAGCAGTTCTGCTGGCGCACGACGGTGACCGCAGCGATGATGTCCAAGATCACCGGCCGGCCCGTGAAGTACGTCGAGGACCGTCTCGACCACCAGCTCAACGGCGACCAGCACGGCTCGGACCGCTACTACGACGTCGAGCTCGCGGTGATGCGCGACGGCACCTTCCGCAGCCTGAAGATCGACTGCATCGACGACTACGGCGCCTACATCCAGTTCGGTGTCGGCTCGCACGGCAACGCGCTCGCGCAGGTCACCGGCCCGTACCGGATCACCAGCACCGAGTACCGGGTGCGCGCGGTCCTGACGAACAAGACCCAGCAGGGCGCCTACCGCGGGTTCGGCGCCGACGCGGGCAACTGGGCGCTGGAGCGCATCGTCGACAAGGCGGCGGCCGAGCTGGGCATGGACCCGGCCGACATCCGGCGGCACAACCTGATCCCGCCGGACGCGTTCCCCTACCACATCCCGAGCGGCAACATGTATGACTCGGGCAACTACGAGCCGGTCCTCGACCACGCGCTCGCGCGCTTCGACTACGCCGGCTGGCGCGAGAAGCAGGCCGCGATGCGGGCCGAGGGCCGCAAGGTCGGCATCGGTGTCGTCACGGCGAACGAGCGCAGCGTCTACGGCGCGACCGAGTTCTGGTTCTGGTTCGACGACAAGGACGTCCCGGTCAAGACGACCTCGACGCCCGAGGGCGTGTCGCTGACCGTCGACACCGTCGGCAGCCTGACCGTGACCCTCTACTCGACGCCGTTCTGGGGCAACAGCTCCGACACCGTCGCGGCGATGCTCGTCGCCGAGGAGTTCGACGTCGACCCGGCCGACGTCACCGTCGTGCACCACGGCACGAAGGGCGGCCTGCCCGCGGCGGGGCCCGGCGGCAGCCGGCTGACCGTCATGCTCGCGGGGGCCGTCACCGGGGCATCGAAGAAGATCAAGGACAAGATGCTGCGGATCGCCGCCCACGACATGGAGGTCGACGAGGCCGACCTCGAGTGGGTCGACGGCGGCTACCAGGTGCGCGGCGCGGAGGACTCCCGGCGCAGCACGGCCGACCTCGCGATGCTGGCCTACCTCGTCAAGACGGCGCTGCCCGAGGGCGAGGAGAGTGGCCTGGCCGCGAACTTCGTCTACGACCACCCGCACCTGACGATGCCCAAGCCCGACCGCAGCGACCTCGGCTCGTTCTACCCGTGCGTCGGCCATGCCTGCCACCTGGTGGCCGTCGAGGTCGACCCGGAGACCGGGGCCGTCGACATCCTGGACTACGTCGCCGTGCACGACTCGGGGACGCTGGTCAACCCGCGCTCCTACGACGGTCAGATCGTGGGCGGCACCGCGCAGGGCATCGGGACGGCGCTGTCCGAGGAGATGACCTACGACGCCGGCGGCAACCCGCAGGTCGGCACGTTCTGGGACTACCTCATCCCGACCGCGCTCGACGTGCCCGAGGTCAACTTCGGCCACGAGCAGACGCCGTCGCCGATCACGGCGCACGGGATCAAGGGCGGTGGCGAGGCCGGCCGGCTGATGGCCCCCGGCGCGCTGTCGGCCGCGATCGACGACGCGCTGCGCGACCACGACGTCCGGGTCACCGAGCTGCCTGCGACGCCGGAGCGCATCGTCGGCTGGATCCAGGAGGAGGCCTGACGATGGGGCGCTTGCAGGGCAAGGTCGTCCTGGTGACCGGGGCCGGCCGCGTCCCCGGGCGCGGCTTCGCGATCCGGCTCGCACAGGAGGGCGCGGCGGCCATCGCTGTCGACCACGACGCGTTCGAGCCGGCCTGTCCCGCCGACCTGAGCTCCACCGTCGCGGTGGTCGAGTCGCTCGGCGGGCGGATCGTCGCCCGCGAGGCCGACGTCCGCGACGCGGCGGCGCTCGCCGAGGCCGTCGCCACCGCGGCCCAGCGGCTCGGCGGGCTCGACGCCGTCGTCACCGGCCCGGTCGTGACCGCGCCCGGCTCGGTCGACGGCATCGCCGACGACGTCTGGCGCGGCACCCTCGACCGCGTCCTCACCGGCGTGTGGAACACCTGCCGTGCCGCCCTGCCGCACATGTCCGACGGCGGGTCGATCACCGTCGTCGGCAGCGCGGCCGGGCTGCGCGGATTCGCCCACCTGGCCCACCACGCCGCCGCCGAGCACGGCGTGGTCGGCATGGTGCGGGCGATGGCCCACGAGCTGGCCCCCCGTTCGATCCGCGTGAACAGTGTCCATCCCGCGGGCGGTCCCGCCGCCGCGGCCATCCCGGCGCCGACCGGCAGCCTCGTCTTCGACCCGGAGGCCGAAGTGCCGCATCCCTTCATCGACACCACGGACGTGTCCGAGACGGTGGTCTACCTGACCTCCGACGACGCGCGCCTGCTCACCGGCCTCACCGTGCCGGTCGATGCCGGGCTGGTGTCCCGATGAGCGCCGCGGTCGAGCCGTTCACCGTCGCCGTCCCCGACGAGGTCCTCACCGACCTGCGCGAGCGGCTGACGCGCACCCGCTGGCCCGCCGATGTCGGCAACGAGGACTGGCGCTACGGCGCCAACCGCGTCTACATCGAGGAACTCGTCGCCTACTGGCTCGACGAGTACGACTGGCGCGCCGTCGAGCGGCGGATGAACGAGTACGAGCACTTCCGCACGACGATCGACGACGTCCCGATCCACTTCATCCACGAGCGCGGCAAGGGCCCGAACCCGATCCCGCTGGTGATGAGCCACGGCTGGCCGTGGTCGTTCTGGGACTTCGAGCAGGTCATCCGGCCACTTACCGACCCGGCCTCGTACGGCGGCGACCCGGCCGACTCGTTCGACGTGATCGTCCCGTCGCTGCCCGGCTTCGGCTTCTCGACCCCGTTGCAGCGCACCGGGATCAACTTCCACCGCACCGCCGGGCTCTGGGATGTGCTGATGCGCGAGCGTCTCGGCTACGACAAGTACGCGGCGCAGGGCGGCGACTGGGGGCAGCTCGTCACCTCCGAGCTGGGCCACCGCTACTCCGAGCATCTGATCGGCATGCACCTCAACCTGTCGCTGCCGCTGGACTTCTTCGAGGTGCCGTTGCCGGCCGAGGAGGACTACGCCCCCGACGAGCGGCACTGGTTCCACCACAACCAGCTCCGGATGGCGCACGCGTCGAGCCACATCGCCGTGCAGAGCACCGACCCGCAGAACCTCGCCTACGCCATGCACGACTCGCCCGCCGGCCTGTTGGCCTGGCTGGTCGATCGGCGACGCTGGTGGAGCGACTGCGGCGGCGACGTCGAGACGGTCTTCTCGAAGGAAGACCTGATCACGCTGACGATGCTCTACTGGGTCGACGAAAGTTTCGTGACCAGCGCCCGCTTCTACTGGGAGGCGCGCAACGACCTGTGGAAGGCCGCGTCGGCGGAGCGACCCGTCGTCAAGGCGCCCACCGGGATCGCCGTCTTCCCGCAGGAGCTGCTCGTCATGCCCAAGGCATGGATGGAGAACTACTACAACCTCCAGCGCCTGACCTACATGAAGGCCGGCGGCCACTTCGCGCCCGCAGAGCAGCCCGCCGCGATCATCGACGACGTCCGTGAGTTCTTCCGGCCGCTGCGGTCGGGCCGATGAGCGGCCTGGAGTCGACGGTCCGAGGGGCCTCCCGTGCCCGTCGCGACGCCGTCGCCGGCTGCGTCGTCGGCCGCGAGCGCGAGCTTGACCTCGTGCTCGCGGCGGTCTCGGCCGGGCGCGACATCCTGCTGGAGGGCCCGCCCGGGACCTCGAAGTCGACGATGCTGCGCGCGATCAGCTCGAACTGGGGCGTTCCGTTCTTGCTCGTCGAGGGCAACGGTGAGCTGACCCCGGCACGGCTGGTGGGACACCACAACCCGGCGCGGGTGCTCGAGGAGGACTACTCCGACGACAACTTCGTCCCCGGGCCGCTGCTGCAGGCGATGCAGTCGGGCGGGTTCCTCTACATCGAGGAGCTCAACCGCGCACCCGAGGACACGCTCAACGTCCTGCTCGCCGCGATGGCGGAGCGGGAGGTCGTCGTGCCACGGGCCGGCACGGTGCGCGCCCTGCCCACGTTCCGGCTCCTCGCGTCGATGAACCCGTTCGACAACATCGGCACCTCGCGCATCTCCGACAGCGTCTACGACCGCTGGTGCCGCCTCGTCGTCGACTACCAGGACGACCGTGAGGAGCGCGCGATCGTGGCCGCCCGCACGGGGTGTGCCGACGATCTCCTCGTCGCCGACGCGGTCGCGATCACCCGGGCCACGCGCACACATCCCGAGCTGCGGCGCGGGTCGAGCGTGCGCGGTGCGATCGACCTCGTCGCGATCGCCGTCGAGCTCGAGGCCATGGACGTGCGCTCCGAGCGCACGCAGCTCGTGCTCGACGCGTCGCTGCTCGCACTGTCGGCGCGGATCGCGGTGGACGAGACGTCGGAGGCGACCCCGGAGAAGGTGATCACCGAGATCTGGGAGAACCATTTTTTCTCGCACCCCGGCGTGCGGCGCCGGGACCGCACCGCCTAGAGATCGACAACTCCGTCCAGCTGCCGGCGGGACCGGATCCTGATCGGCCCGCCCGGCGGCGCTCGGCGAAGCAGCTGACCGAACCTCCGGCACTGTTCCAGGACGCCGGCGGAACCCCACTCGTCGTCGACCTCGCCGACGGACGTGGCGACGGGGCCGACGAAGCCACAGCCGGTGGCCAGGGGGTGCTCCTCACCGGGCAGCGAGCGCGCCGGCGTGGTCTCGACGACCTGCTCGAGGACACACCCGCCGACGACGAGGTGGCCGTCATGGCGCGCCGGATCGCGCGCAACCTCACGGTGCGGCGGCGGCTACGGGTCAGGCGCGGCGATCGCGGCGGCGGACGCACGGTACCGATGCCCTACCGGTACCGCTCCGACGACATCGACATCGACCGGACCGTCGAGGTACTCGCCGAGCGACCCCGCCCGGACGACACCGAGATCGTCGTGCGCGAACGCGTGCAGGCACGGCGCGCGGTCGTCCTCGTGGTCGACGTGTCGGGCTCGATGCGCGGGGAGAAGGCGCGGATCGCCGCTGCGACGATCGCCGCACTGTCGGCGGACCTGACCGGCGCCGGGGCCGACGACCAGATCGCGCTCGTCGCCTTCTGGTCGGACGCCGCGCTGCTGAAACCCTTCGACGCCCGGCTCCCGGTGGGCCGGATCGTCGACCGGTTGCTGAGGATCCCGGCCAGGGGGCTGACCAACGTCTCGTTCGGCCTGGAGGTCGCGCGGTCCGAGCTGGCGCGGTCGCCGCTGCGGCGGCGCTCGATCGTGCTGCTCTCCGACGCGGTGCACAACGCCGGGCCGGACCCCCGGATCACCGCGGCCCGCTGCGGGGAGCTGCACGTCATGCTCGAGACCGATGGTGAGCACGACGCACCCCTGGCCGCCGACCTGGCGAGGACGGGGCGGGGGCGGCTGGCTCATGTCGCGACCCACCGTGACGTGGCCCCCGCGCTCAACCGGCTCCTCGCCGATTGATTCGTGTCACATTCCGGGACAACTCGCACGGTTCTCTGCGGCTTACTGTCCGAATGGTCGGCGGATCACTCCACCGGACAATGCCGACCATTTCGAAGAGCAACAGGGAGCGGGGAATCGTGGATCGGGTGAAGGGAAAGGTTGCACTCATCACGGGTGCTGCCCGGGGCCAGGGGCGGGCACACGCGAAAAGGCTCGCGGAAGAGGGCGCCGACATCGTCGCCGTCGACATCTGCGCCGACATCGACAATCTGGGGTATCCGCTCGGCAGCTCGGAGGAGCTCGCCGAGACGGTGCGGATCGTCGAGAACGAGGATCGCCGGATCATCGCCCGCCGGGCCGACGTCCGCGACGGCGCCGCGCTGCAGGCGGTCGTCGACGAGGCCGTCGCCGAGTTCGGCGGCATCGACATCGTCTGTGCGAACGCGGGGCTCATCGACTCCGTCCCCAAGGTGTGGGAGATCACCGAGGAGATGTGGGACGTCCAGATCGACACGATGCTCAAGGGCGTCTGGAACACAGTGCGGGCAGCGGTCCCGGTGATGATCGAGTCCGGCCGCGGCGGCTCGATCATCATCACGAGCTCGCTGGTGGGGCTCAAGGGCACCCCGCACACCGGGGCCTATTCGGCGGCGAAGGCAGGCGATGTCGGGCTGGCCCAGTCGCTGGCCGCGGAGGTCGCCCCGTACGGCATCCGCGTCAACACCGTGCACCCGACGGCGGTCGACACCGACATCCTGATGCGTAACGAGCCGATGCAGACGCTGTTCCGCGCCGATCTCGGCGGCCGTGTGCCGACACGCGAGGAGTTCGCGGAGGCGTGCGCCCCGATGAACCTCCTCCCCATTCCGTGGATCGAGGCCCGCGACGTCAGCAACGCCGTTCTGTTCCTCGCCTCCGACGAGTCGCGGTATGTCACCGGCCTGCGCATGTCGGTCGATGCGGGCGCACTGATCAAATAGTGATCCGTGTCCCACGACGGGACACCTCTGTGGGGCAGCTCTCGACGAGCATTTAAATCCGGCCGGCGATACGGCTCGGCCCGCACGACCTGTCCGCCGGGATTCCGGCACCCCTGAGATCACAATTCTCGTCAAGGAGGTCGGTAATGCGAATTCTCGCCTCGTCGTCGCGTGCGCGGATCGTAGCCGTGGCAATAGCGGCAGCAGCGGCCGTCGGGCTCGCTGCCTGTTCCCCCGCTCCGACTTCTGCATCCGGAGGTGGCGCGGGCGGAGCGTCGGGCATCAATGCCGTGGCGGACAGCAAGCCGGGCGACATCACGCCCTACTGCCCGGCGGAGCCGACGAAGGTCGTCTTCATCAAGTCCGCGGGTGGGCAGGTGTGGGCGGCGATCGCCAACGCCGAGTTCATGGCCGAGGCAGCCAAGTGCCCGACCATCCAGGCGAGCTGGTACAACGGCACCTCCGGCGTGCAGGGCGCCATCGCGGCGACCAACGCGGCCGTCGCGCAGGGTGCGAAGGCGCTGGTCGTGATCGCCGACTTCGGTGCCGCCCAGCTGCCCTCGCTGCGCAAGGCCGTCCAGTCCGGCGTGACCGTCGTGACGACCGTCAGCGACGGCGGTGCCCAGAAGGGCACCGACGTCAGCGAGTCGCTGCTGTGGGACGTCAACTCCATCGGCGAGAACCAGGCCAAGTGGCTGAACGAGCACGTGAAGACGGGCAAGGTCGCCTTCCTCGGCGGGCAGCCGGGTGCTCCCTCCACGGAGACGACGTTCAACGCGTTCAAGGCGGCACTCACCAAGTACGCCCCCGGAATCCAGCTCGTGCCCGACACCTGGGTCCCGACCAACTGGGACGGGGCGCAGAAGCGCCGTGCCGTGGCCGGTCTGCTCGCCCAGAACGGCGAGTACGCAGCGTTCGTCAGTGACTACGGCGCCTCCGACATCGGCGCTGTGCAGGCGATCCTCGACGCGAAGGCGAAGATGCCCGCGTTCCTCAACATCGGGTCCTCCCAGGGCTTCGTCTGCACCGTGAAGCAGAACAACATCCAGTGGATGGGCCAGGACGGCTCCACCCGGATGACCGCGTCAGCGCTGCGGATCGCGCTCGCGGACATGCAGGACAAGCCCAGCGCCGACCCGAACCCCTACGTGCTGTTCACCTACGCCGACACCGCCGCAGCCAAGATGCCCGAGTGCGACCCGTCGGTCTCGCCCGACGCCGACCTGTCCTCGAGCTTGTCGGTGGCCGATCTGAAGAAGGTCCTCAGTGGCTGACGAGAACCCGGTCGACCAGCCGGTGCCCGCACTGCGCATCGACCACGTGACCAAGACGTTCCCCGGTGTGGTCGCCCTCGACGACGTCGACCTGACGGTCCGGGCCGGTGAGGTCCACGGGATCGTCGGGGAGAACGGCGCCGGCAAGTCGACCCTGATGGCCGTCGCCTCCGGAGCCCTGGTGCCGGAGGCGGGAACGGTCTCGGTCGGGGGACGCCCCCTGCGTGCCGGCTCGACCCACGACGCGCAGGAGCTCGGTGTGGCGATCGTGCTTCAGGAACCCGCGCTCCTGCCCGATCTCACCGTCGCCGAGAACATGTACCTGGGCCAGCCGCCGACCGCCCGCCCCCCGATCGCACGGCTGCAGTCGTGGTGCCGGGAACGGCTGCGCGACTGGAGCGACGACGTCGGGATCGACCCGGCCGCCCGGATCGAGGAGCTCGAACCCGAGCAGCGGTTCATCGTCGACATCGTCCGGGCACTCGCCCGCCGGCCGGCGGTGCTCGTGCTCGACGAACCCACCGAGCACCTGGCCGGTGAGGACGTCGAGCGGCTGTTCGCGGCGGTGCGGGAGCGGGTACGCGACGGCGGTGCGGTCGTCTACATCTCGCACCGGATCCGGGAGGTCAAGCAGATCGCCGATCGGATCAGCGTCCTGCGGGACGGCTGCCACCGCGGCACGTTCGACGCGGCGACATTGTCCGAGCGCGACATCGTCGACCTCATCGTCGGACGCCGCCTGGACGCGGTGTTCCCGGACAAACCAGCCCTCGACGACGACGTCCCACCCGTCCTGGGTGTCGCGTCGGCGGGCGGGCGCGGCTTCGAGGACCTCACGTTCACCGTGCGGCCCGGCGAGATCGTGGGGTTCGCCGGCATCGAGGGGAACGGCCAGCGCGACGCCCTGCGCGCGCTGGCCGGGCTCGGTTCCCGCAACGGATCGGTCGAGGTCGACGGAGCACCGGTCCGCCGACGGTCGTCGACGATCGCGTACCTGACCGGCGATCGGCACCGCGAGGGTGTCTTCCCCGGGCTGACCGTGCGCGAGACGATCGGGCTGCGCAACCTCGACCGGTTCAGCACCGCGGGAGTGGTCGAGCCACGCCGCGAGCGGGAGTTCGCCCGGGCCGCCGTTGCCGAGCTGGCCGTCAAGACCCCGACCATCGAGACGCCCATCGAGTCCCTGTCGGGAGGCAACCAGCAGAAGGCCCTGCTCGCGGGCGTGCTGCGCCGCGACCCCAGGGTCCTGCTGATCGACGAGCCGACCCAGGGCGTCGACGTCGGCGCCAAGTCCGAGATCTACGACCTGCTGCGGGACAACGCCCGCGAGCGGGGGATGGGTGTCGTCGTCGTCTCGTCCGACGGCATCGAGCTGGCCGGGCTGTGCGACCGCATCCTCATCTTCTCCCGCGGCCATGTCGTGGAGGAGCTCTCGGGCGACGACGTGACCGAGGCCCGGATCACCGCAGCGGCCCTCACGGCGACCACCCACCGGGACAAGAGCGCCCGGCGCGCCGGTCCGGCCGTCCGCTGGTTCGCCGGCGACACCGCGCCGATCGCGATGGTGGCGCTGGCGGTCCTCGCGCTCGGCCTGTGGACGTCGCTGTCGAGCGCCTTCTACCTGACGACGCCGAGCATCGCCGGTCTCCTCGCCCTCGTCGCCGTCCTCGGGTTCGTGGCCCTGGGACAGACCGTAGCGTTGACGATCGGCGCGGTCGACCTGTCGGTGGGTCCGCTGATGGGCTTCGTCGTCGTCGTGGAGTCGTTCTTCCTCACCGCGGAGTCGATGCCACTCGACAGGGTGCTCGGCTGGGTGCTCCTGTTCGGCGTACCGCTGGCCGTCGGTCTCGTGAACTGGGCACTCGTCGACGTCGTGAAGATGAACGCCATCGTCGCGACACTGATCACCTTCATCGCGCTCCAGGCCCTCTCGCTCGTCCTGCGGCCCCAGCCCGGCGGTCTGTTCGACAGCCGCATCACCGACGCCCTGACGTATACGTTCGGCCCGATCCCGGTCGCCTTCGTCGTGCTGGTCGTCGTCGCCGCGGCGATGCAGTTCTGGCTGCGCCGCAGCCGGACCGGCATCGCATTGCGATCGGTCGGGTCGCAGCCCGAGGCCGCCCGGCTCAACGGGCTCAGCGCCCCTCGCGTCCGGCTCATCGGGTTCCTGCTGTGCAGCCTCATGGCAGGTCTCGCCGCACTCTTCCTGCTGGCCCAGGTCGGTTCGGGCGACCCGACCTCCGGCATCGACTACACGCTGACGAGCATCTCGGCCGCGGTGATCGGTGGCGCCAGCATCTTCGGCGGCCGCGGCTCGTTCGTCGGCACCATCGCGGCGGCGTTCCTCGTCACCCAGGCGATCGGCGCGGTCACCTTCCTCGGCCTCGACGCCGCGTGGTCGTCGTACCTGCCCGGGGCGATGACGCTGATCGCGGTGGCCGTCTACTCCCGCACCCGCCATCTCGCACGCACACACTGACTCGGAGACGTCGATGAGCAACTCGTTGAGCGACCCGGAGCGGGTCGCCACGGTCGACCTGGACGTGAGCCCACCGGCGCGCAGGCCGCGGGCCGCCGGCCCGTACACCGGCATCGTGCTGGCGACGTGTGCGCTCTTCGTCCTGAGCGCGATCGTCGTGCCGAAGTCACTGTCGGCGCAGTCGCTCGGCGCGATGCTGCCGTTCTGGGCGATCCTCGCGATCATGTCGGCGGGCCAGACGCTGGTCATCCAGCAGCGCGGCATCGACCTCTCGATCCCCGGAGTGGTCAGCCTGACCGCCATGGGCTTCGTCGTGTTCGTCGACCGCAACGATGCGCCCGTGTTCGTCGGGCTTTTGGTGGTGGTGGCTCTCGGCGTCGTCATCGGCCTGGTCAACGGCCTGATCAACACCAGGATCAACGTGACGCCGCTGATCACGACGCTGGCGCTCAACGCGTTGCTGGTCGGCGCGATGTTCACCTACACGAAGGGGGTCGGGTCCGCGGCCCCGCCGAGCCTGCAGGCCTTCGCAGCCTCGAGCGTCCTCGGGATCTCCACGCTGGTCTGGCTGGCGATCGCGACGGTCCTGGTCGTCGGCTTCGTGCTGCGCCAGACAGCCGTCGGGCGGCGGTTCGTCGCCGTCGGGGCGAACCCGGATGCGGCGCGGGCCATCGGGGTCCGGGTCGACTGCTACATCGTCGGGGCGTACATCGCAGCGGCCCTGCTGTTCGCCCTCGCCGCGGTGCTGCTCGCCGGCTACGCGCAGAACCCGGCCCCGACGATGGGCAACCCGTACCTGTTCCAGACGGTGATGGCGGTCGTCATCGGCGGCACGAGTCTCGCCGGTGGGCGCGGCAGCGTCGTCGCGACCGCCGTGGCCGCCCTGTTCCTCACCCAGCTCGGGCAGGTCGTGCTGACCCTCGGAGCCAACGCTGCCGTACAGCTGCTCGTCCAGGCCATCGCCATGGCGCTCGCCCTCGCCGGCGCGGCCATGCTCGAGCGACGGCGGAAGCGGACTGCATGACGACGGTCAGCTGTCACCTGGCCGCAGGTCTGCCGCCGCCCATCGCCGGTCCAGCGGTCAGCCGGCCGGTGGACGGGTTCCGCCTCGCCTACGACCGGTCCGGCACCGGACCGGGGATCGTGCTCCTGCACGGCGGTCACGGCGACCGGACGGACTGGGCAGACGTTGCGGTGCGGCTCGAGGGCACAGTCGTCACACCTGACCTCCGGGGGGTCGGCGAGTCCGACCGGTGGCCGGGCGGCGACGTCTCCGTGTCCGCCCAGGCCGCAAGCGTCACGTCGTTGATCGACGAGCTCCGGCTCGGCCCCGTGGTCCTCGGTGGCCACGGGATCGGGGCCGCCGTCGCCCTGCGGGTCGCCGCTCGGAGCCCGGGCCGCGTCGCGGGCCTCGTCGTGACCCCGCCGCCCGAGGTGCCGACGCGATCGGTCACCGGCACGGGGCGCAACGCCCTCCAACGGGTCTGGACGACCTGGTCGGCGCCGGGCTACACGCCGTCACGACTACGGCTCGATCACCTTGCCCAGCAACACGACCGGCGCCTGCTCACGATGAGCAGCGACCCGATCGGGCGGCACGTCGTGGCCGCGCCGACCACCATCCTGTGGCCGGACCTCGACCCTCTGGTCCCGGACTCCTGGTTCGACGGTCTCGGGGAGTGGTTCCGCCGGGTGACCGTCCGTCGGGTACCAGGCGTCGGCCATTTCCTGCCCGTCGAGGCGCCCATGGCGTTCGTCGAGGCCCTGCAGCGGACAGTCCAGGAGAGGACGCAGCAACGTGGGTTCTGAGAACGTGACACTCGGTGGCTGGTGCCATCTCGAGTCGCCCTTCGCCGTGGAGGCCATGGCCTCGGCCGGGTTCGACTGGTGCTGCCTGGACATGCAGCACGGCACCGTCCGTGACGACGACGTCGTCGGGCTCCTGCAGGCGGTGCAGGCCGGCGGCGGCACGGCGTACCTGCGCGTCCCCGGCACCGACGCCCCCCTCATCGGCGCTGTTCTCGATGCGGGCGCCGCCGGCGTGATCGTCCCGCAGGTCTCGACGCCCGAGCAGGCCCGCGCGGCAGTCGCCGCGTGCCGGTACTCACCGGACGGCACCCGCAGCTGGGGCCCCTTGCGGCCGAAGCTCGCGACCGCACGTCCTGATCCCGCAGTCCTGGGTGCCGCCGCCTGCTATGTCATGGTCGAGGACCGGGCCGGGGTCGAGAACGCCGCTGCGATCGCGGCCGTGCCGGGGCTGACAGGCATTCTCGCCGGCCCGGCCGACCTCGCCCTGGACCTGTGGGGCGACCCCTACCTCGCGTCCGACCCGCGGACCGTCGAGGTGCTGGCCCCGGTCGTCGCGGCGTGCCGTGCGAACGGCATCACGGCAGGGGTGTTCTGCGGAACCGGCAATGTGGGTCGCTGGCACACCGCGGGGTTCACCATGCTCGCCGTCGAGTCCGACTCGACCCTGCTGCTCACCGCCGCCCGCCGCGCGGCCGCGGACGCGCGTGCGCAGCTCGGCGACGCCTGATCGGCGGCGGCCGACACGGTGACCACGCCCCTCACGTCGGAGCTCGGTGTCGACCTGCGCACCGCGGGACTCGTCGCCGTGGCGACCCTGGGGATCTACCTGGCCCTGCTGGTGTGCGTCCGGGTGAGCGGACAACGGAGCCTGTCGGCCATGTCGGCGACCGATGTCGCCTGCGTGATCGCGCTCGGTGCGGTGGTCGGGCGGACGACGCTCCTGGCGACACCGACGCTCACCACCGGGGTGATCGCGCTCGTGATGCTGTTCGCCGTGCAGCGTTGCCTCGGGCTGTTGCGTCGCAACAGGATCCTCGGCCGAATCCTCACGAGGGAGCCCGTACTCCTGATGCGCGGGGGCAGCGTGCTCCCCGACGGCCTGCGAGCGGCACGGATGAGCGAGGACGACCTCCGGCAGCGCCTGCGTCTCGCGGGTGTCGCCCGGCTGGCCGACGTCGACTGCGTCGTCCTGGAGCGCAACGGCGTCGTGAGCGTCCTTCGCGCCGGGCCGGAGCCCGACGCGTGGGTGATGGCCGACGTACCCGGCCACGACGACCCGGCCCGGCACGCGACGACCGTGCACCGAGGTGGCGGGTGAGTCCGACCGACAGGAGGAACCGGTGGAGGAATTCAGCGACGTCGCGGCCGAGGGATCGGTGGCGGCCTCGGTCGGGCCGGGGGCGGTCGAGGTGCAGCGGTACCCGCTGCCACGGCCCGGCCCGGGGGAGGCGCTGCTCGAGGTCCTGCAGGCCAACGTGTGCGGGTCCGACGTCGGGATCTACCACCGTCGCAATCCCGTTCTGCGGGACGTGGTCCTCGGGCACGAGTTCGTCGCCAGGGTCGGTGCTCTCGGCGACGGACTGACCCACGACTCGGCCGGTACTCCTGTCGCGGTGGGAGACCGTGTCGTCGTCGTGTACTTCCGCGTGTGCGGGCACTGCCGGCCGTGCGGGCGCGGCGAGTTCAACATGTGCTCCGAGTGGGCCGACACGATGGCCTCGCCGCCCGGCCGTGCGCCGCACTTCCACGGCGCCTTCGCGAGCCACTACCACCTCGCCGCCGGCAGGCATTTCTACGTCGTGCCCGACGTGCTCACCGACGCCGAGGTCGCCGGGGCCAACTGTGGGCTGGCCCAGATGCTGTTCACACTCGAGCGGGTCGGTCTGCAACGCGGACAGACGGTCGTCGTGCAGGGGTGCGGCGGGCTCGGGCTCTACGCCTGCGCCGTCGCCGCCCGCTCGGGTGCGCGGGTGATCGCGGTCGAGCGCGACCCCGGCCGCATCGCCGCCGCGCTCCGCTTCGGCGCGACCGAGGTGATCGACATGGCGGCCATCGCCGCCGTCGCCGACCGGCAGCAGCGGATCGACCGGCTCACCGGCGGTGACGGGGCGGACCTCGTCGTCGAGGTCACCGGACGCCCGGAGGCGTTCGCCGAGGCCGTCGGGTTCGCACGCACCGGCGGCACGATCGCCTCGGTCGGCAACCTGAACGTCGGTCCGGGCGCCGAGCTGTCGATCGCGCCCGCGCTGTTCACGCGCAAGAACCTCACCGTGCGGGGATTCCTGCGCTACGACCCCTGGTTCCTGCGCCGCGCCCTCGACTTCCTCGTCGACACCCGTGACCTGTATCCCTTCGGGTCGATGTCCGACCGCGTGTACGGGCTCCACGAGATCCACACCGCGGTGGCCCAGACCGAGTCCGGCGGGGTCATGCGCGCCGCCGTCGTTCCGTGACCCGCGCGACACCCGTCCGCGCAGCGGCCGTCCCAAGGCGGGACAACTCGATCGGCGGGCAGATCCCTAACGTCGGTCGCGGTTCGACGGCAGGCGCCGAGCAGTCGACGCAGGAGGCGTAGTGATGAGCGGAAACAAGGCAGACACGGGACCCGGCCTGATCCTCGGCTACGGGAACCTGACCGGCGTCTCGTTCGAGGAGCGGGTCGCCGCGGCCGTCGCAGCAGGAGCCGACGCGATCGGGTACTCGGTCTTCGAGTTCCAGGACGCGAAGCGCGAGGGCGTCGGTGCGAAGGACCTCGCGGCGATCGCCGACCGGTCCGGAATGCGGGTCGCCGAGCTGGAGGTGGGGCTGGGATTCGACGGTCCCGCCGACGGTCGGCGATGGGGCCCGTCGTGGTTCCCGTGGGACCTCCCGTACATGGACGCGGGTGTCGAGCAGGACTTCATCGAGCTGGCCGACGCGTTCGGCGCACACCACATCGTGGTCGCCGCCTCCTCCGGTGGGGACGGCGCCGAGTCCGCCGCGCGGTTCGCGCGGATCTGTGACCAGGCCGCCGAGGTCGGGGCGAAGGTGGCGATCGAGTTCCTCCCCGGGACCGACATGCCCGACATCGCCACGTCCCTGGCGGTGGTCCAAGCGGCCGACCGCGACAACGGCGGCCTCTGCGTCGACAACTGGCACTTCATGCGCGGCAACGCCGATGAGCAGGCTCTGCGGTCGCTGCCGGGGGACCGGGTCGTGGTCGTCCAGCTCTCGGACGGGCCGGCGACCCCGCTCACCGAGGACTACTTCGAGGAGACCCTCAAGCACCGCAAGCTCTTCGGTGACGGCGAGTGGGACGTCGTCGGGTTCCTCGGGGCGCTGCGGGCGTGCGGGGCCACCGCTCCCGTCTCGATCGAGATCCTGTCCGAGCAGTGGCAGGCGCGGCCGGCCGCCGAGACCGCCGCAGCGTTCGTCGCCGGCGCCCGGGCGCTCGAGCCCCGCACCAGCTGACTCACTCTGCCACGTCCGGGCGACGCCCTGCCGGCCCCGGCACGTCATCCCTGAACTGCAAGGAAACATGGTGAGCAACAGCGCCATCGCAGGTCGTCCGCGCCAGCCGCACGGAGAACACCGAGCTGTTCTGGGCGCTGCGCGGCGGCGGCGGCAACTTCGGCATCGTCACCGAGTTCGTCTTCCAGCTCCACGAGATCGGCGAGACCGCCGACGTCGGGATGTTCTTCTTCCCGCCGGACCGTGGCGTCGAGGCCATGCAGCTGTTCCGGGACCTGCCCTCGCAGCTGCCCGACGACATGGCGATCATCGCGTTCGGCATGCGGGCGCCCGACACCCCGTTCGTGCCCGACGAGTACAAGCACACCTACGGGTACTTCATCCAGCTCGAGACGGTCGGCCCCACTCCGAGCTCGCCGCCGCCGCCGAGATCGTGCGGGAGCACTCGCCTGCGTTCGAGCTGGTGGAGCCGATGCGCTACGTCGACCTCCAGTCGATGAACGACGCGTTCAACCCGTGGGGTGTGCACGGCTACGAGAAGGCCGACTACCTTCCCGCGATCTCCGACGACGCCATCGACGTCATGCAGAAGTACCTCACCGGCACCCGGGGCGCGTTCTCCTACTTCGGCGCGATGACCCTCGGCGGCGCCTACGCCCGGGTCGCCGACAAGGACGCCGCCTGGGCCGGCCCGCACGACGCGGGCTACCACTTCATCATGACCGGGACCTGTGAGACGGCCGAGGAGCTCGTCCACGACCGCCAGTGGGTCAAGGACTTCTGGGCGGGCCTGCAGCCGCACGGGATGGGCTCGGGCAGCTACATCAACAACATGAACAAGTACGACGAGAACCGTGGCCGGGCGGCGTACGGGGCCGAGAAGTACGAGCGCCTCTCGCGCATCAAGGCGACCTACGACCCGGAGAACGTCTTCCACCACAACCAGAACATCAAGCCGGCCGCACCGGCGCCGGCCTGATCGCCGGGCCGCCCACCCCGCCGGGAGGCGGCCGACGGCACCGTTGCCGGGTGCCGCGCGTCCGACCGACGCGCGGCACCCGGCGTCGCGGTGTCCGGTCCTACTGCGGGCCGGCGGTTCCTGCACCGTTCGGATCGACGTGAAGATCGGAGGACAGCGGATGTCCGCTGTGAACACGACCGCCGCCGAGGCGATGGAAGGCCTGTTGTGCGACGGCATGACGATCGCCGCGGGCGGGTTCGGAATCTGTGGCGTGCCGGTGGACCTCATCGACGTGGTGCGCGACTCCGGGGTACGTGACCTCGTCGTGGTGTCCAACAACATGGGTATCGACGGGAAGGGCCTCGGCCTGCTCCTGGAGAACCGGCAGGTGCGCAAGGTCGTCGCCTCCTACGTGGGGGAGAACCGCACGTTCGCGCGCCAGTACCTCGACGGCGAGGTCGAGGTCGAGTTCGCGCCGCAGGGCACCCTCGCCGAGCGCCTGCGCGCCGGCGGCGCCGGCATCCCGGCCTTCTACACCCGTACCGGCGTCGGTACCCAGGTCGCCCAGGGAAAGCCGACGGCCGAGTTCGACGGGCGGACCTACCTGCTGGAGCGCGGGATCGTGGCCGACCTGGCACTGGTCCGCGCGCACACCTGCGACCGGTGGGGGAACCTGACCTACCGCTACACCGCGCGCAACTTCAACCCGGTCGTCGCGACCGCGGGCCGGGTCACCGTCGCCGAGGTCGAGCACCTGTCCGACGACGCGATCGACCCCGACCACGTGGTCACGCCCGGCGTGTACGTCGACCGGCTCGTCCTCGCCCGCGAACGGGAGAAGGACATCGAGCAGCGCACCGTCCGCGAACGAGGTGTCCCGCAGGAGGTAGCGGTATGAGCTGGACCAGGGACGAGATGGCTGCCGTCGCGGCACGCGAGCTCCGCGACGGCGACCACGTCAACCTCGGGATCGGCATCCCGACGAAGGTCGCCAACCACATCCCGCCCGGCGTCCACGTGACGCTGCAGTCGGAGAACGGCCTGCTCGGGATGGGCCCGTTCCCCTTGGCAGGCGACGAGGACGCCGACCTCGTCAACGCGGGCAAGCAGACCGTCACGGCGCTGCCGGGGGCCAGCTTCTTCGACTCGGCCCAGTCCTTCGCGATGATCCGGGGTGGACACATCGACGTCGCGATCCTGGGTGCGATGCAGGTCGCGGAGAACGGCGACCTGGCGAACTGGGCGGTACCGGGAGCGCTCGTCAAGGGGATGGGTGGCGCGATGGACCTCGTCGCGGGCACGCGCCGCGTCGTCGTGCTCACCGACCTCGTCGCCAAGGACGGCACCGCGAAGATCGTCCCCCGATGCACGTTGCCGCTCACCGGTGTCGGCGTCGTCGACCGGATCATCACCGACCGCGCCGTCCTCGACGTGTGCGACGACGGTCTGCGGGTGGTCGAGCTCGCGCCCGGCACCACGGTCGACGACCTCCGGGCGGTGACCGGGGCACGGATCCTCGGGGGCGAGGACTCTCCGGCCACCCGGTAGCAGCAGGTTCGCCGTCCCATCTCGGGACAACTCGACCGCTGGGCGGGTCCCTACCGTCGATCGCGATCCGATGGACGGATCACGTCCGAGTGTCGAGGAAGATCGAATGCAACCCGCTCGTGTCTCACGTTCCCGCGTGCTCACCGTCGTCGCGGTGGCGGCCGCGGCGCTCACGCTGACCGCCTGTTCCCCGGCACCGTCCGGGGGCGCCTCGCCCGCGGGCGGCGCCACCGCCGGGGCGGCCGCGGCGGCTGCCGGCGACATCACGCCACTGTGCCCGACGGAGCCGACGAAGGTCGTCTACGTCAAGTCCGCAGGCGGCCAGGTCTGGGCCGCGATCTCGCACGCCGAGTTCGCGGCCGAGGCCGCGAAGTGTCCGACGCTGCAGACCAGCTGGTACAACGGCACGACCGGTCAGCAGGGGGCGATCGCGGCCACGAACGCCGCCGTCGCCCAGGGCGCGAAGGTCATGGTGATCAGCCCCGACTTCGGCCCCTCGCAGCTGCCGTCGATGCGCAAGGCGATGGAAGCCGGTGTGAAGGTCGTCAGCACCGTCAACGACGTCACGGGGCTGAAGGGCACCGACTACGTCGAGTCGCTGGTGTGGGACACCGACGCGATCGCCCGGAACCAGGCGCAGTGGCTCGCCAAGAACGTCGGGACCGGCAAGGTGGCGTTCCTCGGCGGCCAGCCGGGCGCGCCCTCGACCGAGAAGACGTTCACCGCCTTCGCCGCGGCTCTCAAGCAGTACGCGCCTCAGATGCAGCTCACCCCGGACACCTGGGTCCCGACCAACTGGGACGCCGCGCAGAAGCGGCGCAGCGTCGCCGGCCTGATCGCCCAGAACGGCGACTACGCCGCCTTCGTGAGCGACTACGGCGCCTCCGACATCGGCGCCGTGCAGGCGATCGTCGACTCCGGCGCGAAGATGCCCGCGTTCCTGAACATCGGCTCGTCGCAGGGCTTCGTGTGCGCCGTCGCGCAGCACAAGATCGCCTGGCTCGGCCAGGACGGGACCACCCAGATGTCCGCGGCGTCGCTGCGGGTCGGGCTGGCGTCCCTCGCGGGCAAGCAGAGCGCCGAGCCGGTGCCCTACGTGCTCCCGGTGTACGCCGACACCGCCGCCGGGAAGGTTCCGGCGTGCGACCCGTCGATCTCACCGGACGCCGACCTGTCGTCGAGCCTGCCCGTCGACAAGCTCAAGGCCGTCCTCAGCGGCGGCTGAGCGGGTTCGGGGCCGGCCCACCCGCGCTGTGACGGGTGCGGCCCCGCCCACGAACCCGACACGTCGCAGGCCGGTCCGTCTCGGGCAGGCCCCGCGACGGTGTGTCCGTGTCGGAGCACCGCCGGGAGCTCGCGCCGCCGGTACCGGCCCGGCGACTCGCCCATGATCCGGCTGAACGCGTGCGAGAACGAACTGTGCGCGGAGTAGCCGAGCTGTCGGCCGATATCGGTCACCCCGACGCTCCAGGACGGCGCAGCAGCGTGACGGCGTGCCGCATCCGCAGCCTCAGCACGTAGTCGGCCGGTGGGCGTCCGACCTGTCGGCGGAAGCGGCGCGAAGGCCGAGGGGGGCGAGGTGTGCGAGAGCGGCGAGCTCGGGGACGCTCCACGGTCGCATCGGGTCGGCGTGCACGGCGTGCAGCGCCGGACCGACGCGGGGGTCGGTGAGCGCCCCGAGCCAGCCCACTGTCTCTTCGTCGTGCGTGGTCCGGAGTCGCTCGACGGGGTACCCGAACTCGGGATCGTCGTGATGGACATCGACGGCGGCGTTGATCAGGTGGGCGTCGTCGTAGTCGCGGTCGGCTAGAGGTTTGGCTTTCCCACTGGTAGAAGGCTTGCTTGCTGAAGCCGAGTACCCGCAGGCCACCGCGACGGGGATCTTGTCGGCGGCGAGGTCGAGGACCAGCGGGTACATCATTTTTGGGAGGACGTCGCGGGCGGAGTAGGCGGTGGCTCGGCGCAGGATCTCGTTCTCCTGCTCTGAGCTGCTTGGCTCGTTCACGCAGCTCGCGGTTCTCCGCTTCCACGTCCGCTGCGGTGGTGCCGGGCCGTGCCTGGGTGGTGTCGGTGGTGAGTCCCGTCGTCGCGGTCGGCAATCTTGAGCCATCGTTGCAGGGAGGCGATGGACTGGTCGCCCTGGCGGGCCACGGCGATCACGTCGCGGAGAACTCCTTCGGGAACGGCTTGGGCACGATGTCGACCCTGGCAGCGAGGAGCGCGTCCTCACAGGCCAGGAGTCAACCGAACCCCTGGGCAGTCCCACCCGTCTGAACACCAGCAGCTGCTGAACGACGGGCGTGGAATCAAACGTGGTGCGAATCAGCGGCGCGGTCTGGCGACAGGGGCACAAGAGGCCGCCCGGGCTGACATAGTCGCTGGTAGAGGCCCCTGTCGGGTGAGTCTTGCCGCCTTACACCCGAGAGGTCGCAGGTTCGAACCCTGCCGCGCCCACCATGTTGACCGGCCGAAACAGCGGTCCAGGCTCCGATCGGTGCGACGCGTGACACGAATGTGACACAGGCAGCCGCAGGCGCATTGTCCGGCAGGTTCTTGGCCCAGGTCGACGAGTAGTGACACCCACGGACGAACGCGACGGTGGCCCGTTCCTCGACGGGTGCCCGGGACTCCTCGATGCCGGCCCCACCACGCTCCGGATGTACACGAAGTACCTGGCGAGTCATGTCCGGCCTTTCACCGGCGGACGCAAGGCCGGCCCGTTCGCCGCCGACGCCCTCGACTCGCTCCACGCCGGGCTGCGTCGCTGCCAGACCCATTGCGAGGTGTCCCGCCGCCGCCGTCGCCTCGGTCACGAGGTGGCGGGGACCACTACCGTCGCCTCCGCGGTCACGGCGACCCCGCCACCTTCCCGGCGGACGGCCAACTCCAGTTCCAGCCGCTGCGTCCCGTTCTGGCTGGTGGTCGCCAACACGACCCGGCCCGAGCAGACCAGGACGTCACCGGGCCACACCTGCTCCGAGAAGCGGACCTTGATGCGCCGGACGCTCTCCGGTCCGTACAGGTCCGTGCAGTAGGTGCCGAGGTAGCCGGCCTGCAACATGCCGACACTGAACGCCCCCGCCATCCCGCCGGCCCGCGCGAACTCGTCGTCGTGGTGGATCGGGTTGAAGTCACCGCTGGCGCCCTGGTAGCGCACGATGTCGGTACGGCTCTGCGGGCCGACGTTCCACTCCGGGAGCGCGGCCGAGACCTCGCGAGGTCCGGTCACGACGCCGCTCCCCGCTCGATCGTCGTCGCCCGGCTCTCCGCCACCACCACGCCGTCGGGGGCGAGATACCGCGTGAGCAGCACTATGAACGTCATGTTGCCGCCGCGGCGCCCCGCCTTCTCGGTCACGGACTCGACGGTCAGGCGCACCGTCAGCCGGTCCCCGGCGCGCGGCAGCCGACCGGGGAAGGAGAACTCCTGTCCGCCGTGCAGGACGCGCGGCAGGTCCAACCCCAGCCGCTGAACCAACGCATCGTCCCCCTCCGGTGCCCAGAACGACGAGGTCACCAGGAAGGTGGGCGGGATCGGTGCGTCGTCGCCGAAGTACTCCGGCGACCGGGATCCGGTCGCTCGCGCGAACTCGGCGATCTTGCCGCGCTCGATCACCATTTCGTACTCGTCGAGCACCGTGCCCACCAGTCGGGCCGCAGGGTGCTGGGACGCGGTCGGCGCGCTCACAGGATCAGCACCGCGGGCTCGCGCACGATCCTGCCGGCCGTCTCGCGGCGGTGGGCGATGAACAGACGCTGCACGTCCACTCCTGTCGGTGTCGGAAGGCGATGCGGTGGTCGGGCCACGTCCCGTGCGGGTCGGCGCCGGTGGCGTCGACCCGCAGCGCGCGTTCGACGACGCCCGGCACTCCGGCCGGGACGGTCCCCGCAGCATCTGCCATGAACCCTCACCGCATCGGTTGTAGCTCGAACTGAACCAGGCCACCTCTGTTGCCGACAAGTGGGGGCAGGGCCTCTGGTCCCTCGCTCCGATAAAGGCTACTCTTATCTGCATGGCGGGCGCGGCCGGCCGCGTCACCGGCGCCAGTCCCCGATCGCCCGCACCCACACGCTCAGGGACCGATGTGGAGCGGTCCTTGCACCCATCAGTCGTAGCTGGAGGACGTCCTGAACAACCCACGGGTGGCCGAGGAGCATGACGGCGCCGCGACGCCGCCCTCACATTCGAAGGCCACGGCCGGGGCCGCTTTCATCGACCCGCCCTTCAGGGACTCCACGGCGGTCGCCCGGTTCCGACCCCTGCCGGCGCAGGCCGATCTCCGTTCCTCCGTGACCGGCCACAGCGCACGCGGCTCCCTCCGCCGAGCCGACGGGGGACGCCGTGGGAGCTCGATCCCCGGGCCTTCGCCGGCCCCGCCCGCTGCTGCGGGACCTTTCCGCCCCAAGCCCTGTTCCGGTGCGAGGCAGGGCTGGTCACACCCGACGCCGGTCATCACCCCGGCTCGACCGGCCGTTGGCGCCGGCGACCGGTCTGCGCACGCTGCTCGCTCTCCGGCCGGCAACCCCGACCCATCCCGCTTCCACCGGGGAATCGGGCACGAACGTCGGGTGCAGGCCAGGCGACGTACTCGGACCAGGACGCCGAGTCGCCGTGCCGGTTCGGCTGCGCTCGTGACGGTCCCGACCGCCGGCAGCAAGGCCGGCGGCACAACGATGTTCAGAAGAGGATGACGTGGAACGAATCTGTGAAGGCCGAGTGGCCATCGTCACGGGAGCCGGGCGGGGGCTGGGCCGCTCCCACGCCCTTGCGCTGGCACAGCACGGCGCGCGGGTCGTGGTGAACGACCTGGGTGGGGAGCGCGACGGGACCGGTAGCGACCCCACCGTCGCGCAGCTCGTGGTCGAGGAGATCCGAGCCGCCGGTGGCGAGGCGGTCGCCAGTGCGCACGACGTGTCGGACTCCGCGAGCGCCCGGGAGATCGTTCGGCTCGCCGTCGACACGTTCGGTGGCCTCGACGTCTTGGTCAACAATGCCGGCATCCTTCGCGACCGCACGCTGGCGGGCATGACCGACGAGGACTGGGACACGGTGGTCCGGGTGCACCTCCGGGGCACGTTCGCGTGCTCGCGGGCGGCTGCGGTGTTCTGGCGGGACCGGTCCAAGGAGACCGGCGCCCCGGTCGACGGCCGGATCATCTGCACGACCTCGCCGAACGGCCTGTACGGCAGCTTCGGCCAGACCAACTACATCGCCGCGAAGGGCGCCATCGCGTCCTTCACGCTCGGTGCGGCCAAGGAGATGACCCGCTACGGGGTCACCGTGAACACCGTGGCGCCGGCCGCCACGACGCGGTTGACGGAGGGCCTCATGCCCGAGGAGCTCGTGGAGAAGTTCGCTCCTGCTTTCGTCTCGCCGATCGTGGTCTGGCTGGCGAGTCCGCAGAGCGCGGCGATCACAGGCCGGACGTTCGACGTCCGCGGCAACAGGATCGCTGTCGTGGAGTCATGGCGCATCGGCTCCGAGATCCTGCACGACGAGCCGTGGGACCCGGCCGCGCTCGGTGATGTGGTGCCCGACCTCGTGGCGAAGGCCGCGCCCACCCCGGACGACAGCGGGTACGTCGCCCCGGCGCAGAACTGAACCGCCCTGCGCCGCCGCGGACTCCGGGTCGGGCGGTGGGCGGCGGCGAGCAGCCGCTCATGATCCGCCGCTACATCGCCTGGCCGAACACCCAGGTCACCGACCCCGAGCTCCGCGTGGTGGTCGAACGGGCCTCGACCATCACACAGGCGACGGTCGGGTGCCGAGCGCGCGCTACTGCCACCACGCGTCGAGGGCCTCGAGGTGGCGGCGCATGCGGTGGCGCGCGAGCGGCAGGTCGCCGGCGAGGATCGCCTCGGCGATTCCCTCGTGGACACGCAGGGCCGCATCAGCGGCCTCCTGAGTCTTCGGTCCCTCCTCGACGAGGTCGTCGGAGTGCCGGGCCCACACAGTGGTGATGATCCGGAGGAACAACGCGAGGACCGGGTTGCCGGACAGTTCCGCGATCTCCGTGTGGAAGTGGTGCGCCCGGCCGACCGTTGCCTCCGAGGCGACCGGGTCCACGGGCTTGATCGCCTCCCGCAGGCGCTCTGCCACCTCTGTGTCCTCGTGCCGCCGCACGACCGACTCCAGGCAGCCGGACTCGATGACGTCCCGCACGGCCCGGAGGTCGGCTAGGCCGATCTCCTCGTAGTCGAGGTAGAGGGCCGTCGCCTGGATGCTCGCCGTGGCGTCGGGCACGGTGATGACCAGGCCGCCGCCAGGACCTCGGCGCATGTACGCGACGGAGTGGTACTCCAGCAGTCGCACAGCCTCCCGTAGTACCGCGCGGCTGACGCCCATCCGCTCGAGCAGATCAGCCTCCGAGCCCACGACGTCACCCACGTGCGCACCTCTGGCGGCCATCTCACCCATGATGCGCCGGGCGACGGTCTCGGCGAGCTTCTGCTTGCCGTTGCCCGTGTCGTCGACGTCTGCGCGCTGGGTGCTGGCGATCGGTCGTTGACCGATGGACAGCATCCAGTCCCGCATGGCCTCGAGGTGGTGGACCGTGCGTTGTTCCGCCCTGCTCGTGTCTCCGGCGATGACGGAGTTCGCGATGGCCCGGTGCGCGAGGTGGGACGCCCGCTTGACCTCGGCGGCCTGCCCGCGCGACGCCCGTGACGGTCGGTACACATAGCGATTGGTCAGCTCCACCAGCACGTCGATGAACAAGCGGAGGGCGGGGTTCCTGCTCAGCTGGCCCAGGGTCTTGTGCAGCAGGTCGCTGCCACCCAGGTCGTCGGGGGATGCCTGGTCCTGCTCGAGCGTGGCGCGAAGGGCCTGGATGCCCTCCTCGTCCATCCGGTCGGCTGCCAGCCGAGCGGCCAGCGGTTCGAGGAGCAGGCGGACGGCGAGCAACTCCTCGACCTGCGCGCCGGTGTGCTCCAGGTAGATGACCATGGCGGCGGCAAGTGGCCCGGCCTGCGGCGCCTTCACGATCAGGCCACCGGAGGGGCCGCGGCGCATGGTGGCCACCTCGTGGTGTTCGACCAGGCGGATGGCCTCTCGGAGGACCGCGCGGCTGACCCCGTAGCGCTCCCGCAGGGCACTCTCGGAACCGAACACCGTGCCGACCTGCCACCCCGAAGCCAAGATGTCGGCCTCGATCCGGCTGGCCACCTGGCTGGCTAGCTTTCGCGCCGTCCCCTCGCCTGGTATTGCGATGGGACCTCTCAGCGCCGTGGGGTCACCGTCGGTCACGCCCGCGCCTCCGTTGGAGAGATCAATGGTCACCCCCAGTCTCCAGCACATCCGGTGCCGGGACATCACCAGGGGAGACACCTGGCCGGCCCGCGAGGACCTCCGGGCAGGTCGGTCGATGGGGACCGACTGGGTGCACTCTAGACCCCGGTGACTCTTGGGGCGGTGGAGCGATCTCGTGGCCGCGCCCGTCGGCCTGGCTGGCGGCGTTCCTGAAGGTGGGCATGGTGCCGGCGCGGGCGTGCTGGTCCTGCCGGGAGCTCCCGCCGCCCGTCATGTCCGGCTTCGAGGGTGAACGGCCAGGGCGGGCAATGCCGCGAGCCGGGCGAACGCCGCGGCAGGATCGCAGGCCCAGGGCCAGTGCGCCGGCCGTTCCTCCGGTGTTCCCGACTCGTCATGACGAGTCCGAGTTGAGTATCCTGTATCTTGAAGCTGTCCTATAAGTCCGGAGCGCCGTGGAGAGTGTCGTGGACCGTGTACCACTCGTGGACTATCTGGTCCTGGACGATGAGCCGCATCTCGTGGCGCACGAGTGCAGGGGCTGTGGCGCTCGGTACTTCGACCGGCGGTGCGCGTGCGCCAACTGCAGCGGGCAGGAGTTCCGCGACGTCGAGGTCCAGCGGGTCGGCACGTTGCGGACCTTCACGATCGTGGCGTTCGCAGCCGAGGGTGTGAAGGTCCCGTACGTGGCGGGGGTCGTCGACTGCGGCGGTACCGCCGTGCGGGGAAACGTGGTGAACGTGCCACCGGATCCGGACCAGGTGCGGTCGGGCATGAAGGTCCGGTTGACGACGGTCTCCGTCGGCGTGGATCCCACCGGCGTGGAGGCCGTTGGTTTCGGCTTCGAGCCGATCGACTGAAGGTGGAAGCATGGCGGAGAACGTCTGGATCCTCGGGATCCACATGACCAGGTTCGGGAAGTATCGGGACAAGGACGCCGTGGACCTCGGCGCCGAGTCGGCGTTGGCGGCGATGGCTGACGCCGGGGTGACGATGCGGGACATCGGCGTGCTGAGTGCGGGCAATCTCCTCGGGACGGTGGGGTTCGGTCAGGCGCTCCAGAAGCAGATCGGCCAGACCGGGATCCCCGTCTACAACGTGGGCAACGCCTGCGCGACGGGGGCGACGGCGCTGCGCGTGGCGGTCATGGCGATCAAGGCGGGCGAGTGCGACATGGGCCTGGCCGTGGGGGTGGAGAAGCTCTCCGGCGCCGGGTTGCTGACCGGCAACGCACGGAAGGAGGAGGGCGGCCCCTGGGTCCGCGAGGGGCGATTCGGTGAGGTTGCCCCGCTCGATGGACTGATCGGCACCGAGACGATGCCGGGAATCTTCGCCCAGATCGGGATGGAGTACGCGCACCGCTACGGCGGTGCGGACTTCGAGCTGTTCGCACGGATCTCCGAGAAGAACCACGTGCACTCGACGCTGAACCCGAAAGCGGCGTACCAGAAGCGGATGTCGCTGGAGGAGATCATGAACGACGTCATGATCGCCTATCCGAACACCCGGGCAATGTGTTCGGCGAACTGCGACGGCGCGGCCGCGGCCGTCCTGGTCGGCGAAGGCAAGCTGCGCACGCTGTCTCAGGACCAGCAGCGTCGAGCGGTGAAAATCAGTGCGTCGGTGCTGACGAGTGACCCGTGGCGTGACGGGTGTCAGGTCCTTCCGGACATCAACACGCTGACCCGGCAGGCTGCGGAGACTGCCTACGAGCAGGCCGGCATCGGGCCGGAGGACCTGGACCTCGTCGAGTTGCACGACTGTTTCGCAAGTGCGGAGCTCGTGCACTACGACAACCTGGGCCTGTGCGAGCCAGGTGGAGCAGTGGATTTCTTCAGGTCCGGGGCGCCCTGGCGTGGCGGGCGGCTGCCGGTGAACGTCTCCGGCGGCCTGCAGTCCAAAGGGCATCCGATCTCGGCCACCGGCATTGCGAACGTGTGGGAGGTCGCGACGCACCTACGCGGCGAGGCGGGGCCTCGTCAGATCGAGGGAGCAAGGGTCGGCCTCGCCCACGTCATCGGTCTGGGTTCGGCCTGCGGCGTGCACATCCTGGAGAAGGCCGCCGTCTGACCGGCCGTCTCGGGCTGCCACCTACGGGTCCGCGGCGAAGGGGCGAGGGGATCGTCGCGGACACATCCGGGTACCGGTCCGGGTGGCGCCCGGTCGGGATCGCGTAGGTGGCTCCCCGTCCGGGGAAGCGCATCGCGACCTGTCGGAGGTCGGCGACGCGCGTGACGGCGGAATCGATCCGGTCGGACCATGTCCGGTGCCGGCGCCGTCGACCCTGCCGAACGCGCTCGGCGATCCCGGGGGCGTCGGCGAGTGCGTCGGACGCTTCCCCCGGCCCGACGTCGGCTTCGTCTGCGTGGTCGAGATGGTGCGCCGGCCCGACGTTTCTGTGTTAGATAGAACCTAGCTAACTATTATGTATCTGTCGGTCGTGCCTCCGAGGCCGCTCCTCGCGCACTCGCAGGCGGGTCCTGGCGACGAGTGATGTCCTACGAGAGAGGGTCCCGCGATGACCGAACCCACAGCGCTGCCGTCGTACCCGGAGACCGCGCTGATCTTCGGAGGGAGTCGTGGCATGGGCGCAGCGACGGCTCTGCGCCTCGCCGCGCGTGGCACCCGGGTTGCCATCGGCTACGTCGCGAACGAGGAGGCGGCCCGCAAGACGGCCGAGGCCGTGGCGGCCGTCGGTCCGGAGCCCGTCCTCGTCCAGGGAGACGTGGCCCGGGCCGCGGTCGAGATGGTCGAGACGGCGCGCGAGGCCCTGGGGCGGATCGACTCCATGGTCTTCACAGCGGTGCCTGTCATGGTCGGGCGAGTGCTCGAGACGACCCGAGAGCAGTACCAGCGCGCGTTCGACGTGCACTACTGGGGCACCTTGGAGGCGGTGCGGGCGGGGCTGCCCGACCTCCAGGACGCGAAGGGTTCCGTCGTGACGGTGTCTGCCATGGGCGCGTTCCGCTACGCCCGCTACTACGGGATCCTGGGCCCGGCCAAGGCGGCGCTCGATGCTCTGGTGATCTACCTCGGCGCCGAGCTGGGGCCGAAGGGGATCCGGGTCAACGGGGTGTCCCCGCAGCTGGTCGCCGGGGACGCCGACCACGCCGACCACAGCACGGGCTCGGGGGTGACCGGGCGCGAGACGGTGACCGTCGAGATCGAGGCACTCGACGAGATCATCGACACGGTCCGCAAGCGCACTCCACTGCGCCGCCTGGCGACCCGGGACGAGCTGGCATCCGTCGTCGTCAGCCTGCTGTCGAGCGACTACCGCTACGTGACGGGGCAGGTCATCCAGGTGGACGGCGGCTACGGTCTGCTGGCCTGATGCTCGGGCCGTGGGCGGAGGGGCGAGGGCATCGCGGGTAGCGGCGGACAGGTCGAGCGGTAGGTCCGTACCCCGCGCCTGAAGGTTCGCCGACTCCGTCCGGGCAGGCGTCGAGCTGCATGGTCGAGGGCGTCGATCGCGGGCGGACGACCACGCGAGAACCTGGGCGTGTGCGGTGTCCTGGTGGTCAGCCGGTTCAGCGATGACCGCGACGATCCGCCGCGACCGCAGGTGCCCGCGGATCGCCTGCGCGCGTCGCGCGGGGGACCTTCGCCTGACTCCGGGAATGGGCCGTCGGCCGCGCCACCACAGGCGTCCCGGGCGCGAACTTTGCACAACATGGTACATGTGGTTAACTAGGTTGAGGCGTAGCGGAGAAGCCGCGAAATGCCGTGCCGGACGGGTGGTCCGCCTCGAGGGTCGCCCGGTCCGACGTAGCGGCAGGTCGGTCTCGTCCGCTGCCGACCGTGCGGTGAGGCGCGGGCCAGAACCTGGAGGGCAGAGCGATGAGCATGGACCGGCGGTTTGGTTCCGGGACCGCGCGCGCCGGCACCGATGCGTGCTCGGCCGGCCGAACCGAGGTCTGAGGAATGGTCGAGCAGGACGAGCTGGAACGCTTCGAGGCCGACGCCGAGACGTTTCTCAGCGCCCACGTTCCGCTGCGGAAGTCCGGCGCCGAATGGAGTGTGGGCTCCGACGCGGTCTCCTCGTTCACCGACGCCACACTCGAGGAGGCGCGGGCCGAGGTGCGGGTGGCCAAGGCCTGGCGGGCCCTCGAGTTCGACGCCGGCTTCGGGTGGATCACCGGTCCGGTCGAATGGGGCGGCCGTGGACTCGACAACGAGTTCCAGTGGTCCTACTGGAAGGTGCGTTCTCGCTACGAGGTACCCGACGAGAACCCGCTCGTTCTCGCGCTCGGGATGGTCGGGCCCACCGTGCTGGCGCACGGCCAGGACGCCCTGCGTCGGGAGATGGTCACCCGGATCTTCCGAGGCGAGATCGCGGCATGTCAGCTCTTCAGCGAGCCGGGGGCCGGGTCCGACCTCGCGGCGGTGCAGACGAGGGCCGTGCCCGTCGAGGGCGGCTGGAAGCTCAACGGCCAGAAGGTGTGGACCTCCGGCGCCCACGTGAGCGACGTCGGTGAGGTGCTCGCCCGCACCGATCCGGAGGCACCGAAGCACCGCGGGATCACCGCGTTCCTGATCGACATGCTGTCCCCTGGGGTGGAAATCCGACCGTTGCGCCAGATGACGGGCGGTGCGCACTTCAACGAGGTCTTCCTCAACGACGTCTTCGTGCCGGACGATCGTCGTCTCGGCGACGTCAACGCGGGCTGGGCGGTCGCGGTCACAACGCTGCTGAACGAACGGGCCAACCTGGGCTCCGGTGGCGCCGACAGCCTGCTCCGCCACGTGCGACTGCTGATCGCGCTGGCCCGGCGTCGAGGGCGGGCCGGCGACCCGGTCGTCCAGCAACGGATCGCCGAGCTGTACGAGCAGGTCACGGCGTCCGAGCTCGTGGGTGAGCGCGCGTTGGCGCAGGTACGCGCAGGGCGGGAGCCGGGCCCGGAGCTGTCGGTGTCGAAGCTGCTGCGCAGCGACTCCATGAAGCGGCTCAACGATCTGGCGTCCTTGCTGCTCGGGAGCGATCTGATCGCCGACAGCGGCGAGTGGGGCACGTTCGCATGGGCAAAGCACCTGCTCGGCACGCCGGGTGCCGCTCTCGCGGGCGGCACCGACGAGGTCCAGCGCAACATCATCGCCGAGCGCGTCCTAGGCCTGCCCCGGTAGTCGCAGACGCGGCGATGCGTCCGGCGGCCGCCGATGTCTCGACCGATAGGAGACCGTTGATGTCCGCACCGGCCCACCGGGCGCTCGTCGATCCGGGACGCCCCGCCGTCGTCGGGGCCGGTTCGAGTCGTCAGCCCACCTGCGGCCAGCTCGACGAGCGGAGCCGGTCCCTGGCCGCCTGGTTCGCCGAGGTGGGTCTCCGTCACGGCGACCACATCGCACTCGTCCTGCCCGACCGAGTCGACTACCTCGTCGCGGCGTGGGCGGCACGGCGCGCGGGCCTGCACTACACGCCGGTCGACGTGCACCTGACCGCCACCGAGCTCCGCTACGTGATCGAGGAGTGCGGCGCCGCCGTCGTCGTCGGCTCCGCAGGTCTGATCGCTCTGTTCGACGTCTCCACGGGTCGTGTGCTGTGGTGGACCTTCGACGACCCGGCGACCACGGGCTGGGAACGACCGACGGGAGCCGCCTGCGGGGACCTCGGGCCCGGAGCTCGAAGGGTGTGATGGTCCACCCGTCCGGCACCACGGCCAGGCCGGCCGGGTCACGTCGACAGCAGCTCGCGCGAGCGTCTCGCGGAGGGCCGGCGTCCGCGTAGGTGCGGGGGCTATCTCGATCAGCTGCTGGCGGCAACGCTGCTGCAGCCACGGTCGCCCAACGAGACCGCGTCCACCGTCGCCGGCGATTTGAACCTCGATGTGGCGGGCACCGGATCGGCGGCTGCTCGATGTAGACGATGCAGCTCCCGAACGCGGCCCGTGCGTCCGACGCACGGCCGTCCGCGGGTGCGGCGAGCCGGCTTCGGCCAGGGCCGCATGGGTCCGCGCCCACCGCCTGCCGTTGCCTCGACCATCACCGCGGAGTCGGGGCTGAGATTCGCCGAGTCCATCGGCAGGCACCGGCACCGCGACACCCACGAACTCGGCACGGGTGTGTGCGCGCACCTGGTCAGACGAACGTCAGGGCCGGCATCAGCGCGGCGCCGGGCCGGCACGGCAGTCTCGGAGAGAATCCGTAACCGGGGTGGGTGGCGTCCACGCCGGCCGAGGCCGCCGCCCTGACGGGTCGAGATGGGCGGCGAGCCCGGCACCTGGCAGGCGCACCACGTCGTCGGCCCGGCGTGCGTGCAGGGAGCCGGCGTCGTTCGCGGAACCGAGCTCCCGAGCGCGCAGCGGCAACCCGCCGGCCGCCCGATCAGCTGTGGCGTTCGTGCTCCGTGGTCGGCGCGGGCTTCGGTGCAGCGTCCGCCGGATCGTGGGGATGCGGGGACGAGCGCGATCCACTACGCCCGGGAACCGGCCGGCCCCCGGGCGATGGCGCGTGGCGGACCCCCGCGCCGGTCGGCACGGCGAACCGCATCTGCTGAGTCCTCGTGTCGTCGTGTCGGAGGGTCCCCGACAACGCCGGAGCAGGGGATCGCCGACCTGGCCGGCACCGGACGTCGGTGCGACCGGAGTTACCCCCATGGTCGGGGGCCCCTCCGGTCGCCCGGCGTCAGCAGGGCATCAGGTCCAACGGAACAGCCGCATGGCGTTGCCCGAGGCCATCGCCTCGACCTCGTCCTGGGGGACGCCCGCGAACAGCTTCTCCACCTGCGGCTGGGTGTTCGGGTAGGTGGTCTCGGCGTGCGGGAAGTCGGTCTCGAACGTGATGCGGTCGATGCCGACCCGGTGCCGGAGTTCGACCGCCACCGGCTCCACCACCATGCAGGCGGTGAAGTTGCGCTGGAAGATCTCCGTCGGCGTGTGCTCGATCCTCGCCCCGTCGTCCCACCGGGTGTGGATCTCGAGCATGCGGTCCGCGCGCTCGAGCAGCGCCGGGACCCAGGAGATGCCGCCCTCGGACAGGACGAACTGGATCTTGGGGAACTTGCGCAGGATCGGGCTGAACAGGAGGTTGATGAAGCAGGATGCCGCGTTGGCCTGGACGAGGATGATCGCCGCGCTCCACGGGATCTCCGGCGAGGGAAACGTCAGCTGGCCGCTCGTGGCGACGTGCATGCAGACGACCGTGTCGGTCTCCTCGATCGCCCGCCACATCGGGTCCCACGACTCGGAGAAGAAGGACGGGAGGCCGAGTGGGACCGGGTTCTCCGGCAGGGACACCGCGCGGCCACCGCGGGCGGCGTTGGTACGGATCTCCTGGGCTGCCCGCTCCGGATCCCACAGCGACACCAGCGTCATGGGGACGTAGAAGCTGGGTTCCGCCGCGCACCACTCGTCGAACACGAAGTCGTTCCAGGCGCCGACGCACTCGCCGGCGAGTTCCTTGTCCTTGAAGTCCAGGAACAGGGTGCCGGAGAACTTGGGCAGCGTCGGGAAGCAGATGCTCCCGATGAGCCCGTCCTTTCGCAGCACCTCTGCGCGGGCGCTGGCGTCGTAGTACTCCGGCAGGAGGTCCTCGCGGCGGAGGGGCTGCTCCTGCATGCCCATGGGTGCGTCGTCCTGGCGGCCGCCGACGAACTCGTTCCGCAACGGCATGCTCACCTGGCGGTCCTCGACCAGCCACTTGAGCCCGTCCTCGTCCTCGATCAGCCGGGGACAGACGTCCTGGTACTTCGCCGGGAGCCGGGTCTGCCACAGCTCCGGCGGCTCGAGCAGGTGGTCGTCGGTGCTGAACAGCTTGATCATGATGACTCCCGTGGTGTCTGCACAGTGGGTCGAGCCCACAGCATAGGGACGAATTGAGGCGCCTTAAAGGGCATTCGTGGTCCGATCTGATCGGTGACCTGACGCCACGTGCGAGAGCTCTCCGTCCGGCGGAGACGAACATCGGCCCCTTGCGTCGGTTCAGGTGAGGGACGCGGTGCCTGTCGGTGGTAGGTCACCCCGCTCGGGCGGCCCGGCACGTCGATCACGGTGAACGCCCACGAGTGCGGGTGAATAGAGGAGCTCTATTCACCCGCCTCAGCGACCGTCGCGGGTCGTGTCGGGCTCGCGAAACGGCTGGTCCGTTCGAGGAAGTCGGGTGAGGCGACGAGGTCGACCTGGAGTCGCAGACAGGCTTCGAGGTGTCCGGGCAGCCGCTCGCGCAGTTCGGCGCGACTGAGCTCCACGTAGCCGGTGAGCGTGGCCCGGGGGAGCCGTCCGAGTCGGTCGGCGTCGACATGTGCGGCACTCAGCGCACCGCCGGAGGAGGCCACGGCGAGACCGAGCCGCTCGGCCCCGCTGGGCGTCATGCGCTCCGACGAGCCGAGCGTGGTCCACAAGGCACCGGGGGCCACGTGTTGCATGAGGGAGACGCCGCCGGTCCCCGGGATGAGGCCCAGCGCGGCCCAGCCCTGGGCGAGCCAGCCGTCCGGGCCGATGATGCGGTGGTCGCAGGCCAGCGCCACATCGAGGCCGATGCCGATGGCGGGACCGTCGATGGCGGCGATCGTCGGCACGGGCAGGCCGACGAGCGTGGTGATGAGCTTCTGGAAGACGCCGTAGATGTTGTCGCGGACGACGGCGGGGCCGCGGGCGGCGAGCTCGCGCAGCGCGGTGAGGTCGCCGCCCGCGCTGAAAGCGCCGTTCCCGGTCAGGATGACGACCTTGACGTCCGGGTCGTGACCGACCTCGACAAGGGCGTCGGTGAGCTCTCGGCCCTGGGGAGGGCCGAGAACGTTGCGCTTCTGTGGCCAGTCGAGCGTGACGACCGCCGCGGGACCTTGCCGTGAGATCCGTACTGGCACGAGTCCTCCTGATGTCGACGTGTGGTCGGGTGGGGCGTGCGGTAGCGCACGTCGCGAGCTCTTCGATGCCTTCGACGGGGCGTGCATGCGGTCGGCCGTGAGGTGATCGCCCGCGCGACGAGCCCACCTGCACCACGGCCCGGCGACGCCCGCCGACGACGCCGGAGCCGGGACCGGGTAGGCGGCTGCCCGTCTCCCGGTGCCGGATGGTGACACTTCCGTGGTTCCCCGCCCCGCGACTCGGCGCGAGGGGAACCTCCTCCGCCGCCGAGCGCGCTCAAGGGGCCCGTTGTTCATGACACGAGCGGGAGATTAGCGTACTCATCCTGTTTCTGCGTAGACGATCTCAGCAGGTTTGCCTCCGGGGATCCGGGCGGGTGCGGGTCGCAGCGGCGCCCGGTGGCGTGACGACCATCCGTCGGATGCAAGCGCTCCGCGCACGCGCTCATCCGAACTTGCCTGGTGTCAGGGGGGTTCTCGACGAGGGCGGGGCGGCTGGTCAGCGGCAAAGGGGCGTCGGCGGCCGGCCCCGCAGCGCCGTGTGATACATGGCCAAGCATTGATCGTTTGACAGGGCAGTGACCTAATAGGTACACTTATTCCGGTTGTGACGGCGCCGGCGGCATCGCGCGTCGAGTTGCATCACCGAGCGGTACACGCTCGAAGAGCTGAAAGAGGGTTCCGCGCGCACGCCGCGGGCGAAACGATCCGCGGCCTCGTCGTCCAGGTGGATCGGGGTCGGGCTTCGCCGACGTCACCGTCGAGCCCGAGGCGAGGCGCCGGCCTCGGCGCCCTACCGCAGCCGGCCACGGCGTTCGAGGACGGTCGTGGAGCTCACCGAGGTGTCGCGATGGCGCGGCGCCCGACGAAGTCTGGGAGGAGTGCGCCTGTGACAACTGACATGACCGGTCGCCGCGAGGAGGTCGTGGCTCGCTTCCGGCCTGGCTCCGGGGCCGTGGCACGCTCGGCGGACGCCGCCGGGCGGGTGGTCCCCGCCGGGTGGCGACTGTCGTGGGACCGGGGTGACCGGTCGTGACGTCGCCCCTGTCGATCGGCCGCTACCGCCTTCTCCCCGTGAAGGACGGGGCCTTCCGCATGCCGCGCAACTTCCTCGGTGACGGCCGCGAGCACCCCGAACTGCTCTCGGACGACGGCAAGGTGTGGCTGCCGATCGGCGCCTTCCTCATGCCGGGCGACGAGCCGCTGCTCATCGACGCGGGGCTGGCCCACGGATTCCCCAAGCCCGAGATCATGACCGGGGGCGCGCTGCTCGACGAGCTGGCCACCCTGGGGACTCGTCCGGAGGACGTGCGGCACCTTGCCCTCAGCCACCTGCACCCCGACCACGTCGGCTGGGTGGCCACCAAGCGCGGCGGCGTGACCTTCCCGAACGCCCAGGTGTACATCGCCCAGGGCGACTGGGACCACTTCATCGACGCGGCCAACTACGGACCGCCACCCTGGGTTCGGCAGGCGCTCTGCGACCTGGCCGAGCGGGGGCGGGTCACGATCATCGAGGGGGAGCGGCAGATCGTTCCGGGCCTGACCGCGCTGCCCGCCCCGGGACACACCCCCGGCCACACCGTGTTCGTGGTCCACGACGGACGCGAGCGAGCCATGCTGCTCGGGGACGCGATCTATTGCCCTCAGCAGCTCACCGCGGTGGACTGGAGCGCGGCCACCGACGTGGATCCGGTGCTGGCCCGGCAGACCCGCGAGTGGCTGTGGCGGGAGATCGACAGCTCGGGAGCCGCCGCGGTGGGCCCCCATTTCCCCGGACTGCAGGCGGGTCGGGTGCTCGGTCGCAGGTGGCAGGCGGTACCGCATGCCTGACCAGACGGCCGGGACCGCAACGCCGACGGTCGCCGGCGTCCTCGCCCGCGAGCACCATGAGGCGGAGATGTTCCGCGGGTACGGCCGCCACGGAGGGACCGGCGGCGCGTCGGCGGCGAGGTCGCGGTGGAACTGATCGCCGGCCGGCGGGCACGTTGTCGCGACGGGTGGCCCGGCGCGAACCACTGCAGCCCACGGTGACGAGTCGTCTCGTCGCGACCGTCACGCAGCAGGTTGCCCGGGCACGGCCCCCGACGACGGCCCGGGCCGTGCCGAAGCGGGGCCGTTCGCGGGCCGGAGTCCTCCGCGCGCCCATTGTGGACCCGATCACCTGGAGGCGCTGTGCGCACGTTGCTAGAAGGAGTCCGGGTCCTGGATTCAGGGATCCTCCTGGGCGGCTCGACAGGGATGCATCTCGCGGACCTGGGCGCCGACGTCATCAAGATCGAATCACCCACGGTGGGCGACTACTTGCGGGACTTCCTCGGGCAGGTCACACCGCATCACAGCCCCGCATTCATGGAGTGCAACAGGAACAAGCGCAGCGTTGCGCTGAACCTGAAGCAGGAGAGGGGCCGGGAGGTCTTCTACGAGCTCCTCGCGACCGCCGACGTCTTCATCGACGGCTTCGTCGCCGGACAGGCGGAGAAGCTGGGGATCGGCTACGAGGCTCAGCGGCGGGCGAAACCGGACATCGTCTACCTCCAGTTCACCGGGTTCGGCTCCAACGGCCCGTACGCGACCGTCCCGACGCACGGCCTGCTCATGAACGCGCTCGCCGGTGCGATCCCGGTGGCCGTGGACGAGCGTGGATGGGTGGTGGACGCGCCGAACGAGGACGTGTGGGAGGGGACGACGAGCGGTGGCGACGCCAGCGCGTCGGCGGCCGCCTATGCCGCCATGTACATCCTCGCCGCGCTCGTGCACCGGGCCCGCACCGGTGAGGGATGTCGTCTCGATGCGGCGGGATCGGATGCGGTGATCGCCGCCGGCCACGTCGCGGCAGTGACCAACCTGAACTTCGAACGGATCGCCGACCGGGGTCAGCTGGAGGGGACGAAGCTGATCGATCCCGACCTGACGTCCAAGTACACGCACTATCGCACCAAGGACGATCGCGTCGTCCTGTTCGCGGGTATCGAGCACAAGTTCTGGGACAACTTCTGCCGAGCCGTGGCCCGGGAGGACCTGTTGGTGCACAAGGACTCGTCGCGTCCCGCCGACTGGGGCCTGGTGCCGGGTCTCCGCCAGGAGGTCAGTGACATCTTCGCCTCGAGGACCCTCGACGAGTGGATGGACCTCGCAGTCAGCCACGACATCCCGATGGGGCCCACGAACCGCATCACGGACCTGTTGTCGGACGCGCAGCTCCGGGCCCGCGAGATCCTGGTCGAGTCGGAGCACCCCGGCGCGGGACCGTTCACCTTCGTGGGGTCGCCGGTGATGGTGCAGGGGCAGCCCTTCGAGATCCTGCGACACTCGCCGGAGCGGGGCCAACAGACCGAAGAGATTCTGGGCGAGCTCGGCTACGAGAGCCGGCAGATCCAGGAACTACGTGACAGCGGCACCATCTGACGCAGAGCGGAGTGTCGCGCTGCGAGCGGTGCGGCGTGCACCGGCTCGCACCAACGGCTCGCGCAGCCGGTCCTCCGTCGCGCCGCTACCGGGTTCCGGGGCCGGACCTCCGAGAGCCATGGCCGGTCCGCGTCCTGCGCGGACCCGGAAAGTCCGTCAGTAGTTTACCAGGTTGACCTGATACGTTCGGTTCGGTAACGCTCATCCCGTGGCGCTGCAGCTCGGTTCGGCTGCCAGACGCGCGCCCGAGCGCAAACTCGGACCCTGGAAGAAAGACTTGCTGCAGTGACATCTGAACGAAGGCGGAACGTCCTCGTGGCCGGGGTGTATGCGACCCGGCAGGCGCGCTCCCTCGCGCCGGCGACGTCGCTCGAGCTGATCCTGGAGGCGGTCCGAGGCGCTGTCGCCGATGCCGGACTGGAGCTCGGTGACGTCGACGGGGTCGCGGTGGACTGGCCGGGGCCAGGGGGGCTGGTCGGCGACTGCGCTTCCTGGGCGCCGGTGATCGGTCACGAACTCGCGTGGGTCGGCTCCGCACAGCTGGACAACGCAGGAGCCCGCGGAGTCCTCAAGGCGGCAGCGGCGATCCAAGCCGGCCTGTGCGATGTCGCCGTCGTCGGAGGCGGTCAGTCGGGGGCCTACACCTCGAACGTCGATCCGGGCGCGGTCACGGAGTTCGTGACGTGGACCGGGGCCTCCGTCATGGCGCAGTTCGCGTTGGTGGCCCAGCGGCACATGCACGAGTTCGGAACAACTCCCGAGCAGCTCGCGACGGTTGCTGCGACCATCCGCAACAACGGGTCGGTCAACCCCGAAGCGATCATGTTCGAGCGTGGGCCGTACGGGGTGAGGGATGTCCTGGCCTCTCGCTTCGTCGCCGAACCGCTGCATCTCCTCGACTGCTGTCTGGTGGGGGAGGGCGCGGCTGCAGTCGTGCTCGTGGCCGCGGACCGGCGGCCGGACCTGCGGCAACCAGCTGTGGAGCTGCTCGGCGGAGGGATGGGGTTCGGAGACGGAGGTTATGTCGCGCCGCCCAGCCTGACGAAAGCGCGCGCGGTCGGCACGAGTGCAGCGCGCCGGATGTTCGGGCTCGCGGGCGTCCGGCCGTCCGACGTCGACGTGTTCTGCTTGTACGACGCCACGTCGTTCGAAGTGATCCACCATCTCGAGACGCTCGGTGTCTGCGAGTTCGGGGAGGGCGGCCCGTTCGTCGAGAGTGGCGCGATCGGCCGCGACGGCTCGGCCCCGGTCAACCCGGACGGTGGATGCCTGGCCTTCGCCTGGAACGGCACGCAGCAGATGACCCTGAAGGTCATCGAGTGCATCCGGCAGTTGCGGGGGACCGCGGTCAACCCGGTCGACCGCGACGTCGACGTCGCCGTGGCGACGAACGCCGGATCGGGCGCGAACCACATCGAGATGGCGGTGTTCGGGAAGTGAGCGAGCAGGCGAACGCTGTGACCGCGCCGTTCTGGGCCGCTCTGTCCGCGGGCGTCCTCACCGTGCCGACCTGCGACGAGTGTGGACGCACCTTCTTCCCTCCGGTCATCGTGTGTACGCACTGCGCCGGGTCGTGGAAGTGGGGTGAGGCGACCGGGAGGGGAGTGGTCTACAGCTTCAGCGTCGTGCACCGTCACGACGCGCTTCCGACGCCGTGGGTCCTGGCCGTGGTTCGCCTCGAATGCGGGCCGCTCTTCCTGACGCGGCTGGTCGGCATCGAGCCCGGCGCGGTAGAGGTCGGCCTGGAGGTTGTTCTGCAGCCGACGAGTGACGGCGACGGCACGCTCGTCCCGACCTTCGGCCCTGCGACTCCGGAGGTCGTCTCCCGATGACGGGCCGAGCCACGTTCGACCCACTGAGCTCGCCCTTCGCCGACCGACGGGTCATCGACCTGTCCGAGGGCATCGCCGGTGGATACTGCACCAAGTTGCTCGCCGACGCCGGTGCCGAAGTGATCAAGGTCGAGAGCGGTACCGGGGACTTCCTGCGGCATCGGAACCACGGACGCGATGACGCGGGCGACTCACCGCTCTTCCGGTTGCTCGCCGCGTCGAAGTCGAGCGTCCTGGTGGATCCGCAGCTACCCACGGACGTCGAGTTCGTGAGGTCGCTGATCGCTGCCGCGGACGTCGTGGTGTGGTCCTCGGACTCGGCGCTGGCGAAGGTGGAGGCCCTGCATCCGGAGACGATCCGCGCCGGGTTCCCGGCGACGTCGGTGGTGGCGATCAGTCCGTTCGGCCTGCACGGTCCCTGGGCGCACCGGGCAGCGACGGATCTGACCATCCAGGCATGGGCGGGCGGGCTCGGGCAGCGCGGGAACCCGGGGCAGCCTCCGGTCGCGGTCGGCGGAGAGGTCGACGCGTGGTCCGCGGGCACCTACGCCGCCTCGGCGGCGCTCGCCACGCTCCTCGGGGACGACCCGTTCGGTGCCCTGATCGACGTCTCGATCCTGGAGACCAGTGCGACGACGCATGCCCTGCATCCGGTCACCTATCGCTCGATGGCGGGCAAGCCGTTCCAGTCGGTTCCCTACGTCAACATCCCGGGCATCGAGCGGACGAAGGACGGCCTCGTCGGGTTCATGATCATCACCGGGCAGCAGTGGCAGGACTTCTGTGTCCTCGTCGAGCGGTTCGACTGGCTCGAGGACGAGTCCTTGATGTACTTGACCAAGCGCAACGCGCGCGCGGACGAGGTGCATGCGGGCATCGAGGCGTGGTGCGCGGCGCGTACGACCGATGAGATCGTCGAGCTGGCCTCGACGTTGCGCATCCCGGTGGCGCCGATCGGCAACGGCCGGACGGTGACGACGATCGAGCACTTCTCGGCGATCAATGCGTTCGTGCGCAGTGCGGACGGCACGTTCGTCCAGCCGAGCCGGAGTTTCCGCATCGATGGTGATTCGGCATACGAACCGGGGCCGGCGCCGCGCCTGGGTCAGCACACGGAGCAGGTGCGCGCGGCGGAGACGACACCTCGGACGACGGGGGACGCGGAGCCGCACGCGCCGTCGCTACCTTTCGAGGGTCTCCGTGTCGCCGATCTGACGCAGTTCTGGGCGGGGCCGTCCATGTCTCACTTCCTGGGGATGCTCGGGGCCGAGGTCATTCACCTGGAATCGACCCGCCGGCCCGACCAGATCCGCAACAACTCGGTCCGCGCACTGACGGAGGCCGATTGGTGGGAATGGTCGCCGATGTACCAGGGCCTGAACACCAACAAGCTCGACGTGACCCTCGACATTTCGAACGCCCGGGGCCGCGAACTCGCGCTGAAATTGTTTGCGCAGTGCGACGTCCTGGTGGAGAACTTCAGCCCGCGTGTTCTGGACAATCTGGATCTGACGTTCGAGGACTTGCACGAGGTCAACCCTCGTCTCATCGTCGTGCGGATGCCCGGGTTCGGACTGTCCGGCCCATGGCGTGACTTCACCGGTTATGCCCAGACCTTGGAACAGGCCTCGGGCATGGCATGGCTGACGGGACATCCGGATTCTCCGCCCATCGTGCCGAATGGTCTGTGCGATCCCCTGTCGGGTGCGCACGCCGTGGTCGGTCTGATCGAGGCGTTGGTACGCCGTCGCACGACGGGCCTGGGCGGCCTGGTCGAGGCCCCCATGATCCTGACGGCGCTGAACCTCGCCGCCGAACAGGTGGCGGAGTACACCGCCCACGGACATCTCCTTCGCCGGACCGGGAACAAGAGCTCCGTCATCGCGCCGCAGAACCTGTACCTCGCGGCTGACGAGGAGGACGGCACACGCCGCCGGTGGGTGGCCATCGCGGTCTCCGACGACGCACAGTGGACGTCGCTGTGCCGCGTCCTCGACCGGCCGGACTGGCTGGAGGATGCGCGTTTCCACACGGCGGGCGGCCGTTGCGCGCATCAGCCCGAGCTGGACGAGGCCATCGCGGCCTGGTGCGCGGTGCGCGCGAGCGATGACATCGTCGGCACGTTGTGGGAGAGCGACGTCCCCGTGGCCAAGGTGCTGATGCCCCACGAGCTGGACGACATCCCCCAACTGGACGCGCGGCGTTTCTGGCAGGACCTCGACCACCCGCTGGTGGGGCGCATCAAGGTCGGTGGACATCCGGCAGCGATGTCGAACGTGCCACTGCCGCTCCACCGTTCGCCTGCGCCGGTGCTCGGACAGCACAACGAGCAGGTCCTGTGCGGCCTGCTCGGGATCAGTGAGGCCGAGTTCGCCGCGCTGGAGGACGGCGGGCTGGTCGGGACGATTCCGGCGGGTGCCACGATCCAGTGGTAGCGGCCGCGAGGTGATTCGCCTGTCGTCGAATCACGGGCCTGGCCGCACGTCCGACCGTGCGAGGACGTCGCTGTGCCTCTGCTGACACGACGGCCCGCCCACGAGGTGTGCACCTCGCAGGCGGGCCCTCGCAGGTGGAATGGTCGAGGCGCCGTCCTACCCCGTCATCCAGTCACCTGTCGGGCCTCGTGCCCGCCAAGGGTGGGGTCGTCGTAGAAGGCGGTCATCGATACGATCCTGCCGTCGCGGATGACGTACTTCTCCAGGACCGCGACGTCGACCGCGGTGCTCTCACCGGTCGGGACAAGGCTCATTCGTACCTCGAGGACGGCGATGTCGTCGTCGGCATAGAGCCCGACCGTCTCCGCGGAGCGAACGGACCATGCGGCCGCCTGTGCGGCAATGAGCTCGTCCATTCCTGACAAGCCGACCCAGGTGCTCGGGTACGGTAGGGCCGACGGATAATTGAATGTGACGGCCTCGACGTCCACCAGCTTTTCCAGGGCCGCGCGATCGCGTGCCCTTCTCGCCTGGATGTAGTCCTCGACAACCTTGCGACTCTGTTCCCGTGTGTTGCTCACGCCTGAACCGTATCGCGGAATGCGCGTGCTGAGCGACTTCTCGGCGCATCTCGAGGAATGAATCGCCTCGCCCTTCTCACAATGCGTTTCGCAGCATCGCGTCGACTTCGCGTTCGATGAAATCGAACCCGGCTGCACTTCCGGGTAGCACTCCGACCATCGACAAGAACGAATGCATCTGCCCCTCGAACCGTCGATGAGTGACACGGACCCCTGCGTCACGCAGCCGGTCGGCGTAGGCCTCGCCCTCCTCCGCCAGCACGTCGTGTTCCGCGGTGATCACCACCGTCGGCGGGAGGCCGCTCAGGTCGGGTGCCCGCCCAGGTGAAGCCTCGGGATCGCGGCGAAGGGCCACGTCGGGCAGGTACATGCTCCAGAACCACTCCATGCTCGCTCGATCCAGCAGTAGCTGGTTGGCGGGATCCAGGTATCCGTCCCGGTCCAGGTCGCAGTCCGTCACGGGGTAGCAGAGCAGCTGCCCGGCCAGCGGCGGCGCGCCACGTCGGGTCGCGCGTTGGGCGACGACGGCGGCCAGGTTGCCGCCGGCGCTGTCACCGGAGACCAGCAGCGGGAGGCGCTGTCCGGAGTCGACCGTCAGATGCTCCGCAGCCCAGCGCAGTGCGGTCCACGCGTCCTCCACGGGAACCGGGAAGGCGTGTTCGGGCGCGAGGCGGTAGTCCACGAGTGCGACGAGGCAGTTGGTCCGCGCCGCCACTTCGGTGCCGAATGCGGTGAAGGCGGCGGCGGAGCTGAGGGCCCAGCCACCTCCGTGGTAGTGGACGATCACGGCACGGGACCGGCCGTGCGGACGGAGCACCCGGATGCCGAATCCCCCGTCCGGCCCGTCGATCGTCACGTCGCTGACCTCGGCCACCGATCGCTCCGTTCGCGCCATCGACACCCCGGCGGCCGCACGCGCCTGGTCGAGCGGCAACTCGTACAGCCTGGGCGCAGCACGCGCGGCAATCTGGTCGATCAGGGCCTGGGAGGCGGCGTCCAAGGTCATCTTCGGCGTCCCCTTCTGTCCGGTTCGGGAAGGAGATGTCGGCCCGGACACACGGCCGGTCATCAGGAAGCGCCGTCGCCGGCGGCGGTGATCTGCGGCAGCCCGGAGGGGGCGCTCGCACACTCGGGCGGGGCACGTGCCCAGGGAACCTAGCGGCTGCGCAAGAACTCCGCCAGCACGATGTCCCATCGACAGATGACACTCAGATCCGCTCCGGGGCGGCGCCCGCACTCTGCGCGGGGTTGACAACCAGGTCCACCTCGTTACGTTAGTCATGGCGGCAGGGACCGCGTGCCGGAGCGGTGGCCACCGTTCGAGCCGCAGTCCCGAAGGATCTTCGCCGGCGCGCGGGCCGGTGAGGACCCGCGTGGCCGGGTTCGCCAGGAATGTGCGGGCTCGATCACCGCGCCGGCGACGGACCTGTCCGCTGATGTGGGCCCGCGTGCTCCCGAGGGTGGGCGGGGTTCGCCACGGCGACTGAACACCTACGGCAATGAAGGCGGATGGACATGGCCAGCTCAACTGCAACGAGGGACGCTCCGGATGGGGACAGCGCCCTGGTCAAGGACCTCGTGATCGTGGGGGCCGGTCCTGCGGGCCTGTACCAGCTCTACAAGGCCCGGGAGATCGGGCTGGATGCGGTCGTGGTGGAGCGGGGCGGCGGTGTGGGCGGGACCTGGTACTGGAACAGGTACCCGGGCCTGGTGGTGGACGCGCCGAGCTTCGACTACTCCTACTCGTTCTCGCCGGAGCTGGAGCAGGAGTGGGAGTGGAGCACGTGGTATCCGTCGCAGCCTGAGGTGCTGTCCTACCTGGAGCACGTGGCGGAGCGGTTCGACCTCCTGAAGGACATCCGGCTCAACACGGCGGTCGTGGGCGCGCAGTGGCAGGCGGATGAGGGCCGGTGGGTCGTCGAGCTCGCCGACGGCGGAACGATCAGTACCCGGTTCTGCGTCATGGCCACGGGGTGTCTGTCCGAACCGCGAGCGCCGGAGATCGACGGTGTGGACACGTTCGCCGGTCGCGTGCTGCACACCGGGACCTGGCCGCACGAGGCGGTGGACTTCGCCGGGAAGCGAGTGGGCATCGTCGGCACCGGGTCCTCGGGTGTGCAGACGTTGCCGGTCGTCGCCCAGACCGCGGCCAGTGTCACGCTGTTCCAGCGCACGCCCGGCTTCTCCGTGCCGGCTCGGAACCGGCCGTTGACGGAGGAGGAGACCGCCGAGGTCAAGGCGACCTATCGGGCGCGGCGCGAGCAGACGCGGCACTCTCCGGGCGGACTGCTGTTCCCGCCGGCCGAGAAGTCGGTCTTCGAGGCTACGCCGGAGGAGCGGCAGGCGAGGTTCGAGAGGTACTGGGAACTCGGCTGGCCGGTGACCCTGACCTACACCGATGTCTCCACGGACAAGGCGGCCAACGACATCGTCGCCGACTTCGTCCGGGGCAAGATCCGGGAGATCGTGCAGGATCCGGAGCGCGCGGACCTGCTGACCCGCCAGGACTACCCCATCGGCACCAAGCGGATCATCCTGGACACCAACTACTACGACACGTTCAACCGGGACAACGTCGACCTCGTCGATGTGCGGACGACGCCGATCGTCAGCATCGACGCCGACGGTGTCAACACCACCGACGCACACTACGACCTGGACATCCTGATCTTCGCGACCGGCTTCGACGCCATCACCGGTGCGCTGCTCGCGATGGACATCGTCGGAGAGCAGGGGGTGCGCCTGCGCGACGAGTGGGCTGCGGGGCCGCGGACCTACCTGGGGCTGTCGGTCGCGCACTTCCCGAACCTCTTCCTTGCAACCGGCCCGGGCAGTCCCTCCGTCATCAGCAACGTGTTCGTCTCGATCGAGCAGCACATCGAGTGGTTCAGCGACCTGTTCGCCCATATGCGCGACCACAACCTGGCCACGGTCGTCGCCACCGTGGATGCGCAGGACGACTGGGTGTCGAAGGTGAACGCGGTCGCGGCGCGGACGCTCTACCCGACGGCGGCGTCGTGGTACATGGGCGCCAACGTCCCCGGCAAGCCGCGGGTGTTCATGCCGTTCCTGGGTGGAGTGGGGAACTACCGCAAGATCTGTGACGAGGTGGTGACCGACGGCTACCGGGGCTTCGTGTTCGAGCCGCTCGATGCGCAGGTACCGGACGAGGCGACCGCGCGGGTCGCCGACGCCACCACTGCGGCCGCCCGCTGATCGGTGTGTCGCCACTGCGCGCAGCCCCACGCCGAGGGCACGCCGACGGACGGTCGGGCACGAAACCAGCTTCGTACGGGAACTTCATCATCGGGCCGCTCGGGCGGCACATCGTCAACGAACCTCAGGGGTGAACGCAGTGCCTCGATCTGTCAAGGCGGCCGTGCAGTGGGAAATCGGCCAGAAGTGGACGGTCGAGGAGGTGGAACTGGCTGACCCGATCGGCGACGAGGTGCTCGTCGAGGTCAAGGCGTGCGGGCTGTGTCACTCCGATGACCACAACATCACCGGTGACGCCCCCTCGGCCGTGCCGGTCGTCGGCGGGCACGAGGCTTCCGGGATCGTGCGGGCCATCGGCCCGGCGGTGAACCGGGTGCAGGTCGGCGACCGGGTCGTTCTGGTGGCGACGCCGTTCTGCGGCAAGTGTGCCTACTGCGCGACCGGCAGGGGCGCGCTGTGCGACCAGAACGCCTTCGTCATGAAGGGCCACGCCCCCGAGGGCCACTACCGGTTCACCAAGGACGGCACCGGGATCGGCAGCTACGCCCAGGTGGGCGGATTCGCCGAGTGGACCGTGATGTCCCAGACCCAGGTCATCAAGATCGACGACGACATCCCGTTCGAGGTGGCGGCGATCGTGGCGTGCGGAATCGCCACCGGCTACGGCAGTTCCGTGAACGTCGCCGCCGTGCGACCCGGCGACACCGTCGTCGTCGTGGGGGTCGGCGGTGTCGGGGTCGGTGCGGTGCAGGGCGCGGTCATCGCCGGCGCCGCCTCCGTGATCGCGGTGGATCCCTTGGCTCCGCGACGCGATGCCGTGATGCGGTTCGGCGCCACCCACGCGGTGGCCACCCTCGAGGAGGCCAGGGCGATCCTGGCGACGGAGACGCGAGGCGTGATGGCCGAGTCCGTCATCCTCACGGCGAGCGTGGTGCCCGGCACCCTCATCGGTATGGCCAGCGATCTGGTGGCCAAGGGTGGCAAGTTGGTGGTCACCGGTGTCGTGCCGTGGAAGGAACGCAACATCCCGATCAACGTCAGCGCCTTCCTCATGTACGGCCGCACCCTCGGCGGGAACGTCTGGGGCTTCACGCACACCTACGACGACCTGCCCCGCATCTTCAAGCTCTACCGGGCCGGTCGCCTCAAGATCGACGAGATGGTCACCAGGACCTACCCCCTCCACGAGGTGAACGAGGGCTACGCCGACATGCACGCCGGCGTGAACACTCGCGGGGTGCTCGTCTTCTAGGTCCTGGCCCGGCGGCACCTCGGGAGCGGCCGGCGGCGGTTCGCCGGCGGCCGCTCCCTGGCCGTGGGCACGGACGTGCCTGTGCAGGATTCGCGGGAACGCAGCCCGCTCGGTGTCGTGGACTGCCCTGCTCACCGACGCCGAGTGGGCGGTGATCGCCTCATCACTGCCCTCGTCGACGGGTCGCCGTGGCCGCCGGTTCCGCGATGACCGCCGGGTGGCCACAGGAGTCCGCGCCGATGGCGGTAGCTGATCGGCACGAGCCTCACCTCGGGCACAGGGGAAGGTCGAGCTACACGAACCCGCCGGCCGAACCCGCTGATCACGCCCTCGGCCCGGGGGCGGGCTGTCGCCGAAGACCCGTCAGCTCGTCGACGGCCACGGCTACCCGCTGGTCGTACTCGTCGGCCCGGCCAGGCCGGTGACGCCCCTGATGTTCGCGCACCTGAGCATCGCCCGCCCCGGTGCCGGGCGGCCCCGGACTCGACGGGATGCGCGCGGACAGGACCTGCTCCTCGCGGGCACCTGCGGTCGCGGCGGATCGTCGCTGGACCGCCTGGCCACCGAGGACACCGCACACGCCCAGGTTCTCGCGGTGGTCGTCCGCCCGCGTTCGGCGCCCTCGACCGCCGCAAGCGCAACGTCGTCGAGCGCGGGTTCTGCTCGGTCGAGCAGTGGCGTGGCCCGGCCACCCGCCAGGACAAGCGGTCGATCAGTGACGCGGAGGCAGATCAGCGCGGTTGAGTGTTCTGTGTCGCGGCCGCGGCTCCATCGCTGCCGCCCGACGGCACACGATTCTGCGGTCGGTGAGGGTCGACACTCCGAGCCGCTCGCTGTTGATCCGACATCCTGCCGGGGAGCCTGGGGGCGCCGCTCCGACCCGTCCGCGTGCAGCCCGGACCCCGCCTGTAACCCATTGCAGCACAACGTGATCCGGGCCAGTGGGAACGGGGACCTCGCCCGGCACGCGGCCGGGACGCCTGATACCGGACTCGCACCCTGCAGCGGAACCCCCCACCCCGTGGGAGCCGGCGAAATCTTGACTGCAGCGACGCACGGTGGAAGCCTTCGGCCCTGAGAGCATTACAGGTCACTCAATTACTGATCGAGGTGTCGTGAGCCGGGTCGACGACGGACAACGAACACTGGGCGGAGCTCGCTCGGGTGATGAGGATCCGGCCATCACGGACTGGTCTCCGGAGGTCGCCGAGATCGACCGTCGACGCGCCCTCGCGATGCAGATGGGTGGTCCCGAACGCGTCGCCAGGCAGCACGCGGCCGGACGCCTCACCATTCGTGAGCGCATCGATGGTCTCGTCGATCCCGGCTCGTTCCACGAGTTCGGCGCCCTGGTCGGGTCGGCCACGTACGAGAACGGTGTCATGTCCGGGTTCACGCCCGAGCCCTACGTGGGAGGCCTGGCGAAGATCGACGGGCGTCCCGTCGTGGTGGCGGGGGAGGACTTCACCGTCCGCGGCGGATCGGCTCAGGGGGGAGTGCCGGGCCAGCGCAGCAAGCGCCACTTCGCCGTTCAGATGGCCGAGGAATACCGGGTGCCGTTCGTGCAGATGCTCGACGGCGTAGGCGCGAACGTGGCGGCGATGGATCAGCTCGGTCGCTCCTACATCCCGAACAGCGGGGACTGGTCGAGGAACCTCGGGCTGCTGGCCAAGGTCCCGGTCATCGCAGGCATCGCGGGCGCGGTCGCGGGTGGCGTCGCTGCGTACGCGTTGCTCACCCATTGGAACTGCATGATCGAGGGGAGTGAGCTGTTCTCGGCCGGCCCCCCGGTCGTGAAGCGGGCGATCGGGCTGGACATCTCGAAGTCCGACCTCGGCGGCACGGACGTCCACGTCCGGCAGAGCGGCGTGGCGGACAACCTCGCCACGGACGAGCTGGACTGCTTCGCGCAGATGCGGCGATTCCTGTCGTACCTGCCGCAGAACGTCTGGGAGCTTCCTCCGTACGAGGAGCCGAACGACAGGCCGGACCGGCGCGAGGAGGCGTTGCTGTCGATCATCCCGCGCCAGCGCAAGCGCGCGTACAGCATGCACAAGCTCATCGGCCTCGTCGTCGATGAAGGATCCTTCTTCGAGATCAAGCCGTTGTATGCGCGGTCGCTGATCGTCGGCCTGGCGCGGATGCATGGCCACGTCGTGGGGGTCGTCGCGAACAACCCCATGGTCCAGGGCGGCGCGTTGGACGTTCCCGGGTCGGAGAAGATGACCCACTTCATCGAGATGTGCGACTACTTCCGCATCCCTCTGATCAACTTCGCAGATGTACCCGGGTTCATGGTGGGTCCGCAGGCGGAGGCCGCCGGAGTCCTGCGCTCAGGCATGCGGGCCCTGTGGATCGCCCATCAGATCACCGTTCCTCTGGTGACCGTTCAGGTCCGACGTTGCTACGGCATGGCCGGCGTCGCGACCAGCACACCGGCCCGCCTCGGACTACGCATCGGCTGGCCCTCGGGCGAATGGGGCTCGATCCCGATCGAGGGTGGGGTCGAGGCCGCCTACCGTCGGGTCATCAACGACGCGGCAGATCCGGATGCGAAGCGGGCCGAGATCGAGGACAGGCTCCGCTTGATGAAGAGCGTCTTCCCGATCGCGGAGGCTTTCGGGGTCGAGGAGCTGATCGACCCACGGGACACCAGGCACGTCATCATCCGCTACCTGGAGACCGCGATCCCCCGCCTGTCGCATGACCTGGGTCCCAAGCCGCGCTACGGCGTGCGGCCGTAGCGCAGGGGACATCGCGGCGCTTCCTCGATCGAGGGGCGCTCCTCCCCGCCAGGTCGTGACCTGCGCCTCTGAAGGAGAGACGAGTAGCTCGATGGAAGACGATTGGCGCCGCGACTGGCAGGCCGTCGCCGACACAGTGGGAACGGACTTCGACACCGACCCGCCGGTGGAGGGCGCTGACCGGATCGAGAGCGGGCTCATCCGTCGCTTCGTCGAGCCGTTGGAGTTCTCCTGCCCGCTGCATTTCGACGCCGCCGTGGCACGGAAGCACGGCTACCGCGACGTGGTCGCTCCGCTGACCAGCCTGATCACCTTCTCGATGCCGCCGATCTGGCGCCCTGGCGAGCCGCCTGTGTTCACGGTCGCGGCACGAGACGCGCAACCGGACCGATCTCCGGTGAGCGGCCGCAAGACCGGGTTGGAACCGGAGTGCTCCGGGTTCTTCGCGACCGACATCGCGATGGACTGGCTACGTCCTGCCTACGTCGGTGATCGCCTGCACCGTCGAGGAGCGACACTGGTCAGCTGCGTTCCCAAGGAAACGAGCGTCGGACGCGGCGCCTTCATGACCTGGGAGAGCGATATCCGGAACCAGCGTGACGAACAGGTGGCCCGGGTCCGCACCGGCACCTATTCGTATGTTCCGAACGACGCGGACAGGGCGCAGCCCGCCTCGCCCGCAACCCGGTCCCGCAGCGACCGGCCACGGCTGCGCGAGTCTGACGTCGACTGGAGCCGTCAGCGCACGTGGAACGAGGTGGCGGAGGGCGATCGGCTGCCGTCGCTGGCGTTCCCGATCAGCGTCTATCGCCTCGTGGTCGAGGCGGGCGCGAATCGCGACTTCAATTCGATCCACCACAACAGTGACTACGCACGTGCCACCGGGGCGCCCGAGATGTACGCGAATACCCTGTTCCTCCAGGGTATGTGGGAACGAGCGGTCCGTGAGTACGTCGGACTCGCCGGCCGGATCCGCGCCCTCTCGAACTTTCGGATGGGGCGATTCAACGTCGCGGGCGACACCGTCGAGGTGCACGGGACCGTGGTCAGGCGTTGGCGTGAGGACGGCGTGGGTCACGTGGCCATCGAGATGCTGTCGGAGAACTCTTCCGGCGTGACCGTCGGACCTGGTCTGGTCACGGCCACGCTGCCGGACTCCTGACCGGACGAGGCGGTCGCCCCCTTCCAACGGCCGCCTGCCCTCCGCGTCGAGCCGAGCCGCCGCGTCGGGCCATCCGAGGGGTCGCCCCGGACGGTCGACCGGTGGTGCGTGCGGTTGCGTCGGGGGCGGGCGAGTTGTCCGGGTGGCTGGCCGGCTCGGTTCAGGGGATGAGTTCGATGGGGGTGTTCGAGCGCTTCTCGTAGTACTTGCCGATGGCTTGCAGGTGGTCGCGCCAGTACGTCTGGGCGTCCTCGGCGGTGTCGGTGTCGGTGTCGAGGATTTCCAGGAAGCGTTCGTGGGCATGGTGGGAGCGACGCATGCGGTTCTTCAGCGCGCTGCTGGAGGGCGTCTCGGAGATCTGGCTGTGCTGGCGTCGCATGAGTTCGGTGGCCATCTCGGCGAAGACGGTGAGGGGGGTGAGTCCGGCGAGTTCGATGACGAGTTCGTGGAAGTGGGCGGAGCGGCGGAAGTATTCGTCGGTGTCGTCGAGGGCGGCGCCTTCGGCGTCGTAGGCCTCGCGGAGGCGGGTGAGGGCGTCGTGGTTGTTCGCGGTGGCGAGCATGGCGGCGGCGGGGGGTTCGAGGATGAGTCGTAGTTGGTAGAGGTCGCCGTAGGTGGCGCCGCGGTACTGCAGCAGGTGGGAGGTGTATCGGGCGGCGACGTCGATGCTGGGGGCGCGGACGCGGGCTCCTTCGCGGGAGCCGCGGCGGGGGACGATGAGGGCTTCGGACTCCAGGACGCGCATGGCTTCGCGCAGGGTGGGCCGAGAGACCTGGTAGTGCTCGGTGAGCTCGGACTCGAGCGGGAGGGTGGCGCCGTCGGGAAGTTCGCCCCGGGCGATCCGGGCTCGGATGTCGGCGGCGACCAGTTCTGCCATCTTCGGCAGGTGCGGTCGGGCCTGTGGCTCGAACACGGTCGGGCTCGTCTTGCTCGTCACTGAGGACTCCTGGTGACGGAGGGATGGGCTGCAGCCCACGAATCATCTCAGATAAGTTAGGCAGGTGCACTATCTGGTGCGGTAGAAGGCGGAGGGGACGGAAACTCGGTCGCCGGCGGTCCGAGGGCCGCCGCCGTGAGCCCCTCCAACCTGGTGAGAGCAGGTTGGGCACCCTGCGGCACCACGTCACCGGAATGAGTGACGCTCCTGGTGGACGGGCGATTGACCAGATCAGTAACACCCGGCCAGGAGCTTCGGTTGGCTTCCTGTCCTGTAGGGACCAGGCGATCCGCGTGATCGCACACCTGCGCGAGAGCGACATCTACGCCGGGCTCGCCGCCGGACACGGATCGGAACGACCACTGCGTTCCGCTGCGCCACCGAGGCGGTCGAGCTACTCGCCGCGGTGGCGCGCCCCTCTGCCGCCAAGGCCGTAGCGGTGATCGAGGCCGAGGCGTTCGTCATCCTCGACGGCACTCTGCTGCGGATCGACCGGGTCCGGATGGGCCCCGGGCGTGACCGCCCCTCCTGCTGGGTCGGCACCGGGGGGACTGCCCAGCGTTGCCCCGATCGAGGTGATCGCCGCGGCGGCGAGGGTGTCCCGGTGGGTGTCGACGCCGATGACGTCCTCGAGCGCTCCGGCGACATGGTTACGCGGCTCGTTCGCCGTCGTAGCAGGCGCAGCTGGTCGGGTCGGCGAGACCGGCGAACGCCGACAAGAACAGTCAGGGCATGGTTGCCACGCTGGGAGCGTGTCTCGCCCTCGACGGAGCTGCAGGTAGGCCACCTCGATGCCCGGCGAGCGTGCGACCGCGGCGGTCCGCGGGCCGATCGGGGCCGGTCGGTCGACCACGACGAGTACCCGGCAGCAAGCCCTCATCGGGCTTGATCACGAAGCTGACGGGGCTTCCGCCCGCGCGGTCCGCGTATGCGCCCGACTCGACATCGCGGCCATCGCTCTCGTCTTCGGCGTTGCGTGAGAGGAACCCGAAGAGGATCGAGCGAGGCCGTCCCACGTCGCGCCGGCACGCCGCACGACATACACGGACTCGTCGGTCCCGGCGCATCAAGGTCAAGGATCAAGCCGGGCGTCGTCGACACGGGAGACGGGGACTGCGCCGATGCGCAGCCCCCGTCTCTACAGTGCGTTGTCGACTACCCGGCAGATCAGCCTGTCAGACCCAGGTCAGACAGGAAGACACCTCCCGGGTAGGCGTCCGTGAGACCGGTGGCGCCGTCGGCGATGAGCCAGCCATTGCTGTCGGGCAGGGTCACCCCGGACCAGAGCGCGGGCAGTTCCTTGGCCAGGATTGCCTGCACGGCCCGCATGGCGTTCGCGCGTTCCTCCTGGTTGGTGGCCGACTGGGCCTTGTTCAGGACGACGTCGAGTTCCGGGTCGCTGAAGCCGGTGATGTTCGACGGCGACGTGCTGAGGAAGCAGTCGATGTACTGCAGCACGCTCTGCCCGGCGACATCACGCCCACACGTCCACAGCGCGATGTCGTACTCGCGGGCGATCATCTTCGCCGGATAGTCACCGGACTGCACCTGTTCGATCTTGTAGTCCAGGTTGGAGTACCGGCTGTATGCGGTCTGCAGCGCCACTGCATCGCGAAGGCTGGCGGCGCTCACCAGGTGCCGGATGACGATGGGCCCCCCGTTCTCCGCCGCGACCTCGTCGATCAGCTTCTGCGCCGCGTCCGGGTCGAAGGCCGGCACAGTGGCCGACACGTCGTAGTACGGCGAGGCATTCGGCAGGAGGGTGCGGGGATCCAGGATCGTGCCGGCGCCCCGGTAGAGGACGTCGTTCAGGGTCGTCGAGTCCAGGCCCATCTGCAGGGCCTCCCGGACGCGGAAGTCGGCGAGCGGTCCGGTCCCCGAGTTGACCACCCAGATCCACGGGGAGTCGGGCGACAACCGGGGGACGGCAGTGAGCCCGGTCTCGACCGCGGCCACGATGTCCGACGGCTGGAACATGTACGCGGCCTGCACCTGCCCGGCGCTGACCGCGTTCGTGATCGCCGCGGGATCGGAGTTGATCTGGACCTCCAGCGTGTCCAGGTAGGGCCGGGGCGCATCCCAGTAGTCGGGGTTGCGGGTGAAGGAGTAGCTGGCGTTGGGCACGATCTCGGTCAGCAGGAACGGGCCCGCTCCCACCGAGGTCTCCGGCGACGTGCCGAAGTTCGCGCCGTGCTGCTGGAGTGCGGTCGGCGAGGCGATCACGCTCAAGCTCGTCGCGACGGTACGGGGGAAGATGCTGTTGGGCGCGGCCAGCGTGAGCCGCAGCGTGACCTCGTCCACGACCTCGGTCGAGGCGATCTGCGCAGCGGCGCCCGCGGCCGGGGAGGTGAGCGCCGGATCGGCGAACCGCGCCCAGTTGAAGCGCACCGCCTCGGCGTTCAGCGGCGTTCCGTCGGAGAACTTCAGGTTCGGCTTCAGCGTCACCGTCCAGGTGATCGAGTCCTCGGACTTGATCGACTCACCCAGCCGGCCCTCCACCTGCCCGCTCTCGAAGGACTCGTAGAAGAGCAGGTCGTAGATCGCCGACTCCACCGGACCCACGGAGGGGTTCATCTTGATGAAGGTCGCCGGGTCCAGGGAGCGGAAGTTGAAGTTCGTGATGACCGTGGCCGAACCCCCCTGCACCGGCTTGGCTGCAACACCCGGCTCGGCGGGATCGCCACCATCAGCGCCGCCGCACCCGGCTATCAGAAGCAGCGGCAGTACCAAGGCAGCCAACCGCCGCCGGTACCCGTGTCTCATCGGTTCTCCTGTCGAGTGATCTTCAGAGCTGGGCGCCGAGTGCGGCCGACCACTCGGGGTGGACGCGGCCCCATCGGCTCGGTCGTCGCACGGACGTGCCGCTGCGAATGCTCCGCCCGTTCTGCTCCGCTCCGTGCCGTCGAGGCCCTTGTGACCGAGTTCTCACGGAGTGCAAAAAAGCTAACCGTCTAGACCTAGAAATACAACTACTCTTTCAACATCTTCTGAGAAGGCTCCGGCTACCTCGGCAGCGCGCAACTCCGCCACCTGCCTCGGGCGGTCGGGCGCACGTTCCTGCTCGACGAGCTCTGCCTGTCGTCCTGCCGGACAGCGCCAGGTGCGGGCTCCGCGGGGTGACCACGGCCGCCCGGCCGCAGCAGACCGCTCCGGGCGTCGAGGTGGACCTACGAGGCCACCGGGTCATCGGCGCGGCGGTCTGCCACCGGAGCCGTCCCGCCCCGGGTTCTGCGGAGGCTCGTCGAACTGTCAGAGCAGGCTCCTCTGCCGGCAGAGCGGGGTGTCGCACGTCATCGCGCTACGTCCTCACGCCCGGTCGCGCTTCTCCTTGGGCAGCCCCAGCACGCGCTCGCTGAGGATGTTCTTCTGGATCTGGTCGGTCCCCCCGCCGATGGAGACCTTGTGCGCCGACAGCGCCATGAGCTCGATCTCGCCGCCCATGGCCGCGTCCGGTCCGGACAGGAGTGCGGCTGAACCCAGGATGTCCAGATCGATGTCACGGGCGTTGCGGGCGAGGTCGGCCGCAGCGAGCTTGACGATGCTCGGGGCACCCGCGATCCGGGTGACGCCCAGGCGTCTCGTGAGTGCCCGGTTCGCCTCGCTGAGTACGTGGAGCTGCATGACCCGGTCACGTACGACCTGGTCGTCCCACTTGCCCACCTGTTGTGCCAGCCGGCGGGCCGCATTCCCGCTGCGGGGGTAGAGCTCCTTGGCCTTCGAGCCAGTGGCCTGGAGCTCCCGGTAGACCTCGCAGGCCACTCGGTCGAGCCAGCCGGGGCGCTCTCCTGCCGGCGGTGTGAGTGCTCGCGCGGGCAACGCCGAGCGTTCGGAACCCAGCGTGGTCTGGGTGACCCGCCAGCCGGCGTCGACCTCTCCGAGGACGTTGTCCCGGGGCACGTGCGCGTCGGTGAGGAACACCTCGTTGAACTCGACCTCGTCGTTCATCTGCCGCAGCGGTCGCACGTCGACCCCGGCCTGGACCATCGGGATCAGCAAGAAGCTGATCCCGTCGTGCTTGGGGGCGGTGGGGTTGGTGCGGGCGAGGAGCATGCCGAGATCACTGTCATGAGCGTGGGAGTTCCACACCTTCTGACCGTTGACCACCCACTCGCCGTCCACCAGCCTCGCCGAGGTCTGCAGTCCGGCGAGGTCGGACCCGGCGCCGGGCTCGCTGAAGAGCTGGCACGACGTGAGCTCGCCGCGGACGATTCTCGGGAGGATGTTCTGCTTCTGCTCCAGGGTGCCGTGCCGCAGAACGGTAGGCGCGAGCATGGTGACGGCGATCCCGTGCGGGGGTCCGATCAGCTGCCGCCGCAGAAGGACGTCCTGAACCAGCAGCGCCACCGCCGATGACTCGGCACGTCCGCCGTAACCTGCCGGCCAGGTCGGGAACGCCCAGCCGGCCTCGGCCAGGAGTCGCCACCACTGTCGAACGGTCAGCTCGTCGGACCAGTTCTCGTCGAGCCACGCGTTGAGTTCGGCGGCGATGTCGGAGGAGCCCATACGTCACGGTCCTTCAGTCGTGAGCCGCTCGTGCGGCGCCTACTGACTCCGTACAGGAAGTGCACCTGGTTATCAAGCCGTCGGCGAGTTGTTCCTGCTCCGGGCGGGAGTCGTCGCGGCGAGAGATCGGGACACCCTTGTCAGAAGCTGAACCTGGTGAGATAAATACGCGGTGGCCGTGCGAGCGCCCACCCCAGCGACCTGAGGAGAGCTAGTGGACGGCGAGGCGCGAGTGCAGTCTGTGGTGGTCGGTTCCGGGGACCGCATCAGTGCGACCCTGGATCGACAGCTCGGTCAGGCCGTCCCTTTCGCCGGCTCCTGCTGACCCCGCCGTGGCTCTCGTATTCACGGAGGAGCAGGAGCAGCTCCGGTCCGTCGTCCGTGACCTCTTGAGCGACCGCTCGCCGGAGGAGCAGGTGCGCCGGCTCATGGAGACGGACGCCGGATTCGATGAGGGTGTCTGGCGGACGATGGCCGACATCGGCCTGCTCGGACTTGCGGTCGAGGAAGAGTACGGCGGCGCAGGTGGCGGCTTCGGCGAGATCTGCGCGGTCATGGAGGAGATGGGCCGGGCGCTCCTGCCGGCGCCGTACCTGTCCTCCGTCGTGCTGGCCACCACGGCACTGCAGCTGAGCGGCGACGCCGACGCGAAGGCGCGCTGGCTGCCCGACCTCGTCTCCGGCAACCTCCGTGCCACGCTTGCCTTCGTCGACGACGACGGCGACTGGGATCTCGAGCGGACCACGACGGTCGCCGAGCAGGTCGGGGACCAGTGGCGCGTACGCGGCGTCAAGAACTACGTGCTCGACGGGCATACCGCCGACCTCGTGTTCGTCCTCGCCGACACCCCCGAAGGGCTGTCGCTGTTCGCGGTGGACAGCGCGTCGGCGGAACTGACGTCGCGGCGGCTGACCACGCTCGACCAGACCCGCCGGCTCGCCCGCGTGGAACTCGACGCGGCGCCCGCGACCCTGATCGGTCGACCGGGGGATGCGCGGGACCACCTGTGCGCAGTCCGGGACCTCGCCCTGGTGGCGCTCTCGGCAGAGAACGTCGGCGGAGCGCAGCGCGTGCTCGACATGTCCGTCGAGTACGCGAAGCTCCGCGAACAGTTCGGGCGGCCGATCGGGTCGTTCCAGGCGATCAAGCACAAGTGCGCAGACATGCTCACGCAACTCGAGCTGGCCCGCTCGCTGATGCTGTCGGGGCAGGACGTAGCGGTGGCGAAGCCGGACGACCTGCCCAAGGCGGCGGCGATGGCGAAGGCCCTCAGTGGCGATGCGTACTTCACCTGCACGACCGAGAACATCCAGATCCACGGCGGTATCGGGTTCACCTGGGAACACCCGGCGCACCTGTACTTCCGTCGGGCCAAGTCCAACCAGCTCCTCTTCGGTGACGCGACAGGGCACCGAGCGCGGCTTGCCGCGATGCTGGATGCGGAGCAGGGCGCCTGACCGCGCCGGCCGACGGGACGAGCTCGCCGGCCTCACACCCCTGCGGCCGCCGTCCGTTTCCGAGGGACGACGGCGTTTCCGCGACCAGAACACACGCAGCTCGCGCTGATCGGCCAGGTTCCCCCGGTGCCGGAACCGAGGTGGTGGTCGGCACGCGTCCACCCCGGTCCGGGGTATCGCCGGTGACAGCGGCGATCGCTCTGTCCGCGGCCGCGGAACGCGGCGCGGCCACTGCTGAGGGGCGATCGTGCGCGCAGTCAGTTCCCGAGGAGACCGTCCATGTTCGAAGTGCCCGAGTCGGTCCGCGACCTGCGCACGAAGGTGCTGCGTTTCGTCGAGGACGAGTGCTATCCCACGGAGGCGGCGTTCCAGAGGCTCCCGGCGGGCCCGACAGACCTCATGCGCGGGCTCGCGGAGAAGGCGAAGGAACGCGGCCTCTGGGCGTTGGGGCATCCCGTGGAGTACGGCGGCGGCGGGCTCTCGTTCGTCGACTACAGCTTCATCTGCGAGGTCGTCGGGCGCTCGGAAGTAGCCAACTTCGCGCTGGGAACGGCGACGCTGCAGACGGCGAAGCTCCTCGAGCTGCGGGCCGGTCCCGAGTGGAAGCAGCGACTCCTGCCCGGCCTGGTTGCAGGCGAGTTCGAGGTCGCGTTCGCGGTGACCGAGCCCGATGTCGCGAGCAGTGATCCGACCCAGCTCGCGACGCGGGCGGCGCTCGAGGGGGACGAGTGGGTCCTCAACGGGCGCAAGTGGTGCATCAGCCTGCTGAACTGGTCCAGGTATGTGATCGTGATGGCCAGGTCGGAGGACGAGTCCGCAGCGGCGCACCGCCGGTTCAGCATGTTCCTCGTGCCCATGGGCACCCCGGGGCTCAGGTTGGTCCGCGAGGTCATCACCGACCACGCGCTGAGCGACCACTGGGAGATCGAGCTCGACGACTGCAGGATCCCGGCCGACCACATCCTGGGTGAGCGCGGTGAGGGCTTCGTCCAGTCGCAGGAGCGGCTCGGACCGGGCCGCATCTACCACTGCATGCGCACCCTGGGTATGGCGCAACGGGCGTTCGACATGATGTGCGCCCGCGCGAACGCGCGCATCCTGTCGGGCCGGCCCCTCGCGGACAAGCAGCTCACCCGTCTCGCTGCCTACCGGTCGTACCAGGAGATCCAGGCGTGTCGGCTGATGGTCCTCGACGCGGCGGAGAAGCTCGACCGGGGCGAGCAGGCCCGAGTGGAGCTGAGCGCGATCAAGGTCGAGTGCACGCGCATGGTCGGGCGCGTCGTCGACAGAGCGGTGCAGATCCACGGTGCCTACGGCCTCTTCGATGAGAACCCTCTGTCCCGCATGGGTGGTCGCGAGCTCCGCATCGCGGACGGCCCGGACGAGGCGCACATCGACCGGGTGGGGCGGCTGCTCCTGAAGGCGTACGCCGGGGGCGGTCCGGGCTGGGACTTCGCCCGCTAGCAGCGAGGACCTCCGGCGGTCGAGCGACAGGGAGCGAGTACTTGTGATGGCTGGTGCAGTGGACGGACGGTTCTCCGTCGAGGGCAAGAACGTGATCATCACGGGGGGCACGCGAGGGCTCGGTCGTGCGTTCGTGTTCGGCCTGGCCGCAGCCGGCGCCAACGTCGTCGTCTCGAGCCGGACGGCCGGGGCATGCGAGGCGGTTGCCGCGGAAGCGCGACGCTTCGGCGTCCGGGCCATAGCCGTGCCGTGCCACGTCGGGCGCTGGGAACAGGTCGAAGAGCTGGTGCGCCGTTCCTACGACGAGTTCGGCACCATCGACGGCCTCGTGAACAACGCGGGCAAGGCCCCGGTAGCGCCGCGAATGATCGACATCTCGGAGCCGCTGTTCGATGCGACCGTCGCGGTCAACCTGAAGGGGCCCTTCCGTCTGGCCTGTCTCGTGGGCGACCGGATGAAGCGCGCCGGCGCAGGGGTCATCGTCAACATCTCCAGCGGTTCCGCGCGAGCTCCCGGGACCCTCGCCCCGATCTACGGCGCCGCCAAAGCCGGACTGAACACGTTGACCATGGCTCTCGCCATCGAGTACGGACCTGAGGTGCGCGTCAACGCGATCGGTCTGGGGCCGACGGACACGGACGCCTCCGCGGGCTGGTTCCACACGGACGAGTTCCGCGACGCGGCGCGTCGCGGGATCGCGTTGAAGAGGGGCGCGGCCGCCGACGAGATCGTCGGAACGGTGGTCTATCTGCTCAGCGACGCGTCGAGCTTCACCAGCGGCGCGGTGCTCGACGTGGACGGTGGCATCTACGGCGCGCTGGGCGGCGGGTGATGGCCCGCAACGGCTCCCCATCGGAAGCGGAGATCCGCGCCAGGCTCCAGCTGCTCGCCACCTGGATGCATGACGCCGGACTCGGGTCGGGACCGGTCGTGCTCATCAGGAGGCTGACCGGCGGTTCGCAGAACGTACTCCTGCACCTGCAGCAGGGGGATCGAGAGTTCGTGCTCCGCCGACCGTCGTGGCACAGCCGCTCGGACAGCGACCGGTCGATCCTGCGTGAAGCGCGCGTCCTGGCCGGCTTGAGCTCGAGTGACGTCCCGCACCCGCGGTTCATCGGCGCCTGCTCGGACGTGGAGGTCTTCGGCGCCGCGTTCCTGCTGATGGCGCGGGTGCCCGGAGTCGACGCCGACCGTGCGCTCGCAGGAGCGGCCAACGCGAGGCATGGCGGTGAATCTCTGGGCCTGGCGGTCGTCGACAGCCTTGCGGCACTGGCGAGGATCGGCGTCCCGGCTGCGCTGTCGGACCTCGGGAAACCGGAGGGTTGGGTGGCCCGGTTGGCGCCGAGATGGCGTGCCCAGCTCCACTCCTACTCCCAGCTCCCGGGTTACCGCGGCGTGGATTCGCTGGGCGACGTGGACCGCATCGGATCGTGGCTCGCTGCGAACTGCCCGTCGTCCTTCCGGCCGGGCGTGGTGCACGGGGACTTCCACATCGACAATCTCGTCTTCGACCCCGCGCGCCTGCAGGTGGCGGCGATCGTCGACTGGGAGCTCGCGACCATCGGCGACCCCCTGCTCGACCTGGCGCACCTGCTGGCGACCTGGCCGGACGGACGCGACGCGGTGGCGCCCCGGCGCCGGCTCGAGCACCTTCCCACCGCTGCCGAGATCATCGAGCGTTACGCCGACGTCCTCGGCAGAGACCTGACGGATCTCCCGTGGTACCGGGTCGTGGCCTGCTACCGACTGGGAGTCCTGCTGGAGGGGTCGAAGGCGCGGGCGGACGCCGGCCAGGGGCCTGTCGACATCGGCGCGCGACTGCACGATCTTGCGGTGACACTGTTCGACCGCGCCCGCACCCTCATCGACAGCTAGTGTCGTGAGTCGTTAATCTTGGTGCAGTATCGGGCGATGCTGGCGAGGATGTCGTCAGCGGTCTTGGTCCAGACGTAGGGGCGGGGATTGTCGTTCCAGGTCGCGATCCAGGCTCGGATGTC